>CAVPCQ010000012.1:0-240739 GCA_963702425.1 uncultured Acidobacteriota bacterium
GCCTAGGCGCCATGCGCCATACGTCCGCGCGAGACATCGTCGCGGGCCTCGCGCTCGCCGCCGCGGGCTGGACCGCGCTCGCGCCGGCGTTCGCGCAGCCGACGGTCCGACCCCGCCGCTCGAGCGCCACGGCGCACGCGAGGGGCTGTTCGCCGAGACGATCAACGCGCTGTACTTCGACCGCAACGGCCTCCTCTGGGTTGGCACGCGCGAAGGGCTGTTCTCGTTCGACGGCTACTCCTTCACGCTCCACCAGCACGTCGTCGGCGACCCGGCGTCGCTCGCCGACAACTGGGTCCGCGCGATCTTCGAGGACCGCGCCGGGAACCTCTGGGTCGGAACCAATGCCGGGGGACTCAACCGCCTCGATCGCGCCACGGGCCGCGTGACCGCCTTCCGGCACGACGCAGGCAACCCCGGGACCCTCAGCCACGACAGCGTTTACGCGCTCGCCGGGGCCGGGGACGGCACGCTTTGGGTCGGTACCCAGTCCGGGCTGAACCGCTTCGACCCGGCGACCGGCGTCGTACGGCGCGTTCCGGTGCTGGCGAAGCCCCATCCGCGGTCGGGGTCCGAGTACGTCGGCGCGCTGCTCCCCGACCGCGACGGCTCGCTCTGGGTCGCGACGATCGGCAACTGGGTCTTGCGCTTCGATCCGGCGAGCGGCGTCGCCACGCCGCTCCCTGTCCCGCCGGGCAGCGCCCGGGCGGTCGCGTCGGCCGACGCTTTCTCGCTGGCCGTCGACGCGGCGGGCCGGCTCTGGATCGGCACCCGGCACGGAGCCGTGTTGCACGACCCGAGCGACGGCTCGACGCGGCGGATCATCGCCCGGCCAGGCGACGAGGCGACTTTCGTGGAGAACGTCGTCCCGGCCCTCGCGCCCGATCCCGGCGGGCCGGTCTGGATCGGTTCCTTCGTGGGGCTGCTGCGGGTCGAGGAGCCGCCTTTCGTCGCCTTCCGAATGAGCGTATCCGAGGAAGGCGGAACGGAGGGAACCGAGGAGCGGATCACCGCCCTTGCGCTCGACGCGGGCGGCTCGCTCTGGCTCGGAACGACCGGGGGGGGGCTGTCGCGTCTGCCGTTGCCCGTCGGTCCGTTCCGGACGATCGGCGCCAAGCTCGGTCCAGGCTCGCTCAGCTTCGGCGACGTGACCGCGCTGCTCGAGGACCGGCAGCGGCGCCTCTGGGTCGGCACCTTCGGCGGAGGGATCGAGGTCCGTGAACCGGGCAGCGACGAGTTCCGGATCGTGCCCCTGCTGGAGGGCGGGCGGAAGTTCGCGGATGGCGTCCTGCGGCTCCGCGAGGACGGCAGGGGAGCGCTCTGGATCGCCGCCACCGACGGCGTCACGCGGTACGACCCGGAGTCGGGCTCGGTCACCCACTTCGGGCACGCTCCCGACGACCCGTCGTCCCTTCCGCGCGGCTACGGCTACTCGCTCCTGATCGACCGCGACGACCGGGTCTGGGTCGGCACCGGAGGCGGCGGCCTGGCGCGGTTGCGGGAGGACGGCCGCGGCTTCGAGCGCTTCGTACACGACGCGGACGACCCGGCGACGCCGAGCGATGACTTCGTCACCGTCCTGCACGAGGACCGCGAGGGCCGGATCTGGATGGGGACGCGCTCGGGCGGCGTGAACCTGGTCGACCGCGCCACGGGCCGGACCCAGCGGCTCCCGGTCGACCCCCAGGACCCCGAGGCGCTGGCCCACCAGTACGTGACCTCGATGCTCGAGGACCGCGCCGGGAACCTCTGGATCGGCAGCGCGGGTGGCGGCCTCGCCCGGCTCCTGCGCCTCGACCCGGAGCGCGGCCCGCGCTTCGAGCGGATCACGACCCGGGACGGGCTCGTCAACGACAACGTGATGTCGATCGTCGAGGACGACGACGGCAGCCTCTGGCTCTCGACGCGGCGCGGCCTGACCCGCTTCGACCCCGACCGTCGGGCCTTCGTCAGCTACGACGTCGCCGACGGGCTCCCCTCGTCGGAGGGGAACCTCTCGGCCGCGGTGCGGGCCCACGACGCGCTCTATGTCGGCACGCTGAACGGCGTGGTCGTGATCCCGCGCGGCACGCCGTTCTCTACCCCGCCTCCCGCACAGCTCGCGCTGACCGCCGTGCGCACGCTCGAGGGGCCCGCCGCGGCGCCCGGCTCGCCGTGGCCGCCGCGGTCGGTCGCCATCCGGCACGGACAGCCGCTGACCGTTTCGTTCGCCGTCGTCGACTACGACCCGCACCGCCGCCACCGGTACGCCTATCGGCTCGGCGGCGAGGCGTGGATCGATCTCGGGGCGCAGCGCGAGCTGACCTTCACCGACCTCGCGCCGGGGGAGCACCTGATCGAGCTGCGCGCCCGCGGGGCGCGCGGCGGGTGGAGCGACCCGCCGCTCGCGATGACGGTGCAGGTGATCCCTCCCTTCTACCGGACGGCCTGGTTCCGGATCGTCAGCACCCTGGCCCTGGCGGCCGCGGCCGTCGCCTGGCACCAGGTCCGCACGCGGAGCCTCGCGCGGCGCAACCGCGAGCTGACCGACCTGCACGCCCAGCGCGAGGCGGCGCTGCGCGTCGCGCGCTCCAAGGAAGAAGAGCTGCAGGCCGCCTTCGAGCGCTTGCAGGCCCTGACCCGGCGGCTGGAGGCCGCGAAGGAAGAGGAGCGCAAGGCGATCGCGCGCGAGCTGCACGACGAGATGGGGCAGTTGCTGACCGCCGCCAAGATCAACATCCAGTTGCTGCAGAAGCTCGGCATCGAAGAGTCTGCGCCGCGCCGGCTCGCGGACACGGTCGCGCTGCTCGACCGGATGATCAAGCTGGTCCGCGCGCTGTCGTTCGAGTTGCGGCCGCCGCTGATGGACGAGCTGGGGCTGGTCGCGGCCCTGCAGGGGCACCTCGCTTCGCAGGCCGAGCGGACGGGGCTGGCCGTGAGCTTCTCGGACGAAGGCCTGCCGGAGCGGCTGCCGCCGGAACTGGAGATCGCGGCCTTTCGGATCGTGCAGGAGGCGATGACGAACGTCGTGCGCCACGCCGGCGCGAAGCGGGTCGCCGTCCGGCTGCGGGCCGGGGACGGGCACCTGCGGATCGAGGTCGAGGACGACGGGCAGGGCTTCGATCCGGACGGCCGGGCCGGGCCCGGTACGGGGGCGGCCGAGGAGCACTACGGCATCACGGGGATGAAGGAGCGGGCCGAGGCCCTGGGGGGGCGGGTCACCGTCCGCTCGGCGAAAGGGCGCGGTACGGCGATCCGCGCCGATCTACCATGGCTCGCGTGAGGGGCCCTCGATGAAGGTGATCCTCGCCGACGACCACCACCTGGTCCGCAGCGGCATCCGCGCGCTGCTGGAGTCGATCGGGGGCGTGTCCGTGGTCGCCGAGACGGGCGACGGCCGCGAGGCGCTCGAGTTGATCCAGCAGCACCGCCCCGACGTCGCGCTGCTCGACATCACGATGCCGGGCCTCAACGGGCTCGAGGTCGCGGCCCGGGTCCGCGAGAGCTCCCCCCGCACCCGGGTGATCGTGCTCTCGATGCATGCCGGGGAGACTTACGTCGCGCAGGCGCTGAGCGTGGGCGTGGCCGGCTATCTGCTCAAGGACTCGGCCGTCTCGGACCTTCAGGCGGCGCTCGAGGCGGTCGGACGAGGCGGGACCTTCCTCAGCCCGGCGATCTCGCAGCAGGTCGCGGCCTCTCACCTGCGCGGGGGGAGCCGCTCGGCCGACCCGCTGCAGGGGCTGAGCCCGCGCCAGCGCGAGGTCCTGCAGCTCATCGCCGAGGGTCGCTCGACGAAGGAGATCGCGTTCGACCTTTCGCTCTCGATCAAGACGGTAGAAACCCACCGGGCCCAGATCATGGAGCGGCTCCAGATCCACGACGTCGCGGGCCTGGTCCGCTTCGCGATCCGGGCCGGCCTGATCACCCCCGAGCCATAACACCGACATCCCGGGGTGTTTTTCGCCGCGTCCTCGGGGATTCCCCGATGGTCCCGCTTCCCATTCCAGCGGACCCTGCTCCTGGTTCCGGATGGAGCGAGGCTTGGTCACCGGCAGCGCACCCGATCGAGGTCGGCCATTCCGGGGGTTCGGGCAGCCAACCGGCCAGCGGCGGCAGGTTCGGCGTCCGAGAGCAGGGCGGGGTACGAGGCCGTTTCCTCTGCGCCTTCTGGAAGGGGCGGTGGAGAACCTCCCCTCCGCTGCTCCTGCGTTGCTTGCTCCGCTCACGCCGCCGTGAGGGAAGGACCGATGTCCGAGCTCCGGTCTCCGCTGCGGATCTTCGTGGTCGACGACAACGAGGAGTTCCTCGCGCTGTCCGGCGACTGGATCGCCTCGGAGCTCTCGCTGTCGCTGGTCGGCTGCGCGAAGACGGGGCTTGAAGCGCTCGAGGCGGTCGCCCGGACGGAGCCCGACGTCGTGCTGGTGGACGTCGTCATGCCCGGGATCGACGGCTTCGAGACGACCCGGCGGCTGAAGCTCTCTGCCTCCGCACCGCGAGTGATCGTCATGTCCTTCCTCGACTCGGACTCGGTACGGCGAGCAGCGGCGGACGCCGGGGCGGACGGCTTCCTGTCGAAGGCCGAGCTGACGGATCGGCTCAGCGCGGTGCTCGAGCCGCCGGCCTGAGCGGGCCTGACCCGGTCAGAGGGGCGCGACCCCGAGCGCGTAGAGCGCCGCTGCGAAGTCAGCCGGCAGCGGCGCGGTGATCACCGGGCCCAGTTCCTCCGGAAGCTCGAGCCGCCACGCGTGCAGCAAGGTGTGATCCGGCGCGAGCAAGGCGCGGAGCACGGCGTCCTTCACGCCGTGGTGCCGCGGGCCGCCGTAGAAGTCGTCGCCCACGATCGGGTGCCCGGCCTGCGCGAGGTGGACGCGGATCTGGTGCGTGCGCCCGGTCTCGGGACGCAGCTCGACCAGCGCCGCGTGCGACGGTGCCGCCAGCACGCGGTAGCGCGTCAGCGCCGGGCGGCCCGCGGGATCGACGCGCATCCGCCTCCGGTCGTCGCGATCGGGCCCCAGCAGCGCGTCGTACCGCCCTTCGCGCGGCCGCGGGTGGCCCCAGCAGAGCGCGAGGTAGACCTTCCCGATCTGCCGGGCGCCGAGCGCTTCGGCCAGCGCGCGGTGCGTCTCCGGGTCGCGGGCGAGCAGGACGACGCCGGTGGTGCCGAGGTCGAGCCGATGGACCAGGAGCAGCGCGTCCGGGTCGAGGTACTCCTCCCGGCGCACCGCGTCGGGGAGCGCCTCGACCAGCCGCCGCACCGCCGCGCCCGGCTCGCTGGCGGGCGTCGCGAGCGACAACCCGGCCGGCTTGTCGATCGCGACCAGCCGCTCGTCCGAGAAGAGCAGCCGCGCGGTCATCGGGCCGCCGGGAGGGGACGTGCGGGGCGGAAGGGCACCATCCGTGCAAGCATCTCAGCACCCGCGGCGACCCGGCAACGGCGGGCCGCGGACGGAGGCATGGATGAGGCGTGGTCGGGGTGCGGTCGCTTCGCGGGCCGTCCTGGTGTTGCTGGCCGGCGTCGCGGCGACCCTCGGGGCGGCGGGCCCGGCCTCCGCGGCGGCGAAGGGCGACCCGGCCGCCATCCCCGGGATCGCCGCCGCGAGCCTGATGAAGGACGTCGGCACCCTCGCCTCGCCCAAGTTCGCGGGGCGCCTGGCGGGAAGTCCGGGCTACGACGAGGCCGTGAAGTGGGCGGCGCGCCGCCTCGAGAAGCTCGGCCTTCGTCCCGGCGGCGACGCCGGCGGGTATCTCCAGCGCTTCCCGCTCGAGTACAACGCGATCGAGACCTGCCGGCTCGCGATCGCGTCCGGCGGCGGGGCGCCCCGCGCGCTCGCGATCCCGACCGACTTCACCTGCCGCGGCTTCACCGGCGCCGGGAGCGTTGCGGCCCCGGTCGTGTTCGCCGGCTTCGGCCTGACGCTGCCCGACCAGGGCTGGGACGACTACGCCGGGCTCGACGTCGCCGGGAAGATCGTGCTGGTCTTCAAGGACCCGCCGCCCTTCGATCCGCCGCGCGCCGCGGAGGGAGTCAAGGGCTGGGGCGACGCGCCGCTGCCGCGGCCGAAGGCGCTCAACGCGCAGGCCCACGGCGCGGCTGGGCTGCTGATGGTCTCGCTGCCGAAGGACGGCAAGGTCGCGCCGCCGATCGCCAGCGTGCTGCACGGGCCAGGCGTGCAGCCGGCCGGATTTCCGCAGCAGCACGTCAGCGGTGCGGTGGCGGAATCGCTCCTCGCAGGGAGCGGCGTGACGCTCGAGACGCTCGTGCGGGAACTCGTCGAGGGCAAGGCGCCGCGCTCGCGGGCGCTCGCATCGTCGGCGACGATCACCGTCGCGGCGCGCTATCGCGCGGACCAGCCGGCCGCGAACGTCGTCGCGATCCTGCCCGGGGGCGACCCGGAGCTGCGCGGCGAGGTCGTCGTCATCGGCGCGCACCTCGATCACGTCGGGACCCAGGAAGGGGTCGTCTGGCCGGGCGCGAACGACAATGCGTCGGGCTCGGCGGCGCTCCTCGCGGTCGCCGAGGCCTTCGCGAAGAGCCACCGGCCGCCGCGGCGCACGCTGGTCTTCGTGCTGTTCGCGGCCGAGGAGCAGGGGCTGAACGGAGCGCGCTGGTTCGTCGACCACCCGCCCTATCCGGCCGACCGGATCGTCGCCATGCTCAACCTCGACTGCATCGGGCACGGCGAGGGGTTGCAGCTCGGGAGCGGGAAGAGCGCACCGCAGCTTTGGGAGCTGGCGCGCGCGCTCGACGCCGACGGGGACCGGATCACGATCGAGGATACCTGGGCCGGCGGCGGTGCCGACGCGACGCCGTTCCACGAGAAGGGGATCCCGACGCTCTACTTCGCGACGACGAAGAGCTACACCCACCTGCACCTGACGAGCGATCGGCCGGAGACGCTCAACCCGGCGCTGCTGGAGAAGGTCGCCCGGCTGGCATTCCGGACCGCCCGCTCGGTCTCCGACGGTGGCTACGACCGCGAGACGGTGAAGCCGTAGCTCAGCGCGCCGGTGGGACGGATGCAGGGGCCGCCCGCGCGTGCTGCAGGGGCCGCCCTCTGCGGCGGCCCGCGACGCGCGTCCTGTAGCGGCCGCCCTCCGTGGCGGCCCGCGACGCGCGTTCACGGTGCGGGCGGCGTCTCCGCGGCCTGGGCGGCACGGACCTTGTCGAGCAGTGCCCGCGCGTCGGGGGTTTCGCGGGCATTCGGCGCCTCGCGCACGAAGGCCTCGAGCATCGCGACCCCCTCGTCCACGCGGCCCGCGGCCACCAGCGCGCGTCCGAGCCGGAAGCGCGCCGCGGTGTTGCCCGGCTCGAGCTCGAGCACGCGGGTCAGGCGCGCGATCCCTTCCTCGAACAGCGCGGCGCGGGCGGCGGCGTCGGGCGCGTCCTTCGTCATCGTCAGCGCCGCGAGGGCGACGTTGTAGTGCGCGGTGCCGCTCTCCGGGTTGGCCTTCGCCGCCTCTCGGAACAGCCCGATCGCGGCCGCCGCCCCGTCGCGCTTCAGCCGCACCAGCCCGGCCTCGACGAGCGTCGCCGAGCGGTTCGCCGGGTGTGCAGGGAGCGCCAGCGCCCGGTCGAGCAGCGCCTGGGCGGCGTCCAGACGCCCGGACTCCAGCTCGAGGCGCGCCAGGAAGACCAGCGGCTCGACCGCGTCGGGCGAGGTGCGGTGCGCGGCGCGCCAGAAGCTCGCCTCGTCGCGGAACGCAGCTTGCCCCGCGACGGTCGCGAAGCCCGCGAGGGGCGCCAGCAGGGCGGCGACCGCGAACACCCAGGCCGGCCGCGCGAGCGCCCGTCCGAGCAGGAAGGCCGCGAGCATCACCGCGCCGGCACTCGACAGGTAGAGGTAACGCTCGGCGACCGGGTTGGTCGGGACGCGAAGCAGCAGCGGGATCGCCAGGGCCGGCAGCAACGGAAGCAGCCAGAGTGCGAGAGCGAACCGCTCGGGCCGCCAGCCCCGCCGCCCGAACCACCACCAGGCCGCGGTGAAGGCGGCCGCGCCCACGATGCCGAGCCCGATCCACGGGCCGTCAGGGAGGTAGCGGACATAGGTGCTCGTCGGCACCGGCCAGAGGGTCTTCGCCACGTACCAGCCGAGCGGACCGAAGAGGGTGTCGAGGCGCAGCATCAGCGGGTTGGAATCACCGGCCGGAAGTGACGCCATCCCCGTGACGCGCAGCACCAGCCACAGGGCCACGACCAGCGCGTAGACGAGCCACGCCGGCAGCGCGGCCGCGCGCAGCCAGGCCAGCAAGCCGGCGACGGGCGGGGCCAGCTCGGCGCGTGGCTTCCCGCGCCGAGCCGGCGGCGGCACCGCCGCCGCCGCCGGAAGGCCGAGGATCCAGTCCGCCAGCGGCAGGAGCAGCACCAGCCCGGCGGCGGCCTCCTTCGACAGGAGGGCCCCGAGCAGCGCGACCGCCGCGGCGCCGAGCGCCGTGAGCGAGCCCCCGCGCCGGTACCGGAGGTGAAGCGTCAGGGCCAGCAGCCCGAACAACGCGGCCAGGCTGTCCGAGCGTCCGACGATCCAGGCCGCGGTCTCGACGTGCACCGGATGAACGGCGAAGAGCAGCCCCGCCGCGCCGGCCAGCCACGCCGCACCCGCCGTCGCCGGGGGCAGCACGGCGAGGGCGAGCAGCACGACCAGCGCCGACGCGATCGCGTGCAGCGCGACCGACGTCGCGTGCATGACGCGCTCCCGACCGTCCCCGAGCCCGGGGAAGACCCGCTCCGCGAGCGCGGCGTCGTTTCGGTAGGTGACGACCACCAGCGGGCGGTAGTAGCCGGGAGCGAGACCGGGCACGCCGGCCGGAATCACGAAGCAGTCGGCCGTGCTGCTGAAGTGCGGCAGCTGCTCGTCGAGCAGGACGTGGTCGTCCCACACCCGCCCCGCGTCGAGCGACGGGACGAAGACCGCCGCTGCGACGACCGCGGCGAGGACCGCCAGGGCCGCGCCGGGCCGCGTCACGGCGCCAACCTGGCGAGCGCCTCGTCCAGCGTCGCGTCCTGCTTGCAGAACGCGAAGCGAACGAGGTGCCGGACCCGCGCCGGCTCCTCGCAGAAGGCCGAGACCGGGATCGCCGCGACCCCTTTCGTCGCCGGGAGCGCGCGGCAGAAGGCCAGGTCGTCGTCGAAGCCCAGCGGCCGGATGTCGGCAACGACGAAGTAGGTCCCCTGCGGGACCAGCACGCCGTAGCCGGCTGCGACGAGCCCGGAGCACAGCCGGTCGCGCCGCGCCCGGTAGTCGGCGACGAAGCGCGCGAAGAAGGCGTCGTCCGCCGCCAGCCCCGCGGCCGACCGCGAGCTGGAACGGCCCCGGGGTGCAGAAGGTGACGAACTGGTGCGCGGCGCGCAGCGCGCGCGTCAACGGCTCCGGCGCGCAGGCGTAGCCGATCTTCCAGCCGGTCAGGCTGAAGGTCTTCCCCGCCGACGAGATCATCACGGTCCGCTCGCGCATCCCCGGCAGCGTCGCCAGCGGCAGGTGTTCCCCTTCGAAGACGAGGTGCTCGTAGACCTCGTCGGTGATCGCCAGCAGGTCGTGGTGCCGGCAGACCTCGGCCACCGCCTCCAGCTCGTCCCGCGCGAAGACCTTCCCGACCGGGTTGAGCGGCGAGTTGAGGACGATCGCGCGCGTGCGCGGGGTCACCGCACGCTCGAGCGCATCGGGATCCAGCCGGAAGTCGGGCGGCCGGAGGGGCACGACGACCGCGCGCGCCCCGGCGTTGGCCAGTCCGGGCCGGTAGGAGTCGTAGAACGGCTCGAAGAGGATCGCCTCGTCGCCGGCGTCGAACAGCGCCTGGAAGGTCGCGAACAGCGCTTCGGTCGCGCCCGAGAAGACGGTCACCTCCCGGTCGGGGTCGTAGACGAGGCCGTAGAAGCGACGCCGGTGCGCGGCCACCGCGCGGTTCAGCTCGGGGAGGCCGAACATCCGCACGTACTGGTTGCGGCCCTCCCGGATCGCCCGGAGCGCCGCGTCCTTGACGAACTCCGGCCCGTCGAAGTCGGGAAAGCCCTGCCCGAGGTTGACCGCGCCGTGCCGGACCGCCAGCTCGGTCATCTCGGTGAAGATCGTCGTGCCGAACGGCGCGAGGCGCGCTGTGAGCGGGGGGCGCATGGTGGCGTAAGGATACCCTGCCGCCGCTATCGTTTGTCTTGTCGCTGCCCTTGCGGCAATCTGGCGCATTCCCGCCCTCCGGAGGATTCCCGTGCGCACGCTCCGCCCGCTCTCCTCGCTCACCTCGACCCGCTTCTGCTTCGCCTGCGTGCTGGCGCTGATCGTGCTGCTGGCGCTGGTGGTCGTCCCGGCCCGTGCGGCCGAGGGGGCCGGAGGCGGCACCGAGGCGGCGGCCGGGGTCGCGCCCGAGGGGCGGCTGCTGCGCTTCCCCGACATCCACGGCGACGTCGTCGTCTTCGTCCACGGCGGCGACATCTGGCGCGCCCCGGTCTCGGGCGGCCCGGCGATGCGGCTGACGGCGCACCCGGGCCAGGAGCTGTTCCCGAAGATCTCGCAGGATGGCCGGTGGATCGCCTACACGGCCGAATACACGGGCTCGCGGCAGGTCTACGTCATGCCGATCGCCGGGGGCGAGCCGAAGCAATTGACCTACTACACCGACGTCGGCGCGATGCCCCCGCGCGGCGGCTTCGACAACTGGATCCTCGACTGGACGAAGGACGGCCGGATCCTGGTCCGGATGAACCGGACGCCCTTCGGCGAGCGGATGGGGACCTACTTCCTGGTCGATCCCAAGGGGGGCCTCGAGAAGCCGCTCCCCCTGCCCCACGGCGGCAGCGCGTCGTTCAGCCCGGACGGCACGAAGCTGGCATACACGCCGATCGACCGCGAGTTCCGGACCTGGAAGCGGACCCGCGGCGGCCGCGCGCAAGACATCTGGATCTACGACCTGGTGGCTGCGAAGTCCGAGCGCGTCACCGACAACCGCGTCACCGACAACTTCCCGATCTGGCTCGGCGACACGATCTACTTCACCTCGGATCGCGACGACACGCTCAACCTCTTCGCCTACGACCTGAAGACGAAGGCCACGCGCAAGCTGACCGAGTTCACCGAGTACGACGTGCTCTGGCCGGCGGCGGGTCCTGGCGGGATCGTCTTCATGAACGGCGGCTTCCTCTACCGGTTCGACCCGGCGAGCGGCAAGACGCAGCGGCTCGCGATCACGCTCGGTGCCGAGCAGCCGTACGCGCTGCCGTCGTTCAAGAACGTCGCCGCCAACATCGGCGGCGCCGCGCTGTCTCCCTCGGGCGCGCGAGCCCTGTTCGAGGCCCGCGGCGACCTGTTCTCGGTCCCGGCCAAGGACGGCGCGACGCGCGCGCTCTTCCCGAGCCAGGGGGTCCGGGACCGCGGCCCGGCCTGGTCGCCGGACGGCAAGACGATCGCCTACCTGTCCGACCAGACCGGCGAGTACGAGATCTACCTCGGCAACCAGGACGGCAGCGGCACACCGCGCCGGCTGACGACCGGCGCGGTGAGCTGGTACTACGCGCCAGCCTTCAGCCCCGACGGCAGCAAGCTCGCGTTCGCCGACCGTCAGCAGCGGCTGCTGGTCGTCGACGTCGCCAGCGGCGCGGTGACGGTCGCCGACCACAGCGACCAGGAGGACCTGGTCAGCTACGGCTGGTCCCCCGACTCGCGCTGGCTGGCCTACGAGAAGAGTCACCCGAACCGGATGCCCGGCCTCGCGGTCTGGTCCCTCGAGCAGAAGAAGAGCTTCTTCCTCGGCGACGGGATGACGATGGATGGCGACCCCACCTTCTCGGCCGACGGCAAGTACCTCTTCTTCACCAGCCTGCGCGACTTCAACCTCGTCACCAGCGCCTTCGAGTTCGACTACCTCTACCGCAACGCGGGACGCATCTTCGCCGCCGCGCTCGATCCGTCCGCCGAGCCGCTCTTCCCGCTCAAGTCGGACGAGGAAAAGGGGACGCCCGTTCCGGAAAAACCAAACGCCCCGTCCGCCAGCACCGGCAAGGCGGCCCCCGTAGGGGCCGGCCTCCGTGCCGGTCCGAAGAAGGACGCGGACCCGAAGAAGGACGCGGACCCAAAGAAAGACGGTGACCCGAAGAAGGACACTCCCCCCGCCACGACGATCGTCCCCGACGGCTTCGTCGCCCGCACGATCGCGCTTCCGGGGCTCCCGGCCGGCGAGTACGGCAACCTCACTGCCGTCCCCGGCTTCGTCTACTACGTCCGCAACGGCGAGGGCGGGACGCGTGCGCTGTATCGCTTCGACCTCAAGGAACGCAAGGAGGAGAAGGTCCTCGACAACGCGGGCGGGTACCTGCTCACCGCCGACGGCAAGAAGCTCCTGTATCGGCAGGGTCCGGGCTGGGGCCTCACCGACGCCAAGGCCGGACTGACCGGCAGCGAAGGGAAGCTCGATTTCTCCGGCCTCCGCGTGAAGCTCGACCCGCAGGCCGAGTGGCAGCAGATGTTCACCGACGGCTGGCGCATCACCCGCGACTGGTTCTACGACCCCGCCATGCACGGCTACGACTGGAAGGCGCTCTACGAGCGCTACAACGCGCTCATTCCGTTCGTCGCGCACCGCGCCGAAGTCGACTGGCTGCTGGGCGAGATGATGAGCGAGCTCGAGGCCGGTCACACCTACGTCGCTTCCGGCGACGAGCCCACGGTCGAGCGCGTGGAGGGCGGGATGCTCGGGGCCGAGCTGTTCGCCGACCCCTCCGGCCGCTACCGGATCGAGAAGATCTACGCCGGCGAGAACTGGGACGAAGCGTGGCGCGGCCCGCTCTCCGAACCGGGAGTCGACGTCAAGGAGGGGGAGTTCCTGATCGCGATCGACGGCGTCGACCTGACGACCGCCGACAACCCCTACCGCCTGCTCGAGGGGAAGGCCGGCAAGCCGGTCGTGCTGACCGTCAACGGCAAGCCGACGGCCGAGGGGGCGCGCCCGGTCACGATCCGGACGATCGACAGCGAGCTCAACCTGCGTTACCTCGACTGGGTCCGCTCACGGGTGGCGCTGGCCGACAAGCTGTCGGGCGGCAAGGTCGGGTACATCCACCTCCCCAACACTGCCGGCGAGGGGAACCGGATGCTGCAGAAGATGTTCTATGCGCAGGTCGACAAGCCGGCGCTGATCATCGACGACCGCTACAACGGCGGCGGCTTCATCCCGGTGCGGATGATCGACTACCTCGAGCGCAACACGATGGCCTGGTGGGCCCGGCGCAACGTCGAGGCGATGCGCTCGCCGGCCTTCGCCCACGACGGCCCGAAGGCGATGCTGATGAACGGCTACTCGTCGTCGGGCGGCGACGCGCTCCCCTACTGGTTCAAGGCCCGGGGCCTGGGGCCGTTGATCGGCACGCGGACCTGGGGCGGGCTGATCGGCCTCTCGGGAGGCCCGGCGCTGGTCGACGGCGGGGCGGTGCAGGTGCCGGCCTTCCGGATCTACGACGCCGCCGGCCAGTGGATCATCGAGAACGAAGGGGTCGAGCCCGACGTCGACGTCATCGACCTGCCCGAGGTGATGATGCAGGGGGGCGACCCGTCGGTGGAGAAGGCGGTCGAGCTGTTGATGAACGAGCTGGCGAAGAACCCGCCGCACGAGCCGAAGCAGCCGGTGCCGCCGAACCTCGCGCCGCCCGCGCTCGTGCGGCCGAAGTAGGGCGGGGACGATCGTGCGCCGCGCCGCGCTGAGCGTGCGCCTCCCGCTCCAGGCGCCGCTCGTGCTCGCCGTCGCCTTGGCCGCCGGGGCGGCGGTGCAGGCCGCGGACCGGACCGAGGGGAAGATGTTCGCGACCCGCTCGGTCGTCTACGCCCGCCACGGGATGGTCGCCTCGGCGCACCCGCTCGCCTCGCAGGTCGGGATCGACATCCTTCAGAAGGGCGGCAGCGCGGCCGACGCCGCGATCGCCGTCAACGCCGCGCTGGCGCTGCTGGAGCCGGTCTCCTGCGGTCCGGGGGGCGACCTGTTCGCGCTCGCCTGGGACGCGAAGCAGGGGAAGCTGCTCGGGCTCAACGCGTCCGGCCCGGCACCGAAAGGGCTGACTCGCGACAAGGTTCCGCCCGAGAAGGACGGGACGATCCCGCTCCACGGCCCGTACGCCTGGACCGTGCCGGGGGCGATGGACGGTTGGTTCGAGCTGCACGCGAAGCTGGGCCGACTGCCGCTGACCGAGGTCCTCGCTCCCGCGATCCGGCTGGCGCGCGAGGGGGCGCCGGTCCCGCAGGCGATCGCGGCAGCCTGGGAGCGCGGCGCGCGCGCCTTCAAGGACAAGCCGGGCTTCGCCGCGGTCTTCCTCCCGAACGGTCGAGCACCGAAGGAAGGAGAGCTCTTCGCGAACCCGGCGCTGGCGCGGACGCTGGAGGTGCTGGCGAAGGAGGGCCGCGCGGCGATCCAGGGCGGCCCGGTGGCCGAGGCGATCGTGCGCTTCTCGGCCGCGAACGGCGGCTTCTTCACTCTCGATGATCTCAAGTCGTACCGCGCGAGCTGGGTCGAGCCGATCGCCACGGCGTATCGCGGCGTGACGCTGTACGAGCTGCCCCCCAACGGGCAGGGGCTGGCCGCGCTCGAGATGCTGAACATCCTCGAGACCTTCGACCTCGCCGCGCTGGGGCGCGAGTCCCCCGACTTCTGGCACCTGATGGTCGAGGCCAAGAAGCTGGCCTTCGCCGACCGCGCGCGCTGGTACGCCGACCCGGCGTTCGAGACGGTCCCCGTCGCGGGCCTGCTCGACAAGGGGTACGCGGCCGCACGCGGGAAGCAGATCGATCGGACCCGCGCGGCGCGCGCCGTCGCGCCCGGCGACCCGCCGGAGCTGCAGCGCGGCGACACGACCTACCTCGCCGTCGCCGATGCCGACGGCAACATGGTTTCGCTGATCCAGAGCAACTACACCGGCTTCGGTTCCGGCTACGCGATCCCCGAGCTGGGCTTCGGCCTGCACAGCCGCGGCGCGCAGTTCTCGCTTGACCCGAACCACCCCAATCGGCTCGAACCCGGCAAGCGGCCGTTCCACACGATCATCCCGGCGTTCCTGGCGAAGGACGGCAGGCCCTGGTGCGCTTTCGGCGTGATGGGGGGCGCGACGCAGCCGCAGGGTCACGTCCAGATCGTCGTCAACCTCGTCGACTTCGGGATGAACCTCCAGGAAGCCGGCGATGCGCCGCGCTTCGTGCACGACGGCTCGCAGGAGCCGACCGGGACACCGATGCTGGACGGCGGGCAGCTCGCGCTCGAGAGCGGCATTCCCCCCGAGGTGCTGCGCGAGCTGGCGCGGCGCGGCCACCGGCTGGTCGCGCTGCCGGGCCAGTACGGCGGCTACCAGGCGGTCTGCATCGACCCCGCGACGGGCGTACGCGCGGGCGCCTCGGAGTCGCGCAAGGATGGCGCGGCGATCGGCTACTGATGAACCCCTGGCGCGGCGTCGCCGGCCTGCCGCGCGAGGTCTGGGCGCTGACGGCGACGACCTTCGTCAACCGCGTCGGGACGATGGTCATCCCGTTCCTGGTGCTCTACCTGACGGGGCCACTCGGCTTCTCGACCGCCTTCGCCGGCGCGGTGGTCGGGATCTTCGGAGCCACCTCGATCGTCGCGGCGCCGATCTCGGGCCGGCTGGCCGACCGCTACGGCGCGAGGCGGGTAATGACGGTTTCGCTCGTGCTGTCGGCGGCAGTGCTGGCTTTCTACCCGCTCGTGCGCGGCGTCGCCCCGGTCGTCGCCGCGACCGTGCTGTTCGCCGCGGTCTCGGAGGCCTATCGTCCCGCGAGTCTGTCGGCCGTCTCGCTCGCCGCGGGAGCCGAACAGCGCAAGGCGGCCTTCGCGCTCAACCGGCTGGCGATCAACCTCGGGATGAGCGTCGGCCCGGCGTTGGGGGGCTTCCTCGCCGCGTGGTCCTACAACGCGCTCTTCTGGGTCGACGGCGCGTCATCGCTGGCGGCGGCGGCGGTGCTGGCCTGGGTCCCGGCGGGAGCGCTGAGGAGCACGATGGGCGCTTCGGCAGCGGCCCTGGCCGGAGGCGCCGACGGGGCGGACGGGGCGCCGAGGCCTTCCCTGCTCGGCGAGGCGTGGCGCGATCGGCGCCTGCTCTACTTCCTCGCCGCGTCCCTGCCAGCGCTGGTCGTCTTCTTGCAGCTCACCGCCGCGCTGCCGCTCTTCCTGGTGCGCGACCTCGGCTTCTCGGCCGCGTTCTACGGCGCGCTCTTCACGCTCAACACGCTGATCATCGTCGCGGTCGAGGTGCCGCTCAACGTGGCCATGGCGCGCTGGCCGGCCGGCCGCACGCTGGCGCTCGGCGCGGCTCTGGTCGGCGCCGGTTTCGGTGCGATGGCGCTGACCGGCAGCCGCATCGGGATCGCGGGCACGGTGGTGATCTGGACCTTCGGCGAGATGATCCTGCTGCCGGGGATGGCGGCCTACGTCGGGGACATCGCCCCCGAGTCGCGCAGCGGCGAGTACATGGGCCTGTTCACGATGACCTTCGGCTTCGCCCTGGTCCTGGCCCCGCCGCTCGGGACCTTTCTGCTCGAGCGCTTCGGCGGCGGGGTGCTGTGGCCGGCGATGGCCGGGCTGGGGTTCGTCTCGACGGCCCTGCTCGCGCGGTTGCGGTGAACTACTCCTGCTTCTTGACGGGCTCCGCAGCGGCCTCGGCCGCCTCTTTCTGGGCCCGCGCCCAGGATTCTCTGGCGTCCTCCTCGCCGCGTTCGCGCTGCTTGTCCGTCAGCTCCGAGTGCTTCTGGCAGTCGTCGATCAGCGCATCTCCCTGGGCCGAATCGACGAGCTCGACGGCCGTGCGCGCCTTGATCCACCCGGGGACCGTCTTCTGCCGGAAGTAGTAGGTCTTGCCGGCCTCCACTTCCATTTCCGGGAGGGCGTTCACGTTCTCTGCCTTCGACCAGAAGACGTACTTGCCCGGCGGCAGGTAGGCCCAGAAGTAGCCGTTCCCGTGGTTCATGCCGAGGAACTGCTCGTTCGCGAAGAAGTACATCGGGACTGCGAACCCCATCCCTGCTGGCCGGGCGACGTAGATCAGCGCAGCGTCGGGCTTGACCTCGGCCCGGGGCAGCTTCTCCTCTTTCTCCGCGGCGGAGGCCGGCGGAATCGCCGGCGCCGCGAGCAGCATGAGACCCAGGATCGCAGACGAGACCAGGAGCGATTGTCGTGTCATCGCCAAGCCCTCCTCACTCGCGATAGTACCACCCCGCCACCACCGTCGCGGCGATCGCGCCGACCCACAACTCCAGCATCCACCAGAGCGGGAAGAGGCGCGGCGCGGGCGACCAGCTCGCCATCGCGAACGCGATCGGGAATCCCGCCGCAAAGCCGACCATCAGGCCCAGCCGGAGCGCGGTCCCGAACCCGGGTCCCCAACCCTCGCGCACCGCGGCGTAGAGCGCGGCGCAGATCAGCGCCAGCACCAGCTCGATCACGATCCAGGCGACGGGAAAGAAGCCGTAGCGCGGCTGCTGAAGGAAGTAGCCGGCCTGCTGCGCCTCGGGATACTTGCTGCCGAGCACCGCGAGGTTGATCACGAGGCCCCACAGGAACCAGACGATCCCGCCAAGCACACCGCCGACAACGACCCGCTGCGTGTTGATCTGCTTCATCATGCCCTCCCTCTCCTCGTGATCCGGTCCAGGAAACCCGCGAGGCGCCCGTGCAGCGCCTCGCCCCCCACCTCCCACAGATCGATGTGCCCCCCGCCCGGGACCACGACGAACTCCTTGTCCTGCGATCCCGCCGCGGCGAAGACCTTCCGTCCGCACGTCATCGGCACCGAGAGGTCAGCGTCGCCGTGCAGCACCAGCAGCGGCGCCCGGACCCGCGGCGCGAGCAGCACGGGCTGATCGTCGCGCGCGGCGACCTCCGGCGCCGGCGCGAGGCGCGCGATCCGCCGCAGGTACCACGGCAGCAGGCTGGTCAGGTGCGGGACGACCTCGGCCGCGGCGTCGGGCGGGCTCTGCAGGACGATTCCCGCCACCTCGCGCGTGCCGGCGACCATCAGCGCGGGGCACGACCCGAGCGAGAAACCGTAGACCAGGATCGGCCTTCCCGCGAGCTCGGGCCGCGCGGCGACCGCGTCGAAGATCGCGACGCCGTCGCCGATCACCGCATCCAGCGAGGCCTCACCGTCGCTCGGCCCGAAGCCGCGATAGTTCACCGCGTAGACGTCGAATGGGTGCGAGCGCGCCAGCCCGACGATCCCGGCATCCGGTCCGACGATTTCGCCGTTGCCGCCGAAATAGAGCACCGCGAGCCGGGCATCCGGGCGCCGGACGGTGACGCCGCGCAGCGCGACGCCGGGAGCCACCGGAACCTCGAGGCGCACGCCGTCGGGCGCCGGCCCCGCCTTGATCCGCGAGCCGGGCATGAGGTGCTCCTCGCGCAGCACGATGACCGGTGTTGCCGCCCGCAGGGCGGCCCCGACGCGGCCTCCGTTCCTCTCCTGCGCCTTCGCACCCTGTCGCACCGGCTGGCCTCCCCCGCGTCCCCCCGGGAGCGGGAGGCGATCCTACACCGGCGCGCGTCGTTTGCGGGAACGCCGCGCGGCCCCTACCCTCCGCTGATGATCTTCGCCCGCCCGGCACTCCGTTCGATCCTCGTCCTCGCCGTGTCGTTCCTGACCGCGGGAGCCCTCGCCATGGCCACCGAGTCCAACTACGCGCCGACCGAGGTCGACGTCATCGAGGTCAAGGAGCTTCCAGCGGCCCGGGTCATGGAAGCGGTGGGCGGCCCCGACTACTTCGAGGGTCGGAACGGGCCGTTCATGACGCTGTTCGACTACATCCGCACCAATGACCTGGCGATGACCGTCCCGGTCGAAGCCGACCCGCGCCCGGCACGGATGCGCTTCTTCGTCGAGCGCGACCGTACCGGCGAGCTCCCGACCGGGGAGGGCGGCGTGAAGGTGTACGAGCGACCCGCGCAGCAGGTCGTCTCAATCGGCCAGCGCGGCTCCTACTCGCGCGAAAACTACGACGAGGGGCTGGCGAAGCTGCGGGCCTGGCTGGCCGCACACCCCGAGTTTCAGGCTTCCGGCGAGCCCTACGCCGTCTACTGGGACGGACCGTTCAAGCCGTGGTTCCTCAAGCGCGCCGAGGTGCACATTCCGGTGGAGAGGGCGAGATAGGACCGTCCTCGACGGCTCGCTTCCGCGGGCAGTCGTTTGCGCAGGCGAGATGATCGTCCCGGCCCGCAGTTCCTCGAGGAACTTCCGGATCGGCAAAGATCGGATCGGGCCGTTCCCGTCCGCGATCTCGCGGGCCTGGCGCCCGAGGCGGGCCACGATTCTCTGCCGGACGCGGCCGTCGTCGGCCAGCGCGGCCATCGGTTTGATCGGTCCTCCGCGACGCGCGAGTCGTCCGGAACGTGCGGATCAGATTCTGGCGAACTACAGTTTGCGACGTTCGGCGCTGAGGGACCGATCTCGCTCATCCGGGTGGCGTAGCTCTCCCGGAGCGTCGCGGTCGTTGCATCTCAACCTGCCGCTTTAGCCGTAACTCAAGTCGAAGCACCTCGCGCTTGTCGAGCTGCAGCGTGATCACGTTCCCCGTAACCCGAGCCGGCACCATCCGTACGTCATCTTTGATGCCAATGGCCTCGATGATCTCGATCTCGTCCGTTCCAGCAATCTCCAGCCCTGCAAGGCGCGTCCGGGTCGGGTAGGTCTCGTACACCTTGCGCGCAGCACCGAACAGCTCACGGTCGTTGGGGTCCTTTGACAGACCGGTCTGGATCGCTCGCTCGACCGCGAGCAATGACCCGTAGTCCTGGAATCGGGTCTCGGGAAAGCCGTTCTCGACGAGATTGGCTATTGCAGCGGCGGTCGGCGGATCAAAGCCGTTCTCCCACATCAGGATGAGATACTCGTCGTCCGCCTTCTTTGAAATGACCAGCTTGCGCTCTCCCTCCCTGGGAGCAGCCTCCTTCTCTCGAAGTACCACGATGCCTTTGCTGTCTTGGGCTGCGGCGGCGAACGCGCCAAGCAGGTGATAGGCAGGCTTTCGCTCCCCTCCGTAGCGGACCATTCCGTAACCTTCGGAATCGGGATCGGGATGGAAGTTCTCCCAGGCGGCCACCGTCTGCAAGTCGACACCTGCCTCGCGGAACGAAACGAGCAGATCGGCCATTGCCGACGCCTGGTCCGCGGTGTTCCTGAGCAGATGGGGAACGTTCCACTCCGAGATCACGAGCTCGGGATTCTTGGTGTAGCCGTTGTCCCGGAACGCCGCTCTGAAGGCGGACGCCGCCTCGTGTACCACACGCGGGGAGGCGCTGAACGTGTGCCATGAGACAAAGTCGAGTGGGAGGTTTCGTTCTTTCGCGAAGCGGATCAGCGCGATATTGAACGAATCGCGATCCGACGGGTCGGCCTTGCCTTTCCAGCTATTTGTCGATGACCCGCCGACCTTCGCATCCGGATCGGCCTCCTTGACCGCCAAGGCTGTCTCCGCATAGATACGCAGATAGGCGTCGAGGTCGTCCTGCCAGTACTCCAGATCGGGCTCGTTCCAGACCTCATAGTACCTTTGCGCACCCTCGAACTGGCGATAGAACTCAACAAGTTCTCGCACCGCCAGCCTCCATTGGTCATAGTCGCGCGGCACGTGTGTATTCCGGCGCTTGTAGAAGCCCTCGACTTGCCGGTTGTCGTTGGAACTGCTGAGCCAGTCGGGCATGAAGTCGATCGTGATGAGAAGCTTCTCATGCGTCTGGCTGGCCCACCGGGCGTAGGGAATCCGATTCCTCTCTCGGAGCCGTTCGCGAAAAGAACTCTGGCTCGTGGATCTCGACATCGGCCAGGAGAAAGCCGCGAACAGTCGGGCGGTGTAGTGGTCTCCGAGCTCGGTGTAGGCGCGCAGGCCTGCCGTTGTACGGGGGTTCAGGAAGACCGAGGGACGAAACAACTCGACATGATCGAGATCGTAGTCGATATTCTTCAGGTCCAATTTCGTGCGGATGCTGACGACCGCCGGCTTCGGAGTGTCGGGAGTGACGCGATCGGGGCGAGGGCGGGACGGTCCGAGAGCGCCCACCGCAGCGACTGCCACGAGAAGAAGCATGATCTGCCGCATAGTCGGCCTCGTTCTATCGAACTCGAGCCGTGGCACCGCTCGATGGTGAGAGGAGCCGCTGACGTTCGCAGCTCCGGCAGCGAGCTTCTCTGAAAGAGAGTCGGAAGTTCATGTCGAAACTCACTCCTGCCCAAGGTCGGCTTTGAGGCTTGACGCCGAACGATCGGCTCTCACGACCTCTTGAGCCTCGTTTCTCACGGGGATTCCCCCCTGGGATCCGGAGCTCGTGACGGAATGATCTTGCCTCAGCTTTGGTTCTTTCGCCTACCGGGTGGCCGATGCTGCAGGCGTTGCTGGTGAAGCGATCGATCGTGCTCCGGGCGCGGATGGGGTCGCCGAAGGTGGCGAGCCGCTCTTCGGGCCGCGGTTGCTCGTAACGAAGCCCGAGCCGGCGCGGGCGGCACGGCCTCGCTCGGTCCTTCCGACTGAACGCCGGGAGAAGACCGCTTTCGGCCCCCCTTCGCCTGCCGAAAGGTCGTTTGAGCGCCCGTCTTTTCGACAGGGTCGAGGTGCTCGGACCCGGCAATCGACAGCCGTCGGGCGAGGCACGGGCGTCGTTGAACCGCACGTCGTGAGGTTGGGCGCTCGCATTCGTAGTATGGCGCTCTCTCGAAGGTCCGGCGGCAAGCCGCAACGCCCCCCACTCCCGCGCACTCCGGAATGCGAGTAGACGCTACCAAACAATTCCCGGGACCACTCTCAGCCGCACCACGCAGTATCCGGGGCTCACCCCTAGAAAAACGAAGTCGGCACGAACACGACGTCGTCACCCTTCAGCAGCTCGTCGCGGATTTCACCCGATATGACGTCGTGCAAGTTGATTTCATGGTCGATACGCACAGCGTCCTCACCGAGTCTGATCACCTTGATTCTCGTCACCAAGGCCCGCTCGGTCGTTCCGCCGGCCATCGTAATCGCCTTGAGCAGCGTAATGGGCTCGTCTTCACGGACCTCGTACAGGTTGGGATTCCGAACGGAACCGCCGACGAAGATCCGCATCCGCCCGACAGTCGGCACGTGAACCAGGTCGCCGGGGAGAAGAGCGAGGTTGGCTCCCATCTCGACTGCCCGCAGCAGGCGCTCGGAGTTGATAGACACTCGGATGCGTGAACCGTCATCCTGCTTGCGGAAGATGACGATCTCCGTGCCGAAGTCGTCGAGTAGTCCGCCAGCCGCGGAGAGAACCTCGAGCAAAGTCCGCGACCTGGGCATGTCATAGCTGCCCGGCGCTCGGACGGCACCGCTCACCGAGATCCGTTTCGACACCGCCTCTCTGACAAACACAGTCGCTTGAGCACCCTTGAGGTAATTCTCATCCAGGATCCGCGAGAGCTCTGCCTCGAGCGCGGACTTCGCCATGCCGTCAACATGGAGTCGGCCGACGAGCGGCAAGGAGATGTTCCCATCCTCTTCGACGCGGACCACCTGGTTCAGCTCGGCAAGGTCGAAGACGCGAACCTCGAGCAAGTCCTGCTGGCCGATGACGTAATCCGGAAGACTGCCCGTAACTACGGTGGGTTCGCCTTTGTCGGCGGCGACTCGCCCGACTGCCACCTCGGGCTTTGTTGCCGAATGGACTCCCTGCTCCATGGCAGCGGTCGTGGAGAGCGTAAGGACTCCGACCACCAAGGCGGATGCGACGAGTGACCACGAGAAGCTACGAAGGTGCATGTTGTCGTCCAGTTCGTTGCGTTCCGTTCTCCCGGGAGTTCACCACGAGACTCGCCGGGGGCGCAGCAGAGGATACACCCCTTCTCGCGAGAGGGGGAACGGCTGGTCGCAGACCCTCAGCAGGCGCAAGTTGTAAGGCTACTCCGGAGTCTTCGGTGGACCGCTCCCGCCGCGCCAGTCGGACCCGACGGCAGCGGCAGTCCTTGATTCGGTGCACTGACTTCGAGGACTCGCGGACGGCCTGACCCGCCTCCCGAGCGGTCTGCGGATTCGCGCGCTCGGCGGCTCGGCGACCCGAAACCGCTCAGGCAACCGCGTCCGGGGTGCCGCGTTCGATCGCCGGACACAGGGGCGCGCCGGCGAGGTGCTCCTTCCATGGCCGCGACGTGAGCCGCGCCACCTCGCGCAGCTGCTGGTGACGGCCAGGTACGGTCTGGGCGCCGCCGAAACCGCCAGCCTCCGGCGCTAAACTTGGATTGGCGCGACGAATCGAGCCGCTGAACTGTGCCGCGTCCTGCAAGCCCGCGATGCGATCCTGCCGCTGTGAGGCGACAGTCCGACCCTGATCGTACCGGGCCGCTTCGATTCGCATCGGTCACCTCGGGAGGCATTGTTGCCTGATTGAGGTCGTCCAGGAGCCAAGTAGGCCCAGGGACGCCGGATGACACCCGCTGAGAAGCGACGCATCTCCACCAGTGGCCCAGCAGCGGGCGAATCGGCACCCATGAGAGCGGGGAGCTCTGCCTGTTCGTGATGGCGGGGGCGGCGAAGGTCTATGATTGCGAGCGCTCTCGAATCAGAGTCTGCGAGAAACTCGACGCTGAGAGGTAGAGCAGCTTACGGGATGTTGAAGAACAGTAGACTCGGCGAAAGGACCCTATTCCATGGCCTCGATCGTCAACATCGACACCCAAGTAGTCGCGGCCCAGCGTCTCGTCTCATCCGATGTCGGTGGCCAAACTGTCGTTCTTGGGATCGAAACCGGTAAGTACTACAGTCTCAATGAGATAGGCAGCAGGATCTGGGGTTTCCTTCAGCAGCCGCGGACAATCGGGGAGGTCCGAGATCTGACAGTCTCGGAGTATGCGGTCGACGCTGCCCAGTGCGAAGCAGACCTGCTGGCGCTCTTTGAGCGGTTGGCGGACGAGAAGCTGATCGAGGTAATCGAAGGCCGCGATATGGCGGATAGTCCCCGGTGACCAGCCGGGGAACTTGGCGCTCATCATCAAGTTGGCGAGGCGACGGTTGATTCCCCTGGCGGGATGAGAGTATGCTCATGCCGATTCATGGCGGTTCGCGGCTTTGGGCTGCCGGTGCAACCTTGGAGGTGGCGATGTCTGATCGGGTGAGGTTCGGCCCTGCGGATCTGAAGACTTACTCCACCCCGAGCCTAGTTTGTCACGGCTTGGTGGCAGACTTGACCAAGTTCCCGACGCGCGGGAGTGTTACGGTGATCGGGAACACCGGTGGCCCGTGGGTTCTCCCGGACGGCACCATTATTACTAACCCTTCTTGAACGGGACCGAGATACGGCGTGCATGCCCGAACGGTGCTATCGCGCGTTCGGGTTGAATATTTGCAGTGAGTTGACGCTTTCGGAGTTACCGTCAAGTTCGTCGGAGTGCCGCGATCTCGTTGTCGTTCGCGGGCGATTGTCTCCTCCGGCCGGATCACCTGACCGACCTTCCTGCTGGACTGAGGAGTCGGCGGTGCGGCTTTATTGGCCTACTGTCGGCTCGTTCGCTATCCGGGACGGACGGGAAGTGATTTTGGATCCCCTTCCCGGCGCGGATCCGGAATGGGTTCGCCTGTTCCTGTTGGGGGCGGTAATAGGAGTTGCGCTTCATCAGCGCCGGCTGGCCGTGCTCCACGCGAGTGCTGTAAGCGTAGATGGGTCGGCCGTGGCATTCGTCGCCTTCAAGGGCTGGGGCAAGTCGACGACTGCCGCCGCCCTGGAGGCAAGGGGGCACCGGCTACTGACCGACGACGTTCTGGCGTTGCAACTCGCCGGCAGGGGTCGCCCACCGTTGGCTTGGCCGTCGTTCCCGCAGATGAAACTCCCGCCCGATGCCGTGGAGGCTCTCGGCGAAGACCCGAGCGCGCTCGAGAAGATCCTGCCCGGTTTCGAAAAGCTACGTCGACCCCCGCTCGGCGCGTTCAACGAAGACGCGGTTCCACTGCGGTGCCTCTACCTGCTCCAGCCGGGGGACGAACCGAGCATCAATCCGCTCTCGAAGGTCGAGGCCGTCCTCGAACTGTTGTGCCACTCGCATTTCCGGCGGTTTGGGCCGGATGTCGCCGGGCCGGAGGAGCCCGCGATGTTCGAGCGCTGCGCAGAAATCGCGAACCAGGTTCCAATGTTCAGCTTCCGGCGCCCCCGGGAGGTGGAGCGGATCGACGAGCTTGCCCGCCAGCTCGAGGACCACGTGCGTTCTGTCGTTGCGCAGCCGGAGGCCCAGGCGACGGAGCGTTCGTGAAACGGTGCGTTCCCCCTGTTTGACGCCCACTCCGCATCAACAGCACTCGGCCGGCCAGTCGACTGGCCTCACACGCGAGCGCGGTGGCACGACCGAATGCGAGCCGTGCCCGGCGCTTTCGGCTCGGGAGATGTCCCGGCTGATGCCCCATCTCGAGTAACTCCGCTTCGTTCACGCTGAGATAGCGGCGCAGACTCTTGAGCGCCGCGCCGGGTCGAGGAGCGCACAGCGAGCGGATCAACTCCCTGTGGAACCTCCTCGGATCGCTGACGAAGCCCACCAGCGACTCCGCCGGGCCCAGTGCTTCCAGAGACCGGCGGACGAGCGGTCTCGGCCGCAGCGACGCTTCCAGCTCGTCCGGTACGACCGTGCCGGTCAGCTCTCGCTGCAGGCGGAGCATCATCCATAGCGCCGTAGCCAGACCCTGCAGGTGTGCGAGCTGCTCCAACTGACTCACCAAGATCCCACGCCTCAGCAGAAGGGCGGCATCGACCAGCCGCCGGGGATCGCCGAAGCGCTCGGACATCGCCTGGTGCGACGCATGCAATAGCTGATCCTCTGGCGCGAAAGCGAGGACCGGATGGCCGGCAAGCTCGAGTCTGATCGAGCGATCGACGCAGCCATCGAGGTCAAAGCGCACGAAGTCGTCCACCCGCGCCACGTCCCAGTGAAGTTCTAGTCGGACTCCCGACGGACTGAGCAAGACGAGGTGGTAGTGATAACGCTGGTAAAAGAGGTCAGGGATTCTGCCGTCCTGATGCGTGTAGCCAAGGGACTCGAGCAGCGAGCGCGTCCGAGCGAGATCCTCTCGTCGAACGAGAATGTCGAGATCGACGCTGAACCTCTCGTCAGCTGAAGGATAGACAGTCAGCGCCAGCGCTGGGCCTTTGAGCAAGATCCAACGAACGCCATCGGTTCCGCCGAGACGAACTGCGATGCGGCTGAGTTCCAGCCATGAGGCCAGCGTATGGCGCCGCGCTTCCTGATCCGCCTCGCAGATCATCCGCTTGGCGTCGTCAGGCGCGTCACTCTTCGACAGCAGACCGGCCAGCGTGCTGGTCAACTTTCGTTCGCGCATCAGCGCGGCTAGCCGGTACCAGTCCAACGGAGTCGCGACCGGGGGCGCGGCATTCGCTTGCGCGACGTAGGCGTGAAGCAGCCGGATGAGGTAAGATGACTCAGCCGACATGACGACCCTTCACAACGCAGCGGACGCTGAACGCCGCGCGCCGCTCGCAAGTCGACGCCCACGATGTCTGCATTGACCCGCTTCCTGTGCATGAGCAGGCCGGAGCGCCTGCTCATACTGAGGGTTGCTGCTCTTCAGTGTGCCATCCGCCTTGCGCTGCGTCTGATCCCCTTCCGACGTGTCATCGCGGCGGTGAACCGACAGTCGAACAGTCGTATCCGCGGCCGGGCCCGGACGCGCTTCACACCCGAGCAACTCGCCCGGGCCGTCTCGATGACCAGCGGCCGGCTGTTCCGCGACGCACCCTGCTTGACGCAGGCCTTCGCGGTCAAGGTGTTGTACTGCCGGCGAGGACTTCCCGCAAGCGTCCGCATCGGGGTTCGTCGCCTGCCGGAATCCGGATTCGAGGCTCACGCTTGGGTGGAAAGCGGTGGATGCGTCGTCATCGGCTTCCTCGAGGACCTTTCCACGTTCGAGGTGCTACCTGAACTCGAAAGCTGGGACCCGCGCCCAGGAAGCCGAAACAAAAGAAAAAGTGGCGTACCGTCCTGCTAGACAGTATCCGCGCCGAACCCCGGATGCGCCCCTATGGACGTCGTGCCGGCTGCTGTTCATCAAGCACGCGCCTGTAGACGCTCAGCGTTTCCTCCGCGCAGCGCCTCCAGGAGAACGCCTCTACGCGGCGAAACCCTCTCGCGATCAATCTCGATCGGAGTACCGGGTCGCCGGCGAGGCGGTGGCAGGCCTCGGCGATGTCGGTAACCGAGCGTGGATCCACGAGCAGCGCCGCGTCCCCAGCGATTTCCGGCAGCGCCGACGTGTCGGAGGTGACGACAGGCGTACCGCAGGCAAACGCTTCCAGCAGCGGAAATCCGAAGCTCTCGTGTAAGGAGGGAAACACGAGCGCCGTGGCGCCGGCATACAACCCCGGCAGCTCCGGCGCCTCCACGTAGTCAAGCAGGCGGACCCAGTCGCGGCTGCCATAGCTGTCCCAATAGCGGTAGAAGTCGCGATAGCGCGCGTCGGTGCGGGCGACCGCCACGAGGTGGTGCGACCAGCCGGGCTGCCGGCGCAGCATGTCGAAGGCCTCGAGCACGCGCATGAGGTTCTTGCCGGGATTGACGGTACCCACGTAGAGGAAGTACGGGTATGCAAGGGCGAAGGCAGCGCACGCGCGCTGGCGATCGGCGTCGGGCACGGGGCCGAACGGCGCGCCCACGCCGTGGTAGATCACCGTGACCTTCTCGAGCGGAGTGCGCGGGTGGAAACGCAAGATGTCCCGCCGCCCCGCCTCCGAGACCGCGATGACTCGACGGGCGTACCGCACCGCATAGGCGTTCATGAGCCTGTAGTACAGGGGCGCGATTCGGCCGCGCAGACCGCGCTGGTATGGCAGCCGGCGCGGATCGACACGGGGCGCCTGGTCGTGGATAGTGACCACGAACGGGCACACGCGCCACACCGGTGACGGAAAGGAGGTGGCGTGCCAGAGATCGACCCGGTGGCGGTGCGCGGCGCGCGGGATACTGACCTGCGCGGACGGGCTGTGCAACGATCCGGACAGGCGCACCTGCCGCACGCGATCCGACCACAGGTCCGCGAAGGGGTCGGTGCCATGCCGCTCGTCTTCACCCGTGAAGACGTAGTAGGTCGACTCGCGATCCACCGTCGCGAGCTGACGCACCAGCTCCACCGTGTAGCGACCTATGCCATGTACCAGAAAACGGGCATCTATTCCGATTCTCATGTTGTGGGCTGATTCTCGCACAGACGGGCGGGCATCGCCACGGTCGCACGCGCTGCCGTGATGGTCTACCCCACCGGAATCCTCTCCACGCGGCCGACGATCTGCGGTCCGCGGCAGAGAGACCCTGCTTGATGCCGATAGCGGGGCCGGCACGGTGAGTCCTGCCCAGCAGCAATTGCGTAGCATCCATGCGCGGGGATGAGTCGCGGCATTCACCTTCAGCGTGGTGAGTGAGCCGTGCCGCTCGGAGATCGCCAATTGCGTCGCGGTAGGGCTGACCAACAGACACGGCACCAGGCAACGGCGGCTCACTCAGGGCGCCCGGGAGCGGTCTTGATCCGGGCTTGGCAGCACGGTATCCATGTGTCACACTATCTTCCTACCGCTGCAGCCGCAGGCTGGCCGACCTAGCGCCCACCCGGTGTCGGAGACGCACATGGCATTCCGCCTCTGCCGAGAACGCGGCGCTGTACGCCTTGGCCGGAAGCGACGCGCTTCCTGTGTTGCGCCGTACCGTCGGAAACTCGAACCGGCATCAGCATGACTTTCTCATCGGAGCGCCTGGCTCGCATTGTGCCGCGCGCCGCGCGGCCGGCGCTCAGACTCACCGTTCGGCGATTGCGCTTGCGCACGCGCCTGCTGCTGTATCGCCTGGTGGAGGCCCTGCGCCTGGCGGAAGCGGCTCGGCCGAACCGCCACGGCATCGGCGTCGTGCTCTGCCTGCATAACGTGGTGCAGCGGCACGGCGCGCTGGGCGTCAACCGAGGCTTGGACGTAACTACGGCCGAGCTCGAGGCCATCTTCGCTTGCATGACGGCGCGCGGCTACACGCCGATCTCCCTGGACGCGATCAGCGCGTGCCTGCGCTCCGCGCGCCGCCCCCAGCCGCGCTTCGTTGCCTACACGTTCGATGACGGCTACGCCGATAACCTGCACCTCGCTTTGCCGCTTTTCCGGCGCCACGGCATTCCCTTCACCGTATTCGTCACCACCGGGTTCATGGACAGAGACGTGCCCGTGTGGTGGTATCCGCTGGAGCGGAAGCTGGCCGCCACCGGGCGCGTGACAATCCCAGACGCGGGGGTTACGCACGAGTGGCGCACCGAAACGATCCGCGAGAAGGTTCGCGCCTATCGCGACCTGCAGGCATGGCTGGTCGCGGCAGACGCGGCGCAAACACGCCGCCTGCTGGAGGCCCTCTTCGGGACGACACCGGAGGGGGGCGCCGTGGGCGCCGGGGACGTGTTGTCGCCCGCACAAGTGCGCACGCTGGCCGAGGACCCGCTCGTAACCGTCGGCGCGCACACGCGCACGCACCCGGTCCTGCGCGGTCTGCCGGAAGCCGAGGCATTGCGGGAAATCGCAGAAAGCCGGGAGCGGCTGACGACTCTGGTCGGCCGCCCCGTGGACCATTTTGCCTACCCGTTCGGCAACCCGACCGCCTGTGGGCCGCGCGAAGAGGGACTCGTACGGCAGGCTGGCTTCGAGACCGCTGTCACCACAGCGGCACGGCACGTGACGCCAGCGGACCGCGCGACGGCGTTGCCCCGCATCGTGCTGTCCGGCGAATTCGACCCTGCGCGAGCGTTGCCCGTTCTGTTGACGGACTGGTTCGGCAGGCGTAGAGGCTGAACCGCCATCATGGTTTGACATGAATCGTGCGGCCGCTTTCCGGCTGCCGGGCCTGCATCGAGCGCGAGATGGGGGCGATCGGCCCAGTTGCCCGGCCGCCCAAGACGTTCCGGGTGACGACCGATTCGGCCCACGACAGGCCGATCGCCGAGAACATCCTTGACAGCCGTCATCGACGGCGAGACCCACCGCAGCCGTCTCAAGCCGCGTCTCGGCAAGTCTGCCAACACATGAACGCCCACGGGCGACCTGCGGCGCCGAGCATGGCCGGCCTAGGGATCCTGCCGAAGCCGTGGAAAATGCCAGACGCCGCGTTTCCCACCGCTTCTTGGATGGCGCATGAAGCCGCGCCGCCCAAAGGCTCCACAGGCCCTCCTGCATTCATCGGGACCGCTGGACAGATGACCATGCGCTGAGGCAATCTCGTCACGTCACGATGGGCCCGACCCGGTGGGGAATGCCTCTGAGAAGCCGGTGTCCCTTGCTCCTGAGAACCCACACTCTGCCCGACCGTGCCACAATGGCCGGCGTCTCCAACGCGGCTGCCATCAGGGTCCAATGCGACCGGGTGACTCACTCGAGTTGCTGGAAACTCATCTCCCGACTTCCAGCGGTGGTTGTTCTTGGAGAGGTGAACCTCTCTGCACACTCAGCTCGGCGTCAGGTATTCTGGGGCCCGGATCTTGACTAGCTTCGGTTTGCGGGGCGACCCAGGAGAACAGAGGGCGTAGGCATGTCAACGGATAGCTCGAGACCGCCGGGTCGCTCACGGGCCCCCGCACCGATGGACGACTCCGAGGCCGACTCACGATCGAAGGAGTCTCGCCTGGGATATCAGGGACCTCGAGATGCGTTTGCGGAATCCGACAGAGCCACCGCACTCGTCGCGAGCGCTCTGACGACCGATTGGATCACGGACGGCGCCCTCCTGCGTTTTCCTGACACGCCGGAATGGACGGAGCGCGCCGACCGCTTCGTCCGAGAGTTCGGTCGCCGCTATCCGTCATGGGAAACGGTCCGGCTCGGTGGAAGGGTTGAAGGAAGCCAGCCGAGTGTGAACCACCTCACACTGCGCATAGTCGGACCAGGGGCCGAGCAGTGGTTACGCGAGTCGGTCGTTCGCTCCCGACCTCAGCCTTTGCTCGCGAGGATCCAACAACGGGCTCGACTTCGTGAGCGCTTTCGGACCCTTACTCCCGGTCTCCGGGTGCTTCCGACCTTTTTCATTATCGGAGCCCCACGATGCGGAACGTCTACGCTTCACCAGGCGCTCTGCCAGCACCCATGCATCGTCCGACCTACTCGCAAGGAACTGGCGTTCTTCAACGTGCTCTATGCGAAGGGGCTTCCCTGGTACCGAAGCCAGTTCCCGACTCGATGGGAGCGGTTCGCGACTCGCCGACGCACCGGAGGCTTCGCGACGTGCGATGCTACTCCAACCTACCTCCTCAGTCCTCATGTCGCCCGGCGCATCTGCGAGATAACTCCCGACGCACGCCTGATCGTCTGCGTGCGGGACCCCGTCGTTCGAGCCTACTCGCACTATCAGTGGGCGGTACACTGGGGCTACGAGCTCCTCTCATTCGAAGACGCCTTGGACCGTGAGGAGGACCGAGTACAAGGTGAGCTCGAACGCATGATGTCGGACGAACACTACGTGAGCCTCACCCGCAGATACTTTTCCTACCTCTTGACGGGTACTTATGCCGATCAACTCTTGGCTTGGAGGAGGTTCTTCCCCAAGGAGCAGTTTCACGTGGTGTCGACCACTGACCTGAAGCAACGGCCGCAGGAGACTCTCTCCGAGACGCTCGGGTTCTTGGGTCTGCCCCGCATCCCACTGCCGGTCAACGCGCGTGGAAACTCCCTCATCTACCCTCCCATGCAGGACAAGACCAGGGCGCGACTCAGGGAGTATTTCCGACCGCACGACGAGCGACTCCGGGATCTTCTCGGACGCGACCCAGGATGGATCGGCGCCCTCTAACGGCCGGCTTCGCTTCGCCAGAATACCCCTGCGGCGTCGCTCGCTGACCGGTTGTCGACCACCGGCGAACATGCCGGGTGCTCAGACGGATATCCTCGCTAGAGCCGCACTTCACCCACCCAGCCGTCGTCGCAAGCCAGGGAGGACCTCTGGGTGAGCCAGCGGCGCGGCCAATCCGAACATGAGACAGAGTATGAGCTTCACGAGAAGTAGCGTCGCGTCCATTGACCGTGTTTCGACCGCCTGCACGATCTGGCCCGATTTCCACTCCGCCACCGGTGTCGACTTGAGGAACTCGACGACGTGCACCGACACGAGGCGCTCGAGCGATTCGAAACCGGGTAGCGACTGGAGCGATCCGTGCCCGATCAGCAGGTACATCGTTACGGCGATGAAGACCAACGCGGCGACTCGTCGGTACTCAATGCGCTGTCGGAAGAACTTCTGCGAGCGATGGGTCCCGAATACCAGCAGGAGCGCAGCCGAGATGCAGCCCGCCAGCGCCACGCCATCCATACCCCACATCCCGACGAACAGCAGGCTGAGCAGCGTCTTGCCACATGCGGAGAAGCCTCGTTGCAGTGCGAGAATCTTCGTCGCCTTGGCGTACATCAGCCCGAAGTTCATGTAGGAATAGCAAGCCCCCAGGATCACCGTGACGACCTGGATACGGGCGATACGCGCCGACCACCAGAATTCGCTCGGCGTGAACACTCGCAACACGGAATCTACACACACTGCGACCACCAAACCGGCGAAGAGCAGGAAGAAGATGTAGGTTGTGAACATCCGACCGCTCTGGGCTTTCGCCCCATCCGGATCAGCCTCCGCCAGTTCGAACTGCTTGGTCACCCAGGAACGCATGAAGGGCTCAGCGACGAGAAGAGTGATCAAGGTCGGGAACTTCATTCCCATCTGCATCTTGCCGACCCCGCCCAGGCTGATCGAGAAGCGAACGATGAGGCTCTCGATTTGCCCCGCCACCCACGCCACGACTGCCCCCGGAATCAGGGGCCACTGGTAGCGGAGGAGCTCGCGCGCAACGTCCCTCCGGAAGGCGAACCCGCACTCGCGAGCACAAAGCCAACCGAAAGTCAGAGCCGCACAGATCGCGACGACGAAGTTCGTGAGGAAGTACCCGAGCAGGCCGAGTTTCAAGACGAGCAGCAGCCAGACGTTGAGCCCGATGCTGACCAGTAGCTGCATCAGACCGATCAGGGAATAGGCTACGGACCGGCGCTGGATGAGGAGAATGGATGCGGCCGTGTTCGCGGTGAGGTCAAACACGAAGGTGCCGAAGCCGAGGCAGATCAGAGGGTAAGACGCCGCGTCCCCGAGGAGGAGTTGGCTCATTGGCTTGCTGAAGATCATGGCCAGCGTGGCGATCGCCACCGCCGGCACGGCGACGAGGACGATTCCGGTAGGCACGACCGAATTCCGGCGGTCACCGGTCTCGGCATGGTAGTACCTCATCATCGCGCCACCCACCCCGTTCGCGAGCAGGCTCAGCACGAGTGACAGGCTGGTGTCCACCATCGCGATCTGACCGTAACCCGAATCGCGAAACAGATGGGCGTAGACTGGGAGCATCAGGAATCCGACGGCCTTGCTGGCGACAACGGCGGAGCCGTACACGCCGGCGTGCTTCAGCGTCGCCCGGGTGAGTCCGCTCGCCATGGTTACGGAATCGCCTGTTGCCCGTCGAAACGAGAGACTGTCGCGATGTTACCCTCGACGACTACGGCCCCGGCATACCCCGGCGCCGGGTTCAGGGCGAGCATGGACCAGCCGAGCGCTTCCGATGCGTCCCCGTCCACTCGCAGGATCCGCGCCGGCTCGTACGGCCCCACGCTGACCTCGAACTGCTCGAGGGGGAAGGACAGACCTTCACCACGAGCCTTGATGAAAGCCTCCTTGCGCGCCCAGCACCGGAAGAAGGCCTCGATCCATTCGTGGCCGTCGAATCGGTCCAGCTCGGCAATCTCACCGCGGGCGAAGAACCGGCGGGCAACGCCGTCATCGGCCTGCTGGGCCTCGACGAGCTCGACATCGACTCCGACCTCGCGGTCCTGCGTGATGGCGATCAGGACCAGGCCCGCCGAGTGCGAGAGGTTGAACCTCAGATCGATCGGCAGCGGGCCGGCGAGTTCCGGCTTGCCGTAGGACGCCAGCCGATACTGGAGCGCCGCCGCCGGCAGGCCGAGATAGCGTGCCAGCACTTCCCGCAGCACACCCCGTCGCGAAATGAACCTCCGGCGGTCGGTCTCGAACCGGAAACGTCGCGCCCGCGCACGCTCGTTCTCTGCGAGAGTCCCTTCGAGACGACCCTGGTCGCTCCCGAACCGATCGACGTCGACCCGCCAGACGTGAAGTTCATCAGGCCGCAATGCGAGTGACGCCGGCGGACCGCACCAGGCATCGATGGTCGTCGGGAATCGAAGGGGCGCCGGCATGGCGCTATGCCTGGCCGGCTAGGTGGCGCTGAAGATCGCGCGACAGCATCTGGAAGAACAACGCCCGGCAGGATTGGTGGTAGAAATGCCCACCCTGGAACATCCGAACGACTACGTCCGCTCTGGTGTGTCGGGCCCACGCCTCCAGATCGGTGCGAGCGACATCCGGATCGCGAAGGCCGCCGTAGGCAGCGATCGGACAGTCGAGCGGATCGTCCTCGACATGCTCATACGTCTCGCACACCGAGAAATCGGCCCGCAAGGCGGGCAGCAGGAGCTCCATCAGCTCTGCCGACTCTAGGGCCTCCGGTGGCGTTCCGTCGTAGCGCCGCAGCTCCTCCACGAAGCGTTCGGGACCCAGGTCTCGGATCGGAGCCACTGGATAGGGCAGGTGTGGACCGCGGTGCCCGGAGACCACCAGCTGAACGGGCTGTGTGCCCGGGTCCCGTCGCAGCAGCCGAGCGAGCTCGAAGGCCAGGAGCGCGCCCATGCTGTGTCCGAACAGGGCAAAGGGCACGTCGAGGTAGTGGCGAAGGCCGTCCCGCATCGCCTCGGCCAGCCTTCGCGCGTCTCGAAGCGGCGGCTCCTCGATGCGCGCCTCACGGCCCGGCAGACACACCGCAAGGACCTCCACGCTCTTCGGAAGCTCGCGGCTCCAGTCGCGATACGCCACCGTGCCCCCGCCGGCGTACGGCAGGCAGAACAGCCTCAGACGAATCCCCGTGCCCGGCCGATGGCGCGCAATCCACGGGTTCTCAGGCTTCATGGGGACTCCTGCTGGACAGCGCGGGATCGAGCTGTCCCGGAAGCGCGACGCTCTGCCGCCTCCACGTTCCGAACCAGTCCGCAATCGCGTCCAAAAGCTCCTTCTGGTTCCCGAGCAGTGTGAAGGTGTGGTCCGTACGGTGCACGATCTCATTGCGGTAGCCCGGTGCCGAACGAAGACGCGCCATGCAACTTTCCGCGAACACGTCGAAATAGTCCAGGGAGTGGTCCCCATGCGAGTGCACGAACAGGAAGCGGACCTGCCGGTCCAGGAGGGCGTGAAGTTCCCGCGACAACTGGTCCGATATCTTCATCACCTGCTGAGGAGGCGCAACACGGTCTTTGAACTGGTCAACGAGAACTTTGACCAGCCGTTTGTACTGAATATTCCCCTTCAGCGCTCGCATCCATGCGCCGCGGTCCAGCAGTGACTTCCTCCAGTACTGCCTCGCCCAGCTTCGGTTCTTCACATAGCGGTTCCACTCGGAATTCCGGTCCAGCCCCTGGCTGTTCAGCATCACAATTCCGACAACCCGCTCGTCGGCACATGCCGTCTTGAACGATGTGACCGCGCCCGAACACAGCCCGACCAGGATGAAGCGCGTCATCCCGAAGCGTCTTTCGAGATCGTTCATGACTTCCCGTGCTTCCACAACGGTGCTCTCCGACCACGTCAGGCGGTCTCGACGTATGCCGCTGTCGCCGATTCCGCTATGATCGAACCTGGCCACCACGAACCCGCATGAGGCCAGTCGTCGCGCGATCCTGACCGACATCCGACTCGGGCCGACACGGTGGACGACCCCTGCGTTGAACAGAATCACTGCTGGCAAAGCCTCCTCTTGGTCAGGGCCCGGCTGTTTCGCAATGATCCCAACCAGAGACGGGGCGGTGCCGAACGTCGTTGCGATCTCAAGCACGATGCACCTCGGAAACCCACTGCGCGATCCGCTGAATGCTCTGAGTCGGTAGCACCATCTCGTACGGCTCGGCAAACCACATCATCGGTTCATGGATCGGTGCCTCGTCCACCTTGGCGCCGAGCTGGTCCAGGCGCAAGCGAAGATCTCGAAACTCGCCACTATCGCCGTTGTCCACGAGCAGGATGCTCCGTGCTGGCGATCGGCCGATCTGATCCAGGTCGAACTGCTCGAGCTGGCGCACGGCCTTGTCGGAGAACAGGAAGCCGAGCACCTCGAGCCCACTCTCACGCCCTGCCAGGCGACGGGACTCCTGCTCCCGCCATCCGTGCTTGCGCTCGTGCGACGTCTGCTGGGCGCGGATCTCGTCCAAGTAGCGTCGTCCGTCGACCACGGGCTGCCAGAGAGCCAGGGAATCGAGCGACCCCGTCCTTTCGCCGACCTTCACCGCCAGGCTCGCCCCCAGGCGCAGCCCGACGACGCCGACCCGGCGGCAGCGGTTTCCCATGTACTCGATGGCCGCGTTGAGGTCCTCGGTCCAGCGATCGAGATCACCTTCGTCCTCCTCCCCGAGAGAGTCACCGCTGCCGAAGAAGTCGAATCGGAGCACTGGAAAGCCGGCCAGGTTGAGCTGCCGGGCCAACTGCCGGCATCCTCTGTGACTTCGGCCGTATTCGTGCCCTGGCGGGTACGCGATGACGATACCGTCCTCGCGCGTGTTGCTGCCGAAGGGCGATTCATGCAGACCAAAAAGACGATCGTTCGGACCAAAGAAGAAGGGAGTCAGGGCCTCGCGCCTCGAGGCTCCGGCACTCTCGTTCCCTCCGGGCACCTGGGTTGTCAACGTGACCTCCTGCTCAATTCCGCGGGCGGCCACGGCGGTCGCGGGGCGCGACCAACCGCCCCAGCGCGGACAGCACGCTCCGCCCGGTCCGGCCTGCCGGCGCCGGTTCCACTTCCGCGACCTTCGCATCGCAGGTGGACGCGATCTGCCCAAGCGTCTGATGGAACAGCGCACGCAGATTCACCTTCATTCCCGCCCTGGTCTCGAGGGCCTCCATCACTTTCACCATCACCAGTGAGTTTCCACCGAGTTCCAGGAAGCTGTCGTTGACGCCCACGCGGTCGATCCCGAGCACCTCGGACCAGATCTCCGCGAGGATAATCTCAGTCGGCGTCTCCGGTGGAACGTAGTCCGTCGGAAGATCGGGGCGCGGGTGACGGTGCCGCCCAGCCGGAGCCTCGACCATCTCGCTCTCTTCGAGGTCGGGCGACTCGACCGCCGTAGGGAGTCGGTACCGCTGCGGGCGAGCGGACTGAAGGAGGAGCGAGAGGTCCGTCTCGGAGACCAGGACATTCGGCTCTTCCGCCCCGGCGAGGATCCGACGGAACACTTCGCCACCCTCCCTGTTGGAAATGCCCTGCGCTTCCGGAAGGGGGACCCCTGCGGCCTCCACAGCCATGCCGACCTCGCGCCAGCGATTCCAGTTCACGGAAACGCAGAAGCGACCGGTGCTCGCCGCGTGGCTGCGTGCAAAAGCATCGAGGTAGGCGTTCGCCGCGGAGTAGTCCGCCACGCCGGGTACGCCCTTGACCGCGTTGAGGGACGAGCAGAGCACGAAGAAGTCCAGCTGTTCCTGGCTCAGCAGGCTTTCCAGCACGCGAGTTCCCAGCAGCTTCGGCCCGAAACTGAGCCACGGTCTGTCGGGCGACTGGATCGCCAGTAGGCCGCCGGCCGTGACACCCGCCGCATGGACCACCCCGTGAATGGAGCCGAAACGGGACCTTGCCTCCCGCAGCACGTTCCGCATTTGAACCGGATCGGAAACGTCGGCGGCTACCGCCATGACCTGCGCGCCGTTCGCCTCCAGGGTCTGCACGGTCCGAATCCGGCGGCTCACGGGATCCGTCTTGTCGCCGTTGAGGTGTTGCTCCCACTCCGACCTGTCCGGCAACGGTGTTCGGCCTACGAGGACGAGATTCGCGTGGCACCACTCGGCCAAGCAGTTCGCCAGGACGTACCCGACGCCGGTCAGACCACCGCTGATGAGATACGTCCCGCGCTCCCGCAGGCGGGGCGTCAAGTCGCCATCCGGTTTGCTCAGGTGTACCGGGGAGAAGGACTCCAGCCAACGTCGTCCGCTGCGGTAGGCGACGACAGGGTCGGAGTCGGCGTCGGCCGCGGCGCCGTCGATCTCGCGAATCAGCGCGTCCACTGCCTCCGGTACCTGCAGCCGCAGGTCCTCTGCCGAGAAGTCAACGTTCCGGCAGGACACCTTGGCGAACTCGTGGCCGATCACTCGAACCGGGCCGAGGATCGTCGCCTTCTCGGCGCAGATGGACTCTGCGCCCGTCACGTCGTGCACGCCCTCCGTGACCGCGAAGATGCGCAGGCCGCTCGAGGCTTCCGCGTCCGCCAACGCCCGTACCAGGAAGAACAGGCTGAAGTAGCCAAGATACTGCAACTCCTCGGCGAGTGCGTCATCGTTGCGTATCGCGTCTGAAGCGGGCGTGGTGCCCCACAGATGAACGGCGAGTCCGGGGAAGCCACCGTCTCGTGCCAGGTCGCCGACGAGGCGATGGTAGTCGTCCTGCGACCGCGGATCGAGAGTGATCCTGTCGCCCGTTCGCTCGTATCGCGGGCCGGTCGTTACCTCGAACACCCGCCGGCCGTCGGCCTGGAGCCGCTCGAGGCACCGCCGAGCGAAGTCCGAGCCGTCGGCAAAGACCACGCAGCGGGTTTCGGCGGGACGATCCGACGCAGTCAGGGGCCGCTCTCCGGACAGGCTCGTCCGCCGCCAGGTCCTCGCGTAGTACCAATCGGCGATGTTCCTTCTCAGGCCCGGGGAACCCTCGCCACGTTCGACCGACTTGTCGAGCCGGTCGATCCAGAAGCGCTGCCGCTGGAACGGGTACGTGGGCAGGGTCACGCGGCGGCGAGACTCGGCCCGGTAGAAGCCGCACCAGTCAACGCTGACTCCCACCGTCCAGAGACGTGCCAGGGCGCCCATGAGCACCGCCGCATCCGAGACCTCCGCCTTCGGATGACGCATCGACGAGATCAGGACCTTGTTCGGATCGCACGCGTCGTGCATGCGCGCTAGTGAGGTCATGATCTGGCCGGGGCCGACCTCGAGGAGGACCTGGTCCGGCATGCGCAGGATCCGTTCCATCCCCTCGGCGAATCGAACCGGTTCGCGAAGGTGGAGACCCCAGTACTCGGGGCTCCGGGCCTCCGACTCGGTGATCCAGTCGCCCGTCAGGTTGGACACGAACGGGATTCTCAACGAGCCGAGTTTAGCCTTCCCGACGGCCTCGACGAGCGGCCCTACGCCGCTCTCCATCAGCCCCGAGTGATACGCGTGGGTGGCGGCCACGCGGCTGCACTCCACACCGTCCCGCGTCAGCCGCTCCTCGAACGCCTCGATCCGCTTCGGGTCGCCGGAAACGAGGCACAGCGACGGGGCATTGACCGCGGACAGCCAGATCCCCTCCTCCCGTTGCAGCAGTGCGCGAACACGGTCTTCCGGCAAGGGGATCGATAGCATGGCGCCGTCGGGAGACTTCTCCATCAGACGACCGCGAAGCGCAACGACCCTCAGGGCGTCCTGGTAGCTCAGCACACCGGAGACGCACGCGGCCACGTATTCCCCCAGGCTGTGGCCGATGCAGGCAGCGGGCTCGATGCCCCACGACTGCCAGAGTCTCGCCATCGCGTAGTCGACGAGGAACACCGCCGGCTGGAAGATCGTGGGGCGGTCCAGCAGGACCGCCGCATCGGCGGGGTCGGCCTCCGCCGGATAGAGGCAACTCCGCAGGTCGAAGTCGATTTCGTCCCGAAGGTAATGGAGCCCCTCGTCGACCGTCTCGCGGAAGACCGTTTCGGTCTCGTACAACTCACGGCCCATGTCCATGTGCTGGTGGCCGTGGCCTGGGAACATGAACACGACGGACGGTGCACGCTCCGGTGCGTGCCTGGTCCAGACTCGATCCGCTGCACCGCCGCGCAGCGCCTGAACGGCATCGGCGCCGTCCCGGCAGAGCACTGCCCGCCGGTGCCGGAACTCCCTGCGCCCGACTTGCAGTGTGTACGCCGCGTCGGCCAGGTTCACGTCGCTGTTCCGTTCGAGATGATCGGAAAGCCGCACTCCGGCCTCGTCGAGGGCCTCGCGACTCTTGGCCGACAGCATCAGCAGCTGGCACGGCCGGGACGGCCCCGATGCGTCCAACGCCGGCGCCTCTTCCAGGATCGCGTGGGCGTTGGTACCGCCCAGGCCGAAGGCACTGACGCCCGCCCGGCGTGGCACGCCGGCCGGCGTCGTCCAGTCCCGAAGTTCCGAAACCACATAAAACGGGCTGTCGTCGAAGTCGATGTTCGGATTCGGGCTTTCGAAGTGCAGGCTCGGCGGGAGCTGGCCGTGTTCCATCGCAAGGACCGTCTTGATCAGCCCGGCCACGCCGGCGGCCTCGTTGAGGTGCCCCATGTTGGACTTCAGCGAGCCCAGGCCGCAGAACGCACGCTTCGCGGTCCGCTCGCGGAAGACCTTCGTCAGTGCGGCAACCTCGATCGGATCGCCGAGCGCAGTCGCCGTCCCGTGCGCCTCGACATACGAGATGCTCTCCGGATCGACCCCGGCGGACGCCTGGGCCAACGCGATCGCCGCGGCCTGGCCTTCTACACTGGGGGCGGTGAAGCCGACCTTGCTCGAGCCGTCGTTGTTGACGGCGGTCCCGCGAATGACGGCATGGACCTGGTCGCCGTCCGCCAGCGCGTCCTCCAGCCGTTTGAGCGCGATCACCGCAGAACCGCTGCCGCTCACGGTGCCGTCCGCGCGAGCGTCGAACGTCCGGTTGTGTCCGTCGGCGGCTCGAATCCCGCCGGACTCGTACATGTAACCGTTTACGACGGGTATCTGGATGCACACGCCACCGGCCAGCGCGATATCGCACTGATGATCCAGCAGCGAGCGGCACGCTTCGTGAACTGCTACGAGGCCGGTGGAACACGCGGTCTGAACCGTCATGCTCGGCCCGCGCAGGTTGAGATCGTACGACACGCGCGTCGCGATGAAGTCCTTGTCGACGGACAGCGTCCACTGCATGCCGCCGACCGACGACAGTAGACCGGGCTGTGACTGCAGGTTCATTGCGTACGAGCTGGTAGTCATCCCGGCATAGACCGCAATCATGCCCGCGTACCGTTCCGGGTCATAGCCGGCCCGCTCGAGGACCTCCCACGCGCATTCCAGGAACACCCGTTGCTGGGGATCCAGCAGCTCGGCTTCGCGCGGAGAATAGCCGAAGAACCGGGCATCGAAAAACTCGACATCGTCCAGGATGGCTCGCGCCTTGACGAATTTCGGATGCGCCAGGAGATGCTCCGGTATTCCAGCCGTCCTCAACTCCTCGTCCGTGAAAAACCGAACCGACTCCACTCCGTCCCTGAGGTTGTCCCAGAACGTCTCGACGTCCCGGGCGCCGGGGAATCGGCCTGCCATCGCGATGACCGCAATCGCGTTGCCACGATCCGCTCCGCGGCGGGCGAGCCGGGTCTCGGCGCTCGCGTGGAGTCCGGGAACCGGGTCCTCGTCCCCGCTCAGGTGGCTGGCCAGCCCCTCCACCGTGGGGTACTGGAACAGATCGGTGACCGGAACGTCTCTCCCGAGCTCGTCGATCAGGCGCCGGTGGACCTGCAGCAGACGCAGCGAATGCCCCCCCAGGTCGAAGAAGTTGTCCCGGACCCCGACCGTCTCGACCCCGAGCACGCCGCGCCAGATCGCCGCAATCCTCTCCTCGATCTCGCTCCGCGGGGCGACATAGGCTTCCTCTGACACTCGGTCCGTCGCGGGTGCGGGAAGCGCGCGGCGGTCGACCTTCCCATTCGGCGTAAGCGGCAGCGCGTCGAGAAACACGAACACCGACGGAACCATGTACTCAGGCATGGTTTCGCACAGGGCGGCTCGCAGATCGGCCCGGGAAGGCTCCCGCCCGGTGCTGCTGACAACGTAGGCCGCCAGGTACTTGTCTCCCTGCCCATCGTCCAGGCACATCACCACCGCGTCGCGCACTTCGGGGCGCTGGACGAGTGCGGCTTCGACTTCTCCCAGCTCGATTCGGAACCCCCGCAGCTTGACCTGGTTGTCACTCCGACCAATGAACTCGATGTCGCCGCTCGCGAGCCGGCGGACGAGATCCCCGGTCCGGTAAAGGCGCACCGGTCGCGGGCCCCCGGTGTCCACATCCACGAACCGCTGTGCCGTGAGTTCGGGCCGGCTCAGGTACCCGCGTGCAAGCCCGTCGCCACCGACAAATAGCTCGCCAAGCACTCCTGGCGGACACGGTTCGAACGCCTGGTCCAGAATGAAACAGGTCGAGTTCGCGATGGGGAGACCGATCGGTACCGTGACCGCGTCTTCTGGAACTTCGCGAACCGGATACCACGTCGAGAACGTCGTATTCTCGGTCGGCCCGTAGACGTGGAGCAGGTTCTCCGGAGGACCGTCTTCGAGCACCGCGCGCACGCGAGCGGGATCGACCGCCTCGCCACCGAAGAGCAGGTACCGCAACGCGCGGCAACTTCCCGGCGCCTCCACCGTCAGCTGGTTGAACAAGGCGGTCGTCAGGAACAGCACCGTGATACCCCGTTCCCGCAGCTCTGCGGAAAACCGGCGTGGCGATAGAACGATGTCCGGACCCAGCCCGATCAGCTGCGCCCCGTTCAGCAGCGCACCCCAGATCTCGAAGGTGGCCGCGTCGAATGACGCGTTGGATGCCTGCGCGATCCGGTCGGACGGTCCCAGCTGTATGTAGTCGGTGTTCCGGACCAATCGGACGATGGAACGATGGCACACCGAGACACCCTTGGGCTTCCCGGTGGAACCGGACGTGTAGATGACGTAGGCCAGGCTGTCCGCGGTCGCAGCGGCTCGTGGGCGCGCGTCGCTCTCCGAGGCGATCCCCGGCCAGTCTGTGTCGAGGCAGATCATCACGCCGTGATAGGCAGGCAACTGCTCCGTCAGGTGCGATTGGGTCAGCAGCACCGGAGCGGCCGTGTCCTCCAGCATGAACTCGAGACGCTGCTTCGGGTATCCCGTATCGAGCGGAACGTACGCTCCGCCCGCTTTCAGGACCGCCAGGATCGCGACGATCATGTCGACCCCGCGCTCCGCGAAAACGGCGACCATGATCTCGGGACCGACGCCGCGGCCGATCAGCCGGTTAGCCAGGCGATTCGACAGGCGATCCAGTTCGCCATAGGTCACGCTCCGCCCTTCGTAGAGGACCGCCACGGCATCTGGCGAATCTTCCGCGCAACGTTCGAACAACGTGTGGACGCACACTCCCGAAGGGTACTCCCGGGTCGTATCGTTCCACTCGACGGCCCGTCGTTGCTTTTCGGCCGGCGCGATCATCGAGATCTGGTCGAGCCTCCGAATCGCGGGTTCCGCGATCTGCTCCAGCAACCGCCCGAAGTGCCTGAGCAACTGCTCGGGCGCATCCGCTGCGAAACGCCGCGCATCGTATCGAAGCTCCGCCGACAACCGTCTCCCCGGGTGGACGACCAATGCCAACGGGTAGTTCGCGTACGATACGTCCCGCCCCTCCGTGATCCGCAGGCTGCTCGCGGCCAGTGAAGACTGAACGTCCATCGGGTAATTCTCGTAGACGAGAAGGCTGTCGAACAGCTGCGTCGCGCCCCGGACGTTGCTCCAGCTCCGAATCTCGTACAACGGAGTGTATTCGTGCTGCTGCATCTCGGTCTGTTGTGCCTGGATGCCCTCGAGCCACTCCAGGATCGGCTGATCGTTCGTTTGCACCCGCATGGGCAGGGTGTTGATGAACAAGCCCATGATCCGTTCGACGCCGGGCAGCTCGGAAGCCCGGCCGGAAACCGTCACTCCGAAGAGGACATCATCCGTGCCGCTGTACCGAGACAACAGGAGCGACCAAGCGCCCTGGACCAGCGTGTTCACTGTCAGGCGGTGTCGTCGCGCGAACTCGGCGACTTTCGCGCTCGCCTCCTCTGACAGCAGAGTGGAAGCGCGCGCGGGGCGCACCGACACATCCGGGGGAAGCCCTTGGCAAACCGTCGGCAGGGGCGTCGGCTCATACCAGCCCGCCAGGCGATCGCGCCAGTACGCCTCGGCAGTGGAGCGATCCTGACGCTGCAGCCATCGGACGTAATCGGAGAACGGCCGTCCGGGATCCAGGTCCGTCGAGCGGCCGGCACGCCGGCTCGAGTACGCTCCCAGGACGCCGTTCAACAGAAGCGGCAGCGACCAGCCATCCAGGATGACATGGTGGTGGGTCCAGATCAGCCGGAAGGTGTCCACTCCGATCCGGATCAGGCGCACGCGCATCAGGGGGGGGGTTCCGAGGTCGAAGCCACGCCTCCGATCCAGGTCCGCCACGCTGTCGAGACGTTCCTCGAGTGTGTCTGGCTCGAGTGCGCTCCAGTCGTCCTCGGACCATTCCAGCTCGACATCGCGACACACCACCTGGTGGAACGTCTCCACGTTTTCGACGACGAAGGCCGTACGGAGCACCGGTTGCCACCGGAGCACGTCCTGCCAGGCCGCTCTCATGTGATCCGGAACGAGATCGCCGACCAGCGTCAACGCCAGTTGGCTCGTATAGGTCGCGGAGTCCGGCTCCACGAGCGTGTGATACAGCATGCCCTCCTGGAGGGGCGACAGTACGTAGATGTCCTCGATGCCCAGGGGCCGGTACCGAGCCTGGATCCGGTCGAGTTCCGTTTGACTGAGCCGGGCGAGAGGAAAATCCGAAGGGGTGTAAGTGGTGAACTCGCGTGTCGCACAGTGCTCGATGATCTCCTGCAGCACGGAGTTGAAACGATCCGCGAGTGCCTGTACGGTGGCGCGGTCGTGGATGCGCTCGTCGAATATCCAGTTCACCTGCAACCGTCCGTCTTCCACTACCGCCGTGACATCCAACAGGTGGTGGCGACGGTTCCGGGGACTGACCTGGCTGCCCGCCGGCTCGCTGGCCCTCGCGAAGAGGGAGTCGTTCGCGAACGTCCGGTCGTCTTGTCCCAGGTAGTTGAAGCCGATCTGTCCGACCGGAAGCGATCGCAGCGTTCCCTTGATCCGCTCGTCCCCGGACAGGTACCGCAGAATGCCCCAGCCGACACCGTTCGACGGGAGGCTGCGAAGCTGTTCCTTGACAGCCGTCAGGACGGCGGCGATTCCCCGGGCGCCACCGAGATCGATGAGCACCGGATAGACCGACGTGAACCAACCGACCGTGCGTGAGGTGTCAACGTCCTCGAACAGATCCTCCCGGCCGTGGCCCTCCAGGTTCACGAGGACCTTCTGCGAGCCCGCCCACTCGGAGAGCGATTGCGCCAGGGCAGCCATCAAGACGTCGTTGATCCGAGTCCGGTACGCGGCGGGGACGGCTTGGAGCAGGGCTGTGGTCTGGTGCCGCTCCAACTGGGCGCGAACGACGCCGCCGTCGGCCAACCGTCCGGCGGTCTCGTCCGGCGCACGATCCACGGGCAGGGGCGCTGGAGCGGCGTCGGCGAGCCGCAGCCAATACTCGCGCTGCGCGAGCGCGGCGTCGGAGTCCGCGTACGACGCGAGGCGGTGGGACCAGTCCCTGAGCGACGTGGTCTTCTGCGGCAGGCGAATCTCCTCCCCCGCCCGCAATTGCCTGCAGGCAGTCTGGAGGTCCTCGATCAAGATCATCAAGGAGACGGTGTCCACGGCGACATGATGGATGGCGATCAGCAGATGGTCCGGACGCCCCCGTCCCAGGCGGAACTGGCCGACGTTGATCACGGGACCGCGCTCGAGGCTCAGACCGGTTTGCAGACGATCCGCGTGGGCCCGGAGAGTCGCCCGCAGTTCGGAATCCGGGACCCCGGACAGATCCACGTACGAGAACGGCGTCGGCCCGGCGTCCGCCACGATCTCCTGGGCCCACGCGTCTCCAGCGCGACGGAAGCGGAGCCGGAGCACATCGTGGTGCTCGATCAGAGCCTCGCACGCCCTGCGCAGGATCTCCGGGGCAACCTGCTCCCGGATTTCGAGCATGCGTCCGTAGTTGTAATGGTCCGGCTCATCCGGTCTCGATTCGAACCAGCGGTGCTGGATCGGCGTCAGCGGGAGCTCCCCGGTCACCGTGCCCTGTTCAGCGAGCACTGTCGGCACCGAACCGGCCACCGCCGCGAGAGCGGCAATGGTCGGGTTCTCGAAGAGGTCCCGCGGCTTCAGGCGCAAGCCCGCCTGGTTTGCGCGAGAGACGATCTGGATGCTGAGAATGGACTCGCCGCCGAGCTCGAAAAAATCGTCGTGCACTCCGATCTTGTCGACCCGCAGGACCTCCGACCAGATCCGCGCGAGTGTCTGTTCTGCCGCGTTTCGGGGCGCAGCGTAGCCCTTGTCGGCATCATCGCGACCAAACTCCGGACCGGGCAACGCAGCCCGGTCGAGCTTGCCGTTGGGCGTGAGCGGCAGGCGCTCGAGCACGAGGAAGGCGGCCGGGACCATGTAGTCCGGCAGACGCTTCCGCAGGTACTCCCGCAGGTCCGACGGTGTCGGTGGCGGCGAAGCGGAACAGGCGACGTACGCGACGAGTCGCTTGGGACCGTCGCCGTCCCGGTGCACCACGACGGCACTCGCATCGACCTCGGCATGAAGATCGAGATGGGACTCGATCTCGCCCAGTTCGATCCGGAAGCCCCTCACCTTGACCTGGTCGTCTTTCCGCCCGAGGAAGTGCAGCACACCGTCGGCGCTGTACCGCGCCAGGTCGCCGGTCTTGTAGAGGCGACCATCCGCAACCGGATGGCGGACGAACTTCTCCTCGGTCTCCTCCGGGCGGTTGAGGTACCCGCGCGCGACGCTCGCACCGCCGACGTGAAGTTCGCCGGCCACGCCGACAGCGACCGGTTCTCCGTCCGAGCCGAGGAGATACACCTTGGTGTTGGCGATCGGCCTGCCGACGGGGGGCCCCCAGGGATAGCGCTCGCGGTCGCCGGGACTCACTCGATGGGTCAGGACCCCGACGGTGGTCTCAGTTGGCCCATAGTGATTGAGGATCGCGCACCATGGAGCGAGGGATTGCACCCGCTCCACCAATCCCCACGAACAGACCTCCCCACCGACCACGAGCAGTCGCCGGGGCAGAACATGCGCGGGGCTGGCCGCCGCCGTAAGCAGGGCTTCCAGGTGCGACGGCACGATCTTCACGCAGTCGACCGCGTTCGCCCTCATGTAGTCGGCGAACGCGTCTCCGTTTCCGATCCGTTCCTCGGACATCACGTGGAGACAGCCGCCGCTGCACAGGGCGCCGAAGATCGACGTGTTCCCGAGATCTGCGGCCAGGGTGGAGACCGTCGCGAAGTGCGAGCCCGGAGGAACGTCCAACCGCTCGAGGACGGCCTCGGCGTAATTCAGCAACTGCCGGTGCTCGATCTGCACGCCCTTGGGACGACCCGTAGTCCCGGAGGTGTACATGACGTACGCCAGGTTCTCGGGCTCGGCGTCTGGGAGCGATTGTCGGCCGTGCCCTGCAGCTTCTGGTTCCGGGTCCCCGTCGAGGCAGATCACGTGCGGGATTCCCGCGGGGAGATCGCTGGCCCTGGACGAATGGGTCAGCACGACCTTGGCGCCGGAGTCCTCGAGCATGAACCGGATGCGCTCGCCCGGATAGACCGGGTCCAGCGGTACATACGCTGCCCCGGATGCCAGAACGCCCATCAGGCCTTCGATCATCTCCAGGGATCGATCGAAATACAGCGCGACGCGATCGTTGGAACCGACCCCGAGTGCGCGCAGCCGGCAAGCCAGCGTCCTCGCTCTGGTATCGAGTTCGGCGTAGCTCAGCGCGCATCCCTCGAACACGACAGCCGGCGCGTCGGGACGCGTCCGGGCCCAGTCCTGAAACAGTTGCGGTACGCAGCGATCAGAAGGCAGGTCGCGTTCCGTGCGATTCCAATCCACGAGAAGCTGTTGGCGCTCGCTCTCGTCCATCAGCTGGAGTTGAGAGATCGGCCGATCCTCATTCTGTCCGATCTGCAGCAGCAGGTACCTGTAGTGCTTCAGCAGCCGCTGAACGGTCTCTGCATCGAACAGATCGCGCGCATACTCGATCCGAATCACGACGCGCTCGCGGGACTCGATGCAGTGGATCGAAAGGTCGAATCGTGCGAAATCGAGATCGGACCCGAGCATCTGCACCTGCACGGGGCCGAGGCGGCCCTCACTCCCCTTCTGGTCCAGTTCGAGGTGGTTGAACAGGATCTGGAACAGTGGATTGCGGCCGAGGTCCCGCTCGGGCCGCAGCTCCTCGACCAGCTTCTCGAAGGGCACGTCCGGCCGCGCAAACGCGCCGAGTACGACCTGCCGGACACGCCCCAGCAGCTCCGGGAAGGTCGGATCGCCGGCGAGGTTCGTCCGCAGGACGAGGTTGTTTACGAAGAAGCCGATCAGTCCCTCGACTTTCCGATGACTCCTTCCGGAGATCGGTGTGCCGATTACCAGATCGGTCTGTCCACTGGACCGCCACAGCAGAACCTTGAACGCAGCCAGCAGCATCATGAACGAAGTGACGCCCCGACGCTGGCAGAGCTCCCTGAGTGAGGCGGTTTCGTCGACGGACAGCGTCACCATTTCGGTGCCGCCTCGATGGCTCTGGCTCGTCGGCCTGGGCCGGTCCATCGGCAAGTCGACGGACGGCAAGTCTACGCCGAGAAGCGTTCGCCAGTACTTCAGATCCCGCTCGAGATACGGCCCTTGCAGCATCTCCCGCTGCCACTGGGCGTAGTCCGCGTACTGAAGCTCGAGCTCCGGCAACGGCGACGGCCGGCCATCAAGGAAGGCCTCGTACAGCGCAGCAAGCTCGCTGAAGAACAAGTGGAGCGACATGCCGTCGGAGACAATGTGGTGCATGGACACGTGAAAGATGTGGTCGTCGTCGTCGAGCCGGAGGAGTGCGGCTCGGATCATCGGGCCCTTGCCCAGGTCGAACGAACGCGCGCTCTGCTCGAGGGCAAGGCGCCTGCCCTCTTCCAGGCGCGTCTCCGCCGGCAGCGAACCGAGATCCTCGAACTGAAGTTCCATCGCTGGTCGTCCGTCGATGACCAGGCGCGGCCTGCCATCGACCGTCGGGAATCTCGATCGCAGGGTTTCGTGCCGGGTCACGATCGCATCCAGGCTCCGCTGCAGCAGGTCTACACGAAGAGGGCCCCTCAATCGGAGGTTCCTGGTGATGTTGTAGGTGTGGCTCGCCCCTTCCAGCTGGTCGATGAACCACAGCCTCTGCTGGCCGAACGCCAGCTCAAGCTGCTGGTCTCGCGGAATGGGAACCAGGGGGACAGTCTCCCCTGGAGCGTCCGAATCACGTAGAAGCTCGACCAGTTCCCCGCGTTTGGAAGCGATCTCGGCGCGAAGCTCGGCCGTAAGCGCGCCGGTCGGTGCGCTGTACTTGAGTTGATCGCCCTCGAGCCACAGGCGGATGTCCCTCTTTCGTAGCTCGGCGAGCAGTTGGTGCGTGATCATAGGGTTCCCTCTTCACGACTTTCGCTCTCACCGACCGTGGCGCAGGACTGCCCTTCCTTCGCCCACATGAGACCATCGATGTGTTTGGCAAGCTCCCCGATAGTGAGCATGAGGAACAACTTGTGGAGCTGGAGCTCGACCTTGAGGGTCTCGCGAACCCGCGACAGGACCTTGATCGCCACCAGTGAGCTGCCGCCGAGTTCGAGGAAGTTGTCGTTGACTCCGATGCCGTCGATCCCGAGAACCGCGGACCAGATCTCCGCGAGCGCCAGCTCGGTCTGTGTCTCCGGTGGAACGAAGTCCGTCGGAAGCTCGGGGCGCGGGTAGAGATGGCGCCCGCTCGGTGCCTCGGCCGTCTCGCGCTCCTGCTTGTCGGTGGACTCAGACCCGGCGGGGAGTTGGTAGCGCTGGGACCGAGCGGACCGAAGCAGGAGCGGAAGGTCGGTCTCGGACACCAGGACGTTCGGCTCTTCCGCGCCGCGCAGGATCCGGCGGAACACCTCTCCACCTTCCTGGTTGGAGATGCCCTGACCCTCCGGAAGCGGTGCTCCTGCGGCCTCCACCGCCATACCGACTTCACGCCAGCGACTCCAGTTCACGGAGACGCAGAAGCGACCGGTACTCGCCGCGTGGCACCGGGCGAATGCATCGAGGTAGGCGTTCGCCGCCGAGTAGTCCGCCACGCCGGGTACGCCGATGACGGTATTGAGGGACGAGCAGACTACGAAGAAGTCCAGGCGTTCCTGGCTCAGCGAGCGTTCCAGGACGCGAGCTCCCATCAGCTTCGGCCCGAAACTGAACCACGGTCTGTCCGGAGACTGGATTGCCATGAGGCCGCCCGCCGTAACGCCGGCCGCATGGACCACCCCGTGAATCGGACCGAAATGGGTCCTTGCGTCCTTCAGCACCTTCTGCATCTCAACCGGATCGGACACGTCCGCAGCGCATGCCATGACCTGCGCACCGCTCGCCTCCAGAGACTGCACCGCGCGTATCCGGCGGCTCACGGACTCGTCGTTTCCGTCTCCACGGAGGTATTCCGCCCACTCCGATCTGTCCGGCAACGGAGTTCGGCCCACGAGCACGAGGTTCGCGTGGCACCATTCGGCCAGGCAGTTCGCCAGAACGAGTCCGACGCCGGTCAAGCCACCGGTGACGAGATATGTTCCACGCTCCCGCAGGCGGGCCGTCGAGTCGCCTTTTGGCTCGACCAGGCGCACGGGCGAAAACGACTCGACCCAACGGCGTCCGTTGCGATAGGCGACCACGGCGTCGGAGTCGGTGTCGGCCGCGGCGCCGTCGATCTCGCGAATCAGCGCGTCCACCGCATCCGGCGCGCGCCGTTGCAGGTCGTCTGCCGAGAAGTCGACGTTCCGGCAGGACACCTTCGTGAACTCGTGGTCGATCACTCGAACCGCGCCGAGGACCGTCGCCTTTTCGGCGCAGATGGACTCGGCGCCCGTCACGTCGTGCACGCCCTCCGTGACGGCGAAGATGCGCAGTCCGTTCGAGGCTTCCGCGTCCGCCAACGCCCGCACCAGGAAGAACAGGCTGAAGTAGCCGCGGTACTGCACCTCGTCAACCAGCGCATCCTCCTGGCGCAGGGAGGCCGGAGCGGGCGTGGTGCCCCAGAGGTGAACGGCGAGTCCGGGGCAACCGTCGTCCCGCGCCAGGTCGCCGACGAGCCGCTGATAGTCGGCCTGCGACCTCGGATCGAGGGTGATCCTGTCGCCCGTCCGCTCGTAGCGCGCGCCGGTCGTCACCTCGAACACCTGTCGGCCGTCGGCCTTGAGTCTCTCCACGCACCGCCGCGCGAAGTCCGAGCCGTCTCCAAAGACCACGCAGCGGGCCTCAGCGCCTCGGTCCGAGGCCGTCGAGGGACCGCCTTCGGAGAGACTCGTCCGCCGCCAGAACCTCGTGTAGTACCAATCGGCGATGTTCCTTCTCGGACCCAGGGAACCCGCGACTCGTTCGACCGGCTTCCTGACCCGGTCGATCCAGAAGCGCTGCCGCTGGAACGGGTACGTGGGCAGCGTCACGCGGCGGCGAGACTCATCCCGGTAGAAGCCCGGCCAGGACAACCGGCCTCCCGCCGTCCAGAGGCGAGCGACGGCACCCATGACCACCGCCGCATCCGAGACCTCCGCCTTCGGATGACGCATCGACGAGATCAGAACCCTGCCGGGATCGCACGCGTCATGCATGCGCGCCAGTGAGGTCATGATCTGGCCGGGACCGATCTCGAGGAGGATCTGATCTGGCATCTTCAGGATCCGCTCCATCCCCTCGGCGAAGCGAACCGGCTCCCGGAGGTGGAGTCCCCAGTATTCGGGACTCCGGGCCTCCGACTCCGTGATCCAGTCGCCCGTCAGGTTGGACATGAACGGAATGCCCAACGAGCCGAGTGCCGCCTTCCCGACGGCGTCTACGAGCGGTCGCACACCCCCCTCCATCAGCCCGGAGTGGTACGCGTGCGTGGCGGCCACGCGGCTGCACTCCACACCGTCCCGCGTCAGACGCTCCTCGAACACTGCGATCCGCGTCGGGTCGCCGGAAACGAGACACAGCGACGGAGCATTGACCGCGGACAGCCAGATCCCCTCCTCGTTCTCCAGCAAGGCACGGACATGGTCTTCGTCGAACGGGATCGACAGCATCGCGCCGTCGGGAGACTTCTCCATCAGGCGGCCACGAAGCGACACGATCCGCAGCGCATCCCGGTAACTCAGCACACCGGACACGCACGCGGCCACGTACTCCCCCAGGCTGTGGCCGATGCAGGCGACCGGCTCGACACCCCACGACTGCCAGAGTTTCGCCATCGCGTAGTCGACGAGAAACAGCGCGGGCTGGAAGATCGTCGGACGGTCCAGCACGGCCGCCGGATCGGCGCTGTCGGCCTCGGCCGGATAGAGGAAGCCCTGCAGGTCGAAGTCGAGCTCGTCCCGAAGGTACTCGAGCCCCTCGTCGACCACGTCGCGGAATACCGCTTCGGTCTCGTACAGCTCGCGGCCCATGTCCATGTGTTGATGGCCGTGGCCCGGGAACATGAACACGACGGACGGTGCGCGCTCCGGCGCGTGCCTGGTCCAGACCCGCTCGGCGGCACCGCCGCGCAGCGCTTGAACGGCTTCGCTCGCGTCGCGGCAGAGCACCGCCCGCCGATGCCGGAACTCCCCGCGCCCGACCTGCAGCGTATACGCCACGTCGGCCAGGTTCAGGTCGCTATGTCCTTCGAGATGGCTGGCGAGGCTCGTCGCGGCCACGTCGAGAGCCTCTCGGCTCTTGGCCGACAGCATCAACAGTTGGCACGGCCTCGACGGCCCCGTCGCGTCCAGCGCCGGCGCCTCTTCCAGGATCGCGTGGGCGTTCGTGCCGCCCAAGCCGAACGCACTGACGCCCGCCCGACGCGGCACGCCGGAGGGCGTCGTCCAGTCCCGAAGCTCTGACACCACGTAGAACGGGCTGTCGTCGAAGTCGATATTCGGATTCGGGTTATCGAAGTGCAGGCTCGGCGGCAGCTGGCCATGTTCCATCGCAAGGACCGTCTTGATCAGCCCCGCCACGCCCGCGGCTTCGCTGAGGTGTCCCATGTTCGACTTCAGGGAACCCAGGCCGCAGAACGCGCGTTTCGCGGTCCGCTCGCGGAAGACCTTCGTCAGAGCGGCGACCTCAATCGGGTCCCCCAGGGCTGTCGCCGTGCCGTGAGCCTCGACATAGGAGATGGACTCCGGATCGACTCCTGCGGACGCCTGGGCCAGCGCGATCACCGCGGCCTGGCCTTCGACGCTGGGGGCGGTGAAACCGACCTTGGCCGAACCGTCGTTGTTGACCGCGGTCCCGCGAATGACGGCGTGGATCTGGTCACCGTCGGCCAGCGCGTCCTCCAGCCGTTTGAGCGCGACGACGGCAGAGCCGCTGCTGGCCACAGTCCCGTCAGCGCGGGCGTCGAACGTCCGATTGTGTCCGTCGGCGGACAGAATCCCGCCGGGTTCGTACACGACACCGTTCACAACGGGAACCCCGATGCAGACGCCGCCGGCCAAGGCGATGTCGCAGCCATGATCCAGAAGTGATCGGCACGCTTCGTGAACCGCTACCAGGCTGGTTGAGCATGCGGTCTGAACGGTCATGCTCGGCCCGCGCAGGTTGAGATCGTACGACACGCGCGTCGCGAGATAGTCCTTGTCGACGGATAACGAGGACTGCATGCCCCCGGCCGACGACATGAGTTCGGGCTGGGACTGCAGGTTCATCACGTACGAGCTCGTGTTCATCCCTGCATAGACCGCGATCATCCCCTCGTACCGACCCGGATCGTAGCCGGCGCGCTCGAGGACCTCCCAAGAGCATTCCAGGAAGACCCGCTGCTGGGGGTCCATCAGCTCGGCCTCCCGGGGGGAGTACCCGAAGAACCGGGCGTCGAAGAGATCGATGTCGTCCAGGACGGCCCGCGTCCTGACGAATCTCGGGTGCGTCACGAGGTGCTCCGGTAGTCCGGCCGCCCTCAACTCCTCGTCCGTGAATGACCGTACGCACTCCACTCCGTCCCTGAGATTCTCCCAGAACCTCTCGACGTCCGCGGCACCGGGAAAGCGGCCCGCCATCGCGATCACCGCGACCGCGTTGCCGTGAGCCGCTCCGCGCCGGGCGAGCCGGGACTTGGCGCTCGTGTGTAGTCCGGGAGCCGTGTCCCGCTTCCCGCTCAGGTGGTTCGCGAGCCCCTCCACGGTGGGATACTCGAAGAGGTCGGTGACCGGCAGATCCCTCCCCAACTCCTCGACCAGCCGCCGGTGGACCTGCAGCAGACGCAGCGAATGCCCCCCCAGGTCGAAGAAGTTGTCCCGGGCCCCAACGGATTCGACGCCGAGCACGCTACGCCAGATCGCTGCAATCTTCTCTTCGATCTCGCTCCGCGGGGCGACGTACGCTTGCTCCGACGGTCGGCCCACGACGGGTGCGGGAAGCGCGCGGCGGTCGACCTTCCCATTCGGGGTGAGCGGCAGCGCGTCGAGAATCACGAACGCCGACGGCACCATGTACTCGGGAAGCCGACGCCGCAGGAACTCCCGAAGCCGCGCCGGAGTTGCTTCTCCGCGGGCACGCTCCACCACGTACGCGACCAGGTGGCGCCCGTCTCCTTCACCGCACACCATCGCGGCGGCTTGCTCGATGTCCGGTTGCTCGACGAGCACCGACTCGATTTCGCCGAGTTCGATCCGGAAGCCGCGCAACTTGACCTGATGGTCGATCCGGCCCATGAACTCGATGTTGCCGTCGGCTCGGTAGCGAGCGAGGTCCCCTGTTCTGTACAGCCGCGCATCCGGCTCGCTACGGAAGGGATCGGGCACGAACTTCTCGGCTGTCTGCTCGGGGCGGCTCAGATATCCCCGCGCGACGCCCTCTCCTCCGATGTAGAGCTCCCCCGGAATGCCGATGGGGACGGGTTGTTGTTGCGGGTCCAGAATGTAGACCTGGGTGTTGGCGTTCGGCCTCCCGACCGGAGGCCCCCAGGGAAAGCGCTCGCGCTCGCTCAGACGCACTCGATGGCTCACGACCCCGACGGTCGTCTCGGTCGGGCCGTATTCATTCACGATCGCGCACGATCGCGAAAGGTGCTGCACCCGCTCCACCAGTGCCCACGAGCAGATTTCCCCACCGACAACGAGCATTCGCCTCGGCAGGACGTCCGCGGGGTTGGCCGCAGCAGCAAGCAGGGCTTCGAGATGCGACGGCACGATCTTCACGCAGTCGACTGCCTTTGCCTTCATGTATTCCGCAAACGCGCCGCCGTTCCTTATGCGTTCCTCGGACATCACGTGGAGACACCCGCCGCTGCAGAGCGCGCCGAAGATCGGCGTATTGCCAAGATCTGCCGCCAGGGTGGAGACCGTCGCGAAGTGGGCACCCTGCGGGAGCTTCAACAGATCGAGGACGCCCAGGGTGTAGTTCAGGAGCTGCCGGTGCTCGATCTGCACACCCTTGGGCCGTCCCGTCGAGCCGGAGGTGTAGATGACGTAGGCCAGATTGTCTGGGTCGACGCCGCTTCCGGGATTGGCCTCGCTCTCCTTATCGATGTCACTGCCGTCTCGGTCCAGGCAGATGACCTCGGCCGCGTGCTCCGGGAGATTGTCGAGGTGATCGCGCCCGGTGATCAGCACCCTCACTGCGGTGTCTTCCAGCACGAATGCGATCCGGTCGGCGGGCTCCGTCAGATCAAGGGGCACGTAAGCGCCGCCAGCCTTGAGGACACCAAGGAGCCCCACCACCATGTCCAAGGAGCGCTCCACGAAGATGCCCACGAGTACCTCGGGGCCTACCCCGCGTTTCCTCAGGTAGTGGGCGAGCTGGTTGGCCCGCGCGTTGAGCTCCTGGTAGGAGAGCGTCTGGTCTTCGAACGCCACCGCCGCCGCCGCCGGCGTTCGCTCGACATGCTCCTCGAACAAGCGGTCGACCGTCTTGTCGCGGGGGTACGCCGTCCTCGTTTCGTTCCACTCGACGATGGCCCGATCACGGTGGCCCGGGTCGAGGAGCGGAAGCTCGGAAAGCCGCGTTTCCGGGTTGCTGACGGCACCCTCGAGCAGCGTCGTCAGATGCGCCGCCATACGCTCCACGGTGGAGGCGTCGAACAGGTCAACGTTGTAGGAGAAGACCCCCCTGATTCCGGTGGGATGCTCGTGGAGATACAGTTCCAGGTCGAAACGCGCGGTATGGGCCTCCACCGGGTAGTCCCCGATCACGACGCCCGGCAGCTGCAGCTCGATCCGAGGTACGTTCTGCATCGCGAACACCGTCTGGTAGAGCGGCGTCCGCGCCAGGTCGCGCTCCGGGTTCAACTCGTGAACCAGCCGCTCGAACGGCAGGTCCTGGTGGTCGTAGGCATCCAGCGACAGCTGCTGGACCCGTCGCAATACTTCGGAGAACGTCGGGTTGCCTGAGAGGTCCGCACGCAACACCACGCTATTGACAAAGAAGCCGATCAGGTCTTCGATCTCCGATCTCGTACGGTTCGCGATCGGAGAACCGACGACAATATCCTCCTGGCCCGTGTAGCGCGACAGCAGCGCCTGGTACGCCGCCAGCAGGACCATTGCGACGGTGACGCCTTCCTTGCGCGCGAGGCGCGAAACCGCATCGGACAACTCACGTGATAGTGCCAGCCGATGGGACGCGCCACGGAAGGTCTGAACCGGGGGCCGGGGACGATCGGTGGGCAGGTTCAAGACCGGGAGACCTTTGCCCAGCTTGTCCTTCCAGTACGACAGCTGGCGGTCCGCCAACTCGCCCTGCAGGCGTTCGTTCTGCCACACCGCGAAGTCTGCGTACTGCACGGTCAGTTCCGGCAGCCGGGGCGGCTCACCGGTCCGTCGCGCGCCGTACAGCGCAGCGAGGTCCCGCGCCAGCAACCCCATCGACCACCCGTCGCACACGATGTGGTGCATGCTCAACAAGAGCACGTATTCGTCGCTGCCCAGTTCGATCAGCCTCGCCCGAATCAGCGGGCCGACAGTGAGATCGAAGGCCTTGCCCGCATCCCGATCGATCAAGGCCTGGATCGCAAGGTCACGTTCGGACCGCCTGACGCTGGAAAGGTCGCTGACCTCGAGCGTCAAGTCCACATTCTCGTCGATGACCTGGCAGGGCTGCCCATCCCGTACAACGAAGCGGGTGCGCAACGCTTCGTGCCTTCGGGTGAGGTCTCGCAGGCTTCCCTCGAGCGAATCGCGATCGAGCGTGCCGCTCAGGCGGTAGGCGCGGTGAATGTTGTACGCCCCGGCGGACCCCATCTGGTCGAGCACCCAGAGACGCTGCTGCCCGGGCGACAGCTCGAGAGTGGCGCCACGCGGCCGCGGGACGAGATCGGGAACCGATGCGCCCTCGCGGCGCAGGCGCTCGATCTCAGCGGCCAGCTTCGCGACCGTCGGCCGATCGAACAGCGCGCGCAGCGGGAGCTCGACTTTCAGAGCATCGCGTACTCGGGACACCAGCTGGGTAGCCATCAGCGAGTGACCGCCCAACTGGAAGAAATCGTCGTGGATCCCCGGGTCGTGCACTCCGAGGATTTCGGACCAGATGCCGACCAGGGCCTCCTCCAGCGGGCCGCGCGGCGCGACGTAGTGATCCCGCATTTCGAGCGGCGCGTACTCGGCCGCCTCGAGGGCCTTGCGATGGACCTTGCCGCTGGGCGTCAGCGGAACCTCGGACACCACGGAGAACGCCGCGGGAATCATGTATTCGGGAACGCGCTCGGCCAGGAACTGCCGGAGCTCCCCGGCAGTAATGACCCGGCTCGGCTGCGGCAGAATGTACGCGACCAGGCGGCGATCTCCGGGGCGGTCCTCGCGGATGACCGCAACGGCCTGCCGCACGTCCGGATGTTCGGAGAGCCGCGACTCTACCTCGCCCAGTTCGACGCGGAAGCCACGCAGCTTGACTTGGTCGTCGATCCGTCCGAGGAACCGGATCTCTCCGTCCGACTCGAAGCTCGTCAGATCACCCGTGCGGTACATGCGCGCATCTTCGTCGTCGGCGAACGGGTCGCGCACGAACCTCCTGGCCGTCAGGTCATCGTCGTACAGGTAGCCGCGCGCCAGGGCCTTGCCGCCGATGTAGAGTTCCCCCGGAACTCCCACCGGTACCGGCTGAAGCCGATTGTCGAGGATGTAGAGCCGTACGTTCGAGATCGGCCGTCCGATCCCGGGGAGGAGGGGCCACTCGCGCGGGTTGCCCGACAATCTCAGCGCCGACACCACGTGGCACTCCGTAGGCCCGTACTGGTTGTCGAGAGTGCTGCCGGGAATCCGCTCAAAGAACGCCGCTACGGCAGGCGTGATCTGCAACTGCTCGCCCGCCGTGATCACCTCGGACAGCTGCTCCGGAACGCGACCGGCCTTGATCGCGACCTCGCAGAGGTGCTGGAGTGCGACATACGGCATGAACGCGCGCTCCACGCACTCGGATCGGATCAACTCGAGCAGGGCCTCCGGATCGAGCCGTTCGTCCTCGGTTGCCAGCACCAGCGTGCCGCCGGAGCCCAGCGTGGCGAACACCTCCTGGCAGGAGACGTCGAAGCTGAACGGCGCGAAGTGAAGCGTCCGGCTTCCCCGACCGACGGCGGAACGCTGGAACTGCCAGTGCATGAGATTGACCAGCGGGGCGTGCGGCATGGCGACCCCTTTCGGTCGCCCGGTCGAACCCGATGTGTACAACAGGTAGGCGAGGTGCTCCGGACGCACGCCTGACGCGGGGCGTTCCGACGAGCACGACGCGATCGCGCCGGCGTCGAGGTCGAGTCGCACCACCGTCGGCGTACCGTCGTCCCCCTCCGGGAATTGCAAGCCGCCGCCCGGACCTTCGCGAGTGATGACCACTGCGGCTCTCGCGTTCTGCAGCAGGTACGCCAGGCGGTCGGCCGGGTAGGCGGGATCGAGCGGAAGGTAGGCGCCGCCGGCCTTCAGGACTGCCAGGATGGCCGTCACCATCTCCGGGGAACGAGCGAGGCATAGCGCCACCGGTACGTCCGGACCGACACCAAGTCCCCGAAGGTGTGCTGCGAGCCGGTTGGCTTCGACGTCCAGTTGGCGGTAGGTGAGTCGGGCGTCGCCGGCGATCAGGGCCAGATCGTCGGGATGCTCGTCCACGCAACGTTCGAAGAGCTGGTGAAGGCAGGCGTCGGTCGGATAGTCCTTCTCCGTCCGGTTCCACTCGACGACGACGCGCCCGCGCTCTTCGCCATCGAGCAGGTTGATGTCGGAGAGCCGCGCGTTGGGATCAGCTGCCATTTGCACGAGGACGCGGCGCAGGTGTCCGAGCAGACGCCGTACCGTGTCGCCCTCGAACCGCGCGGCGTCGTACGTTACCGCCAACCGCAGTTCGTCCGTGGGGACCACCAACAGCATCAGCGGATACCCGATGCGCGACGGCATCGGCCTCATCCGCATGGTAAGGCTCGACCCCGCTCGCACGTCGGCACCGGTAACCGGCTGGTTCTCGAACACGTACACGCTCTCGAACAGCGGCGTGCCGGGGGCCACCGCGGCCCAGCGCTGCACCTCCCACAACGGGCTGTACTCGTACTGTCTCTGCTCGGCGAGATCACCCTGTATCGACTTCAACCAGGTCCCGATGGTCGCCTCGGGCGGAAGGGACGCCCGGAACGGCAGCGTGTTGACGAACATCCCGACCATCGTGTCGGCCCCGGGGATGTCGTCGGGCCTGCACGACACCACCACGCCGAAGACAACATCGTCTTCTCCGCTGTATCGCCCCAACAGGAGCGACCATGCGGCCTGGACGACGATATTCGGCGTCACCCGGCTTTCCGACGCGAGGCGCCTGATGGCCGCGGTCTGCTCGACAGTCAGGTTGAGGTGATCCTCGCGGTAGTCCACGACCGCGGGCCCGGTCGAGCCGCCACGGTCCGCGGCGAGCACCGTGGGTTGCGTGAATCCGGCCAGCCGTGCGCGCCAGTACGCCTCGGCCCGCGACAGATCCTGGCCTTGCAACCACTGGATGTAGTCGCGGAACGGGCGCACGGGGACCAGTTCAGGCTCGACGCCGTTGCGAAGCGCGTCGTAGGTTCTCACGACATCGCGCAGCACCAGCGGGCCGCTCCAGCCATCCAGCGCGATGTGGTGCAGCGTCCACACCAACTCCCCCGCACTTTCGCCGGTGCGCAGGAACGTCAGGCGGATCAGCGTCGGCTCGTCCAGCCGGAAACTCCGTTCCCGATCCTGTCGCAGAAACTCCGCGATCCACGACTCCTGCTGGTCCGCCGACATCGACCGGCCGTCGTACTCGGTCCAGGGCAGGTCGACATGCTTCCGGACCACCTGCACCGGCTCCTTGCGCCCGGTGCCTACCACGGACGTACGCAGCGCGGCGTGTCGGGCCACGATTCGTTCCCACGCCTGCCGGAACGTGTCGACGTCGACGCCCGAGATCTGGATCCGCGTCTGCTCGACGTACACACCCAGGCCCGGTTCGGCCAGGCTGTGGAACATCATGCCCTTCTGCATCGGGGACAGCGGGTAGATATCCTCGATGTTCCTTGGCGCCATGCTATTTTCCCTCTCCGGCTTCGCTCAGGATGTCGTCGAGATCATCCTGGTCCCACCCGAACTTCCCGAAGTCCGAGGGTGTATACCCTCCCGCTTCCGGAGATTCGCAGTGTTCAATGAGTGAGGTGAGTTCGTCCAAGAACGCGCCGGCAAGCTGCTTCACGGTTTCCTCGCGATGCACGGCCCGGCTGAACGCCCACGTCACCGCGAACCGCCCGCCCTGGACGACTGCGTTGATCTCCAGCAAGTGCGCCCGGCGCATTCGGGGGCTCCGCATCGGACCGCACGGCCAGTCGCTCGGCCGCAGCAGTCCGCCACCGGTGCCGTCGGTGCCGTCGAACCGTCCCAGGTAGTTGAAGGCGATCTCCGCCGGCGGGATCCTGCGCAGCAGGTTCGACAGCGCGGCGTCCGGCGCGACCCAGCGGACGAGGCCGTGCGCGCGTCCGCCGTCCGGCAGGGAATGCAGCCGTTGCTTGGTCTCTTTGAGCGCATCACCAGGCGGTTGCCCCGCCGGGGCCGCGAGCAGCACGGGATAGATCGATGTGAACCAACCGACCGTCCTCGACGGATCGAGTCCGTCCGCGAACGGATCGCGCCCGTGTCCCTCGACATCGACGATGTGGCATTCGCTTCCAGTCCACCGTCCCAGGGTGCGGGCGAGCGCGGTGAGCAGGACGTCGTTGATGCGGGTGCCATAGGCTGCGGGCACTCTCTGAAGGAGCGCGGTCGTCGAACTCTCCGAGAGAGACACAGTCGCCGTGCCGACCGACGACACGGTGTTGTCCCCGTCGTCGTGATCCCTGGGGACTCGGCCGACGTCTTGAAGCGGAAGCTCGAGCCAGTAGGCCGCCTGGTCCAGCAGCTTCGGGGTCGCGGCGTGTTCGGCCAGCGCCTCGGCCCACCGCGTGACCGACGTGCTCTTCGGCGGGAACACCACCGGCTGGCCTCGCCGGAGCGAGTCCAGCGCGCTCTGAAGGTCCTGCACCAGGATCGGCCACGACACGGCATCCACGGCGAGGTGATGGATCACGAACAGCAGGTGATCCGCGATGCCTGGTGTCCGGAACAGCGCGAGCCGAAGCAGCGGCCCGTGCTCCAGATCGAGGCTCGCCTGGACCCTCGCCGCCTCGCGCTCCACGAATGCACGCCGCGCCCGGGCGTCGAGCGCGGGAACCTCGACCGTCTCGAGCGGCACCTCGACTCCCGGCTCCACGATCTCCTTGATCCAGCCGCCGTGGTCCCTTCTCAGCCGGGAGCGCAGGGCGTCGTGGTGCTCGATCAGGTGCTGCAAGCCTTCGCGCACAACGTCCGAGTCGAGCACCTCGGTCGACTCGAGAAACAGCGCCTGGTTGAAGTGGTGAGCGTCCCGCGGATGTTGATTCAGGAACCAGAGCTCGATCGGGGTCAACGGCATGGGCCCCGTGACCGGGCCCTGATCGGCGTCGTCGTGGAGCAGGAGCTGCGCGGCCGCCGCCAACTCCGCAACGGTCTGGTGCTGGAACAGGTCGCGAGCGCCGAACCGGAGTCCCGCCTCCCGCGCCGCCGCCACGACCTGGATGCTCAATATGGAGTCGCCGCCGAGTTCGAAGAAGTTGTCGTGGATACCGATCCGTTCGATGCCCAGAACGCGCGCCCAGACGCTCGAGAGGATCTCCTCTGCCTTGTTCCTCGGCAACGCGAACGCGCCGGCCGACTCCGGCCGCACGGCATCGGGTGCGGGCAACGTCTTCCGGTCGACTTTGCCGCTCGGTGTCGTTGGGAACCGGTCGAGAACGACGAACGCCGACGGCACCATGAACTCCGGAAGGGTGGCCTGCAGGTGTCGACGGAGTTCCGGGACGAGCTGACGCACGCGGCGCCCGCGCAACGGATCATTCGTGTAGTTCGCCCAGGGCCGGGTCCGCGGCGTCGCCCGCGGGAACGCCACGGGCCGGGGAGGCCCGGAGGGACCGCCGTTCCTCCGGACGAACAGCACGTCGTAGGCACCATCGTGCCGGGGCGCTGCCCAGTCGACCAGGACGTCGTAGGGCAAGTGCTGGGACATGGAGACGAATCGGTCCGGATCGACGCCGATCCCCGAAGCGGCCTTTCGTGCCTCCTCGATCAACGCACCGGCCGTGGATGGGCACCGGTCGTCGTCGAGCCGCTCCGCGGCGAAAACGTCGGCGAGGACCCGTGCGTTCGGCACGCCACGGATGCCCAGGACTTCGGGCTCCGATCCGGCCAATTCGTGCTCGAGCGCCTCCGGGTTCGACCGTCCCGGATCCCAGTCGAGCCAACGAACGGCGGGCGTCTCGACCGCAGGCTCGTCGAGATGAAGCGTCACGTCGTAGCGGAACCGGCTCAACTCGTTGTCGTAGCCACCGACCTTGGGCCTGATGCTGACCCTGGTGACCCGAGGGAACAACCTCTGGAGGCCGACGAACAGCTCGGGTTCCACGACCAGTTCCTGGTCCTGGTTGAGGTGGTGATCGACGCGCTGGCGCAGCTGCACAGCGGAGAGCTCGGGCTCCGCCCGGAAGGCTTGCACGGACGTATGGAAGGCACGGAACAGCGGCAGGCTGCGCACGTCCCCGATGAAGATCCGCCCCCCGGGGCCAACGGCATCGATCGCTCCTTCCAGGACCCGGAGCAGGTAGTCCGCGGCGGGGAAGTACTGGACCACGGAGTTCAGGACGATGGTGTCGAACGCGCCCTTCCCGATGCCGGTGAAGTCGTCGGCGCGCTGCCTGCGGAGGGTCACCGCCCCTGCCGCTTCCCCCAGCACGCCCAGGTTCCCTTCGATGTAGTCGAGGGCAGCCTGCGCGAAATCACAGCCGAGGTACTGCTCGCAGTGCGGTGCCACGCGGAAGAGCAGCAGGCCGTTGCCGCAACCGAGCTCCAGGACCCGCTGCGGGTGGTGCGCGAGAATAGCCTCCACGGTGCCGTCAACCCACTTTCGCATTTCTTCGGCCGGGATCGGGTCGTTCGTGTAGCTGCTGTTCCATCCGGAGATGTTGAACATGCCGGCGTCGAGCGCCCGCGTTGCGTCATACGACTGCTCGTAGAGCGTCTCCCAGTGCGAGACGTGGTCGTCCTGCCGCACCTTCTCGCCGAGATCGGAGCCCGATCGTTCCGCAGCTGGAGCCTCGGTAATGTAGGCGACCAGGCGACGATCGCCCGGGGCGTCCTCTCGGGCCAGTACGACGCTCTCACGCACCGACGGATGTCGGTCGATGGCGGCCTCGATCTCGCCCAATTCGATGCGATAGCCGCGCACTTTGACCTGGTGGTCGATGCGGCCCAGGAACTCGATGTTGCCGTCCGCACGGAAACGCGCCAGGTCCTGCGTGCGGTACAGCCGGGCGTCCGGCTCCTCGCAGAACGGGTCGGGCACGAATCGTTCGGCAGTCAGTTCCGCACGGTTGCGGTAGCCGCGGGCGACCCCGACTCCGCCGATACACAGCTCTCCCGGTACTCCGGCCGGCACGGGCTCGAGGTGCCTATCAAGGATGTACACCCGCGTGTTGGCGATCGGCCGGCCGATGTGGACCGGCTCCCCGGGCCGCAGCTGCGCCCGCGTGGCCCAGATCGTGGTCTCGGTCGGGCCATACAGGTTGAAAAAGCGCCGCCCCGGTGCCCAACGCTCGACCAGATCGGGGAAACAGGGCTCGCCCGCAACAGCCACCGTCCGGAGCGCAGGCAGTTCGTCGACCGGAAGGACGGCCAGGGCCGTCGGAGGCAGGGTCATGATCTCGATGGCGTGGCGCTTCAGGAAGGCCAGCAAGTCCGGACCGGGCAACAACTCGTCCGGATCTCCGAGCACCAACGTCGCCCCGTTCGCAAGCGCCCCGACGATCTCGTAGGTCGCCGCGTCGAAGCTGAGCGACGCAAACTGCAGCACCCGGCTTCCCGGACGGATGTCGAGCACTCGCGCACACTCGCCGGGAACGTTGCACAAACCACGGTGCTGCAACAGCGCGCACTTCGGCGTGCCGGTCGAGCCGGAAGTGTAGATCGCGTACGCGAGGTCGTCCGGAGAGACATCGACCGCCGGATTGTCTGCAGGGAAGGCCTCGATCGACGGCCAATCGGCATCCAGGCACAGCACGTCGGCCGCGTGGGGCGGAAGCGCGTCCCGGAGGTGGGCCTGGGTCAAGAGCGTCTCGACCCCGGAGTCGGCCAGCATGAACGCCACCCGATCCCGAGGATAGGTGGGGTCGATCGGCACGTAGGCGCCCCCAGCCTTGAGGATGCCGAGCATCCCCACGATCATCTCGGGCGTCCTCTCGAAGCAGAGTCCGACCAACGAGTTCCGGCGCACTCCGCGGGCCAGCAGGGCATGCGCCACACGGTTGGCCCGCGACTCCAGCTCTCGATAGGTCCATTCCCGCCCTCGGTGGAGCAGGGCGGTCAGATCCGGTGACTCTGCCACGCGCGCCTCGAACAAGCGGTGGATGCCGATGTCGTCCGGATAGTCGGCGGCCGTCTCGTTCCACTCCGCGACGATGCGATGGCGTTCGGCAGGGTCCAGCAGCGGAAGCTCGCCGATCCGTTTGCCCGGATCGCTGACCGCACCCTCGAGCAGCGTCGTCAGGTGCGTGGCCATGCGGTCCACCGTGGAGGCGTCGAACAGGTCGACGTTGTAGACGAACATGCCCCGGAAGCCGCTGGGCTGCTCGATCAGGAACAGTTCCAGGTCGGTCCGGATGGTCCGGACTTCCGCCGGGTAGTCCTCGATCACCAGGCCCGGCAGCTCCAGCGCGGTCCTCGGGACGTTCTGCATCGCGAACACGACCTGGAACAGCGGGTTCTGCGCCAGGTCGCGCTCCGGGTTCAATTCGTAGACCAACCGTTCGAAGGGCAGGTCCTGGTGGTCGTAGGCATCGAGCGAGAGCTTCTGGACCCGTCGCAACACCTCGGAGAACGTCGGGTCGCCCGACAGGTCGGTCCGCAACACCAGGCTGTTGACGAAAATGCCGATGAGGTCCTCGATCTCCGATCGCGTGCGGTTCGCGATCGGAGAACCGATGACGACGTCCTCCTGGCCCGTGTACTTCGACAGCAGTACCTGGAACGCTGCCAGCATAACCATCGCGACCGTGACGCCTTCCTTGCGAGCGAGCCGCGACACCGCCTCGGACAGCTCGCGCGACAGTGCCACCTGGCGGGCTGCACCGTGGAAGGTCTGAAGCGGCGGACGGGGACGGTCGGTAGGCAGGTTCAAGACCGGGAGGTCGCCGCTCAGTTGATTCTTCCAGTACGACAGCTGGCGCTCCAGCGTCTCGCCCTGCATGCGTTCGACCTGCCAGGCCGCGAAATCCGCATAGTGCACGGACAGGCTCGGCAGGCGGGGTGGCTCACCTGTCAGTCTGGCCTCGTACAGCGCAGCGAGGTCCCGCGTAATCAGCCCGATCGACCATGCGTCGGTCACGATGTGGTGCACGTTCAGCAGCAGGACGTACTCGCCGCTGCCGAGGTCGACCAGCCTCGCCCGGATCAGCGGGCCGGCGGAAAGATCGAAGGCCCTGTCCGTGCCCCGTGCGATCAGGGCTTGAATCTCGACGTCGCGATCGGACTCCGGGACGCTGGAGAGGTCGGTGGCCTCAAGCGTCAAGTCCACGCTCTCGTCGATGATCTGGTAGGGGTGCCCGTCCCGGACGTCGAATCGTGTCCGCAGGACCTCGTGCCGGCTGATGAGATCTCGCAGGCTGCCCTCCAGCGCATCTCGATCGAGCGTGCCGCGCAGACGGTAGGTGTGGCTCATGTTGTACGCGGCGCCGGTCCCCATCTGGTCGAGCACCCACAGACGCCGCTGCGCGAACGACAGCTCGAGGTCGCGGTCCCTCGGCACCTGCCGGATCGGCGCGGCGCTCTCCACCGCCTCGATGCTCTGGCGCGCAGCGCGCACGCGGGTCGCTAGACCGGCGACGGTCGGGTGTTCGAAGACGTCCCGAAGTGGCAGCTCCACGCGCAGCGTGCTGCGGATCCGGGAGACCAGCCGTGTGGCCAGCAGCGAGTGCCCGCCGAGTTCGAAGAAGTTCTCGTGCGCCCCGACTACCTCCACGCCCAACACCTCCGAGAACGCAGCGACGACGGCCTCCTCCTCGGGGCCGCGCGGCGCCGTGTACGTCCTCGCTTCTGCTTCAAGCCCTGTCTCGATGGCCGCCAACCGCTTCCGGTCGATCTTGCCCGAGGCTCCCAGCGGCAGGGCGTCGACAAATGCGATCGCACTCGGCACCATGTAATCGGGCAGCCGACCCCGCAGGAACTCCCGAAGCCTCGCTGGGGACGCTTGTCCGCCTTCCCGCGCAACCGCGAACGCCACCAGGTGACGATTCTCACCTTGCCCGCGCACGATCGCGGCGGCTTGCTCGACGTCCGGGTGTTCGGCGAGCACCGACTCGATTTCCCCGAGTTCGATCCGGAAACCGCGCAACTTGACCTGGTCGTCGATTCGGCCGAGGTACAACAGCCGCCCCCGCGAGTCCCAGCGCACCAGATCTCCGGTGCGATACATCCTCGCCCCCGACTCGTCGCGGAACGGATCCGCCATGAATCGTTCCGCCGTCAGTTCCGGCCGGTTCAGGTATCCACGGGCGACACCGTCGCCACCGATCCAGAGCTCACCGACCACACCCTCGGGCACCGGGCGGTTTTGCCGATCCAGGACGTAGAGGAACGTGTTCGCAATCGGGCGGCCGATCGGCATCGGCCCCGCTCCCTTTTCGTCCTCGTCCTCGACCTGAGCGACTGCCGACCACACGGTCGTCTCCGTCGGGCCGTACATGTTCCACAACTCCCCACCTCGCTGCAGCAGCGCGCCCGCGAGCGGGCGCGGCAATGCCTCGCCCCCGCAGAGCATCTTGAGCCCCGGCTTCCCGCCCCAGCCCGAATGGACCAGCAACTGCCACGTGGCCGGCGTCCCCTGCATCACCGTGACTGCGTGCTCGTCCAGCAGGACTTGTAGTTGCTCTCCGTCCGAGACCGCGTCCTGCGCGGCGATCACCACCGAGCCGCCCGCCACCAGCGGGAGGAACAGCTCCAGCGCCGCGATATCGAACGACGGCGTTGTCACGGCCAGCAGCACGTCCTCCGCCGCGAAGCCGGGCGCCCGGCGCATCGACTCCAGGAAGTTCACGAGATTGCGATGAGTGACCTCGACACCCTTCGGCCTCCCGGTCGAACCCGACGTGTAGATCACGTACGCCAGATCGGACGATTTTGCGACGGGATCCGGGTTCGCGTCGCTGTACCGCTCGAACGCGCCGTCGCCGTCGTCCAGCAAGATGATCTCGCCGCCAAACTCTCCCACCCGGTCAGACACGACAGAGTCGCTGACCAGCGTCTCAATCGACGTGTCATCCAGGATGAACGCGAGTCGCTCTTTCGGGTTCGCCACATCGAGCGGCACGTACGCCCCACCGGCCTTCAGGATCCCCAACATCCCGACCAGGATCCCGGGGCCCCGGTCGACCAACAACCCGACCCGCGAGCCGGGTGCCACCCCCTTCGAGCGCAGGCGGTGCGCCAGTCTGTTCGAACGCCGGTTCAACTCCCGGTAGGTCAGCGGCATCCCGCAGTGAGCGTGCTCCCCGCCCGCAAGGATCACTGCGACCGCTTCGGGATCCCGCTCGGCCTGCGCTTCGATGAACTCGTGAACACAACAGCTCTCCGCGTACGACGCGGCGCTGTCGTTCAACTCGACCAGAACCCGCCGGCGATCCGCATCGCTCATCAGTCGGAGATCGTCGATGGTCCGCTCGGGGTTCGCGATGATGTCCTCGAGCAGCCGCTCGTACTGACGCGCCATGCGCTCAATCGTCGACCGATCGAACAAGTCGGTGTTGTAGAGGAAGGTGACTGTGGCACTCTCGCCTGACCGAAAGACGTGAACCTCGAGGTCGAGACGCGTCGTCGCCTGGCCCCGCTCAAAACGAGTGACTTCGATGCCGGGCAGTTCGAGGTTCTCCATTCCTGATTCGTGGACGGCGAAGAGGATCTGGAAGATCGGGTTGCGGCTGAGATCGCGTTCGGGCCGCAGCTCCTCGACCAGGTGCTCGAACGGGATGTCCTGGTTCTGGTACGCTTCGAGCGCCACATTCCTCACGCGACGCACGAGCTGGCAGAACGTCGGGTTTCCGGAGAGGTCGGTCCTCATGACCAACGAATTCACGAAGAACCCGATCAGGTGCTCGATCTCGATCCGGTTCCGATTCGCGATGGGCGATCCAACGACGATGTCCCCCTGGCCGCTGTAGCGCCGGAGCATCACGTTGAAAGCGGCCAGCAGGGTCATGAAGGTGGTCGCGTCGAGCTGCCGTCCCAGCTTGTCGATCGCATCGCTGAGTCGCGCCGGCAGCACGATCCGTTCCCGTGCTGCACAGAACGTCTGTATCGCAGGCCTTGGCCGATCTGTCGGAATGTCCATCGGGGTGGCGTCCGCGAGTTGGGCTCGCCAGTAGCTGGCCTGCCTCTCCCACACCGGACCGCTGAGCCATTGCCGCTGCCACACCGCAAAGTCTGCATACTGTATGCCAAGGGAGGGCAGTTGCGCCGTTTCACCGCGCGCGAACGTCGCGTACAGCGCACCCAGCTCCCGATGGAGCACCCCCAGCGACCATCCATCGAACACGATGTGATGCACCGTCAAGAGCAGGACGTGATCCTCGGCGGCGAGACGGATCAAGCGGGCTCGGAGGGGTCGCCCCGCGGCCAGATCGAACGGCCGCTCCAGCTCCCCGCGGGCATGCCGTTGGGCCTCATCCTCCCGTATCTCGGCCGGTACCGTCGTCAGGTCGACAAACTCGAAATCCGCCGGCGTCGGGTCCATCACGCACTGCCGGGGTACGCCCTCCTCCGACCGGAACGCGGTCCGTAGGGTCTCGTGCCGTCGGACGAGTTCATCGAGGCCGCAGCGGAGGGCGGTTGCATCGAGAGCCCCCCGCAGGCGTAACGACATCGCGGCGTTGTAGCCGGTACCGCCAGGTTCGAGTTGGTCGAGGAACCACAGCCGTTGCTGGGCGAACGACAGCGGCAGATCACCATCCCTCGGTATGCTCGCGATCGGGACCGCCTCGGGCACTCCCGTCTGTTCGCCCTGCACGACCGCAGCGAGACCGGCCACCGTCGCGTGGTCGAACAGCCTCCGGAGTGCGACATCGCACCCGAATCGTTCGCGGATTCGCGACATGACCTGGGTCGCAAGGAGGGAATGCCCGCCCATCTCGAAGAAGTCGTCGTGGATACCGATACGCTCCAAGCCGAGTAGTTCAGCCCAGATCGCGCAAAGCGTTCCCTCGACGGCGTTGCGCGGCGCTTCGAACACGGTCGACAATCCCGGCCGCGAGGAGTCCGGCTCAGGCAGCGCCTGGCGATCCACCTTGCCGTTAGGCGTCAGTGGCAGCGCGTCCATCAGAACGAACGCGCTCGGTATCATGTACTCGGGCAGATGCTGCGCGATGTGCTCGCGGAGCCCGGGGATCAGCTGGGACATCGTCCGCGCGCGAAGCGGGTCGGTGCCGCATGATCGCAGATCGCGGCTGCGACGCTGTTCCGCAGTCACTGGTGTGACCACGATCGGCGCGATGTCGCCCTCCGCCGGCTGCGGCGTGAACACGACGTCGAACCGCCCGCCGGGACCTGAATCGGACCACTGCAGTGTGACCGAGTATCCGCTCGAGCTGCCGAGATCCCACAGAGCTTCCGGATCGATACCGCAAATGCGGCTCGACCGGACGCGGCCGATCGGCTCGTCGCGGTCGGCCTCCGCCAACGCCGCGACAATCGCGAGATCCTCTCGCAAGCGCCCATTCGGCACCGCTCGGATCGCCAGCGGCTGTCGCGGGCGAGCGTCCAGCCGGCGCCTCACGCTCTCGAGTGCGAGGCCGGTCTGCTCCCAGTCGACCCAGGTGTCGGGCGCGAAGGAAGGTCTTTCGCTCGACACGTGCAGGATGACGTCGTAACGGTACTTCGTAAGTTCGTTTGTCGCGTGGCCGCGCTTGAGCAGGATCTCGACGTGACTGACCTTCGGATTGCGTGCCTGCAGCCCAAGGAAGTACTCCGGATCGATCACCAGCTCCTGCTCCTGGAGCACACTCTGGCGGATCCTCTGCCGCAGCTGGCCGACGGTGAGTTCGCGGCCCGCCTTGCACCATTGCACCGAAGTCTGGAATACCTCGAGCAAGGGCAAGCTGCGGACATCGCCGATCAGCACTCGTCCGCCGGGCACCACGGCGCGGATCGCCCGGTCCAGTACCGTGTCGAGATACTCCATCGTTGGATAGTGTTGGACGACCGAGTCGAGCACCGCGAGATCGAATGAGTTCTCGTCGATACCTTCGAAATCCGTTGCGGTTCGCTGCATCAGCCGAACGTCGGCTTGGCCCGAACCGATCGCTTCGAGCTGACGACCTACGTAGTCCAGCGCGACCCGCGAAAAGTCGGTCGCCCAGTACGTTCGGCAGCGCGATAGAGCCGCGAAAAGCAGGAGCCCCGTGCGACAGCCAATCTCCAGCACCCGAGCGCACGCGCCATCGAGCATGCGGTCGATCGTTCGATCGACGTGTTCGTGCACGTCCTCTGGGCTCAGAGATTCCCCGGTGTACGTGCTAAGCCATCCGGCGCTATTGAACGGCGCGTCTCGTCGAGCGTTCGGATCGCCTTCGATGTCCCTGTAGATCAGTTCATCATGGAGGCTCTGCCATTCATCGACACGGTCCTCGGACGCTCGATCGAGCTCCGCACCATGGTCACTCGCGAGCTTTGGCACGACGTAAGCCACCAGGCGCTTGTTGGCCTCGCCGCTCTCCTGAACGGTTACGACCGACGTGCTGACCGCCTCGTACTGCTTGATGACCGCTTCGATCTCGCCAAGTTCGATCCGGAACCCCCGCAGCTTCACCTGGTGGTCGTTCCGGCCCACGAACTCGATCGCCCCGTCCGGGCGATAGCGAACCACGTCTCCGGTGCGGTACATCTTCGCGGCCGGAGATCCTGCAAAGGGATCGGGAATGAACGTCTCGGCCGTCAGCTCCGGCCGTTCGTGATACCGGACAGCGAGCCCGTCGCCGCCAAGGTACAGCTCCCCGAGAACGCCCACGGGAACTGGATTAAGGCTGCGGTCGAGGACGTACATCGTAGAGTTGGCGATCGGCCGGCCGATCGGCACGGTCAGGGCGTCCTCGGGGAGCTCCTGCACCTCGTACCAGGTGGAGAATGTCGTGCACTCGGTTGGCCCGTAGACGTGAAGCAGCCGCTGCGGCCGTCCTTCTGCGAGCACCGCACGCACGCGCCGAGGATCGACCATCTCGCCGCCAAACAGCAGATGACGCAGCCCTCCAAAGATGTCTGGGATTTCCAGTGACGCCTGGTTGAACAGGGCAGTCGTAAGGAACAACGTCGTGATGCGGTCCTCCCGGAGTGCTTCCGCGAACTGCCGGGCCGACAGCGACACCTCTTTCGAGATTCCGATCACGGTTGCACCGTTCAGCAACCCACCCCAGATCTCGAACGTTGCGGCGTCGAACGACGCATTGGACGCCTGGGCGATCCTGTCGGAAGGCTCGAGCTGGCAGTAATCCGTCTCGAGCACGAGACGGGTGATTCCTCGGTGCGGAATGCACACTCCTTTCGGCATCCCGGTGGAGCCGGAGGTGTAGATGACGTACGCCAGATCCTCCGCCGAGGCATCTCGGAGGATTGCGCTCTCGCGCTCCTGCGCGATGACGGGCCCTTCACGATCGAGGCAGACCGTCTCGCCGGGATGCTCGGGGAGGTCGTCCCGGGTCCGTCCGTTCGTGAGCAAGACGGGTACCTTGGCGTCGGCCAGCATGAGGGCCAGGCGCTGCTTCGGATAGTCCGCATCCAGGGGTACGTACGCTCCACCAGCCTTCAGGATTCCCAGCAGCCCCACGATGAAATCGGTGGACCGTTCCATGCAGATCGCGACCAGCGAGCCGCGAACAATCCCCCGCTTCCGCAGGTAGTGCGCCAGCTGGTTTGCACGCCGCTCGAGGACGTCGTAGGTCAGGCTCACTCCGGCGTACGACACCGCCTCGGCGTGCGGCGTCCGGGCGACCTGTTCCTCGAACAGGCGGTCGACGGTCTTGTCGTGGGGGTACGCCGTCCTCGTGTCGTTCCATTCTACGATCGCCCGGCGTCGCTCCTCCTCGTCGAGGATCGGAAGGAGCGACAGGCGCGTGTCTGATTGCCGTGCGATCGCTGCGAGAAGGTTGACATAGTGCTTCTGTAGTCGTTCCGCAGTCGCGAGCTCGAAGAGTCTCTTGTTGTAGACTAGCCGCCCCTGGAAGGCACCGTCTCGGGCGTTAAGATAGAGCTCAAGATCAAAGCGTGTCGTGACAGCGCCGAGGTCGAACGACTCGACCGTCAATCCCCGCAGGACGAGGTCCTGCATCGGTGTATTCTGGAAGGCGAACGTGATCTGGAACAGCGGATTGCGGCTCGGATCTCGCGCCGGGTTGAGTTCGTCGACGAGTCTCTCGAATGGGATGTCCTGATGGTCGTACGCGCCGAGTGAGACCTGCTTCACACGCTCCAGAAGCTCGGTGAACGAGGGATCGCCGGACAGGTCGATGCGAAAGACCACGGTGTTCGCGAAGAAGCCGAGCAGGCCTTCGACCTCGGCGTTCGTGCGGTTCGCGATCGGCGAGCCGACGACGACTTCATCCTGTCCGGTGTATCGCGCCAGCAGAGCGGCATACGCCGCGAGGAACGTCATGGCTGGGGTTGCGCCCGATTCCTGGCCGAGGGCCGTCAGATCGGCGCACAGATCCCGTGGCACCGCGAATCGAAGGTCCGCCCCTTCGAAAGTCTGTTGAGGTGGGCGCGTGCGGTCGGCCGGTATCTCGATGACAGGCAGGTCACTCAACTGTTCGGTCCAGTACTCGAGCATCGCGGCGAGAACGTCACCACACAACCAGTTGCGCTGCCAGACGGCGAAATCGGCAAACTGCACGGGAGGGCGTGGCAGTGGGGACGTGGCCCCCTCGACGATCGCTCGATACTCTACCCCCAGCTCGTGTTTGAGGACGCCTGTCGACCAGCCGTCGAACACGATGTGATGAACCGCGACGAAAAGGACATGATTGTTGTCCGCGAGGCGATAGAGGCGGACGCGGAACAGCGGTCCGTGCTCCAGGTCGAACCTTCTCGTTGTTTCCTGCGAGGCCAGGCGCCGGACCTCCGCTTCGCGTACGGCGGCATCGAGACCCCCGAGATCGATCACTTCGAACGGCAATTCGACCGAGGACTCGATGCGCTCCACCGGGCGGCCATCCACTGATGGGAAGGTCGTGCGGAGCGCCTCGTGCCGTTCCACGACAGCCTCGAAGGCGCGTCGCAGAGCTACGACGTCCAACCGACCGATGAGCCGCTCAGCAAATCGAATGTTGTACGCCGCGCCGGCGCCCATCTGGTCGACGAACCACAAGCCCTCCTGGTTGAACGCCAGGGGGGGGGGCTCGCTGGTCGATCGTGGGGCCAACGGCGGCCGATCTGCCTCGATCGCAGCCACGCGCCGGAGGTGCGTGATCAGCTCGTCACGCGCAGATCGCAGCTCGTCCCGCAACTCGGGCGTCATGATCCCTTCCGGCGCGTCGAAACGGAGCCGCTCGCCATCGAGCCAAAGACGGATCCCGGCGTGCCCGAGCCGATTCAACAAGTCAGCCGGCGACTGTCCCGTTCTCATATCTCCCCCTCGACTCTGGCCCCGCCATCCGTCGTCACCGCCGGTGCACTGCCGCAGGTGCCCGACGATTGATTCACCCACTCCGCGATCCGTGCCACGGTCGGCATGCGGAAGAAGCGGCTGAGGGGCATCCTGACCCCGAATTCTTGCGTGATCCGGATCAAGACCTGTGTTGCGACGAGAGAGTGCCCTCCGAGGTGGAAGAAGTCGTCGTGGACACCGATGGTCTCGACGCCGAGGACGACACGCCAGATGGCCGTGATCCGCTCCTCCGTCTCGTTCCGCGGACCGACGTATGCCTCCTCCGATGTGCGATCCGCCGCAGGCGACGGAAGCGCGCGGCGATCGACCTTCCCATTTGCGGTGAGGGGCAACGAGTCGAGAGACACGAACGTCGCCGGCACCATGTAGTCCGGCATGGACCCGCTCAGGGCGCTTCGCAGGTCCGCCGGTGATAATGCCTGCGCTCCGCTTCCGACGACGTATGCTACCAGGTACTTGTCTCCCTTCCCATCTTCCACGCAGGTGACCACGGCGTCCCGCACCTCGGGCCGCTGGAGCAGTGCGGCCTCGATCTCTCCCAACTCGATGCGGAATCCACGGATCTTGACCTGCTCGTCGTTGCGACCCTGGTACTCCAGGTCCCGATCGGGTCGGTATCGCGCGACGTCTCCGGTGCGGTACAGCCTGGCGTCGGGTTCGTTCCGGAACGGGTTGCGCACGAAGCGTTCGGCGGTCAACTCCGGTCGATCGAGGTAGCCTCGGGCAACCCCGGCGCCGCCGACGTACATCTCGCCGGGCACCCCAATCGGGACCGGCCGCATCTGGGCGTCGAGCAGGTAGACCTGCAGGTCCGGAATCGGGACGCCAATCAAGCTCCCGGTGGCGTTCCTGGCGTCGGCCGCGGTCAGCGGGCGGTAGGTCACATGCACTGTCGTCTCGGTGATGCCGTACATGTTGACCAGCCGTGGCTTCGTGTCGCCGTGGCGATCGAACCATGGCCCGAGGCTATGCAGTTCGAGGGCCTCTCCGCCGAAGACCACGAAGCGGAGGGCCAGGTCGTGATTGGCGTGCAGGGCTTCATCGGCGACCATGAGCTGGCGGAACGCCGACGGCGTCTGGTTCAGCACCGTGATCCGTTCCCGGGCCAGCAGGCGGTAGAACTCCTCTGGCGACCGGCTGATCCAGTACGGCACGACCACGAGGCGGCCTCCGTACAGCAGGGCCCCCCAGATCTCCCACACCGAGAAGTCGAATGCACACGAATGGAATAGCGTCCAGACGTCGGTCGAATCGAAGTGGAACCACTCCTCCGTGGCGGAGAACAGCCGGACTACCGAGGCGTGCTCGATCAGGACTCCCTTCGGCTTCCCCGTGGAGCCAGAGGTGTAGATGACGTACGCCAGGTTCTCCTTGCCCACGCCGCTCGCCGGTCTCTCGTCGCTCTCCCTGTCGATGGCATCGCTGTCGCGGTCCAGGCAGATGACCTCGGCCGCGTGCTTCGGGAGCTTCTCGAGCTGGCCACTCTGGGTGACCAGCACCCCGACCGCGGTATCCTCCAATATGAACGCGATCCGGTCCGCCGGATTCGCCAGGTCCAAAGGCACGTATGCGCCGCCGGCCTTCAGGATGCCCAGAATACCGACCACCGTCTCGATACTGCGTTCGACGCACAGACCAACCAGCACGTCCGGACCCACACCCCGGTCACGGAGTGCATGAGCCAGCCGGTTCGCGCGAACGTCCAGCTCCCGGTAGGTGAGGGACCGGTCATCGAACGTCAGGGCGACGGCGTCGGGCGTGCGCGCCACCTGCCTCTCGAACAACTCGTGGAGGCACCCCTCCACGGGATAGGACACGGACACGTCGTTCCACCGCTCGAGCAGCGTTTCCCGCTCCTCGTCGTCGATCAACACGATGTCCGACAGGCGGGCATCTGGGTCCTTCACGACCTCTGCGAGGGCCCTCAGGTAGTGACGCTTCAGACGTTCCATGGTGGACGCATCGAACAGGCCGGCGTCGTAGACGAAGATCAGCGCGAGCGATGTAGCATTCTTGTAGACGTTGAAGATGAGGTCGTAGTGCGGGTCCAGAGGTGAAGAAGCGACGCGCTCAGCTTTCAGGTAAGGTAGCCCCGAGTCGATGCGTGATACGTCGATGACGGTACAGAGCACCTGCGGAAAGGTCCCGGGGGAAGGCCGCCGTGCCGGGTCCATTCGTTCGATCACGGTCTCGAACGGAATCTCGGAGTGGCTGTAGGCGTCGCGGGCCACTCCTCGGACTCGAGCCAGCAGCTCGCGGACGGTGGGGTTGCCCGCAAGGTCCGTGCGGAGGACGACCGCATTGATGAACACTCCCAGCAGGGATTGGAACTCCGGAGGCGTTCGGCCCCCCGTGACCATCCCGATTCCGATGTCGGTGTTCCCAGTGTAGCGATGCAGCGTGAGTGTCAGCGCAGCGAGTAGTACGTCCAGTACGGACACCCGCTCGGCAGACCGAAGGCGATGGAGCGCTTCGAGGAGCGGCCCCTCGACGGTCGCCTCGACCAGCCCGCCTCGCCGCCGAGCGTCCTGCACCCGCGGTCGATCGGTGCGCAGCTCAAGGCGGGCGGGGCCATCCCGGAACCGATCCAGCCAGTAGGCCAGCTCGCCCTCCAGCTCTGTCCCGTGCGCTCGCTCGTGGCTCCAGCGGGCGTACTGTCCATACTGGACTTCCAGTGGCGGGAGCGGATTGTCGCGACCCTCGTGATACGCCTCGTAGAGGGCGAAGAGCTCACGATAGAGTTTATCGACGCTGCTGCCGCCTTCGAACACGATGTGGTGCAGTACAAGGAGCAACACGTGATGCTCTTCCCCCAGACGGAACAACTGCGCAGTCAGCAGCGGGCCGCGTCTCAGGTCGAAACTCACGCGCCGTGATGCCCGGATCCGCTGGAAGAGTTCCGACTCGCGTTCTGCCAGATCGACTCCGGACAGGTCGTGAACGGCGATGCGCAGCTCGAAAGCTGGGTTGACGATTTGTCGAACTTGGCAATTGACGACATCGAAAGTCGTACGCAGCACCTCGTGACGCTCGACGATCGTCTGCAAGGCGCGAGCGAGCGAGTCAATATCCAGTGGGCCCCGAAGCCGCAGCGTCGCACCGATCCTGATCCCGCCATGATCCGGATCCAACTGATCGAGCAGCCAGAACCGCTCCTGGGTCGGCGACAGCGGGTGGGTGCGATCGTCAGCGTCAGACTGACGATGCCCCGACTTGGTCGTTTCACTCATTCGGCTCTTCCCTTACGTGCTGCCACGGCACCCATCGCGCTCATCGATGTCGCCCGCGTGCACAGGATCTGCGCCTGGACCGACACTCGCTGGCTCGAACGGCTCCGGATTCGGTGCGCCCGACGGATCTGCGGACGGCCACGACGGACCGCCGGATGCCACCACGTCCAACGGCCCTGTCACAGGGCTGCCCGTTTCCGGTATCGTGGCGAGATACGCGCGCCGCTGCTTCTCGCAGCCGCTGCCTATTCGCCATCCCTCCGACGCGCTCGTGAAGCCTGCCGAGCGAGGACGCTGCAAGTCAGAGGGTACGAGCTGCGGCGCGCACCGCTTTGCTTTCCCACCGGCACGCTCACTGAATGGCGCTTCGCACTCAATGACACCGGACGCGTTGCACCGAACGCGGCCCCCGACGAACGCCCCGCGGCGCCGAGTTCGAATCCCATCCAGTACGTCTGCGCTTGCCAGTTCGCAGTCCGCAGGCGCACATGCGTGCGCTTCGTGCCCTGCATCGACGCGCTCGCGCGCATGACGCTCCATCCGCGTCTCCATCGCGCCGTCGATTCGCGATCGAACCGAATGCAAGCTGGAGCATCCCGCGAGGCGCTGCATTGTGCGTCACCTGTCCGCGCGGAGACGGTTGTCGACGAATTGACAGATGCCTCGTGCCATCTCGTCCCACGAAAATCCACGCACCCGCTCGAGGCCCGCCGCGATCAGCCGATCCCGTAGCGCATCGTCGGAAAGTCCCTGACGCATCCCGCCAGCAATCTCCTCTTCCGAATGCGGATCGACGAGAATCGCGGCATCACCGGCGACCTCGGCAAGGGACCCGGCCCTCGAACTCACGATCGGAACACCGCACGTCATCGCCTCGAGCAGAGGAAGACCGAAGCCTTCGTACAGCGAGGGGTAGACGAACAGGTCGGCCTGGTTGTACAGCTGAAGGAGATCCTCGTCGCTGACGTAGCCTGTCAGCCGTACTCGGTTGGTGAGTCCTCGCTGCTCGGTAAGTGCCGCGAGCTTCGACGATTTCCAGCCGGCGCGGCCGACCAGAACGAGCTCGTGCGGTAGCTTCTCATCTTCGACGAGCCTCGAATAGGCGCGAATCATCCGCTCCAGGTTCTTCCGGGGCTCAAGGCTGCACACCGACAGGATGAACGGTCGCTCTACTCCAAGCCGCGTGAGTGTAGCGGGCGAGCGCTCTTCCGGATTCAGTCGACGGAGAATCGGGTTGATTCCCTCCGGAACGATGCAGACCAAGTCCTCTCCAACGCTGCGGATGCTGCAAATGTCCCGATACGTTGCGCGGGTAAAGGTGATCAGGCCGCTGCTGAAATGGGTCGCAAGGAGGAGCCAGCAGCATTGCTTGATCCACTCGGTGGCCCGGTAACTGCGCGGACAGTGCCACCATTCGAGGCCGTGCACCATCGTGAATCGCGCCACTGAGCCAAACGGGAACTTCGTATTCGGGCTGATCACTGCGTCCAGTTCCTGCTCGCGTGCGACCCGGGGAATCTGCCACGCAATCCAAGCGTCGGCGACCTTCTGTGCTCGCGGGTAACTCACCGGTACGACCAGAGTTCCTCCCGGCAGTCCGCGCGTGATGTGCTCCGGAGGCGGTCGATCGAACAGCAGCCAGTACTCGTGCGCGTCATGGCCGACGCGGTTCAGAGATTCGATGAAGTGATGAACGACACGTTCAACGCCGGTGCGTTGCGGTACCATGAGGTCTCGGGCGTCGATCGCTATGCGCAATGTGGGAAGCACATCAAGCCTCGCCCGTGGGAAGTGCGATGTTCCGATGCGTGCACGATCGTATGATCGCGAGCGCCTCACGACGGAGCAACGCGTCCCAGGTCATGGTCCGAGCGTACGCGATCCCGTTTTCGCGAAGTCGTTCGTACGTCGCCGCATCTTTCAGAAGAGCGATGACCGCGTCGGCGAACGAGTCCACGCCGTACTGAATGGCGACGCCGCAGTCCATGCGTGTGATCATGTCGCCGGCTTCGGTGCCGGCCGTGGCTATGACCGGAAGCCCGGCTGCCATGTACTCGATCACCTTCAGCGGGCAAGCGTACTTGCGAAATGCCACTGGCGCGGAGTTCGCGAGGCCGATCTTGGCGCCGGCAAGGACTTCACCAAGCTCCTCCACGGGCCGCTTGCCAAGCAGTCTCACGTGCTCTGTCACGCCGCAGTCGCGAATGAGCCGCTCGATGCTGTTGAGGTAGTCGGGGAGCCCGTCACCGACGATGGTGAGCGACACCTGCGGTACGACCTCCCGAATCCGCGCCACGGCTCGTATTGCCGGCTCGAGGCCGCTCCATGAGATCACATTGCCGACGTAGATCAGCTGGTGACCGCGGCGGTCGCACCGCCGAGCGACCTCAAACCGCTCGAAGTCGACGCCGTTGGGAATCAACTCCATTTCGACTTTGGCTCTTTTGCTTCGCCGTTCCGCGAGGAGACGCGAGGCGCACACCACAACATCCGCCCGCCGGATGCCGAACGATTCGATCGCTTCCGTATAGCCCCGGCGGAGCCTGTCCGGCACGAGCCCGGCTTCGAAGTCTCGGTCGATGTAGACGAAGACCGCTGCCTTGCCGAGGCGGCGCAGTGCCCATCCCGTCAAACCTCCCCAAGGGCCAACGCCGAGGCAAATGTCGAATTCGCGTTCGGGCTGACGGTAGGCGGCATACAGAAAGCAAGGCAGGAAGAAGACGTCGCGCAATACGGAAAGCGGAGAAAGGAGGCGGACAAACAGCAGTCGCAACGACGCTCGGTGGGATCTGCCCGCCTCGCGCGCCTCCGCGCTCTGCCGGAAGCCGGCGAAGTAGTTGAAGAACGGATCGACAGCGATCTCCCGAATTCCGCGGCGATCCCGGCTCCGCGTGCGGAACGTCACTGTATCGAAGAGCATGTCGATCAACCGCGGCGATCGGTTCGTTGTCTTCGACAGTACTGCGACCCGGCAGCCGAGTCGGGAGTAATACGCGGCCCGATTGTGTTCGCTATTGTTGGGCCGGGCCCCGTAGTCGAGGGGCGACACGAGCAAGACTCGCGCGCCGCGGAGAAGCGTATTCGATTCAGCGTTCTCTGAAGACAGGGTGGCGTCGCCCTCGTTCATGGCAAGGTCGCTTCACACAGCCCGCCGAGCGGACGCGATCCGGCCGGTCTGCGGTCGGCCCGGGCCTCTGCGCGCGAAGCACCGCGGACCACGACGAGCTGAAGTGCTCGGTACTCGCTCAGTCCCATTGCGAAGGTGATGAGGCGTGTCGCACCATTGTCGCCGAAACGGTCGAACACTGGAGACAGTGCGCGAAAAGGCGCCCGATCACATTCATGCGATTCGAGCACCGAGGGTACGTGAATCGGAGCGGGGTACGTCTGCTGCTGAGGCTCACCGACCAAGCGCGCCAGAGCGCCGATTCTGAGCGTCTCGTCGTGTCGGCCGTCGGCCGGGCCGACCGTGTCGGCAGATCGAATCCCCAGGATCTCCCGGCCGCGCGCAGGCGCCTCGGAGGCGCTTCCTCTCGTCATGCGATCCGGCGACCGACTCTCGGCTTGCACGGATTGCCGTGGTCCGCGTTCGCGGGGCCGAGGTGACGTTTCGTAACACCGATCGCTGTACCTATGCACCCGCGCCAGCCTTGGTCAGGATAACCTGAACAGTCTGAAGAAGAATCTCGAGATCTCTGCGGAATGAACGTGTCTTCACGTACCCGAGGTCGTGCAGCAGCCAAGGGCGAAATCCCGGGTCATTGCGCGCCGAGACCTGCCAGGGGCCGGTGATTCCGGGTTTGACGGTGAGTCGCAGATCGCGCCACTTCGGTGACCAGACCATTTCCTCGATCGCCAGCGGGCGCGGTCCTACGAGCGTCATTGTGCCGCCGAGAACGTTGAGCAGTTGTGGAAGCTCATCGAGGCTGGTCCGCCGCAGGAAACGGCCAACGCGCGTGACTCGAGGATCGCGAACGATCTTGAACATCGGGCCCTCGACCTCGTTGTGCTCTCGCAGCGCCTGCTTGAGTCTCTCGGCGTCGGCAACCATCGTGCGAAACTTGATCATCTGCAGATCGCGCTTGCCCCGCCCACAGCGCCGTTGCAGGAATAGCACCGGTCCTTTGGAGTCGAGTTTGATTGCGGCAGCGATCACGAGGAGCAGCGGCGACAGCAACAAGAGAAGCGCACCGCTTACGGCGATGTCCAACATCCGCTTGGCGATCTCATAGCTCCTCGGGCTCCAAGACCAGTACCTCCTTACAGAACGCGTCACGGCGATCGACCAGAGCCGCGGTGACGTTTCGCCATGGACGGCCGGCAGGCTGCCTAGTGCGTCACCATCGAGCAGAATCGCGTTGCTGAAGCTGCTGCCGCTGACGATGTGGCAGTCCTGGGCGATGACACAGGAGGTGACCGATGAGCGAACTCCCAATCGTACGCCCTCCCAGATGTACGACTCCCGTACATAGGCCCCTCGGCTGACATGAGTCCCGTCGCACAACAGCGCGGGGCCGATGATCGTGGCTTCCGGCTCGATCGTACAGCCTCGTCCAATTCGGACGGGACCGACAATCCGGGCTCGGCCAGATACGAAGGAGCCCGTGCCGACCGAAATGCCGTTTCCCGGATCGTGAACTGGCTTCGAGCCGCCCACCGACTCGGTCATCAGGAGCTCGTGGTTGAGGCGAACGTACTGACTGATGTCGTCGAGGCGCGGGAGAGGGCCGGGGATCTGGTGTACCCGCACCCGGGCTCCGCGTGCGAGGAGCGCAGGCAGAAGCAGTTCCTTGATGTCGGTGTATCCGTCGGCGTCGATGTCGTCGAGGACCCGCGGGTCGAATACGTAGAGTCCCGCGGGAAGCAGACCCTCGATCGAAGCCTCGTGGGCACACGGCGTTAATCGGCACACGAAGCCGCTTTTCGTCTCGAGCGCGATCAAGTCCTGGCCGAGCTGATCCGTCGTTGCAGTGGTGGCAACCACCGTGGCGGCGGCGTTGCAGCCGACGTGCCCGCGCACGATGGCGCGCAGGTCGATGCCGTTCAGCCAGACCGGAAAGGCGATCACGAGGAAAGGCGCGTTCCCGACGAAGGACCGCGCTGCGACCATCGCGCCTGCCGTTCCCCTCAGTCCGTCGTCGACCAGCGCGACGAGATTGACGGTGTCCGTCGAAACGGAATTGACTAGCGTACAGTGGCCGGTCGTCGGGTCCCGGGAGTGCAGAACCGCCACGTCGCGGATCCCCTGCGAAGCGAGGTAGTCGAACGTGTGGTGTAGCGCCGTGCGTCCGTCCGCCATTGGAAAGTCGTGCGGCGAACGGGCATTCGTCAGCGGGCAGACCGCTGAGCCGGGGCCCCCAGCAAGGACAAGAGCCCGAATTCCGGGCTCTGCCTCGTTCGGAATCTCACCATTCTGTCCCATGCCCATCGAGAACATCCGAGCTGTTGCGCACGCCCCGCTCCCAGCCCGCATTCTACCTGAACCTGGGCCGCTCTGGTAATCCGCACGACTCTAATGTCGGGATACGCGGGACGATCATCTGGGCGCATCAGCGAGCTATCTCTCGAATGGCGGGTGGTTTCCTGGGCGGGGGCGCTCACCGGGGTGCGGAGGGTGGGCCGTCGGGCACCTTCCGCGGGGCTCAGCTGTCACTGGTCTTCAGCACTGTGCGGTGATTATCGACACCGTGCAGAGCAAAGTTACCCTTACTTTGCTCGGTTAGAGCCGATCGACTATCCTCGGGCACTACATTTCGGGCGCCGCTCCCGCCCGCGCCGACGAACAACCCCCCGAGCGGTCCAATTCGGCCGCTCCTAACAGGCGGGTGGTCGCAAGAAATGGAGTTGGTGTCCACCAACGTCGCGAAAGATCGTGTCCCTCGACGGCTGATCCCGAACATTGACGGAAGGATCCGGACTTTTTCGCGGAATCCCCCTGGGAATCGGTAGCGCCGTTCATGACTTCGTAAACCCCCGGACGCGCCGCTCAAAATGCAGTGGGACCTTCACCAAGACCGGCCCTGGAGCGCTATTCTGACGGTTGGTTTACGGGCCGGTTCTTCCTCATAGTCTTCGCCGGGTGTAACCAATTACGACTCTCTCGACTCTACTTGGAACCAATACCGGGACTCGGCGTTTCTACCGCTTCCTGCCTGAAGGCGAGGATCGAAGCGCGGGCTGCCGCGGCCCCAGAGCGAGTGGCCATGGTGTTCGACGACGAGCATCTCACCTACGCCGAGCTGGACCGTCTCATGGCGCGCGGTGCGGACGGCACCAGCCATGGCAGGTACCTCCTCGATGGTCGCGGGGTGGTCCCAGGAGTCTGCCTAGAAGCCTGCGTTCCGATTGCGTTCGACGTGCTCAAAGCACGACGCCTCCGCCTGCTCACAGGCGCTCGGGTGCGCGTCGCACCTTGGTTGATCCCGATCTTCAGAACTCAACCGCTGGATCTGGACCGCGAGTCTCCGTCGCGCGTCACTCCTGGCGCTCCGCGCGCGCAGCTCTCGCCGGGTTGCGGGCCATTCCTCGGCCCCCACGAAGCGAGCATCGGATGAAATCCCCGCCGACACGCTCGCGCCACGAGCGCATTCGGCTGCTGCTGCTGCTCACCAGCACGGCGGGTGGTGCAGGACTGCAGAACTACTTCCTCGCACGAGGACTGTCCAGGGATGTATTCGATCTCCAGGTCGCCTACGGCCCCGGCTATCCGCTCGACGCCACGTATCGAGACCTCGGCATCCCGATACACGTCCTCAGCTTGTCGCGCAAGGTCGCGCCAGCAATCAACATCCGTGGGTTGCTTCAGATCTGGCGTCTACTCAGGCGAGAACGTTTCGACATAGTCTGTACGTCGTGCTCGATCGCCGGGATGCTGGGGCGATTCGCGGCCGCGCTTGCCGGGGTTCCGACGAGAGTTCACGTCCTGCACGTCTACGCCTGCCGTCCCTATCAGAATGCACTGAAGCGGGCTTTCTACTGGGGGATCGAACGAGCCCTGGACCCGCTGACCACTCGCTATGTCGCCGTTTCAGAAGCGACCAAGCAATACGGTATCGATGCGCACATCATGCGTCCAGAGAAAGTCTCAGTCATCTTCAATGCGATCGAGAAGCGATCGGCCTCCGCGCGCCCAGGGGCTGACGTGCGTCGCGAGCTCGGCCTCCGGCCGGACTCGCAGCTGGTCGGTACGATCGGTCGTTACGAGGAGCAGAAGGGTCTCGAGTTCCTGCTGCAGGCCGCCGCACTCGTCGTTCGCGATCACCCCCAAGTGGAGTTCCTCATAGTCGGGGACGGGCCGCTGCGTGGGGAGCTCTCACAGCTCGCGCGCTCGCTCGGAATCGCAGACTCTGTTCATTTCACTGGTTGGCGCGACGACGTTCCGGACCTGCTCGGCGTCATGAATGTTTTTTGTCTCGCGTCGCTCTGGGAGACGTTTGGCCTCGTGCTGGCCGAAGCAATGCAAGCGGCGCTTCCCGTGGTAGCAACGCGGGTCGACGCGATTCCAGAGGTCGTGAGCGAGGGCGAGACGGGCCTGCTCGTGCCGCCCCGAGACCCCGAGCGGCTTGCCGCCAGGATCATCGAGCTTCTCGGCAATCCGCAGCTGGCGGCCGAACTCGGCGCTGCGGGACGACGACGCGCGTTGCGCATGTGCTCCCTTGACGGTATGGTGCGGCAGTACGAGCGCCTGTTTGTCGAACTCACATGCGGCGAAGCAGGCGCGCCGGGAAAAGAAAGAGCCTAGTCGTGTCGCAGCAGCCCCCAGTAGCTATCCCCGCAGCTCGAGCATGGAGCGATGGCCTGCCATTGTTGTTCTTCAGCTTGGCGGGCTCGCTGCTACTCGGATCTCTCGTGGCAGGTTCGGTGCTGCTTGACGGGCGGCTCGAGCGGTTCGTGCCACTTGGCGCTCTCTCGATCGAGAAGCCCTTTCCCTACAGTTTCACGATCGCCCTCCTGTTGGCCCTGAGCGCGGCTGCATTGGCTTCTACACGCGCGAGTTATCTGTTCGCATTCCGCCACGAATTCGCGATCGCGGCTCTACTCCTTGTTGGTGCCGTCAACGGCCTCAACATCCAGAGTCTCGACCCGACCGACCCGGTCATCCTGATCGCCCTTTACGCATGGGTGATCTTTTTCGTGTTCGAGAGGCAACCGTTTCGAGTACCGACGACGGTCTTGGTGCTCTGCCTGGCGGTGCTTGCCTTTTCGGTGCTGTCCGCAGCGAACGGCGGCATGACAACACTCATCGGCCTCCGCACCTTCATCATTCGTTTGCTGCTGGTCGTTCTACTCGCGTCGTGGATCGCTGCGACGGGCAGGACCCGGTTCACGGTTCGCTTGATCATAGCAATCGCCGTCGCCTCCGCTGTGATAGGGCTGGCGACGAGCGTGATTTACCTGGGATCGGGAGATGTTCTGAGCACCAATGACACGGTGGCGGAGGTTTACAAGTCCACGCCGTTTGGGCGAATGGTACGCGCCACCGGCTTCACATCGACGTCGCAGTGCCTCGCGCACCTGCTGTTGATCGGAGTCGCGCTTGCGCTGTTCGCGCCGATGCGGCCTCTGTGGCGCTTCGTGACGGTGCTGATCATGATTGCGGGGATAGGATGGACATTCACGATCGGGGGCTATCTCACTCTCGCCGGCGTCCTGGCGATGTGGTTGTTCCTGCGGTGGCCCGAAAAGACGCTGCATCTCATACTGGCGACCGCAGGCGTCGGCTGCGCGGCGTATCTCAGCGGCTGGGCAGGCTACGCATACGAGGAAATCATCCTCGCGCTCGGAGGCAAGGGATTCCAGGACCGGTTGGTGACCCTTTCTGAGGGACTGGTGGCGATTCAGCGCCACCCCTGGCTCGGCGTAGGGCTGCGGAATACCTACCGCGTCACTCCCAGCTTCGTCCACAGCACCTACCTGCAGCTCGCCTCGGAGATCGGAATTCCGGGAGCCATTGCGTTTGCCGGTCTGGTGACCTTCCCGCTGGCGCGCCTGGCCGCTGCCGTAAAGGGAATGCCCCGCGGCGAGCGCCAGAGCTGGCTCAAGGCGTTGTTTCTCGCATCGTTCACACTGATCCTTCACCTTTCGATCGAACCGTTCTACGACAACTACATGACATGGGCGTTCATCGGGGTGGCTGCGGGCGCGGTCGGCGAGATGAGCGCCGCTCGTTCCCGGAAGTCGAGCATTGCCACCAGCGCGACGAGCCAAACCCTCGGTCTGCAGTAAGTGGCTCCGCTTCAGGGAGTTGAACCGCCGACCGGCATGGGGTATCTTGTGGCGCTGCGCGTTCGTCGCGGTGCCCCACCAACGACCGGCTGCTCTGCGTTGCCTGCGACCAGAACCGCCAAGGGAGGGTCGTGCGAGAGCCACTGACCGATTCTGACTACTCGCTCGTCGACTACCTCGTCGCTGTGTATCGACGGGCGTGGGTGGTGTTGCTCGTAACCGCGGTTGCTGGCGGCACCGCCTGGCTGGTAAGCGAACGTGCCGTGCCTGTCTATGAAGCGCACGCGGCGTTTTTCGTCCCGCAAGACGTCGCATCCTCGATGGGCCTCTCGAGCAAACTTACCAACGCGCGCCTGCCCTCGGGATCGGAAAACGAGGCGCGTGCCTACGCGAAGATCCTCCAGCAGTCCGACGCTTACCTCGCGGCCTTGCGGAAGGTCCCGGACAAGAACCCAGCCCGAATGGAGCGGGACATTGACGTGATCGCCAGCCGTGAAGCGGTGATCAGAGTTTTCTCCCGCGATCCCAATCCGAGAGTTGCCGCGGACATTGCGAATGCTCTCGTTGACTACTTCAACGAGTTCCAGCTTCAGCTCGTCCGAGAAGAGCTTATTCGATCGATGAAGAAGATTGAGGACCAGATCATCCTCGTGGAAGAGGACCTCACGAAGGGGCTAGCCGACCGTCAGGCCATGCTCGAGAGCAAGAGAATCGTGTTGCTGCCGATGAACACCGCGCAGCTTGAGGGCGACCGAAACCAGTTGTCGATGCAGTTGTCGCAGACCCGGGTCAAGATGTCGTCGATCACGGAACAGTTACTCGGACTTGAACGACAGATGGCGGAGGAGGCAAAGCGTTACGGCGGCGGCCAGTTGCTCGACTCGCGACAGGATTCGTTTTACAACCAGCTGCGGCAGCGGAAATCGTTGCTCGAGATCGACCAGAAAGGCCTGGAGGCCGAAATCCGGCAGCTCGTCACCGCGATCCAAGCGACCGACCAGACGATTCGAATCGGGCCCGCGATGCTATCGCAGTTCGCGGCCATCGACGATCGGCTCGCCACGCTGCGACAAGATCGTGAGCGTTACGAATCGACGCTACGCGAACTGCGGACCCAGTCGCTCGATCTTCGGTCCCCGGCACTCGTCGTTCGTGTTGCCACACCCCCAAGGGTGCCGTCGTTCCCGAAGAAGTCACTGAATATCATCATCGGCGCGGTCGCCGGCTTCCTGGCCGGGATCGCGCTGGCGCTGATGATCGAGGCTTTCGATCGACAGCGGCGCTGGTCTGCGTCGACGGCATCCCGAACCGATGAGCTCGACACTCACCCGCCGACCGATGTTTCCGAACCGTGAATGCGAGTGCCGGGATGAAGCGATCACAAGACAGAGGCGCACGACTTCATGGCGCCTTCGGCCAGCGGCCCGCCATCCGAGTGAGGCAGGAACGCCGGGACAACGCTCCTTCCGTGCCGGTGGAGGGCCTGCTGCCCTGGTGGCTGGCGCTGCTAGTGGCAGTCGCCGTCGGCATCGCCTGCGGTTGGATCAGCGTGCAGGTGGCCTTCTTCTTGCTGACCCTCCAACTTCATAGCTGACTCAAGTGGCGCAAATCGTGAGACCTGCAAGTCTCTCGATGTGATCGAAGCCAACATCGCGCCCGAGTTCGAGGTTCACCTCGATGAGCCGGCTCCCTTCGTGTGGACCAATACCGCCGACCAGGCCCTCGCCTCGTTCGCGCGCTCTTCGCAGCCAATTGAGACGCGGGGCACCGGTCAGGGTCCTCGTCACGCAGGACGCTCACCGAAGAAGAAGTCCTCCATGCACCGGCCGAACGCTCCGCGGCTCCAGCTTCCGATGACGAAGCGCGGCAGCCGCAGGGCGTCGCTGTCGGCTTGAAGCGGGCACGGGATCGTCGTGCAGGCGGCCGCGAACCCGAGTTCTCGGACAATCCGGTCCGTCGACTCGTTGAAGTCCCCGTACGGATGAGAGTGTGCCCGCACTGGGCCTCCAATGATCTCCTCAATCCGGTCGCGAGCCGCACTGATCTCTTCACGTTGATCCTGTGGACTCAGTCGGGATAGTCTCGTGTGGGACACGGTGTGGCAGCCGATGTCGATCAGGTCACATGCGCTCAGTCTGCTGATCTCGTCAGCCGTCATTGGACGGCGACCTTCGTCGACCTGGCGCCGATGATTCACCGAGGCGGCAAGACGCTCCATGACCGCCCCTCGCTCCGCACCGCGCATTGAGCTGAGTAGACGGTGAATGTCGTCGTAGGCTCGCCGCCGATCTCTCCCAGAGCCGAGCGCCCACCGGTACTCACCGCCCTCGATGCGAAGCGCCAGACTCTCCGGCCCACACCGGCTGTGCAGCAGGATGTCCTTCAGCTCTTCCCACCAGAATCCGAAGGTGTCTCCCGTATATCCACTCGCGACGAAGACCGTCGCAGGAACGCCGGCAGACTCGAGCATTGGAAGCGCCCGCGTCAAGTTATCGATGTAGCCGTCATCGAAGGTCACGGCGACGGCTCGATCCGGGAAGGACCCACGTTGCAAGCAACTCACTAGGTCGAGCAACGAAATCGGCCGGCAGCTCTGTCGAATGTAGTCCAAGTGTTGCTCGAACTTGTTCGGTGAGACGCTGGTACCGTGGATGTCTCCGGCGGGCTCGGCCACACGGTGGTAGGAGAGAATGACGGCAGCGGGCTGCCGCCCACTCCAACGTCGGATCGGCCTCATCAATCGACGGGTCGTATTCCGGACGCGTCTGATCGTTCTCAAGAGTGCCTCGGATCGAGCGGAGATCATACCAGCACCGGCGAGTCCGTTGCGGTGCCCCGCTCCTGCCGCACCCATGCCTGTCGTCTCTCGCGGCCTTGGGACCCCGGACATTCCATGGGACAGATTGCCGCCAACGCGCGATCGGAACAGAGGGTGAGCCGTAGCGAGGAGTTACGCTGCAAGCTGGGCGTTGGGACCCACTTCACGGCCCGCCGTTACGCGTATCTGCGGATGAACACGGGCGCTGCCTGAGACCACCGCGCTGCCGGCTACGTCGAGGGCACGGCGGAGTTCACGGAACCGTAACGGCCCTTTCAGGACCGTACCGTTCCGGATCTGACGCCTGGGGCGCTGTGTGGGACTTCCCGCTGCACGGCTGGAACACCGGCCTCGCGGCCGACGGCGAGGACCACCGCTGCGACATCTTCCGGAAGGTGCCCAGCGCCGCCCGGGCCCACTCCGCTGCTGGCTTGGTCGAGGGCCGGGTGGAGGTCGCAGAACGGTCCCCCAGTTGCTACGGCTCTCCTGACCCGGAGCCATTGGCATCACTTTTGCTTTCATCCATCGCGTCTCCAGGGCCCGACGGTCGAACCAACCGTGCTCACGGCGGCCCTAACCCGGCCTGAAAGAGGAAGCAATGAGAGGTCGAAGCTCGTTCTCTCGTCGGAGGTCGCACCGCTCGATCGGTCTCGCGGTCGCAACCGCCTGCACGGCGATGATCGCGGCTTGGTGCGCAGACACGGCCAGTTCAATCGCGGAAACTCCGGGCCCAGGGTCACCGATCCGGATCTTCCATCTTGCTTCAAGAACAGACTATTCGTCCGCGGAATGGTCCGTCTTGACTCAGAGGTCCAGCGCGGTCGTCGGCCTCGACAACCACGGCTACGACTTCCCCGGAGCCTTGCCGCGATTCGTGCGGGAGGCCCCGAACACCCCGGCGTTCGCGTTCTCCGACTCGCTCGCGTTCAGTCCGGATTGGTGCGATGACCGATTCTCTGCGGTCGACGTCGACGAGGCGTCTTTCTTCCATTCCTCCGAGCCTGCCTCGATGGTCGCGCGGGCCGTCGCCTCCTCGAAAGTCGCGCTCTACTGGCACGCCGATAGTCGCGAGAGCCCGGAAGCACATGTCGGAAGTTGCGCCTACCGCGACTACTACAAGACCGTTGCCTACCTCCTGGAGTACTCATCGACACCGGGCGGTTCCTACCGGCTCCTGGCCGAGATTCCTGCTCACTCTCAGACGGCGGACCAGACCCCGATCTATTCGTGGACTTGCTCATCTTGCAGTACGAGACGGTACTACCGCGTCCGCTCCCGCCTATCCGATGGAACGATCGTCCCCTACTCGTGGCCCGTTCGCCCCCAGAGCATGTTTCCGGCAATTTTCTATCTGGTGTTGCGCCCCGCCGGACCGGGTGTCGTCGAATTCGAGGCGCTCGTTCGCACAGACTCCCTGCTGCCTCCCAGCCAGTTCATCGTCGAGCGGCAGGCCCGCTACGAGAAGAGCGTGTTCTACCCGGTCGGCTCGGCCACTACGTACACGCCGATCTCCAGCAAGTTCGCAACATACTCGGGGACCGTCGCGCTCGGCCGAAACTCCTATGTTCGTGTTCGCTTCGGAGCCGTCTCGTATCCGAATGGCAGCGATTCGATTCTCTATTCGGGGGGAACGAGCCGTCGCAACAACCGTTCGTTGACGAGGTATGGATCGATGGCCCTGCGTCCGACGAGCGTCATTCTGAGGGACGTACTTGCCGGCCGAGCGCGGGCCGTCGTCGACCTTGGAGCAGACGGGCTCTTTCTGGACTTCGTTCACGATAACGTCGGGCGTCTCTACAACGGAGGAAACTCCGGGAACCTGATTGCCCCTGTCTCAACCTCCGAGGAATCCGAGTTCGGACCCGGATACCGAGCCGCTGCAGAGGCCCTGCTCGACAATCTGCACCAGCAGGTCCCCGCGGCTTCGCGCCTGTTCAACGGACTCTACGTCCCGACCACGACCCGGAGTGCGCGCGAGGCCTTCGTGCCGCGAACCGAAGGGATGTTTGTCGAATACTTCGCTTTCGACAATCTCGGACGGAACCTCGATGACCGGATCCCCGAGGCCTTCGACGCCATCATCGCCCACTCCCATCGACCTCCGACGGACTTGAACGACACCTCGCGCGACAGGCTCTCTCTCCTGGCAACGAGAGGAAGTGCGAATGAGGTCGACAAGCGCCGGATCGGACTTGCCCTCTATCTCCTCGTTTCCCATCCGAACGTGATGTGGCAGTACTCGACGGCCGATTACTACAGGGACGTCACGTGGCTTCCCGAGTTCAGCATTCCCCTCGGCCCGCCGCTGATCCCCGCCCTGAATGCCTACTCGGATTTGTACTGGGGCCGGACGGACGCAATGCTCCGGCGCGCCTTCGAGAACGGCCTGATCATCTACAACCACAGCGACTCGTCGCATACGATCGACCTGGGGGAGCCGCTTTCCCCCGTTCTGCTCCAGCCTGGTCTCGACCCCATCCTCGGTGGGACTGGAAGCTACGGCGTCGGTATCCCCGTAAGCCGGATCGAGATCCCCTCCAAGGACGCGGTCATCTTGCTACGGAATCCCTGACGGCGGCGTGCTCTGCGATCACCCGGCGGTAGAGGGCGAAAGTACGGTCCAGGTGGCAGGTCTGCGTGAAGCGCTCACGCTGCAATCGTAGTCCGGCCTGCCCGAGGCTCGCCCGCAGAGCGGGATCTCGGATCAGCCGCCGCATGGCCGCCGCCAGCGCGTCCGTGTCGCCGGGAGTCACCGCGTAACCGTTGACGCCGTCCCGCAGCCACTCGGTGACGCCCCCGGAATCGAAGGCGACGATCGGCCTACTGAACGACATGGCCTCGACACCGACCATCCCGAAGGACTCGGGCGCCAGCGAGGGGAGAACGACGAATCCGCAGGCTCGATAGTGCGACGCGAGGTCGTCGGCAGCGGCCTCACCCACGAACTGTACGCGCCCACCGAGCTCGCGGCGCTCCACGAGTTCTCGCGCCCGTCCACGCAACGGGCCGTCGCCGACGACGGTGGCCTGCCAGTTTTCCCCCGAGAGCCGGGCCAGCGCTTCGACCAGGCTCAGGATGCCCTTCTCCGCACTGAGGCGGCCGACGAACAGGATTCCAGGTGGCTCCTCTCCCTTCGACGCCGGGGCGACTGTCGCCTCGAAACGTGAGAACAGCGGTACGACACTGATCCGATCCGCGGCGATGCCGTTGACGACCAACACGCTCTTGAGGTAGGAACTCGGAACCACGATTGCCGGCATCTTCCTGTACATTCGCAGGTAAACCGGATGACTCAGGACACGAAGCACGTCGTCGCGCAGCCCCTCCACGTCACCAGGGCGGTGGCACCCGAATAGCACACATCCGAAGTCAAGTCGACGCGTACACTGCCGGCCGTCGGGGAGCAGCTTGGTGCGCCTGAAGCAAACCGGTGTGACGTCGTGGAACATCCACACGATCGGCCGCGCCGCATGCAAACGGCTCACGACGATCGGGTGCAATGTCGGGATCGAGTGCAGGTGGATGATGTCCGGCTTCTCTTGATCGACGATTCGCAGGAGTTGCGCTGATACCTCGGGGCGGTAACGGTAGCGGAAGGACTTCAGTAGGTAGGACCCATCGTGCCCGGTGGCTTCTTCTGTCGGGCCGCGTTTCAATCCCACGACGGCGATGTCGCAGCCCTGCTCGCGCTGCCCCGCGATCAGCTGGGACAGGTACACGGCGAGGCCGCCGCCGCGTGCGATACACAAGCCTCGAACCTCTCGCTCGGTGCCCTTCAGCACCAGCTCTTGGTCCTTGTCGTGAACGTGTAGGATCTTCATCGTCCCTTGGCGACCTTCTCCAGCACATGGAACAGCCACGGGTGTCGTGCGCCAGCGACTCCTGGGGTCTCCCTTCTCGCTTCCGGGTCCGTGCCCTGCAGAGACTTGGCATGCTCCGCGCATCCGTCGAGGCGGGAATCGCCTGGGAGGCTCTTCTCGCGCCGGACGACCGCGATTCCGAGCCCCTGCTGTCCACTCGCTGGCCTCAGCGGGCTCGCTCCCACGACCCTCCGCGGGAAGGCCTCACGATCCTCGGGCTCCGCGCGGCCCGAGGCTGGTCGCCAGCTCGGATCGCCGAGCGGTTCTTCGTCACCGGGCCCACGATCGCCTCCTGGGTGGCGCCTCTCGACCAGGTCGACTCCGGACGGCTTCCCGCCCACCGTCGCCCGCGATTCGAGCCCCGGGCCGGTTGGCCCCGCAATGCCGGCGGTGTGCGACCGCGGGCCCAGGTCCGCGGTCGGCATGGGCTGCGGCTCGCGCTCGAGGTCCTGGTCCTTGCCGGTCAGACGTACCTCCCCGTCGTCACGCCGACACGCGCGACTCGAGGCCGCCCGCGCCGCGCCGAGTCGCCACCGTGGCCGAACAGTGCCTTCCTGCATCCGCGTATGACACTCAAGGAGCAGTCGCCGCGGCTCGACCGCCGCACGGCGAAGCGTCGGTCCACCGGGAGAACTCCGCGACCGCGGAGGCGACCGCGAAGACCCCTACTCGCCGCGATTCGATCGCGCCGGCGCCCTGCACCGATCAGGCGCGTCCTCCCCGGCTGGCTGGCTCGCCGGCCGGGGAGGACGCTGATCAACCCCGCGTCACGGGTCCGACCGGGCGGAAGCCCGAACTCCGGTGGGTGGTCTACTTCTCCAGCTTCACAACGGGCTGCTTTTCCTGATCGTTGAGAGTTCAGCGCCTCACCAAGGTCCCTCAGCCCCGCACGCCGCGTTGTATGCCGCGACCTGGTAATACCACACATCTCCGACGTCGCCGGTCTGATCCACGTACTGCAAGCCCGCTGTGCCCGCGTCCACGTCTCCGACGTTCGACCCGATCAGGGTCCACGGTCCCGTCGGTGCGGAGGCGCGGTAGACGTTGTACCCGGTCACCGCCGCAGGCTGGTTCGGGTCCTGATAGGTGAGGACCGGCTTTCCGCCGATCAGGTTCACCCGCGAGATGTACAACTCCACGTCGGGATTCGTGCACGGCCCGCCCGACACGTTGATCAGGTCGGCCTCGCGCAGTCCGTTGCCGCTCATCGTGAACCACGGACTCCAGGGCACGAAGGGCGAGTTCACGGGGCTGTAGCGCACGCGTGCGCGCCAGACGTAAGGCTGGCGGTATGCGTTGAGGCTCACCGGCAGCTTGCGCGCGACGGGGGTGTCGTACCAGGTCGAATCGCTCTGGATCGGGGTCAGGTTGACCGAGAAACCGTTGCCCCGCGGTGCGACCTGCCACTGCAGTTGGCGCCGCACGCGCCCCGCCGGGCTCTGGAGCGTCAGGCCGACAGCGAACTGCTGCCCGGACGCCGCCCCGCCGAGACTGATCGGAGTGGACAGATTGGCGCGCAACTGACGCGGCACGACGGCCACGCCGCCGAGCTCCGCTCCACCGAGGTACACGTACGCCTTCCCAGTGGTGTTGTCGTAGCGGTACGCCCCGATGACGACGTCCGCGTAGCCGTCGCCGTTGACGTCGCCCGCCGGCGCCACGGACGCGCCGAAGCGCTGGTTCGTACCCTCCCCGACCGCGGCCCACGACGGAACGGCCGACAGGCCGCTCGCCCCGCCGAGGTACAGGTGCGCCTTGCCCGTGCCACTCACGTTGCCATACGCCCCGATGACGACATCCGAATAGCCGTCGCCGTTGACGTCGCCCGCGGACGCCAAAGAGTAGCCGAAGGCGTCGCTCGAAGCCTCCCCGGCCGCGGTCCACGAGGCGGACGCCGGCAGCCCGCTCGGCCCGCCGAGGTACAGGAACGCCTTGCCCGACCCGCGGCCGTCGGCCCCGATGAGGACATCCGAATAGCCGTCGCCGTTGACGTCCCCTGCGTTCGCCACAGAACGGGCGAAGGTGGTAGACGGAAGCTCCCCCGTCGCGGTCCACGACGGAGTTGCCGACAGGCCGCCCGCCAGGCCCAGGTACAGGTAGGCCCTGCCGTTGGCCACCGGGAACTCGGACTCCTCACCGGGGTACGCGTCGGCCCCGATCACGACGTCCGCATAGCCGTCCCCGTTGACGTCTCCTGCGCTTGCGACGGACCAGCCGAACTCGTCACTGAGCTGCTCCCCGAACCCGGACCACGCGGGTGTTGCGGACAGGCCACTCGCCCCGCCCAGGTACACGTCGGCCTTGCCCCGGTGAAGGGAGTACGCCATCGCCCCAACGACGAGGTCCGAGTAGCCATCCCCGTTGACGTCCCCAGCGCTCGCCACGGACCAGCCAAAACCGTCGCCGACACTCCCTGACTGGGTCCACGACGGGGTGGCACGCAGGCCGCTTGCCCCGCCCAGGTACACGTACACCTTCCCCCTGTCCAAGTAGCCGTACGCCCCGACGACGAGGTCCGAGTAGCCGTCCCCGTTGACGTCCCCCGCGGTCGCCGCGGACTCGCCGAAATTGTTGTTGGCAGCCTCCCCCAGCGCGGTCCACGACGCCGTGGTGGCCAGGCCGCTCGCCCCGCCCAGGTAGACGTACACCTTGCCCCTGGTCGTGGAGTAGCGGTACGCCCCGACGACGACGTCGGAGAAGCCGTCGCCGTTGACGTCTCCCGCCGACGCCACGCAGTAGCCGAAGGCGTTGCCCACAGCTTCGCCCCCCGCAGTCCACGACGTGGCGGCCGACAGACCGCTCGCCCCGCCCAGGTACAGGAACGCGTTGCCCGTCTGACCGGTGGCGCCGTACGCCCCGACCAGGACATCCGAAAAGCCGTCGCCGTTGACGTCGCCCGCTGTTGCCGCGGAAGAGCCGAAGTAGTTGGTCGTTCCCTGCCCCACCACGGTCCATGACGCGGCCGCCGACAGGCCGCTCGCCCCGCCCAGGTACAGATACGTCTTGCCCGTGGAACCGGCGTTGCCGTCCGCCCCGATCACGACGTCCGAACGGCCGTCCCCGTTGACGTCCCCCGCCGACGCCACGCTGGAGCCGAAGTCGTCGGACACACCCTCCCCAACCGCCGTCCACGACGCGGTGGCCGACAGGCCGCTCGCCCCGCCCTGGTACAGGTAGGCTTTGCCCGTGGAACTGGCGTTACCGTACGCCCCGATTACGACATCCGTATAGCCGTCCCCGTTGACGTCCCCCGCCGTCGCCACGCTCGAGCCGAAGGAGTCCGACACGCCCTCCCCGGCCGCGGTCCACGATGCGGCGGCCGACAGGCCGCTCGCTCCGCCCAGGTACACGTAGGCTTTGCCCGTGGAACCGTTGTTACCGCGCGCCCCGATCACGACGTCCGAGTAGCTGTCCCCGTTGACGTTCCCCGCCGTCGCCACGCTCGAGCCGAAGGAGTCGGACACACCCTCCCCCACCGCGGTCCACGACGCGGTGGCCGACAGACCGCTCGCCTGGCCCAGATACAGGTACGCCTTGCCGGTGGCGCCGGGAGCCTGTTGGGATGCCCCGACGAGGACGTCCGCGTAGCCGTCCCCATTGACGTCTCCGGCAGTCGCCACAGACCCACCGAAGCGGCTGTCCGGAGCCTCTCCTGCGGCGGTCCACGAGGCGGCGGCTGTCAGCCCGCTCGCGCCGCCCAGGTACAGGTACGCCTTGCCCGTGGAGGCGCCGCGGTCCGCCCCGATCGCGACATCCGCATAGCCGTCTCCGTTGACGTCCCCCGCCGTCGCCACGGAGTGGGCGAACCAGCTGTCCGGACCCTCTCCCACCGCGGTCCACGACGGAGTGGCCGACAGGCCGCTCGACCCTCCCAGGTACAGGTACGCCTTGCCCGTGAAACCGGCGTAGCCGTAGGCCCCGACGACGACGTCCGAATGGCCGTCCCCGTTGACGTCCCCCGCAGTCGCCACGGACGCGCCGAAACGGTCGTCCGGAGCCTCCCCCACTACAGTCCACGACGCGCTCGTGGCCAGCGGGTCGACGGTGAGCGGGTAGGTCGCGTCCGCATCGTCGACGACGATCCGGACTCCGCCGGCGATCGGTTCGAACCGTGCCGGGATGGCGCTGCCGGAGGCATCGGCTACGCTGAGCTTGGCGTAGCGCAGCACGCTGACGTTGCCGCTCGAGTAGAAGTCGATCGCCTGACCGTCCTCGGTGAAGATCGGCCGCAGCCCGCCCGCCAGCGCCAGGTCCAACACCAACCGGTCGCCTGCCGTTCGGGGGCGAACGGGAATCGTGAACCCGTGCTCGAGCCCCTGGGGCGTGTTGACGAACCACTCAGTCAGCCGTCCGCGATCGAGTTCGACCCGGTCCTCCTCCGCGCGCAAGCCCGTGAAACCGACGGCTTCCAGGCCGTCCGATCGGCCCCAACCCGTCAGCGACAGGCCCCACTCCCAACCCGCTCCGTCCTGCGGTGTGAGCTGCACTCCACGGGCATCGAACCGGGCCTCGAAGCGGTGCGCCGGGTTGGCCGCCCGAAACGCGGCTCCCCCCGTGCCTTCGCCCACGATGCCGTATTCCTCGAGCTGGACCGAACGCTGGACCTGGCTCCACCAGTCGGCCGAAATGCCGGGAGGCAGGTTGGGCCCCGCGCCGGAGTCGGACCCCAGGGCCGGCACTACGACGAGCAGAGCCACGAAGGCGGCGATCGGGATCCAACGCACTGCGGAACAGGTCGACATGGCGGCGCACCTCCTTGCGTTGACGCGATGGAGCGTTCGATGGCAGATACACGCTCTGCCACGAGGCGGCCGGAGGGACGCGAGGGGGCGCTGCTAGGTGAGCCGTAGCTCCCCTCCCGCCCCCGCGCGGCGGCGGGAGCTTATTGGGTCGGAGGCTGACGGTCAAGCCCAAATACTGAACCGCCCCGGGTTTTGCGGCGTCAAGGCTGATCGAGGGCCGACCTCACAGACGGTTGAAGACCGGGCGACCGAGGACCACGCCACTCGACGCGGCTATGCCTTAACCACGACATCGTCCGCGCTGCCCTTCAAAGAGTTGCGTTTCCGTGTTAGGACATCCGGTGGTCCGCGGACGAGTCCGGTTGCCCGCGGACCCTACCGCCATCATCGCGTGGTTGTTCAACCGCCTCCTGGCAGCGTCCGGGCTCTCATCGCGATGTTGCCGGCCACGCCGACCTCCTGATCGAGAACCTCGCGCTTCGCCAGCAGCTCTTTCGGTCTCTCTCCGCCCTTCCAAGGCTTATCCCAGCAACGACTTATCATGCTCCGCGCATTCGTCGAGGCGGAGATCTCCCGGGAGGCTTCCATGGCGTCGGGCGGCGGCGATTGCGAGTGCCCGCTGCCCGCACACTGCCACACGACCACGGCCACCATCGCCTCATGGCTGGCACGGTTCGACGACGAAGGCCTTCTCGCGCTCGTCCAGACACCCGAACCTGTCAACAAGTCCCCCGCTCTCGTCGCGTACCTTGTCCGGCGTTCCGGGGCCGCCGCGCGGCGACGCTTCGGTCCGCCGAAAGCACTCCGCGGCCGTGGATGAGACCTCGAAGACGCCCACTCGCCGCGACTCAAGCTGGCTGGCGCCCTACACCCGCTCGCGGCACGTGTAGGAGGACGCTCCACCCGGCGAGACGGCGGCGGCGGGCCGCCACTGCACGACCCGCCGCGCCGTTTCACCTTTCGACGCCGACCGTCTACCGGACGTTCTCGGACTAGCGCGTCTCGCTCGGACCCCCGGCGCGCCGGGTACCCAACTTGAACACGCCGTTGAAGACGCCCGACTGGTGCTTCTTGGTCAGTTCGCTCCGCAGGTCCTGCGCGCGCGCCAGCCCGCCCGAGCGCTTGAACTCACAGGAGCCGTATTCGCTCGCATCGCCGACGGTCTCGTAGGCGACACGCATCGTACGGCAATTGTCACCGTTTCCGTCCTTGCAGTCGGAGCCCGCTTCGGCGCCGTCCGCCTTGCCGGCGGCCGCGTCAGGATTGCGGCAGACGAGGATGTAGTTGAGGTCGACGATCCAGCCCTCAAGAAATCCGTCGGGGTCGACGCCCTGGCCGGCGACGATCCTGCCGTTCGAGCTGATCGCGTTGATCGAGCTGAGGTACCAGAAATACAGCTCGTCGAGCCCCTGACCGATGAGGAACAGCTGGAAGTCGATCGTGCCGACGTCCTTGTTCCACATGAACGGCACGAGCCCGGTGAAGAAATCGCCGATCCTCCCGGCGACGACGTAGCTGTTGTCGCTGATCACGAACGGATTGACGAGGTAGGGGAAGTCCGGGAACGTCGGGATCCGGTCGAAGCTGCCGTCCGGGTTCGCCCGGTAGCCGTCCTCCCACCCCGAGCCGTAGTCGAAGTTCCGGCCGACCGCGTACTTGCCGTCGGGGGTTGCGTCGAACGCCTCACCCTTCCAGAGCTCGTCCTTCCAGGCGGGGTTGGCCACGCAGACCGGAGTGTCGGGGCAGAAGTAGTCAGACGTGCAGCGCGAGCCTTCGTTCGGTCCGCCGAGACACGTGCCGCCGCACTGCGAGCTGCTGGTGCATCTCTTGCCCGAATCGAAGCCGCCGACGCAGACGCCGGCCGTGCAGGTCCCCTTGCTCGAGGCCGGGCACGAGCCGTCGTCCACGTACTCGGGGCAACCGTATTTCGGGTCGGCCGAGTCCGCCGTGCAGCCCTTGGGGGTCTGAACGCAGACCTTGGCCTCGAGGCCGTTCGGGTCGCCAAAGAAGGTCCAGGTGCCGGTCTCCTTCTCCCAGCGCGCGCCACGCCGCGGGCCCCCCAGCGAAGTACCCCAGCCGATCACGGCCTTGCCGTCGCAGGTGACGGCGTTCCCACGGGTGCTGCCGCCGTTGGGGGAGCCGAGGTCGATGGTGGTGTTCGTCGCCTTGTCCCAGAGGAAGCCCCGGGCGACTCTGCACCCCGACCAGGTCAGCCCGGTGGCGTAGTCGCCGTTGCCGCCCATGTCAAAGAAGGACAAGCGGCTGGAGTCACATGGTGCATAGCCGGGTTGGGGCGGAAGCGGGGAGAACATGTCCGGCGCGTCGAGCCAGGTGCCGGCCCAGATGTAGGCCGGGTCCGACCCCGGGTAGATCCCGTTCGTCATGACCGTGCCGTCCCCTGAGATCCGGATGGGGGGCTGGATGCTGCCAATCTGCGGCCCCCACCCGCCCTTGCGCGTCCACAGGATCCCGTAGCTGGCAGAGAAGGACGGGGTCGCCACGAAGACGGTGCCCTGCGGGTTCATCGCCAGGATGTTCGACGCGGGGAACGGGCCCGGGGGATTGATGAAGCCGATCGGGGTGAAGGTGACTCCGCGGCTCTGTGCGAATGCGGAGGTGGTGAGGAGGACGGCCACGACCGCCACTCCCAGCACTGTGAGACACTTTCTCATGGAGCCTCCTCTTGCTGGGAACGACCGCCGGATCATCGCGTGAGATCCGTCGGCGGTGCCTGCTTGTTTGGAGAGCCGGGAACTGTCTCCCGGACTCCTGCATGGTGCTGGCGGAGAGGATGCCCCGCCCGCGACATCAGTCGATCGATCGTCTCGGCGGATCAGGAATTTTCCTTTCCCTCGTAACTGCTCCGCATTCTCCGGGGAAGTGGGCGGAATGGTCAAGCGGCCGCAGCGAAGGAGGCTGGAAGCTTCTTGTGCCACAACCGGTCAGCCGCACTCATGACGCGCTCGCCCAGCCAGCGGCTCTTGGGGGCTACCTCCGCGCTTCCAAGTCCCATTCCTGCAGAGACTTGTTCATGCTACAAGCTCCGCCCACTGGTCGAGGAGAAGGTTTCCCATGAGGTTTCCATGGCGTCGGGCGACCGCGATTTCGAGCTCCCGCTGCCCGCACAGTGGCCCCCGCGGGCCCGCGCCGCGATCGTCCACTCCCTTACCCTCGCGCACGTCGGGCTGCCGGCGGCAGCGGACCGTCTCGGGGAGACGGCCCGGCTGCAGCACGAGTTCGCTCTGCTCCACGAGGAACTCCGCGTCAAGCACGCTCGCATGGAGCGCTGCCGTCCCATCGCCGTCCCATCGCCGTCCCCACGCTTCCCGTCGGTGGATCGTCTCGCGGTCCTCGAGAACCGTGTGGCTCGCGGCTGGTCGTTGAGCCAAACGACTGAGCGATTCCACGTGACCACGACCCCACCGCCTCCTGCGTAGCGGGTCTCGACGAGGAAGGTTTCTCCACACTCGTCCAGACTCCCGAACCTGTCAACAAGTCCGCAGCTCCCGTCGCGTACCTTGTCCGGCGTTCCGGGGCCGGCCTTCCGCCGCGGCGATGCAGTCCTTCCTCGCCGGCATGTTCCGAGCCGCTGCCGAGCCGCCCGAGCACCTGATCACGGATCGGGGGAAGCTGACGCACCTCGAGCGCCCGGGACGCGCCCAGCCTCCTCTACGGTCAGTCGTCCCACCGCGCCGGGATGGGATCGAATTCGAAGAGCGCGGCGCGCTTCGGGTCGTGCCGCGCCGGGGCCAGTGGCGGGGCTCACGCCGGCAGTCCGAGGCACTCCAGGATCGCTCCTGCTGGGTCGGGAAAAAAGTTCGCGGCGAAAATCCTCATGGCGCTGCGGACAGCGCTGGCACTCGAGAACATTCACCGCGAGGACCCGGAGCAGCGACTCGGCCCAGGGATGAGCCCGGCGACGCGGCGCGGCCGACGCGGATCCCCTCCCGCGCGTGGGGACGGTCGGCGTCACGACCGCCGGCCCTCCGCCGGCCGAGGCCTCCGGCCCTGACCCCTCCGGCGGCCCCGGCACGACCTGCGCTCCCGATCGCGCTCCCGGGGCCAGCACCCCCGTGTGCCGCACCAGGCGAAACCGCGGGGGCGGCACCAGGGCGGCCAGCCTGGCCGCCAACTCCTCTGACCTCGACGGGGAACGCAGCAGCGGTCGAACTCTCGCTGGGACCCCGTTCCGCTGTAACGTATCTTCATCTGCGAGGTGCCATGAAGTCGGGCGGATGGAGTTCTGGCGAAGTACATTGGAGATCGAGATGACACCCTGCCCCGCACTCAAGACCGCACTGCTCGCCATCGCCTGCCTGGCTTGCGCCGCTGCGCCCGCATTCGCGGCCGGAAGCCCCCCGGTACCGTCTACCGGCGGGGCGATGCGTTTGATCAGCGGGGTGGCCCCGGACGGGCACGGCGGCGGGCCGCTGGAACCGCCTCGCGATCTCATCACCGACGCGCAGCGCGAAGAGATCCGCCGGAAGATCGACGAGAACCTCGAGCTCCTGCGCCGCGAGGGCCGACTTGTGACGGCGGCGCTCGACGCGCCTCCGCAACTCGGCTGGCCGTTGCGCATCGCGGCGGGGCTGAGTGACCCGGGGCATCACGGGATCTCGAACCTCCTCGACCAGGACGCGCGGTATCCGGACTTCGTCCTGGACTACAACTGCGGCGCGCGCAGCTATGACACCAGCGACGGGTACAACCACCAAGGAACCGACATCTACACCTGGCCGTGGTGGTGGTGGAAGATGGACCACAACGAGGTCGAGGTCGTCGCGGCGGCGCCAGGGCAGATCATTAACCGGTCCGACGGCAACTTCGATCGCAGTTGCTCGTTTAATAGCAACCCGTGGAACGCGGTCTACGTGCGCCACGGCGATGGGTCGATCGCCTGGTACGGTCACATGAAGAACGGCTCGCTCACCAAGAAGCAGGTCGGCGACAGCGTTGCGGAGGGGGAGTTTCTCGGTGTCGTCGGCAGTTCCGGCAACTCAACCGGTCCCCACCTGCACTTCGAGGTCCACGACTCGGCGGGCCGCCTCATCGATCCCTGGCAAGGGACGTGCAACTCGCTGAACGCCGACTCCTGGTGGAGGACCCAGCGCGGGTACTACGACTCGGCGGTCAACCGCGTTTCGACCGGCGCGTTGCCGCCGATTTTCCCCAGTTGCTCGCAGCCGGAGAGCCCGAACGGACGGGTGACGTTCAGTGTCGGGCCGCTCGTCTACTTCACGACCTACTACCGCGATCAGCTCATCAGCCAGACCAGCCGCTACACGATCTACCGCCCCAATGGATCGATCTACTCGCAGTGGAGTCACAACAGCGACTCGGCGTGGTACAGCTCGTCGTGGTGGTACTGGTCGTTCAACATTCCGTCCGCTGAGGCACAGGGGACGTGGCGCTTCACCGTCGAGTACCTCTCGAGGACGTACGAACGACAGTTCACGATCGGCAGCCCCGCAGCGTGCGGGAGCGTTCCCCAGTATGCAGTCCAGGGTGAGCAGCTCCGGGTGCGGAAGTCCGGTTCGCAGGTGCGTCTGAACTGGGGAGCGTCCTGCAATCCGCAAGACACCGACTATGTGGTCTACGAGGGCGTCCTCGGCAACTTCTCGAGCCACACCCCGGTGCTGTGCACCACGAGCGGTGCACGCGAGGTCACGATGACGCCGGCGGTGGGCGGAAGGTACTACCTTGTCGGACCGCGCAACGCCTCGCGGGAGGGATCGCTCGGCGTGAGCAGCAGCGGTGCCGAGCGGCCCGCCGGGGTGTCGTCGTGCCTGCCGCGGCTCGCGCTGCAGTGTCCCTGAGGATCCGCTAGGACTACTCAGACTCTAGTACTACTGTGTCATGAGTTTGACGGCGCGGAGCCGCCTGTGCGAGCATCCGCCCATGAGCCGAGCCGCGTCGTCGCCGGAGGGGCGCTTTTCGGAGTTCGTGTCCCAGTTGAGCGCCGTGCTCGGCCACGCGGACCGGCATGAGCCGCTGCGCGGGTACCTGATGGGTCTGCTCTTGCCGGGCGACCGCAAGAGCGTGGAGCCGATGGCGGCGCGTCTCGATCCGCGCCGGGCCGCCGCGCGGCACCAGTCGCTGCACCATTTCGTCGCGAACGCGCCTTGGGACGCCGAGGATCTGATCCGCGTCGCGCGCGATTACGCGTTGAGGCAGCTCGAACGTCACGCCCCGGTCGGGGCCTGGATCATCGATGACACGGGCATGCCGAAGAAGGGGCAGCACTCGGTCGGAGTGGGGCGGCAGTACTGTGGACAACTCGGCAAGCAGGACAACTGCCAAGTGGCGGTTGCGATCTCGGCAGCCCACCCGTCGATGAGCGTGCCGTGCGCCTACCGGCTCTATCTGCCGGAGAGTTGGACCGAGGATCCGGCGCGTCGTGCGATGGCCGGGGTGCCGAAGACCGTGCGGTTTCAGACGAAGTGGTCCTTGGCGATCAGCCTGCTCGACGGCGTGCTGGCCGACGACCTGCCGCGCGCGCCGGTGGTCGCCGATGCCGGCTACGGCTCGACGACGGCGTTCCGCGATGCGGTGACGGCGCGCGGCCTCTCGTATGCCGTGGGCGTGACGGAGGACACTTCCGTCTGGCCTCCCGGCCAAGCGCCGCTTCCGCCGCTCCCGCGCCCGACCGGTCGTGGGCGGCCACCGCGTCGGGTGCGACGCACGACGGAGCATCAGCCCGTCGCACTGCACGCGCTCGCGCACTCCTTGCCGCCGAAGGCTTGGCATTCCGTCCGCTGGCGCGAGGGGACGCGCGGCACGATGAACTCGCGTTTCGCCGCACTGCGAGTTCGTCCGGCGCACCGCGACGAGAAGCGCACCGAACCACGGGCCGTCGAATGGCTGCTCATCGAGTGGCCCACGGACGCGAAGGAGCCGACGAAGTACTGGCTGTCGACGGTTCCTGCAGACGTCGAACTCGAAGAACTCGTGCGCCTCGCGAAGCTCCGCTGGCGCGTCGAGCGCGACTTCCAGGAACTCAAGGACGAACTGGGACTCGATCACTACGAAGGACGAAGTTGGCGCGGCTTCCACCACCACGGCGCCTCATGCATCGCGGCCTACGCCTTCCTGGCCGCCGAGCGTGCTCGGCTTTCCCCCCCAGAAGCTGTTGCCTTCCTCCGCGCCGCTCCGCTTCCCAAGGGCTTCAAGCCGCGGGGCTCCCCCGGTGCGGCCTGAGCGGCACAACCCGAACTCGATCACGACCATGCGCCGCGTGGCGGTCCACGCGCTGCTCGCCCGGCTCCCCTGCTGCCCCAACTGTCACGTTACACTTATGACACAGTAGTACTAGCAGGTTGCCGAGAAACCCGGTGTTTCTGCTGGCCTGATCCGTCGGTCTGCGTACCTTTTCGTTCCTGCTCGAGGGGAGCGAAGGGATGCGCGGATCCGATCGGCAACAAGGCGCGATGTCCAGCTAGTGCCCCGATTCCGTCTTGGATTGACAATCAAGGCGGCCGAAGCGCCCGCGGGGCACGGCGCGAGGACGCCGGCGTACTCCCGCCGTTCGCCAAGGACGAGCAACGCCGCCCTGCGGGATGCAGCGGCGGCCGACTGTCAAGCCAAGACGGATTCGGGACACTAGGTCTCCCCGGAGGAGCGGGTGCCGCAGGATCATCCGCTGCGGCGGATCCGGCAGGTGACGAACGAGGTGCTGCGGGAGCTGTCCCCGAAGTTGGAGCGGCTATACGCAGCGGTGGGCCGGCCCTCGGTCCCGCCGGAGAAGCTGCTGCGGGCGCTGCTGCTGCAGGTGCTTTACAGCATCCGGAGCAAGCGGCTGCTGATCGAGCAGTTGGACGACAACCTGCTGTTTCGCTCGTTTGTCGGGCTGACGATGGACGACCCGGCCTGGAGCCCGACGGCCTTCAGCAAGAACCGGGACCGGCTGCCGGAGGGGGAGATCGCGCGTCTGTTCTTCGAGGGCGTGGTGCGGTTGGCCCAGGGCTCAGAACTGATGTCGGACGAGCACTTCACGGCGGACGGGACGCTGATCGAGGCCTGGGCCGGGCAGAAGAGCTTCCGGCCCAAGGACCAGCCCGCGGTGCCCAGCGCCGACGACGACCCGGGCAACCCGACCGTGAACTTCCACGGCGAGAAGCGCTGCAATGCCGCGCATGCCTCGACGACGGATCCGGAGGCTCGGCTGTATCGGAAGTCGAAGAGGAGGCCCTGCGCAGCCGGGCCCCCGCGCGCGCCTCCCAGGAACTCTGGGGCCTCGCGATCGCCGACAACCCCGCCCGCTCGTACGTGCAGCGCATCGCGCGCCGTCTGAACCTCGCCCCGGTCCGAGTCAGCCACCGGCACACCCTGATGTTGCTGCGCAGCTCCTCGCTCGCCGTCTGGGCCGCCAGCCCCGGCGTCGTCCCGCGGCGTCTCGAGCAGCTCGACGCCCAATCCGCGCGACTCGTCTTGCCACCTCGACGATGCACCCGATGCGTTCCGCGGACGATCAAGGTCAAGATGTCCAGCTACCGCCGGAAACCCTGGAATGATGCCGGCTTCGGCCACACTAGCCGGCATTGCGGCCAGCAGCGGCGGGGGTATCGTGTGGCTTCCTCGGGGGTTGAGATGAGGCATTCCAGACCGGCCGGCATCCCCGCATTCCCCGAATCCCGCCTCACCAGGGACATTCTCCAGCAGAAGGAGCGCCACGGCCTCAGGGTGCAGAACATCATCCGCATCGTCGTCATGCTCGTGTTTCTCCCCGCCTCCGCGCTGCTGGCGCAGTCGGCTTTCGAAAGGACCTTCACCTCGATCATCTTGGCGGTGTCGCTTGCGATCTCGGTGGCGCTTCTCATTTCGACCCGGGCCGGGCGGAACCTGACGGCCATCGGTATCTCCGGCGCGCTGCTCGACGTCGTGATCCTGTCCTCCCTTCCCGTGATCTACTACCTCACGGTCGGGGGGGCGAAGGTCCCCGCCTCCTTCCTGCTCAAGAACCAGGCCATCCTCATCTCCATCCTGTTCATCGTTGCCAACGGCCAGGCTATGAAACCGGTCTATCCCGCCATCGTGACAGCGGGGGCAATGCTCCTGAACGCCGCGCTCTTCGCATACGCGCTCGCGTCCCCCGGGATCGAGTTCGCTCGGGACTACCTCGAGGCGTTCACCACGACGAAGCTCAGCGTGAACGACTTCGTCAGCAAGGAGCTCATCCTCTGCGGGATCGGCGCGGGCGTCGCCTTGATGAACCGAGGCGCACAGAAGACCGTTGTCGCGGCGGCGAACGTCGAGCGGGCGAGCAAGCAGCTCGGCCGCTTCTTCTCGCCGAATGTTGCCGAGACTATCGCCCGGGGCGACGACAATTTCATGAAGATCGGCGGTGCCGTCCAGGACGTGGCCGTGCTCTTCTCCGACATCCGTGATTTCACCGCCATGAGCGAGAAGCTCTCTCCCAGCGAGGTTCTGGCCTTCCTGTCCGAATACCACGAGCTCATGGTGGGGATCATGTTCAAACACGGCGGCACTCTTGATAAGTTCATCGGGGACGCCATCATGGCCACCTTCGGGACGCCCCGGACCGGTGATGACGACGCACTCCGCGCGGTCCGCGCGGCGGTCGAGATGGAGGGTGCGCTCAAGCGATTCAACGAGGGGAGGGAGCGGACCGGACTTTCCCCGATCCGGCATGGCATCGGTATCCATTACGGTCCGGCGCTGGTTGGGAACATCGGAACCCGGGACCGCCTGGAGTACACCGTCCTGGGCGACACCGTGAACGTCGCGAGCAGGATCGAGCGCGCGTGCAAGAGCATCGGGGCCAGTCTCCTTCTCTCCGAGGCGGCGATGAGGGCCGTGGGCGACTCGATCGGAATGGTCAAGGCGGGCGATATCAGCGTGAAGGGCAAGACCGGGGAGATCGCGGTGTACACGGTGAAACCCGGGGAGTGAGCCGCGTGCAGGGGGAAGGGAGTCCTCAGCGGTCCGCTGGAATTGCGTGCATCTGCCCCTGGCTCGCCGGTGCCGGTGATCCGGGCGAAACCCTTGGACGATTCGTCTTCCTTCAGTGACCCGCCCGGGGCGATGCTGCCGTCTCCGGGCTACTTCCTCATCAGTGCGGCCTCGGAGATGTCCTCCATGAACCCCCGCGCGCCGCACATGATGGCTATCGTGTCGGTGTGGCGCTTCAGGTACTCCCGTGCCCGGAAGAGCCTTCCCTCCAGGGAGGGCGTCGGCTGCCTCCCCTTCACTCCGGCCCCGAGTACCAGGAAGTGACGGCCCTCCGCCCGGGCTCGGAGGACGCTCCGCAGACGATGAAGAAGATCGCGGCGGTGAAGGAGCGCGGCCACGCGAGTGCCCGGATCATCAGGCGCGCTTTTCAGTGTCCGGCGGCGCGGGAGGAGTTTCCTCCCGGTGAGCTCAGAGTGCGCGATGATCGCGTAGAACGGTCGCCGCACGGAATGGGGGTCCTTCCCGCGGTTCGCTCTTTGGCGAGGAGCGCAGCGGCGGCGGCCTGGAGCGCCCCGTTCGGAACGCGTTCTCCTACCGCACCAGCAGCATCCCGATCACGACCGCCGCCGCGATCACCGCCGTTGCCAGCGCGATCTTGCGCTTGAGGGGCGCGGCCCCGAGCGCGATCACGTAGCCCCCCTTGACCAGCGTGTTGGAGAGGGCCCCGATCGCGATCGCCAGCGCCGCCGTGCGCCCGTCGCCGCTCTCCCCGGCGTACCTCGTCATCGAGAGCGTGATCGCGTCGACGTCGGTCAGGCCGGCCAGCGCCGCCACGGCGTAGAAGCCCTTCCCCGGCGCGTAGAGCTCGACCAGCCGGACCACCAGCAGCACGGCTGCGAAAAAGAGTGCGAACTTGACCGCCTCGGTCAGGCTGAAGGGGTTCTTCAGGGCCAGCTCCTGGGGGTGCGCCTGCCCCTCGGCGGCACTCTGCCGCCAGGCCAGCGCGATCATCGCCAGCGTCGCCACCGCGGCGGCGATGAAGGGCGGGAGGACCGTGACGACGAACGACGCATCGACGATCGCGACCAGGGCCACGACCCGGAGCGCCATCACGAACCAGGCGATCAGGATTCCCAGCGACAGTGTCGAGGCCTGGTGCGGCTCGTCGCGGCTCTGCTTGGCGAAGGTCAGCGTTACGGCGGTCGACGACACGAGGCCGCCCGCCAGCGCCGTGATCGCAGTGCCGCGCTCGGAGCCCAGCCACCGCACCGCGACGTAGCCGACCAGCGAAATCGAGGAGATCAGCACGACCAGCAGCCAGAGCTTGTACGGGTTGATCGCGCCCCACGGGTCGATCGCCCGGTCCGGGAGCAGCGGCAGCACGATGAAGGACGCGACCAGCAGCTTCACTCCGGCGTAGATGTCGTCGGTCCCGATCTTCGCCACCAGCCGGTGCAGCGGCTCCTTGAAGGCCAGCACGGCGGAGGTGGCGATGCCGAGCGCCACCGCGACCTCGGGATGGCCGATCAGGCAGACTCCGCCCAGCAGGCAGACGACGACCGCCGCGACTTCCGTCGTCATGCCGTAGAAACGCGGGTTGCGCAGCCCCTGGATGACGTAGCCGGCGATCACCCCGGCCGCGACCGCGAACAGCGCCGCGATCAGGATCCAGGGCGAGCCGAGGACCTGCGTCAGCCAGCCGCCGACCGCACCGGTCATCGCGATCAGGATGAAGGTCCGCAGCCCGCCGACCCCGATGTCCCCCTCGATCTCCTTCTTCTTCTCGCGCTCGAGCCCGACCAACGCGCCGATCGCCAGGGCGATCGCGAAGTTGCGGATGACGAGCAGGTCGAGCAGGTCGCCCACGGCTCGTGGCTCCTTCCCGCGCCAGCTCTGGGAGCGGGTTCCCTGGACGATTCTAGTCCCTTGCCCGCGGCCGAGTTCCGGCCGAGCCCCAGGGAATCAGCCGCAGGTCCCGCACCGCCACCGCGTAGAGCGCGGGCACGATCGCGAAGGTGACCAGCGTCGCCAGCGTCAGCCCGCCCATCTGTGCGTAGCAGAGCGGCTGCCAGAGCGGGCCGCCGCGGCGCGCCAGCGGCAGCAGCGCGATCACGGTCGCCGCGACCGTGACGACCACCGGCCGGGCCCGCGACCGGACGGCCTCGACCAGCGCCGGCACGAGCGCCTGCCCCTCGGCCTCCAACGCCTCGACCCGATCGAACAGCACGATGACGTGGCTGACGATCACGCCGATCAGGCTCGCCAGGCCGAGGAAGGCCATGAAACCGAACGGCGCGCCGGCGACGCGCAAGGCGACGAGCGCGCCGGCGACACCGAACGGGATCGTGGCGAAGACGAGCAGCGGCTTGCGCGCGCTCCGGAACTGGACCGCCAGCGCGAGCGCGATCAGCAGCACCGAGAGGGCCAACGCCCAACCCAGCTGCCGGAAGCCGCGCGCCTGCTCTTCGGCCTCGCCGCCGAAGTCGAGCCGGTAGCCGTCCGGGAGCGACCGTTCCAGCGCATCGAGCGCCGGCCGCGCCGCGGCCAGCGTCTCCGACGGGAAGAGCCCCGGCGAGGGGAACGCCGCAACGGTGACGACCGGCCGGCCGTCGCGCCGCGCGCGCGGGAGCCCGGCCTCGGGCGCGGCCGCCGGAGCGCCCGCGGAGCCGGTGTCGGCCGCCGATCCCGCGGGGGCCACGACCCTCAGGACGAGTTCCCGGCTCTCCGCGCCCTCGCCGATCGTGCCCACGGCCAGCTCGACCGGCCCGCGCCCGCGATCCGGTCCGTCGAGAATGCCCCAGTCGTCGCGCACCCCCACCGCCGCACCCGACTCCGCAAGCGCCGCGGCCGCCCGCGCGCCGAGGGCCCGGAGCGTCACGGGGTCGGGGCCCGCGATCCGTACCTGCACCGGCGGACCGACCGGCTTGCCGATCTCCAGCTCGCGCAGGTCGATGAACGCGCCGGGGGCCGAGGGGAGCGCGCGCCGCGCCGGCACGACGCTGCGGTCGACGGCCTCGGGATCCTCCGCCTCGACCACGACCTGTGCGCGCCCCGGCCGCGGCAGGTCCCGGAACATCGAGAACCAGAAGCGCGGCGCGGCGCGGCCGAGGAAGCTCAGCGTCGCGACCGCGTCCCCCCGCACCGCCGCCTCCGAGGCGTCCGCCAGCCCGCGTGCGGCGGCTCCGTCCGGCGCGACGACGTCGACGTAGAAGTGGCGGCTCGGGTCGCGCGGGAAGAACTGCGACCGCAGCCCCCCCAGCGCCCACGCGCAGGAGGCGACGAGCAGGAGCACCGCCGTCGCGAGCACGGCCCAGCGCCGCTCGACGATCGCCTCCACGGCGTCGCCGAGCCGGCTCGAGATGCGGCTCGGCTGCAGCCGCCGGCGGCCGCCCGCGCCGAGATGGCTGGCAAAGAGCGGCACGAAGCTCATCGAGACGAATCGTGAGGCGACCAGCGACGCGGTGACGACGATCGGGATCGACCAGATGAAGCGCCCGAGGAGGCCGCGCACGACGAGCAGCGGCAGATAGGCGACGACGTTGGTCAGCGTGGCGTAGAGGATCGCGCGCGACAGGTCGACCGGCCCGCGCCAGGCCGCCTCGCGGGCGGGTTCGCCGCGTTCCACACGGCGCTGCGCGGCATCGACCGCCACGACGGGGTCGTCCACCAGCAGGCCGAGCGCCAGGATCAGGCTGCCGATCGAAACCTGCTGCAGGTCGACGCCGACCAGCCGCATCACGATGAACGTCAGCGCGAGCGTCACCGGGATCGCCAGCGCCAGCACCGCCGCGCTCCGCCAGCCCCGGAACCCGATCAGCGCGACCGCCACCACCAGGGCCACCGCTTCCAGCAGGCTGGACGAGAAGAGCGCGAGCGCCCCGCGCACCTCGCGCGCCTCGTCGGTCACGGCGCGGACGGTCACGCCGGCCGGCAGCCCGGCGGCGGAGGTGGTCAGCACGGCTTCGACGGCCTGGCGGAACGGCCCCGCCCCGACCGACGGGTCGCGATAGACGGCCAGCGTCGCGGCCGGCGTGCGCACCCACGCGCCGCTCGCCGGGTCGCGGCGGCCGAGCAGCTGGCGCGGTCCGCCGCCGGCGTCGACGCGCAGGTCGGCGATGTCGCGCACCAGGAGCGGCGCGCCGAACGGCCCGAGCCCGATCGGCGCATTCAGGAGTTCCTCGGCATCGCGGAACGGCAGCGGGGACGGCTCGGCGCGGTAGTCCACGACGCCGCCGGGCGCGGCCAGTCCGCGCTCGACGAGCAGGTCGCGGATCGCGGGCTCCGGGAGGCCCAGAGCGATGCGGCGCTCCGGGTCGATCTCCAGCAGCAGCCGCTCGCCCCGGGCACCGCTGCGCTCGACCCGGGCCACCCCGGGGGCCTTCGCCAGCGCTTCCGCGAGCTGCCGCGCGGCCGCGTCGATGGCACGCTCTCCCTCCGGGCCCGCATTCCCCGCGACCGCGAGCAGCAGCGCGGCGGCCTCCCCGGCGTCGAGCGCGACGAAGAGCGGGCCCGCGCCGGGCGGCAGCCCCTCGGTCCGCGCCACGCGCTCCCGGATCCTCGCCAGGCTCCGGAGCGGCGGCCCCCCGTTCTCGTCCAGCTCGGCCTCCAGGACGACCAGCCCCGGCCGGATGGCGCTCCGGACCACGGAGACCTCCGGGTCGGCTCCCAGCACGGCTTCCAGGGGCGCGGCGACTTCCGTCTCGACCTCCTCCACCGGGTGTCCGGGCCACGGGGCGACCAGGATCGCGATGCCGGCCTTGATCGCCGGGTTCTTCCGGCGCGGCATGTCGAGAAAGGCCCACGTCCCGGCGACCAGGCTGAGCGCGAACAGGCCCCACGCAAGGCCCCGCCGCTCCACGAAAAACCGCGGCAGGCGGGCACCGGGAGCCAGAGGGAGGCGGGACATCGGTACCAGCATACGGAAGAGCGGCGGCAAGCCGAACCGGGCTTACGGTTTAGGGTCGCGTCCTCCGTATCGACACCGCCGCCTCGCTTTGCTATAAGGCGAGGTCCCTCGCAGAAAACCGCTGTGTACGCCTTCCCGCAGGAGAGGATGGTCATGAGCTTTGTCCGCGCGAACACCCCCACCCCGACCGGCTGCCGCGCCCGCGGCAGCCGCCTCCGCTTCGCCGTGTCGGTCGTGCTGATGGCGCTCTTCGCCTGCGCCCTCGCCGCCCCGGCCCTCGCCTCGGAGACCGGCGAACACCGTCCCGGCGGCGAGGTGAACCTCAAGCTGCCCGACCTCTACGACCCCGCGGCCCAGTTCCTCGGCTTCACCGGCCATCAGATCCTGCTGGTCGGCCTCGTGGTCTGCGTGCTGGGCCTGCTGTTCGGCGCCTGGACCTACGCCGGGGTCAGGAAGCTCCCCGTCCACCGCTCGATGGCCGAGGTCTCGGCGTTGATCTACGAGACCTGCAAGGCCTACCTGATCCAGCAGGGGAAGTTCCTGATGATCCTGCTCGCGTTCATCGCGTCGGTGATCGTCTTCTACTTCTGGCTGACGGGGCTCGAGGCCTGGAAGATCGCGGTCATCCTGGTCTTCAGCCTGATCGGCATGGCGGGCAGCTACGGAGTGGCCTGGTACGGCATCCGGATCAACACGCTGGCCAACTCCCGCACCGCCTTCGCCGCGTTGCGCGGCGAGGCCTTCGGCGTCTACGAGATCCCGCTGCGCTCCGGCATGAGCGTCGGGATGATGCTGATCTCGGTCGAGCTGCTGTTCATGCTGGTGATCCTGCTGTTCATCCCGGCCTCGGTCGCCGGCGCCTGCTTCCTCGGCTTCGCAATCGGCGAGTCGCTGGGCGCCGCCGCGCTGCGGATCGCCGGCGGCATCTTCACCAAGATCGCCGACATCGGGTCGGACCTGATGAAGGTCGTCTTCAAGATCAAGGAAGACGACGCCCGCAACCCCGGCGTGATCGCCGACTGCACCGGCGACAACGCGGGCGACTCGGTCGGCCCGACGGCCGACGGCTTCGAGACCTACGGCGTCACCGGCGTGGCGCTGATCTCCTTCATCGTGCTGGCGGTCCAGGACCCGATCGTCCAGATCCAGCTGCTGACCTGGATCTTCATCATGCGGATCGTGATGGTGGTGGCCTCGGGCGTCTCCTACCTGATCAACGAGACCGTGGCGAAGGGCCGCTACAAGGGCGCGCGCACCATGAACTTCGAGGGCCCGCTGACCTCCCTGGTCTGGATCACCTCGATCGTCTCGGTCGCGCTGACCTACATCGTGTCGTACCTCGTGATCCCGAACGTCGGCGGCAACACCGACCTGTGGTGGATGCTGTCGACCGTCATCACCTGCGGCACGCTGGCCGGAGCGGTCATCCCCGAGCTGGTCAAGATCTTCACCTCGACCAAGTCCAAGCACGTGGAGGAGGTCGTGACCTCGTCCCGCGAGGGCGGGGCCTCGCTGAACATCCTCTCCGGCCTCGTCGCCGGCAACTTCAGCGCCTACTGGCTGGGGATGACGATCATGGGCCTGATGGCGGTCGCCTACCTGGTCAGCACGCTGGGGCTCGGCGCCTTCATGCTGGCCCCGGCGATCTTCGCCTTCGGGCTGGTGGCGTTCGGCTTCCTCGGGATGGGCCCGGTCACGATCGCGGTCGACTCCTACGGCCCGGTCACGGACAACGCGCAGTCGGTTTTCGAGCTGTCGGTGATCGAGACGATCCCCGGGATCGAGAAGGAGATCGAGCGCGACTTCGGCTTCAAGCCCGATTTCGAGCACGCCAAGGCGCTGCTCGAGGAGAACGACGGCGCCGGCAACACCTTCAAGGCGACCGCCAAGCCGGTGCTGATCGGGACCGCGGTCGTCGGCGCCACGACGATGATCTTCTCGATCATCATGGCGCTGACCCACGGGCTCACGACCGACGTGCCGAAGCTGTCGATCCTCCACCCGCCCTTCCTGCTCGGGATCATCACCGGCGGCGCGATGATCTACTGGTTCACCGGGGCCTCGATGCAGGCCGTCACGACCGGCGCCTACCGCGCGGTCGAGTTCATCAAGGCCAACATCAAGCTGGAGGGCGTGACCAAGGCCTCGGTCGAGGACAGCAAGAAGGTCGTCACGATCTGCACCGAGTACGCGCAGAAGGGGATGTTCAACATCTTCCTGGCGGTCTTCTTCTCGACGCTGGCCTACGCCTTCGTCGAGCCGTTCTTCTTCATCGGCTACCTGGTTTCGATCGCGACCTTCGGCCTGTTCCAGGCGATCTTCATGGCCAACGCCGGCGGCGCCTGGGACAACGCCAAGAAGATCGTCGAGACCGAGCTGAAGATGAAGGGGACCGAGCTGCACGCGGCCTCGGTCGTCGGCGACACCGTCGGCGATCCCTTCAAGGACACCTCGTCGGTGGCGATGAACCCCGTGATCAAGTTCACGACGCTGTTCGGCCTGCTGGCCGTCGAGCTGGGGGTCTACCTCAGCGCCGCCAACTCCGTGTCCCTGACGCGCGGGCTGGCGCTGGTCTTCTTCCTGATCGCGCTGGTCTTCGTCTGGCGCTCGTTCTACAAGATGCGGATCGAGATCCAGAAGGCCTGACGGGACGTGCGGCAGGGGCCGGCCTCCGGGCCGGCCCCGCAGCGCCCGAAAACGCGGGCGACAGCTACTTCGGGACGATCGTGATCTCCACGCGCCGGTTCTGGGCGCGCCCGGCCTCGGCTTCGTTGGGCGCCACCGGCCGGGTCTCGCCGAAGCCCAGCGTCTCGTAGCGCACGCCCGCGGGTGCCGGCAGACCGGACAGCGCTGCGCGCACGGACTCGGCACGATCGATGGACAGCTTCTGGTTCGCGGCGTCGTCTCCCTGCGCATCCGTGTGCCCCTCGATCCGCACGAGGCAGCCGGGGTACGCCGCGATCACCTGCGCCACGTCGGCAATCGTCGTCCGGGCCGCTGGCTTCAGCGTGGCCTTGCCCGTGTCGAACAGGACCTGCGCGTCCATGCGCACGCGGATCCCCTCGGCGGTGGCCTCCGCCTTGACGCGCCCCAGCGCGTCCGCGAGGCCGGCGCTGAAGTCCTTCATGTCGAAGATCCGTTCGTCCTGGCCGGGTGGGGTCACGAAGAGCTGCAGGCCGAGTTCCGTCGCCGGTCCCTGGAAGAACCAGACCTTGATCGCGTGCGGACCCTTGGCGAGCTGGATCTCGCCCGTGCCCTCGGCCATCGCGTGCACGCCGTCGTTGTCGATCACCTCGTGGCCGTCGATCCACAGCCGGCTCCCGTCGTCCGAGACCAGTTTCCACGCGTAAAGCCCTGCGCCGGCGATCTGGAACGTGCCGTCGTAGAGCAGGCCGAACCACTCGAACCGGTCGGTGACGCCGGGAAAGCCCTCGGTGAACTCGCGCACCGGAACATCGAGCCGGCCGGTGTAGATGAACCCCTGCGGCTGTTTCGCGTCGAGGTTCGCCGGCATCGCCTCGGTATCTTCGGGGAGGAAGTAGATCGCCCCCTTCATCTCGAGCAGACCGGGGTCCTTCGTGCCGAACGACGGTTCGGCGGCGAGGACGAGACTCGGCAGCAGGGCCGCGACGACGGCGGCCGGGACCACGGAGCGGCGGAGCATCGACATCGTAAGACCTCCTGGGCCACACGGGCGCCGCGCGCCAGGGAATGCGTCAGGCTCGGGCACGCCACGATGGTACGCCGCTCGCGGGGTGGGGCCGGCCTGGACGCTGGTCGCCATGCGACCCGGGAGATGGAGGGGCCGGACGAACTCGCCACCAATGACTACTTCATCGCCCTCCATGAGCCCCTCAAAGACGACCACGAGGAACTGTAAGGCCAGCGATTCCCGCGGCGTCGAAGAGCCGCTCCGGGGTCAGCCTTTCGCCGAGGGCCTTCCGGCGGACGCTGGCGCTCCGCCCCTCCCCCGGGGGGGGCGGGGGGGCGGGGTCGGCCGCGGCCCGGGCCCCCGGGGCGACCCGGGGCCGAGCCCCGGGGGGGCTCCGGCCGGGCCGGGGGGCGGGTACGCGGCTGCCCGCCGCCGCTTGCCTTTCGCCGCTCTCGGCCACAGTTTTTCCCCGGGGGCCCGCCTTGGACGCGCTCGCGAAAGACAGGATTGCGGCCGGACCGAAGCTCAATCGGCTCGTGGCCACGCTGATCTGCGGCCACACCGGTGGGCTGCCGGATGCGAGTTACCCGGCCTACAGCGCGGAGATCAAGCTGGCGTTCGAGGCGATCGACGCCTTCGCGGCGGTGCATCGCAACGTCAAGCTGACGATCGAATACCCCTTCCCCGAGGTCTGGGTGAAGCGCTCTGCCGAGCAGTTCTCGTCCGGCTGGGTCCCGGCCGCCTACATCTGCGAGGACACCCTTCCGCACGCGATCTGCCTGGCGCTGCTCAAGGCGGCCGGCGCGTTCGAGCTCGAGACCGGAGAGAAGTACACGCTCTAGAGCGCGCGCTCGAGCGCCTCGGCCAGCTCGCCGTCGGTGAGCGGAAGCGGGTTGCCCTGCATGCTGCTGGCGCGCTGCGCCCGGGCGATCAGCTCGCCGAATGCGGCGCGCGTCAAACCGAAGGCCCCCAGCCGCGGGATGTCGAACTCCTCGACCAGCGCGCGCAGGGACTCCACCGCGTCCGCCGCGAGCGCTTCCGGATCGCCGGTCAGGAGCCGCGCCAGTTCGTCGTAGCGGGCCCTCGCGAGCGATGCCGGGTCACGCGCCGCCAGCGCGCGCGCGTTGACGGCCACGATCTCCGGCAGCAGCCGCGCGCAGGCCACCCCGTGCGGTGCGGGGACGATCCCGCCGAGCGGCGCGGCGAGCCCGTGGACCGCACCGAGCCGCGCGTTCGCCAGGGCGAGCCCTCCGAAGAGCGCGGCCAGCGCCATCTCCTCGCGCGCCGCGAGGTCGGAGCCGGTGGCGACGGCGCGGCGCAGCGCGCGCGGGACGCGCGGGATCGCCTCGCGGGCCAGGGCGTCGGTGAGCGGGTTGGCGGCGTTCGAGACGAACGGCTCGACGAGTTGCGTGAGCGCGTCGAGCCCGGTCGAGGCGGTCACGGCCGGGGAAACGCCGACGGCCAGCTCGGGATCGACGATCGCGACGCGGGGGAGCATCGCCTCGTGCCGCAGGCTCACCTTGACACGGCGCTCCGGAACCGCGAGCACGGCGTTGCGTGTCACCTCGCTTCCGGTCCCGGCCGTGGTCGGGATCGCGATCACCGGGAGCGGCGGCCGCTCGAGCGGCCGACCTTCCCCGACGACCTCCAGGTAGCGCAGCGGATCGCCGTCGTTGGCGGCGAGCGCGGCGATCGCCTTCGCCGCGTCGAGCGCGCTCCCGCCGCCGAGGCCCAGCACGACCGCGGCGCCGTGATCGCGCGCCGCGGACGCCCCGTCCGACGCGAGCCCGATCGTCGGCTCGGTCGGCACGCCGAAGACCGCGGCCTCGATTCCCCGCTCGGCGAGTGCCGCGAGGAGCGGTGCGGCCCGAGTGGTATCGCGCCCGGTCACGACCAGCGCGCGGCGCCCGAACGCCGCTGCCGCCGCCGGCGCCTCGGCGAGGCTGCCGCGCCCGAAGACGATCCGCCCGGCGCTGGCGAACGCGAAGCGCACGGTTCAGCCCCGACCTCCTCGGGGCGCAGGATACGCGATCGGGCCCCCCTCGGTGCTACCCTTCCGCCATGCAGGTCGTGCCGCTCCCGGCGTTCTCCGACAACTACGTCTACGCGCTCGTGGACGGAACGGGCCGCCGCGCCGCGGTGGTCGATCCCGGCGACGCGGCGCCGGTGCTCGCGCTGCTCGAGCGCGATCGGCTGTCGCTCGAGGCGATCCTGCTGACGCACCACCACGGCGACCACGTCGGCGGCGTCGACGAGATAAGGCGCCGGCACCCGGGCACCCGCGTCGCCGGCGCGGCCGGCGACCGGGCGCGGCTCCCCGCGCTGACGGAGACGGTCGGCGAGGGCGACCGCGTCGCGCTGCTCGGCTGCGAGGCCGCGGTGATCGAGGTCCCGGGGCACACCCGCGGCCACATCGCGTACTTCGTTCCCGGCGCGGCGGGCGGCGGCGACCTCTTCTCCGGCGACACGATCTTCGGCGGAACGATCGGCAACCTGTTCGAGGGGACCCCGGACGAGATGTTCGACTCGCTGCAGAAGCTGCGCGCGCTCCCGCCGGCGACACGGATCTGGTGCGCGCACGAGTACACGCTGGCCTACGTCCGCGAGGCGGCGCGCTTCGACCCGGCCAACGCGCGCCTGGTCGAGCGGCTGCGCGCGCTCGAGCGCCGCGCGGCGGCCGGCGACCCGGTCACGGTGCCGCTGACGCTCGAGGAGGAGCGCGCCACCAACCCGTTCTTCCGCTGGGACGACCCCGACATGCTCGCGCGCCTCGGCACGCCGCCCGGCCGCCCGGCCTTCCGCCGGCTCTGCGAGCTGCTGTAGGGGCCGCCCTCCGTGGCGGCCCGACGGGCGTGCGAAAGCTCAACGCCCTCCGCGGCCCCGGCCGAGGCGCGCGCGGGAGACCGCGTAGGCGACCCAGAACGCCACGCCGGCTGCCAGGAGCAGGGACGCCAGCGCCGGCGAGCGGCGCCAGATGAAGAACTCGAATCCCGTGCCGCTGCCCGCCACGAACGAGAACGGTAGGCCGGTGAGGAAGATCGCGAGCGCCAGCAGCCACGACTGGCGCCGCAGCTGCCGGCGCGTCGCGTCGAGCACTTCGCGCTCGTGGCCGGGTCTCGGCTGGACCGGGACCGGGCGGACGAGTTCGTCCCGCAGGCGCTCGGCCTCCCGAGCCAGCTCCGGATCGCCCGCCAGGAACTCCTCGACGAGCGCGCGCGTGTCCGCGCTCGCTTCGCCCGCGAGGTAGCTCGGCAGGAGATCGTTGACGACGTCCTTCGTGACCTTCATCGGCGTTCTCCGTCTCCGGCGCGCGCGCCGGCGCGCCGCCGGGCCAGCTTGAGCCGGGCGCGGTGCACCTTGACCTTCGCCGCGGTGACCGACGTGCCCAGCGTCGCGGCGATCTCTTCGTAGGGCAGCTCGTGGAACGCGCGCATCAGGAGCGCGGCGCGCTCGTCCTCGGCCAGTTCACCCAGCGCCGCGAGCACGGCGCGCAGCTCGTCGCGCCCCTCGGCGATCGCCGCCGGCCCCGGACCCGGGTCGTGCCACGCCCCGCCGTCGAGCGCCTCGTGCGGCGCGCGGCGCCGCGCGTGCAGGTGCAGGTTCCGGGCAATCGTGAAGAGGTAGCCCTTCACGGTCGCGGCGTCGACCCGCGCGGCCGCGGTGAAGACGCGCACGAAGGTCTCGGACGCGATGTCCTCGGCCTCTGCCGCGTTGCCGCAGAGGTAGAGCGCGAAGCGGTAGACATCCGCCCCGTAGCGCCGGTAGAGCTCGGCCGGGTCGATCGTCGCGCTCAGACGAAGCTCCGCTTTCGCGCATACCATGCCACGGCCGCCGCGCCCACGGCGAGCGTGAAGGCGGCCGCGCAGGCCGTGGCGAGCATCCGTTCGGGGCCGCCCTGCAGGACCCGTTTGAGGAATGTCGCCACCGCCGGGCTTCGGCTCGCCGCCAACCCCAGCCCGTTGCCCGCGACGAGCATCGTCGCGAAGGACGCCGCCATCGTGGCCCCGGTCGACTCGCTCGCCACGGCCACGGCGAGCGGCACGGCGACGGCCGCGAGCCAGCTGGTCACGACGAGCGCCAGCCACCCCGCCCAGCCGGCCGCGATCGCCAGCGGCCCCGCACCCGCTTCGCGCGCCAGGCGCGCCGCATCGACCGGCGAGAGGGCGCCGATCACTCCCGCCAGCACGGTCGCCGCCGGCGCCGCGAGGACGAGCGTCGCGATGACCTTCGCCGCGGCGTGCTCGGCGGACGTGACCGGCAGGGCGAGCAGGAACGGCAGCGTCCGGCGCTCGCGCTCGCCGAGCGCGGCGACGAAGACGAGGTGGAACGCGGAGCCGATCGCCGCGCACAGCGCGAGCGAGAGGCCGACACTGCGCGCGGACGCCAGCGGCAGCGCGGCGAGCGCGGCGGCCGACGCAGCGGCGATCCCGTAGAGCAAGACCGCCGTGCGGTGGAGCGAGAGGTCCTTGCGCACGAGCCGCACCACGCGGCGCGGGCTCACGCGGCCGCCCGCGCCGGGTCCGCGAGCCGGCCGCCGTCGAGCGCCACGACGCGCCCGGCGAGCTGCCAGGCGGGGTCGAGCCCGAATGCCTCCGCGAGGCCCCGGGCCCGTGCCGCGTCCCAGCGCGGGACGAGCGAGGCGACCAGCTCGATGTGCCAGCGCAGCGTCGCCGCCGCGTACAGGGCGGCATCCTCGGTGACGAGGGCGACCCGCTCGCGCGCTGCCACCGCGTCCCGCGGCAGGAGCGCACCGGCGATCTGCACCTGCCCCTGGTCGGCGCGCACCAGCCCGGCTGCCAGGCGCAGCAGGGTCGACTTGCCGGAGCCGTTGGAACCGGCCAGCGCCACCGACTCGCCGGGCAGGACCTCGAGGTCGAGCGGTCCGAAGGTGAACGACGGGTAGCGCCGCACGACGCCGTCGAATTGCAGGATGGGCCGCATCGGTCGAGTTCCTCCCGGCCGGCGACGCGTTCCGCGCCGGGCCTCGGAGGATCTATCCGCGAGACCGCCCGCGGTTACACCAGTCCCGCCAACCGCCGCGCCAGACGCGCCACCCCTTCCGCGAAGGTCGCCTCGTCGGGCAGCAGGCTGAGCACCAGCCAGCCGTCGCCGGGGAGGTCGTAGAACCAGCCGGGCTGGACGAGCACCCGCTCCTCCTCCAGCAGTGCCAGCGCCAGATCCTCGCTCGCGACGACCGACGGGTAGCGCAGCACCGCCGACCACCCGCCCTGCGGCTCGACCAGCGCTACCGCGGGCAGCGGTGCGAGGGCCTCCCGCAGCAGCGCGAGGTGGGCCCGGCAGCGCGCGAGGATCGCCTCCCGCACCGGGCGCGCCGCGGCGAACAGCTCGGCCAGCGCCGCCGCGACCGGCGTCGCCACCGGGAGGTAGCAGTCGGCCACGAACGCGAGCCGCTCGAGCGCGGCGCGGCGCGCCGGCTCCGGCCCCGAGACCTGCGTCCAGGCCAGCTTCAGCTGCGGCAGGCCGGCCGACTTCGACAGGCCGCCCAGCGTGAAGGTCAGTGCCTCTCTCGTCCCGGCGAAGCTCCGCGGCACCCGCGCCGGATCGAGCGGATAGTCGAGGAAGACCTCGTCGACGATCAGCGCGATCCCGTGGCGGGCGCACCACGCGATCGTCCGCTCCGCGGCCTCGTCGTCGAGGTACGAGCCGGTCGGGTTGTTGGGATGGACCGCCACGACGGCCTTCGCCCCCGGCGGTGGCTCGGCGGGGAGCAGGGGCTGGAAGCCGTGCTCGCGGTCGAGCCGGTAGGAGACCGCGCGCACCCCTTCCAGCGCGGCGAGGTGTTCGAAGAGCGGGTAGGACGGGGCCGGGAACAGGACCGCCTCGCCGGGATCGCACAGCAGCTTGAAGAGCAGCGCGTAGGCCTCGCTGGTCGAGGCGGTCAGCACGATCGACGCCGGGTCGGCCGGGCGCCCGAGGCGCGCGCACTCGTCGGCAACCGCCGCGCGCGCGGCCGGGAGGCCGCACGGGTCGGGGTCGTAGTCGAGGCCGCGGGGATCGGCGAGCGGCCGCAGCAGCCCCTCCGGATAGGCGATGCCGGCACGGGTCGGGTTCGAGAGGGTCAGATCGAAGAGGGGGGGAAGATCCGCGCGCCGGCGGGCCAGCCGGTTGGGGGCCAGGTCGTGCGGCAACCGGCGCGAGAACATGCGCTTATGCTAGCGCCCGTGGCACCCGCGATGGACACCCTTCGCGACGCCGTGCGACGCGCGGCCGGGCCGCAGTCGTGGTCGCGCGGCGTCGAGCTCTGCCGCCGCGGCGCGGTCCAGGTCGAGGCGCGCTCGGACGAGGAGATCACGGCCCGCGTCGCGACCCGTGGCGGGCTCGTCTCGCCGCTCGTCACGCTCTTCCCGGGCGACCCCGCCTGGAGCTGCGAGTGCGACAGCCGCACCGAGGCCTGTGAGCACGTCGCGGCGGTGCTGATCGCGCTCGGCGAGCCCGACGCGGCGGCCGGGGCCGGCGACGGGGCCTCCGTGGCGCGCGGCCTCGTCGGCTACCGGCTCGCGCGCGGAGCGGCGGGGCCGGCGCTGGCGCGCGTCGTCGTCGCCGCGTGCGGCGCGGCGCGCGAGGAGGTCCCGCTCGAGGTTTCGCTGGTCGCGATCGCCACCGGCCGCGTCGACGGCCCGGCCTTCATGGCGACCCCCGCCGACCTGGCCTGCGAGCAGGCGCTGGGGACCTTCCGCGCCGGGGTCGTGCCGCGCGAGCTGTGGCCGCGCCTGCTGCTCGCGCTCTCGCGCTGCCGCGACGTGCGGCTCGACCGCGCGCCGGTCACGGTCTCGCTCGAGCAGGTGACGCCGGTCGTGCGCGTCAGCGACCACGGGATGGGCTTCCGCCTGCAGCTGGTGCAGGACCCGCGCGTCAGCGAGCGCCTGGCACCGGGCGTCGTCCTCTGCGGCGAGCGGCTCCACCCCTACGCGGAAGCGCCGCTCAACGCGCGCGAGCGCGAGAACCTGGCCCACGGCATGGCGGTCCCGGCCGAGCGCGCGGGCTGGCTGGTCGCGGAGCTGCTGCCGTCGCTCGCGGGGCGGCTGCCGCTGCTGGTCGAGACGGCGCGCCTGCCGCAGAGCGGCCGCAGCGCGCCGCGCGCGCTGGTCGAGACGCAACGCGACGGCGACACGCTGGTCGTGCAGCCGCGGATCGTCTACGGCGACCCGCCGGTCGCGTCCCTCGAAGGCGACCGCCTGCTCGTGACCGGGAGCCCCGTCCCGGTGCGCGACGAGACCGCCGAGCGGCATCTGGCGCGCGAACTCGCGGCCGCGCTCGGCGTGCGCGCCGGAGCCGAGGTGCGGCTCGATCCGCGCGAGGCGATCGCCTTCGCCGAGCGACTGCGCGCCTGGGGCGCCGCCGGTGGCGGCGCCGGTGCGTTCAGCGTCGCGGGAGATGCGCACGCGGCGTTCACGCTCGCACCACCGCTCGTGCCGCAGGTGACGCTCGACCCTTCGCACTTCGCGGTCGAATTCCGGAGCGCCGTGGCCGGGGCCGGTGGGCGGACCACCGTGCGCCAGGCCGACCCGGCACGCGTGATGGAGGCGTGGCGGGACGGCGAGCCGCTGGTCCCGTTGCTCGAGGGGGCCTTCGCGCCGCTGCCCGCCGAGTGGCTGGCGCGTCACGGCAGCCTGGTCGCGGACCTGCTCGCCGCGCGCGACGAGGCGGGCCACCTGGCGCGCGCCGCGCTGCCGGCGCTGGCCCGCCTGGCCGAAGAACTCGGCGAACCCCCGCCGCCGGAGCTCGCCGCGCTGGCCCCGCTCTACGCGCCGACCGGCCCCCTGCCGCGCGCCGCGCTCCCCTCCGATCTCGCGGCGACGTTGCGCGGCTACCAGCGCGACGGGATCGACTGGCTGGTCTTCCTGCGCGCGGCGGGGCTCGGCGCGCTGCTCGCCGACGACATGGGCCTGGGCAAGACGCTGCAGGCGCTGGCCGCGCTCACCGGCCGCACGCTCGTCGTCTGCCCGGCGAGCGTGGTGCACAACTGGCTGGCCGAAGCGCACCGCTTCCGGCCCGGCCTGCGCGCGGTCGCCTATCACGGCGCGGGCCGATCGCTCGATCGCGACGCGGATCTCGTGGTCACGACCTACGCGATCCTGCGGCTCGATGTCGATGCGCTCGCGGCCGAGCCGTGGGACGTGGTCGTGCTCGACGAGGCCCAGGCGATCAAGAACCCCGACAGCCAGACCGCGCGCGCCGCGTACCGGCTGGCCGCACCGTTCCGGCTGGCGATGACCGGTACGCCGGTCGAGAACCGGCTCGAGGAACTCTGGAGCCTGCTGCGCTTCACCAACCCGGGCCTGCTCGGACGCCTCGAGGCCTTCCTCGAGCGCTACGCCCGGCCGATTGCTGCCGGCGAGCCGGGGTCTGCGGCGCGGCTGCGCGCGCACATCCGGCCGTTCGTCCTGCGACGGCTCAAGCGCGACGTCGCGCCCGAACTCCCGCCGCGGACCGAGGTCACGCTCTTCTGCACCCTGGCGCCCGAGGAGCGCGCGGTCTACGACGCGATCCTGGCCGCGACGCGGGACGAGGTCGTGGCGCGGCTGCGCGCCGGGCGGCAGCGCGCTCGAGGCGCTCGAGGCGCTGCTCCGGCTGCGCCAGGCGGCCTGCCACCGCGGCCTCGTGCCCGGCCACGCGGCGGAGACGTCGTCCAAGGTGGAGCTGCTGCTCGACACGCTCGAGACGGTGCTGGCCGACGGCCACAAGGCGCTCGTCTTCTCGCAGTGGACCTCGCTGCTCGACCTGCTGACGCCGCCGCTCGAGCGCGCGGGGATCGCGCCGCTGCGCCTCGACGGCTCGACGCGCGACCGCGAGGGGGTGGTCCGCGCCTTCCAGGACGAGGCGGGCCCGCCGGTGATGCTGGTCTCGCTCAAGGCGGGCGGCACCGGGATCAACCTGACCGCGGCCGACCACGTCTTCCTCTGCGACCCGTGGTGGAACCCGGCCGCGGAGGACCAGGCGGCCGACCGCGCCCACCGGATCGGGCAGGACAAGCCGGTCCTGGTGACGCGCCTCGTGGCGGAGGGGACGGTGGAGGAGCGGATCCTCGCGCTCCAGGAAAGGAAGCGGGCGCTGGCCGAGGCGGCGCTCGGACCGGGCGGGGATCGGCCCGGAGCGGGCACCCTGACCCGCGATGACCTGCTGGACCTGCTGCAGGGCTGAACGGTCGGCACGGCCCGGGGCGCCGCGCTATCCTCTCCGGTCTGCGGCCCGTCCGGCCGCAGCCGCCCGATCGAAGGAGAGTCCGATGACCCCGTCCCACGCCCGTTTCGTCCGCCGCACCAGCGTCGGCCTCGCGCTGGCCGCACTCGCCGTCTGCGCCGCAGGATGGACCGCGGCCGCGGCACCCCCCGCGACCGCCCCCGCCGCAACCGCACCGGCCGCCGCCGCGCAGGTGAAGGTCGAGAGCTTCACCCTCGACAACGGCCTGACCTTCCTGCTGGTCCGGAAGCCCGAGCTGACCACCGTTGCCGCCGGCTGGGTGGCGCACGTCGGCTCCGCCAACGAGCGCCCCGGGATCACCGGCCTGACCCACCTGTTCGAGCACATGATGTTCAAGGGTTCGCGCACGATCGGGACGACCAACATCGAGCGCGACCTGCAGATCATCGGCGAGCAGGAGCAGTTGCAGGAGCAGATCCGCGCGCTCTACGCCCGGCAGCAGGACCGCTGGCGCGCCGGCGAGATCGAGGACCCGTTCGACCCGGCGAGCCGCCCGCCCGAGCTGGTCGAGCTGGAGAAGAAGTTCCAGGCGCTGGTCGACGAGCAGCGCGCGCTGATGGTCAAGGACGAGTTCGACAAGGTCTACACCGAAGCCGGCGGCTCGGGCATGAACGCCTTCACCAACAACGACATGACGGTCTACTTCATCACCGTGCCGGCGAACAAGCTCGAGCTCTGGTTCTGGATGGAGTCGGATCGCCTGTTCTACCTGGTGCCGCGCGAGTTCTACTCCGAGCGCGACGTGGTCATGGAGGAGCGCCGGCTGCGTACCGAGTCGACCCCGACCGGGAAGTTCGACGAGCAGTTCGAGTCGCTGATCTGGCAGTCGCATCCCTACGGCTGGCCGGTCGTCGGCTGGCCCTCGGACCTGAAGGTGATCTCGAAGAAGCAGGCCGAGGACTACTACAAGACCTACTACTCCCCCTCCAACATCACCGTCGCGATGGTCGGCAACTTCGAAACGGCGCAGGTCAAGGCGCTGGCCCAGAAGTACTTCGGGCGCGTCACGGAAAAGTCCCCGCCGCCCCCGCCGGTCGTCACGCAGGAGATGCCGCAGCTCGCCGAGCAGCGGATGATCGCCGAGTGCGACTGCCAGCCGCAGGTCCAGGTCGCGTACCAGACCGTCCCCTTCATGCACAAGGACTCCTACCCGCTCGACGTGCTGGCCGGGCTGCTCAACGGACGGACGGGGCGGCTGTACAAGACGATGGTCCTCGGGGACGAGATTGCGACCTCGGCCAGCGCGAACCAGGACTCGCGCAAGTGGGCCGGCGTCTTCACCTTCTCCGCCGAGACCAAGGGCGACGGCACGCCCGAGGATCTCGAGCAGGCGTGGTACGCGGAGGTGAAGAGGATCCAGGAGCAGCCGATCCCGGCCGAGGAGCTGCAGAAGGTCAAGAACCAGATCGCGGCCGACGCCTTCCGGCGGCTGGAAAACCCGTTCTTCCTGATGGTCCAGCTCCTCTACTACGAGGGGCTCGGCGACTGGCGCTATCTCAACGGCTGGGCCGACCGCACGCTGGCCGTGACCGCGGACGACGTGAAGCGCGTCGCCACGACCTACCTCACCAGGGAGAACCGGACCGCTGGCGTCTACACCCGCAAGGCGGGGAGCGCGGCCGAGCCGATGCCGCCGGCGCTCGAGGGCCTGCCGCCGGAGGTCCAGCAGGGGATCATGGGACAGGTCAAGAAGGTCAAGGACGGAGACCGACGCCGCGCGCCTCGAGCAGGCACTGGCGCAGGTTCAGCAGCAGGCCGGCCAGGTCCCGCCCGAGTTCAAGAAGGCGCTGGAGTACGTGCAGCAGGCGATCGAGGGCCGTCTCGCGGAGCTCGAGGCGGCGGGAGGTGTCCAGTGAGGACGATGACGAAGATCCTGGCCGCGGTCGCCGCAGTCGCCGCCCTGGCGGTCCCCGCCGCACCGGCCCAGTCGACGGAGGTCGCCCGGCACCCCCGCGACCTCAAGTACGGCCCGCTCAAGTTCGAGACGCCCGATCCTGCCAAGTACAGCTTCAAGCTGAAGAACGGCCTCTCGGCCTGGGTCGCGGAGGACTTCTCGCTGCCGCTCGTGAACGTCTCGATCAAGGTCCGCGCGGGGCAGTTCCTGGCGGCCGACCGGCCGGGGCTGGCCGGCATGACCGGGTCGATGATGCGCAAGGGGGGTGCGGGCGACCTCACCGCCGAACAGTTCGACGAGCGCGCCGACTTCCTGGCCGCCGAGATCGGCAGCTACGCCGGCGAGACCGAGGCCGGCGTCAGCATGAACTGCATCGTCCCCCAACTCGACGCCTGCCTCGACCTGATGTTCTCGATGCTCCGCTCGCCGCGCTTCCAGGAGGACCGGCTCACGGTCGAGAAGGACCAGGTGCTGGAGTCGATGAAGCAGCGCAACGACGACGCGCAGACGATCCTCTCGCGCGAGTGGGGCTGGCTGCTTTACGGCGACAAGGCCTTCACGGCGCGCAAGGCGACGAAGGCCGAACTCGACGCCGTCACGCGCGAGGACCTGGTCGCCTTCCACCGGCAGTGGTGGCGCCCCGAGCCGGGGAACATGATCGTGACCGCGTCCGGCGCCGTGAAGGCGAAGGAGATCATCGCCAGGCTCGACCAGCGCTTCGCCGGCTGGGCGCCGACCGGCCCGAAGGTCCGTGGCCGCCGGCGCTCCCGGCCCACGCCTTCAAGCCCGGGCTATATCACGTGGAGAAGGACATCCCGCAGGCGAAGGTCCTGATCGGCCAGCGCGCGCATCCAGTGGGACCCCAAGTGGGAGAACCCGGACGCCTACGCGCTGCAGGTGATGAACGACATCCTCGGGGGCGGCGGCTTCACCTCGCGGATCACCAAGCGGGTGCGCTCCGACGAGGGGCTGGCCTACAGTGCCGGCTCGTCGCTCGGGATCGGCAACTACTGGCCCGGCAGCTTCTCGATCTTCTTCCAGACCAAGAGCCCCACCGTGGCCTACGCCTCGAAGATCGCGCTCGACGAGGTCCGGTCGGTCCAGGAGAAGGGGGTCAGCGCCGAGGAGATGGCGACCAGCAAGAACCAGTTCGTCGAGACCTTCCCGCAGAACTTCGAGTCGCCCGCCGACATCGTCGGGATCTTCGCGGCCGACGAGTACATCGGCCGCCCGCACGCCTACTGGCCGAAGTACCGCGAGGCGATCGGCAAGGTGACGGCGGCCGACGTGCAGCGGGTGGCCAGGCAATACCTGAAGCCCGAGGAGATGGCCTTCCTCGTCGTCGGCAAGTGGGCCGAGATCGAGAAGGGTGACGCCGACGGCAAGGCCTCGATGCAGCAGTTCTTCGGCGGCAAGGCGACCGCGCTCCCGCTGCGCGACCCGCTCACGCTGCAGCCGCAGAAATAACCGTAGGGGCCGGCCTCCGTGCCGGCCCGCACCACCCCAGCCACCGTTCGGGCCGGCACGGAGGCCGGCCCCTACGATTCCCCGCGCGAGACGACGACGGCGACCGCCAGGTCGCCCGTGACGTTGAGCGTCGTGCGGCACATGTCGAGGAACCGATCGACCCCCAGGATCACGCCGATCCCCTCGGGCGGCACCCCCACCATCCCCAGGATCATCGCCACGACCGGCAGCGAGCCGGCGGGAACCCCCGCCGTCCCGATCCCCCCGAGGATCGCGACGAAGCTGACCAGCACCTGCTGCGCCAGCGTCAGCTCGACGCCGTAGAACTGGGCCAGGAACAGCACCGTCACCCCCTCGTAGAGCGCGGTGCCGTTCTGGTTGGCGGTCGAGCCGATCGTCAGCACGAAGCGGCTGACTCGCGCCGGGAGGTGCAGCTCCGCCTCCGCGACCCGCAGCGCGGTCGGAAGTGTGGCGTTGCTCGAGGCGGTCGAGAAGGCGGTCAGCATCGCCTCCTCGCTCCCCTTGAAGAAGGTCCGCGGGCTCATCCCGCCGCCGAACTTGACCATCGCCGAGTAGACCACCACCAGCTGGATCGCGAGCGCCAGCACGACCACGCCGACATACCGCGCCAGCTGCCCGAGGACCGCGTAACCCAGCTGGGCCGCCAGCACGAACAGCAGCGCCGCCACGCCATACGGCGCGAGCCGGATGACCCAGCCGATCAGGGTCATCGTCACGTCGTAGAGCCCCTGGATCACCTCGAGCAGGCGCCGCGCCCCGTCGCTCTTCGCCGCGGACAGGCCGATGCCGAACAGCAGCGAGAAGACCATCACCGCGAGCATGTCGCCGTTGGCCGCTGCCCGGAGCGGGTTGTCGGGGACCATCTGGATCAGCAGGTCGAGGCCGCCGCGCGGGCCGGTCGCGGCGGGGAGCGCCGCGCTGCGCTGGGCGGCGTCCTCGAGCAGCCGCGCGCGCGTGGCCTCGGGGAGTCCGGCCCCCGGCTGAAGCAGGTTGACGAGCGTGACGCCGATCGCCACCGCGACGGTCGAGGCGACGACCGTCACCGCGAGCGTCTTGAGGCCGACGCGGCCGACGTGCCTCACGTCGCCGAGCTCGGCCACGCCAAGCACGAGCGACGAGAAGACGAGCGGCAGGACGAGCATGAAGAGCAGCCGCAGGAAGACCTGGCCGACCGGCTGCGCGACATAGCGGATCGACGCGTCGAGGGCCGGGGTCCCGGCGAGCAGCAGGTTCGCCGCGACCCCCAGCGCCAGCCCGATCGTGGCGCCGACGAGCATCCGGACGTGCAGCGGCAGCGCCATCCCTCGCCTCCCGGCCGGCGGGGACTTTACCTCGGATCGTCCTCGAAGGGTCGGAGCGACGGCAACGCACAAGAATCGCCCGACGGCGCCCGGTATCGCTCCGCGCCCGCGTCAGTTGTGGCGCATCCTCGCGCAGGCCTCGCAGAGCCCGGTCAGCTCGACCCGGGCCCGCTCGATCGCGAAGTTCTGCATCCGGATCTTGTCGACGCAGCGGTGGAACTCCGGCAGCGCCTCCACGTCGACGATCCGGTTGCAGGCGCGACAGCGGGCGTGGAAGTGCTCGTCGACGCGGGACTCGAAGTGCGCCGTCCCGTCGCCTCCGGTCACCCTCTGCGCCACGCCCGACTCGACGAGCGACTCGAGCGCCTTGTACACGGTCGCCAGGCTGATCCGCGGCAACTCCTCGCGGACCGAGTGGAAGACGTCTTCCGCCGTGGGATGACCGTGCAGCGTTTCGAGATGCTCGTAGACGGCCCGTCGTTGTCGGGTGGACCGAAACCCGGCCTGTTCGAGAACCTGATCGAAACCCAGTTCCGGCATGGGTCCTCCTCCCTGCCCGAACTGCCCCCCAGTCGGCCGGCGAGTTCTCTCGCCGAGGAAGACCGTACGCCCGACCCGGGTCGGGAATCAACGCCAACACGGGATTTTTCTCGATTAGTCGTGCCGAGGCGTCCCGCCCCCGTCGAGGCGCCTTACGGCGCGGGGCGGTCAGTTTCCGTCCGATTGCGCGGTGAGCCGCTCGGCCTCGACCTGGAGCAGCTCCCGCTCGTCGATGTCACCGGTCGGGTAGCGGCCCGAGAAGCAGGCGTGACAGGTGTCCTCCGGCGGATCCGGGGACTCCGACCGGACCGACGCGATGAGGTCGTCCAGCTCCTGGTAGATCACCGCCTCGGCCCCGAGCAGCTCCGCGACCTGCTCGACCGTCCGCCCCCGCGCCACGAACTCCTTCCGCGTCGACATGTCGATCCCGTAGACACAGGGATGCAGGAGCGGCGGCGCCGTCGAGGCGAGGATCACCTTGCTGGCCCCCGCCTCGCGCACCATCTCGATGATCTGCCGCGCAGTCGTCCCGCGTACGATCGAGTCGTCGACCAGCAGCACCGCCCGGCCGCGCACCTCGGACCCGATGATGTTGAGCTTGTGCCGCACCGAGCGCCGGCGCGCTGCGTCGCCCGGCATGATGAAGGTCCGGCCGACGTAGCGATTCTTGACCAGCGCCTCGCGGAACGGCAGGTCGAGGGCGCGCGCCATCTCCAGCGCCGCCGAGCGCGACGACTCGGGCACCGGCACCACGATGTCGGCGGTGACCCCCATCCGCCGGGCCTTGGCCGCCAGCGCGCGTCCCATCCGCTCGCGCGCGCGGTAGACCGATACGCCGTCGAGCGTGCTGTCCGGCCGGGCAAAGTAGACGTGCTCGAAGATGCAGGGGCGGAAGGTCGCCGTCGGTGCGACGCGCTCGATCAGGACCTCGCCGTTCGCCTTCACGAACAGCGCCTCGCCGGCGCGCGGCCGGTGCTCGACCTCGTAGCCGAGGGTTTCGAGCACGACGCTCTCCGAGGCCACGGCGTAGACCGTCCGCCCGTCGCGGCGAACCCGCCGCCCAAAGCAGATCGGCTTGATGCCGAACGGGTCGCGGAAGGCGAAGAGCCCCTCGCCCGCGATGAAGCCGACCACGGAGTAGGCCCCCTTGACCTGGGCGAAGACCTCCGCCACCGCGGCCCAGTAGACCTCGGTCGAGAACGAGCCGCCGGCGCTCTGCCGCGCCAGCGCGTCGGCGAACACCGACAGGATCACCTCGACGTCGCAGCTCGACAGCAGCTGCCGCCTCACCCGCTCCCGGAGGTGGTGCTTCAGGTCGGCGTAGTTCGCGACGTTGCCGTTGTGCGCCATCGCGATCCCGAAGGGGTGCGTGGCGACGAACGGCTGTGCATCCTCGACGGCGCCGGCACCCACGGTCGGGTAGCGCACGTGCCCGATGGCGTACTCCCCGCCCACGCCGGCCATCGTCTCGGGGGTGAAGACGTCGCGGACCAGGCCCATCGCCTTGCGCAGGTGGAACCGCCCGTTCCAGGTGACGATGCCGGCCGCGTCCTGGCCGCGATGCTGGATCGCGAGCAGGCCGTCGTGAATCTCGCGCACCGGGTCTTCGGTTCCGATGATCCCGAGGAAGCCGCACATGGGAGGGATACCTCCGGGGAGAACGCGTCGCGGTGGGACGCAGGAGCCGCGTCAGGGAATCCAGAGAAAGTCGCCCGGGGCGCCGGCGAGGGGAAACTCCGATTCGCGGACCGGGGCCGGTCCGTCGATGCGCACGATCGCCACCCGCTTGGACTCCGGGAAGTAGAGCGCCGCACGGGCGTCGTCCGGACTGACCGCGATCTCCCGCGGCGCGGTCTCGAAGACCAGCCGCCCGGTCTCCTCGCGCGTCGCGGCATCGAGAATGATCAGCGCCCGCGCCCCGCCGCTGGTCACGAGCGCGCGGCGGCCGCTCGCCGTGAAGGCGATCCCCTGCGGGAACGGAATCTGCCCGAAGCGCTCGACGACCGGCTCCCCTTCCGCCGGGAGCCGCACGGCGGCCAGCTGGCCGGCGGGATTGAGCGCGTACCAGGCTTCCGGCGCGCCCGGGCGCGCCGCCACGGCTTCCGGGGTCGGGCCGAGTTCGACCGGCGTCGAGTACTGCGTGTCGAGGATGGCGGCGGTCGGCGTGCCGCGGAAGGCGACGGCAACCGCCTCGCGGCCGGAGATTGCGGCGAGCTGTGTCGGCCAACCCCAGGCGACCACCATCGAACCGAGTGGCGCCTCGTACGGCGGCCGCAGCACGTAGACCGCGCGGTGCGCCTGGGCGCTCATCCACATCGTGCCGTTGCCATCGAAGGCCACGGCGCGCGGCGCGCAGCGCGCGCAGGCGGAGATGTCGCGCAGCTTGATCATCCGCGCCGCATCGATCTCGGCGATCGTCGAACCGGGAATGTCCTCGACGCCCCGCGCCGCGGCGTAGATCTTCCCGTCGTACAGCGCCAGTCCGCGCGGGCCGTGGGCGGTGGGCGCGCGTCCGACGATCCGCCCCGTGGTCTCGAGGAAGACGACCTCGGCCTGATCGAGCATCGACACCACGAGCCGCCCGGGCGCGGGAGCCGCCGCCGTCGCCTCATCGGCCGCCGCCGCGGGAAGCGCGGCGAGTCCGACCACGGCGGCCGCGGCCAGGGCGAGCGGAACGAGCGAGCGGCGACGCATCGGGGTGCCAGCCATCGAGCCTCCTTCGAGGGGGATTGTGCCGTGTCCGGGCGCCGGCACCAAGTCGGACGATTCCGTTCGCCGGCGTCCGGCCCGTTTCCGGGGACGGGGCCCCGGCATTTCCGCGTTGCGCTGCGAACGATTGCCCGTAGCTTGCGAGGCACCGGCGGCGTCCGGGGAGGACGCCGCAAGGAGCGCACTTGCACGCTTCGAGCCGATGGGTACGACAGGCGCCGACCTGCGCCGTGCTCGCGGCGACGCTCGCTGCCGGGCCGGTGTTCGCCGGGACCTCGTCGCCCGTACCCGTTTCGCCGCTGTCCGATATTGTTGCCGCGGGGACGCGGCTCCCCGAGGCCCCCCGCGATCCGTTGACCCCTTTCCACCTCGGGCTCGGCGCAACGATGTCCGACGTGACGCGCGTGACCTCGGCGGAAGTACGGGGCGAGTTGCGCTCCAACCGGGAGCGATACGTGCACCTTGGGATGTCCGCGGCGGCCTCGCTCGACGAGGCGGCGTTCCGCGGCCCGTCCGGGCTTCCGGTGCTCGACGGGGATTTCTTCTTCCACGACGGGCAGAAGCTGGTCGAGGCGACCTTTCTGCTCGAGTCCCCCGCCGGCGCCGACGAGGCCCGGGACGCGATGCGCCGCTCCCTCGGCCAGCCCTCGTTCAGCGTGACGCTCCCGGCCGGCGGCGCCGAACTCGTCGGATGGCGGACCGGCCAGGGCTACGTCCTCGCGACCTTCAGCGACCTGCCGGTCTTCCGCGTCAGCGTCTTCCCCGACCGTCGCGCCGACGTCTTCGCCGGCTCGCAGATTCTGCTGTTCGAGGGGCTGCAGCGCTTCCACGACCGGCTCGCGGCCGGCGACGCGCCGTCGGCCCTGCTCGACGAGCTGATGCGCGTGTTCTCAGGTGCGAACTCGGCGCGCTCGCAGGTGGAGCGGATCCGCTAGCCCCTTCCCGCCCCCCTACGCACCCCCCGGAAGCAGCTGCTCGGCCCGCTCGAAGAGTGCCGCGAGGCGAGCGCGGGCAGCGGCCAGCGCCTGCGCCTCGGCCGTCGCTCCGGCTCCGGATTCCACCGCCGACCGCCAGGCGGTGCCCAGCAGCAGGTCCACGAACGGATCGCCCGGCTCGGCGAGTGCCAGCGCGATGGCGACGCCGCGCGGATCGCCCTCGATCCGGGCCAGCAACGACTCCAGGCGCTCGCGCTCGAGACGCAGCGGCGCCCGAGCGGGCGCGGGCGCCGCTGCGCTTGCCAGCGCCGCCGCGAACGCGCCCGCGACGACGCGCGGCAGGTGCGGGAGGATTCGCGCCGCGGCGAGCGCCTGCATCCCGGCGACGCGCGCCCCCCCGGTCGCGATCGCCAGGAACCGAGCCCGCGGCTCGCGGGCGTGGACCGCCCGCAGCACGTCCTCGGTCTGCTCGCGGTAGGAGACGAGCTCGGAGGTCGCCGACAGCGTCTCGCCCTGCCACCCCGCGACCGCCATCGTTCCCGCGCCGGCGTGATCCGCCTCGTGCGAGCCGGCGCCGGCGACGTAGTAGCCGGTCGCGGCGCGCGCGAAATCGAGCCCCGCCGCCATAACCGGGACGCCGCCGAGGAGCCACGCCAGCACCAGCGACGTGGTGCCGACATTCCCTGCGCACGGAAGGATCGAACCGTCGGCCGTGGCGGGGGCCAGCCAGCGCGAGGCGTGCGAGTGGAAGAAGAGGCGCGCCGCGCAGGGGAGCGCGAGGTGATCGGGGTGGGTGCTGGCCGCCACGACCAGCACGGCCCCGCGGAGCAGCTCTTCCGGCACGCCGTCGAACTGGCGCACCGAGGAGCGCCCCTCGAGAAGCGTCACGAGGTCGGGCGCGATTCCGGCGCGCGCCAGCGGCCGCACCGCCGAGCCGGCCGCGACGAGCAGGAAGCGGTCGCGCCAGGCCCGCAGCTCGTCGAGCACGGTGGCGAGCGACGGTCCCGCGCCGGCGACGACGATCGGCGTGCCCGCCAGCCGTCCCGCCAGGTTCGCGACCGATGCGCCGCGTATCACGAGCGGGAGATTCGCGGCGACGTTGTCGAGCCAGAGCGTGCCCAGCTCGCGCTGCGTGACCGCCTCGACCTCCGCCGTGCGCCGCGCCCAGGCCACGAGCGCCTCGAAGTCGCGGGCGTCCGGCGCGCCCGGCACCAGCTCGTCGGGAGGATCGGCCCGGAAGACGTCGACTCCCAGCGCGAGCAGCCGCGCGGCGCGCGCGGCAAACCGTTGCGGGTCGGGCTCCACGATCAGCCGGCCGGCGCGGTCCGGCGTGTGCGGCGCGGCGGGGCCGCCGTGGGCCAGCACCACCGTCCGCGGGGCGAGCGCGGCCAGCGCGGCCGCGACCTCCCCGGCACCCCGCGCGAGGATCGCCTCCGGCTCCGCGGCCTGGCGGGCACGCCACGCACCGACCCAGGCGCGCGCCTCACCATCGAGCGCGACCGGCGTCACGGCCCGGCCAGCCTCAGGCGGTGCCGAGAACGGGCACCGCGCGCGACGCGAGCAACTGGCGCCAGCGCGGCACGACCGCGGAGAAGGGGCCCTCCAGCGCTTCGGCGAGCGCGGGCCAGTCGTGCGTCTCCTGGGCCGCGACGATCGCACGCAGCGGCGCGACGACCGGCTCCAGCTCGGCGGCGTGCTCGCGCGGGTCGTACCCCAGCGCCCGGTCGAGGTCGACGATCAACTCCAGAACGGCCTTCATCCCCTCGAGCATGTTGGCGAGATCGGGCAGCGCAGCGAGCGCGCCCTCCCCGCGCAGCGTGGCCGCGAGCGCCGGCGTTTCCCGCTCCACGATGTCGAGAAAGGCATGAGCCGTCCCCAGGACCCGCTCGGCGAGGGCCTGCACGTCGTCGTCGGAGGGGGGGGTCTCGCCGGCCTGGAAAGCGCTCATCGATCGGTCTCCTGCGGGCGCGACAGCGACCCGGCACTCCGGCGGCGGGAGCGTCAACGCTCCGACGCCGGGAGGGGCCGGCTTCGTGGGCCGGTGCCGATCCAGCGCGCTCGTCTCCTGCCAAGTCTCGGTCCCGCAGAGACTTAGCCTCCGACAGGAGGCCTCACACGCGGGTGCCGGCGACGCGGCGCCTCACCTCACTGCATCCGGCGTGCCATGGCCCTTAGAATGCCCGCCTCCGGAGCGTGCATGCCGATCTTCCGTTCTCGCGTCGTCCCCGTACTCGCCGCGGCGCTGGCCTGTTTGCTGCTCGGTCCGCGCCCGGCCGCGGCCTTCTCTCCGGCGACTCGGACCGAGCTGGTCAAGCGGGCGATCACGCTGATGCCGCCGTCGCTCGCGCGGCAGCTCAAGAAGCATGAGCGGGCGCTGTTGGAAGGGGCGCTCGAGGGGATGGAGCAGTGCAACGGGACCGGCGCCCACGGCGCCGCGCCGGGGAACGCGGACGCCCGGCTGGTGTCCGCGATCGACGAGACGGTCGCGCTGATCGACCGCCGCGAGCGGATGGCCGACGTCGCGCGGTCCCTCGGCCGCGTGGCGCACGCCGCGATCGATCTCTCGTTCGCGCTGAACTCGGGACCCGACGATCCGCGCGAGCGGTCCTACTACCGGGAATTCGCGCTCTACGTCGAGAAGTCGCTCCCCAAGGTGCGCCTCACCTTTCCCGGCTGGACCGACGACGATCTCGGGCGGCGCGACCTGCCGGGGTTCGCGCGCCGGACGACCGCCGCGGCGCGACGCGACGCGGCGGCGATCGCCGGCAGTTATTACCCGGAAGGTCGATCGCGTTCCCCGCAGGACTTCGACGATCGGTCGGTCGCATTCGCTGCGGCCTCGCTGGAGGCCTCGCTCGCCCTCTCCACGACCGCCAAGGCCTGGCTGTACGCCTGGTGGAGCGCCCACGGGGACCTCGCCGGCACGCCCCACCTCGACCCCGGACTCGTCCATAATCCCTTTGCCCACCCGTCCGGCGACCCCCCCGCTGCGGGACGCCAGGAGTCAGCCCGATGAACACGCCGTCCGGTGCCTCCGCCAGCCGTCGCACCCCGGTCCGACGCGCGCTCATCTCGGTCTACGACAAGTACGGCGTCGTCGACCTGGCCCGCGCCCTCGCCGACGCCGGGGTCGAGATTCTCTCGACCGGCGGAACGGCCAGGATGCTGCTCGAGGCCGGCCTCTCGATCCGCCGGATCTCCGAGGTCACCGGCACACCCGAGATGCTCGACGGGCGGGTCAAGACGCTGCACCCGATGGTCCACGCGGGGATCCTGGCGGTGCGCGACAACCCGCGACACCAGAAGGACCTGGCCGCCTACGGTGCGAAGCCGATCGACCTCGTCGTGGCCAACCTCTATCCGTTCGAGATGACCGCGCGGATGGAAGGGATCGGCCTGAGCGAGATCATCGAGATGATCGACATCGGCGGCCCGACGATGGTGCGCGCGGCGGCGAAGAACTTCCGCGACGTCGGCGTCGTCGTCGATCCCGCGGACTACGGCGCGGTGGTGGACGAGATCCGCGAGCACGGCGGCCTCTGCGACGCGACCCGCCTCGCGCTGTCGCGCAAGGCCTTCCAGCACACGGCGTCCTACGACAGCGCCGTTTATACCTTCATGGCCCAGCTCGAGCCGGACGGGACGCGGCGCACCGCCGATTCGCCGTTCCCGCAGAAGATCACCCTCACCGTGGACAAGATTCAGGATCTGCGCTACGGCGAGAACCCGCACCAGAAGGCGGCGTTCTACGCCGAGCTGCAGGGGAACGGTGCGACGCTCGCGCACGCGGCGCAGCTCCACGGCACGGAGCTGTCGTTCAACAACCTGCTCGACTTCGACGCCGCGTTCGCGGCGGTGTCCTCGCTCGATGGGCCGGGGTGCGTGATCGTCAAGCACAACAACCCCTCCGGCGCGGCGGTCGGCGACGACGCCGTGGAGGCCTTCCGGCTGGCCCGCGACGCCGATCCGGTCAGCGCCTACGGTGGCGTCGTCGCCTTCAATCGGACGGTCGACGAGGACACCGCGCTGGTGCTGGGCGAGACGTTCTTCGAAGGAGTGATCGCCCCCGGGTACACCGCCGAGGCCCGCGAGGCGCTGAAGAAGAAGAAGAAGCTGCGGGTGCTCGAACTGGGCGGGGCGCGGGCGGGCCGCCCGGGCCTCGACGTGCGCCGCGTGTCGGGCGGCTACCTGCTCCAGGAGTGGGACTCGGACGACAGCCTGGACGAGGTGAAGATCGCCACGCGCCGCGCGCCGACGGAAGAGGAGTGGGCGGCGCTGCGTTTCGCCTGGCGGATCTGCCGGCACGTCCGCTCGAACGCGATCGTGCTGGGAAAGGACAACCGCACGGTCGGGATCGGCGCCGGACAGATGAGCCGCGTCGACTCGGTGCGGATCGCGGTGGTGAAGGCGGGCGACGAGGCCCGCGGGTCGGTGATGGCCTCCGACGCCTTCTTCCCGTTCCCGGACGGCGTGGAGGAGGCGGCGCGGGCCGGCGTCACCGCGGTGATCCAGCCGGGCGGCAGCATCCGTGACGAGGAGGTCGTCGCCGCCGTCGACCGGCTCGGCCTGGCGATGCTCTTTACCGGCCGCCGCCACTTCCGCCACTGATCACCGGCGGCGAGCGCCGAGAGCAGGCCTCCGGCGTCACTCCAGCGGACGGAACGGGATCGCGCCGAGCACCTGGTAGTAGGCCTCGTCGCGCGCGCGGTCGCGGTACTGCTTGCCGAGCTCGAGCAGGCGCTTGACCTCGGAATCCCCGGGGCGGCGCTCGAGCGCATCCCGCAGGTACTCACGCGCGCCGTACGGATCGCCGCCGCGCATCAATTGCAGCCCGAGGTTGAACGACGCGTTCGCGATCGCACGATTGAAGTCGGCCGGCTGCTCTGACTTGGGCAGGCGGTAGAGGATCCGCAGCGCCTCGGAGAAGTCCTGCTCGTTGTAGCTCCGGACGAGCTGGGAGCGGCGATCGTCGGCCTCGGCCCGCGAGGCGATCGCGTGCTCGACCTTGGCGGCCAGGGCCTTCGCCTCGGCGTGAGCCGGGTCGAGCTGCGCGGCCTGGCGGATCAGGGCGAAGCCGGCCTGCTCGTCCCCGCGCGCGACCGCCAGCTTCGCTTCGGTCAGCAGCCGCGGGACGTCGGCCTTGGTGAGCTGGGGCGCTGCCGGTGCGGGGGCCGCCTTGAGGGCCTTCGCCGGCTTGAACTTCTGCTCCGCGACGGCCGGCTGCGCGGCGCCGCCGCCCCACCAGCCGAGTGCCCCGCCCAACCACCATCCTCCGGAGCCGAGGAGGACCAGTGCGAACAGCGCGGCGACCGGGACCGCAAGCCGGCGAACGATCGAGCCCTTCGCGCTCTTCGCGCCCTTGGCGGCCCTCGCGGCGTTGCCGATCAGCGGCCGCGCAACAGCCGGAGCGTTCGCGCGCGGCGTCGGCAGCGGCGGCGCCGAGGCGGCGGGGGGCGCAGGAGCTGCCGTCTCTCCGGCCGCGGCATCGGCGGCGGGAGCGCCGGCGACCGCGATCGGCGGGCGAACCGGCTTGGCGGACGCCATGGCCGCCAGCGGTGCATCGACCGGGACGCGCTCCTTGGCCACACCCGCGGCGTAACGGCCCGCGCTCGGCTGGGCCGGCTCGGGGGTCGCGTTGGACTGGAAGTCGAACCCGCCGGTGGGAGCGAACTCGGCGGGCGACGGCAGCGGGGCGGCCGGCCGGGGTACCGTCGCCGACGACTTCGACGCGGGGGCCGGCGGGCCCGGTGCCGGGACCAGCCCTCCGAGGGCCGGCCCCGTCTCCGCCGTTGCGGCGTTGTGTGCGCGCCCCTCCTGGATCAACTGACGGGCGCGCGCGAGCCACTCCAGCGCCTCCGGGTGCTCGGGGGCCAGCCCGAGGACCTGCTGCAGCATCGGGATCGCTTGCGCCGCATCACCGCGCTCGATCGAGGCGATCGCGTCGGAGAGCAGGTGGTCGACCGTGGCCGCGCGGCGACCAGCCTCGGCGCGGGCTTCCTCGAGAACCTCCTGCGCCGCCTCGCACGATTCGTGCATGGCGAGCGCGCGGGAAGCGAGCTCGGTCGCGCCGGGAAGGTCACCCTGGAAGAGGTGTCGGCGGGCCTGCTCGGCGAGCAGCGCGGCTTCCCCTTCGACAGCCCGGACCGCGGCGCTCCGCGGCGTGGCCAGTTTCTCGGCTTCCTCGACCGGGAGCTGGCCAGTCGCTTCGAGCAGGTCCTCGATCGCTTCCGACTGCAGCGGCGAGGGGCTGGCCGGCGCGGGTGCCGGCGTCGCCACGGCCGCCAGGTCGAAGTCCAGCGGCAGATCGAAGTCGCCGATCGGCTTTCCGGACGGCGCCGCGGCTGGCGGCGGCAACGCGCGATCGACGCCCGCCATGGCCGTTTCGTTCTCCGGGTCGATCTGGAGGACGGCCTCGAAAATCATCCGGGCGCTCTCCGGGTCGCCCCCGGCAAACGTCTCCTCGGCCTGCCGGAGGAGGTCGGCGATCTCTTCCGAATACGCGCTCTGGCTCACGCTTCCATCCTGCCTACACCCCCCCCGGCGAATGTAGGGCGGGGGGGGGAAGGACGGCAACGAACAACCGGAAACGGGCTACGGCCCGGGGGCCGCTCGGCGGCAGTCCTCGGAACAGTAGAAAGACTCCCCGTCCCGCACGGCGCGGCTTTCGGGCAGGAGGAGGCCGCAGACGGGGTCCTGCACCAGGCGCTCGGAACCGGCCTGCACCGGGGGGCGCCGCACCCGCGGTCCGACCGGGAGCCGCGCCGGTGCCAGGGCGAACCGGACCAGCCGCAGCACGGTCAGGACCAGGATCACGAACAGGAGCCAACGGATGAGTGCCATCGGGCGTCCTCCAGCCGCACCGTCGACGCCCCGCCCGCGGCCGATCAGCCGCCCGCGTCGGCCAGCCGCTTCTCGAGGCTCGGGAGGTTCGGGTCGTCCGGCTTGACCTTCTTCAGGGTGTCGATCCAGCGCCGCGCCGAGGCCTTGTCCCCGGCGTCGAGTGCGATCACGACCGCGTTGAATGCAGCCTGCCACTGCTGCGGGTTGGCGGTGAGCGCGCGCTCGAACAGCTGAAGCGCCTCCGGCACCCGGCCCTGCTGGGCGACGACGAAGCCGAGGTCGGTGATCACGCCCGCGGCGAGCGGATTGACCGCCAGCGCGCGGCGATACGACGCCTCCGCCAGGGCCCACTGGCCGGAGTCGTAGTAGAAGTTGCCGGCCTTGGATTGCGCGTCGAAGTCGTCGGGCATCGCCTTGCCGTCGGCCACGACTTTCCGGATGGCTTCGAGTTCGGCCTGCATCTGGCCCGCCACCGGCGCACCGGGCGCTCGTCGCTGGAACTCCGCCAGCGCACGGCTCGCCGCGTCGAGGTCGCCCGCACCGTGCAGCGCGACATCGAAGGACAGCGCCGCGGCCTGGGCGTCGCTGCGCTCGGTGTCGAGCACCTTCATCGCCATCTCGAGCGCCTTCTTCGGCTGGCGCGCGGTGCGATAGGCGACCGCCACGCGGCCCATGATCTGGGCGTTCCCGGGATCGCCGGCCAGCGCACGCTCGTAGTGGGAGATCGCCTCCGGGACGGCCTGCTGCTGCAGCAGGAAGTCGCCCAGCGCAACCAGCGCCGGAACGTCGTTCGGGTTCTGCGCGAGGCGCGCGCGCATCTCTTCGAAGGACGGCGCGCCGCCGGCCTGGCCCGCGCCGCCCGCCATGCCGGGGACGCCTCCCTGGGGCGCGGGGGCCTGGGCCTGACGAACGGGGGCGCCGACCCCGCCGCCGCCGAAGAGGACGTTCCCGAGCACCAGGCCGACGACCAGTCCGAGGACTGTGCCGGCTGCGAGAAACAGGCCCTGATCCTTCCGCATCACGTCCTCCGCAACCTCGAAACGGCAAAGCTCTGCACCCTAGTGTCCCGATTCCGTCTTGGGTTGACAACCAAGGCCGCCGAAGCGCCTGCGGGGCAAGGCGCGAGGACGCCGGCGTACTCGCGCCGTACGCCAAGGACGAGCAACGCCGCCCTGCGGGATGCAGCGGCGGCCGACTGTCAAGCCAAGACGGATTTGGGACACTAGCCCTGGACCGGTGGGGCGTCAACCGCGGTCCCGCGGGGCGCTGGCGGCGCGCCTGCGGGACCCGGAGAATCGCTCGATGCCCGCCGACGACGACGCCCCGATCAACCTCTACGGTCTCGAGGAGGAGGCCCTCGCCACCCTGCTCGCGCCGCTCGATCCGGCGCGATTCCGGTCCCGCCAGGTCTTCGCCTGGATGTACGGGCGCGGCCTGGCCGACCCCTCGGCCTGGACCGACCTGCCGAAGGCGTTGCGGACCGCGCTGGCCGGGCGCTACGCCGCCCTTCGGCCGCGCATCGCCTCCCGCCACCCGGCGTCGGACGCCACGATCAAGTTCGTGCTCGATCTGCCGCGGGGCGGTCAGGTCGAGGCGGTCGCGATCCCGACCGAGGAGCGAATGACGTTCTGCATCTCCTCGCAGGTCGGATGCGGCTTCGGTTGTGCGTTCTGCATGACCGCGAAGCTCGGCTTCACCCGCAACCTCGACGCCGGCGAGATCGTCGGCCAGGTCGCGGCGCTGCTCACCGAGACCGGCACCTCGGCTGGCGAGTACAACGTCGTTTTCATGGGGATGGGCGAGCCGCTGCAGAACCTCGAGAGCGTGCTGGCGGCGCTCCGGATCCTGACCCACGAGCGCGGCTTCGGCCTGGGCCCGCGGCGGATCACGATCTCGACCGTCGGGCTGCCGAAGGGGATCCGTCGCCTGGCGCAGGAAAAGGTCGTGCCGCGCCTCGCCGTCTCGCTGGTGGCCGCCGACCCGGAGGTGCGCGGGAGCCTGATGCCGATTGCCCGGTCGGTGACGCTCGACGAGCTGGCCGACGCGGTCCTGGAGTTCGCCCGGGGGCGGCGTGACGAGCCGACCCTCGAGTGCGTCATGCTCGACGGAGTCAACGACGCGCCGGAGCTGGCGCACAAGTTGGCGAAACTCGCCCGGCGCGCCGGCGCCAAGGTCAACCTGATCGAGTTCAACCCGACACCCGCGCTTCCCTATCGACCCTCGTCCGAGGCGCGCCTGGAGTACTTTCTCCGCGTGCTCTCCGAGGCGGGGGTCGTCGGGACGGTCCGCCGCTCGCGCGGCAAGGACGCGTTCGCAGCCTGCGGCCAGCTGGCCTTCCTGACAAAACCGTAGGGGCCGGCCTCTGTGCCGGCCCACCACGCGCCCGTACGGGCCGGCCTCTGTGCCGGCCCGCACGACGCCGGCCCGCTACGCGCCCGTACGGGCCGGGGCTCCGAGGCTCGACAGGAAGTCGTTGTTGGTCTCGAACGCCGAGAGCTTCTTCAGGAGCGCTTCGACGGCGTCGACTGCGCTCATGGTGGAGAGGGCGCGCCGCAGCAGATGGACTTTCGGGGTCCACTCCTTCAGCAGCTTCTCCTCCTTGCGGGTCCCGGTCTGGTGGATATCGATGCAGGGGAAGACACGCTTCTCGAACAGCTTGCGGTCGAGGACGATCTCGGTGTTTCCCGTACCCTTGAACTCCTGGAAGATGATCTCGTCCATCTTGGACCCGGTGTCGACCAGGCAGGACGCGATGATCGTCAGCGAGCCCCCTTCCTCGCAGCGCCGCGCCGCGCCGAAGAAGCGGCGCGGATTCTCGAGCGTACGCGAGTCGATGCCGCCGGTGAGGATCTTGCCGGAGCCGCGCTGCTCGACGTTGTAGGCCCGCGCCAGGCGCGTCAGCGAGTCGAGCAGGATCAGCACATCCTTGCCCGACTCGACCAGGCGCTTCGCGCGTTCGAGCACGATCTCGGCGACCGAAACGTGGTTGCGCGCCATCTCGTCCGAACTCGACGCGATGACCTCGCCGTTCGGGACACGCCGGCGCCAGTCGGTGACCTCCTCCGGGCGCTCATCGATCAGCAGCACGATCAGGTGCATATCGGGGTGGTTGACCGCGACCGCGTGAGCCACCTGCTGCAGCAGCGTCGTCTTGCCCGCCTTCGGCGGCGCGACGACGAGGCAGCGCTGACCCTTGCCGATCGGCGCGACGAGATCGACCACGCGCGGCTCGATCGGTTCGCGGCCCGTCTCGAGGCGGACGACCTCCTCGGGCGAGGTGGCGGTGAGGTCGGCGAAGTGGCGCCGGTTCTCCCACGCCTCGGCCGGCGCGCCGTTGATCTCCTGGATCTCGTAGAGCGCCGGGCCGCGCCGGCCGGTTGGCCGGGCCGTCCCCCGGATCTCGACCCCCTCCTCGAGCCGCCGGTCGCGGATGATGTCGGGCGCGACCCAGATATCGTCGGGACGCGGCAGGTAGTTCGCCTTCTGTGTCCGCAGGAAGCCGTATGCCTCCGGCAGGACCTCGAGCACGCCGTGCGCTTCGAGGGGCTCCGAGTTCGTCGACTCCGACGCGCTCTCGGCGGCAGCGCTCACCGCCCCCTCGGCCGCCCGCTGCCCGCCGTTTCCGTCCGGGCGGCGGCGACGACGACGACGCTTGAAACCACCCTTCTTCTCCGCAACACCCTTGGCCGATTCCTGGTTCACCTTGCCGTCCTGTCCGGGGTTTCGCTCCCGGTGTCGTTCATCCCGCGTTTGCCGCGAGGCCGCGCACCGTCGGGTGCGCATCGGCGACGAGCCGCTCGAGTGCGGCCTGCCTCTCCGGCGTGGGCGGCAGCGCGACCAGCGCGCCGGCCAACCGGGCCCTGACTACCCAGTCCGGGTCGGCCACGAACGCGGCCGCCCGTCCGGCTCCGTCGATCCGCACGCACGCCGCAACGGCGTGCGCACGCAACAGCGCGTCGGTTTCGTTCCGCGCCGCCGCGCACGCCCTTTCCAAAAGGCGAGCGCGCACGCGCTGGTCGGTGCCGCGACCGGCGACCTCGCAGGCGAGCAGCGTCCGCTCCGCGGACCCGCGTCCGGTGTTTTCGAGCAATCGTGCTCCCACGTCATCCGGGTTCAGGTGCAGCAACGCGTGCACCGCGCAACCCCTCACCAACGGATCCGGGTCATCGAGACCCGCCACGAGCGCCGCCGCCGACACGCCGGGCGCCTGGCCCAGCAGCCGCACGCGCTCCGCGCGGGCGATCGATCCGGAGCCCCCGCGAAGAGGCGCCGGAAACGGGACCGTGCCGTCCCTTGGAACTTCGAGTCTCTCGGAGGGGCTGTGCGATGGAACGCTAGGAGAGTCCGGCGACACCCCGCAGCCGAGAAGGATTCCCAGAGGAATCGCCGCGACCGCCACAGAGGGTCGCGACCGTCGGCTCACTCGCACCGACTGCACGGAGACTAGCAGACGTCTCACCGTCTTGTCCAGAACCGATGTCCCCAAGGGGAGCTGCGCGGACCGCGCCGGGACGGCGGGCTGCGAAAGGCCCCGGACTGCTCCGGAGCCGTCGTTCACGGGATCGAGGGGCGAACTGCCCCCGGTCGATTGTTGTTCCGGGGAGCCCGCCGCGCAAGTCAGGGTGCGCCGGGCGGGGTTCCGGGGGGCGGTCCGATGTCGGGGACGATCTCCTCTTCCGGAGCGACCGGGGGCTCGATCGGCACCGTCGGCGCCGGAGGCCGGCGGAGCGGCGCTGCCGTGGGCGCGGCCGGCGCCGGCACCGCCGCGAAGGCGTCCGCCTCGAGCGGGCCCACCCCCAGGCGGAGGAGCGACTCGGAAGCCGCCCCGCGGACGAGCGGGTTCTCGTCCTTGGCCAGGGCGAAGAGTGCGTCGCGGGCCCGCTCTTCCCGCACCGCGCCGAGCGCGCGGGCCGCGCGCGCCCGGACCTCGGGATCGGGGTCGGTCACGGCAGCGATCAGCGGATCCGCCGCCAGCGGCGAGGCGATGGTCGCCAGCGCGCGTGCCGCCTCGCGCCGCACCAGGGGGTCGCTGTCGCGCATCGCGGTCATCAGTGCGGGGAGCGACTCGGCCGGTGCGATGTCGGCCAGCGCCTGCACGGCGCGCCGCCGCACCACCGGCACCGGATCGAGCACCAGTTCGGCCAGGATCGAGGCCGTCTCGGGGCGACGGAACCGGGCCAGCGCGGCCGCCGCAGTGACCCGCACGCCCGCATCCGGGTCGCGCGCGGCGCGTGCCAGCAGGGTCACCCCCTCCGGCAGCCCCAGCCGCCCGATCATCGCCGCCGCGGTCACGCGTACGCCGGGCGAGCGATCTTCGATCGCCGCCTCCAGCAGTTTCACGTCGAGGCGGTTCTCGCGCTCGGCCGCGTAGAGCGCCTGCACGCCGCCCGCGGGCCCGCGCGCGCAGCCGACCTCCCCCAGCACGGCGACGAGCGCCGCGACGAGCACGGGGGCCAGGCGTGACGGAACGATGGGGACGCGGGAGGTTCTCATGCGCCGATGATCTTGATCAGGACGCGCTTCGGGCGGCGGCCGTCGAACTCCCCATAGAAGATGTGCTCCCACGGCCCGAGGTCCAGCCGGCCGTTCGTCACCGCCACGACGACCTCGCGCCCCATGATCTGCCGCTTGTGGTGGGCGTCGGCATTGTCCTCGCCGGTGCGGTTGTGCCGGTAGCGCTGTGGGCCGGCGTCGAACGGCGCGAGCTGCTCGAGCCAGCGCTTGTAGTCCTCGTGCAGACCGGACTCGTTGTCGTTGATGAAGACGCTGGCCGTGATGTGCATCGCGTTGACGAGGCACAGACCTTCCTGGACGCCGCTCTCGGCGACGGCCTGCTCGACTTCGCGCTGAAGGCTCACGAAGTCCATCCGCGCCGGGACGTTCATCGTCAGCTCGCGGCGGAAGCTCTTCACGGGGGCGCCCCGGATCCGGACGGACGGCCCATCGGTCGCGGCCCATCGGTCGCGGTCCATCGCTCGACGTCCATCAATCGTAATCCATCGGGTTGATGCGCTTCTTCGGGTCCTTCTCGGCCTTTTCTTTCGCGACCTCGAACTTTCGATCGAGCAGCTCGGTCCGCTTGCGCTCGACTTTGAAGGCCTGCGTGAAGTCCTCTTCGCGCCGCTGGTCGGCCGTCTTCAGGTCGCCCAGCGCGTCCTCGAAGTCCTTCCGGGCCCCCGCCGGCGGCGTGGCGTCGATCACGGCCCCGGTCTCGCGGTCGACGGTGAGCCGGCCACGGCAGAGCGGGCAGTCGAGATGGAGGTTCTGGTCGCGCGGCGAACCGGTCATGGGAGAACCCTCCGCGGAAGGCGCGCAGAAGGTTCCCCCGAGTCGGTCCCGGGACGCAACCCGGCGTCGTGCGCCGGCCCCGGCCGCCCCTACGGGCAGCCGGGCGGCACCTGCCGTTCCGTCCCGTCGCTCGTCCGGCCGGCGCTCCCCTGGGTCCCGCTGAAGTAGCCGGTCACGAGGTACCAGCGGGCCATTCCCGGCGCCGGGCGCTCCGGCGCCTCGGCGAAGGGAACGGGGGTGCCGGGCCAATAGCACTGGCCGTAGGTCGCGCCGCCGAGCGAGAGGGTCAGGTCGCTGTAGACCGAGTAGCTGGATGCGCTCTGCTCGCGGCTCCAGAGCAGGCGATCCTGCGCCCCGCGCTCGATCGTCACCCCGTTGATCTCCCGGTCGTCGCCGTCGCAGGCGTCGCCGAGACCGTCCGCGTCGCGGTCGAGCTGGCGGCCGTTGGCGTTTCGGGCGCAGTTGTCGGAGCCGTCGGGGACGCCGTCGTCGTCGTCGTCCGGGTCGATCGCGTTCGGCTGGCCGTCGCCGTCGGCGTCGGGGTCGCAGGCGTCGCCCACCCCGTCACCGTCGCCGTCCTGCTGCAGCGGGTCGGCTGCGGAGGGACACCGGTCGCAGGCGTCGCCGACACCGTCCGCGTCCGCGTCGGCCTGGGCCGGGTTGGCCACGAACGGGCAGTTGTCGACGTTCGCCCCCACCCCGTCGAGATCGTTGGCGTCGTCGAACGGGTCGCCCGCAAACCGATCGCAGGGGTTGCCGCGGCCGTCGCGGTCGCTGTCCGCCTGGTCGGCGTTGGCGTCGAAGCGGCAGTTGTCGGCCGCGTTGCCGACGCCGTCCAGGTCCCAGTCGGTGGCAGCGGCGACGTCGCAGGGGGACGGCTTGGGCCGCGGGGTGCCGTCCGAGCGCCGCCCGGCGCTCCCCTCGGTCGTGGCGTCGCGCGCCGTGACGAGGTACCAGAAGATCCCCCCCGGCTCCGGGCTGTCGGACAGGTAGGACCGGTTGACGGCCGCCTGCGGCCGATAGCAGTAGCCCGGGTGGCCCGACTTCAGGCGATCGGCCAGGCCGAAGTAGACGTTGTAGGACTGCGCTCCCTCCTCGAGTTCCCACTCGAGCCGGGCCTGCCGCCCCGTCACGAAGCGCGCACGGACGTTCTGCACGATCAGGTCGTTCGTGTCGCAGTCGTCCCCTTCCCCGTCGCTGTTCTCGTCGGACTGCCGGGCGTTGCGGACGAAGTCGCAGTTGTCGGAGGCGTCGCCCAGCCCGTCGTCGTCGTCGTCGGTGTCGGCGGCGTTGGCCTGCCCGTCGTTGTCGACGTCGCCGTCGCAGGCGTCGCCGGTCCCGTCGCGGTCGAGATCGCGCGTGACCGCCTCGACCAGCGACTTGCAGTAGTCGCAGGCGTCCCCGTACTTGTCGCCGTCGGCGTTCTCCTGGAAAAGGTTGCCGCGGTCCGGGCAGTTGTCGATCGTCGAGGGGAAGCCGTCGCTGTCGATGTCGTTGTCGGGATCGGTCCGGAACGGGTCGCACAGGTCGCCCAGGCCGTCGAAGTCGGCGTTGGCCTGCGCGGCGTTCGGGTAGTTGTCGCAGTTGTCGCGGTCGTTCGGCACGCCGTCGCCGTCGGGATCGAACGGGTCAATCGACTGGCCGACCCCGTTGCCGTACGGGTTCGACTTGGTCGCGCTGTCGCGGTAATCGGGGTAGACGGCCAGGTAAGCGGCCCCGGAAGCGGAGGCGACGACGTTCACGCTGTCGGACGAGCCGGGGGGCGTCCCGACGTCGAGCCGCCGCTCCGGCAGGAAGCTGATCCCGCCGTCCTTCGACTCGACCGCGAAGATGTCGCGGGCCGTCGGTCCGCCGCCGGCGTTCCGGTTGTCCGAGAGGACGACGGTCACGTTGAGGCCGCTGGCCACGAGCTCCCAGATGGCCGCGGGCACCGTGCCCGGGGCGACGCCGAGATTGACGCGCTGGGCGGCCGACCAGGTCGCGCCGCCGTCGGCACTGACGGTGAAGTAGAGGTCCCTCCCGCCGTTCCGCGAGTCTTCCCACGCGACGTAGAAGCGCTCCGGCGACTGGCTGGCGACCAGCCGCGGCGCCCTCGCGTTCGAGCCCGCCGGGCCCCCATCGACGCGCACCTCGGTCGGCAGCCACGTCGCACCGCCGTCGCGCGAAATGTTGAAGTAGATGTCCCAGTCGCCACCGCGCTGGTCCTGCCACACGGCTGCCACCGTGCCCGCCGCGGGGGTGCCGAAGCAGACAAGCCGGGGCAGCTCGGACTCGGTGCCGGCCGGCGCCGTGTCGCCGCTGTCGAGCTTCTTCTCCGAACCGAACGTCACCGCGTCGTCGGCGGACGAGCGGATCAGGATCCGCCCGGGGTACGAGCCGGTATTCATCGGCGTCGGGTGGCGCCTGTCCTTCCACGCAACGTGGACGCGGCGGTTTGCGTCGGCGCAGGCGGTGACCTCGGTGGCGCGCTCGACCTGGGCTGAGAGGTCGACGATGTTCAGCTTCCTCTTGGCGGCCCAGCTGGCGCCGCCGTTCGTGGTCGCGCGCAGGTAGACCGAGTTCAGCCCCAGCCCGCCTCCCTCGCTCTCGTCATGCCAGATCGCGTAGGCCTTGCCGCCGGGTACCGCGAGCAGGGTGTGGCCGTAGGAGAGGGGCAGACCCGAGGGGGGTGCGTAGAGCAGCGCGAGGTTGATCGGCGCGCCGAAGGTCTCGCCGCGATCGCTGGAGGCGACGACATAGAAGTCGCCGTTGTCGAAGTTGCGGTTCGCGAAGAGGACGTAGACGAACTGGTCGCCGGCCGAGCGTGCGAGGGCGAGCTTCATGTCGCCGTCGATCGAGCCGGGCGAGAAGTTCGTGCTCACCCGCTGGTCGGCATCGCGCCAGGTCGCACCCTGGTTGACCGAGACGTTGAAGACGGCTTCGTGGCCGTTGAAGTAGCGCCGCCGGATGTAGGCCGAGTAGGCGCGGTCGTTCTTCAGCTCGACGCTCGCAGCATCGACGATGTTGGATGAGAGCGCTCCGGGAAGCGGGCTTTCGACCCTTGCGTCCGGGGACTTCGGCGACTGCGCAGCCGCCGGCCGGGCCCCGGCCGAGACGAGCGCGAGCCCGATCACCCCGAGCGCGAGCCGGCTGGTATTCCGTGCCATCCACACCCTCCTTGATGGTCAGACCGCTCCCCACTCCTGGCCGCTCCCGCTGAAGCGATGCCGACGAGGTGGAGATCCGCGCGAGCGTATATACGGCGAGCGCGCGGGAGCGAGGGGGCGGTTTTTGTCGGTTTCTCGATCCGTCTGTCGCAGCCGCGGGCGTCGAACGCGTTCACTTGACGCGTCCTGCATGGACGATCGTCGATTTCGTAACCGGACGGCGGATCCTGAAACCGCGCGGACCTCCTCGGCCCCGCGGTCTGTCACTTCAGTCACGGAGCGGGCCCGTCGGTCCAGGCCCGCCCCGAGCGAACTAATTCGTCCCTGCTGGTGGATTTCTCACCGCTGTCTCACCGCCCTCGGTCCACTCCAGTTTTTTTGCTTGCTTTCCCCTTCCCATACGGGTCTATTTCTGCGCGTCAGGTCGGAGCTCCGCTCCAGCAGACCCCTCCTTCTGAGCTGCCCGGGGGGACGGGGACGGCCCGCGGGGATCCGAGGGCGGATCCAGGGAACACTTCACCTTCTGGGGCAGGGCCCAGGGGCGAGGCGTACTGGAAGCCTGGCCGGGCACGGAGGACTTCAAGTCCCGGGCCCAAGCGCCGCCCGAAGGGAAGGCGAGGAGTTGTCAGGTCATGCGAAGACATCCGGAATACCCTGCGCCTGGAGGAAAGGAGCCTAAGACGATGCGTCCGGCAGCTGTAATCAAAGTGGTGGGCCTCGTGCTCATCGCAGCGTTCGTGGGGAGCTGGGCTGCCCCCGTGGCCGCGCAAGAGTGCATCGCTCAGTGCATCGAGCAGTACGACCAGGACAAGGCGGCATGCGACGAGCAGCTCGCCGCCCAGCTCGCAGTGTTGGACCAAGAGGCCCAGGCCTGTCTCGACAACAACCCGGTCGATCCGATCGCGGCGGGGCTGTGCCTGCGCAACGTGAACGTCAAGCGCTACAGCGCGCGGTCCGACTGGCGTCGGTGTGTGAGCTTCGCGAACACCGCCGCGTACAACTGCTATCGCGAGTGTCAGTCTCCCTCGGAGACACAGCCCTGACACAGCGCCCCACTAGCTAGCTAGAGTTCTCGAGAACGAGGGGGCCCGGCGAATCGCCGGGCCCTTTCGATTTTCGGCGCACCCCTCAAGCCCGCTCCGCCCCGTCCGATAAACCCGGCGACGCTCGGAACCGCCCGCACCCAGGCCTCGCGCGGGCAGCTCACGGGCCAGAACCTGACGGCGGCGCGGGTTGAGACCTGATCCCCCGCATCGCAGACCATGCGCCGCCTCGCGCCCTCGGCATCGTGCCGGGGGCGTGCTTTTTTTGCCCTTGCGGTACGGCGATCGCACGGGCGCAGAACGGGATGGTCCCCCTGGCGAGTGGGTCGCGGGCTCCAACACTCGCCAGGGGGACCATCCCGTTCTGCGCCCTCCGCGTCATGGGCGCGGCAAGGTCAAAGAAAGCGGAAGAGGGGGTGAGAAGAGTATGCAGCGCACGGGGACGCCAACCGCGGCGGAGGAGAAGAGCAACAGGGAGCCGCACGGCAACGAAGCAGCGGTCAACGAACAGAACGCGGCCCGTGCGCTGAACGGACTTCTCTTCTCTTCTCCTTGAGCGGGGCCGTTCGGGGCAGGCGGCGAAGGCGTTTGACCGGGAAGGGCCCCCGGCGAGTGTTGGAGCCTGCGACCCACTCGCCGGGGGCCCTTCCCGGTCAAACGCCGCCCCAGCGCGAACCGCTCAGCGCACAGCCACCTTCGCAAACGCCGTCTCGGCGTCCTTGATCTCGTACGGCCGGTTCCCGTCACCCACCAGCACGATCCGCGGCCGGTGCCCCGCGATCTCGGCGTCCTCCAGCTCGCAGTAGGCCGCGATGATCACCTTGTCGCCGACCTCGACCATGTGCGCCGCAGCGCCGTTGACGCAGCAGTCCCCCGCCCCGCGCGGCCCCTCGATCAGGTAGGTCGCGAAGCGCGTGCCGCGCGTCACGTCGTAGACCTCGATCCGCTGGTAGGGATGGAGGCGTGCCGCCTCCATCAGCCCGGCGTCGAGCGTGAGGCTCCCTTCGTACTCGAGATCGGCCCCGGTGACCGTGACCCGGTGCACCTTGCCGAAGAGGAACGGTCGCTTCATGCCTTCTCTCCTGCCGGCGGCCGCGGGAGGGCCGGGGGCCGGACGATCGCGTTGTCGATCAGCCGCGTGGCCCCGACGAAGACGGCGAGCGGGATCAGCGTCTCACCGGTGATCTCCTCGCGACGCTCGAGCGTATCGGCATCGATGACGGCCACGTAGTCCACCTTCGCCCGCGGCTCGCTCGCCAGCACCTCGTGTACCGCGGCCTCGATCGCCCGCGTGCTCCGCACCTCCTCGCGCTCGACCATCTGCCGGGCCCGCGCCAGCGCCCGTGACAGGACGGTCGCCGCCGCGCGCTCGGCTGGGCCGAGGTAGACGTTGCGCGACGAGAGCGCCAACCCGTCCTCGTGCCGCACGGTCGGGGCGACGACGATCTCGACGTCGAGGTTGAGGTCCTTCACCATTCGCCGCACGACAAGCGACTGCTGGGCGTCCTTCTGGCCGAAGAAGGCGAAGTGCGGCTTGACGATGTGCAGCAGCTTCAGCACGACCGTCAGGACCCCGCGGAAGTGACCCGGCCGGGACGCCCCCTCGAGCACCGCCGTGAGCCCCTCGACGTCGACGAAGGTCCTGTTGCCGGACGGGTACATCTCCTCCGGCTCGGGCGCGAACAGGTGATCCACCCCTTCCTGGATGCAGAGGTCGGCGTCGCGCGCCAGGTCGCGGGGGTAGCGCGAGAAGTCCTCGGCCGGCCCGAACTGCCTGGGGTTGACGAAGATCGAAACCACGACCACGTCCCCCAGCTCGCGGGCGCGGCGCACCAGCGAGAGGTGCCCGTCGTGCAGAGCCCCCATCGTCGGGACGAAGGCGATCTTCTTCCCGGTCCCGCGGGCCTGGCGGGCCATCTCCTGCATCGCCTGGACGCGCCGGACGAGGTCCACGCCTAGAGCTCCCGGGCGCGCGGGGCGCCTCGGCGTGCCTGGCGCTCGACCGCCGCCGCCGCCTCGCGCGGCAGCCGGTAGGACTCGGCCGCGGCGGGGAAGCTCCGCCCCCGCACGTCCGCGGCGTAGGCCCGGATCGCCTCGACCGCCGCGCCGTGCAGGTCGGCATAACGCCGCACGAACTTCGGGGCGGGCCCGCTGGTCAGGCCAAGCAGGTCGTGGAACACCAGCACCTGGCCGTCACAGCCGGCCCCGGCGCCGATCCCGATCGTCGGGACCGGCGCGCGCTCGGTGACCAGCGACGCGACGTCGGACGGCACCCCCTCGAGCACCAGCGCGAAGATCCCGGCCTCGCACAGCGCCTGCGCATCGTCGAGCAGCCGCTCGATCTCCGGCACCGCACGGGCCTGGACGCGGTAGCCCCCCATCGCGTGCAGCGACTGCGGGGTCAGGCCGAGGTGCCCCATCACCGGGATCTCGGCGTCGATCAGCGCGCGCACGACCTCCAGCCGCTTGCGGCCTCCCTCGAGCTTGACCGCTTCGGCACCCCCTTCGCGAACGAGCCGCCCGGCGTTGAGCACCGCGTCGCGCGTGCCGGTGTGGTAGCTCAGGTAGGGCAGGTCGGTGACGACCAGCGCGCGCGGGCGCGTCCGCTGCACCGCGGCGGTGGCCCGGACCATGTCGTCGAGATCGACGCGCAGCGTGTCGGGGAGGCCCAGCACGACCATCCCGAGCGAGTCGCCGACAAGGATCACATCCACCCCGGCCTCGTCGGCCGCGCGGGCCGAGGGGGCGTCGTAGGCGGTCAGCATGACCAGCGGCAGCCCCCCCTTGCGGCGGGAGACCTCGGGTACGGTGAGCTTGCCGGGATCGGACGGACGGGGGCCGGAGCCCTCCGGGTACGGCGTCATCGCTGGTCCTCGCATCTCCCCGCCGATCGCTCGGTCGAGGGACGGGAACCGTCTTGCAGGCTCTGCACCCCAGGCAGGCGCGGGGGGCCGTCCAGGTCCCAAAGATCCCGGCGGTCCGGGCCTCCCGGTTGTCCATCACAGTAACAGGGTCGCGCGGGGGTGCCAAGCGCCGGGTCCGAACGCGGTCAACGGGGCCGGTAGTACTCCACCCCGGAGGTCCGGTCCATCGCCTCGATCCGCTTGTACAGGTCCTCGAAGTGGGCGTCCTCGTGGGCCGGATCGATGTCGTTGGTGTCGACCACCAGGAGCGGCGCCTCGCGGAAGTGGAAGAAGAAGTGGTCGTAGGCCCGGACCACCTCGTCGAGGTAGCCGTGCGAGATCCGCCGCTCGACGTCCCGGCCGCGGCGCCCGATCCGGTCGAGAATGACCGGAAGCCGGGCCTGGAGGTAGATCACCAGGTCGGGCCGCACGACCTCGGCGGAGAGCAGCTCGTAGAGCCGCTCGTAGGTCGCCAGCTCGGTGTCGTTCAGATTGAGGTAGGCAAAGATCCGGTCCTTCTCGAACAGGTAGTCCGAGACCGCGCCGCGCGCGAAGAGGTCACCCTGGCGCATCTCCCGCCACTGCCGGTGGCGCGCGACCAGGAACCAGATCTGCGCCGAGAACGCCGACCCGCGCCGGTCGCGGTAGAACGGCTCGAGGAACGGGTTGTCGGTCGGCTCGAGGACGAGCGAGGCGTCCATCCGCCGTGCGAGACGGCGGGCCAGCGTCGTCTTGCCGACACCGATGGGGCCCTCGAGGGCAATCGTCCGGGGGGGCATCGCGGCAGATCCTACACCGGCCCCCCGGCGGCGAGGAGGACTCCGGACCGGGGGTGACGAAGCCCCGGCCACCAGCGGAGGAGCGGCCCGACCACGAAGGGGCGCTCCACGAGGCGGGGGTGCGGGACGACGAGGCCCGGCGCGTCGATCACGAGCTCGCCGAACAGGACGATGTCCACGTCCAGCGTGCGCGGTCCCCAGCGGGGCTGGTCCGACCGACGGCGGCCGGCGGCCCGCTCCAGCGCCTGCCCCAACGCCAGCAGCGCGACGGGATCGAGGGCGACCTCGGCGCGCCGCGCCGCGAGGAGCTGGTTCAGGTAGGGCGCCTGCCCCGGCAAGCTACCCGGGAGCGGCGCGGTCTCTTCGACCGGTGAGGCCAGCGTCCAGCGGAATCCGCCCGCGAACAGCCCGCGGCGGGCCCCCTCGAGATGGGCGGCGCGCTCCCCGAGATTGCTCCCCAGGGCGACGACGACCCAGCCGCCGGCGCCGCCGGGCCCCCCGCCCCGCGCATTGACAGTCCCCGCCCCGGGCCGTACCATCCGCGCGCTTTCCGCCTCCTTCCGAAACCGCCAAAACTCGCGGAAACAAAGAGGTTGCCTGATGCCCAGCCGCAAAGCCACCGCCACGAGCCGCTCCCGGACCTCCCAGGGCCACGAGGCCTTCGCCGCCGCCGAGGGGCTCTACGCGGAAGCGATGAGGAGCTACCTGCTCAAGCGGGACTGGACGCACGCCGCGACCGGCTTCCGGGCGTTCCTCGACAAGTACGGCACCGAGCGCGACCTGGCCGAGCTGGCCGACCGCGCCCGCGTCCACCTGATCGCGTGCGAGCGCAAGCTGACCCCCGACGCTCCGGCCCCCGTCACCGCCGAGGAGTGGTTGCGTCACGGCGTCTCGCTGGCCAACGCCGGCCAGGCGGCCGAGGCGCTGGGCGCGTTCGACAAGGCGGAGGGGTTGGGCTTCGCCGTCGGCCGGGTGCACTACGCGCGAGCCTCGGCCCTCGCGCTGGACGGGCAACTCGACGAAGCGCTCGCCCAGCTCAAGCTTGCGATCGCCGTCGACGCCGAGCACCGCGCCCACTCGCTCGGCGACCCGGACTTCGAGCGCCTGCGCGAAACGGCCGGTTACGTCGCGCTGGTCGAGCCGCCCGAGGACGACTACGACGATCTCGACGACGAAGACTTCGAGGACGACGAGGAGCTCGACGACGCCGACCAGGAGGTCTTCGACGATGGCCCGCAGATCGCCCCCCCGGAAGACACCGACAAGGGCCCCGCGCTCTACTGACGCTGCCGCCGTCCGCGCGGGAGGCCTCGCTGCGGTCGTCCTCGCCGCCGGCGAGGGGACCCGGATGAAGTCGGCCCACGCCAAGGTCCTCCACGAGATCGCCGGGCGCCCGCTGGTCGAGCACGTCGTACGCGCGGCGCTCGCCGCTGGCGCATCACCGGTCGTGGTGGTGGTTGGCGTCCAGGGGGACGCGGTCCGCGCGCGGCTCGAGAAGGCGCTCCCGGGCGCCCCGCTCCGGTTCGTCGAGCAGACCGAGCGGCGCGGCACCGCCGACGCGGTGCGGCGCGCGCTCCCCGCGCTGGCGAGCTTCGAGGGGACGGCGCTGATCCTCTGCGGCGACGTGCCGGCGCTTCCCGCCGAAGCGGTCGCCGCCCTGGCGGCCGGACATCTTCGGGCCAGGGCCGCGCTGACCGTACTCACCGCCGGGCTGGCCGACCCCTCGGGCTACGGCCGCGTCGTGCGCGGCCGGGACGGCCGGATCCGTGCGATCGTCGAAGAGCGCGACGCCACGGCGGCGCAGCGGAAGATCCGCGAGATCAACACCGGGACCTACTGCGCCGACTGGCCCGCGCTGGTCGCCGCGATCGCGAAGATCAAGCCCGACAACGCGCAGCAGGAGTACTACCTGACCGACGCGGTGCGGGTGCTCCTGGCCGGCCGGCGCCGGGTGCAGGCGGTCGTGCACGGCGCGGCGGACGAGGCGCTGGGGGTCAATAGCCGGCGCCAGCTCGCGCTGCTGCAGGGGGTGATGAACGAGCGCGTGCTGGGCCGGCTGATGGACGACGGCGTGACCGTGATCGACCCGGCGACGACCTGGGTCCACGACACGGTGACGATCGGCGCGGACAGCGTGCTGTACCCGGGCGTGATCCTCGAGGGCGCGACGGCGATCGGCCGCGGTTGCGTCGTCCGCTCCGGCGCGCGGCTGACCGACTGCCGGCTGGGTGACGGCGTGGAGGTCCGCGAGTACACGATCGCGGCGGAGTCGTCGATCGGCGACGGCAGCGCGGTCGGGCCGTTCGCGCACCTGCGGCCGGGGACGGTGCTGGGCGCGCACTGCAAGGTCGGGAACTTCGTCGAGACCAAGCAGGCGGTCTTCGGCGAGGGCTCGAAGGCCTCGCACCTCTCGTACATCGGGGACGCGGAGCTGGGGCGCGGCGTCAACGTCGGCGCCGGCACGATCACCTGCAACTACGACGGCGTCAACAAGAACCGGACGGTGCTGGGGGATGGCGTCTTCATCGGTTCGGACACCCAGCTCGTGGCACCGGTGACGGTCGGCGCCGGGGCCTACGTCGGGGCCGGGACGACGGTCACCAAGGACGTCCCCGGTGACGCGCTGGCGATCACCCGCGTGGACCAGAAGAACATCGAGGGCTGGGCCCAGAAGCGGCGGGAGAAGATGGCGGCGCTGACGGCGGCGGCGAAGGCGGGCGGGACCGGAGGCGCCCCGCCCGCGCCGCGGAACCCGCTCGGGGGCCTATAGGACCGGCCACCGTGCCGGCCCGCCGCGCGCGATCCGCCTTCCGGGCCGGCACGGAGGCCGGCCCCTGCCGACGACACGATCCACGTCCGCGGGCACTTCGGGCCCCGGGACGGCATATTTCTCCCGCGCCTCCGGGGGTCCCTTCCCGGTGGCCCCCCGAGGAGCGCTCCATGTGCGGCATCGTCGGCTACGTCGGAACCCGTAACGCCGCCCCGATCCTCGTCGGGGGCCTGAAGCGACTGGAGTACCGCGGCTACGACTCGGCCGGGATCGCGCTCCTCAACGGCGGCGAAGCCTTCACCCTCCGGCGGGCGGTCGGCAAGCTGCGCGAGCTGGAGACCGTCCTCGAGCGGGAGCCGGTCGGCGCAGCGCGGTGCGGGGTGGGCCACACCCGCTGGGCCACCCACGGCCGGCCGTCGGAGGAGAACGCCCACCCGCACCGCGACCCCGAGGACCGCGTCGTGCTGGTCCACAACGGGATCATCGAAAACTACCTCGAGCTGAAGAACGAGCTGCTGGCGGAAGGGGCCGTCTTCCGCTCCGAGACCGACACCGAAGTCGTGGCCCACCTGGTCGCGTGCGAGATGAAGAAGGGGCTGCCGCTCGAGACCGCGGTCCAGAACGTCGCGGCGCGGCTCTCCGGGATCTACGCGATGTGCGCGATGGCGGTCGACGACCCGGGCAAGATCGTCGGCGCGCGGCTGGGGCCGCCGCTGGTCGCCGGCATCGGCAAGGGAGAGAACTTCCTGGCCTCGGACCTGACCGCGCTGCTGGAGCACACGCGCGACATCGTCTTCATCGAGGACCACGAGACGGTGGTCATCACGGAGGACAAGATCGAGGTCTTCGGGCCCGACCGCGCGCCGCGGCCCCTGAAGGTCAAGCAGATCGCCTGGGACCCGGTGCTGGCCGAGAAGGGCGGCTACCGCCACTTCATGCTCAAGGAGATCCACGAGCAGCCGCGCGCGATCAACGACACGCTGGCCGGGCGGATCTCGCTCGACCGGGGCGAGGTCTTCTTCTCGCCCGAGGAGTTCCCGCTGACCGACGCCGACCTGAAGGCGGTGAAGCGGGTCTACCTCGCGTCGTGCGGGACCTCCTGGCACGCCTCGCTGGTCGGCAAGTTCTACCTCGAGACGCTGGCGCGGGTGCCGGCCGAGGTCGACTACGCCTCGGAGTTCCGCTATCGCGACCCGCTCGTCGACCGTGACACGCTGATCGCCGTCGTCACGCAGTCGGGTGAGACCGCCGACACGCTGGCCGCGCTGCGCGAGGCCAAGTCGCGCGGCGCGCGCTCGATCGCGATCTGCAACGTGATGGGCTCGACCGCCACGCGCGAGGCCGAGGGGACGATCCTGACCCACTGCGGCCCGGAGATCGGGGTCGCCTCGACCAAGGCCTTCACCGCGCAGCTGGCGGCGCTCTACCTGATGGCGCTGCGGATCGGCGCGGCGCGCGGCGTGCTGGACCGCGACGCCGTGCGCGACCGGCTGACCGACATCGTCCACCTGCCGCCCTTCGTCGAGCGGACGCTCGAGCTGGACGAGGCGATCCAGGCGCTGGCGCGGACCTACAAGGACGCCAAGGACTTCCTCTACCTCGGCCGCGGGGTGAACTACCCGATCGCGCTCGAGGGGGCGCTGAAGCTCAAGGAGATCTCCTACATCCACGCCGAGGGGTACCCGGCCGGCGAGATGAAGCACGGCCCGATCGCGCTGATCGACGAGCAGCTCCCGGTCGTGGCGCTGGCCCCGCAGGACGCGGTGTTCGAGAAGATGCTCTCCAACATGGAAGAGGTGAAGGCGCGCGGCGGGACGCTGATCGTCGTCACTAGCGAGGGCATGGAGAAGCACCTCGCGGGCAAGGCCGACCACGTCCTGGCCGTGCCGCCGGCGCCGGAGTTCATCACCCCGGCGCTGCTGGTCGTCCCGCTGCAGCTTCTGGCCTACCACATCGCGCTGCTCCGCGGCTGCGACGTCGACCAGCCCCGGAACCTCGCCAAGTCGGTCACGGTCGAATGACGCGCAGGCCGGGGCGACCCTGGTCGCCGCGGCCTGCACCGCCCGTAGGGGCCGGCCTCCGTGCCGGCCCGAACATCGGGCTGCGCCCGTCGCGCCGGCGCAACCGTCCATCCCCCGCGCGCAACCGTCCGCGACGGGACCCGCCCGCCGGGCGCGTAGAATCGGAGTATCCGCCAACTCACCGGCGGGGAGGTTCCCGATGGCCCGTCACCCGATTCCCGTCGCGGCGTCTCGCGCGCTCGCCCTGCTCGCCGCCTGCCTCTTCCCTGCGTTCCCCGCTGACTCGAGCACGACGCGCGTCCACGGCTCGGTCGTCAAGGCCGACGGCACGCCGGTCGCCGGCGCGCTGGTCGTGGCGCGGCCGAAAGAACTCCCCAAGCCGCCCGAAGCCGAGGTCACGGGCGACGCGACCGCCAAGCCGGTCCGCCTTCCCGAGATCAAGACCGGCGCCGACGGCCGGTTCTCGCTCGAGGTCGCCGGCTTGCCGCCGGTCACACTGCGGGTCGAGGCCGCGGGGTACGCCACCGTGGTCCGCAAGGATCTCCCCGGGGACCAGCCGGTGACGGTGACGCTGGAGGCCGGGCTCGCCCTCGCGGGCCAGGTCTTCGACCGCAAGACGGGACGCCCCCTGGCGAAGGCCGAGATCGAGGCCGCCGGGAGCGACGCCTCCGGCTTCTTCGACCCCGACGACGCCAAGCGCTTCCGCGCCAGGACGACAGCCGACGCCCAGGGCCGCTTCCGCTTCGCCAGCCTCTCGCCCGACTACTACTCCGTCTACGCCTCCGCGCCCGGCTTCCGCACCGCCTCGCGCGACCGCGTCGGCGTCGGGCTGGGCACGGCCCCTGCGGATCTCTTTCTCTACCTCAAGCCCGGGATCGTGATCCCGGGCGGCGTGGCCGGCAAGGACGGCAAGCCGATCGCCAAGGCGCGCGTCTCCGTCCGCCCCTCCGGCGGCTTCCCGAGCAACCTCGCCGACTGGACGGGGGGCGGCGAGTTCGTCGCAACGACCGACGACAAGGGGGCGTTCGAGCTCACCGGCGTGCCCCCTGCACAGGCCTACCTGCTCGAGGTGAGACACGACGACTTCGCGACGGCGTGGCTCGACGGCGTGCGCGTCACCGACGGCCGGAGGGCCCCGCCGTCGACGATCACGCTCGACCGCGGTGTGGCGCTGACGGGCAAGTTGCTGGCCGGCGATCAGCCGTTCGACGGGAGGATCGGCGTCGAGGTGACCTACGAGTCGCCCGACGACTGGGCGGGGACGCGGCGCGCCGTCACTCGCAGCGGCCCGAAGGTGGTGTCGAAGGACGGGGCGTTCCGGATCGAGCGGCTGCCGACCGGGACCGCGACGATCGAAGTCGAGCCCAACGGCTATGCGCCGGTCAAGAAGGAGAAGGTCGTCCTGGAAGCCGAGCACGGCGCGGACGCGGGCACGCTGACGGTCGAGCGCGGGGCTGCCATCGCCGGGACGGTCGTCGACGAGGCCGGCAAGCCGGTCGCCGAGGCCGACGTCGCGACCCAGAGCCTGAGCATGACCGGCGGCTTCGTGCGCCGCGAGTGCACCACCGACGCCGAGGGGCGCTTCGCGCTCGCCGGGCTGCCGGCCGACCGGACCTACGAGGTCACCGCCGCGCACCGCGACTTCGCGTCCGCCTCGCAGAAGGAGCTCAAGACCGACGGCGACGCCGTGACGCTGACGCTGCGCGCGAAGGGCTCGGGGACGGTGACCGGCCGCGTGACCGCGGGCGATCCTCCCATGCCGGTGGTCGGGCTCTACGTCGAAGCGGTCCCTAAGGGGGACGCGAGCCCGATGGGGATGCTGACCGCGCTCGGGATGGGGGTGGAGAAGCGCGCGATGCACGCCCCCGATGGCCGCTTCACGCTCGAGAACGTCACCCCGGGCACGTACACCTTCAAGGTCACGGCCGAGGGCCTCGTGCCGGCGCGGATCGAGGAAAAGGAACTCGTCCCCGGCCAGCCGCTCGACCTGGGGGAGATCCGGCTCGACAAGGGGGCCACCGTGCAGGGCCTGGTCCTCGACAAGGGGAGCAAGGCGCCGGTCGGCGGTGCAGCGATCGCGATCGAGGAGGGCGGCGGCCTGGCCGGGATGATGAAGCAGATGGACCCGAACCAGCGTCCCGCCGCGACCACCGGGCCGGACGGCCGCTTCACGCTGAGCGGGATCGCGCCAGGCCAGCTCACGCTGCGGGCCGAGTCGGAGCGCTACGCGCCGACCAAGGCGACGCTCGACGTCCAGCCCGGCGTCCCGCTCGCCGATCTGACGGTCGATCTGGGGCCCGGCGGCGCCATCGAGGGGATCGTCCGCGACAAGAGCGGCCTGCCGCAGCCCAACTACATGGTCACCGCGACGACCGGATTCGGCGCCAACCTGCGGATGATCACCTCCACCGACGAGGTCGGACACTACAAGATCGACAACGTCCCACCCGGCGACTACATGGTCGTCAGCATGCCGAGCCCGCGCGGCGGGGGCGGCGAGAACGCCCAGGCCGAGATGATGAGCAAGATGCTGATGCAGTCGGTCAAGGTCGAGGAGGCACGCACGGCGGTGCTCAACTTCCCGGCCGGCGGCGGCGCGGCGATCACGGTCAAGGGGGTGGTGCGGCGCGGGCGCTCGCCGCTCGAATCGCGCGTCTTCTTCGTCAAGACCGACGCCGCCAACGCGGTCTCGGACCTGGCGACGACGCAGACCGGGGCCGACGGCAGCTTCGAGGTCCGCCTCGGCGGCGCGGGCGAGTACCGCGCGGCGGTCATGCCGATCGATACCAAGCCGGGCGACGTCGGGACGAGCGTGAAAGTCACGATCCCCGACGGCAAGGCGATCGTCGAGCAAGACCTGGTCCTCTCCGAGTCGGAGGTCACGGGCCAGGTGACCGACCTCGACGGCGGCCTGCCGCTCAAGGGGGCGCGCGTCGTCGCGGTGCAGGTCGATGAGGCCGGGGAAGTCGACGAGCGTACGACCTCCAGCGGCAGCGCGACGACCGACGAGGACGGGCGCTTCGTGGTGGCCGGGCTCGAGCCCGGGGACTGGCGGCTGTCGGTGCTGAAGGACGGTTATGGCTCGGAGACGATCGGGCCGCTCACGATCAAGCCCGACGCCAAACTCGAGGGGAAGAACGCGGGGCTGCGCACCGCCCGGCCGATGGTCTTCGTCGTCAGGGACGAGCAGGGGCAGCCGGTGCAGGGGGCGATGGTGCTGCGGGCCGACTTGGGGACCGCGGGGGCCGGGGTCGGGATGGACATGGGCAGCGACCTCGACGGCAGGGCCCAGGTCAAGCACCTCGCCGACGGGACCTACGACCTGGTCGTCGTCGCCTCCGGCTTCGCGCTCAAGGTGCTGCCGCGCGTGCCGGTCGGCGAGGAGGCGCCGAGGGAGATCCCGGTGAAGCTGCAGCGCGGCCAGCCGGTCACGGTGCGGGTCGTCGACAACGCCGGCAAGGGGGTCGGCGGGATGATGGTCGCGGTGAAGGATGCGTCCGGCCTCGACCTCAGCTCGATGCTGGTCCTGCAGCGGATCTTCTCGCAGGAGGGGTACAGCCTCGGGACCGACGCCTCCGGCACCGCGAAGCTCACCGCGCTCGAGACCGGCAAGTACGAGTTCACCTTCAAGCGCGGCAAAGACGTCGTCACGCGGCAGGCGGTCAAGGTGAAGGCCGGCGAGCCGACGACGGTCGAGGTGAAGCTGCCGTAGCGGCGGAGCCGGGCCGGGTCCCGGTCCCGGCGTGGCCACCCTGCTTGCGGCGCCCGACCGATCGGATCCCCCCGTCACGATGCCCGGATCCGTTGCGAGGGCGGCGCAGCACCGCGGGCTGCCGCCAGCGATTCGTAGCGTCCCCCGAAGAAGAGCAGAGGATCCTCTCGGTCCCCAGCCCCGACCGCCTCCACGGCCGCCACGACGATCGTGTGATCGCCCGCCGCGTGGGCGGCCACGAGCGCGCAGTCGAGGTGTGCGAGACATCCCCGAAGGACCGGCGTGGCGCCTCGCGAGACGTCGTGGGAGAGGCGAGTCGTTCCGTCGCGTCCACGCCCCGCGAAGTGGTCTGCCAGGTCCTGCTGGTCGCGTGACAGGACGTTGACGCAGAAGCGCGAAGCACGGAGCAGCGCGTCGTGGATGCGCGCGTGTCGCGCGATGCAGACCAGGATCAGCGGCGGGTGGAGCGACACCGAGGTGAAGGAGTTCACGGTAATGCCACGCACGTCCCCCTCCGTCTCCAGCGTGAGCACCGCAACGCCGGTTGCCCACGCCCGCATCGCGGTCCTGAAGTCGATAGCCATCATCCGTGCCTCCTCCCGGGGCGTCACCGCCCCTCTTCGATCTCGAGTCCGAGCAGCAGGCCGCCGGTGAACCGGAGCTGTGCCGCTTCCTGCAGCGGGTGAAAGCGGGCGGCCTGCACGTCGCGGAAGAGCCGCTCGATCACTGAACCGCGGTAGAACGCCTGTCCCCCCGCGATCATGAGGGCCCGCTCGACGGTCTCGATGGCGAAGCGCGCCGCGAGGGTGCGGCCGATCATCACGTCGCTCGTCGCTTCGCGGCCCGGCTCGCGTGTCGTGGCCAGCGCCAGCATCTGCTCGAGCGCCATCCGCGCACCGGCCAGCGCGTTTTCCATCTCGCCGACGCGCAGGGGCAGGCCGGGATCGCCCCGCCGCACGACCGCGAGCGCCGTGTCGCGTGCGCACTCGGCGATCCCGACATACACCGCCGAGATCAGCGGCAGGGCGAGCAGGCCGATGACGTGGTAGAGGTGGTGCCACCGCCCGGCGGGGCGACGGGTTCCGACGGCGCCGTCCGGGACGAACACGCCGTCCAGCCGGATGTCGTGCGACCCCGTTCCGCGCATGCCGAGGGTGTGCCAGGTGTCGAGGATCCGGACCCCCTCGGTACGGAGCGGCACCCCGAAGTGGAGCACCGTGGGGCCGTCGGCCGGGTCGTCGCAGAGGGCGGTCGTCATCAGTAGATCGCCGGCGGGTGCGCCGCTGACGAAGATCTTGCGCGCGGTGACCCGCCAGCCGCCGTCGGCGCGCTCGGCCGACCCGGACCCGGCGATCCAGTCGGACCCTCCGCTGGTGACGACGACGAGCTGCTCGCCCGCCACGCGGCGCAGGAAGCCCTCGACGGGCGCGTGCTCGTGTCGCCAGCGCCAGGCCGCCGTGGCGACGACGTGCGTGTGCATCGCCAGGGCGAGAGCGGTGGACGGGCAGCCGTGCGCGACGACGCGCAGCATCCCGGCCAGCTCGTGATAGGAGGCGTCGCCGCCCCCGAGTTCGCCGGGTACCGCGGCCGCGAACGCGCGGAGCTGCTTGAGCTCGGCGTAGTTGTCGGCGACGAACGAGTCGTCGGCATCGTGCCGGGCCGCGCGCACGGCGAAGGACGGGACGAGGTCCCGCGCGATGGCAACCCAGTCGAGCCGCCCGCGGGTCGTGGGGTCGATCGTTGAGCTCATCGGCTTCGCTCCTTGGGGCCCCGCTCGTCGGACGGGACGCGGGGGAAGCGGTTCCTGGCGTCACCCGGGAGATGCGGCGCGGTCCCGGCGACGGCGACGGGAATGCCAAAACGGTATGTCATGCGGCTGTCCTCCCGTGCGGCGACACGATCCGGCGTTCTGCTCATCGCCATGCACGGGATCGACTCTAGTAACGACGGACGGGTTGCTCCATGCTCCAGCGTCCGGTATCCATGACGGAGCTGCCGGCGATCGCGCCAGGACGCCCGATCGTCCGGCCTGGCTGCTCGATCGTCCGACGATCCAGGTGACGAAATGGCCTCCGATACGCTCTCCGATGTGCTCGACGCCATCCGCCTGAGCGGAGCTGTCTTCTTCTCGGTCGAGGCGTCGGCTCCGTGGGTCGCGGAAGCGCCTCCCGCGGCGGTGCTGGCCCCCATGGTCATGCCGGGAGCCGAGCACGTCGTGGAGTATCACGTCGTGGCGCGCGGGTCTGCGTGGGGCGGGATCGTGGGCGGCGAGGCGGTGCTGCTCCATGCGGGCGACGTCATCGTGTTCCCGCAGGGCGACGCGCATGCGATGTCCAGCTCTCCTGGAATGCGCGCCGAGCCGCAACTGTCCCTGCACCGGCGAGTTCCCGGCATGCAACTCCCCTTCCCGCTGGTCCTCGGGGCTGGCACCCGACGGGAAGTGCATGTCGTGTGCGGATTCCTCGGGTGCGATGCGCGACCATTCAACCCGCTGCTCGCCGCTCTGCCGAGGATGCTTGTCGTGCGCGGGGAACGCGGCGGCGGCGTGGACTGGCTCGAGCAGTTCGTCCGGATCGCGGTTGCCGAGTCGACCCGGAAGCGGCTCGGTGGCGAATGCGTGCTGGCCCGGCTGTCCGAGCTGATGTTCGTCGAGATCCTGCGGCGCCACCTGTCGTCGTTGCCCGAGGGGGAGCGCGGCTGGCTCGCGGGGCTTCGCGATCCCGTCGTCGGGCGGGCGCTCGGCCTGCTCCACGGGCAGCCGGCAGCGGCCTGGTCGCTTGAGGACCTGGCGCGCGAGGTGGGCGCTTCGCGATCGTCGTTCGCGGATCGCTTCGCGCAGTTCGTCGGGCAGCCCCCGATGCAATACCTGGCTCGCTGGCGCATGCAGGTCGCCGCAGGACTGCTCGCACGCGGCACTGCGAGCGTCGCCGAGGTGGCGGCAAAGGTGGGATACGACTCCGAGGCGGCGTTCAGCCGCGCTTTCAAGAAGCACGTCGGCACGGCGCCCGGGGAATGGCGCAGGGACCGCTCGCGCCGCGCACCGGAGGACATCCGGGCGCAGTGAGGCGCGGCCTGGTCGCTTGCCAGGGCCCGGGCAGCCGGGGCCGCGATGACGCCGGGGGGCGCACATTCGATCCGCGGCGCGAGGCTGTGGCACAATCCCCCGCCCTTTCCCGCCCGCTTCCGCCGGAGACGCTGCCCCCGTGCTGATCGACCAGGATCGCCTGCTCGACCGCCTCAACCCGCCGCAGCGGGAGGCGGTGACGCACGGCGAGGGGCCGCTCCTGATCCTGGCCGGCGCGGGCTCGGGCAAGACGCGCGTCATCACGCACCGCATCGCCTGGCTGGTCGGCGTGGCCGGGGCCGACCCGCGCCAGGTCGTGGCGATGACCTTCACCAACAAGGCCGCCAAGGAGATGCGCGAGCGGGCCGAGGGCCTGCTGCGCCACGACCTGGCCGGGGCCTACGTCGGGACCTTCCACGCCTTCGGCCTGCGCCTGCTGCGGATGCACGCGCTCGACGCCGGCTACCCGCCGACCTTCGTCGTCTACGACTCGGCCGACCAGCTGGCCGCGGTCCGGGCGTCGCTCAAGGAGCTGTCGCTCGACGACAAGTCGATGACGCCCCGGCAGGTCCTCTCCTGGATCTCGCGCCAGAAGAACGCGCTGGTCGATCCCGACGCCGCGGCGGCCCGTGCGCTGACGCCGCAGGACGCCAGCTGGCCCGGGTCTACGCGCTCTACGCCGAGCGCCTGAAGCGCGCCGGCGCGATGGACTTCGACGACCTGCTGGTCCAGCTCATTCGCCTCTTCCGGACCCGGCCCGACGTCGCCGACCGCCACGCCCAGCGGATCCGCTGGCTCCTGGTCGACGAGTACCAGGACACCAACCCGATCCAGTACGCGCTGATCCGGATGCTGGCCGCGCGCCACCGCAACGTCTGCTGCGTCGGCGACGAGGACCAGTCGATCTACGCCTTCCGCGGCGCCGACATCCGCAACATCCTGGACTTCGAGCGCGACTTCAAGGACGCGACGATCGTCAAGCTCGAGCAGAACTACCGCTCGACCAAGAACATCCTGGCGGCCGCGACGGCGGTGATCCGCAACAACGCCAACCGCCACGACAAGACGCTCTGGACCGAGAACGCGGACGGCGCCAAGCTCCAGCTCCACACCGCGCAGGACGACCGGGCCGAGGCCGACTTCGTCGTCGAGACGATGCTGAAGCTGGTGCGCGAGCACGGGATCCCGCTCGACCAGGTCGGCGTGCTGTACCGCACCAACGCCACCTCGCGGCTCTTCGAAGACCGGCTGATGGCGCGCAACATCCCCTACCGCGTCGTCGGCAGCCTCAGGTTCTACGAGCGCAAGGAGATCAAGGACGTCCTGGCCTGGCTGCGCCTCTTGGTCCACCCCGACTCGGACGAGGACTTCCTGCGCGCCGCGCAGACCCCGCCGCGGGGGCTGGGCGAGACGACGCTGGGCGAGATCGCGCGCCGCGCGCGCGAGGCCAATGTCTCGCTCCACGCCGCCGCGCGCGACGCGATCCAGGCGCCGGCGGGGCTGAACGCCCGCGCCGTCAACGCGCTGTCGAACTTCCTCGGCACGATCCGCGACCTGACCGACCTGACGCGCGAGGTCTCGACCGCGGCCACGGTGACCTCGACGCTCGAGGCGATCGACTACGCGCTGCACCTCGAGAAGGCCCACCCCGAGGACCACGTCTCCCGGGCCGAGAACCTCGACGCGCTGACCTCGGCCGCCGAGGAGCACGACGAGGCCGGCGCGCCGGAGGGGATGGCGGGGTTCCTCGACCGCGTCTCGCTGCGCTCGGACAGCGACGACGTCGCCGGCGAGCGCGGCCCGTCGCTGATGACCGTCCACTCGGCCAAGGGGCTGGAGTTCGACGCGGTCTTCCTGGCCGGCCTCAACGAGGAGCTGTTCCCGCACAGCTTCTCGGCCGGCGAGCCCGACGGCCTGGAGGAGGAGCGGCGCCTGATGTACGTCGCGCTGACGCGCGCGCGCAAGGTGCTGACGCTCAGCTCGGCCCGCTTCCGCCACGTCTTCGGCCAGCTCACCTTCGCGCTGCCGTCGCGCTTCCTCGACGAGATCCCGGAGGAGCTGCTGCGCCGCACCGGCGACGGGGGCGGCGGCGCGCTGGCGGGAGCGGGGTTCCGCTCGCGCTTCGGTGGCGACGACGCGATGGAGGGGTTCGCGGGCTACGGCCACGCGCCTGCCGAGCCGCGGGCGCGGCCGGCCGGGATCCCGGCGCGCCGCGGCGGCCCGCGCCGCGTGGAGCGCGAGCCGGCCGCCGCGCCGGCGGGGCGCGCGGCGGGCGGGTTCCAGCCCGGAATGCGCATCGTCCACCCGCAGTTCGGCACGGGGACCGTGCTGTCGGCGTCGGGCCAGGGGAAGTCGCTGGCGCTCGACATCCGCTTCGAGCGCGCGGGGCGGAAGAAGATCCTCGCGGCGTATACGACGCTGGTGGAGGAGTAGCGGCCGTCAAGGCGCCGTCGCTCGCTCGAACTCCGGCCGCACGCCGTCAAAGCCCCTTCGACCCGCCTTCACGACCGTGGTACGGTTCCGGCGCGATGAGAACGGTGACCGAGCAGGATCCGATTTCCCTGCGACGAATTGCGTCGCATGGCGACCGACCGCTTCGGAGATCTGGTGAAGGCCGTGGTCGACCTCGGCCGGAGGATCATGGTCGTCGACGCCGAGCTTCACGCTGACGAGGAAGCCGAGCTCCTCGCCGGCGGCTCGCAACAGGGGAACCTCTGGGGCGTCAATCTCTATCCTGACGTTCCCGGCAACGACTGGCTCGAGTTCGACTCGATGATCAACCTCCGCCCTTCGCGCGGCAATCGCTCGCGCAGTGTCGACGATCCGGCGACCCGAGAGGACATCACCGCCCTGGTGAACCGCCTGGTGCGTCGATGAGCGAGGCCAAGCATGGGGAACTGGCTGCCGGGCGGTGGTGGACGCTCACCCTCGCCGAGCAGCTCGGCAACATCGGGAGCGAGGTCAGCCGGACGCTGAAGTGGCGATCACGGGACGCTGGAATCGCACAGGGCGCCCTGGAGCGCGCGCTGGAGCTGATCGAGCTCACGCTCGACGATCCGCGGCATCGCGCCTCCGCCGCCCGCCTGCGTGAGCTCTGCCGGATGCGCGAGGTGCTGCTGGACTACCTCGTCGGGGCCAACGAGTACGGCTCGACGGAGCGCGACCTGCAGCGCTACTTCGACGTCTTCGCCGCGGCCGCGACGAGGCGGCCGCGCGATGCGGACGGCGGGGAGGCGCCCCGGAAGGCGTGACGGCCTATAGTCACCCGTCGTCTCTCGCCACGGGTCCGTTCCGGCCGCCAGGCAGGGCACCGCACGACGAGCCGCGGCGCGCCGCCCTCCTACCTCCCGATCGTCGCCAGCAGCGCTTCCGCTTCCTTGTTGTGCGGCGACTGCCGCAGCGCGCGGTGCACTTGCCGCTCGGCGGCGTCGTAGTCGCCAAGCGCCATGTACGCCCGCGCCAGGCCGATCCGCGCCTGCACGAACTCCCGGTCCAGGTTCAGCGCGCGGCGGAAGGACTCGATCGCTTTCGCTGGCTCGTTCGGGAGCAGCGCCATCCCGCGGCGGTACTCCGGCACCGGGTCGCGCGCTCGTAGCGCGGCCCGCTTGACCTCCATCTGCGCCGCAGCCTGTTCGTCCCCCCGCGCGCGCAGCACCCGGGCCAGGTTGCCGTACGGGGCGGCGTACTCGGGATCGAGGTCGATCGCCCGCCGGAAGAAGTTCGCGGCGGGCTCGAGCCGTCCCTGCCGCTCGTAGGCGACGCCCAGGTTGTTGGCCGCCCACGGGAGCTGCGGATCGAGCAGCACCGCGGCCTCGAAGTCTTCGGTCGCGGCCAGCAGGCTGTCCTTGCGCAGCTCCTGGTACCCCAGCGTGTTGTAGAAGCGCGCCATCGCCTCGAGGTCGGACAGCACGCGGTAGCGCGCGATCCCCGGCCCGACGCGGTCGAAGTCGTAGATCATCGTTTCCGTGCCCATCCCGAAGCCGGCGCAGATGTGCCGGTACTCGACGGTCAGCTCCCCTTCCGTTCCGTAGTCCCCCTTCTGCAGCGCCTCGACGTAGTAGACGCCGATCCCGAGCGAGCGCGCGAGGCCGATGTAGAGGTTCGTCAGGGAGAGGCAGTCGCCGCGGCGCTCGGCGAACGCCCCCTCGGCCGAGTAGGTGCGGTCGCGGTCGTACTCGAGCCCCAGCTCGGAGGGGTCGGTGAGCACGAGCGAGAGCTGGTCCAGGCGGCCCCACAGGCGTGTCTGGCCGACCGTCGCGTCGTGGGCCAGCTGCTGCAGCGAGCGGCTGATCTCGAAGGGGATGATGACGTGCTCGGCACGCTCGGGGCCAAGCCGCTCGCGCAGCTCGCGCCGCAGCTCCTCGGGGGTGAAGACGATCTTCGCCGGGCGCGTCGTGGCGCAGCCCGGAAGGAGCGCCAGCCCCAGCAGAACGGCGGCCGCCAGGGTGCCGCTCCACCTGGCGCCGTGGGTGGCCCACATCGTCCGCCCTCCTGCCTGAAGTTAACGCGGCAGCGGCCGCCGGCCAAGGCCGCCGGGGAGGAGGCGCCGACCGCTGGCGTGGAGCGGGCGCCGCAGCCCCGCCCGGGCTGCCGGGCCGCGGTTATCCTCCTGGCAGGAGGTCACGACGATGATCCGGCCCGGCAAGGTGCTGCTCCTTCTCGGTGGCCTCGTCGCTCTCGTGGCGGCGGGTGCCCTCGTCATCGCGCTGGCGGTCTGGATCGGCAAGCCCGGCGTCCCCGGGCAGACGATCCTGGAGATCGACTTCGAGCGCGGGATCGTGGCCCAGCTGGCCGACGACCCGGTGACGCGGCTGACCGCCTCCGGCGCGATCTCGCTGCGCGACGTGATCGAGACGATCGAGCGCGCCGAGCAGGACAAGCGCGTCGTCGGCCTGTTCGCGCGGATCGGTGCAGGCGACTTCGGGATGGCGACGACGCAGGAGCTGCGCGACGCGGTACTGGCCTTCCGCAAGGCCGGCAAACCGGCGATCGCGTTCGCCGAGACCTTCGGCGAGTTCGGCCCCGGCAACCGCGGCTACTACCTGGCGACCGCGTTCGACGAGGTCTGGCTCCAGCCCTCGGGCGACATCGGTCTGATCGGCGTCGAGATGTGGAGCCCGTTCATCAAGGGAACGCTCGACAAGCTCGGCGTCGTGCCGCGCATGGACCACCGCTACGAGTACAAGAACGCGATGAACATCTTCACCGAGACGGGCCTTACGCCGCCCCACCGCGAGGCGATGCAGGCAATCGCCGACAGGTGGTTCGAGCAGCTCGTCGCCGGGATCGCTGCCGGGCGCAGGCTGCCGGAGGCCGAGGTCCGGGCGCTGATCAACCGGGGGCCGTTCCTGGGCGCGGAGGCGGTCAAGGCACGGCTGGTGGACGGGCTGGGCTACCGCGACGAGGTGGTCGAGAAGTTCAAGGTCAAGCTGACCGGCAAGCCGTCGATGGTCTGGCTGCCCGCCTATCTCGAGGCCGCCGGCCGGCCGCACGAGCGCGGCAAGAAGATCGCGCTGGTCTACGGCGTCGGCGGCGTGTCGCGCGGCCGCAGTTCGTTCGACCCGCTGTCGCAGGACCTGACGATGGGCTCGGACACGGTGACCGCAGCCTTCCGCGCGGCCGTCGCCGACAAGAAGGTCAAGGCGATCCTCTTCCGGGTCGACAGCCCCGGCGGTTCGTACGTCGCGTCGGACGCGATCTGGCGCGAGGTCGTGCGGGCGCGCGCGGCCGGCAAGCCGGTGATCGTCTCGATGGGGGACGTCGCCGGCTCGGGCGGCTACTTCGTCGCGATGGCGGCCGACAAGATCGTCGCCCAGCCGGGGACGATCACCGGATCGATCGGCGTCCTCGGCGGCAAGATGCTCACCGGCGCGCTGTGGGACAAGGCCGGCGTGAGCTGGGCCCAGGTCCACCAGGGGGACCGCGCCGGGATGTTCTCGACCGGCCAGGACTTCACGCCCGAGGAGTGGCAGCGCTTCCAGACCTGGCTCGACCGCGTCTACGCCGACTTCACCGGGAAGGTCTCCGAGGGGCGCAAGCTGCCGCTCGAGAGAGTGCAGGAGATCGCCAAGGGACGGATCTGGACTGGCGCCGACGCCAAGCGGATCGGGCTGGTGGACGAGTTGGGCGGGGTGCGCGAGGCGCTGGCGCTGGCCCGCCGCGCGGCCGGGCTGACGCCGGACGAGGCGATCGAGATCGCCGAGTTCCCGGCGCCGCGTGGGATGTTCGGCGCTCTGTTCGGCGGCGAGGACCGCAGCAGCGAGCCGGCGACGCGGATCGAGGTGCGGGCGCTGGAGACGCTGCGCAGGCTGGACGCGATGGCGGCGCAGGCCGTGGGCTCGGAGCGCGACTCGGTGCTGCGGATGGGGGTCGTGCCGGAGGGGCGGTAGGGGCGGTTCGCGTGGGGGCGCGGGAGCGCGAGAGGCCCGCTGGCGAGTGGGTCGCTTCGCTCCAACACTCGCCAGCGGGCCTCTCGCGCTGCCGCGCCGGAGGGGTGCCGCCTCCCCGCATAAGAAGAAGAGAAGTGTGTTCAGCGATCGGGGCGCGTGGCGCGCGGTGAATACCGTTTCTTCTTTTCCTCACGAGGGCGGAGCGGCGCGGTGAAGGAGAGGACGGGGTCCGGCGAGTGTTGGAGCGGCGCGACCCACTCGCCGGACCCCGGTCTCTCCTGCTCCGCGCCCCCCAGCTACCCCTCGTCCTCCTCGTCCCACTTGCGGGGCGGCGCGTCCGGATCCTCCGCCAGGAAGAACTCCTCCGCGCAGCGTTTCGAGCAGAACGGCTTACCGCCGCGGCGGTGGGCGTGCTCACCGCAGAAGCGCGAGTGGCACATCGCGCAGATCTGGAGCCGCGCCTCGGTCGGCCCCTTGCCGCAGGTCCTGCACTTCACCTCGCCGCTCATCGCGCCTCCTGCGCTACTGCCTGACGAAAATATAGGGTCCCTTCTCCGCGCCCCAGACCTGTTTGCCGGAGGCGTCGTAGCCGCGGTCCCAGCTCTTCCAGCTCGGTCGCGGCGATCGTGACCTCCGAGGTGGCGTACGACGCGCCGCGCAGGTCGCTGCCGCACTCCTTGCCGACCGTCGATCCCGTCCAGACCGGGCCGGATCTCTTCAGCACCACCGCGCACCCCTTGCGGACGGCCAGCGCCTCCGGCGCGAGCCCGGTCAGCTTCGCCGGGTCCTGCCCGGCCCCGGCGTACTGCAGCGGCGGGTCGGGCAGCGTGAAGACGCGGCTCTCGATCGCTCCCGCGCCGGTCCGTACGAGCTGGTAGACGCGCTGGCGGTAGGGCTTGTCGAGTGCGGTCGCGGCGGCCTGCTCGACATAGAGCCACGGCCCGTCGGCGCGGTCGGTCCAGATCGGGACCATGACGAGGTGGATGTCGCGGTAGTTCTCGGGATCGGCCGCCGCTTGCGCGGCGCTGCTGTACGAGCCGGCCATCGCGGCCGACAGCTCGGCCAGGCCGGGGTCGGGAGGGGCGCCGGCGTGCGCCGGCCGCGGCGCCACGGCGAGGAGGGCGGCAAGCGCCGCCATGAGAGTCGTTCCCGTCCGAAGTAGCCCACGCTGTGCGCGCATCGACCTCTCCTTGCCGCGGGGGTGGGCATTATCCGCTGCGTTGGGGGCGCCGGGGACGCCACCCGCAGGGAGGACAGGGCGGGTGCCGGGCGGGCCGACCGCGGCGCCAGGTGGCGGGCGTCGGCGGGGACGAGGCGGGGCCGCGCCGGACCCTCGGCTACCCCTTCCGGCGGGCTTGAGGGTAGAATCCCGCGCTTTCCCGGGTGGCGGTGTAGCTCAGTGGCAGAGCACGCGGCTCATAACCGCGGAGTCCCGGGTTCAAGTCCCGGCACCGCTACCAGATCCCCTCCGCATCGACGCCAGCCACGCTTCGAGGACCGCGAGGTGTCCCGCGAGCCGGCCGTAGATCGCCTCGGCCAGGTCGACGAGGTCAACCCGGTAGGGGACGGTGCCCTCTTCCAGCGCTTCGCGGATCCAGGCCAGCAGTCCCTCGGGGAGCGGACGCCGCGCCCTGACGGTGACGTCGATGTCGCTGGCGCGGTGGCGGTCCCCGCGCGCCCAGGAGCCGAACAGGTTGACCTCGGCCCCGTGGGGTGCGACAGCCGAAACGACGATCTCCCGTACGCGGGAAAACGCCCGCTCGGCCACCGAATCACGGTCGGCGGTATGCACGGAGGAATCGTAGCGCCTCGAGAACAGTGAGGGCCCAGGCGTGTGTTTGCGCTCTGAGATGGCCGCATCGACCCCAACCTGGCCCCGTGTGCCCCCGCCCTACCCCATCTCCTGCACCGGCCGCACCTCGATCGAGCCGATCCGGGCCGACGGGATCCGCTCCGCGATCGCGACCGCTTCCTCCAGCGACTCGGCGTCGATTAGATAGAAGCCGCCGAGCTGCTCCTCCGTGGCCACCGAGGGGCCCGGCTCCGCGACCGCTTTCCCTTCGCGCACCCGCACGGTGACCGCCGCGTGGGCCGGCTGGAACGGCTCGCCGGCGACGAAGTTCCACGAGCGGCGGAGCGCGTGCGTGAAGTCGAGGTACTCCTCGTACATCGCGTGCCGCTCCGCCTCCGACATCGCCTCCCACTCGGACTCGCGGTCGTAGATCAGCAGCATGAAGCGCATGGGCGGGGCCTCCGCGCGCTATTCTCCCCCCGGTTGCCTCTCCCGGGATCCCCATGCTGCCCAGCTCGCTGCTCGCTCTCGCCCCACCTTCCCTGCTCCACGAGCTGACCCGCCCGTGGGCGCCGGAGCCCGGGGCGCGCGTGCTGGTCGCGGTCTCGGGGGGGGGCGACTCGGTCGCGCTCTGCCGGCTGCTCGCGGCGCTCGCGCCGGGTCGCGGCTGGACGCTGGCGGTGGCGACGCTCGACCATGGCCTGCGCGGCGAGGAGAGCGCCGCCGACCGTCGCTTCGTCGAGGCGCTCGCGGCCTCGCTGGGGCTCCGCTGTTACGCCGGCGAGGCCGGGTCGGTGGGGGCGTCCGGGTCGCGGGCGCCATCCCGCCCAGCCAGGACGGCAGACACCGCGGCCCCCCCCTCCGAGGCCACGCTGCGCGCCGTGCGGCGCTCCTTCCTGACGGCGGCTGCGGCCGAGGCCGGCGCCGCCTGCATCGCGCTCGGCCACACGCTCGACGACCAGGCCGAGACCGTCCTGCACCGGCTGGCGCGCGGCACGGGGCTGGCCGGCACGCGCGCAATGGCACGCTGGGCGCCGCCCTTCTGGCGCCCGCTGCTCGGGGTGCGGCGCACCGACCTGCGGCACCTGCTCGAAGCGGCGGGCCACCGCTGGCGCGAGGACTCCAGCAACCGCGAGCCGGGCGCCGCACGCAACCGCCTGCGCCTGGGCGCACTGCCGGCGCTGGAGGCTGCACTCGGCCCCGCGGTCGTCGAGAACCTCGCCCGCGCCGCCGAGCTGGCGCGCGACGACGAGGAGCTGCTCGACGCGCTGGCGGCCGAAGAGGAACCGCGCGTCGTGGCCGACCGCGAGCCGGACGCGATCGCACTCGACCGCCGCGCGCTGACCGGACTGCCCACCGCGCTGGCCCGGCGGATCGTGCGCCGCGCGCTGGTCGCGCTCGACCCCGGGCAGCCGGGCGCGGCGACCCACGTGCGCGCGGTGCTGGCCCTCTCCCGGGCCGAGGGCCCCGGTACCGAGGCGCACCTACCGCGCGGGGTCCTCGCACGGCGGGAGGAGGGCCGGGTTATCCTCTCGCGTCCCCCTTGCGCGCAGGACACTCCATGAGACGGCTCTCGCCCGAGATCCTGATTCCCGCCGACAAGATCCGCGCCCGCGTGCTCGAGCTGGCCGAGGAGATCGGCCGCGACACGCCGGAGGATGGCGAGATCGCGGTGCTGGTCGTGCTCAAGGGGGCGTTCATCTTCGGTGCCGACCTGGTGCGGGCGATCCCGCGCCGGACGCGGATCGGCTTCCTCGAGTCGCACAAGGACCCGCACAACAAGGGGATGGCCGACTTCATCTTCACCCATCCCTTCCCGGTCGAGGGGGCCGACCTGCTGGTCATCGAGGACATCCTCGACACCGGGTGGACGATGGACCACATGTTCGCCCGGCTGCGCTCCCGCCGGCCGAAGCGGCTGCGCTCGGTCGTGCTGCTCGACAAGAAGCCGCGGCGGGAGGTCGAAGTGCCGATCGACTACGTCGGTTTCGAGATCCCGGACGTCTGGGTCGTCGGCTACGGGCTGGACGACGGCGAGACCTTCCGCAATCTCCCGGACGTCCGGTTCACGGTCGAGAGCTGACCGGGCGCCTGCCGGCCCGTTCCGGCCCCGTTTGGCGGGGGAGGTCCCCGGAGCCTTAGAATGTCCCGGAAGGCACCCCCGTCCGGAGGCCCACGGTGAATCAGCACGTCAAGACGGTCCTCGTGTGGGTCGTCATCCTGCTTGTGCTCGTGGTGGTGATCCAGTTCGTCAAGGGTCCCGCCACGCGCCCGAAGGCCCTGAACATGACCCAGCTCTACGACGCGGTCGAGGCGGGGCGGGTCAAGGAAGTGACCCTGACCCCCGACAACGTCGGCTACGAGATCGCGGGCAAGGAGAAGGAAGGCGACGCCGAGGTCCCGTTCACGGCCTACCTGGTCAAGGACGAGCAGTTCATCGCCAAGGTCCGCGAGAAGGGGGTGACCGTCAACATCGAGCGGCCGCGCGAGTCGTCGGCCTTCCTGGTGACGCTCCTGTCGTGGCTGCCGATGCTGCTGCTGATCGGCGTTTGGGTCTTCTTCATGCGCCAGATGCAGTCGGGCGGCAACAAGGCGATGTCGTTCGGCAAGTCGCGCGCCAAGCTGCTGACGGCGCAGAGCAAGAAGATCACTTTCAAGGACGTCGCCGGCTGCGACGAGGCCAAGCAGGAGCTGCAGGAGATCATCGAGTTCCTGAAGGACCCGCAGAAGTTCCAGCGCCTGGGCGGGAAGATCCCCAAGGGCGTGCTGCTGATGGGCCCCCCGGGGACGGGCAAGACGCTGCTCGCTCGCGCCATCGCCGGCGAGGCCAACGTTCCCTTCTTCTCGATCTCCGGCTCCGACTTCGTCGAGATGTTCGTCGGCGTCGGCGCCTCGCGGGTGCGCGACCTTTTCGAGCAGGGCAAGAAGAACGCGCCCTGCATCATCTTCATCGACGAGATCGACGCCGTGGGGCGCCACCGCGGGGCCGGGCTCGGCGGCGGCCATGACGAACGCGAACAGACGCTCAACCAGCTGCTGGTCGAGATGGACGGCTTCGAGTCCAACGACGGCGTGATCCTGATCGCGGCCACCAACCGCCCCGATGTGCTCGATCCCGCGCTGCTGCGCCCGGGCCGGTTCGACCGCCGGGTCGTCGTCGCCCGCCCGGACGTGCGGGGGCGCGAGGAGATCCTGCAGGTCCACACCCGGAAGATCCCGGTCTCCGACGACGTCGAGCTGTCGGTCGTGGCACGCGCGACGCCGGGCTTCTCCGGCGCCGACCTCGCCAACCTCGTCAACGAGGCCGCGCTCCTGGCCGCCCGCGAGGACAAGAAGAAGGTCGAGGCCGACGACTTCGAGATCGCCAAGGACAAGGTCCTGATGGGCGTCGAGCGCAAGTCGATGATCATCTCGGACGAGGAGAAGAAGAACACCGCCTACCACGAGGCCGGACACGCGCTGGTGGCGTACCTCGAGCCGCACGCCGACCCGGTCCACAAGGTGACGATCATCCCGCGCGGGATGGCGCTGGGCCTGACCCAGCAGCTACCGGTGGACGACCGCCATTCCTACAACCGGCAGTACCTCGACGCCATGCTGGCCGTGCTGATGGGCGGCCGCGCGGCGGAAGAGCTGTTCATGGGCCACCTGACCACCGGCGCCGGCAACGACATCGAGCGCGCGACCGAGCTGGCGCGGAAGATGGTCTGCGAGTGGGGGATGAGCGAGCGGATGGGCCCGCTCGCGTTCGGCAAGCGCGAGGAACAGATCTTCCTCGGCCGCGAGATCGCCCAGCACCGCGATTACTCCGAGAAAACCGCGATCGAGATCGACGGCGAGGTCCACGCGATCATCAGCAACGCCTACGAACGCGCGCGGCAGCACCTGGACGGCCACCGCGAGGCGCTGGTGCGGATTGCCGAATCGCTGCTGGAGCGCGAGACGATCGACAACAGCGAGGTCAAGATGCTGGTCGACAACCGGACGCTGCCGCCGATGAAGAAGGCGGCGGTGATGCGCAGCGCCGAGCGTCCGTCCCCGGGCCCCGCCAACGAGCCGGAGGCCGGGGCGTCCGGGCCGGCCGCCGTGATGGGTGGCCCGCACCCGCAGCCCTCCTCCTGACCGGCAACCCCTCGCGCGCGCCGCGATGACCGCCCTCGCCTGGGACCTTCTCCAGCCGGCGGACGTCGCGGCGTTCCTCGGTCCCGAAGGACTGGTCGACCAGGTGTCGCGTGTGCCGTGGCCCTGCCGCGCCGCGCGCCTCGAGCTGCCGCCAGGCGGCTGCGCGGCGCTTCCCGTCCCGCTCCCGGCGGGGGTCGTCGTGCTGGAAACCGCGCCGGGGCTGGCGGGCGCTCCGGCGCCCGTCTCCGCGGCGCCGCGCGCGGTGGTCGCCGGGCCGGCCACCGGACTCGCCCAGCTCGGGCCGGCCTGGCCGGAGCTGGCTGCCCTCGTCGCGCGCCTCGAGCGCGCCCCGCTCCGGCTGCGCTTCGCCGACGACGCGGTCTGGGACCTGTCGGACCGCCCGCACCTCATGGCGGTCCTCAACGTCACCCCCGACTCCTTCTCCGACGGCGGCCGATTCGAAGCCCCCGCGGATGCGCTGGCCCATGCCGAGCGCTGCCTCGCGGAGGGGGCGGACCTGCTCGACGTCGGCGGCGAGTCGACGCGGCCGGGAGCCGCGCCGGTGGACGAGGAGGCCGAGTCGCGCCGGGTCGTGCCGGTCGTCGCGGCGCTCCGGGCCCGCTTTCCGGCGGTCCGGATCTCGATCGACACCCGCCACGCGGCGGTGGCGCGCCGCGGGCTGGACGCCGGCGCCGACCTGATCAACGACGTCTCGGCCGGCGCTGATCCGGCGCTGCTGCCGCTGGCGGCCGCGGCCGGGGTCCCGGTCGCACTGATGCACATGCGCGGCGAACCGGCGACGATGCAGCGCGGCACCGGCTACGCGGACCTCGTCGGCGAGGTCGCGGAGGCGCTCGGCTCGGCCGCCGAACGCGCGCGGAGAGCTGGCGTCGCGGATGATAGAATCCTGCTCGATCCGGGCCTCGGCTTCGGCAAGTCGGCGGAGGGGAACGAGTTGCTGCTCCGCCAGCTCGGTGCGCTGCGCAGCCTCGGGTACCCGATCCTGGTCGGGGCCTCGAGGAAGGCGTTCATCGGTCGTCTGACCGGCGTGCGCGATCCGGCCGCGCGGCTCGCCGGCAGTGTGGCGGCGGCGGTCGTCGCCGCGCTGCGGGGGGCGGCGATGCTTCGCGTCCATGACGTCGGGGCCACGCGCGAGGCCCTGGCGGTTGCGGCGGCGCTGCGCCGCGCGCGGGGGACGGACGGGTGCTGATCCAGCGGCTGGTCGAGGCCCTGCGCCTGGAACAACTGCGCGACCCGCTGGCGTGGCTCGACGTCGTCCTGCTCGCGTTCGTCATCTACCAGGTGCTGCTGATGATCCGGCGCACGCGCGCGGTCCAGGTCACCTACGGCCTGCTGCTGCTGCTGGTGCTCTGGTTCTTCACCGATCCTTCCGGTCTGCTGCCGCTCAGGGCGCTCCACGAGGTGCTCGGGACGCTGCTCTTCTACCTGCCGTTCGTCGTGATCGTGCTGTTCCAGTCGTCGATCAAGCAGGCCCTGGCGCGCTTCGGCGCGCTGTCGTTCCTGCCGCTGCGGCAGCCGGAAGTCGGCGATCCGGCGATCCTCGAGGCGGCCCTCGCCGCCTCTTCGATGGCCTCGACCCGGACCGGTGCGCTGATCGTCTTCGAACGGATCCAGGGGCTGAAGAGCTACGCCGACACCGGGATCGCGCTCGACGCCGCGGTCAGCTACGACCTGCTGGTCAACATCTTCACGCCGCGCACGCCGCTGCACGACGGCGCGGTGATCATCGGCGAGGGGCGGATCAAGGCCGCCAGCGCCTTCCTGCCACTGTCGACCGATCCCTTCATCTCGCGCACCTTCGGGACCCGGCACCGGGCCGCACTGGGGATCACCTCGGAGACCGACGCGGTCGCCGTGGTGGTCTCGGAGGAGCGCGGCATGGTCTCGATCGCGGTCGACGGCCGACTGGAGCAGGACCTCGACACCCGCCGGCTGCGCGAGCGCCTGACGCAGCTCCTCTCTCCCGAGCGCGGCCGGCGCGGGCGGCGCCGGCGCGCCGCGGCGCGGCTCGCCGCCTCCCGCGGGGCCGCGTCATGAGCCGCTTGCGCCGCGCTCTCGGCCAGAACCTCGGCCTGAAGCTCGTCTCGCTCGGACTGGCCTACCTGGTCTGGGCCTGGGTCGTCGGCCGTGCCCCGCTGGTGCGCTTCGAACAGATCCCGATCGACCTGCAGGCCCCCTCGGGCGTAGTCGTGCTCGAGTTCTCGCCGGCCACGGTGACGGTCCGCCTGCAGGGCGATCCCGGCGTCGTGCGCCGCATCAACAGCGCCGACGTCGTGGCGCGGATCCGCGCCCCGCGCGTCGACGGGCGCGCGACCAAGACGCTGACGATCGAGCCCGAGAACGTCGTCGGGCTCCCGTCGGGGGTCGACGTGCAGCTCCGCGAGCCGCAGGTCAAGGCGGTGCTCGAGAGCGCACTGGTCAAGACCGTGCGCGTCATCCCGCGCACGACCGGCCGCGTGCCGTTCGGGTACCGGGTCGTCCAGCTGCAGAGCGATCCCGGCGTCGTGACCGTGCGGGGCCCGGTGAGCGCGGTGCGCCCACTGCAGACCGTCGCGACCGAAGAGATCGAGCTTGCCGGCCACAGCCTGCCGTTCACCGCGCGCTCCACCCTGGCGCGCACCGAATCCCACCTGACCTTCGACCCGGAGGCGGTCCGGGTGTCGATCGACATCCAGCCGCTCCCGGAGCTTCCCGACCAGGACTGACCCGCCGGCGACACACGAGGACGACCCTTGAGAAAGCTCTTCGGTACGGATGGCATGCGCGGCGCGGCGGGCACTCCGCCACTCGACCCCGTTTCCCTCTACCGCCTCGGCCGCGCCGTGGTGGCGTCGCTCGAGCCCGGCCCGCGCGGCGACGCGCCGGCACGGATCTGCCTCGGGATGGACACGCGCGAGTCGTGCCCGTGGATCGCGGCCGCGCTCGCCCAGGGGATCCGCGACGCGGGCGGCGAGCCGGTGAGCGCGGGGATCATGCCGACCCCTGCCCTCGCGCTGGTGGTCCGCGAGGGGAGCTTCCGCGCCGGGCTGATGGTCTCGGCGTCCCACAACCCTTACCAGGACAACGGCGTCAAGGTACTCGACGCCACCGGGACCAAGCTCCCCGACGGCGACGAGGCACGGCTCGAGCGGCTGATGGAGCAGCAGCCGGAGCCTGAGGGCTGCGGCGACGCCGACGGCGGTCTGATCGACGAATCGACGAGCCTGGACGAGCACTACCTCGCGTTCCTCGCACGCTGCCTCGAAGGGGCCTCCTTCAAGGGGCTGCGGGTCGCGCTCGACACCGCCCACGGTGCCGCGCACCGGCTGGCGCCGGAGGCGTTCCGGCGCGCCGGGGCGGAGGTCTTGCAGATCGGCGGAGCGCCCGACGGGAGGAACATCAACGACGGGCTCGGATCGCTCCACCCCGAGGCGCTGGAGCGCACCGTGCGCGAGTCGGGTGCGCACATCGGGTTCGCCTTCGACGGAGACGCCGACCGCTGCATCGGCGTGACCTCCTCAGGCGGACTGCTCGACGGCGACTTCATGCTCTACTACATGGGCCGGGTGCTCCACGACACGCGGCGGCTCGCCTACTGCACGGTGGTCGCGACCTCGATGAGCAACTTCGGCCTCGAGAAGGCGCTGCGGGCCGAGGAGATCCGGCTCGTGCGGACCGACGTCGGCGACCGCTACGTGCTGCAGGCGCTCAAGGAGGGCGGATTCGTCCTGGGCGGCGAGCAGTCCGGGCACGTCATCCTGATGCACTACGCGCCATCGGGCGACGGCATCCTGACTGCGCTGACGCTGGCGCGGATGTGGCGCAGCGGGGGCGGCGACCTCGACGAGGCCCTGGCCCTGATGCCGCGCTACCCGCAGGTGCTCAAGAACCTCCGGGTCCGCGAGAAGCCGCCGATCGCCGAGCGTCCGGTGCTGGCGGCTGCGGTCCGTGCGGCAGAAGAGGCGCTCGCCGGCGACGGCCGGGTCGTGGTGCGCTACTCCGGCACGGAGCCGCTGCTGCGGGTGATGGTCGAGGGACCGGAGCGCCAGCGCGTGGAGCAGATCGCGGGCACGGTGCTCGAGGCCTTCCGGCGCGAGGTCGGGGCGTAACCGCCGCCGACCCGAGGCCGGCACGAGGAGAGGAACGCATGAGCCGCCTGTCCGTGAACATCGACCACATCGCCACCCTTCGCCAGGCACGCCGCGCGGCGGAGCCCGACCCGGTCGCCGCCGCCGTGCTGTGCGAGCTGGCGGGGGCCGGGGGGATCACCGTCCACCTGCGCGGCGACCGCCGCCACATTCAGGACCGCGACCTCGAGCGGCTGCGCGAGACGGTCACGACGCGCCTCAACGTCGAGATGGCGGCGACGACCGAGATGCTCCGGATCGCGCGGCAGGTGCGGCCGGACGTCGTGACGCTGGTGCCGGAGAAGCCGGGCGAGCTGACGACCTCGGGCGGGATCGATGTGGCCCGCCTGGCCGGGCGCCTCAAGCCACACGTGCGCGCGCTCAAGCGCTCCGGGATCGCCGTCAGCCTGTTCATCGACCCGGTGGAGAAGCAGGTCGAGGCCGCGGCAGCGATCGGCGCGCCGATCGTCGAGCTGAACACCAACGCCTACTCGACCGCCCGCACCGGGGCAGCGCAGGCCCGGGCCTACGACGAGCTGATCGTCGCCGCCTGCCGGGCCGACGAGCTGGCGCTGATGGTCGCCGCCGGGCACGGGCTGACGGTGCGCAACGTGCGGCCGATCGTCGACATCCCGGAGATCTTCGAGCTCAACATCGGCCACAGCATCGTGGCCCGCGCGACGCTCCTGTCGCTCGACGGCGCGGTGCGGGAGATGCTGGCCGCGATGAACGGCTAGGCGGGCGGGCTCAGGCCGGAGGCAGCGCGTCCGGCCGCTCGTCGAGCACCTCGTCCGGGACCGCCGCCGCCGCGTCGACGAGGACCTCGACCCCGGCTCCCTCTCGGACCGAGCGCTCGGTCAGGATTCGCCGCCAGGCGCGCGCGCCCGGCCGGCCGTGCATCAGCCCCAGCAGGCCGTGGACCAGGTGCGAGAGGAAGACCCCCTCCTCGCGCCGCCGCGCGACGTACGGCAGCACGCGCTCGATCGCCTCGCGCCGGGTCGGTCCGGGTGCGGTGTCGCCGAAGATCGTCGCGTCGGCTTCGGCGAGCAGCCACGGGTCCTCGCAGGCGGCGCGGCCGATCATCGCCCCGTCGACCTGCGCGAGGTGCGCGTGCGCCTCACCCAGCGAGGCGATCCCGCCGTTGGTCTCGATCGCCAGGTGCCGCCGTTCGCGCTTGAGCCGGTGGACCTCGTCGTGGCGCAGCGGCGGGACGTCGCGGTTCTCCTTCGGGCTGAGACCGGAGAGCCACGCCTTGCGGGCGTGGACGATGAAGCGGTCGCAACCGGCGGCCGCGACCGTGTCGACGAAGGCCAGCATGTCCTCGTAGCGGTCGAGGTCGTCGACGCCGATCCGATGCTTGACCGTCACCGGGAGCGCGACCGCGGCGCGCATCGCGGCGACGCACTCAGCGACCCGCACCGGCTCCTTCATCAGGCAGGCCCCGAAACGCCCCTGCTGCACGCGGTCCGAGGGGCAGCCGGCGTTCAGGTTGATCTCGTCGTAGCCCAGCTCCTCACCGATCCGCGCCGCCGCGGCCAGCGCGCGCGGATCGTCGCCGCCGAGCTGCAACGCGAGCGGGCGCTCCTCGGGATCGAAGCCGAGCAGCCGTACGCGGTCACCGTGCAGGACCGCACCGGTCGTGACCATCTCCGAGTAGAGCAAGGTACGCCGAGTCAGCTGGCGCAGCAGGAAGCGGAAGTGCCGGTCGGTGCGGGCCATCATCGGCGCCACGGACAGCGGCCGCAGGATGCCGCGGCGCGGCGCGGGGACTTCCCGGGTTCTCCGCGTTCGGACTGCTGGTCTCGATCACCGGGGACGGCGTCGGCGGAGGCGACTTCTAGCGGCTGGTCGTGCTGGCCTCGCCGGGCGCTGGGCCTGGCGTACGGCCTCCGCGGACGATGCGCGGGCCGCGGGAGGGCCGTCGATGAAGCCGGTGCTGATCGTCCGCCACGCGCCCAGCGAAGGGCCGGGGTAGCCTCACGGAGTGGCTCGACGCGCGCGGTGCACCGTGGCAACTCCTCGCGGTCGACGAGGGGCGCGCGCTGCCGGCGCGGCCTGACGGCCACGGGGCGCTGGTCTTCATGGGCGGCCCGATGAGCGCCAACGACCCGCTCCCATGGGTGGCGGACGCGCTGGCGCTGATCCGGCGGGCACACGGCGCGGGGATCCCGGTGCTGGGGCACTGCCTGGGCGCGCAGTTGCTGGCGAAGGCGCTGGGCGGGCAGGTCGTGCGCAGCGCGGTGCCGGAGATCGGCTGGCTGCCGGTCGAGGCCGCCCCGACGCGCGAGGCCGCGGCGGCCGTCGCGGAGGGCTGGCTCCCGGCGTCGTTCGAGGCGTTCCACTGGCACGGCGAGACCTTCTCGCTGCCGGAGGGGGCCGCGTGGCTGCTGCGGAGCGCCACCTGCGCCCATCAGGCCTTCGCACTCGGGCGCTCGCTGGGGCTGCAGTTCCACGTCGAGATGACGGCGCAGATGGTGGGCGACTGGGCGGCCAGCGGCGCGGCCGAGCTGGCGCGGCCGGCGGCGGCGACGGTGCAGGACGCCGCCGGGATGACCACGCGGCTCGAGGAGCGGATCGCCGCGCTCCACGCCGTCGCCGACGCGTTCTATTCGCGGTGGTGGCAGCGGAGCTCTGAGGCCGGCCCCTACGATTTGTCCTTGAAGTCGGCCGGGATCGTCACCTCGGCATCCGGAACGGTCGAACCGGCGGAGACGATCGTCGAGGTCGAGCGGAAGAGCGTCGTGCGGCCCGGAGTTCCACCCTCCGCCGGCGCTTCCTTCTTCTTCATCATCTTCTTGCCCAGGCCGCCGAGCAGTCCTCCGACCGAGGTCGGCGTCGACTCCTTCTCCTCGGCCGCCTGCTGCTTCTGCTGCTCGGGCGAGGCGACCGTATCGAACACCATCGTCGTACGGATCGGCGAGCCGCTCATGTCGACCTGCTTCTCCTGCAGCTTCTTCATCGCCTCCGCGAACTGCGGGTTGGTCGCGATCAGGGCCGCCATCTGCTGCATCTCGGCGCCGAACGTCTCGAACAGCCCGATCGCCTTGAAGTAGCGCATGTGGAAGGCCGCCTGCTCCTTCAGTTCCTTCAGCTCCGGCCCGAGCCAGCTGTCGAGCGTGACGACGATCCCGCCGCCCCCCTCGAGCGTCTGTCCCTTCGGGTGGCCGGTGACCGTGAGCAGGACCTCGCGGGTGTCGTAGCCGGAGATGACCTCCTTCTTGCCGGTCTCCTTCAGGTCGACCGTCCACTCGTATTCGACCTGGTCCGCCGGGGGCGCCTCGCCCTGCTCGGCCTGCTGCTTCTTCGCGTCCTCCAGCGCCTTTTTCATCTCTTCACGGATCTGGGCGAAGGTCTTGACCGTGTACTTCTTCTTGTCGAAGTTGATCTCGTAGACCTTCTCCGCCGCGAGGTCGATCAGCTCGCCCGTGTCCATCGTCTTCGACATCAGGCGCTCGCCCTTCAGGGCGTCGATCGAAGTGACCCCTTCGCGCGCCGCCTTGCCGCCGAAGGTCCGGAACATCGACCCGAGGAAACCCCCGAACTCGACCTTGGCGTGCTGTTCGACCCGCGCGTCGGCGAGGGCCGGGAGCAGGCCGAACGGGAGCAGCAGCACCGGAACCAGGAGAATCGAGACCCGCCTGCGCGCGTTCATGGTCGTCTTCGCTCCTTTCGTGCGTGTCGTGCCTGCCATTATGATCCGCCCATGACCAGTCGTCCCAGCCGGGCCAGGGTCGTCGCCGTCTTCCTCCTGCTGACCCTGATCTGGGGTACGACCTGGGCCGCGATCCGCTTCAGCCTCGAGGGGATCCCGCCGTTCCTCGGGGTTTCGCTGCGGTTCGCGCTGGCGGGGGCGCTGCTGGTCGGAATCGCCCTCTGGCAGCGGATTCCGCTGGGACGGTCGCGGACCGAGCGCCGGCTCTGGCTCGCCAACGGCCTGCTCTCGTTCTGCGCCTCCTACGGGTTGGTGTACTGGGCCGAGCAGTACGTCCCGTCCGGGCTGACCGCCGTCCTGTGGGCGACCTTCCCGCTGATGGTCGCGGTCATGGCGCACTTCGCCCTGCCGCACGAGAGGATGACCGGGCGCGGCGTGGTCGGCGTGGTCGTCGGGTTCCTGGGGCTGGCGGTGATCTACTCCGAGGACCTGGGCCGGCTCGGCGGGCCGCAGGTCGCGTTTGCCTCGCTGGTCCTGCTGCTGTCGCCGTTCGTCTCGGCGATCAGCAACGTCGCGATCAAGCGCTGGGGCAAGGGGATCCCCGCGCTCTCGCTGGCCGGGCCGCCGATGCTGATCGGCGGCGTCGTGATGGCGGGCGTGTCGGCCGTGGTCGAGCGCAGCGCGCCGGTGACGTGGGGCGCGCGGCCGGTCGCCGCCCTCCTCTACCTGGCGCTCGCCGGCTCGGCGCTGACCTTCAGCCTCTACTACTGGCTGCTCTCGCACACGACCGTCGTGCGGACCTCGCTGATCTCCTACACGATCCCGGTCGTCGCGCTGGCGATCGGGGTGCTCGTGATGGGCGAGCCGATCACCGCCCGCGTGATGGCCGGATCGCTGCTGGTCGTCGGCGGGATCGCTCTGGCGACGGCCTAGCTGCGCTGGGCGCTGCCGCCGGTCGGACGCAGCCGCCGGCCGGCCGCCGCGTTCAGCCGAGCGCCGGGGCCAGGATCTCGCGCGCGAAATCGGCGAGCGTCGTCGGCGACGAGGTCTCGGGGCTGCGCGGTTCCTCGGACACGATCGTGCCGTCGTTGACCCCCCGGTAGAGATCGAGCATCGCGCCCGCGGCGCCGGGGCTCATGCCCATCCCCTGCAGGGCCTCGCGGGCCTGCTCCGGCGTGATCTGCACGTGCGCTATCCGCCGCCCGGCCGCAGCCGAGAAGATCGCCGCGGCTTCGTCGTAGCTGACGTCGGCGGGGCCGTGCAGACCGCGGGTGGAGCGCCCCGTCCAGGCGCCGTCGAGCAGCCGCCCGGCGGCGACGGCGGCGATGTCGCGCGTGTCGACCATCGGGCCGCGGGCGCTGCCGGCGACCGGCATGAAGATCGCGCCCATCCCCTTGATCGACGGGATCTGCCAGAGGAAGTTCTGGAAGAACGCCGCCGGCCGGAGGTGGGTCACGTTGGGGCAGGCGGCGTCGAGCATCGCCTCGACGTCGTGCAGGCCGACAATCGGGCCGGTGCCACGCTCGAGCTGTGCGCCGATGCTCGACAGGTGCACGACGCGCGGAATCCGGTTGGCCTCGATCACGGCGGCCGCGCTGCGACCCAGCGCGCCGTAGTAGGCGCGCAAGTCGGGCGCGGCGTAGTTCGGCGGCGTCAGCCAGAAGAGGACGTCGGCCCCCCGCGTGGCCTCGGCGACGAAGGCGGCGTCCTGCAGCGAGCCGGCGCGGATGGCAGCACCGCGTGCGGCGGCGTGGGCGAGCTTCTCGGGGTGGCGCGCGAGCAGGACGAGATCGGGACCGGCGCCGGCCTCGAGCAGGCGCTCGACGAGGGGGCGGCCGACGTTGCCGGTGGGGGCGGTGACGGCGATGCGCATGGTCGGTCCTCGGGAGAGAGTTCGGGTCTCGGGCGCAGAATGCCGCAGGTCGGCGAGTACCGCATCCGGGGGATTGTCACCCCGTGTTCACCCTTCCTTCTGCGCGCTGTCACCTCGAACTCGCAGACTCGCCTCAATCCCACGGCGCCCGCCGCCCCCCCCGCGGCGGGCAGGCATCGCGGCCCGGACTTCCCTCACGGCCCGTCTCGGGGCCGACCATCCCACCGGGCCCTCAGCACCAGGGCCGGGCGGGCCCTCCTCCGGGGCCTGCCCGATCTTTTTTCCCGGAACTCCTCCCGCCGACGGCGGTCCAACGGGTCGGGACCAGCCAAGGAGACCACGCCATGACGACTCGCCGCTTCCCGTTCCCGCTCCTGCCCCTCGGCCTGCTGGCCGCCGCCCTCCCGCTTTCCCTCCTGCTCGCCGGGGCCGCGCCGGCCACCGCCTGCCAGGCCGCGCCCTGCCCCTACTCGATCGAGGTCCTCGTCGACGGGCAGCCGCTGGCGACCTACGCCGCCCGCGGCACGACCTACGTCGAGGCGCTGCGCGGCCGCGAGTACGCGATCCGGCTGCGGAACAACACCGGCCGCCGCGTGGCCGTCGCGCTGTCGGTCGACGGTCTGAACTCGATCGATGCGAAGTCCACGACCGCGCGCGACGCGTCCAAGTGGGTGCTCGGACCGTGGGAGACCGCGGTGATCAGCGGCTGGCAGACCAGTTCCGACCACGCCCGCCGTTTCTTCTTCACCAGCGAGGAGAAGTCGTACGGGGCGTGGCTCGGGCAGACCGACGACCTCGGCGTGGTGTCCGCCGCCTTCTTCCGCGAGATCGAGGCGCCGCGGCCGCAGGCGAAGCGTGCCCAGCCGATGGCGCCGGAGGCCGACGGGGGGGCGCGCCATCGGGACGAAGCGCCGGCGGCCGGCGCCGCGCAGAATGCGCCGACCGAGAGCAAGGCCGAGCGCAAGGCGGACGGCAAGGACGCGCTGTCCGACGAATACGCTGCAACCGGCATCGGCCGCCAGGTCGACGCCCCGGTCTACTCGGTCGACATGAAGCTCGAGCGGAACCCGGCCGCGACTGTCTCGATCCGCTACGAGTACCGCGACGCGCTGGTCCGGCTGGGCGTGCTGCCCGCGCCGCGACCGACGCCGGACCCGCTGGCGCGGCGCGAGCGGGCGCGCGGGTTCCAGGAGTTCGCGCCGGATCCGTACCGCTGAGCCTCTCCCGAGCCGGTGTTCTTTCGGGCCGCCACGGAGGGTGGCCTCTGCAGAAGACGAGACGTTTCGCGGGCCGTAGGGGCCGGCCTCCGTGCCGGCCCTTGCCGTCTCTCCGCTCAGCGCACCCCGCCCATCAGCCGCCGCACCAGCGGCGACGCCAGCGCCAGCACGATCCCCGCGACCAGCGTCGTGCCGGCCACGATCCCGAACAGCGCCGGCAGCGACACCGTCTCGTACATCCCGGCGACGCGGCCGCCGAGGTAGTTCCCCACCGCGGCGGCCAGGAACCAGACCCCCATCATCAGTCCGGTGACGCGCGCCGGGGCGAGCTTGGTCACGGTGCTCAACCCGACCGGGGAAAGACAGAGCTCACCGACGACGTGGAAGAAATAGGTCGCGAGCAGCCAGCCCACGCCCACCTTCGCCCCGCCCGCCGAACGCACCGAGGCCGCCACCATCACCAGGAACCCGACACCGACCGAGAGCAGTCCCAGCGAGAACTTCACCGGGCTCGACGGCTGGCGCGAGCCGAGCCGGGTCCAGAGCCACGCGAAGACCGGGGCGAACAGGATCACGAACAGGGCGGGCACCCACTGGAACCAGCCCGCCGGGAACTCCCATCCGCCGAGCGTCCGGTCCGTCGCGTTGCGCGCGAAGAGGTTCAGCGACGAGCCGGCCTGCTCGTACGCGCCCCAGAAGAAGGCCGCGGCGACGAACAGCGCGACGATCGCCCACAGGCGCCCGCGCTCGGTCGGCGTCCAGTTGCCGGTTCGGAACAGCCACGCGAAGAAGACGAGCACCAGCAGGATCAGGAAGACGCCGAAGGCGTTCGAGATCGACTCCGCGGTCGGCACCAGCCAGCCCAGCCCCCACGCCGCGGCAACGCCCGCGAGGGCCACGCCGCCCAGGACGGCGCCGAGCACGAGCTGCCGCACCTGCAGCGTGGAGGCCTCCGCGCTCCCGGTACCGGCCGGCTGCAGGCCCGCATCGCCGAGCCGGCGTTGCCCCACCATGTAGACCGCGAGGCCGACACACATGCCGACGCCGGCCGCGGCGAAACCCGCCCGCCAGTCGACCTTCTCGCCGAGCCAGCTGCAGACCAGCGGGCCGAGGAAGGCGCCGAGGTTGATGCCCATGTAGAAGAGCGAGAACCCCGCGTCGCGCCGATCGTCCTCCGGGGCGTAGAGCTGGCCGACGATCGCGCTGACGTTCGGCTTGAGCAGCCCCGTCCCGGCGATGACCAGCCCGAGTCCAGCGTAGAAGGCCGCCATCGACGGCACCGCCATCGCGAAGTAGCCGAGGGCGATCAGCACCCCGCCGAACAGGACCGCCTTGCGCTGGCCGAGGAACCGGTCGGCGATCCAGCCGCCCGGGAGCCCGAGGAAGTAGACGAGCGAGGTGAACAGCGCGTACACGGCCCCGGCGTCCGCCGTGCTCATGCCGACGCCCCCCTCCGCCGCGGCCGCAGTGAGGTAGAGGATCAGCAGGGCGCGCATCCCGTAGTAGCCGAAGCGCTCCCACATCTCGGTGAGGAAGAGGACGGCGAGGCCGCCGGGGTGGCCGAAGAAGGACCGCTCGGGGTTCGTCATCGCCAAAGAGTAACCAATATCCGACAACAGTAATAGCCTGTAGGGGCCGGCCTCTGTGCCGGCCCGTGCAGGGCCGGCCTCTGTGCCGGCCCGTGCAGGGCCGGCCTCTGTGCCGGCCCGAACTGCGACGGCGCGTCACGCGGGCCGGCACGGAGGCCGGCCCCTACAGGGCGCGCGCCGCGGCCCCTATCGGAAGATCAGCGCGTACGAGTCGGCCGACAGCCGGTGCAGCCCCAGCAGCGTCTTCCCCTTCTGCAGGCCCATCCGATCCTTGACCCGCCCTTCCTCGATCGGCTCGTAGACCGGCAGCACCAGGTAGGCCGGCTTCGGCCGGTCCCCGAGCGGCGCGGTGACGAACAGACTGTCCCCCACGTCGAGCGGGATCACCTGCACGACTTCGCGCCCGTCCTTCGCCTGCTGGTTGAAGAACTCCATCAGGACCAGGTCGTCCACGAAGGTCGCGCGAAGGACTCCCGTAGCTTCCTTCTCAGCTTCTTCCTTCGGGACACTGGTGATCGAGATGCTGCGCCCGCCGGCGCGCGCAACGCCGCCGCCGGACGCGGACCCGCCGGGCGCGGGCCCGATCGCTGCCAGCGGCTTCGGCTTCTGCAGCGCGACGTCGAGCGTCGTCCCGTCGGCGCCGACCTCCACCGCCGCGAACTCGCGAGAGACGAAGCCGGCCTTGCGGACCCCGACCCGATAGGTCCCCGCGGCCAGGCCGGCGACGCGGAACGCGCCTTGCGCGTCGGTGCCGACCGCCCGCGGCGCCTGGTCCGAGTCGACCAGCATCGCCATCACGACGGCCCCCTCCACCGGCTTCCCCTCGGCATCCTTGACCGAGCCGCGCAGCACGCCGGCCCCCGCGGCGCCGGCGACGGCAACCAGCACGGCGAAGATCAGGGCGGCGGCGATCGCGCCGAGGCCACGCGCGGCGAAGGAAAACACGGGCACTGATCCTCCTCTCCCCGGCACGGGGCCTCTTCCAACGATGGTGCCCGTGCCGGACCGGCGCCAGCCGCGCCAGCCGGGCGCGCGGCCGGCGGGCCTCACATGAACTCCTTCGTGCTCGGCCAGATCTCGGCGATCGGCCGCTTCCACCCGCGGCCGACGAAGATCGGGATCTCGCGCTCGAACGGCATGCAGAGCTCGCAGCGATGCGTCGCCTCCAGCTCGACCGACTCGAACGCCTCGCGGTGCTCCTCGATCCGTCCGCCGACGAGGATCAGCGCGCGCGGCTGGCCCGGCCCCGGCCCCCAGAGCCACCAGTTGTTATGCCCCGACACGACCCGCGGCAGGCCGTCGCGCTCCCCGTACAGCTCGATCGCACCGGCGCGGCCGTAGTTCGTCGTGTAGATCGCGACGTCCGCACGCTCCTCGACCGGGAGCGCGGCGACCACCTGCGCCACGTCGGCCGCGAGTTCCTCCCAGCCGAGCCGGTCAGCCAGGTGCTGCGGCAGCGCGCCGACCTCGTGCCGCTCCTGCGCCTTGGGCTGGATCCCGATCGTCCGCGCGTAGGCCGAGTACGACGCTGGCGCCAGGACCGGCAGCGCCATCGGCGCCAGCGCGATGCCCGCCGCGCCGAGCGCAACCAGGTAGGCGGCCACGAGCGGCCTGCGGCGCTGCACCAGTCGCGAAAGCGCAACGCCCCCGGCAGCGAGCAGCGGCGGGAAGGCCGGCGCGAGGTAGTACGGCTTCGCTGACCCGCTCGCCGCGAGCAGCAGGAAGACCGTGACGAAGATCACCGCCAGCGGGCGCCAGCGGCGGGCCGTCGGCGCGAGCAGCAGCCAGAGCAGCCCGCCCAGCCACAGCGGCAGCGCGAGCGGGTTCATGAAGAGCACCTGCTGGCCGACGAAGTCGGTCAGCGCCAACTCGACGTTCTTGTACTGCGCCGCGTTGCCCATGAACTCCAGCGTCGGCCAGCCGTGGGCGGCCTGCCAGAGCAGGTTCGGCAGCGCGATCAGCCCGGCAGTCCCCGCCGCGAGCCACGGCCCGGCGGTGCGCAGCGCGCGGCGCTGCGCGGTCAGCAGCAGCGCCGCGGCCAGCCCGACACCGAGCCAGAGCACGCTGATCTTGTTCTGCAGGCCCAGCCCCAGCGCGATCCCCAGGAGGACCCACCAGCGCGTCCCGCCGGTGTCGATCGTGCGCACGATCAGCCACGCTGCGACCGTCCAGAGCATTACGTCGAAGGCGTTCATCGAGTAGAAGCCGAAGAGCGCGAGGTAGACCGGCGCGCAGAGCGCCGCGAGCGACGCCGCCGCCTGCGCCCAGGCCCGCCCGCCCAGCCGGGCCGCGAGCGCGCCGGTCAGGTAGACGGTCGCCGCTCCGGCCAGCGCCGGCAGCAGCTTGAGCGTGAGGACCATGTCGGGCAGCACCAGCCGCTGCAGCGCCAGCAGCGCGATCGACAGCGGCGGCTGGTCGACGTAGCCCCAAGCGAGACGCTTCGCGCACGAGATGTAGTACAGCTCGTCGCGGAAGATCCCGTAACCGGTGGCGACGAAGAACTGGACCGCGAACTCGACCAGCGCGAAGAGGGCGGGCGCGATCAGCAGCCCGCTCCGGGACGCCTGTGTCGCCCGGATGCTCATGGCACGAGTCTACCGCGCCCCCGGAGCGGCCCGCACGGGGGCCGGGACCGCGCCCCGGGACCGGTCCCGTCGCCCGCCTCAGTCCACCGTCAGCGTCTTGCTGAGGTTGCGCGGGAAGTCCGGGTCGAACCCGCGCGCGACGCTCAGCCGGTAGGCCAGCAGCTGGAGTGGGATCGTCGCCAGCATCGGGTTCAGCAGCGCCCCGGCGCGCGGCAGCGTGATCAGGTCGTGGGCGTTGATCTGCAGCCGCGGGTCCTCTTCGGCGATCGCGATCGCCCGGCCGCCGCGGCAGGTCGTCTCGTTGATCCCGCTGACCAGCAGCGGTACGTCCTCCGGGCCGGAGACGAACAGCACGGGGTATCCCTCGCTGACCGCCGAGAGCGGCCCGTGCTTGAACTCCGTCGAGAGCATCCCCTCGCAGTGGGCGTAGGTGATCTCCTTGAGCTTGAGCGCCCCCTCCAGCGCGATCGGGTAGGTCAGGCCGTAGCCGAGGGCATAAAGGTCCTGGTGCCCGTGGAGCGCGTCGTCGAGCGCGGCAACCTGCGGCTCGCTCGACCGGATCGTCTCCTCGAGCAGCGCCGGCAGGTGGGCCAGCCCGTCGGTCGGGTGGTCCCCCATCCGGAGCCCGAGGAACAGGAAGGCCAGCACCTGGTTCATGAAGGTCTTGGTCGCCGGGACGCTGATCTCGTAGCCGCAGGCCAGCGGCAGGTAGCGCTCGCTCTCGCGCAGCAGCGTCGAGCCGAGGACGTTGACGAGGCCCAGGATCCCGACGCCGTGGCGTCGCGCCGCGGCCAGGGCGTTCAGGACGTCCTTGGTCTCCCCGCTCTGGCTGACGAACAGCGCGACGTCGTCCGGACCCAGCGCCGGCGCGTACTGGGCGATGAACTGCGGCGCCAGCACCGGGATCGCGGGGCGCCGGGCCAGCCGCGCGAAGTAGACCGCCCCCAGCATGCAGGCGTGGTAGCTCGTCCCGCAGCCGACCAGGTAGAGGTGCCGGGCGCGCGCCATCCGCTCGGCCATCGGGCCGACGTGCTTGGAGTGCTCGAGCAGGTGCAGCAGCTCGGCCGCCGCTTCCGGCTGCTCGTGGATCTCCTTCAGCATGAAGTGGGCGTAGCCCCCCTTCATGACCGCGTCCATCGTCTCGGTGATCTCCTCGGGCTCGCGCTCGACGAGGTGCCCGTCCTCGACCCGTCGGATCTCGACGCGATCGTGCCAGAGGGTGACGATCTCGCCGTCGTGGACGCGGACGATGCGCCGCGTCAGCGGCAGAATCGACGGCAGATCCGAGGAGATGCAGGTCGCGCCCTCCGCGAGACCGATGACCAGGCCGGAGCCCTTCTTCAGCGCGTACAGCCGGTCGTCCGTCTTTCGCCCGACGACGAAGGCGTAGTCCCCCTCGAGGTCGCCGTAGGCGTGGCGGATCGCCTCGATCATCCCGTGGCCGCGCTCGAGCCAGCGCTCCACCGCGTGGACGCACGACTCGCCGTCGTTGGTCGAGCGGACCGTCATCCCCTCGTCGATGAACTGCTGCCGCAGCTCGACGTTGTTGACGACGTTGCCGTTGTGCGCGCCGACCAGGTCGCCGTCGGAGTCGAGATGGGGCTGGGCGTTGGCGGTCGAGGGGTGGCCGAAGGTCGCCCAGCGCAGCTGGACCATCCCGCGCCGGCCTTTCATCTCGGCGAAGCGCAGGCGCTGCGCGACGTCGTCGACCTTCCCGACGTCCTTGCGCAGGTCGATCGCTCCCTTGTCCCCGATCGTCGCGCAGCCGACCGAGTCGTAGCCGCGGTACGAGAGGCGCTGGCCGGCCTCGGTGAGGATCGTGCCGAGCGGCTGCTCCTTGCTCACGACGATGCCGAAGATCCCGCACATCGAGTTGTCTCCCGGGAGGAATCGCGCATCCTAGCGCGGTTTTCGCCGGGGGGCCGGGGACCGCGATCGGGCCGTCCCGGGGGCGGGCGGACGCGGTAGATTCATGGCGTCGATGAATCCCGCTCGGACCGTTCGGGTGTGCGCGCTGGCGTTCGCGCTGGCCAGCGCCGGGGCCGGGGCCCTCGCGCCGGCCCGCGCCGCGCGCGCCAACCCGCTGGCCGCCACCGCGGGGCCGGGGCAGCCGGTCGAGAACTGCGCCGACCCCAGCGTGATCCGCTCGCGCACGGCGGGCGACGACGCCTGGTACATGGTCTGCACCAGCGACGCCCTCGGCGACTGGGACCGCGACGGCGGCGGCGGGTACCGCTATCGCACCCTCCCGATTCTCCGCTCGACGGACCTGGTGCACTGGACCTACGTCGGGGACGCCGTCACCAGTCCCCCGTCCTGGGCCGAGCCCTGGTCGAACCTCTGGGCGCCCGAGTTCGAGGTCGTCAACGGGGTCTATTACGTCTACTACGCCGCGACCGACACGCGTCGCGCGACGAGCGGCGAGCCGAACTGCGGCAGCGACAGCGCGATCGGCGTCGCGACCAGCGCGGCGCCGGGCGGGCCCTACACGCACGTTTCGGCGCCGGTCGTCGCGCCGCGGCGCGCCGGCACAGGCTGCAGTTTCCATGCGACGATCGACCCCGAGGTCACGCTGACCGGCAGCGGGCAGCGCTCGATCTACTACGGCAGCTTCGCCGGCGGGATCGAGGTCCGGACCCTGTCTGCCGACGGTCTGTCCTCGGATGCCGGCTCGGCGGTGCGGGTCGCCGCGGACGGCCGCTTCGAGGCCCCCGAGATCGTGCGCAAGGACGGCTGGTACTACCTGCTGCTCTCGGCCTCGACCTGCTGCGACGGGCCGGCCTCGGGCTACACCGTCGTCGCCGGTCGCGCCGCGAGCCCGACCGGGCCGTTCCTCGATCGCGACGGGGTCTCGCTCGACACGGCGCGGGCGGGCGGCACGCCCGTGCTGGCCGCCACGGGAAACCGCTGGGTCGGCCCCGGGCACAACACGGTGCTGCAGGATCTCGCGGGAGGGTGGTGGACGATCTACCACGCGATCGAGGAGGCCGACCCCTGGTTCGAGGGCTCGCCCGGCTACACGCGGCGACCGCCGCTGCTCGACCCGCTCGACTGGGTCGACGGCTGGCCGACCGTGCGCGGCGGGTGGTGGGTCTCGGACTGCCTGCAACCGGCGCCGGTCGCGACCTCCGGCGGCGTCCCGGAATACACCGCGACACTGCGCCGCGACGAAGCGCCCGGCGAGCCGCTCCCCGGCGGCTCCGACGAGTTCGACGGCCCGGGGCTCGCGCCGCAGTGGAGCTGGATCCGCCCGCCGGCCGGCGGCTGGTCGCTGCAGGAGGGCGCGCTGCGAGTGGGAGACGCAGGCCGCGGAACTGTACGAGGACAACGACTCCGCCTCGGTGCTCCTCGAGCCGGTGCCCGACGGGGACTGGATCGCCGAGACGCGGCTGTCGCTCTCGGTCCCGGCGAGCGGCTGCTGCTACGACACCGTCCAGGCCGGCCTCGTGGTGTACGGCGACGACGACAACTACCTGAAGCTGGTGCACGCCTCCATTGGATCGTTGCGGATGACCGAGTGGGCCCGCGAGTCGTTCCCGGTGGCGGCCGGCTTCCCGCGCTACGGGAAGAGCTGGGTTGGCGCGCCGGCGGACTGGACCGGACTGCGGATCGTGCGGCGCGGCGGATTCGGCGGCGCGCTCTACACCGCCTACACCAGCGGCGACGGCGCGCGCTGGACGCGCGGCGCGACCTGGCACGCCGGCTTCGGCGCGGGGGAGCGGATCGGCCTCGTCGCGATGAACCGCGCCGGCTTCGTCGCGCGCTTCGACTACCTCCGCGTCGCGCGCCTGGCGCCCGACGACTGCAGCGACCCGGCGTGGGCCGATCCGTGCGACGACGACGCGGACGGGCGTGGCGACCTCTGCGACCTGGACGACGACGCGGACGGAGTCGCCGACGGGACCGACTGCGCGGCGCGCGACGCGACCGAAGGGCAGCCCGCCACGATCGAGGGACTGACGGTCGCCGGGATTGCCCCCTCGCGGATCGGCTGGAGCGCCGCTCCCTCGGCCGACACCTACGACGCCACACGCGGCGCGCTGTCGGCGCTGGCGCCGGGGGCGTACGGACCCTGTCTCGCGAGCGACCGGGCCGAGACCTTCGTCGACGACGGGGCGACTCCCCGTGCCGGGCGACGGCTTCCTGTACCTCGTGCGCGGGGTCGACCTCGGCTGCGGCGGCCCCGGCGGCTACGGCGCCGACAGCACCGGCGCTTCGCGCTCCAACTCCGATCCCGCGGCCTGCCCCTGACCGGACCGCGGGCCCGGCTCGGGCCCGGGCCGCTCGGTGCGGAAGGCTGCGAGGCGGGCCACGAGGGCGGCGTGGGCCGCGCGCAGCGGAGCGAGATCGGCGACCCGCGCCACGTCCGGCTGCCGCTCGAGCCGCTCGATCTCCCGGCCCAGCGCCCCGGCCTCCTCGGCGAGCGCGAGCATCCGGTCGCGCAGCACGGTGACCATCTGATCCAGCGCCCGGGCCTCGGGCTTGAGGTAGTCGTGGCGGCGGAGCATGACCCGCTGCGTCAAGTCGCCGCCCGCGACCTGCTCGAAGGTGTGCCGGAATCGGAGCAGCGGCCCAGCGAGGCGGTGCGAGACGAGCACCGAGTGGAAGCCGAAGAGCAGCAGGACGACGATCAGTGACGGCCAGACGTACTCTTGCAGCGCGAGCAGCTGCGCCGCGGCGGCCGTCCGCTCGACCGGCGGTGTCGCCTTGTCGAGCAGGTCGATGACCAGGGGCCCGAACATGGCCGTGACGAAGACCGCGGCGAAGATCAGGAAATAGGCCACCTGGAACGCGACGAAGCGTTGCTGGATCCTCCCGACGAACACCTTCTTGCGGTGGCTCTGGAACTTCATCGGTGTGCCCTCCTCCTTCACGCCCGACCGGCGGCGCCGACCGGCTCAGGCTGGATGACCCGCTCGGCGGGCAATGGCAGGAACTGGTGGACCTCGGCCAGGAACGCCTCGACAACGCGCGGATCGAACTGCGTCCCGGCCCCCTCGGCAATGTGGTCGAGGACCCGCTTCCGGTCCCAGGCCTCGCGGTACGGACGCGGCGAGGCCAGCGCGTCGAACACGTCGGCCACCGCGAAGATCCGCGCGATCAGAGGGATCGCCTCCCCGGCGAGCCGATCGGGGTAGCCCGTGCCGTCGTAGCGCTCGTGGTGGTGACGCACCGCCGCGACGACGTCGGCGTAGGCCGAGATCGGCTCCACGATCCGCGCCCCGATCGCGGGGTGCTGCTTCATGACGTCCAGTTCCTCCGCCGAGAGCTGGCCCGGCTTGTCGAGGATCTCGACCGGGACCCCGAGCTTCCCGATGTCGTGGAGCAGCCCGCCGCGGTGGACCGCTTCCAGCTGCTTGTCGTCGAACCCGAGTCGCCGGCCGACCGCGAGCCCGACCATCGTGACGCGGGTCGAGTGGCCGGCGGTCCAGGGCGACTTGGCGTCGATCGCGCGCGAGAGCGCCTCGACCATCTCCCAGTTCGCCCGGTCGATCTCCTCGAGCAGGCGCGCATGGGTCAGGCCGACGCCGAGCTGCGCCGCGAGCTGGCCGACGATCGCGTAGTTGTGGCCGCCGACCGGATCGCTCTTCCGGCTGATCGCGATCACCGCGCCGAGCGCGCCGCGGACCATCACCGGGAAGACCCAGGTGTCGGCACTGCGCGCCCCCGGCGGGCGGAACGCGCCAGGGACGTCGCAGAGCGTCCGCGCGCCGTCCGCGTCGCCCAGGCGGCCGAGGAAGGCGGTCTCCTCCGAGCCGAAGACGATCTCTTCGCGCTGCGGCTTGAGCGAACCGCCCTCGACCAGCGCGTGGCGCTCGCCGCGCGCGCCGTCCACCAGCGTCAAGGCGAGCCCATCGCACGGCACGAGGCCGGGAAGGCGCTGCAGCAGCTTGGTCGCGATCTCGTGCCGATCGAGCGAAGACAGCACGGCCCGGTCGATTTCCGAACGCGTCGCGAGGGCGTCGAAGTCGTGCTGGATCCTGCAGGCCATCGCGTTGAAGGACCGGGCGAGCTGGCCGAACTCATCCTTCGGAGGCAGGTCCGCGCGCGCGCCGAGATCGCCCGCGGCAACGCGCTGGGCCGCCGTGATCAGGACGTCGACCGGCTCGACGCGGCGCCGGATCTGGATCGCACCCACGAGACAGACCGCGGCGGTCGACAGCGCGAGGACGAGGGAGAGCATCCGCCACAGCCGTCCGGTGGGCGCGTAGACCCGAGCCTCGGGTTCGGCCAGGACGACGGTCCACGACGGGCCACTGGACCGGTCGCGAAGGGACACCGGCCAGCCGTAGCCCACGAGGCGATCGCCGTGGCCGGGCCCCCACTCGAAGAGCGCGCGCTGCGGTGCGGACACCTGCGCCGCCTCGAAGAAGGCCGGCGGCAGGTCGGGTCGCGAGGTGAAGACGGCCCGCCCGGTCTCGTCCAGCAGCGAGACGATCGCCCACTCGGGCAGCGCGCTCTTCAGCGGTCCGACGAGCGCCGCAATCGAGACGCGGCCGGTGACGGACCGCGCCGAGCTCCCGTCACCCAGCGACTCGCTCAGCACGATCACCGGCAGTGGACCGGTCCGATCCACCACGAGGGAGGTGCTTCCGTCGCGGGGAGGGAGCCCGCCGCCGGCGGACCGCTCGGGTCCGTGGAGTGTCGTCTCGACCCGCCCTTCCGGCCCGACGATCCCGACCCACTCGAAGCCGGCCTCGAGCGGCCACCACCGCACCGCCTCGGCGAGCGGGTGGTGACGGACCTCGGCTGCGATGATGGAGAGCGTGCCGGCGTGCAGTTCGAGCCGCTCGCGCAACTGAAGGCCGAGCAGCGTCGTCGAGTCGTGCATGCGCCGCCGGGCCTGCGCCTCGGTGTGCCCCGCTACGAACGAGATCGCATAGGCGAAGAGGAGCACGGTGGGCACGGTCGTCGCCGCCAGGACCAGGAGGAAGACCTGACGGGCCACCTTGCTGCGCAGGAACCGCCGCTGGATCGGCATCGGCGTCAGAGACCCGCGACCGCCCCGATGAAGGTCCGGTCGCCGGCACGGCTGACGTCGTCGTGGCTCCCCTTCGCGCTCAGCGGGATCTTGGCCTCGCTTTCCGGACCCATGGCATCGCGCCCTCTCCGCTCCTCCGGGGAGCGGAAGCAGCCGAAACGCGGGCCCGGATCCGGCCCGGACATCGACCCCACCCGGCTCATCGGACCCTGCGCTTCGCCCTTGAGCCGGTCGCTGTCCTGGAAAAAGTTAGGGCCCGCCCCGGGGGGCGGGCCCTCGAATCAACGAGCGAATCCGAAACGGATGAGCTGGCGCTACCCGGAGCTGTTCGCTACTTGCCGAATCGGTACGTCGTGAACTGCCCGTCCATCCGGGTGTCCTGCCCGCCGGTGAAGGTGTTCATGCACGAGTCGTCGGTGTAGTCCATGAAGTTCGTGATCGGGTCGAGGCCGCTCGACGAGCAGGTGTTCCGCCCGGTCGGGCAGCCGTAGGCCGGCGACGACTCGGCGGGGGTGTCGTCCACGAAGTCTCCGGACGCGGAACAGCCGCCCTGGAAGGTGTGATACAGCCCCATCCAGTGGCCGACCTCGTGCGTGGCGGTGTCGCCCCGGTTGTACGGCGCTGCCGTGCCACCGGGGAGGGAGGTCCAGAGGATCACCACGCCGTCGTACGTCGGGTCGGACGCGTAGCTCGACGGGAACGTCGCCCACCCGAGCAGGCCGCCCGTGAGACCCGCGGTGTAGATGTTCAGGTCGTCAGCTGTCCCCTTGCGCAGCGCGCGTTTCGCGTCGCGCTCGGCCGTCGAGCCCTGGCGCATGCTGAACCACGACGCGTTCGTGGTGCGATCGGTACTGACGAGGTTGAACTGCCAGCCCCAGGGACGGTAGGCGTCGTTGAGCACGCGGATCTGGTCGGCGATCATCGCGTCGGACAGACCGCCGTTGCTGTAGCCGGCCCCCTTGCGGATGACATGGAAGTAGACGTTGATCGTGCCGCCCGTCGCGTCGTTGCCTCTCTGCAGCATGCGCTGGCGCACGACGTCCTCGATCGCGTCCATCGCGTCCTGCGTCAACTGCAGGGTGCCGCAGCGGAGGCCGCTGTTGATGAACGCCTGCTGGTCGACCCAGGTCTCGCCGCCGAACACGAACTCGTTGCCGGTGGGGGCCGAACCGGCGGTCGTCGTCACCGTCGCTTCGCCCGCGAAGAGCGGGAGCGCGGCGCTCAGGATCAGGCCCACGAGTGCTAGCGACTTCCTCATCGAGATTCTCCTCTCCTCCGCGCCAGCCGGCCTGGTCCGGACGACGGCGCGGGTAGAAGAGAGTATAAGTCGGAGAGAGGCTCGTGTTAGGGACTTTTGTCCTTTAATAAGAGTGAGTTAGCAGCGGGCCGAAATCGGCTGCGGGCGGTTCCGGCGGGGCGTCGGGCGTGCGTTTCGGGGGACGGGCTAGAATCGCCCGCTCCCCCACCGAGGTGACCCATGACGACCACGCCCGACCTCTCGACCCCCCCGGTACGCGCCATCGACCCCGCGGTGGCCGACCTGATGGAGCGCGAGGAGCGCCGGCAACTGCGCTCGATCCGGCTCATCCCCTCCGAAAATCACGCCTCCCCGGCGGTCCGCGCCGCCCTGTCGTCGGCCTTCACCAACAAGTACGGCGAGGGCTATCCCGGCCGCCGCTACTACCAGGGCCAGGAGTTCGACGACGCCCTGGAAACATTGGTCATCGAGCGCGCCAAGGCGCTCTTCGGCTACCCCCATGCGAACGTGCAGTCGCTCTCCGGGGCCCCGGCCAACGTCGCCGTCTACGCGGCCTTCATGAAGCCCTACAAGGGGAAGCTGATGGCGCTGCGGCTCGACCACGGCGGACACCTGACGCACGGCAGCCCGGTCAGCGTGACGGGGATGTGGTGGGAGGCTCACCACTACGGCGTCAACGAGCACGACGTGATCGACATGGACGCGGTCCGCCGCCAGGCGCTGGAGGTCAAGCCCGACATCCTGCTCTGCGGCTACACCGCCTATCCGCGGACGATCGATTTCAAGGCCTTTGGCGAGATCGCGCGCGAGGTCGGCGCGATCGCGCTGGGCGACGTGTCGCACATCGCGGGGCTGATCGCCGGCGGCGTGCACCCGTCGCCCTTCCCGCACATGGACGTCGTCACCTTCACGACGCACAAGACGCTGCGCGGGCCGCGCGGAGCGATCATCCTCTCGAAGACGCCCGAGCACGCCGACGCGATCGACAAGGCGGTCTTCCCGGGCCTCCAGGGCGGGCCGCACTTCAATACGATCGCGGCACTCGGGGTAGCGCTGGCCGAGGCCGCGACCCCCGCCTTCAAGGCCTACGCGCAGCGCGTGGTCGCGAACGCACGGGCCCTCGCCGCCGCGCTCGCGGAGCGCGGGTTCCACGTCGTGTCGGGCGGGACCGACAACCACCTGCTGCTGGTCGACGTGCGGAAGTCGCGCAAGCTGCCGGGCAAGCGGGCCGCGCTCGCGCTGGAGCAGGTCTCGATCGAGCTCAACTTCAACACGGTGCCGAACGCCTCGGAGCAGCAGAAGCCGCTGTTCCCGGACGGGATCCGGCTCGGGACGCCGTCGGTGACGACACGCGGGATGCAGGAAGCCGACATGACGCGGATCGCGGAGTTCATCGACCGCGCGCTGGCGCTGGTCAAGGCCGGGAAGATCCCCGAGGGCGAGGGCATCTGGCTCGACGAGGCGGCGCGCGACGCGCTGCGCGCGGAGGTCGAGGCCTTCGCTTCGGGGTTCCCGCCGTTCGTCCCGTAGGGGCCGGCCTCTGTGCCGGCCCGCTTCGCGCAACGGAACACCCGGGCCGGCACGGAGGCCGGCCCCTACGGGTCGCGCTGCGGCAACACGATCCGGCGCTTCTCGGGATCGGCCTGCGGCCGGTAGAAGATCCCGACGTGGCCGACCACGCCGACGCAGGCGCTGGCGGTTCGCCCCTCGATCTCCGGGATGGCGACCGCCTTCTCTTCCTTGAGGGCGACGAAGCGGATCTTGATCAGCTCATGCGCCTCGAGCGCCTGGTCGATCGCCGCGAGCAGCCCTTCGGTGAGCCCTTCCTTGCCGACCCGGACGGACGCTTCGAGGTGGTGGGCCTCGGCGCGCAGGTACTTGCGCTGATTGCCTGAAAGGGGTCGGCGCGTCATCGGTGGGGTGCAGGATAGCCGACGAGCCAGGTCAGCGGCACCGGGAGCCGAGGAACCCGCCCGACGCCGGCCTGCCAAGCGTAGTCGCCGCCGCCGGCGTCTGCGGCGAGCGCACGGAGTTCGGGTACGGTGTAGCTCCGCAGGCAGGAGACGACGCCATCCCAGAGGACGACCAGCGGGATCGCCGGCAGCAGGTAGGTGTAGAGCAGCCGTGACCACCGGAAGGGGCGAGTGAACGGCGCCAGCGCCAGTGCCAGCAGCGGGCCGCCGGCCAGCGTCGCCGCGGTGCGCAGGCGCCGCGCGGTCAACTCGAAGATCGCGATCCCCTGCCGCTGCCGCACGGCGTCGGCCAGGATCGCCGTTGCGTCCGCCGGCTCGAAATGGTGGAACGAGGTGAAGAGCGTGCGGAAGCCGGCGAGGACGGCGGGGACCGCGCGCGCGTCGATCGGCCCGGGCCACGCCGTAATCCGGCCGCCGGCCGGATCGCAGAGCCGCGCGGCCACGTCGCGGTTGGGATAGAGATCGGTGAGGCAGACCGTCACGTCGTCGTCCAGCGCGGCCGAGACCGCGGGCAGCAGTGGCCTCCACGGCCCCCCGCCGCCCGCGCAGAGGTCGACGAAGCGACGTCCCCCCGTTGCGCGAAGGGCGGCCGCGAGAATCGGTGCGACGACCTCGTGCACGCCGCCCCAGCGCGCGACGAGTTCGAGGTAGTCCGTCGCGCCGTCCCGGACGGCGCGCGGACACCACGGCTGGTCCTCCAGCTCGAGGAGCTGGCGGCGTGCGAAGCCGGTGTGGGCCGGCGCAGGGAGCAGGGTCGGGGTCGTCACGCGGTGATCTCGGGGAACGGATGATAGCGGCGTCCGCTCCCGGCGCGAGGTGCCGGCCCCCCGGCGGGCGCGCCGCGCGCTGCCTCGCTATCCTGCCCGACCCGATGAAGGTCTTCAGCGCCGATCGCTTCCGCTTCCCGCTGCCGGCGGACCACCGCTTCCCGGAGTCCAAGTACACGCTACTGCGCCGGCTGGTCGAGGCGGCCGGTCTCGCCGCCCGCGGCGCGCTCGAGGAATCGGACGAAGCGGACGACGGGGCGCTCGAGCTGGCGCACGACCCGGAGTACGTCCGCGCCGCGATCGACGGTACGCTCCCTGCCGCGGCGTGGCGCCGGATCGGCTTTCCCTGGTCGCCGGAGTTCGCCGAGCGCAGCCGCCGCTCGGTCGGCGGGACGATCGCCGCCTGCCGCGCGGCGCTGGAGCACGGGGTGGCCGTCCACCTGGCGGGCGGCACGCACCACGCGTTCCGGGACCGCGGCGAGGGCTACTGCGTCTTCAACGACGCCGCGGTCGCCGCGCGCGCGATGCAGGCCGAAGGGCGCGTCCGCCGGGCCGTCGTCGTCGACTGCGACGTGCACCAGGGCAACGGCACCGCGGCGATCTTCCGCGGCGACCCGACGGTCTTCACCTTCTCGATCCACGGCGCGAAGAACTTTCCGTTCCGCAAGGAAGCGTCCGACCTCGACGTCGCGCTCCCGAGCGGGACCGGCGACGCGGAGTACCTGGCCACCCTCGACGCCGCGCTGGCCGAGGCGCTGGCCCGCGCGCGCGCCGATCTCGCGATCTACATCGCCGGCGCGGACGCGTGGGAGAAGGACCGGCTCGGCAAGCTGGCGCTCACCGCGGCCGGGATGGCCGAGCGCGACCGGCGCGTCTTTGCGGCCTGCCGCGCGGCCGGGCTGCCGGTCGCGGTCGCGATGGGGGGCGGCTACGCCCGCGACCCGGCCGACACCGCGCGGATCCACCTGCAGACGGTGCTCGAGGCCTCACGCCTCGGCTGACGCCTCCGTCGATCCCGAGACGCCGCCCGAGACGATCAGCGTCATCGCCGTGCGGCTGTCGACGGCCAGCGGCCGGACTCGCTCGGCCGGCACGACGATCAGGTTCCCGGCGAAGTTGTACGACTGCGGCAGGTAGACCGCCGCCTGTCCGGGCAGCCCGAGCGTACCCAGATCGTCGCGCGTCACGAAGCCGAGGACCTCGACGCCGTCGGCGACGCGGACCACCACCGGCCGGTCGAAGCGCCGCTTCTCGCCGACGAAGGCGTCGATCAGATCGCGCAGCGAGGTGTAGATCAGCTGCACGAGTGGCGTGCGCTTGAAGAGCCGGTCGATCGCACCGAAGAACCAGCGCATCGCGAACCCGCTGGCCAGCGCGCCGATTACCACGATCAGCGCCACCGTGAGCAGGAACCCGACGCCGGGGACCACCGGCCGCCTGAGGATCGCGGCGATCGCGCGGTCGACGGTCGTCACCGCCAGCCAGACGACGTAGATCGCGGCGGCCGCGGGGACGACGACGAGCAGGCCGCGCATGAAGTAGGTCGCGAATCTCTGGAACATGGGGGGTCTCCCGGGAGGGCCGTCCACGGTATCACGGGCCGCCGCGGGCCCCGGAGCGGCCTCCCGGAGCGCGCGCCGAACGCGAACGCTGCCCACGTCCCCCTTATCTAGTTGTCCGTAATAGTCTTTTTTAGCTTTTTTTAGTCCGTTTTGTTCAAGCAGGGGCCTGCGGGTTGACAGTATCCGATCATTGGTTGTATGTTTAACAACGTTCACTAATCGAGGACTGGTCATGGGATCCGCGGAGCGCAGGGAACGGGAGCGGCAGCAGGTCCGGGAGCGGATCCTCGACGCCGCTCGCGAGTTGTTCGTCGCCCAGGGCTACGACGCCGTGACGATGCGCGGCATCGCCGAGCGGATCGAATACTCCGCTCCGGCGATCTACTTCCATTTCGAAGACAAGCTCGCCGTCGTGCGCGCCCTGTGCGAGGCCGATTTCCTCGCGCTCGCAGAGAGCTTCGGGACCATCGCCCGCGTCGCGGACCCCGTCGAGCGGATCCGCGCCGCCGGGAAGGCCTACGTCGAGTTCGGGCTGACGCATCCGCACCACTACCGGCTGATGTTCATGACCCAGCTCCCGGCGATCCCGACCGAAGACTCGGGTCTCGAGCACGGCAATCCGGAGCAGGACGCCTACGCTTTCCTGCGCCTCGCGGTGGCCGACGCGATCGCGGCGGGCCGCTTTCGGCCGGAGTTCGCGGACCCCGAGACCGTGGCGCAGATGCTCTGGGCCGTCGTTCACGGCGTCGTGGCGCTGCACATCGCCAAGGGGAGTGATGCCTGGATCGACTGGCGTCCGGCCCGGGAGACCGCCGCCCTGGCGATCGCCGCCGCACTGCGCGGAATCGTCCGCGACAACCGTTCGGGGAACTAGATCATGGTCGACCTCGCCTGGAAGAACCTGCTGCACGACCGGATGCGCTTCCTGATCACGGTCTCGGGCGTCGCCTTCGCCGTGACCCTCGTCTTCGTCCAGGTCGGGCTCTTCCTCGGCCTGCTCGACAATGCCTCGATCACGATCGACCGCCTCGACGCCGACCTGTGGGTCACCTCGCGCGCCGTACCCAATGTCGACTTCGCGCAGCCGTTCCCGGAGACCCACCTCCAGCGCGTGCGCTCGGTGCCAGGCGTGCTGCGGGCCGACAACCTGATCGTCGCGTTCGCCCCGATCGCGCTGCCGACCGGCGCGCGCGAGAGCGTGCTGATCTACGCGCTCGAGGACTTCGGCCGCTGGAGTTTCCCCTGGCGCGTGACCGAAGGGCGTCTCGAGGACCTGCGCCGCGGCGACTACCTCTTCCTGGACGGCTCGGCGACCCGCCGCTTCGGTCCGTTCACCGTCGGCGACTATCGCGAGGTGGGAGGGCGCCGCCTCAAGATCATCGGTCGCACGGAGGAGGCCCGCTCGTTCACGACGACCCCGATCGCGTTCATGGACCTGCGCCGGGCCCAGGAGCTGCTGCGCGACGATCTCGCCGGTCAGGCGCACTACATCGTCGTCAAGCTCGCGCCCGGCGCCGACGTGTCCGCGGTGCGCGACGCGATCCGCCGGCGCCTTCCGTACAACGATGTCTTCTCGCGCGAGGAATTCGCGCGCCACTCGCGTTCGTACTGGATCGTCAGCACCGGACTCGGGATGAACATGGGGACGACGGTCCTGCTCGGCTGCCTGGTCGGGATCGTCGTCGTCGCCCAGACGCTCTATACCTCGACGATGGAGCACCTGCGCGAGTTCGGCACCGTCAAGGCGATCGGCGGCGGGAACCGCGATATCTACGCGATCATCGCCAAGCAGGCGGCCATCGCCGCGATCATCGGCTACGCGGTCGGCGTCGGCATGGCGTTCGCCATGCGGCCGGTGATGGCGGCGCTGGACCTCAAGCTGATCATCGGGGCCCCGCTCGCCGCAGCGGTCTTCGCCGGAACCGTGATCTTCTGCCTGGCTGCCGCCGCGCTCTCGTTCCGCAAGGTGGCGGCGATCGACCCCGCACTCGTCTTCCGCACCTGACCCGGGAGGTTCCGATGCCCGTCCTGTCGGCCCACGACGTCACGAAGTGCTTTCGCGAGGGACGGGAGCCAGTCCTCGTCCTGAAGGGGATCTCGATGGCGGTCGAGCGCGGCGAGATCGTCTCGCTCGAGGGGCCTTCCGGCTCGGGCAAGACGACCCTGCTCTCGATCCTCGGCTGCATCCTGACGCCCAGCACGGGCCGCGTGACGATCGACGGCGAGGCGGTCGACGCCCTGCGGCCGGCGTCGCTGCCGCGCCTGCGCCGCCGCGCGATCGGCTTCGTCTTCCAGCAGTTCAACCTCTTCCCGGCGCTCACGGCGCGGGAGAACGTCGAGTACGCGCTCAACGTGAAGGGGCTTCGCGGCACGGCCGCGCGGCGCGAGGCGGAGCGCACCCTCGACGCCGTGGGCCTGGCGGACCGCAGCAGCTACCTGCCGCGCGACCTCTCCGGCGGCCAGAAGCAGCGCGTCGCGATCGCACGCGCGCTCGCCGGCCGCCCGCCCGTGCTGCTGGCCGACGAGCCGACCGCCAACCTCGACCAGCAGAACGGCATCCAGATCCTCGAGCTGTTCCGCGACCTCGCCCGGCGGGAGAACGGTGCGCTGCTGATCGTGACCCACGACCCCAAGGTGCGCGCGGTAGCCGACCGTGTGCTGCGCATCGAAGACGGCCGCCTGGCCGCGTGATCGACGACCACCTCCGAGGACACCCCATGACCACGCTGACCCTGATCACCCCCCGCCGCACCGTGCTCGCATCCGCCACCTTCGTCGTCGCGCTCGCGCTCGCCTGGCAGGCCGGGGTCCTGCGCGGGATCGCCCCCGGACACGTCGGAGCGTCCGCTCCCACCGGGCCGCCGGCGGCGCCCGGCGCCGCCGCGCCGTCGCAGGTCATCGCCGAGGGACGCGTGGTCGCCTACCCCGGAGCCGAAGTCGTGGTCGGCACTGACCTCCCCGGCACGATCGTGCGGCTGCCGGTCGAAGAGAAGCAGCCGGTCCGGCGCGGCCAGCTCCTCGCCGAACTCCGGGCCGACGACCTCCGCGCGGAACTGGACCAGGCCCGGGCTGGCGTCGCCGAGGCCGAGGCCGACGTCCGCCTCTACGAGCTCGAAACCGAGCGCGCCGGGCGCCTCGTCGCGGAGGCGGTCGAGTCGCCGCAGTACGCCGACCTGCAGCGGCGCAATCTCGACGCGGCGCGCGCGCGGCGCGAGACCGCGCTGGCCGCGGTCCGCCGGCTCGAGGCGCAGTTGGACAAGACCCGGATCCTGGCGCCGATCGACGGCACGGTGGTCGAGCGCCGGATCGACCGCGGCGAGTCGGTCGAGGCGGGGGCGACGCTGCTGACGATCGCCGACCTCGATCGGCTGCGGATCGAGGCCGAGGTCGACGAGTTCGACGCGGCGCGCGTCCGCCTCGGCGCGTCCGTGACGATCGTCGCCGAAGGCTACGACGGCCGCTCCTGGCGCGGCGTGGTCGAGACGATCCCGGATCGCGTCGTCCCGCGTGAATTCAAGATGCGCGACCCGTCCCGCCCCTCGGACACCCGGGTCCTGCTGGTCAAGATCGCGTTCGCGGAACCGACCGAGCTCAAGCTCGGTCAGCGGGTGGAGATCTCGATCGACTGACGCCGCCGCGTCCTGCTGCGTGACGCCGCGCCGGCTACCCCCCCGCGATCGCCATCTGCCACTGCTTCACGGCCTCGAGCGGCCAGACCAGCATCAGGACGTTCAGCAGCAGGCTGTCCCGGATCGCGGCGATCATCGCCAGCTCGGTCGCGACGAAGAGTACGACCGAGGCGCGGACGGGAATTCGGGCCGCGAGCCCGTAGCCGAGCGCGCAGAACAGGATGTCGCCCAGCGTGTTGACGACGCTGTCGCCGAAGTAGTCGAGCGACATCGTCGCCTCGCGGTAACGGCGGATGATGAACTCGGAGTTCTCCAGGACCTCCCAGCCGGCCTCGATCCCCAGCGCCAGGGCGAAGCGGGCCCCGCGCGGCAGCGGCAGGCGGGAGAGCAGCGCGTAGAACAGCAGGCCGTGCAGGACGTGGCTGAAGCTGTACGGGTCGACGAGGTGCTGCGAGTTGTGGCGGCTCCAGACCTGCCACGACGACAGGTTCCACCCGCCGCAGGCACACCACCAGGGCTGGCCCTGGAAAGAAAGCCAGGCGGTGGTCGCGACCAGGATCGCGACCGCCGCCACGGTGCCCGCGGCCCACTCCCCGTGCGCGGGCGGGGCGGGAGGACGGGCCGCCCGGCTCAGCGCACCTCCGCCGTCGAACCTTCAACGGCCTTCCACGGCTCGGCGCGCCCGCCGAGCTGCTGGGCGAGGAACTCGTCGATCCGCCCGTAGAAGTCGAGCCGGTTGTTGGGCCGTGCGAAGCCGTGCCCCTCGTCGGGATAGACGACGTAGGTCACCGGGATCTTGTTCTCGCGCATCGCCGCGACCATCTGGTCGGCCTCGCGGATGTTGACGCGCGGGTCGTTCGCCCCCTGGGCGATGATCAGCGGCACCTTGACGTTCTTCGCGTGGAAGAGCGGCGAGATCTTCGCGTTCAGCGCCTCGTCCTTCTCGACGTCGCCGACGCGCAGGACGAGGATCTTCTTGAAGGTCGACCAGTAGGGCGGGATCGACTCGAAGAGCGTCCTGATGTTCGAGGGCCCGACGATGTCGACGCCGCAGGCGTACAGCGCGGGAGTGAAGGTCAGGCCGGCGAGCGTGGCGTAGCCGCCGTAGGAGCCGCCGTAGACGCAGACCTTCTTCGGGTCGGCGATCCCCTTCCCGACCGCCCACCTCACCGCGTCGGTCAGGTCGTGCTGCATCGCGCCGACGCCCCACTGCTCGTTGCCGGCGTTGAGGAACTTCTTGCCGAACCCGGTCGAGCCGCGGAAATTGACCTGCAGCACGGCGTAGCCGCGGTTGGCCAGCCACTGCGCCTCGGGGTCGTAGCCCCATCCGTCGCGCGCCCACGGGCCGCCGTGGACGTTCAGCACGAGCGGCAGGTTCTTCGCCTCGAGCCCGACCGGGAGCGTCAGGTAGGAGACCAGGTCCAGCCCGTCCCGCGCCTTGATGACGACCGGCTCGATCTTCGCCAGCTGGTACTTCGCCAGCTCCGGCTGGTTGACGAACAGCAGCTCGCCCTTCTTCGACTCGCGGTTCCAGCTGTACCAGGCCACCGGCCCGTCGTCGACCTGGAAGGCGACGATCCAGTGCCTGTCGGCCCGGTCGCGACTGACGACGGAGAACTCCCCCCGGTGGAGCTTCGCAAGCGCCTCGAAGTCGCCCTTGATCGCCGGGTCGAGTACCGTCCACTCGTTCTTGAGGTAATTGAAGCCGACCGCCTGGATCTCGTACGTATCGGGGTGGACCATCACGGCCCCGGCGTCGGCCCTGGGATCCTGCGCGATCTTCGCCAGCTCCTTGCCGGTCGCGCCGTCGACCCGCAGCACGCGGGTCGTGTCGGACCCCAGCGAGCTCTCGATCACCAGCGTCTTTCCGTCTCTCGAGAAGGTGACGGGACCGCCCTCTTCCAGGAACGGCCAGCTCATGAACTCGCGCCAGGGCTCGTCCTTGCCGTCGCGCAGCCGCAGCACGGTGCTTCCGTCCGCCGCATTGACCGCCGTCGCGCCGCGGATCACGAAATCCGCGTCGGTGGTCCAGCCCTCCACGTCGCCCGGGTTCTGCGTGTCGAGCACGACGGCGCCGGTCGTAAGGTCGATCCGGTACATGTCGAAGACGCGGCGGTCGCGGATGTTCAGGCCGACCAGCAGCTCGTTCGGGTGATCCTTGTCGGCCGCGATATTCGTGGCGCGGATCCCCTGGAACGGCGTCAGGTCGCGCACCACCTTCGTTGCCAGGTCGGCGGCATAGACGTGGAGGTTCTCGTCGCCGCCGATGTCCTGCAGGTACAGGATCCGCGTGCCGTCCTCCGACCAGAAATACTGCCGGATGCCGCGGTAGGTGTCGTTCGTGACCTGGACGTCGTCGCTCTTCCCGAGCGTCCGGACGAAAACGTTGAGCACGTCCTTGTCGTTCGGCGCGACCCAGGCCAGGCGCGTCCCGTCGGGCGAGAGCTTCGGCGACGCCTTGACCGGGTTGCCGAACAGGATGTCGCGCGGGATCAGCGGCGGCAGCGTGGCGTTACCCGCCGCCGGCACGGCTGCGAGGGCGAGCGGAGTGATCAGGAGTAGGGGGATCAGGAGCGCGAGACGCTTCACGGGGACCTCCTCCAGGAGCGGGGTTTGCGGGAGCGCGGTGAAGATACAGACAAGCAGCGCGACGGCGGCCCCTGCACCGAGGATGGAGGCGGCGAGCGGTCTCGGACGGCGCGTAAACGGCAGCCGCCCGGGTCGTTTGTCAGTCATGCGAGTTCCTCCGCGATCTCGTCCGCCCAGCGCTCGAGCCGTCCGAGATCGCAAGCCATGTCGAGCACGGTGTAGCGGCGTCGCACGTGACGGGCGGCGCGCAGGGCGTGGGCCGCGCGGGCGCGTGTCACGTCGATCGCGCCGAAGCGGGCCGGGACGCCGGCCGCCTCCAAGGCGCCCTCGATCCCGCGGCTTCCCGCCAGCTGCAGCGCCACCCGCGGGGCGAGCTCGCTCCAGGCGACTGCCGCGCGCGCGGCGCGCGCGGCCCGCCCGCCCCCGAGGCTCCGCTTCACCGACGCTTCGTGCGCCACCTCGGCCCGGGCCGCGTCGCCGAGGTGGGCGTGCAGTGCATCGAACGCGGGTCCCGGCGGTTCGACCGGCGACGCAGCGCCCGGATCGGACCGGCCCGCAGCGTCGAACAACCGCCGGTAGAGCGCCAGCGACGCGCGGGTCCCGACCGCCACCTGCTCGCCGTGCAGGAACGGCGTGCGCTGCCAGCCGGTCTCGCTCATGTCGAGATAGTGCGAGATCAGGTGCTCGCCCCCCGACGCCGGCGAGGAGGTGCCGGCCAGCATCATGGAGATCCCGGACAGGAGCAGCGCCTCGACCAGCACGGCGACCGCGTCGCGCTCGCCCCGGCCGATTCCTCGCGCGACGGCGCGCGCGCGCGCGACGGCGTCCTCGGCCACGGAGAGCGCGGTCGGGCAGAGCGGCTCGTCGAGCAGCCAGGACGCGAGCACCCAGTCGGCCCCCGACACCGGCTTGCTGCAGACGTCGCCGAAGCCGGCCGCGGCCAGGCGCGGCGGCGCGGCAGCCAGAACCTCGAGGTCGAGCAGCAGCACCCGGGCCGGTTCGGCCGGGACGGTGACCTTGAGCCCCCCGACGGTCAGCGCCGCGATCGGCGACAGGTAGCCGTTCATCGATGCCGCGGTCGCCAGCGTGACGAGCGGCACGCCGAGCTCCCCCGCGATCGCCTTCCCGAGATCGTTCAGGGTCCCGGCGCCGACCGCGACGACCGCCGCCGGCGGCCCCCCGCCGCCGAGCCTCTCGCGCAGCCACGACAGCGCCGCGTCGTCGGCGCGCGGAGGCGCCGGGAAGACCGCCTCGCGCAGCGCGTGCCCGCCGGCCGCGAGCTCCCGGGCGACCCGCGCCCCGGCCGCGGCCTGGGTGTTCGGATCGGCCAGGAGCAGCAGCGGTGCGCGCAGACCCACCGCGCGCCCGATCGCCTCCGCCGCCCCGTCGATGACCCCGGCGCCGCAAAGGACCGTGCGCCGCCCCAACCGGTGGGTGCGGCCGCAGGGGCAGTCGATCGGCTCGCCCCCCAGCCAGGGGGCGAGCGAGTCCGGAGCCGGGACCACCATCGGGAGAGTGTAGCCGGGGACCCCTTCCGGCACCGGCTCGCCCTCCCGGCGCGCGACGGTCAGCCCGGGCCCCCGGTGGATGATCCGGGTTAATCTCGCGTTTCGCGCCGCGCACCGGAGAATCGAACATGCGACGTCCGCTGAGCATCGCCCCCTGCCTCGCCGCACTCCTGGTCGCCGGCATCGCGTGGCAGGCCGCCGCCGCCCCGGAGCGCCGGCCGGCCACCACGCCCTCCCCCGCCGCCCCTCCGGCCCCCGCCGGGGTCGCGCTCCCCGCGCCGGCCGCCGCCGCGCTCAAGGCCCGCTCGATCGGCCCCGCGATCATGGGCGGCCGCGTCTCGGAGATTGCGGTCGACCCGCTCGACCCGGCGACGTTCTACGTCGGCTTCGCAACCAGCGGCGTGTGGAAGACGACGGACGCGGGCGCCACCTTCGCGCCGCTGTTCGACAAGGAGAGCGTGCTGTCGATCGGGGCCGTCGCGGTCGCCCCGACCGACCGCCGCGTCGTGTGGGTCGGCACCGGCGAAGCGAACGACCGCAACAGCTCGGGCTGGGGCGACGGTGTCTACCGCTCCACCGACGGTGGAGCGACCTGGACGAAGGCCGGCCTCGCGGCCAGCCGCACGATCGCGCGGATCGCCGTCGACCCGCGCGCGCCGGAGACCGCCTACGTGGCGGCGATGGGCGACCTCTGGTCGCCTGGCGGCGAGCGCGGCCTTTACCGGACGACCGACGGCGGGCGGAGCTGGACGCTCGTTCTCGCCGCGCCGAAGCCGGACGACGCGGTGACCGGGTGCGGCGATGTCGTGCTCGATCCGCAGAACCCGGGCACGCTCTACGCCGCGCTCTACGCCCGCCAGCGCAAGCCCTGGCGCTTCGACTACGGCGTCGGCGCAACCGGGGGGCGCGACGTCGGCGGGATCTTCAAATCGACCGACGGCGGAGCCACGTGGCGCAAGCTGACGAACGGCCTGCCGTCGAAGACCGGCCGAATCGGCCTTTCGCTCTTCGCGAAGGACCCGCGCGTCGTCTACGCGATCATCCAGAGCGACGAGGGCGGAACGAGCAGCATCGACGACCCGAAGAGCAAGAAGGGCGGCGTCTTCCGGTCGGAGGACGGCGGCGGGACGTGGACGCGGATGAACCCGCTCAACCCGCGCGCCTTCTACTTCAGCCAGGTCCGCGTCGACCCGATCGACGCGCGGCGCGTCTACCTGCTGGGCTTCATGCTCCACGTCTCCGACGACGGCGGGAAGACCTTCCGCGAGGACTTGTTCAAGAACGTCCACGCCGACTGCCACTCCCTGGCGATCGTGCCGTCCCCCGCGGCGCTGCTTGCCGACGCCGAGCGGGCCGCCGCCGAGGCAATGAAGAAGGCCGACCCGAGCCTCCCGCCTCCCGCGCCCGTCTTCAGCCGCCAGCTCGTGCTGGGTACGGACGGCGGCGTCTACCAGAGCTTCGACGCCGGGTCCTCCTGGGCCCACCTCGACCGGATCCCGGCCGGGCAGTACTACCGGATCAACGTCGACGACTCGACCCCTTACCGGATCTGCGGCGGCCTGCAGGACAACACCAACTGGGTCGGCCCGTCGAGCACGAACTCGCAGGAAGGGATTCTCAACGCGGCCTGGACCGAGATCGGCGGCGGCGACGGCTTCTACTGCGTGTTCGACCCGTTCGACCGCGACCTGCTCTACGCCGAGTCGCAGGAGGGGTACCTGCACCGTTTCAACACCCGGACCGGGGAGATGAAGGCGGTGCGCCCGGAACCGACCGAGGGCCAACCCCGCTACCGCTTCCACTGGAATGCGCCGCTGATCGGAAGCCGGCACGAAAAGGGAACGATGTACCTCGCGGGTAACGTCGTGTTCCGCGTCCGGGACCGCGGCGAGAGCTTCGAGGTGATCAGTCCCGACCTGACCGCCCGGGACCCGGAGAAGACGACCACCGTCGGCAGCGGCGCCGAGAACTTCGGCGTCGTCTACACGCTGGCCGAGTCGCCGGTCGTTGCGGGGACGTTCTGGGCCGGCACCGACGACGGCAAGCTCTGGATCACGCGGGACGGCGGCACGAACTGGACCGATCTCACCGCGAGCCTGCCGGCAGCCGTCAAGGGCCAGTGGCTCTCGCGGATCGAGCCGTCGGCACACGATCCGCAGGTCGCCTACCTCGCGGTCGCGGCCCATCGCACCGGCCTCTACGCCCCGTTCGCCTTCCGGACCGCCGACGGCGGCCGGAGCTGGCAGGAGATCGCCGGCGACCTGCCGAAGAGTGGCCCCGTTCGGGTCCTGCGCGAGGACCCGCGGAACCCGGCCGTCCTGTACGCCGGCACCGAGTACGGCCCGTTCGTCTCGCTCGACCGCGGTACGCACTGGACGAAGATCGGCGGGCTGCCGGCCGTGATCGTCGACGACATCGTGCTCCAGCCGACGCAGCGCGACCTCGTGCTCGGGACCCACGGGCGGAGCCTCTGGATCATCGACGACGTCTCCCCGTTCGCCGCGCTGACGCCGGAGATCGCAGCGAAGGAGATCTACCTCTTCCCGCCGCGCGCCGCGCACGGGGCCTACCGCGTGCGCGGCTGGCTCGACAGCAACGGCAGCGCCGTCTTCCGCGGCGAGAACCCGCCGGAGGGGGCGATCCTGACCGCGTGGGTCAGGGACTACAACGCCGAGCCGGTGAAGGTGACGATCGCGGACGCGGCCGGTCGCCCGGTCGCGAACCTGACGCTGCCGGGAACGCCCGGCCTGAACCGGACCAGCTGGGACCTGCGGCCGACCAAGGACCTGCTGACGGAGTACGGCGGCGAGAACGCGAAGAAGCTGGTCGCACCGGGCGAATACACGGTCACCGTGAGCCGCGGCGCGGAGCGTTCGACCCAGAAGCTCACGGTGACGATCGCCGAGGGGATCGAGACCCGCTGAGGCCCGGAGGAAGGATGGCGACCACCCGCTGGGTCCGCGTCGCAAGCGAAGTGGACTTCGCAGAGCGCAACATGATCGCGGCCGAGGCCGGCCCGGAAGCCGTGGTCGTGGCGAAGATCGGGCCGAACTACTTCGCGATCGAGGACCGTTGCTCGCACGACGACAACCCGCTCGGCGAGGGCGGGATCGAGGACGGCCAGATCGTCTGCCCGCGCCACGGCGCGCGCTTCGACCTGGCGACCGGCGCCGCGCGGGCGATGCCGGCGGTCGCGCCGGTCCGGACGTTCCCGGTCAAGCTCGAGAACGGCGCGATCTTCGTCGAGGTCGACGCCGACTGACGGTCAGGCCGGTTCGGCGAGCCCCGCCCGCAGCGGTGGCGCGGCCGGGACGATCAGGCGCCGGCACCAGATCGCGAGCGCGACCCCGGCCGCGAGCAGCAGCGCACCCGTCACCTGGTGCGCGGTCGTGACGATCGCCTCCCAGAGCGGCGCGGCCGTCCCCGGGCGCCGCATCGTGACGGCCGCCAGCGCACCGACACCGAGCGTGAGCTGGACGGCGACGAGCGCGAGCAGCGTCTTCCCCGTCCGTCGCATCGTGCCGATCCGCCCGTAGAGGCCCCACGCGCGCACGCCCGCCGCCACCGCCAGGCCCGCGACGAGGGTCGCCATCGTGATGTGAACGAGCAGCCCGGTCCCGGTGTGCCGCAGGACGGCACCGAGGACGAGCTGCACGATCAGTGCGCCGACCAGCAGCGCGGTGAGGCCGCGTTCGGTCGCCGCGGCCGGCACGACTTCGGCTGGCGCCTCGTCGCGGAAGCGCCGCGTCGTGACGACGGCGAGCGCGACCATCAGCGCGAAGAAGAGCTGGCCGGTGACGCCGTGCACGACTGCCAGCGCGAGGCTGGGCGCCGTCTCAGCCGGGTCCGCCGACAAAGTGAAGCGGCCGGTCACGCGCAGCCCGCCGAGAATCCCCTGGACGACGACCAGCGCGAAGGCCAGCAGCCCGAGCCGCCTGACCCAGCTCCTCGAGTCGGTGCGCGCGAGCACGAGCGCGAGGACCAGCGTCGTCAGCCCGACGAGCGATCCGAACAGCCGGTGCGCGTGCTCGTAGTAGATGCCGCCCGTCATCCGCGCGAGCGGGTAGAGGAACATGTTGTAGCCGAACGAGTTCGGCCAGTCGACGACGGCCAGGCCGGCGTCGTTGCTGGTGACGAGGCCGCCGATCGTGACGAGGCCCAGCGTCGCCGCCGCCGCGACGCCGGCAAAGATCCCGATCCAGTTCGGCGATGCGCGGCCGGGGCCGCGGCCCGGCTGACCCGGCGAGTGCCGCCAGCGCCCCGATCGCCGCGCCCGCCAGGAGCGCCCCGGGGAGCCAGATCGCCGTCCCGGGGCGGAGCCGGTTCGGAGCGTCGGCGCTCGTCAGCAGGCTGCCGAGGATCAGCACGTTGAGCGCCATCGTCAGCAGCCCCGCCAGGGCACCGGTCCGCCAGCCGCCGGCGAAGCGGCCCGCGAGGAACCCGCCGCCAGCCAGAAGTCCCAGCATCGCCAGCGCGACGAGCGCGCTGGGCGCCTGGATCCACGGCAACCGCAGGAGGTAACCCGCGGCCCACATGGCGACCGTCGTGCCGAAGCCGAGCGCGAGAACCGCGCCGGGGTCGCGGCGCCTGGAGAACGCGGAGCCGGTCATGGGGAGCACCTCGCGGGGAGCTGGAACCGGCCTGCCATAGTAGAGGCCGCGGATGCAGCCATCCACCGCCTCTGGCCTCCGCCCCCCGATGCCCTTACCATGCGTCGTTTCGAGCGTCCTCCGCTCGACCGGGTCCCGATGAGCAGCCTGCCGACCTCAGCCCGTTCCACCCCCGCGCCGCGCGCCGCCGGACGCCTCGGCGCCGCGCTGGGGCTCTATGCGGACCTGACCAAGGCGCGGCTCTCGGCGCTCGTGGTGGCGACCACGGCCGCGGGCTACGCGCTCGGGTCGAGCGGCCCCTTCGAACTTGCAGGGTTGCTCTGGGCGGTCCTCGGCACCTCGCTCTCGGCGCTCGGGGCGAACGGGCTCAACCAGTGGCTCGAGCGCGAGCGCGACGCGCGCATGGAGCGCACGCGCGAGCGTCCGTTGCCCGCCGGCCGGCTCGAGCCGTCGCACGCCTTCTGGGTCTCGCTGGCGCTCGCCGCCGCCGGGACCGCGGTGCTCTACCTCGGAACGAACGGGCTGACCACGGGGCTCAACGCCGTGACCGTCGCGCTGTACGTGCTGGTCTACACGCCGCTCAAGACGCGAAGCTCGCTCTGCACGCTGGTCGGCGCGATCGTCGGTGCCATCCCGCCGATCATGGGCTACACGGCAGCGACCGGGACGGTCGGGGCCGGCGCCTGGATCCTCTTCGCGGTCCTCTTCGCCTGGCAGATCCCGCACTTCCTGTCGCTGGCGTGGCTGTACCGCGACGACTACCGCCGGGGCGGGTACGTCATGCTTCCGCTCGGCGACCCCGACGGCCGCATCACGTTCGAGGTCACCGTGCTCTACGCGCTGGCCCTGGTCCCGCTCGGCCTCGCGGCGTTCCTGGCCGGGCTCACCGGCTGGGCCTCGGCGGCCGGATCGCTCGTGCTGGGCGGCGCCTTCTTCGCGCTCACGCTGCAGCTGCGGCGGCGGCGCGGCGATCGCGAGGCGCGACGGGTGTTCCTCGCGAGCCTGCTCTACCTGCCGCTGCTGCTCGGCCTGCTCGTCGCCGACCACGCCCTGCGGTGACGACGGCGCCCCCAGCCGCGGCGCCGTCACGGCGGCTGACGCTCAAGAGCGGGGGCGGGGTGCTCCTGCTCGCCGCAGCGATCTCGGCGGTCGCGATGGCCTGGATCGCCTGGCCGATCCTGACGCGCCAGGCGCACGCGTTGCGCGGCGATGGGCGCCACCCCGACAGCTACGGTTTCGATCTCGCGACGGCGATCGTCCCCCGCGCCGAGATCGTCGCCTCCGGCATGACCGTCGACGGCGTGGCCCCGCTGATCGACCCACGCTCGATCCCCGCCTCCGGCGTCGATCGGATCCACCGCGAGGAGCGCGGCAAGTACCTCGTCGGCAGCGACCGCGTCGTGGGCGTCGTCCTCGGCGGCGAGGCCCGGGCCTACCCGCTGCGCGTCCTGAACTGGCACGAGGTCGCGAACGACACGCTCGGCGGCGTCCCGATCGCGGTCACCTACAGCCCGCTGACCGACAGCGTCGTCGTCTTCGACCGGCGCGTCGGGAGCGAGACATTGACCTTCGGCGTCAGCGGCCTGCTCTACAACTCCAACCAGTTGCTCTACGAGCGGCGCCCTCCTGGTGCGCCGTCGAGCCTCTGGAGCCAGCTTCTCTTCCGCGCCATTGCCGGTCCCGCGGCGGCGCGCGGCGAGGCCCTCACCGTCGTCCCCTCGCAGCTCGTGACGTGGGATGCCTGGCGCGCTTCCCAGCCCGCGACGACGGTGCTCGACCCCGACCGGACTGCTCCTGAAGCGGTACCGCGGGAACCCCTACGGCATGTACTACGGCAGCGACCTGCTCCGTTTTCCGGTGACGCCGCTGCCGCCGGCCGGAGACCCGCCCTACAAGACGCCGGTGGTCGTCCTGGAGTCGGCCGGGGGCCGGGCGGTGCTGGCGATCCCGGGGCTTGCGCGGCGTGCCGGCCCGGACGGCTCGGCGGAAGCGGCCACGGCCGCCGGAACGGTCCCGCTCCGCGTCACTCCCGAACCGCCGACGGCCCTCGTGGAGCGCGGACCCGGGGCGCCCGAGCCGATCGCCCACGCCTTCTGGTTCGCCTGGCACGCGATGCACCCGGAGGACCCGCTCGTGCGATGACGCCGGCCGCACGGCGCGGCGGAGGTCCTTGCCGAAGCCCTGCTTCTGGTCCAAAGTTTGCACTTTACGGCCCTGGGGCGCCCTCCCCGGCCCCGAAGGATGTCTGCCCATGCGAAAGCCGCTCGTGCTCGCCCTCGCCGTCCTCTGCGCGGCCGCGCTCTCCGCGCTCGCCCAGGAGGAGCCCGGCACGGCCGACGTCAAAGCGATCCTGGCCGAAGCCAACTCGGCGTTGCAGGCCAAGGACTACAACAAGGCCTACGACCTCGCCTCGAAGGTCGCCGACGCCAATCCGAAACAGGCCGGGGCGCGCTTCATCGCCGGCGCCGCCGCGTTGAACCTGCGCCAGGTGGATGCCGCGGACAAGTACCTGCGCGAGGCCTGGGCGCAGAAGCCGGACATGCCGTGGCTGGCGCTCTGGATGGGTCAGTTGGCGATGCTGGAAGGCGACGGGGCCGTCCGCGAGGGGAAAGACGAGCAGGCCCTCGCGTACTACAACGAGGCGGTCGGCTATTTCGACACCGAGGCCAGGAACCGGCCGGGCAACCCCGGGCCGCTGACCAACAAGGCGCAGGCGCTCTCGAAGGCCAACCGCCTTCCCGAGTCGATCGCGACCTATGAAGAGCTGATCAAGCTGAACCCGGCGACGCCGGACAACTACCTGGCAGCGGCCGAGGTCTACATCCAGGGCGGTCAGACCGACAAGGCGATCGAAATGGTCAAGCGCGTCCCGACGACCGACAAGGCCGCGGCGGCGCGCGCGATCACGAAGTGGGGCGATGCGCTCTTCCAGCAGGGGCTGATGGACGTCGTGGTGCCGATCATGGAGTACGCGCACCAGCTCGATCCGAGCTACACCCTGCCCTGCGGGAAGCTGGTCACGGCCTACCTGCAGCTGGGCCACCCGCCGGAGGCCTGGGAGCGCCTGACGGAGTTCCTCTCGCACAACCCGCCTGCCGACGAGGTGACCGCGGTGGGCGACGCCACGCTCTCCTTCCTGCGCCGCCGCGGCAACCCCCTCGAAGCGCTCCCGCCGGACGAGGATGGGATCGTGCTCCCCTACCTCGACAACCTCGCCCGGCCCAAGGTTCCCGCCGCCGCGCGCCAGGCGCGGGTGGACGCCGCGGTTCCGTTGCTGGTTCAGGTCGGAGCCGACGGCAAGATCCTGAACGTGCAGGTGATTCCCACCTCGAGTACCGCCAACAACAAGGAGCTGGGGCTCGACGCGGCCGCCCTCGACACCGTGAACCGCTCGCGCTTCAAGCCGGGCAAGCAGAACGGCAAGGCTGCGGCGTTCCCCGTCGGGGTGATGATCGAGTTCAAGCCTTCGTGAGATGCGCCGGGCCGGCCCTCATCGGGCCGGCCCGGGAACCGACGACCTCGCGACGTCGCGCCCGGCTTCAGCTCAGCGGCGGCGGCTGCGCCACGGACGACTTCTCGCGCAGCTTCTGCTCCATCTCGCGCAGCTTCTGCTCGAGCTCTTCCATCTTGCGCTCCAGCTCCCTGGCCTTGCTCTCGTCGAGCTGGAACTGGTGCTGCTGGAATTGCTCCGTGATCTCCTTGAGGTGCTCGGCGTCGATCTCCGGGAGCTGGAGCGGGAGGCGCTCCCCATCCTCGTCCCAGAGCATGAGCGAGCCGACGTCGAACTGCGGCGTCTCGCGCTCGGCCACGACTGCCGTGACGGACTGGGTGCGCCCGTCGCGCAGGAGTTCGAGCCGGACCGACTCGCCCTTCTTCTTCTCGCGCACGAGCCGCCGCACGTCCCACGCGCCTTCCACCTTGCTCCCGTCGACCGCGACCAGGATGTCGCCGACCGCGACCCCTGCCGCGGCCGCGGGACTCCCCTCCTCGACCCGGGAGATCATGACGCCGACCCCCTCGGAGGCCCCGAAGTGGCGGCGCAGCTCGGGCGTCAGGTCAAGCAGCGCGACGCCGACGTAGCCGCGCGGTATCGCGTCGAGGCTGCGTCCCGGGAACTTGCCCGAGAACGTCTTCTCCCCGTCGCGCCCGAGGAAGACGAACTCACGCTCCGCCCGGCCTTTTTCGCCGGGGGCCTGGACGACGACGACCCGCTCCTTGTGCTTCACGGCCGGCGAGGGGGCCTTCTCGTCGGCGCCGGCAGCGGTGGACGGGGCGGCGGCGAGGACGGTGGCCGCGATCAGCCCGGCCATGATGGTGCTCTTCGACATCGTGTGCTCCTTTCGTTCCAATCAACGCTCGACGCGCCCGGAAGTTCGCTGGACCCCCGGGCGAGATCGTGACGCCCGCGCGAGCCGGTCGAGATCGATCACCAGCTCGCCGCGATCGTCGCCCCCGATCACCAGGACCGGGGCCCCCGAGGCGGGGCTCCGACGCAGCGTCGCGAGCTCGGCCGCGAGGCGCGCGTGCTCGACCTGCATCACGGCCAGCTCGGCCCGCGCAGCGTCGGTGCGGCGCTCAGCCCGTCGCTCCGCCTGCCAGCGCAGGCCGCCGATTCCGGCGACGCCGAGCAGCGCGACCGCAGCCGCGGCGGCCCAGGCCCAGCTCGGCCGCGCGACGCCGCTCGCCGGGCCGGACACGTCGACCCGCGCCATGAGACGGTCGGTGAACCCGGGCCGCGCCCGCTCGTGCGGCAGCTCCCGGATCGCTTCTCGCGGGTACTCGTCGTTCACGGGGCACCTCCGTCGCCGGCTCCGCGGCTCGGGGCGAGTTGCTCGCGCAACAGCGTCCGCGCGCGGTTGATCCGCGACTTGACCGTCCCCTCGGGGCAACCGAGGGCGGCGGCGATCTCCTCGTAGCTCAGGTCCTCGACGTCCCGCAGCACGAGCGGGACGCGGTATCTCAGCGGCAGTTCCGCAATCGCGAGCACCAATTGCTCGCGCAGCTCGCGGCGCTCCAGCGCGGCAATCGGGTCGGACGCCGGCGACCGCGCGCCCGCGGTGGCAAGCGCGTGCGGCAGAACCGCCGCGATGAGCCGCCAGCGCCTGGCGCGCCGCTCTTCGGTCCGCACGAGGTTGGTCGCGATCCGGAACAGGAACGGCAGCAGCTTCCCCTGCTCGTCGTAGCGCGGCGCCCGCCAGAGCCGGATGAAGGTCTCCTGCGCCAGGTCCTCGGCCCGGTCGCGATTGGCGGTGAGGCGCGTCAGGTAGTTGACCACGGCGTCCTTGTGGCGATCGACGAGGCTGGCGAAGGCCTCGCGCTCCCCGGCGCGGACGGCGGCCATCAGCGCGGCGTCGTCCGCCCGCGTCGTGAAGCCCGCCTGGGCTGTCCGGTCCAGCGCTATCGGCTCACCCATCCCGTCTCCACAGAAGAAACGCCCGCCGCCGCCGCCGGTTCCCATCTTGCGGCAAGGCGCTTTCCCGCACCTCGGGCCGGACGCGGGAGGACGGCCGCCCGGACCGTCGAAACCGCCCAACGCGTTGACAGGCAGGCACTTGGGCTGCGCCTAGGACCGCCGGGGGCCAGTTCGGAAATGGGGCTCGAGCGTGTCCGGGATCGCCGTTGCGAACTCGCGCCGCGGAGCGCCGCGTCAGCAGATCCGCGGCAGGTCCATCCCCGAGAGCAGGTCGAGCACCCGCCGTCCGCCATAGGGGGTGCGCAGGGTGACCCGCGGACCGTCGCCGCCGGGCTCGACCAGTCCGATCAGCGCAGCCTCCCGCCCCAGCGGGTGCGCCCGCAGTGCGGCCAGCGCGCGCGGCGCGTCGGCGGGGTCGAGCCAGGCCAGCAGCCGGCCCTCGCAGGCCATGTAGAGCGGATCGAGGCCCAGCACCTCGCAGGCCGCGCGCGCGGCACCGCCGACCGGGATCGCCTCCTCCTCGAGATCGATCCGCAGGCCCGTGCGCGCCGCGACCTCGTGGCAGGTCGTCGCCACGCCGCCGCGGGTCGGGTCGTGCATCGCGCGCACCCGCGCGCCGGAGGCGAGCAGCGCCTCGACCAGGCCCCCCAGCGGCGCCACGTCCGAGCGCAGGGCGTCGCCGCCGAGGCCGTGCCGCTGCGCCATGATCGCGGCGCCGTGATCCCCCGCTGGACCGGAAAGCAGGACCGCGTCGCCGGCGCGGATCAGCTGGTCGCCCAGCTCGCGCCCGGGCGGGACCACGCCCAGCCCGGTCGTGACCGCGAACGCCAGGTCCCCCTTGCCCCGCGGAACGACCTTCGTGTCGCCCGCGACGAGCGTCACGCCGGCCTCGCGGGCCGCGCGGGCCGCGCCGTCGACGAAGACCGCCAGCATCGCGAGCGGCAGCCCTTCCTCGAGGATCAGGGCCCACGTCAGCCAGAGCGGCCGCGCACCGCTCACCGCCAGGTCGTTCACGGTCCCGGTCACCGCGAGGTAGCCGAGATCGCCGCCCGCGAAGATCGGCGGCGAGACGACGAATCCGTCGGTCGTCAGCGCGGGGCGGCCGGGGGGCAGCTCGGGCAGCACCGCCGCGTCGGTGAGCGTCCGCAGGATCGGATTGTCGAGCGCGGGGACGAAGCGGCTCGCGACCAGCTCGTGCGTCAGCCGACCGCCCGCGCCGTGGGCCAGCAGGATGCTCTCGTGATCGTCCGGCGGCCGGCTCATCGCGAGAGCAGACCCTCGTGGCGATACCAGGCGGCACAGGTCCCCTCCGACGAGACCATGCACGCTCCGACCGCGTGATCGGGGGTGCAGCTGCGGCCGAAGAGCGGGCAGGCGGGCGGATCGATCGTTCCCTTGAGGATCTCCCCGCACCGGCAGCCGACCGGCTCGACCGGTTCCGGCAGCTCGACCGGGATCGTCTCGGCGTCGCGGTGGCGGAAGGCTTCCCGCAGCGCCAGCCCCGAGCCGGGAATCTCCCCCAGGCCGCGCCAGCCGACCGTCGCCGGCTCGAAGAAGCGGTCGAGCAGCGCGCGCGCCGCGGGGTTCCCTTCCGCGGTCACGGCGCGCGAGTAGAGGTTCGTCACCTCGGCGCGTCCTTCCACGTGCTGGCCGATCAGCTCGAGCACGCCGCGCAGCACGTCGGTCGGCGTGAAGCCGACGACGACCGACGGCAGGCCGTACTCCTCCGCCAGGAACGCGAACGACCGCCAGCCCGCCACGACCGAGACGTGCCCGGGGAGCAGAAAGCCGTCGAGCGCGATCTCGGGGTCGCCGGCGAGCGCCCGCATCGGCGGCGGCATGATCTTGTGGCCGGAGAGGACGAGGAAGTTCGGGATCCCGAGTGTCTCGGCTTCGGCCAGCGCGGCGGCGATCGTCGGCGCCGTGGTCTCGAAGCCGACGGCGAGGAAGACGACCGTCGAGGCCGGGTTGTCGCGCGCGATCGCCAGCGCGTCGCGCGCGGAGTAGACGATCCGGATCACGGCGCCCGCCGCGCGTGCGCGCTCGAGCGAGCCGTGGGAGGAGGGGACGCGGACCAGGTCGCCGAAGGTGCAGACGATCACGCCGGGCGTGGCCGCCAGCGCCTCGGCGCGGTCGACGTATCCGACCGGCGTCACGCAGACCGGGCAGCCCGGTCCCGAGATCAGGCGGACCTGCGGCGGCAGCAGCCGGCGCAGGCCGGCCTCGGCGATCGCGTGGGTATGGGTCCCGCAGACCTCCATCAGCGTGATCGGCCGGGGGAGGCCGAGGGCGGCGGTGCGGACCTGCGCCGTCAGCCCGGCGACCGCTCCGGCGGCGAAGTAGGGGTCGTGCGCGTGGGCACTCACGCGGACGGTCCTTCTGCGCCCGGGCCGGGCCCGTCGTACGGCGAGTCGCTCCAGCGTGCGGCGCCGGTCGACTCGTCGTGGGCCGTCACCTGGTCGAGCAGCTCGAGCGTCAGCCGGGCCTCTTCCTCGTCGATCCGGCCGATCGCGTAGCCGGCGTGAACCAGCAGGTGGTCGCCGAGATCGGCCTCGGGGAGGAGCATCAGGGACACGGTGCGCGTCACGCCCCGCAGCTCGACGGTGCCGTCGAGGTCGCGGCGCTCGATGAGTCGCATCGGGATCGCCAGGCACATCGCGTCGTCCTCCGTCGGGGGTCCCGGTCAGGCCCGCTTGCGCACGGCCCGCGCCAGCAGGAGATCGCACCACAGGTCGATCCCTTCCCCCGTCGTGCTCGAGGTCCTGAGCAGCGTCGCGGCGGGGTTGAGCGCGAGAATCTGCGCCTCGACCGCGGGCAGGTCGAAGCGGACGTGGGGCAGCAGGTCGAGCTTCGTGACCACGGTGACCTCCGCGCGGGCGAAGATCGCCGGGTACTTGAACGGTTTGTCGCTCCCCTCCGTCACGGAGAGCAGCGCCACCTTGAAGTCCTCGCCCAGGTCGTACGTCGTCGGGCAGATCAGGTTCCCGACGTTCTCGATGAACAGCAGGTCCACCCGCGGGAAGGAGGCCAGGGTCAGCGCCTTGCCGATCTGCCGCGCGTCGAGGTGGCAGGCCCCTCCGGTCAGGATCTGGTAGGCGGGCAGGCCGGCCGCCCGCAGCCGCTCGGCGTCGAGTTCGGTCGCGACGTCGCCTTCGATGACCGCGGCGGTCGCGCGCCCGGCGAGGCCCCGCACGGTCGCCTCGAGCAGGGTCGTCTTGCCGCTGCCGGGCGACGAGATCAGGTTGGTCACGAGCGTGCGCTCGCCGGCGAAGCGCTGGCGCAGCAGCGCCGCCTCGGCGTCGTTGGCCGCCAGGGCGCGGCGGCGGACATCGACGGTGAAGCTCATCGGGCCTTCTCCTCTGCGGCCGGCAGGAGCTCGATCTCGATCACGTCGAGCTCGGTGCCGCCTTCGATCAAGAGCGGCGCGCCGCAGTCCAGGCAGACCCGCAGCCAACTCCCCTCGCCCTGCCGCTTGTCGGCGCGGCAGGCGGGGCAGAACTGGCGGCCCGGCCGCCAGTCGATGTCCAGCACGGCGCCGGAGTCCGGCCCCTCGCCCACGATCGCCTCCCAGGCGAACGTGAGCAGGTCGGGCTCGACCGCCGCCAGTTCGCCGACCGCCACCCGCACGCGGACCAGTCGGGCGGGGGCGTGGGCCTGCATCGACTCCCGGCAGACGCGGTAGATCTCGTGCGCGACGCCGAACTCGTGCAGGACCGCCTCCGACGGGATTCTCGCACGCTGCCGCGAGTGCCGTCCCGGCTAGCTGACCTATCGCGGCAAACCAGTTTGCTCTTACGGTCTATGCCTTAGGCCTTTGTATTCTGTGGTAGTCAGGCCGGCGGGGGAACGGCCGTGTGTTCTTCGGTCGTGGCGAACGCCGGACGGAGATTATTCATGGGGCGCAAGTTGCGTCCCTCTCGCACTTTAAACTGTCGACTCCGGTCGGTTTTTACTGGTTCTTGGTTCGTTGTTAAGCGGATAGTTTCTCCGTAATCCCGTGCTATAAGGCGCCTCACAGGGGTCGAACAACCCATTAGCCCGTCCGTCAAGGGCGGCTGGCTACCCGAGGAGGCAGCACATGGATTTCGAACCGTCGCTCCGTTATCACGCCACGCTGGAAGGCGGTGTGGACCGCCGGGACTTCATGAAAGTCTGCTCGGTGGCCGCGGCGGCAGTCGGACTCCCGGCCTCCGCCGCCATTCGCTTCGCGGATGCCGCAGCCGCCGGGCTGAAGCCTTCGGTCGTCTGGCTGCACTTCCAGGAGTGCACGGGCTGCACGGAGTCTCTGCTGCGCACCTCCGCGCCCGACGTCGCGAAGCTGATCCTCGACCTGATCTCACTCGACTACCACGAGACGCTGGCCGCCGCCGCGGGGCATCAGTTCGAGGCGGTGCTCGAGGACGTCCTGGCCAAACTGCCGGGCAAGTTCGTGCTGATCGTCGAGGGGGCGGTCCCGACCAAGGACGACGGCATCTACTGCAAGATCGCCGGCAAGACCGCGATCGAGACGCTCAACGCGGTGGCCTCGAAGGCGGGCGCCATCATCTCGATCGGCTCCTGCGCCTCGTGGGGTGGGGTCCCCTCCGCGGACCCGAACCCAACCGGCGCCACCGGCGTCCCGAAGGTGCTGGAGGGCAAGAACACCGTCGTCGCCCTGCCCGGCTGCCCGGCCAACCCCTACATCCTGCTGGGCACCGTCCTCCAGTACGCCGTGCTGGGCACGCTCCCCGCGCTCGACGACAAGAACCGGCCGGTGTTCGCCTACAAGCGGGTGATCCACGAGGACTGCCCGCGCCGCGCCCACTTCGATGCCGGCCGCTTCGTGCAGCAGTACGGCGACGAGGCGCACCGGAACGGCTTCTGCCTCTACAAGATGGGCTGTAAGGGGCCGGCCACCCACGCCAACTGCTCGCTGCTGCACTTCGGCGAGGTCCGCGGGGCGTGGCCGATCGGGATCGGGCACCCCTGCATCGGCTGCACCGAGAAGGGGATCGTCTTCAACATGCCGATCCACCAGACGGTCGAGATCGTCCGCCCGACGCCGCCCGACACCTACCCGCCGATCGCCGCCGAGCAGGGCAAGGTCGGCGCGGTCGCCGCGGGGGTGGCCGGCATCGTGGGCGGCGCAGTCCTGGGAGCCGGCTGGATGGCGTCCCGGAAGGTCGGCGAAGTGGACGAGAGCAAGCCCTCATCGAGGAACAAGGAGGCCTGACATGTCGGTCGACCGTCGATCCGCGCTCAAGCTCATCGCGACCGGCGGGGCCGCCGCGGCCGCGACGGCGGCAATGCCCGCCGTCGCGAGCGCGAAGAAAGAGGCCCCCCCCGGTGCGATGGGGATGCTCTACGACACCACCCTCTGCATCGGATGCAAGACCTGCGTCGTCGCCTGCAAGGAGGCCAACCAGCTCCCGCAGTCGGTGGGGCACATTCCGGACTCGCAGCTGTACGACGCCCCCCTCGACCTGGACGCCGACACCAAGAACGTGATCAAGCTCTACAAGGACGGCCAGCGCGAGTCGTACATGAAGTCGCAGTGCATGCACTGCATCGACCCCGGCTGCGCCGCGGCCTGCATGCTGCACTCGCTGCACAAGAACGAGACGACCGGGATCGTCGAGTACGACCCGCAGTACTGCGTGGGCTGCCGCTACTGCCAGATGGCCTGCAACTTCGGCGTGCCGAAGTACGAGTTCAGCAAGCTCTCGGCCAAGATCGTCAAGTGCGAGTACTGCCGGCACCGGCAGAAGGACGCCGCGGCGCAGACGACGGCCGGGCTGACCCACTACCCCCTCGGCCAGGGACCGGCCTGCTGCGAGGTCTGCCCGCGCGGGGCGGTGATCTACGGGACGCGCAACGAGCTGATCGAGATCGCCCGGCAGCGCGTGGCCGACAACCCCGGGCGCTACGTCGAGGACCGCGTCTACGGGATCGAGGACGCCGGCGGGACCCAGGTCGTCTACCTCGCCCACGTTCCGTTCGCGAGCCTCGGGCTGCCGGAAGTCGGTCCGCAGAGCACACCGCACCTCGCCAACACGGTCCAGCAGGGGCTCTACCGCGGCTTCATCGCGCCGGCCGTGCTCTACGGTGCGCTCGCGGTCGTGATGTTCCGCAACCGGAGCAGCCACGACACTGACGTCGACGGACGCGGGGAGACCCGGCGATGAGCAGCCACGCGGAAGTCCACTCACCCGTCGGCGGGAAGATCCTGACCCGCCCGATGCTGATCCTGCTGGCGATCGCCGCCGTCGGCGGCCTGGTCGCCCTCTGGCGCTTCCTCAACGGAATCGGGTCCGTGAGCGCCCTCAACAACGGCTACCCCTGGGGCGTCTGGATCTCGATCGACGTCGTCGTCGGCACCGCGCTCGGCTGCGGCGGCTACGCGGTCGGACTCCTGGTCTACATCCTCAACAGGGGCCGCTACCACCCGCTGATCCGTGCCGCGGTGCTGACCAGCCTGCTGGGCTACGGCCTCGCGGTGATCGCGGTGACGATCGACCTCGGGCGGTTCTGGGAGCTGTGGAAGGTGCCGGTCTTCTTCTGGCGCTGGTCGCACTCCCCGCAGCTCGAGGTCGCGCTCTGCGTCGCGGCCTACAACCTGGTCCTGCTGATCGAGCTCTCGCCGGCCTTCTTCGAGAAGTGGCGCCACGGCAGCAACCCCTCGCTGCGGAGCCTCTCGGAATGGGGTCTGCGCTTCGTCGACAAGTGGTCGGTCTGGATCTTCGCCCTCGGCCTGCTGCTCCCGACGATGCACCAGAGCTCGCTCGGCACGATGATGCTGCTCCCCGGGCCGCGGATGAACGCGCTGTGGTACACCCCGTGGCTCCCGTTCCTGTTCCTCGTCAACTGCATCATGATCGGCTACGCGGTCGTCACGCTCGAGGCGCAGTTCTCGTCGGCCGCCTTCCGGCGCCCGAGCGAAACGCCGATGCTCGCGTCCCTCTCCAAGGTCACGGCGTGGGTCGCGCTGTTCTGGGTGGCCTTCCGGCTGGTCGAGGTGCTGATCCGCGGGAGGATCGGCCTGCTCTTCACGGGCAAGGGGCTCTTCTTTCTGGCCGAGGTGCTGCTCACGCTCGCCGGGGCGCTGATCCTGTTCGTGCCCGAGCGGCGCAGCCGGGCGACCTGGCAGGTGCGGGCCGCGATCCTGCTGCTGCTGGGCGGCGCGCTGTTCCGTGTCAACACCTACCTGGTCGCCTTCAATCCCGGCAATAACTGGTCCTACTTTCCGTCGTTCACCGAGCTGTTGATCACCTTTGGCATCTTCGCGGCCGAGATCGCGGTCTATCTCGCGATCGTCAAGATGTTCCCGATCCTGAGCGGTGCCCGCCACGCGGCGTCGAGGAGCTAGACCATGGGACAGAGGATCACCGTCGACCCAATCACCCGTATCGAGGGCCACCTGAGGATCGACGTCGAGGTGGATGGCGGGCGAATCACCAACGCCTGGTCCACCGGGACGATGTGGCGCGGCATCGAGGTCATCCTGAAGGGCCGCGACCCCCGCGACGCCTGGGTCTTCACGCAGCGCTTCTGCGGGGTGTGCACCACCGTGCACGCCATCGCTTCGGTGCGCGCCGTCGAGCACGCGCTGAAGCTGGAGATTCCACTCAACGCCCAGTACATCCGCAACCTGATCATCTCCGCCCACGCGGTGCACGATCACATCGTCCACTTCTACCAGCTCTCCGCGCTGGACTGGGTGGACGTCGTCTCGGCGCTCAAGGGCGATCCCGCGGGCGCCGCGAAGATCGGGCAGACACTCTCCGACTGGCCGGGCAACAGCGTGCAGGAGATGCAGGCGGTCAAGGACAAGCTGGCGAGCTTCGTCGCCGGCGGCCAGCTCGGGATCTTCACCAACGGCTACTGGGGCCACCCGGCAATGAAGCTGCCGCCGGACGTCAATCTGATGGCCGTCGCGCACTACCTGCAGGCGCTCGAGATCCAGCGGAAGGTCAACCAGATCGTCACGCTGCTGGGCAGCAAGACGCCCAACATCCAGAACCTCGCGGTCGGCGGCGTGGCCAACGCGATCAACCTCGACAGCTCCTCCACGCTCAACATGGAGAAGCTCTACTTCATCAAGGACATCCTCGACGAGGTCGGAGCCTTCGTGAAGAAGGTCTACCTGACCGACGTCGCGGCGATCGGGGCGATGTACCCCGCCTGGCTCGGCTACGGCTCGGGCGTGACCAACTACCTCGCCGTCCCGGATCTGCCGCTGGACGGCAAGGGGACGCAGTTCGACCTGCCCGGCGGCACGATCATGGGCGGCGACCTGTCCACCTTCAAGCCGATCACCAGCTTCGACGACCAGTACTTCCAGGAGAACGTCACCGAGTCGATCGCACGGAGCTGGTACGACGGCGACTGGGACCGGCACCCCTGGGAAGAGGAGACGGTTCCGAAGTACACCGAGTGGACGCCGGAGGCGAAGTACTCGTGGGTCAAGGCCCCGCGCTTCGCCGGCAAGCCGACGCAGGTCGGGCCGCTGGCCGCGGTCCTCGTCGGCGTCGCGGCCGGCCACGAGCCGACCAAGAAGTACCTCGGCGAAGCGGTCGGGCTGGCCTCCAAGCTGGCCGGAACGCAGCTCGGCGTGAACCACCTGCACTCGACGCTGGGCCGCCACGTCTCCCGCGTCGTCCGCTGCGCCGTGATGTTCGACGCCGCGGTCCACCAGTGGGAGCTGCTCGTCGGCAACATCGGCAAGGGCGACGTCGCGATCTTCAACCCCCCGGTCTTCCCGGCGGGCGAGCAGCGCGGCTTCGGCTTCCACGAGGCGCCGCGCGGCACGCTCTCGCACTGGATCGTGATCGACAACGGCAAGATCAAGAACTACCAGGCCGTGGTCCCGTCGACCTGGAACGCCGGCCCGCGCGACGAGAAGGACCAGCGCGGCCCGTACGAGGCCTCGCTGATCGGCAATCCGATCGCCGAACCGGAGAAGCCGCTCGAGGTCCTGCGCACGATCCACTCGTTCGATCCCTGTCTCGCCTGCGCGGTCCACACGATCGACGTCGAGGGGAACGAGATCGGCCGGGTGAAGGTGCTGTGACGATTGCGGTCGTCGGGCTGGGGAACGTCCTGGAGGGCGACGACGCGTTCGGTCCCTGGGTCGTTCAGTGGCTCACGGCCCACTACGAGTTCGGGCAGGGGGTGTCGGTCGAGGATCTCGGCACCCCCGGCCTCGACCTCCACCCCTTCCTGGTCGGCCACGAGGTGATCGTCGTCGTCGACACCGTACGGTCCGAGGGCGCACCGGGCGAGTTGCGCCTGTACCGTAAGGACCAGATCCTCAAGCACGCGCCGCAGCCCCGGCTCTCGCCGCACGATCCCGGGCTGAAGGAGTCCCTCATGGCGCTCGAGTTCCGCGGCGACCCGCCGCGCGAGGTGCTGCTCGTCGGCGCCATCCCGGGCACCGTGGACCACCTGATCGGCATGACGCCGCCCGTTCGGGCCGCGGTACCGCTGGCCGGCGCGGAGGTCGTGAAGGAGCTGGAACGGCTCGGGCATCCGCCGGTCCCACGCGTCCCGCCGGGTGAGCCCGACATCTGGTGGGAACGGCGGTGAACTGGCCCCGGGCGGAGCGCATCCTGATCGTCCTGATCGTCGCGCACACGATCGCGGTCGGGATCGGCCTGACGCTGCTCGCCAGGTGGGGCGCCCGCTTCGGCGGTTTCGGCGAGCTGCAGCCGACCTTCTTCGCCCGCCAGGCCGGGGTGTTCCACTTCGTCGTCGCCTTCGGCTACCTGTACGAGTTCCTCCGGTATCGCTCGATCGGTCTGCTGCTGTTCGCCAAGAGCGTCGCGGTGGTCTTCCTGACGCTGGCCTTCCTCTTTGGCCAGCACGCCTGGCTCGTCCCGGTGTCGGCGCTGGGCGACGGCGTGATGGGTGTCGTCGCGTGGTGGGTCCATCGCCGGGCGTGCGAGGCCTCCGTCCGCGGCTGATTTCCGGTGCCGGCCGGATCTAGAATGGCGCCGGCCCTCCCCCCTAAACCGGCCCAGGAGCCCCCCCATGCGCCGTCTCGGGTTCACGGTCTCGTGGTTCCTCCTCGCTCTCGTCCTGGCCTCCCTCCTCCCGCCGGCACTCGCGGCCGACGCCGGAACGATCGACGAGTTCCGGCAGCTCTCGCTTGCGGCGAAGGGGTTCCCCGTCGCGGCGCGGTCGGTCAAGCTGAACCGGCTCGAGTTGGAGCTTGTCAGCGGGACCGTGACGCCGATCGTGACCGCGAGCGGCGAGCGGCTCGGGATCTACTTCGAGGGCGACGGGAAGCTGCTGATGCGGGTCACGGACCCGCAGTCCCTGGCCGTCTTCGCGGAAAACACGCGATTGGCCGACAACCGGCTGACGGTTGGACCGGACAACGTCCGCGATGAGTTCCAGCGGCTGGTTCTGCTCTCCGGAAAGCCGGTGCTCGACGAGTTGCTCGCCGGCGAAACGGCGGGGACGACCGGTGCGGGCTCCAAAGACGCGCTCGATCGGATGCTGGCCGGGATCGACCGCTCGGAGACCGGCTTCGATCATCTCGCCGCCGAGGCACGTTTCAACGACACCGGTGGACAGTACGTCTACGCCGAAGTCGAGGGCGGACCCGTCCGTCTCGGGTACGTCTACGACCGCGTGCGTTTCAACTACGAAGGTCTCTTCACGTTCTTCCGGCCGCCCGGCTACGACTTCCGCTTCATCCGGCGCGTCGTCACACAGGACCTCGAATCGAAGGCCGTGGTCCCCTTCACGCTCCAGAAGGCATCCCTCGCCGTCGACACCCCGGACAACCGCTCGGGCTCGATCACCAGCACGCTCGAACTCCGGATGGAACGCGACGGGATCCGGATCCTCCCCTTCGACCTGATCAACAACCGCGACCACAAGTCCAATGCCTGGAACTCGACGCGCAATGTTCTGACCGTAAAGCGCGTCACGGATGCTTCAGGGCGCGAGCTGCCGTTCTCTCACCGCTACAACGAACTCGTCGTCGACCTCGGGATGGCGCCGAAGTCCGGCGCCGTGGTCACGCTGACCGTGGAGACGGCAGGCGAGATCTTCACCGACCCTAGCGGTGAGCGGAGCGACAACTACATCGATCTCTTCTCGATCGACTGGTTCCCGGTGCCACAGTCGATCGGGGCGAACCGCTTCACTTTCGACCTGTCGCTGCGTACGAAGAAGCCGTTCCGTCCCGTCGCCTCCGGCGACACGGTCTCGATGAAAGAGGAAGGCGACTACTTCGTGCTCCAGTCGAAGAGCGCCACTCCAGTCATGCAGGTCGCCGTCTTCGCCGGCAAGTACAAAACGAAGGAGATTGCGGCCGGGAGTCACAAAGTCACGGCATACGCCTACGCCATGGGTCGCGACCAGGACCTCCAGCGGCTGGCCGAGATGTCGGCCGCCTTCCTCCAGCTCTACGAGAAGATGTTCGGCCCCTACCCATGGCAGGAGTTCGACCTGGTCGAGGTCCCGACGTTCGCGCTCTTCGGCATCAGCCCTCCCGGCGTGGCGATCCTTACGACCCGCTCGTTCCGCCCTAAGAGCGACCAGATGGAGCAGTCGCAGAGCAACGCGGATGTCAGCGCGCTCGTCGCCCACGAGATCGCACACCAGTGGTTCGGGCACAAAGCGTGGCCGATGTACCTCTCTGAGGATCGCTGGCTGGCGGAGTCGCTCGCCGAGTACGCGTCAGGACTTGCGATGGGAGTGGCGCTACAGAACACGAAGACAAGTACCGCCCGCATCACCGACTTCAAGCAGATGCTGGGAATCTGGCGCGGCTACGCAGACCTGGCCGAGGACAAGGCCTCGATCGCCGGGGCCTCCGAGCTCAGCGGCGACCTCGCGGACGACTACCGCTACTACCTGCTCTACTGCCGCGGCCCGTTGGTCCTGCACCAGTTGCGCACGATGATCGGCGATGAGCGCTACCTGACGATCATGCGGAAGTTCCTCGACACCGCGAACTTCGGTCCGGCGACGACCGCGGACCTGGCGAAGGCAGCGTCCGATGTGCTCGGCCAGGACATGAGCTGGTACTTCGACCAGTGGGTCGAGGAGCCCGGCACGCCGGAGATCAAGGTAGACACCAAGGTCGAGCCGGCGGCGGCGGGAGGCTACCAGCTCGTCGTCCGACTGACGCAGCCCGCAGGCGCGGCCTTCAAGAAGCTCCACGTGCCGCTGATCCTGGAGTTCCCCGGCGGTCGCAAGGCGGTCAAGCTGCCGTTCCAGGAAAAGCCGGTGCAGGACTTCACGTTCCCGCTGGACGCAGAGCCGACGAAAGTGCTGGTCGATCCGGGGAAGAACAGCCTGGCGACGTTCAAGTAGCCGCGGGGACCCGCACCTGGCTACGGCTCCCAGCGGACGTCCATCTCTTCGCGATCGCCCAGGGCCTTGCGGAGCAGCGCGACGAGCGCCGCGTCGCCGCCTTCTTCCTCGAGGAACTCGATGACCGGACCGTCCATGTAGTAGTCGTGGTCCTCGTCCGCCTCTTCGACGAGGCACTCGTTCAGGAAGTCGAGCTGCTCCGCGGTGATCTCACCGACGAAGTTCCCGGACTCCTTGTCGTAGAGCTTGGGCATGGCCCCTCCTCCGCGGCGCGTGGCGTGCGGCTCACTCTACCGTGAATCCGCCCATCAAGGTGACGGTCCCGGTGGGGGCCTCGACGACGATGTCCTGCAAGCCCGGGTCGAGCTTCGGGATCTTGATGTCGATGATCGTGTCGCCCGACGTCGGCCCCATGAGCCAGCTCGAGATCTTCGCCTTCTTCCCGCCGACCGTGACCGTCCCCTTCTTCGTGCCCCAGTAGCTGCCGGAGATCCTGACCTTGGTGCCCTTCTCGCCGGTAGCTGGCAGAACCGCCCGGAGGGCCGGAGCCTTGGCCTCGAACGCGTTGAAGTAGGCTCTCTCCGGGGTCTTGTTCGGGATCACCCGCACGTCGTAAACCCCCGGCGGGAGCACCTCCTTGAGCAGGCAGACGACCTGCGTAGCCGCCCAGGACTTCACCTTGCAGGGTGTGCCTCCCACCTCGACTTTCCCCTTTCCGGAGCCGAAGTCGGCCACCGCGTCGGTGACGACCAGTTCGGTCCCCTCCGTGCCGGCTTCCGGCGTGACGAACAGCGTGCGCGCGACGATGCGTGCTTCCCCGCCCACCGCGACGTCGATCCAGGTGAAGTCGCCCAACTGGTCGAAGACCTTGCGGTAGCGGCCGCCCGGCGGGATGTCGCCGGAATCCCAACCGCCCGTTCCAAGCGCCGGATCGATCAGCGAGAGGACGCGGTGCGGGCGATCGTCGGAGTTGACCCACTCGACGACGTCGTCCTCCGAGACGTTGAGCCGCCCGGAGACCGGGGCGTCGGAGAGAACGATGCGGCGCGTGAGCGTCTCGTCGACGGACAGGGGGACGTTCGGATCGACCACACCGCCCACGACCACCTGGGAGGGCGTGCTGTAGGCCTCGAACACGCGCAACGGGTCGGCCCCGCTCCAGCGGTAGCGTCCGGGGGGCGGGTAGAACGGCGCCTGGCCGTCCGGCGCGGTCTCCTGCGGGTTCGGCGCCGCGCCGAACAGCTCCGCGGGCCACGGCAGCCACGCGACCGTCGGGACGTTCGCGAAGCCGGTCGCGGGACGACCGGCCCAGAGCGCGTTCACGAAGCCGGCGACGGGGTCGTCGATCCCCTTCCCGCCGGCTGCGTCGTAGACGCGTCCGGCGGCGACCAGCATGCCGTCGTCGGCTCCGGTGTCGACCAGCACGGCCGCCGGATCGGAGGCCGCGCAACGGTAGGTGACTTTGACGGGCACGCGCGTGCCCGCGGCGGTTCCGACGGGAACCTCGAAGGTGCCCTGGAATCGGCCGCTGGCGTCATCGTAGGCCAGCGGCTGCGACGCCCCGCCGGCCCCACCCAGCGCCAGCGTCCAGACCTGCAGCGCGGGCGCGGTGGCGCAGCACGAGGCCACCCCGAGCGTGTAGGATCCGCCCGGGGCGAGGCGCATGCTCCTCCACCCGCTGTCGATCCGCGCCCGCCCCTGGCCGTCGTTGAGTCGCTGCGCCCGCCCTTCCGTGTCGACGAGGACGATCGCGACCGGATCGGCCGCGAGCTGCGGGTCGACGGTCAGCACGAACTCCTGCGCCGGGCTGGCGCTTCCCGCGTGTTCCGCGGTGAGCGAGAAGGCGTGCTCCCCCTCGGTGAGCCCTTCCTGCTCGATCGCGAAGGTGCGGTCGGCGCCCACCTCGACGCTTCCCGCCGGCTCACCGTCCCGGCGCAGCACGACGTTCACCCCGGGCTGCGCAGCGCCACCGACCGGGAGGCCTGTCCGGCAGGTCTGACCGCCCAGCGGGGGCGAGGAGACGAGCGGGGCGAGGAGCGGAACCGCGTGCCGGACCTCGGCGACATTGTCGGCGGTGTCGTTCTCCGTGCTGTCGTTCGTGATCTCGGCGTGCAGCAGCAGCTCGGTTCCCGGCGCCGCGGCCCCGGGAAACCGCACGCTCAGCCACGCTCGTCCGCTGTCGAGCCGGCCGAGTGAGCCGACGCCGAACGTCATCCGTTCGGGTTCTCGCATCCCCGAGAGCGGCAGCCACGAGCTGGCGTCGACCGTTTCCGACCCCACGGGCGCATCGCAGGAGATCGATACGGCGGACGCCGACAGCCGCCCCGCGTTTCGGTAGTAGAGCGCGTAGCGGAAGTACCAGTCGTCGCCGAGCGGGTCGTACATTGCGTCTCAAGCGCGGCGGACAGCTCCACGTCGGACTCGCTCGCGTCACCGGTGATGTCGACCGGAGCGGGCGGCGCGGGATTCCCGCCGTTCCACGCGGCGACGAGATCGGCCTCGAACTGCACGAAGGGAACGTACACGGCCTCGCCCGAGACGGCGATCAGCACGTCCCGCGGATCCGAGTCGGGCGCCGACTCGATCGTCTCCCGGTTCCAGGAGTGTGCATCCACCGAGTTCAGGATCTTGACGGACGTGCCGTCCTCGCCGCGGCAGGCGAGGTGAAGGGTTCCGGAGCGGTCGAGCACCAGCGAGGCTCCGGTTCCGTCCGAGAGCTTCTCGAGGGCCCAGCTGGGGGCCGCATCGCTCGACCGCGCGACGTGAACCCCCGACGAAGAGCCGAAGGCGGCGACGAGGAGTGTGCCGTCGAAGACCATCAGCTGCCGCGATCCGGCAAGGCCGGTCTTGTCGGAGATCACCGTCTCGACCCAGGTCGCGCCGTAGTCGGTGCTCCGCGCATAACCGGCCCGCTCCCGTCGGGGAGCGGGTAGAGCGCGTGCATCGTGCCGGACGCTTCGACGGCCAGCGAGAGCAGCCCCGCCGCGGCGTCGACGATCTGCGCCGCGGTTCCCCAGGTCGACCCCTCGTCGGTCGAGCGGATCATCCAGAGCGCGCCGTCCTTGCGGTAGAGCACGGCGACCGTGTCCGCCTGCGCCGCGACGGCGATGCCCGTCGCACCCGCACCCGGTTCGGCGTCGAGAGTGGTGCGCGTCCAGGTCGTCGAGCTCCCGACAGCGCGGGCGTAGACCAGCCCCGCGCCGGCATAGGCCACGTGCGTCAGCGTCCGGTTGGAAGCGTCGAAGGTCAGATCGAAGGAGGCCGTCGCGGCATCGCCGTCGGAGATCTCGCGAAAGGTCCACGTCCCGCCGGCGTCGCCGCCGACCGCGTCGCTCACCCGGCCGCCCGCGGCCACCTGGAAGAGCAGGTGCAGCGCGCCGTCGTCGGTGCGCGCCTCGAGCAGCGTCTCGACCGGTGCGAGGACGGGGAGCTGGGCCCAGGTCTGGACGGCAAGGGCGGCCGTCGCCGCAAGCAGGGCGAGTCCGAGAGCGTGGAGAGGGCCGTCAGGGCGCGACGGGGGGCGCGACAGGTCATGTCGGGAACTCCTTGGATCCGACGATTCTAGAGGCCGCGTTCCTTCCGCGCCGCCCCCGTTCGCAGGGCTCCCC
>CAVPCQ010000013.1:0-47616 GCA_963702425.1 uncultured Acidobacteriota bacterium
CGACGATCGGGCAGCCGCGGCAGTACTCGTCCTTCTTCTTGTACCGATCGCAGCACTTGTCCTTCTTGCCCATCGTCGCGCTCCGGGGTCCGGTGCCCATGATGCCGAGGTGCGGTGCGGTCCGTCCAGTGCTCAGGGACACCGCGCCGTGGCGGCCTCGATCTCCGTGTCGCGGCTCGCGGCCTGGCCGCCTCCCGGTAGCTCGTCGTAGGTCCCGCCGCGCGCGCAGGCGACGCCCCTCAGCACGTAGAAGCCGCTCGGCCCCGCGGCGCCGTCCGTCGCCTCGAGCATCGGCGCGTCGTCGGCCAGGCAGCCGCTCACGGCTGCGGCGAAGTCGCCCCGGGTCGCCACCAGTGTCGCCAGGTCGCCCCGCACGATGTCGTAGGCTGCGGCCGCGGCGAGCGCCGGCCAGGCGAGACGCGCCAGCGCCCCGTCGCGGACCAGCGTCACCCGGGCCGAGCCGTCCGGTCGCGGGACGTCGTCGACGGTACCGTCGCAGTCGTTGTCGAGCCCGTCACAGGTCTCGGCGGACGGATCCTCGTCCACCGAGCCGTCGAGGTCGTTGTCGAACCCGTCGCAGACGTCGGGGCCGGGGCGTACGCGCGCTTCGGCGTCGTCGGGGTCACCGCCGCACTCGCTGAACCCGTCCCCGTCGTGGTCGTCGAACGCGGATGAGCCGAGGAACGGTCCGAAGACGACCGCACCGATCGCCGCGTCCCCGGAGCCGGGGCCTGCTCCCGAGGGGCCATTCGCCGCCGCCCACCAGTTCCGGGATGCCTGGATCGGCTGAGCCGCCAGGTTGACGAGGCCCTGCCCGTTTCCGGTGAGGTCCGACAGCTCGATCCGGTTCGCTGCTCCCTGCGGCTCGGCGACGAAGTCGGCCTGGAGGCCGATCGCGTTCGTCTCGAGTTCCAGGCAGCGCAGCGTCGTTCCCGTCGGCACGCCCGGGTCGGTCGGGCCGCGGAAGAGGCGGACGGCCGCACCGCGGGCCCGCGTCACCGTCGCCCGGTCGACCGTCGTGCCGACCGAGTCCAGCATCTCGCTCGCGCAGTCACCGGCCGCGCGGCCGGCGATCCGGATCCCCTCGGACCCCGCCGTGGCATCGATCGTGAGTTCGCTCAGCGCGGTCGTCTCGGCCAGCTCGACGTGTACGCCCGCGGCCCATCCACCGCCGTACCAGGCCGGCGCCGCGTGCGGCACGATCGTGGCCCGTTCGACCGTCGTCCCGCGGGCGAGTCGCACCGCGACGCCGCGGCTCACGCCCTCGATCACGGTGTCCTCGATCGCGTTATGTTCCGCGATCGCGGCCGCGCCCCCTTCGCAGGCCGCGCGCCCGGCGACGAGCACGCCGTCGCGCGAGCGGTGACCGCAGGCATCCTGCCCGAAGGCGTCGCGCAGCACGCCGTCGATCGTCAGCCGCGCCAGCCGGTTGCCATCGCTCTCGCCGGTAACCCGCAGTTCGCTCACCCCGTTCGAGGCGAGGCAGAGGTCGGTCAACGACGAGGCGCGGACGTCCTGCAGGGACAGGCCGGCTTCGTTGCCCTGGTTGGTGCCGCAGGGCGTGCCGGCGCCGGCGTCGCGGAGCGTGAGGTTTGAGACCGTGACGCCGCTCACGCCGGAGAGTTCGAGCGCCGGGAGATGCGACCCGCCGGACTGCGTGCCGTCGAGCACGCTCGGCGAGCAGGCGTTCGGGGCGGCGATCCCCTCGAGGTCGATCGGCCGGTTCAGCGCGAAGTGACCGAGGTAGTTCCCCTCGCCGATCAGCACCAGGTCGCCCGGCACCGCGGCGACGAGCGCGTCCTGCAACAGGTCGAAGCAGGCCGCGACGGGCGGGGCCCAGCCGGACGACATCGGTCGCCGCACGAGGAGCGGGGCCGTGCCGCGCGCGATGTAGCCCGAGACATCGACCGGCCCGCGCACGCCGTCCGACGCGCTCGCGGGCCCGCCGGCTCCGCCCCACCACGAGTGGCGGGCGTCGAAGGTCGCGCTCCGGTCGTTCTCGACCGCAACCGCGTTGCCGGAAAAGAGGTTCTCGCGGACGGAAGAACCGTCGCCGGCCGTGGCCTCGACGGCGACCGCGGCGACGGTATTGGCCGTGAACCGGTTCGAGACGATCGCGATCCCGGAGGTCTGGCCCGTGAGCCGCACGCCGACGCCGTTGTCCTCGACCCGGTTGCAGGCGAACTCGCCGCCCGACACGGCGCGGTAGACGGCCCCGTCGCCGTCGCGACCGGCGCCCGCCCCGACCTGGCCCTGGATCCAGTTCCCCTCGACGCGCAGCCGCGTCGCCTGCTCGACCTCGACCGCGGCGTGCGAGTCCGCTCCCGGCGCGAGGCCGTTACCGCGCAGCTGGTTCCCGACCACGAGGATCCAGTCGTTCTGCTTCCCCTCGGGCGGGGCCAGCACGCGAACCGCGGCCCCCTCGTTCTCGTCGATCAGGTTGCCGATGACCAGCAGCCGTCCGGTGCCGTTGAGTCCCAGCACGCCGCTGCCGCTCCCCGGCCGGCCGTCGGCCAGCATTCCGTGGAGGTGCACCGAGACGATCCGGTTCTGCGTGTCGGTGTCGGCCGGCGCTCCCGTGCTGTCGGCCACGACACCGAAGGCACAGCCGCTGATCCCCATGTTCTCGATCCGCGCGTGGCGCACGTCGGGGTGCGCGGGGTCGCCGATCCGCAGGCAGGCGTGACCCGGTGCGCCGGAGATCTCGATCCCGCCCACGGTCACGCGCGAGGCGCGGATCGAGACGACGTCGCCGGAGCCCGTACCGCGCAGCTCGGGGTTTGGCGGCGGACCCCAGCGCAGCAGCGACAGCGGCCGGTCGATGACCAGGTCCTCGACGTAGAGGCCGGCCCCGACCTGCACGGTCTCCTCGGTGCAGGCCGCACGGATCGCGCGCCCGATCGTGGCGCACGGCACCGCGGAGTCGAGGCAGAGGTTGTCCGCGTCGCTCCCGCCCGGGGCCACGAACCGGGTGCCCCGCTCCTCGTCGACCGAGCCGTCGCCGTCGTTGTCGAGGCCGTCGCACCACTCGAGTGCCGCCTCGTCGGCGAGCCGGCGGAACCCGGCCGGCTGCGGCGCCGTCCTGGGACCGGCGGTCGCGCGCCCGGGGACGGGCCGCTCGGCCGGCGGGGGAGCCGCCAGGGAGGTCGGCTCCCCCAGGAGGAAGCAGACACCCAGGCCGAGAGCGAGGTGTGGGGCGGTGCGGGGCATGGGCGGGAACCTCCGGCTACGCCGTCCGGGACGGCGCGGCGCCGGGAAACGTCGGTTCCGCGGGCCGTTTCGAGCAACCCCGGGCTTCCGGGCCGCCCCGGCCCCGGCTGACTGATCAGGCAGGTCGGGCTTATGATCGTGCTTCCTCGGGGCCCTCCCACCCGCCGCCCCGGCCCGCCGCGGCCCAGGCCGCACCCCCGGCGCGCCTCCGGGCGCCTGCCGGCAGGAGATGGAATCCATGGCGAAGTTCGTGAAGATCCGCGACGAGGAAGCCCTCGCCTACCACGAGTTCCCGCGCCCGGGGAAACTGGGTGTCTACTCGACCAAGCCCTGCAGCTCGCAGCGCGACCTGTCGCTCGCCTACACCCCGGGGGTCGCCGTGCCCTGCAAGGCGATCGAGGCCGACCCCGAAGCGGCCTACCGCTACACGAACAAGGGCAACCTCGTCGCCGTGATCAGCAACGGGACCGCGGTGCTGGGCCTCGGCGACATCGGGGCCCTGTCCGGCAAGCCGGTCATGGAGGGGAAAGGGGTCCTCTTCAACCGCTTCGCCGGGATCGACGTCTTCGACATCGAAGTCGATAGCCACGACGTCGAGGAGGTCATCCGCACCGTCCAGCTGATCGCCCCGACCTTCGGTGGGATCAACCTCGAGGACATCAAGGCCCCCGAGTGCTTCGAGGTCGAGCAGCGGCTGATCAAGCTGCTCGACATCCCGGTCTTCCACGACGACCAGCACGGGACCGCGATCATCAGCACCGCGGGCATCCTCAACTCGCTGGAGATCCTCGGGAAGGGGCGCGACGCGTGCAAGGTGGTGATCCTCGGCGCCGGCGCCGCGGGGGTCGCGTGCGGCGACATGCTGGTCGCTTCCGGCTTCCCCAAGCGCAACATCCTGATGCTCGACCGCTCCGGCGTGATCTACAAGGGGCGGACCGAGCACATGAACCCCTACAAGGAGGCCTGGGCCAACGACACCAAGGACCGCACGCTGGCCGACGCGATGCGCGGTGCCGACATCTTCCTCGGCCTGTCCGGGCCGGACCTCGTCAGCGAGGAGATGGTCAAGTCGATGGGGTCGAAGCCGATCATCTTCGCGATGTCGAACCCCAACCCGGAGATCAAGTACGAGCTGGCCCGCGCCGCGCGCCCGGACGCGATCCTCGCCACCGGCCGCTCGGACTATCCCAACCAGGTCAACAACGTCCTCGGTTTCCCGTTCATCTTCCGCGGCGCACTCGACGTCGGGGCCCGGCAGATCAACATGCAGATGAAGCTCGCCGCGTCCAAGGCGCTGGCCGAGCTGGCGAACACCGACATCCCGGACGAAGTCCTGGCTGCGTACGGAGTCGACGAGCTGCGCTTCGGGCCGGAGTACATCATCCCCAAGCCGCTCGACCCGCGGGTGCTGCTGTGGGTCGCCCCGGCGGTGGCCCAGGCCGCGGTCGACAGCGGCGTCGCGCGCAAGGCCGACACGTGGCAGGGCAAGGAGGCCTACGCGAAGCACCTCGAGGTGACCTTCCTCGGGCCCGGCCGGCGCGTGATCCGCGGGTTCATGGACAAGGCCCGAAGCGTCCCCGCCCGGATCGTGCTGACCGAAGGCGACGAGCTGCACGTCATCCGCGCCGCGCAGCGGCTGGTCGAGGAGAAGATCGCGAGCCCGATCCTGCTCGGCGACGAGCAGAAGATCCGCGGCCTGGCCGAGACCCACGGCGCCGACCTCGCGGGGATGACGATCCTCGACCCCTACACGTACCCCGACCTGGACAAGCTCGCGGCGCGACTGTTCGAGAAGCGCCAGCGGCGCGGCGTGACGCCAGCCCGGGCCCGCCAGCTCGTGCTGCGCCCGACGACCTTCGGCCTGCTGCTGGTCGAGCTGGGGCTGGCCGACGGCCTGGTCGGCGGGATCGGCAAGGCCTACGCCGACATGGTCAAGCCGTCGCTGCAGATCATCGGCCCGCGGCCGGGGGTCAAGCGGGTCTCGGCCGCGATGGCCTGCATCCTCAAGGACCGGCTGCTGATCCTGTCGGACACCGCGATCAACATCGAGCCCGACGCCGAGACCCTGGCCGAGATGGCGATCCAGGCCGCCGAGACCGCGGAGTCGCTGTTCGACCTGCAGCCCAAGGTCGCGCTGATCTCGTTCTCCAACTTCGGGTCGGTCAACCACCCCGAGCCGGACAAGGTCGCGGCGGCGATGCGGATCGTGCGTGCGCGGCGCCCGGACCTGGTCGTCGACGGCGAGATGATGGTCGACACCGCGCTCAGTCCGGAGGTCGCCGCGGTCTGCCCTCAATCGCTGATCCAGGGCGACGCCAACGTGCTCGTCTTCCCCAGCCTCGACGCCGGCAACGCGGCCTACAAGCTGCTCCGGCACGCGGCCGGGGCGGAGATCGTCGGGCCGATCCTGTGCGGTCTGGCCAAGCCGGTGAACCTGCTCAACCACGTCGCGTCGACCGATGAAATCGTGCGCTCGGCGGCGATCACCGCGCTGCAGGCCGCGCGCCTCAAGAAAATGTAGGGGCCGGCCTCTGTGCCGGCCCGGAACGGCCTCTGGAAAGGCAGGGGCCGGCCTCTGTGCCGGCCCGGAACGGCCTCTGGAAAGGCAGGGGCCGGCCTCTGTGCCGGCCCGGGTCGGCCTCCGTGCGGGCCCGAGCCAGCCTCCGTGCGGGCCCGGAACGGCAGGGGCTGCCCCCCGGGGCCGCCCCTGCGGTAGCCTCAGCCGATGACGACCCGGATCCAGAAGGCGATCGTGGCCTCGTTCGCGGGGCTGATCGCTGCGGGTACTGCTCTCCTCATGCTCCCCGCCAGTGCGGCCGGGCAGCGCCTCGGCCTCGTCGAGGCGCTGTTCACTTCGACCTCCGCGGTCTGCGTCACCGGGCTGACCGTATTCGACCCCGGGACGAGGCTCACCCCGACCGGGCAGTTCTTCCTGCTGGCCCTGATCCAGCTCGGCGGCCTCGGCATCCTGAGCCTGTCGGGGTTCGTCCTGGCGATGGTCCGGCAGCGCGACGAACTGTCCCAGCGGATGTACGTCGCCACGGCCCACGGCGACGTACGCGGCGTCACGCCGCGATCGGTCCTGCGCCACGCCGTCGCGACCACCGCCCTGATCGAGGGGGTCGGTGCGCTGCTGCTCTTCGTCGCCTTCGGACTGCGGCGCGGCGGGTTCGGCCTGGAGGCAGCGTGGCTCGCGGCCTTCCACTCGATCTCGGCCTTCTGCAACGCCGGATTCTCCCTCTTCCCCGACAATCTCGAGAGCTACCGCGACGACCCGCTCGTCAACCTCACCGTGGTGGGACTGATCGTGGTGGGCGGGATCGGCTTCACCGTGATTGCCGACGTCGTCCGGGTCCGGCGGATGCCGCGCAGGAATCGCGAGTGGTGGCGCCTCTCGCTGCACACGCGGATGGTCCTGCTCGTCACCGGGCTGCTGGTCGCGGCAGGAGCCGCCGTCTTCCTGTTCTGCGAATGGACCAACTCGCTACGCGATGCGCCGTGGCACGGGCGGGTCCTGGCCGCGCTGTTCCATTCCGTCACCTGCCGCACCGCCGGCTACGACACCGTCCCGACCGGAAACCTGACCAGCGTCACGCTGCTGTTCGGGATCCTCCTGATGGTCGTCGGGGCGTCGCCCGGCGGCACCGGCGGCGGCGTCAAGACGAGCACGGCCGGGATCCTGGCGTGCAGCGCGTGGTCGCGGATCCGGGGCCGCGCCGCGGCGGAGTTCCAAGGCCGTGCGATCCCCGAAAGTACCGTGGCCAAGGCGGTCGCGACGGTCGCCTCGTTCGTGGTCCTGCTGCTGGCGGCCAACACCGCGCTCGCGATCATCGAGGGCGGATTCGCCTCGCACGCCAGCCGGCCGGCGCCGCTGCTGGACTACGCTTTCGAGACCGCCTCCGCGATCGGCACGGTGGGCCTGTCGACCGGCATCACCGCCGGGCTGAGCGACGCGAGCAAGCTCGTGCTCGTCGTCCTGATGTACATCGGGCGTACGGGCCCGCTCGTCGTCGGCGCCTCGCTGATCGGCCTGCGCAAGCCCAAGGCCTACGCCTATCCTGAAGAGGATGTGCTGGTCGGCTGACGGCTGGCCGGAAGGAAGGAGTGTCCGTGAAGCGCACGGTGGCCGTCCTGGGGCTCTCGGTCTTCGGCCGCGAGGTGGCGCTCGGCCTCGCCGACTCGCGGGACGTCGACGTCCTCGCCTTCGACTATCGGCCCGAGGAGGTCGAGACGGTTTCTGCCCGCGTCCGTCAGGCGGTGACGATGGACGTGCGCCAGACCGATCTCCTCGAGGAGTTCGGCGCCTCCTCCTGGTCGGCCGCGGTGATCGGGATCCGGCGCCACTTCGACGCCACGGTGCTTGTGACTCACTACCTCAAGGCCAGGGCCGGCGTGCCCCGGATCATCGTCCAGGTGAACAACCTCCAGGAGGAGGAGGCGATCCGCGTGATCGGGGCCGACGTGACGGTCTTTCCGGAACGCGACAGCGCGCGGCACATGGTGGCGGCGCTCGCCAACCCCCACCTGACCGACATCTTCGAGCTGGGAGGCGACGCGGAGATCGTCGAGATCGAGGTCCCGCCGTCGTTCGTCGGCCAGTCGCTGAAGAACCTGGACCTGCGGCGGCGCTTCCAGCTCCAGGTCGCGGCCATGCGCCGGCGGAAGGACGAGGCCGGGACGACCCTCCTCGTCACGGAAATCCCCCCGGATCCCGACCGCCCGCTGAAGCGCGACGAACGGATGCTGATCATCGGGGAGCACCGGTACCTGGCGGGGTTCATCGAACGGCTGCCCGGCCTGTAAGCCAGTCGAAGCCGGGCCGGCCCCCGGGCGGGCGACCGCGGGGGCCGGCCCGAATCCTCGCCGCCCGCTCAAGTCCAGCTTTCACAGAATCTTGACTGGCGCCCCCCTGATTCGTCCCTATACTTCTGCCCGTCGCGCCAGTCGGGGGCCGGATTGTCTCGCCCCGCCGGGGATCCGAGGGCAACTCGGGCTGAGGTCAGGCTGGGCGGCACCCGTGCGGAGCCGGCCCTGGGCCGTTCCGCCCCACCGCGGCCGCGGCCGCGCAGGACAGGACCTATGCACGCCGATCTCGACAAGGTGCGGAACATCGGGATCTCCGCGCACATCGACTCCGGGAAGACGACGCTCTCCGAGCGGATCCTCTTCTACACGCGTCGCATCCACGCCATCCACGACGTCAAGGGCAAGGACGGCGTGGGCGCGACGATGGACCACATGGAGCTCGAGCGCGAGCGCGGGATCACGATCACCTCCGCTGCCACCTCTGCCACCTGGAAGGATCACGACATCAATCTGATCGACACGCCCGGGCACGTCGACTTCACGATCGAGGTCGAACGATCGCTGCGGGTGCTCGACGGCGCCGTCCTCGTGCTCTGCTCGGTGGCCGGCGTCCAGTCGCAGTCGATCACGGTCGACCGCCAGATGCGGCGCTACAAGGTTCCCCGGCTCGCGTTCATCAACAAGCTCGACCGCTCCGGCGCCAACCCGGACCGCGTGGTGCAGCAGATCCGCGAGAAGCTGAAACTGCAGGCGGTCCCGCTGCAGCTGCCGATCGGCCTGGAGGCGAATCACGAGGGAGTGATCGACCTGGTCACGATGAAGGCCTACTTCTTCGAGGGCGCGAACGGTGAGAACGTCGTCGAGAAGGAGATCCCGGCCGCGATGCGGGTCGAGGCCGAGAGCCGGCGCCACGAGATGCTGGACGCGCTGTCGATGTTCAGCGACGAGCTGATGGAGGCTGCACTCGAGGACCGCGCGACGCCGGAGCTGATCCGGCCCGCGATCCGCCGGGGTGTCCTGGCGCTCGAGCTGGTGCCGGTCCTGATGGGCTCGGCCTACAAGAACAAAGGGGTGCAGCTCCTGCTCGACGCGGTGAACAGCTATCTCCCCTCCCCCGCCGACGTGCCGATCGAAGCGGTCGACCTGGACAAGGACAACGCCCCGGTCGCACTGACCTCGGACCCCGCGGCGCAGACCGTGGTGTACGCCTTCAAGCTCGACGAGGGGCGCTACGGCCAGCTGACCTTCACGCGGATCTATCAGGGCTCGCTCGGCAAGGGCGACACGGTGGTCAACACCCGCACCGGGCGCAAGGTCAAGATCGGGCGCCTGGTCCGGATCCACGCCGACCAGATGGAGGACACCGATCGCGCACCGGCCGGCGACATCGTCGGACTGTTCGGCATCGACTGCCACACCGGCGACACCTTCGTAAGCGAGAACGGTGCACGCCTGGCGATGACCTCGATGCACGTTCCCGACCCGGTGATCTCGCTCTCGATCAAGCCCGCTGACAACGCCAGCCAGAACAAGGTCTCCAAGGCGCTTCAGCGCTTTTCGAAGGAAGATCCGACCTTCCGGGTCCACGTCGACGAGGACTCGAACGAGACGATCATCTCCGGGATGGGCGAGCTCCACCTCGACGTCTACGTCGAGCGGATGCGGCGCGAGTACGGCGCCGACGTGACGACCGGCGCGCCGCAGGTCGCGTTCCGCGAGGCGATCACCAAGCGCTCCGACTTCAACTACCTGCACAAGAAGCAGACCGGCGGCTCGGGCCAGTATGCCCGCATCGCGGGGTTCCTCGAGCCGTACGCCGAGGGGGAGTACGAGTTCGTCAACGCCATCCACGGCGGCTCGATCCCGACCGAGTACATCCCGTCCTGCGACAAGGGGTTCCGGGCCTCGATGGGCAAGGGGCCGATGATCGGCTTCCCGATCACGGGGATCCGGGCCACGATCAACGACGGCGCCTCGCATGCGGTCGATTCCTCGGACATGGCCTTCCAGGCCGCCGCGCGCAAGGCCTTCCGCGAGGCCTACAAGAAAGCCGGGCCGCAGATCCTCGAGCCGCTGATGAAGGTCTCGGTCGAGGGGCCGGGCGAGTTCCAGGGCGCGATCTACCGCACGCTCCTGCAGCGCCGCGGCGTCGTGATCGGCTCGCAGGAAGAGGACGGCTTCGCGCGGATCGACGCCGAGGTGCCGCTCTCGACGATGTTCGGCTACGCCACCGACCTCCGCTCGGCCACCCAGGGGAAGGCGGAGTTCACGATGGAGTTCGCCCGCTATGCGCCGGTGCCGCGCGAGGTTGGCGAGGAACTGCTGGCGAAGTACCGCGGCGTGGCCGCGGCGGAGGACGAGGAATGACCGCGGAGATGAAGTCCCGGCTGCGCCGCTCGACCCGCACCCTGCTCGAGAAGGACGGCGCACCCGGGCCCGGCCCGGGGAAGATCGCGCTGGTCATGGCGCGCGCGGGCGTCGGCAAGACCGCCTTCATGGTGGGCGTGGGCCTCGACGCGATGCTCTCGGGCCAGAAGGTCCTGCACGTCACCGTCGATCGTCCGGTGGAGAAGGTCCGCACCTGGTACGACGACCTGCTGGCCGAGATGATGCGCGAGCAGCACGCCGACGTCTCACGGGTCGAAGTGCAGCTGGAGATCGAGCGGCTGCGGCACATCCGGACCTTCATGGGCCACTCCTTTTCGCCCGAACGGCTGGACGAGTTCGTGACCAAGCTCGGCGCCTTCGCCGACTTCAAGCCGGACGTGATCATCCTCGACCGGCTGGGGATGGAGAAGCCGGACGTCCGCGCGATGATTCCGGCGATCCGCGCGATCGCGGAGCGCTCGGGCGCGGAGGTCTGGATGTCGTCGCGCTGGCACCGCGAGGGGCCGCCCGAGAAACCGGGGCACCTCCCCCCGCCGGCGGACGAGATCGAGGAGTACGTCGACCTCGCTTTCCTGCTCAAGCACGACGGGACCGGCGTGCGCCTCACGCTGCTCAAGGACCGCGACCGGATCGGCCGCCAGAGCATGCACGCGCTGCTCGACCCGACGACTCTGCTGCTGGTCCCGGACCCGGCGGCCCCGAGCGCGTAGAGCCCCTGGCGCCGGCGCCGGCCCGCGGGAGACGGCGTTCTCCGGCGAGCCTCGACCCGTCCTTAATCCGAGACGATTCCTCGGCAGGTGTCCTGCCAGCAGGACGGTTCTCGCGTCCGTTCGCGAAGACGCGGGGACGATGCCCCATCTCTCCGACGATTCCCGTCGAACGGCCATTGCCGCGACTCGTGCGGTACGAGTAGCTTTCCCCTGCATCGACCGGATCCGGCGACGCGCATAGGTCCGCGCGTCGCAGGGACGGGGGGGGAACTGATGACTCGTCGCGCCGTTCCAGCGGGCTGCCCGTGGGCTTGGGGGTTCGTTTCGGCCACGCTCGCGCTTGCAGCGCTCGGCCATCCCGCGCGGGCCGCCGAGCGGCCATCCGAGCCGTCCGGGTGGCTGCGCCAGATCTCGACGGATCTGGCGGCACGCGAGTACCGCTTCGCACCCGACGGCGGCGAGCGTGTCGCCGCGCCGAACCGCGCACAGGGTCTCTGCGTCGCCGCGACTCCCGACCGCGTGGAGCTCACGGCACGCTGCGCGGCGGGCGAACGCTCACCGATTGCCTTGCGCCTCGTTGGCTGGGGCCGCGCGGACGCTCCGGAGGCAGTCGCTCGCGGTCACCTGCCCCGGCTCGACGGCGCACGCATCTCGATCGAGCGCGGCCCGCTGGTCGAGTGGCTGTTCAACGACGCTCGCGGCGTCGAGCACGGCCTCACGATCGCGTCCGCGACGGCGGGCGACGGCCCGCTCGTGCTCGAGTTCGCGGTCGATGGCGCGCTGGTCGGTGCCGCGGGCGATGACGGCCGTGCGCTGATGTTCCTCGACCCGGCGGCCCGGCCGCTGGTGCGGTACGCCGGCCTCGCGGCGTCCGACGCGTCGGGCCGCGCGCTCCACGCACGGATGTTCCCGGTTCCCGGGGGTTTTCGGATCGAGGTCGACGACGCCGGCGCGAGCTACCCCGTCACGATCGACCCGCTCGCGACCAGCGCCGCCTGGCAGGCCGAGTCGAATCAGGCGCTGGCCCGGTTCGGGCTGTCGGTCGCGACGGCCGGCGACGTCGACGGCGACGGCTTCAGCGACGTGATCGTCGGCGCACCGTTCTTCGACGGCGACTTCAGCGACGAGGGAGCGGCTTTCCTCTATCGCGGCTCCGCGGCGGGGCCCGCGACCACGCCCTCCTGGTCGGCCCGCGGCGGCGAGGGCGGGGCCCGCTTCGGAATCTCGGTGGCCGGCGTGGGCGACCTGGACGGCGACGGGTTCGGCGACGTCGTCGTCGGCGCGGACGGCTGCACCGGCTTGATCGCGCGGAGCGGGTGCGTGCATGTCTTCCGCGGCTCGGCTGCCGGGCTGGCGGTCGCCGCCGACGTGGTCCTCCAGGGGGGGCAGTCCGACGCCGCGTTCGGCCGCAGCGTGAGCGGGGCCGGCGACGTGGACGGCGACGGCTTCGCGGACGTCGCGGTCGGTGCACCGCTCCACGACGAGCCGGTGGCGGACGAGGGGCGAGCCTTCCTTTACCGCGGCTCGCCGACCGGCGTCCTCCCCACCCCGGCCTGGCAGGCGGGCTCCGGACAGGCCGGCGCCGAGCTGGGCGCGGTGGCCGGCGCGGGTGACGTCAACGGCGACGGCTACGCCGACCTGGTCGTCGGCGCCCCGCGCTTCAGCGCCGGCGAGAGCGAGGAAGGCCGGGCCTGGCTCTATCTCGGCTCCGGCGGGGGTCTCGAAACCAGCGCGGCTTGGGCGCTCGAAGGCAACCTCGCCGGTGCGCAGCTCGGCACGGCGGTGGCCACGGCGGGAGACGTCAACGGCGACGGCTACGCCGAGTTCGTCGTCGGCGCGCCGCGCTGGAGCAACCCCGAGGCCGAGGAGGGAGCGGCATTCGTCCACTTCGGCTCGGCATCGGGCCCGGCGGGCGCGTGGACCTACGAGTCGAACCTCGTCGGCGCGCGGGTCGGCTTCACGGCCGCGACCGGCGGGGATCTGAACGGGGACGGGCGGGCCGACCTGCTGCTCGGCATCGAGGGCTTCGGCGCGCCCGAACCCGCGGAAGGACGCGTCCTGGCGTTCGTCGGATCGGCTGCCGGCCTCTCGACCACGCCGTACTGGTCGCGTGAGATCGACCAGGCCGGCGCGCGCTTCGCGACCGTGGCGACCGCCGGCGACGTCAACGGCGACGGCTTCTCCGACGTCATCGTCGGGGCGGACCTCTTCGACGCCGGCGAGAGCGACGAGGGCGCGGCCTTCGTGTACTACGGCAGCGGCGACGGCCCGGCGGCGACGCCCTCCTGGGCGCCACCGCCCGACGCGGGCTGGCAACTGTTCGGCTATTCGGTCGCGCCGGCCGGCGACGTCGACGGCGACGGTTTCTCCGACGTGATCGTCGGCGACCCGTCGTTCCTCGGCGCGGGCGGGGCCGCGACCGGCCTGGCCGCGCTCTACGCCGGCGCCCCGGGCGGCCTCGCGCCGACGCCGACCTGGACCGCAAGCGGCCCGGGCGGTTCGGCGTTCGGCATCGCGGTCGCCGGCGCGGGCGACGTTGACGGAGACGGCTACGGCGACGTGGTGATCGGTGCCTCCGACTACCAGGCCGACTTCGCGCGCGAGGGCGCAGCCTTCGTGTACCGCGGCGGCCCGGGCGGCCTCGCCGCGACCGCCGCCTGGAGCATCGAAGGGGACCGCGCGAACGCGCGCCTCGGCGCCGCGGTGGCCGGGGCCGGAGACGTCAACGGCGACGGTTTCGGCGACGTCGCGGTGGCCGCGCCCGACTACACCGGCGGGCTGCTGTTCGCCGGCCGCGTGCTCGTCTTCCACGGCGCAGCGGCTGGGCTGGGGAGCGCCCCCGCCTGGTCCGTCGATGGCGACCAGGAAGCGGCCGACTTCGGTCACCACCTGGCCCCGGCGGGCGACGTCGATCGCGACGGGTTCGACGACCTCCTGATCGGCGACCCGTTCTACCTGGGCGCCTTCCTCGGCGGAAAAGCGTGGCTCTTCCGCGGCGGACCGAGCGGCCTTGCGACGAGCCCCGGATGGGCGATGGAAGGCGAGGACGCCGGCGACGGCTTCGGGCGCTCCGTCGGCTCCGCCGACGTCGACGGGGACGGCTTCACCGACCTGCTCGTCGGCGCTTCCGGCTCGAACGCCGCGTTCCGCGACGCGGGACGGGTCTACCTCTTTCCCGCCTCCGCCGCGGGACCGGCGAATGCGCCGGCCTGGACCTTTGACGGATCGAACGCGCTGGCGAAGCTCGGCTGGTCGATCGCCGCCGCGGGCGATGTCAACGGCGACGGGTTCGGCGACGTCGTCGTCGGCGCCCCCGACGGCACCAAGACAAGGGCCTACGAGGGACGGGCCTACCTCTTTCTCGGCGGCGGCTCGGGGCTCGCCTCTCTCCCGGCGTGGGACGTCGCCAGCGGGGTCGCCCGGTCCGACCTGGGCCTCTCGGTCGCCTCGGCGGGCGACGTCGACGGCGACGGGTTCTCCGACCTGCTGATCGGTGACCCCGACGCGGGAGAGATCGGCGCCGCGTTTCTCTTCCCGGGCGGAGGCGAGCGCGGTACGACGCGCGCGATCCGCCAGCGCCGCACCGACGGCACGCCGATGGCACTGCACGACCTGACGCTCACCGACCGCGCGTTCGACGCCCTGCTCTTCGGGCGCACCCCCGCGGGACGCGGAGGGGTGAGGCTCGAGGTCGAGGCGAAGCCGCTCGGCGTCCCGTTCGACGGCACCGGACTGCTGGTCGGTCCGATGACCTCGACCGGCGATCCCGGCCCGGGCGGCAGCGCGGCCGGACTCGCTCTGCGGGTCTCCGGGCTTCCGCTCGCGACGCCCTTCATCTGGCGTGCGCGGCTCGTCTCGCAAGACCCGCTCTTCCCGCGCTCGCGCTGGTCCTCCATCCAGGGCAACGGCCCGCGCGAGGCGGACTTCGTCACCTGGTGCGGCGCCGCGGCCAGCTGGTACCTCGACGCCGACGGCGACGGGTTCGGAGACCCGGTTGCGCCGCGCCTGTCGGACTGCGCGCAGCCCGCGGGGTACGTCGCGAACGGGCTCGATTGCAACGACGCCGATCCCTCGTGTTTCGCGCTGCCCGCGGAGGTCGGAGCCCTGACGGTCGAGCGAATCGGCGCGACCGTGCGGATCTCGTGGTCTTCGCAGGACGCCACGGCGGGCGCCGGCACCGCCTACGACCTCGTCGCCGGCGACCTGGCCGCGCTGCGCGCTTCGAGCGGCTTCGGAGCCGCCGCGTGCCGGGCCGACGCCGTGCCCGATTCGCCGTTCGACGACCCCTCACCGCTGCCGGCGGCGGGGGCGGGCGAGTACCTGCTGGGGCGTGCGCAGAACAGCTGCGCGGCCGGAACCTACGGAGCGGCGTCGATCGTGCCGGATCCGCGCGACGCACTCGATTCCGGGGGGCCGTGCCCGTAGGGCCCGCCCTCCGTGGCGGGTGCGGTGCGCCGGGCCCTGCCGAAGCCCCCGCCGGGACGGGGTCGGCCGCTACGACAGCTCGCCGCGGACGGCCTGCATCACGTCCCACTCGAAGAGATCGAAGGAGAGGATCCCCCCGGCCTCCTCGCGGATCAGGTCGTCGACGCTGTCGGCGGCCTCGCAGACCCGGCGCAGCTCGCCGTCGAGCGTCGCGTCGTCGGACCCCGCGGGAATGCGATGTTCGAGGACGATGTCCCCCTCGTCGTCGACGCGCAGCCGGCCGGCCGGGATCGCGGGCTGGTAGGTCTCGCAGACGCGCGCAGGGTCGGGGTGGGAGGGGCGCATCACGAGGAACGCACGCAGTGCGATCGAACCGTCTGGCTCGCCGGTCGCTTCGATCATCGTCGAGCCGAAGAGCCACAGCAGCACGGGCGGGCCGCCGGACAGCTCGCAGACGCCGTCTCCGCCCCAGTGGCGGGCGGCGCGACACAAGCGCTCCCAGCTCTCGCGCGCCCGGTCCTTTCGCTCCCCCATCGGTTCCTCCCCCGCCCGCAGCCCTGCGCCGCCTTCTTGTACGGCGAAGGCTGGCCCGCGGCCACGCGAATGCGTCGCTCGAAGTCCACCCGTTCCACCCCGATTCGCGGCCGCGCGGGGCTGCTTCCACCGTATATTCCCCGGTTGCGCAAGTCGTCCCCCGGGAGGCTCCATGCTCACGGTTTTCTCGCGTCTTCGCGCGCGGTGCGCGGCTTTCCTCGTACTCGCCGGCGCGCTCACGGGAGCCGCTTTCGGCCAGGCACCGTTCCGCGACGTGACCGCGGAGAGCGGGATCGGCAGCGCGGTCTGGGGCCCGACCGCGAGCTGGGGCGATGTCAACAACGACGGCTACCCCGACCTCCTGGTCGGGTGCGGCCGGCTCTTCCGCAACGACGGCCCGCCCGCCTTCACCTTCACCGAGCTCGCGGCCGGGCTCGCCGGCGCGCACGGCGCCTTCGCCGACGTCGACAACGACGGCGACCTCGACGTCTACTGCCCTGCCGGGGGCAACGACGACCACCTGTTCCTGAACCAGGGCCCGCCTTCTTTCGCCTTCGTCGAACGGACCGACTTCAACGGCGACGGAACCCCCGACATGGTCGACGGCCGGAACTCGATCGCGACCGGCTGGGGTGACTACGACCTCGACGGCTCGGTCGACATCTACGTGGGCTCCTACGAGCGTCACTGCGGCGGCTCGCCGACCGTCTGCGCCGACTGCGAGCTGAACACGATGTGGCGCGGGCTGGGCGACGGCCGGTTCCAGAACGTCAGTGCGGCCTGGGGCCTCGAGGCCGTCGAGAAGTCGATGGGCAACCTCGGCTACTGCGTCGTCAACACCTCGAAGGCCTGCACGCGGGACGGCGACTGCCCGGCGGGCGACTTCTGCAAGACGGGGAACTGCGCGCGCGGGATCAACCCCGGCGATTTCGACAACGATGGCGACCTCGACATCCACGTCTCGTCCTACCGGCTCGACCCGAACATGCTGATCCGCAACGACGGCGCCGGTCATTTCAGCAACGCGTCGTTCACGACCGGGGTCGCCGGCAATCCCGACGGGAGCACCTACGGCCACTCGCTCGGCGCCGACTGGGGCGACATGGACGGCGACGGCGACCTCGACCTGTACACGGCCAACCTGGCCCACTGGTGGGGGATCGCCGTCGGCGGGCACGACACCTCGTACCTCTGGAAGAACAACAACGCCGGCGCCACCTTCACCAACGTCCGCGCCCAATCGGGGATGCGCGTCAGCTGGAACCCGGTGGCGCAGGTCGACTGCGAGGAGGGCTCTGCGGGGTGGGCCGATGCCGACAACGACGGCGACCTCGACGTCTACGTCACGGGCTTCTACCCGTTCGTGCAGCACTGGTCGACGATGTACCGGAACAACGGCGACACCGATGCCAACGGCGTACCGAACTTCGTTGACATGTCGGATCCCGGAGGAGGTGTCTGCGGCGCCCTCCCCGATCCGCCGAACACCACCGTCGGCCCGACCTGCATGAAGCGCTGGTACTCGTGGACCGCGGTCTGGGCCGACTACGACCGCGACGGCGACCTCGACCTGCTGACCTCGGGCAGCCGGCGCTTCAACCAGTGCGACGCGCTGCCGAAGCCGGCCGAATGCGGCTCGGCCGACCCGGGGAACCGCGACACCTGGCCGCAGCCGGCGTACCTCGTGCTGTTCCGCAACGAGACCGGCAGCGCGATCGGCCGATGGCTCGAACTGCGCCTGGTCGGGGGCAACGGCGCGAACCGCGCCGCGATCGGCGCGCGCGTCACGCTGACCGCCGACCTCAACGGCGACGGAACGAACGAGTCGCCGCTGATCCGGGAGGTCTCCGGCGGGGAGGGGTACGAGACCTCGCAGGACGCGCAGGTCCAGCACTTCGGTCTGAGGCACGCGCAGGCGGTGGCGCAGCTTCAGATCCGCTGGCCGGCGCTCGGCACCCCGTTCTCCACCTTCACGAACCTGCAGCCGGACACCTACTACGTCGCCTACCGCGCCGGGGCCGACCTGCGGCGCGGGACCTCGCCGGATAGTCTGCCGGTGCTCCGCGCCGCGGTTCCGCTCTACCCCGCGCGGGACGCGGTGCTGGGCGACGGAGCGAACTACTTCTACCTGGTGGACGACCCGCAGGCGGTCATCGACGTGGGCAAGGACGCGGCGCGCGGCGAGGTGGTGATCGCCGTCCGGAACTGACCTCGCGTCAGGGGACGCGCTGCCGCCGCCGGACCAGTTCGGCCTGCAGCGCCTCGACCGCGCGCGCCACGCAGTCGCGCGACGGCACCGGCGGTGGCGCGCGGCGGCAGGCGTCGATCTGCTCTCTCAGGCCGTCCAGCAGGGTGCGGCAGTCGGCGCAACCGGCGAGGTGCCGCTCCAGCTCCTCGCGCTGCGGCACCGGCAGCGTCCCCTCCAGCAACTCCGAGAGCGTGACCGCCCCGGACTCGCACTGCGGGCACCGCGATCCCGAGCTCACGCCGTCGTCCCTCCCTCGGCCTGCAGCCGCCGCCGCAGCGCCAGCCGCGCGCGGTGCAGCCGGACCTTCGCGTTGGCGACAGAGATCTGGAGCACCTCGGCCACCTCCTCCGTCGAGAGCTGCTCGAAATCCCTCAACAGCAGAATGATGCGGTAGTCGGGCGGAAGGTGACGGATCGCGGCCTCGATCCGCTCGCGGGCCTCCCCGGCCAGGACCGCGCGTTCGGGGTCGACGGCGCCCGCGTCGGGCAAGTCGGGCGCCTCACCGCGCTCGGCGGAGAGCGGGAACAGCTCGTCGAACGCCACCGTGCGTCCCGGGTCGCGCGGGCCGCGGCGGCTCATCAGGCACTCGTTCGAGACCACGCGCCAGAACCAGGTCCGGAGCGCGCCGGGGTCTGCGAGGTCGGCTAGTCGCGTATAGACCTTGACCAGCGTCTCCTGGAAGACGTCCTCGGCGTCGGCCCGGTTGCCGCACATCCTGAGGCCGAAGGCCATGATCAGCGGCCCGAAGCGCTCGACGAAGCTTTCGAAGGCCTCCGGATCCCCGGCCTGGACCGAGCGGACCAGCGCGAGGTCTCGAGGGCCGAGCCCCGGGCGCTCCGGGGTGGCGTGGGGAGGGCCGGATGGCATGGCGTGCATTCTAGCGTGCCCCGCCAGCGGCCCGTCGAAGCCCCCCGGGACGCCGTGGCATCGCCCATCCGGACTGATTAGAGTACCTCCCTGCCCACCCCCCGGCGCGGCCAGCGCGCCGCCATTCCGAGGTATCCGACATGATCGAGAAGATCCGCGAGACGCTCGGCCCACAGGCACCGCTCCTGGACTACGTTGCCAGGGGAATCCCCAAGGACTCGCTGCACCTCCCGGGGCCCGACTGCGTCGACCGGCTGCTGGTCCCGATGGACCGGCCGCCGCAGGTCCTGCGCAGCTTCCAGTCGCTGATCGGGAATGGGCGGCTCGCCGGAACCGGTTTCGTCTCGATTCTCCCGGTCGATCAGGGGATCGAGCACTCCGGGGCGGCCTCCTTCGCGCCGAATCCCGCGTTCTTCGACCCCGAGACGATCGTCCGGCTCGCGATCGAGGGAGGCTGCAACGGCGTGGCTTCGACGCTGGGAGCGCTCGGCGCGGTCGCGCGCCGCTATGCGCACCGGATCCCGTTCATCCTCAAGCTGAACCACAACGAGCTGATGACCTACCCGAACAAGTTCGACCAGGTGATGTTCGCGTCGGTCAAACAGGCCTGGGACATGGGCTGTGCCGGGGTCGGCGCGACGATCTATTGGGGCTCGGATGGAGCGACGCGCCAGCTGCAGGAGGTCTCGGCCGCATTCCAGGCGGCGCACGAGATGGGGATGATCGCGATCCTCTGGTGCTACACGCGCAACCCGGCCTTCAAGAGCGACAAGGACTACCACGTGTCGGCCGACCTCACCGGCCAGGCGAACCACCTCGGCGTCACGCTGGCGGCCGACATCATCAAGCAGAAGCTGCCGGAGAACAACGGCGGATACCTCGCGCTCGAGAACTACGGCAAGACGAGCAAGAAGGTCTACGGCGAGCTGGTCCCCGACCACCCGATCGAGTGGACGCGCTGGCAGGTCGTCAACTGCTACATGGGACGGATCGGTCTGATCAACTCGGGCGGCGCGTCCGGGAAGAACGATCTGCAGGACGCGGTCGCGACCGCAGTGATCAACAAGCGCGCCGGCGGGATGGGGCTGATCTCGGGGCGGAAGGCGTTCCAGAAGCCGTTCGCCGAGGGCGTGAAGCTCCTCCATGCGATCCAGGATGTCTACCTCTGCCCCGAGGTGACGGTCGCCTGAGGCACGCCGGGCGATCCCGGACGGAGCGACGATGGGCAGCCTGCGCGACCAGCTGGTGAAGACCGGGCTCGCCGACGACAAGCGGGCCCGGCAGCTCGCGCACGACGAGAAGGCGCGCAAGAACAAGCTGGGGCACGACGCGATCGCGGCCGAGAAGCACGCCGAGGACGAGGTGCGGCGCAGCCGGGACGCCGCGCGGCGCGAGCAGGACCGCGCGCGCGAGGCGGAACGGGCCCGGGGGGAGAGCGCACGGGAAACCGCTGCGCGCTCCGCCCAGCTGCTCCGCGATCACGGGCTGCGCGACGGCGTCAAGGGACCGCGCCGCTTCCACTTCGTCACGCGGCAGGGGTCGATCCCCTTCCTCGAGCTTTCGGAGGACGCCGCCCGACGGCTCGAGGCCGGCGGCGCCGCGATCTGCGAGGTTCCGGGGGCGGCGTCCGAGGAGTTCGCGCTGGTGCCGGCCGACGTCGCCCGACGCCTCAGGGAGTCGCACGCCGCGTGGGTGCTCTTCTTCAACGAGGGTCGGACGGAGCCGTAACCGCCAGCGCCGCCTGACCGAGCGCGATGCCGCCGTCGTTCGGCGGGACCTCGTGGTTGACCCAGACCGGGAGCGCGCCCGGCCGATCGACGCGGTCCCGAATCAGCTCCAGCAGCAGTGCGTTCTGGAAGACTCCGCCCGACAGGACCAGCGCCGCGGCCTTCGATTCCTCGCGCGCCCGGGCCGCGATGTCCGCCACCGCGGCTGCCAGCGCCTCGTGGGAAGCGCGCGCGATCTCGGCCGGGTCGCGGCCGCGCCGCCGGTCCTCGATCGCCGCGTCCAGCAGCGGTCGCCAGTCGAGCTGCGCGTCGCCCCACGGCAACGGGTAGGCCGCCACCCCGCGCGCTCCGCGCGCGAGCTGCTCGAGCGCCATCGCGGCCTGCCCCTCGAAGCTGATCTCCCGGGTGAAGCCGCAGAGCGCGGCCAGCGCGTCGAACAGCCGACCGACCGAGGTCGACTCGTGGACCCGCTCGCCGGCGCGCGCCAGGCCCAGCGCGGCGCCGTAGCGCGGCGGCATCGCGAACGGCGGCGCCTCCAGGTCGGGGGTACCGGCGGCGGCGGGGTGGAGCGATGCCACGAAGCCGGCCAGGCACTGCGGCGGGAAGAGCGCCGCCGCATCGCCGCCGGGGAGCCGCACCGGCCGGAGGTGCGCGCTGCGGGCGAGCCCGCCGGCGAGCGTGCCGACGAAGACCTCGCCCCCCCAGATCGTCCCGTCGTCGCCGAAGCCCGTGCCGTCCCAAGCGACGCCGACGACCGCGGTCTCCCACGCGCCGCGCTCGGCCAGCACCGAGGCAACATGCGCGCGGTGGTGCTGGACCGCGACGTGGCGCGCCGCGGGCAGCGCCAGCGCCTCGCGCGTCGCGTGGTAGTCGGGGTGCAGATCGTGCGCGACGATCGCGTCGGCGGGGTCGACCTCCCACATCGCGCAGAGGTCGCGGATCGTCCCGGTGAAGGCCTCGCGCGCCGCCAGGTGGTCGAGGTCGCCGACGTGCTGGCTGATCGAACGCTTGGCCCCCGACGACCAGCGCGATCGCGTTCTTGAGGTCGGCGCCGGTCGCAATCACGGGCGGTCCGCCCGGAAACGTCGCTACGGCCGCCGGTGCATAGCCGCGCGAGCGGCGCAGGATCGTCGGCCCGAACGGCCCCGCGCGCACCACCGAGTCGTCGACCCGGCGAGCGATCGGGCGCTCGCCGGCCAGGAACAGGTCCGCGATCCCACCGAGCGTGACGAGCGCCTCGTCGTCGCGGTAGGCAATCGGCTCGGACGAGCGGTTGGCGCTCGTCAGGACCAGCGCCGGGGGTGCGCCCGCCGCGAACAGCAGGTCGTGGAGCGGCGCGTAGGGCAGCATCAGGCCCAGTTCGCGGTGGCCGGGCGCGACCTCGAGCAGCTCGACACGCGCCGGCGCGAGCACGATCGGCCGCGGGTTCGAGAGCAGCAGGGCCCGGCTCTGCGTGTCGAGCACGACCAGCGCCTCGGCCTCCGCCAGGTCGCGCGCCATCACCGCAAAGGGCCGTTCCTTCCGGAATTTCCGGGCCCGCAGCGCCGCGACCGCGCCGGGCTGCCGCGCGTCGCACGCCAGGTGGTAGCCCCCGATCCCCTTCGTCGCGACGATCGCGCCGGCCGCCAGCGCCGCCGCGGCCGCCGCGATCGGATCGGCGCCGCCCGCGGCATCGTTCCCGTCCGGGCGCAGCAGACGGAACCGCGGGCCGCACGCGGGGCAGGCGACGGGTTGCGCGTGAAAGCGTCGGTCGCGCGGGTCTTCATACTCGCGCGCGCAGTCCGGGCACAGCGGCCAGTCCTTCATCGTCGTGCGCTGGCGGTCGTACGGCAGGCCGAGCACGATCGAGAAGCGCGGGCCGCAGTCGGTGCAGTTGATGTACGGGTAGCCGGTGCGGCGATCGGCCGGATCGCCGAGCTCGGCGAGGCAGGCCGCACAGACCGGGAGATCCGCCGAAACGCGAACCGTCGGGGTTCCCTGGCGGGCACTCGCCCGGATCACGAAGCCGGAGTGACCTTCAACCGCCGCGGGCTGCGCATCGCAGGCGGCGATCTGCGCCGCCGGCGGTGGCGCCGCGAGCAGTTCGGCCCGGAACGCGGCCAGCGCCGCGGCGGACCCCTCGGCGTGAATCTCGACCCCCTGCTCGCCGTTCAGGACCCAGCCGGCGATCCCGTGGCGTTCCGCCAGACGGAAGACGAAGGGACGGAACCCGACTCCCTGCACGACTCCCTGGACGGAGATCCGCCGCGCCTCGATCATGGACGCATTGTACGGGCCGCCACGGAGGGCGGCCCCTACCGACGAAATCGCGCGCCCGGAGCAGGCCGTTACCGCGCCGGGAGCGCCTTCAGCAGGTCCCTCGCCTCGGCCGCGTCGGCGCTGCTGGAATCGAGCTCGAGAAACTTCTTGAACGAGTCGCGGGCCTTGCCGTACTCCCCCAGCCCGAGGTACGCGAGCCCGAGCTGGTTCCAAGCCTTCGCATACTTCGGATTGACCTCGACCGACTTCTCGAAGGCCGTGATCGCGCGCTTGCGGTCGTCGTTGGTGACCCCCTTCTTGTTCATGATCGAAACGCCGGCGTTGTAGAACATCCGGTCGGCGGCCTGCGGATCGGCCGCGGCCAGCTTGCGGAAGATCTCCTCCGCGCCGGCAAAGTCCCCTTTCCCGCTCAGGATGTCGGCCTTCGCCAGCAGCGCCTCGGAGTCGGACGGCGCGATCGACAGCCAGCGGTCGGCCTCCTTCGCGGCGTTTTCGGTCTGCCCGGCCTCGCCGTACGCCTCGAACAGCGCCTTGGCCACCAGCGCGTTCTGCGGCTGCAGCTCACGCTCCTTCTCGAGCAGCGGGACCGCGGCGGCGATCTGGCCGCGCTCGGCCATCCAGACGGCCATCTGCAGGCGGACCCCGATCCGGTCGGGAGCGACTTGGATCAACCGGTAGGCTTCGCGCACCGCCCCCTGCGTGTCGCCCGCCTTGGCCATGTAGGTCGCGCGCGCCCACATCAGGTCGGGATCGTTGGGCTTCTCGGTCAGGGCCTGCCCCAGGATCTCGATCGCCGCGGGGTAGTCCCCCAGCGCCGCCGCCTCGTCGGCCTTCTCCGCCGGCGTCAGGTCTTTCTTCGGCTGCCCCGGTGCGGCTCCGGCAGCCGGCGCGGACGCCGGCGCGACGTAGTCGGTCACCTTCGCCACGACCAGCGAGATCGTCGTATTCGCGCCGCGATGCTTGACGATCGGCAGCTTGTCCTGGGCCTTCGGGTTGAGCGAGCCCGAGTCGTCCTGGAAGATCTCGCGCGTCCCGCGCCGCGTCCGGATCTGGTACTTGCGGATGTACCACTCCGGGCTGTCGACCGTCAGAAGGTAACCCGCCTCGAACAGCTCGACCTGCGGAAAGATGAACGTCCCCTTCTTCGTCGTCTTCATCACGAAACCGGGGTCGCCTTCGACGTTGCGGGCCAGCTTGATCGGCAGGTCGGGGACGGGGTTCCCCTGCTCGTCCGCCACCTCGCCCCACACGCCGGGCCGGGTCTCGTTCAGGACGCCCTGCGCTGCGGCCGGCAGTGCGCACGCTGCGAAGAGAACACCGGCTGCCGCGGCGAGCCGGCTCACGACACGAACATTCATCGGACGGACTCCTCGTCCGGGCGGGTTGCCGGAATGATAGGCCCGACGCCTGCGGCGATCTAGGCCTTGCCCGCGATCTGGTCCACCTCGGCGCAGGTCTTGGTGACGACGCCGACCGAGCGCTCGAGCGCAGCCTTCTCGGCATCGTTCAGCGGGACCTGGATCACCTTCTCGACACCGCTCTTGCCGAGCACCGCCGGCACGCCGACGAACAGCCCCTTGACGCCGTACTCCCCTTCGAGGAGCGCGCTGACCGCGAGGATCTGCTTGCGGTCGTAGATGATCGCCTCGGCCATCGTCAGCGCCGACCAGGCCGGCGAGACGAACGCGGAGCCCGAGCCGAGCAGCTTGACCACCTCGCCCCCCGCGCCGCGGGTGCGGGCTTCGATCGCGTCGAGCTTGGGGCCGTCGACGAACATCTCTACCGGCAGGCCGGCGACGCGCGTCGCGGAGCGGATCGGAACCATGTCGTCGCCGTGGCCGCCGAGCACGAGCGCGGTGACGTTGTCGACCGAAACCCCCGCTGCCTCCGCGATGAAGTAGCGGTAGCGGGCCGAGTCGAGCACACCGGCCATTCCCATCAGCCGGCCCTTCGGCAGGTGCAGCAACTGGTGCAGCCGGTAGACGATCGCGTCGAGCGGATTGGCGATCGAGATCACGATCGCGCCCGGGGCATGGGCTTTGATCCCCTCGGCGACCTGGTCCGTGATCTTCAGGTTGGTCGCCAGCAGTTCCTCGCGCGACGGCAGCGTCCCGTCGGGCTTCGGCTTGCGCGGCACACCGGCGGTGTTGATCACCAGCTGCGAGCCCGCCAGGGCCTCGTAGGTCTTGGAGGCCTCGAAGCGGCAGTCGAAGCCCACGACCGGACTCCCCTCGGCGATGTCGAGGCACTTCCCCTTGGCGAGGTCGGGCGGCATGATGTCGACCAGACCCACCGCTCGGGCCAGCCGACGACGGCCGATCTCCTGGACCAGAACGCCACCGATCATGCCCCCACCCACCACGCCGATCTTCTCGAGCATCGCTCTCCTCCGTGCGCCCGGCGCGCTCGGCGCGGGCTCGTGCCCGGCTCACCCGGGCGGGAAACAAAACAGCATTTTAGCCGACCCGCCGCCGGCGTCGCGCGACTTCCGGCGGCTTTCGGGGCCGTGCGTGACCCGGGTGGCGCGGTGAGGGGGCCTTCGGGCGCACCTCACCCCGGCCCCGCCCCCCCGGCCTGGGCCGGCACCCTTCCCGGATCGATCTACCGGCTGCTCGCCTACGGCGCGATCGGCGCCGCCGGCCTCCTGCATCGCCTGTCACCGGACCCCGCAGCGCGGCGCGACCTGGCCGAGCGGTTGGCGACGGGAGAGGCCCTGGAGGAGCTGCCGCGCGGCGCGATCTGGGCCCACGCGGCGTCGATGGGCGAGGTCCGAGCCCTCGCGTCGCTGGCTCGGGCGCTGGTCGAGGCCGGCGAGACGCGTCCGTTCTTCGTGACCACCCAGTCGGGCACCGGACGCCGACTGGCCCGCGAGCTGGGATTCGCCTCGCAGCTCGCCCCGGCGGACCAGCCGACGGTCCTCAGGCGCTTCCTCGGGGCCCTGGAACCGCCGCTGCACCTGGTCGTCGAAACCGAGATCTGGCCGTGGCGGCTCTCACTGTTGCGCGGCCTGCGGGTGCCGACGGCGATCGTCTCGGCCCGCCTCTCGTTGCGGCGGTGGCCGAGCTATCGCCGGCTGCGGGGGCTATACGGCGCCGCGCTGTCCGAGGTCACGCTGCTCTGCCCGGCCAGTGAGGGCGACCGCGACCGGTTCGCTGCTCTCGGAGTTCCCGCGGCGTGCTTCGGCCCGGTGGGAAACCTCAAGTGGGACGCCGCCCCACCCCCTCCCGACCCGCTCGCGATCCAGGCGCTCCGGTCCGAGCTGGGGCTCGATCCGGCGCTGGCGTGGATCGTTCTGGGGAGCTGTCACCCGGGCGAGGCGGCGCCGTTCGCGACACTCGCGGCCGGGCCGGAACGGTCGGCGCTGCTGGTCGCGCCACGGCACCCGGAGCGGTTCGACGAGCTGGCCGCCGAGCTGCAGGGCGCCGGGCTGTCGGTGCACCGGGCCGCGGCGGGCACGGCCCCGGCCGGCACCCGCGCGGTGCTGCTCGACCGGATGGGGGTGCTGCCGCGGGCCTACCCGCTGGCCGCGGCCGCGACCCTGGGAGGGACCTTCGCGCCGGTCGGCGGCCACTCGCCGCTGGAGGCCGCCGCCGCCGGCTGCCCCCTGGTTTCGGGCCCCCACGATCACGCCCAGGCCGACCTGGTCGAGCCGCTGGCGGACGCGGGTGCCCTGGTCCGCTGCGCGAGCCCGGCCAGCGCCCTCGCGCAGCTTCGCGCTTGGCTGAACGACCCCGCGGCGCGGCTGGCCGCCGGCGAGGCGGCGCAGCGCGCGGTCGCGTCGCACCGCGGCGTGGCGCGGATCCTCGCCGCTGCGGTACGGGGGCTCGAGGCGTGAGCCGGGTCCGTCCGATCCCGGCGCTGGCGCCGCTCGGAAGCCTCTACCTGCGGCTCGCGGCGCTGCGCAACCGGCTCTTCGACCGCGGTACCTGGCGCGCCGTGCGCGCCGGCGCGCCGGTCCTCTCGATCGGCAACCTGGTCGCCGGTGGCACCGGCAAGACGCCGGCCGCGGCCTGGTTCTCGGCGCTCCTGGCCGACGAGAGCCGACGGGTCGCGATCGTCTCGCGCGGGCACGGCGGCGTGCGCGCCGTCGATCCGCTGCTGGTGCGCGACGGCGGCGCGCCGCTGGCCGCGGCGCGGGAAGCGGGTGACGAGCCCTACCTGCTGGCGCTCGAGGAGGCGGCTCCCATCGTCGTGGTCGGACGCGACCGCGTCGCCGCCGCCGCCCTGGCGTGCGCCCGCGGTGCGACGGCGATCGTGCTCGACGACGGCTTCCAGCACCGCTGGCTGGGACGCGATCTGGACGTCGTGCTGCTCGACGCCGGGGACCCGCTGGGGGGCGGCCGCGGGCTTCCCGCGGGGCTGCTGCGTGAGCCCGCGTCCGGCCTCGGCCGGGCCGGGCTGATCCTGCTCACCCGCGCGCCGGGGGCGCTCCTCGTCCCGCGGCTGCTCGAACCGGCGGAGTGGCCCGAGACGCTCGCTGCCGCGCTCCACGACGCGTGCACCGCGCGCGGCGCACCGCTCCCGCCGGTCGCGGCCGCGAGGCACGCGCCCGTCGCGATCGCTCTTCCCGACGGGCGCAGCCTGCCCCCCGCGTCGCTCGCCGGGAGAGAAGTGGTCGCGGTCAGCGGGATCGCCCGGCCCGATGCCTTCGTGGCCACGCTGGAGGCGCTCGGCGCGCACCTCGCCGCCCGGCTCGACTTCGCAGACCACCATCATTACGACGACGACGACGCGGGGGCGATCGCCGGCGCGGCGGGACGTGCACCCGGCGCGCTGCTGATCACGACCGCCAAGGACGCGATCCGCTGGCCGGGCGCGGCCCCTGTCCCGGCCGTGCTGAAGATCGCCTTCGGCGTGCCGGCAGCGGCGGACGTGCGGGCCATCGTGCGCCGCACGCTGTTCGCGGAGGCCGCGTGAAGGACCAGGAAAACACGCTGGTGCGGCGGGTCGAGGCCTGGGCGGCATTGCCGCTGATCGGCCTCTCGCGGGCGCTGCCGCCGCGCGCGCGGGTCGCCCTCGGATACGGCCTCGGCCGGCTCGCGGCACGCCTCGACACCCGCCACCGCGCACTCGCGGCGCGCCAGGCGGAGGCCGCGCTGGGGCTCTCACCGGACGAGAGCGACCGGCTGGCCCGTGCCGCCTTCGCCCACTTCGGCCGCGTGCTGGTCGAGGTGCTGGCCTTGCCCCGTTATGCGCGGCCGGGGATGGAGCGGCTGTTCGCCGTCGACGGGCTCGAACACCTTTCGTCGGCCCTGGCGCGAGGCCGGGGGGCCTTCGTCTTTTCGGCCCACTTCGGGAACTGGGAGCTGGTCGCGCTGCGCCAGGCGCTGGCGGGTCACCCGATGGACTTCGTCGCCCGGCCGCTCGACAACCCTTGGCTCGACGAGGACTTCAACCGCTGGCGCGCCGTCGGCGGCAACCGCGTGCTGGGAAAGCATGGCGCGCTGCGCGCGGTCGTCCGCTCGCTCAGGGAGGGGCGCGCGGTGGCGATTCTCGTCGACCAGGACATCCGCGGCACGCCCCAGGTCTTCGTCCCCTTCTTCGGGCGGCCCGCGGCGACGACCTCCACGATGGGCGAGCTGGCGGTCCGCACCGGGGCGGCCGTCGTACCCGTCGTATCCTTCCCGCGACCCGACGGAGGCTACCGGATCGTGTACCAGCCGGAGCTCGAGATCCCCGCCGGCGGCGATGACGCATCGCGCGCCCACGACGTGATGGCCCGGGCCACGGCCTCGGTCGAGAGCTGGGTGCGCGAAGACCCCTCCGCGTGGCTGTGGCTGCACAACCGCTGGAAGTCACGACCGCCCGGGGAGCGGAGCGCCCGATGACCCGTCGCGCCGTCTTCTTCGACCGTGACGGCACGCTGTGCGCCGAGGTCGGTTACGTCAACCATCCCTCCCGCCTGACCCTCCTGCCGCGCACCGCGGAGGTGATCCGCCGCGTCAACGAACTCGGTTGGGCCGCGGTGATCGCGACCAACCAGGCCGGCGCCGCGCGCGGCTACTTCCCGTCCCACCTGCTGTTCGAGACCCACCGCCGCCTGCGAGCCCTGCTCGCCGCGGAAGGGGCGCAGCTCGACGGGATCTACGCCTGCACCCATCACCCCGAGCTTGGCCCGCCCGGCCTGAGAGGGCGCTGCTCCTGCCGCAAGCCGCGGCCCGGGATGCTGCTGCGCGCCGCGCGGGAACTCGACCTGGACCTGTCGCGCAGCTACATGGTGGGCGACTCGTTCCGCGACGTCGGTGCGGGTCGGGCGGCGGGGGTCGCGGCGACCGTCCTGTTGCGCACCGGCTACGGGCGCGGCGAGATCCTCTGGAAGGGAGCCACGCTCGCCGAGTGGCCGGACCACGTCGCCGACGACCTGCCGGCGGCCGTCCAGTGGATCATCAGTCACGCGGAGGCGAGCGAGCCATGAGAGGACACCCGGGAGAACGTCCGACGCGCTCCGCGCTGCTGGCGCTGGTCGACCGGCTGGACCGCGCGCGGGTCGCAGTCGTCGGTGACGCCGTGCTGGACGTGTTCGAGTACGGGGTGATCGCGCGCGTCTCCCGCGAGGCGCCGGTGCTGATCCTCGAGCACCGGCAGTCGTCCTTCGTGCCGGGCGGCGCCGCGAACACCGCGGCCAACCTGGCCGCGCTCGACGTCGCGACCGCGCTCGTCGGCCGGGTCGGCGACGACGACGACGGTGCGCGGCTGGGGCGGATCCTCGGCGAGCGCGGGATCGCGGTCGGCGGGCTGGTCCCCCAGCGCGGCTACGTCACGCCGACGAAGACCCGGATCCTCGCCGGCAGCCCGCACACCGCCAAGCAGCAGATCGTGCGCATGGACCGCGGCAGCCGCGGCGTCGAGCTCACGACAGGGACCCGCTCACGGCTGCTCGGCGCGGCGCGGCGGGCACGGCGGCAGGGGGCGGCCGTCGTGTTGGCCGACTACGGCTACGGCACCGTCGACCCGGCGTGGCCGACGGAACTCGGCCCGGGCGCGGGGGCGCTGATGCTCGACAGCCGCTTCGCGCTCGAGCGGTTCCGCGGCGTCTCGGCGGCGACGCCGAACCTCGAGGAGGTCGAGCGTGCCGCCGGAGTCGACCTCGACGACGACGACGAGTCGGGGATCGAGGAGACGGCGCGGCAGATGCGGCGCGCGCTGCGCGCCGAAGCGCTGCTCGTGACGCGCGGCTCGCGCGGCATGACGCTGGTCGCGGAGCGCGGGCGCGCGATCCGGATCCCGGTCTTCGGCAGCGACGAGATCGCCGACGTCACCGGCGCCGGCGACACGGTGATCGCCGTGTTTACGGCGGTGCGCGCGGCCGGCGGATCGTGGCGCGAGGCGGCGGAGCTGGCGAACGTCGCCGGAGGTCTCGTGGTGATGAAGCGCGGCACGGCGACCGTCAGCCGGGACGAGCTGCGGGCCGCGCTGCGCGAGGGCTGGGGCGAAGGGTGAGGCCGCCCGAGTCGAAGATCGCGACGCGCGAGGCGCTGGCCGAACGGTTCCGGCGCGAGCCGCCGGCCCGGCTGGTGCTCGCCAACGGGCTGTTCGACCTGGTCCACGTCGGTCACGCGCGCTACTTCGCCGACGCGCGCCGCGCCGGCGACGCGCTCGTCGTGGCGCTCAACGACGACGCCTCGGCGCGCCGCGCCAAGGGCCCGGAGCGCCCGCTGCTGCCGCTCGACGAGCGGCTGCTGGTCGTGGCCGCGTTCCGCTGCGTCGACTGGGTGACCTTCTTCCCCGAGCCGACCGTCGCCCCAACGCTGCGGCTGCTGCGTCCGGTGTTCCACGCGAAGGGGACCGACTACCGGCCTGAAACGCTCCCGGACGAGGAGCAGGCGGCCCACCGCGAGCTGGGGATCCGGGTCGCGATCGCCGGCGACCCCAAGGACCACGCGACCAGCGATCTGATCGTGGAGATCCTGCAGCGCGGAGACGAGCGGCGGCTCGGCGGCCGCCAGTAGCGGGCCTACGGCCTGAGTGCCAGCCGGTAGGCCATCTCGAGCCGGATCGGATCGTACGACGCCTTCGCCTGGCGGAGCCCGGGATCCCCGAGGTCCTCCTCGCGGTTCAGGAAGGCGTACCCCTCCCGGACCGCGGCCTCGGCGGCAGCCCGGTTCACGAGCTGATACAGCCCCTTCACGTCGCGCCGCGCCCGCTCGAAGTGGATCACGAGCGTCTCCGGCGACTGCCGCTCGAAGAGCGCGAAGCCCGCCGGCCCGCCGTTGACCCGGACCAGCACGCCCTCCTGGTGCAGCCGGTCGAAGTGCTGCAGCGTGCGGCGCAGCGCCTCGTTGTCCTGCTCCATCGACTCCGAGACGGGCGGCTCCTCGTCGGTCATCTGCCGCAGCACCTCGCAGGCGTCACCGACGCGCTCGCCGGTCATCGGCTCGACACTCCAGTCGTAGGACTGGTCGGCCTGGGCGATCAGGTTGCGCTTCTTTGCGTAGCCTCGGCCCTTGAGCGTCGCCAGGTCCGCCGCGTCGTAGATGTAGTTCGCGTTCTCAGGCTCCTCGATCACCTCGAAATTCGAAACGAATTCCGGGTGCGCCTCGAGAAACGCGCGATCGACGCCGATGATCGCGAGCGGCTTGCTCAGCCGCCGGCCGGCCTCGACGATGCTCGCCGCGGTCGCGGTGTCGAGCGGCCCGATCGGCTGCATGAGGTGCAGCGGACCGTCGGGCGCGAAGCGAAACGCGACGAGCAGCGTGCCGGAGCCGGTGAAGGCCCAGCAGTAGTGGAAGACGTGGTCCCAGGCGACGAAGGTCGCGAAGGTGTACCCGGACAGCGCGTGCGGGTGACGCGCCAGGAACCGCTCGAGGTCGGGCTGGGCGTCGATGGTGAGCGGCGAGAAGTCGAGCCCCAGGAACGGGACGCACTCCGGCCGGTCACCTCGTGAGGCGCATGGCTGCATAGCCGTCCAGGACCTCGAAGCCGAGCTCCTCGTAGAACGGAGTGGTGCCCGGCTCGGCCACGAGCCCGATCCACTCCAGCTGCCGCTCCGCGCAGTAGTCCCGCACGCGGCGCACCAGCTCGCGACCGACTCCGCGGCCGCGGCATTCCTTCAGCACCACGACGTCCTGAATATAGGCGTCGCTCACGCCGTCCGAGATCGCGCGGGCCATTCCGACGATCCGGCCGTTCGTGGCGCGCGCGATCATGAAGCAGAAGCTCCCGGTCACGGTTCCCGGGACGATCGCCCGCGCGTGGGCCGATTCCACCCACCACCCGCCGGCCTGGTAGAGCGCGACGATCGCCTCGACGAGCTGCGGGGCCGGAGCCCCCCCGATCACCTCGAAATCGATTTCGTCCTTCGGCTCCATCGGCTCCGCCCGCAGCTCCAGCATTATCCGGTGCCGCGCCCGCTGTCGCTAACGCTGGTGGATCTCCTGGATCGACCGGTACGACAGCCCGTCCGACCGCGCCGCACGGATCGCCTCCACCGCCGAGGCCGCGCCCGTCAGGGTCGTGATCAGGGGCACGCGGCGCTGCAGGGCGGTGAAGCGGATCGAGCGTTCGTCGTAGTACGACGGTGCGCCGAGCGGGGTGTTGACGACCATCTGGATCTGTCCCGAGAGCAGCTGGTCGACGACGTGCGGCCGCCCTTCGTTGACCTTGAAGATCGTCTCGGCCGGGAGATCGTGGGCACGCAGGTAGTCGGCCGTCCCGGAGGTGGCGACGATCCGGAACCCGAGTTCGTGAAGCCCGCGGGCCACCGGCAGCAGGCCCGCCTTGTCCCGGTCGTGCACCGAGAGGAAGACCGCGCCTCCCGTCGGCAGCTCGACGCCGGCCCCGGATTGAGCCTTGAGGAACGCCTCGCCGAAGCTCGCACCGATCCCCATGACTTCGCCGGTCGACTTCATCTCGGGGCCAAGCACGGGGTCTTCGCCCGGAAAGCGCGTGAAGGGGAAGACCGGCTGCTTGATGAAGACCCCGGCCGCCGCAGGTGTCTCGGCCAGCCCGATCTCGTCGAGCGACTTCCCCAGGATCAGCTGCGTCGCGATCCGGGCCAGCGGCAGGCCGACGGCCTTGGCCACGAACGGCACCGTGCGCGAGGCCCGCGGATTGACCTCCAGCACGTAGACGACGCCGTCCCTGATCGCGAGTTGGACGTTCACGAGACCGCGGACGTCGAGGGCCAGCGCGAGGCGCGTCGTGATCTCGCGGATCTCCCGCTCGTGCCGCGCGACCTCCGGGTGATAGGGCGGGATCACGCACGCCGAGTCGCCGGAGTGGATCCCGGCCTCCTCGATGTGCTGCATCACCGCGGCGATGACGACCCGGCGCCCGTCGCACAGCGCGTCGACGTCCAGCTCGAACGCATCTTCGAGGAAGCGGTCCAACAGCACGGGGTGCTCCGGCGAGGCCTCGACCGCCTGCTGCATCATCGAGTCGAGCGAATCCTCGTCCCAGCAGACGAACATCGCGCGGCCGCCGAGCACGTACGAGGGGCGGACGAGCAGCGGGAAGCCGATCCGCTGTGCGATCGCGTGAGCTTCCTCCCGGTCCCGGGCGGTCCCCCACTCGGGGGCGCGGATCCCCAGTTCAACCAGCAGCGCACCGAACCGTTGGCGGTCCTCGGCGAGGTCGATGTTGTCGGGCGAGGTGCCGAGGATCGGCACGCCGAGGCGCGCCAACGGAAGCGCCAGCCGCAGCGGCGTCTGCCCGCCGAACTGGACGATCACCCCCTCCGGCTGCTCGCGGTCGACGATCTCGAGTACGTCCTCCAACGTGAGCGGCTCGAAATACAGCCGGTCCGAGGTGTCGTAATCGGTCGACACGGTCTCCGGGTTGCAGTTGACCATGATCGATTCGATTCCCTCGTCCCGAAGCGCGAATGAGGCGTGACAGCAGCAGTAGTCGAACTCGATCCCCTGGCCGATCCGGTTCGGGCCCGAGCCGAGGATCATCACTTTGCGGCGCGCGGTGGGAGCCGCCTCGCACTCCGTCTCGTAGGTCGAGTAGAGGTACGGCGTGAGGGCCTCGAACTCCGCGGCGCAGGTGTCGACGCGCTTGAAAACGGGACGGATCCCGACCCGGCGGCGCCGCGCGCGGACCTCGTCCTCGGGGGCGCGCAGCAGCACCCCGAGCTGGTGATCCGAGAACCCGGCCCGCTTGGCCTGCGCCAGCAGATCGTCCGGCACGTCGTCCAGGGAGAAGGCCCGCAGCTTCCCCTCGATCGCGACGATCTGCTCGATCTGCCGCAGGAACCACGGATCGACGCTCGTGCGACGGGCGATCTCGTCGATGCTCCAGCCCGCCAGCAGGGCGTGCTTGATGTAGAACAGCCGCTGCCAGTTCGGAGTGGTCAGCCGCTCCGCGAGCCGACTCGGCTCGACGACCTTCTTCCCGTCCCCGCCCAGGCCGTAGCGACCCGTCTCGAGCGAGCGAAGCGCCTTCTGCAGCGCCTCGGGAAAAGTCCGGCCGATCGCCATCGCCTCGCCGACGGATTTCATCTGCGTCCCCAGGTCGGGGGCCGTCGTGGGGAACTTCTCGAACGCCCAGCGCGGGATCTTGACGACGACGTAGTCGAGTGTCGGCTCGAAGCTGGCCGGGGTCACTCGGGTGATGTCGTTCGGGATCTCGTCGAGCGTGTAGCCCAACGCGAGCTTGGCCGCGATCCGGGCGATCGGGAAGCCGGTCGCCTTGGAGGCCAGCGCGGAGGAGCGCGAGACGCGGGGATTCATCTCGATCACCAGCAGCCGGCCCGTTCGCGGTTCGACCGCGAACTGGATGTTGCTCCCGCCGGTCTCGACGCCGACCTGCCGGATGATCCGGATCGCGGCGTCGCGCATGTTCTGGTACTCGCGATCGGTCAGGGTCTGGGCCGGGGCCACCGTGATCGAGTCGCCGGTGTGGACCCCCATCGCGTCGAAGTTCTCGATGCTGCAGACGATGACGACGTTGTCGGCCGCGTCGCGCATCACCTCCAGCTCGTACTCCTTCCACCCGACGATCGACTCCTCGATCAGCACCTGCCGAATCGGCGAAGCGTCGAGCGCGTGCGGAACGAGCTGCTTCCATTCCTCGAGGTTCCAGACGACGCCTCCGCCCCACCCCCCGAGGGTGAACGAGGGACGCACGACGAGCGGGAACCCGAACCGCTCGCGGATCGACTCGGCCTCGTCCACCGACGTCGCGAACTCGCCGCCGGGCATCGCGAGACCCGCCTCCTCCACGGCCCGCCGGAACAGCTCGCGGTTCTCGCAGACTTCGATCGAGGCGCGGTTGACGCCGATCATGCGGACCCCGAAGCGCGCGAGAACCCCCTCGCGATCGAGGTCGACCGCGAGGTTCAGGGCCGTCTGGCCGCCCACCGTCGGGAGCAGCGCGTCCGGGCGCTCGCGCTCGATGATCCGGGAGGCCGCCACGACCGTCAGCGGCTCGATGTAGGTCCGGTTCGCGACCTCGGGATCGGTCATGATCGTCGCCGGGTTGGAGTTGACGAGGACGACCTCGATCCCCTCTTCCCGCAGCGCCTTGCAGGCCTGGGTCCCCGAGTAGTCGAACTCGCAGGCCTGGCCGATGACGATCGGCCCCGACCCGATCACGAGCACCTTGCGCACGTCATCCCGCCGCGGCATGCGCCCTTCCTCCTCCGCTTCGGCCGCACCGGCCCCGGGGGCCGAGCGCGCCGCGGGATTCTGTCACCGATGGGCAGAAAAAGGGCCGCCCGGAGGCGGCCCCATGTCAGCTGCGTGCCCGCGCGCTCACTCCGCGCCGGCGGTCTTCTTCCTGCGGCCGCCCGTGATCCGCTTCGCGATCCCGGCGAGCCCGCCTTCCTTCTTGGCTGTCTTGGCCGCGGCAGGCTCCGCCCCACGCGACTCCTTCCCCTTGCGCACGACCAGCTCGACGATCGCCATCTCGGCGGCGTCGCCGCGCCGGGGCATCGTGCGCAGCACCCGGGTGTAGCCCCCGGGGCGGTCGGAGAAGCGCGGCGCGATCTCGTCGAACAGGCGCTTGACGATGTCCCGGTCGTGCAGGTCGCGCGCCACGATGCGACGGGCGTGGACGGTATTCTGCTGCGCTTTGGAGATCAGCCGCTCCGCGTAGGGGCGCAACTCCTTGGCCTTGCCCATCGTCGTCGTGATCCGCTCGTGCTCGATGAGCGCGGTGGCGAGGTTCCTCAGGGTCGCGATGCGGTGCTCGCTCGTCCGTCCCAGTTTCCGATTGGCGCAGCGGTGTCTCATGGCATCCTTCCTTCGCGGCGGCTCAGCGCTGCCCGGCGGCTCGACCGTCGAGGCGCATGCCGAGGGACAGCTTCATGTCGGCCAGCAGTTCCTTGATCTCGTTGAGCGACTTGCGGCCGAAGTTCTTCGTCTTGAGCAGTTCGGGCTCGGTGCGCTGGACCAGGTCCCGGACGTACTCGATCCCCGCGTTCCTCAGGCAGTTGTAGGACCGCACCGACAGTTCCAGTTCGTCGATCGAGCGGTCGAGGTACTCGAGGACCTTGGCGTCCCCGATATCGACGGGCTCGGCCGGGATCTCCAGCGTGTCCTCGAAGTTCACGAAGATCGACAGGTGGTCGCGGAGCAGGCGGGCGGCAGTCGAGACCGCATCCTGCGCGGTGATCGACCCGTCCGTCCAGACATCCATGATCAGCTTGTCGAAGTCGGTCGAGCGGCCGACGCGGGCCGGCTCGATCGCGAAATTGACGCGCCGTACCGGGGAGTGCACGGAGTCGATGGGGATGTACCCCAACGCCAGGTCCTCGTCCATGTTCTGGTCGGCCGGAACGTAGCCGCGGCCCGGCTTGATCCTGAGCTCCATCTCGAGTGCGCCCTCGTCCGACAGCGTCGCGATGACGGCCGAGGGGTCGAGGATCTCGACATTCGAGTTGGTTTCGATGTCTCCGGCGCTCACCACCCGCGGCCCCTTGACGTTGATCCGAACCGTCTCGGTCCGTGGGACGTGGAGCTTCACCGGGACCTTCTTCAGGTTGAGGATGACGTCGGTGACGTCCTCGATCACGCCCGAGAGCGAGGAGAACTCGTGGAGTACCCCCTCGATCTTGATCGCGGTGATCGCCGCCCCCTCGACCGAGGACAGCAGGATCCGGCGCAGGGCGTTGCCAACCGTCGTGCCGAAGCCGCGCTCGTAGGGCTGCGCGGTGAAGCGGCCGTACTGCCCCGTCAAGGTGGCGCCGTCGACCTCGAGGAACTTCGGCTTCTGGAATCCCTTCTCGATCATGATCCCTCCTGGGCGCGGGGCCGGCGCGGGGCCGTTCCCCGGCGACCGGGACACTTACTTCGAGTACAGCTCGACGATCAGGCTTTCGGTGATCGGAAGCTGGATGTCGTCGCGTCGCGGCATGTTCACGACCCGGCCACGGAAGTTGGTCCCGTCGAGCTCGAGCCACGGCGGGATGCCGCGGCCCTGGGCGGTGTCGAGGTTCGCCTGGATCAGGGCGTTCTTGCGGCTGCCCTCGCGCAGCTCGACGAAGTCACCCTTCACGACCTGGAACGACGGCACGTCGACCTTCCGGCCGCCGACGTTGAAGTGACCGTGGCTCACCAGCTGACGCGCCTGGGAGCGCGACGCGGCGAAGCCGAGCCGGTACACCACGTTGTCGAGCCGGCGCTCGAGCAGCTGGAGCATGTTCTCGCCGGTCACTCCCTTCTTGCGCGACGCACGCTCGAAGTAGAGCCGGAACTGGCGCTCCAGCACTCCGTAGATGCGCTTCACCTTCTGCTTCTCGCGCAGCTGGAGGCCGTAGCCCTGCAGCTTGATCCGGCGCTTTCCGTGCTGCCCCGGCGCGTAGGAGCGGCGCTTGACGGCGCACTTGTCCTTGAAGCAGCGCTCGCCCTTGAGGAAGAGCTGCAATCCCTCGCGGCGGCAGAGCCGGCAAACAGATCCCGTGTAGCGTGCCATCGTCTCGTCCCTCGCTTACACGCGGCGGCGCTTCGGCGGCCGGCAACCGTTGTGCGGGATGGGGGTGACGTCCTTGATCGAGCGCACCTCGAGGCCGGCCGCCGCGAGCGCGCGGATCGACGACTCGCGGCCGGCGCCGGGCCCCTGGACGCGCACGTCGACACTCCGGACGCCGTGCTCCTTGGCGCCGTTGACCGCGGTCGTCGCCGCCATCTGCGCGGCGAACGGGGTCCCCTTGCGGGAGCCTTTGAAGCCCGCGCGCCCGGCGCTCGCCCACGAGATCACGTTCCCGGTGAGATCGGTGATCGTGACGATCGTGTTGTTGAAGGTCGCCGCGATGTGGGCGAGCCCGTGCGGGACGTTCTTCTTCTCCCGCTTGCGCGCCGTCTTCTTCGTCTTGGGTGCCGCCTTCGCCATCCTGCTTCTCCGGGCCGGCGGATTTCCGGCCTGTCATCCGTGCTGCACGGCAGGCCGCGAGGCCCACCGCGGGCCGGCCCGGAGGCCGGCCCCGACGGTTACTTCTTCACCTTCTTCTTGCCCGCCACCGCGACGCGCGGACCCTTCTTGGTGCGCGCGTTGGTGTGAGTCCGCTGGCCACGGCACGGCAGTCCCAGCCGGTGCCGGGTTCCGCGGTACGAACCGATTTCGATCAGGCGCTTGATGTCCATCTGGATGGCCTTGCGGAGGTCGCCCTCGACACGGCCCTCGTCCTGGATGATCTGCTGGATCCGGCGCACCTGGTCCTCGGTCAGGTCCTTGACGCGCACCTTCGGGTCGACGCCCGCGGTGCCGAGGATCCGGCCGGATCGGGCAGCGCCGATGCCGAAGATGTAGGTCAGGCCGACGTCGACCCGCTTGTTGAGGGGGAGATCCACCCCGGCGATACGAGCCATCTCAGGACTCCTGCGCCCGGCTCAGCCCTGGCGCTGCTTGTGCTTGGGGTTCTCGCAGATGATCCGCAAGACCCCGTGCCGCCTGATCACCTTGCACTTCTCGCACATCTTCTTGACCGATGCCCTGACCTTCATGTTCCACCTCGATCGCGCTACTTGTGGCGGTAGATGATCCGGCCCCGGGTCAGGTCGTACGGCGACAGCTCGACCAGCACCCGGTCTCCGGGAAGGATCCGGATGAAGTTCTTCCTCATCCGACCGGAGATGTGGGCCAGCACCTTGTGGCCGTTGTCGAGCTCGACGCGGAACATCGCGTTCGGCAGCGTCTCGATCACGACCGCCTCGACCTGGATCGGTTCCTCCTTGGTCAAGCCCTCACTCCTTCCACGGCGCCGTCAGCCCGCCGCCCAGCACGCGGGGGCCGTCGTCCGTGGCCGCCACCACCAATTCCCAGTGAGCCGCCTTGGACCCGTCGCGGGTCACCGCAGTCCACCCGTCGCCGAGGACCTTCACCGCCGCGTCCCCGGCCACGACCATCGGCTCGATCGCCAGCACCATGCCGGCCTCGATCCGCGGACCCTGCCCAGCAGGGCCGTAGTTCGGCACCTGCGGCTCCTCGTGGAGCCGCGTGCCGATGCCGTGCCCGACGAAGTCGCGCACGACGGAGTATCCGTTGGCCACAGCGGTCTTCTCGACCGCACTGCCGATGTCGCCGACCCGTCGGCCGGGGCGCACCTGCTCGATCGCGCGGAGCAGGCTCTCCCGGGTGACGTGGGAGAGCTTCTCGTCCTTCTCGGCCACCGGCGGAACGGCGCAGGTCACGGCGCCATCGCCGTAGTAGCCCTCCAGCAGGACGCCGAAATCGATGCTGACCAGGTCCCCGGGGCGCAGCGAGCGCTTGCCGGGAATGCCGTGGACCACTTCCTCGTTGACGGAGATGCAGAGGCAGGCGGGATAACCCATGTACCCCTTGAACGCGGGCTTGGCGCCCGCATCCTGCGTCTTGCGCTCCGCGATCATGTCCAACTCGCGGGTCTCGACCCCCTCCCGCACCGCTCCCGAGAGCTCGACGAGGACCTCCCGCACGAGCGTGCAGGCCCGGTCGATCCTGTCGATCTCGGCCGGCGAGCGGCGCGAGATCATGCCCGCGCTCCACCGAGGAGCCCGGCCACGAGCCCGAACACCTGGTCGATGTTACCCGTTCCGTCAACCTCCGCCAGCAGACCCTGCTCCCGGTAGACCTGCGCCACCGGTTCGGTCTGCTCCCGGTAGACCCGGAGCCGCTCGCGGATCGTCTCGATCCGATCGTCGGCCCGCACCGCCCCGCCCTCCCCGGCCTGCGCACGGCCGAGGATCCGGGCCTCGACCACCGCGTCCGGCACGACCAGCATCACGACCCGGTCGAGCCGCTTCTCCCCCAGCGCCCGCTGGAGGATCGCCACCTGCGGCACCGTTCGCGGGAAGCCGTCGAGCAGGAACCCGGCCGCCGCGTCCGGCTCGGCGATCCGCTCGGCGATCACCCGCCCGATCATCTCGTCGGGCACGAGGTGGCCCCGCTCGAGGATCTCCTCGACCTGCCGGCCCAGTTCCGACTTCGCGGCGACAGCCTGGCGAAGCATGTCTCCCGTGGAGATGTGGGGGATCCCGTACGCCGCGGCGATGCGCTGCGCCTGGGTTCCCTTCCCCGCCCCGGGCGGGCCGAACAGGACGATCCGCATCAGCCGCGGCGCCCCCTGATCCGGGTCCCCTTGAGGAACCCGTCGTAGTGCCGCATGACCAGCTGGCTCTCGATCTGCTGGATCGTGTCCATCGCGACGCCGATCACGATCAGGAGCGAGGTGCCGCCGAAGTAGAACTGGATCCCGGTCCCGTTGAGGACCCATCCCGGCAGGATGCGGGCGAAGAACTCGCCGACCGCGGCCGGGCGCAGCTTGTCGAGCGGGAGGCCCGACAGCAGGAAGATCGGGAGGATCGAGATCAGCGCCAGGTAGATCGCCCCGGAGGTCGTCAGCTTGGTCAGCACGCTGTCGATGTACTGGGCCGTCGACTTGCCCGGCCGGACGCCCGGGATGAACCCGCCGACCCGCTTCATGTTCTCGGCCGTGTCCATCGGATTGAACACGATCGAGGTGTAGAAGAAGCAGAAGAAGATGATCAGCAGGACGTAAGCGATGTCGTAGAGCGGCATCCGCCACTGCAGCTGCTCGTTGGCGACCCGGATCCAGTTGGCGTCGGGCCACAGCGAGCTGGCCCAGCTGAACAGCCCCATCGGCAGGGCCAGCAGCGAGGAGGCGAAGATGACCGGGATCACGCCCGCGGTGTTCACCCGCAGCGGCAGGTAGGTCTGGGTGCCGCGCATCATGCGGCGCCCCTGCACGCGGCTGGCGTACTGGATCGGGATCCGGCGCTGACCCCGCTCGACGAAGACCACCGCGGCCGTGACCCCGACCATGACGGCGACGATCACGGCGATCGTCAGCAGGCCGATCTGACCGTTCATCAGCTCGCGCGACCGTGTTCAGCACCGACGGCAGGACGCCGGCCACGATCCCGGCGAAGATGATCAGCGAGATCCCGTTGCCGATCCCGCGGTCCGTGATCTGCTCGCCCAGCCACATGATGAAGGCGGTGCCGGTGGTGAGGGTGACCACGGTCGTCAGGAAGAACATGAAGCCGGCGTTGATCACGATCGGCTCGGCCGTGCCGCCGATCTTCGTGACCCAGATCGAGATCCCCAGCGACTGGACGATCGAGAGCACGATCGTCCCGTAGCGGGTGTACTGCGTGATCTTCCGCCGCCCGACCTCGCCCTCCTTCTGCAGCTTCTCGAGGTAGGGCCAGATCACGGCCAGGAGCTGCAGGATGATCGACGCTGAGATGTACGGCATGATGCCGAGCGCGAAGATCGTCAGGTTCTGGAAGTTGCCCCCGGTGAAGAGGTTCACCAGGCCGACCAGCGAGTTCTGGCTCTGGGCGAAGAACTCGCGCAGCGCGGCGAGGTTGATCCCCGGGATCGGGATGAAGGCCCCGATCCGGTAGATCGCAAGCAGCCCCAACGTGAACAGGATCCGCCGGCGCAGGTCGGGGATCTTGAAGATGTTCTGCAGCGTCTGGATCATGCTCAGGCCTCGGCCCCGATGATCTCCAGCGATCCGCCCGCGGCCTCGACCCGGGTCCTGGCGCCCGCGCTCGCGGCGTGGACCCTCACCTTCAGCGCGATCCCCAGCTCACCCTTGCCCAGCAGCTTGACCCGCGCCGACTCGGTGCGGCTGATCATCCCCATCGTGACCAGGGTCTCGGGGGTGATCTCGGTGCCGGGCGCGAGCTTGGCGAGCCGGCCGACGTTCACCTCGACGTAGCGCTCGGCGAAGATGTTGGTGAAGCCGCGCTTCGGAATGCGGCGCACCAGGGGCATCTGGCCGCCCTCGTGGCCGTAGCGGTGCGAGTAGCCCGAGCGGGACTGCTGGCCCTTGTGCCCGCGCGCGGCGGTCTTTCCCAGTCCCGAGCCGGGGCCCCGCCCCACCCGCTTGCGCGAGCGCGTGGCGCCCGGAGCCGGTCCGATCTCGTGCAGCCTGCTCATGAGGTCACTCCCCGTCCACGATCCGCACGAGGTGCGGGATCGTGTTCACCATGCCGCGCACGGCCGCATTGTCCGGACGCTCCACGACCCGGTTCATGCGGCCGAGCCCGAGCGCCCGCAGCACGAGCTTGTGCTTCGTCGGCGCCTGGATGCCGCTGCGGTACTGCTCGATCTTGATCGTCCCGCCGCTCATGCCTCACCTCCGCGGATCTCCTCGGGCGGGCGCGACGACGCCGCGGCGGCGCCCGGATCGAGGAGCTCGAGCGAGACACCGCGCAGGCGCGCGATCTCGCGCACGTCCTTCAGCGACGTCAGGCCTTCGATCGTGGCCCGGACGACGTTGTGCGGGTTCTGCGTTCCCATGCACTTGGTGAGCACGTCGTGCACGCCGACCGACTCGAGGATCGCCCGCACCGCGCCACCCGCGATGACGCCGGTCCCGGGCGAGGCCGGGCGCATCAGCACCTTGGCCGAGCCGTGGTGCCCGATCACCAGGTGCGGGATCGTGCGGCCTTTGAGCGGGACCTTGATCATCTTGCGCTTGGCGCGCTCGATCCCCTTGGCGATCGCGGCCGGCACTTCCTTGGCCTTGCCGGTCCCGTAGCCGACGCGGCCCTTGCCGTCGCCCACGACGACCAGCGCGGAGAACGAGAAGTTCTTGCCGCCCTTCACCACCTTGGTGACGCGGTTGATGTAAACGACCTGGTCCCGGAGGTCGGAGCCCTCGCGGTCGCGATCCCGGTCCCTGTCCCTATCGAACGCCACGACGCCCTCCGTTCGGCCGGCCGGCCGTCAGAACTTCAGACCGCCCTCGCGGGCGGCGTCGGCCAGTGCCTTGATCCGGCCGTGATAGCGGTACCCGCCCCGGTCGAAGGTGACACTCTCGATCCCCTTCGCCTTGAGACGCCCGGCGATCTCCGCGCCGACGACCTTCGCCGCCTCGAGGTTTCCGCCGCGCGCCGACTTCTCGCGGCACGCCGCGTCGAGCGACGAAGCGGCCGCGACCGTGTGCCCGCGGCTGTCGTCGATTGCCTGGACCGAGATGTTCTTGAGGCTGCGGTAGACCGCCAGCCTCGGGCGCTCGGCCGTGCCGGCGACGCGCGCGCGGATGCGCTTGCGCACCTTCGTGCGGGCCGCTTCGCGGTTCTTCATCGTATACATGCCTACCTCGCGTCCCTTGCCGCTACTTGCCGGCGGCCTTGCCCGGCTTGAGGTGGATGACCTCTCCACGGAATTTCACGCCCTTCCCCTTGTATGCATCGGGTGGGCGCAGGGCACGCAGCTCGGCGCACAACTGCCCGATCTGCTGCTTGTCGATCCCGTTGAGGATCAGCACCGTGTTCTTCTCTTCGACCTTCGCGGTCACGCCCTGGGGTAGCTTGTAGATCACCGGATGGCTGTAGCCGAGCGCGAACTTGAGATCGGAGCCCGCGCTCTCGACGCGGTAGCCCGTCCCGACGACCTCCATCTGCTTCTCGTAGCCCTGCGTGACGCCGACCACCGCGTTCGCAAGGAGGGCGCGCGTCAGGCCATGCAGGGCCCGTCGCGGCTTGCTGTCGTCGGAGCGCTTGACGTTCGCCGACGGACCCTCGACCGCGACGGAGATCCCGCGCGGAACCGGCACGCTGAGGGTTCCCTTCGGGCCCTTCACCTCGACGTGGCCGTCCGTCTCCCGGAGGGTGACCCCCGCGGGGAGCGGTACGGGCTTGAGGCCGATGCGCGACATCGCCGTTCTCCCTTTACCAGATGTTGCAGATCCACTCGCCGCCGATACCCAGCTGGCGAGCGGACCGGCCGTCGAGGACGCCCCGCGACGTCGACAGGATGGCGATTCCCATCCCACCGAGGACGTCCGGGATCTCCTCGCGGCCGATGTAAACGCGCCGCCCCGGCTTGCTCACCCGCTCGAGCCCGTTGATGACCCGCTCACCGTGCGGGCCGTACTTGAGCTCGATCGAGAGCGTGCCCTGCGGGCCGTCGTCCTCGTGCCGGAAACTCTTGATGTAGCCTTCTTCCTTCAGGATCTTGGCGATATCGCACTTGATCCGTGAGGAAGGCATGGTGACGCTGGCGTGATTGGCGAGCAGCCCGTTTCTCACGCGCGTCAGCATGTCTGCGATGGGGTCCGTCATCGACATCGTGTTCGTCCTCTGTTACCGGCTACCAGCTGGCCTTGCGGACGCCGGGGATCAGGCCCTGAAGGCTCAGGTCGCGAAAGCAGATGCGGCACATCGCAAAGCGCCGCAGATAGGCCCGCGGGCGACCGCAGCGCTTGCAGCGGTTGCGGACCCGCACGCCGAACTTGAGCGTCTTGAGCTGGCGAGCCATCTTGGCGGTCGTGGCCACGGTCGTCTCCTTGACTCTCTCTTGCGTCGTTCCCGCGCTCAGCGCGTGAACGGCATTCCCAGCCGGGCCAGCAGTTCCTTGGCCTCCGGGTCGGTCTTCGCGGAAGTGACGATCGTGATGTTCATGCCGATCGCCTTCTGCACCTTGGTGTAGTTGATCTCAGGGAAGATCAGCTGGTCCTTGATCCCGAACGTGTAGTTGCCGCGACCGTCGAACGCCCGCGACGGCACGCCGCGAAAGTCGCGGACGCGCGGCAGCGAGACGTTCACCAGGCGGTCGAGGAACTCCCACATCCGCGACTGGCGCAGCGTCACCGCGACGCCGATCGGCATCCCCTCGCGGAGCTTGAAGTTGGCGATCGACTTGCGCGATTTCCGCACGGTCGGCTTCTGGCCGGCGATCTCGGTCAGCTCCGCCAGCGCCTCTTCGAGCATCTTCGGGTCGCGGGACGCCTCGCCCACGCCCATGTTGAGGACGACCTTCTGCACGGTCGGCACGGCCATCCGGTTCGGATAGCCGAAGCGCTCGACCAGCGCGGGCCGGACCTCGTCCTCGAACATCTTCTTCAAACGCGGTACGTACGCCATGGTGATCCTCAGCGATCGAGCTCGGCGCCGGAGCGCCGCGCGACGCGGACCTTGCGCTGGGTGCCATCGACACCGGCGAGAAGCTTGTGGCCGACCCGGGTCGACTTGCCGGTCTGCGGGTCGAGTTGCATCAGCTTGCTGGTGTGGATCGCGGCCTCACGCTCCACGATCCCGCCCTTCACGCCCAGCCGCGGGTTGGCTCGGGCGTGCTTCTTGATCATGTTCACGCCTTCGACGACGGCGCGGGATTTCTCGGTGTTCACGCTGAGCACCCGGCCGCGCTTCCCCTTGTATTTCCCGCTGATCACGACGACCTCGTCGCCCTTGCGAACGTGCGCCGCCATCAGAGCACCTCCGGCGCGAGCGAAACGATCTTCGTGAACTTCTTCTCGCGCAGTTCGCGGGCCACGGGGCCGAACACGCGGGTTCCGACCGGCTCGCCCGCATCGTTGATGAGAACCGCCGCGTTGTCGTCGAAGCGGATGTAGGAGCCGTCGCGGCGCCGGTGCTCCTTGCGCACCCGCACGATGACGGCCTTGATCACGGCGCCCTTCTTCACGGTGCCGTCGGGGCTGGCCTCCTTGACCGCCGCGGTGATCACGTCGCCGAGGTGGCCGTACTGGCCCTTGCTTCCGCCGCGCAGCCCGATCGCCATGATCTTCCTGGCGCCGGAGTTGTCGGCCACGTTGAGCATCGTCCGCATCTGGATCATGGCGGCCTCCTACTCCCCGGCCTCCCGGCCTGGGGCGCGGCGACCGGCGTGAGGCCACTCTCGGCGCGGGCGATGATCTGCTTGACGCGCCAGCGCTTCCGGGCCGACAGCGGGCGGGTCTCCACGATCTCCACCTTGTCGCCGATTCCGCAGGCTTCGCGCTCGTCGTGGGCCATGAAGGACTTCGACCGGCGCACGTACCGCCGGTAGGTCGTGTGCTGGACGAGGCGTTCGACCTCGACCTTGACGGTCTTGGCCCCCGGCTTGCTCACGACGACGCCGACCTTGCGCTGGCCGGCCCCCCGGGTGGTCGTTTCCGCGGACATCAGCGGCTCTCCTTGGACACGCTACCCCGCTTCTGGCGGAGCGCGGTCAGGATCTGCGCCAGGTCGCGACGCGTCTGGCGCAGCTTGTGCGGCTTCTCCAGCTGCCCGATGGCGTGCTGGACCCGCAGGTTGAAGAGCGCCTGGCGCAGCGACAGCTCCTCCCGGAGCAGGTCGTCGACGCCCATGTCGCGCAGCTTCGTAGTCTTCATCGTCCCATCCTCAGGCCGGCGTCCGGCGCACGAACTTCGAAGAGATCGGCAGCTTCGACGCCGCGAGTTGCATCGCCTGCGTGGCCACGTCCTCCGGGACCCCCTGCAGCTCGAACAGGATCTTGCCCGGCTTGACGACGGCCACCCAGTGATCCGGAGCCCCCTTGCCGGAGCCCATGCGCGTCTCGGCAGGCTTCTTGGTGATCGGCTTGTCCGGGAACAGCCGGATCCAGAGCTTGCCGCCGCGCTTGACGTGACGGGTGATCGCAACGCGGGCCGCCTCGATCTGGCGGGCCGTGATCCAGCCGCACTCCATCGCCTTCAGGCCGTAGTCGCCGAAGGCGATCGTGGCGCCGCGCGTGGCGATGCCCGACATCCGCCCCTTCATCATCTTGCGGTGCTTGGGCTTCTTTGGTTCCAGCATCGTCGTGCTCCCGCCGAGGGCTCCTGGCCCTCAGCGCTGCATTCCCTGGCGCGGCACGATCTCGGTCTGCTCGCCGCGATAGATCCACACCTTCACGCCGATCACCCCGTAGGTCGTGCGGGCCTCGGCGAAGCCATAGTCGATGTCGGCCCGCAGCGTGTGCAGCGGAAGCCGTCCGTGCAGGTACCACTCCGCGCGCGCGATCTCGTGGCCGGCGAGCCGGCCGGCCAGTCGCACCTTGATCCCCTTGGCCCCGAAGCGCTGGGCCGATTCGACGGCCTTGCGCATGGCGCGCCGGAACGCGATGCGGCGTTCCAGCTGGCTGGCGATCCCCTCGCCGACCAGCTGCGCGTCGAGCTCGGGCTTCTCGACCTCGAGGATGTTCAGGAACACCTCGCGGCCGGTACGCTTCTTCAGGTCCTCGCGCAGCTTGTCGACCTCCGTCCCCTTGCGGCCGATGATGATCCCCGGCCGCGCGGTGAAGAGATTGATCTTCAGCTTGTGCTCGC
>CAVPCQ010000014.1:0-19077 GCA_963702425.1 uncultured Acidobacteriota bacterium
GCGGCCGGGTCCGGGACGAGCAGCAGCGTCGTCGGGTCGAGCAGCGCGTGCATGCTCTGGCGGCCGATCCGGTCGCGGTCCTTGAGCAGCGTGCAGGCGCACGCCGGTCCCGTCGTGCTTGAGCAGGAAAGCGAGGTCGACGTGCTCCTCGATCTCGTCGGCCGGCGGGGGGAGGTGCCCCGGCTTCTCGGGCGGCCCCTCGCGGTGCCAGCGCGACGACATCCAGACCTCCGCGCCGGAGCGCTCGGCGATCGCGCGGATCGCCGGAACCATCGCGCGCACGTCCGGCTTCTCCATCTCCAGCCGGTCGAGGATGATCACGTCCGGCTTGAAGTCGGCGAAGGCGCCGAGCTTGGTCACGAACTCGTCCAGCCGTTCGGGCGAGAAGACGCGGTCCACGTAGGTGTGGATGTGCCACCCGCCCGGCTTCCACCTCGAGCTGGACCTCGGCCTTGATCGCGAGCTTGAGCGCTCCTGGCGGAGCATCTCGACGAGGATGTCGTCGTACCACGCCCGCACCTTCTCGACGCAGTGCGAGCGAGAGGGATGTGGAGCACGGGCTGGCCCGAGAGCAGGGCGTCGAGGCCGACGGCCGACCAGGCACGCGGTCTTGCCGACGCCGGCGCGCGACATCACGAGGGCCAGCTGGCCGGGCCCCGGCCCGGGGTGACCGTCGCGCTCCAGCAGGGTGCGCGGCGAGCGACGCAGGGCGACGGCATGGTCTCGGTCAGTCATCTTCACTCCTCCTCGGGCATCGCCTTGCCCTTGTACTGCTTGAGCAGTTCCTCGCCGACCTCGGCCGGGGCCACGCCGTAGCGGGAGAACTCCATGGTGAACTCGGCCTTTCCCTGGGTGGCCGATCGTAGCACGGTGGCGTAGCCGAACATCTCGCTGAGCGGGACGTCGGCGTCGATGCGCGCGAACCCGGACTCCTCGGTCGTGCCCAGAAGACCCCGCGGCGCTTCATCAGCGTTCCTCATCGCGCCCTGGAACTCGACCGGGCCCTCGACCGAAACCTTCATGATCGGCTCGAGCACCATCGGCCTGGCCTTCAGGTAGTGCTCGCGGAAGGCGCCGCGGGCGGCGGCCTGGAAGGCGTTGTCGCTGCTGTCGACGGCGTGGGCGGCGCCGTCCTTGGATCACCCGCGGACCGACCACCGGGTACCCGGCGTACTCGCCCGCGATCATCGAGCCTTGAACCCCTTCTCGATCGAGCCGATGTACTCCGTCGGGATGTTGCCGCCGACCACCTTGTTCACGAACTCGAACTGCCCCTCGTCCATCGGCTCGAGGTACCCCACGATGCGCGCGTACTGGCCGGAGCCGCCGGTCTGCTTCTTGTGCGTGTAGTCGAAGTCGGCGCGCTGGATCGCCTCGCGGTAGGCGACCTTGGGGCGCCCGACCTCGACCTCGGCGTTGTACTCGCGCTTCATCCGCTCGACGTAGACTTCGAGGTGCAGCTCGCCCATCCCCGAGATGAGGGTCTCGCTCGTCTCTTCGTCGCGTCGGTGCGGAAGGTGGGGTCCTCGCGCGTGAAACGCTGGAGCGCCTTGGACATGTTGTCCTGCGCCTTCTTGTCCTTCGGCGTGATGGCCAGGGTGACCACCGGCTCGGGGACGTGGATCGAGGTCATCGAGGCCTGGACCGGCCGTCGGTGAAGGTGTCGCCGGAGGCGCAGTCGATCCCGAACAACGCCACGATGTCTCCGGCGGGGGCTCCTCGATGTCCTCCATGGAGTCGGCGTGCATCCGGACCAGCCGCCCGACCTTGACCTCGTGGCTGCGCGAGTTGACGATCATCTCGCCCTTGTCAGCGCTCCCTGATAGATCCGCAGGTAGGTGAGCTGGCCGTAGCGTCCCTCGTCGAGCTTGAAGGCGAGCACGGTGAGCGCGCGGAGTCCGAGGTCAGCGCGACCGGGGCTTCTGCCGTTGCCCAGGTCGATCGCCTCGTTCTCGATCTCGGTCGGATCGGGCAGATAGTTGAGCACGGCGTCGAGCAGGAGCTGCACCCCCTTGTTCTTGTAGGCCGAGCCCATGAAGACCGGGGTGATCTCGTGCGCAGACGCCCCGTGCGTACCGCCGTCCGAATCAGCTCCGGCGTCGCGCGGTCCTCCAGCATCGCCTCCATGAGGCCGTCGTGATGAACAGCGACAGCGGTCGAGCAGCTCCTCGCGCCGCGCCTCGGCTTCGGCGCGCTGCGCGGCGGGGATGTCCTCCTCGATGAGTCTCGCCGTTCTCGCCGCCGAAGAGGAAGGCCCGCATCGTCACCAGGTCGACCACGCCCTCGATGTTCGCCTCCAGGCCGATCGGGATCTGCATCATGACCGCCTGCAGCCCGAGCTTCTCGCGCAGCTGCTCGCATCACGCGGGCCGGGTTGGCCCCCGCCCGGTCGCACTTGTTGACGAAGGCGATGCGCGGCACCCTGTACCGGTTCATCTGGCGGTCCACGGTGATCGACTGGCTCTGGACGCCGGCCACCGCGCAGAGGACCAGCACCGCGCCGTCCAGCACCCGCAGCGACCGTTCCACCTCGATGGTGAAGTCGACGTGTCCCGGCGTGTCGATGATGTTGATGTGGTGGTCGTTCCAGCTGCAGTGGGTCGCGGCGCTGGTGATCGTGATGCCGCGCTCGTTCTCGAGCTCCATGGAGTCCATGGTGGCGCCGACGCCGTCCTTGCCCCGGACCTCGTGCATCTTGTGGATCCGTTGGTATAGAAGAGGATACGCTCAGTCAGCGTGGTCTTCCCCGAGTCGATGTGCGCGCTGATCCCGATGTTGCGGACCGTAGCGAGATCGGCGTGCATAGGTCCTGTCCTGCGCGGCCGCGGCCGCGGTGGGGCGGAACGGCCAGGGCCGGCTCCGCACGGGTGCCGCCCAGCCTGACCTCGGCCCGAGTTGCCCTCGGATCCCCGGCGGGGCGAGACAATCCGGCCCCCGACTGGCGCGACGGGCAGAAGTATAGGGACGAATCAGGGGGGCGCCAGTCAAGATTCTGTGAAAGCTGGACTTGAGCGGGTGGGACGGGCCGGCAGGCCGACCCCACGGTGGCCCGCCCGGGGCGGGGAGGGGCTTACAGGCCGGGCAGCCGTTCGATGAGCCGGGGCCCTCCGGGGTCCGGGCCGGGGCCGGCCCGGCCGGCCCCCCCGGATCCGCGGCCGCGGGACCGGGCCGGCACAGAGGCCGGCCCCTACATTTTCTTGAGGCGCGCGGCCTGCAGCGCGGTGATCGCCGCCGAGCGCACGATTTCATCGGTCGACGCGACGTGGTTGAGCAGGTTCACCGGCTTGGCCAGACCGCACAGGATCGGCCCGACGATCTCCGCCCCGGCCGCGTGCCGGAGCAGCTTGTAGGCCGCGTTGCCGGCGTCGAGGCTGGGGAAGACGAGCACGTTGGCGTCGCCCTGGATCAGCGATTGAGGGCAGACCGCGGCGACCTCCGGACTGAGCGCGGTGTCGACCATCATCTCGCCGTCGACGACCAGGTCCGGGCGCCGCGCACGCACGATCCGCATCGCCGCCGCGACCTTGTCCGGCTCGGGGTGGTTGACCGACCCGAAGTTGGAGAACGAGATCAGCGCGACCTTGGGCTGCAGGTCGAACAGCGACTCCGCGGTCTCGGCGGCCTGGATCGCCATCTCGGCCAGGGTCTCGGCGTCGGGCTCGATGTTGATCGCGGTGTCCGACAGGATCAGCAGCCGGTCCTTGAGGATGCAGGCCATCGCGGCCGAGACCCGCTTGACCCCCGGCCGCGGGCCGATGATCTGCAGCGACGGCTTGACCATGTCGGCGTAGGCCTTGCCGATCCCGCCGACCAGGCCGTCGGCCAGCCCCAGCTCGACCAGCAGCAGGCCGAAGGTCGTCGGGCGCAGCACGAGCTGGCGGGCCCGGGCTGGCGTCACGCCGCGCCGCTGGCGCTTCTCGAACAGTCGCGCCGCGAGCTTGTCCAGGTCGGGGTACGTGTAGGGGTCGAGGATCGTCATCCCCGCGAGGTCGGCGCCGTGGGTCTCGGCCAGGCCGCGGATCTTCTGCTCGTCGCCGAGCAGGATCGGGCTCGCGATCTTCTCCTCGACCAGCCGCTGCGCGGCGCGGATGACGTGCAGCTCGTCGCCTTCGGTCAGCACGATCCGGGCGGGGACGCTTCGGGCCTTGTCCATGAACCCGCGGATCACGCGCCGGCCGGGCCCGAGGAAGGTCACCTCGAGGTGCTTCGCGTAGGCCTCCTTGCCCTGCCACGTGTCGGCCTTGCGCGCGACGCCGCTGTCGACCGCGGCCTGGGCCACCGCCGGGGCGACCCACAGCAGCACCCGCGGGTCGAGCGGCTTGGGGATGATGTACTCCGGCCCGAAGCGCAGCTCGTCGACTCCGTACGCAGCCAGGACTTCGTCCGGGATGTCGGTGTTCGCCAGCTCGGCCAGCGCCTTGGACGCGGCGAGCTTCATCTGCATGTTGATCTGCCGGGCCCCGACGTCGAGTGCGCCGCGGAAGATGAACGGGAAACCGAGGACGTTGTTGACCTGGTTGGGATAGTCCGAGCGGCCGGTGGCGAGGATCGCGTCCGGGCGCGCGGCGCGGGCCAGCTCGTACTTGATCTCCGGGTTGGGGTTCGACATCGCGAAGATGATCGGCTTCGACCCCATCGACTTGACCATCTCCTCGCTGACGAGGTCCGGCCCGGACAGGCCGAGGAAGATGTCGGCACCGCGCATCGCGTCGGCCAGCGTGCGGTCCTTGGTGTCGTTGGCCCAGGCCTCCTTGTAGGGGTTCATGTGCTCGGTCCGCCCCTTGTAGATCACGCCGGAGCGGTCGAGCATCAGGATGTTGCGCTTGGGGAAGCCGGAAGCGACCAGCATGTCGCCGCACGCGACCCCCGCGGCGCCGGCGCCGAGGATCACCACCTTGCACGCGTCGCGCCCCTTCCCGAGGATCTCCAGCGAGTTGAGGATGCCCGCGGTGCTGATGATCGCGGTCCCGTGCTGGTCGTCGTGGAAGACCGGGATGTCGAGCAGCTTGATCAGCCGCTGCTCGACCTCGAAGCACTCGGGGGCCTTGATGTCCTCGAGGTTGATCCCACCGAAGGTCGGGGCGATCAGCTGGACGGTGCGGATGACCTCCTCGACGTCGTGGCTATCGACTTCGATGTCGAAGACGTCGATCCCGGCGAAGCGGTTGAAGAGGACCCCTTTCCCCTCCATGACCGGCTTGCCGGACAGGGCCCCGATGTCGCCGAGGCCCAGCACCGCGGTCCCGTTGCTGATCACGGCGACGAGGTTGCCCTTGTTCGTGTAGCGGTAGGCCGCTTCGGGGTCGGCCTCGATCGCCTTGCAGGGCACGGCGACCCCCGGGGTGTAGGCGAGCGACAGGTCGCGCTGCGAGCTGCAGGGCTTGGTCGAGTAGACACCCAGTTTCCCCGGGCGCGGGAACTCGTGGTAGGCGAGGGCTTCCTCGTCGCGGATCTTCACGAACTTCGCCATGGATTCCATCTCCTGCCGGCAGGCGCCCGGAGGCGCGCCGGGGGTGCGGCCTGGGCCGCGGCGGGCCGGGGCGGCGGGTGGGAGGGCCCCGAGGAAGCACGATCATAAGCCCGACCTGCCTGATCAGTCAGCCGGGGCCGGGGCGGCCCGGAAGCCCGGGGTTGCTCGAAACGGCCCGCGGAACCGACGTTTCCCGGCGCCGCGCCGTCCCGGACGGCGTAGCCGGAGGTTCCCGCCCATGCCCCGCACCGCCCCACACCTCGCTCTCGGCCTGGGTGTCTGCTTCCTCCTGGGGGAGCCGACCTCCCTGGCGGCTCCCCCGCCGGCCGAGCGGCCCGTCCCCGGGCGCGCGACCGCCGGTCCCAGGACGGCGCCGCAGCCGGCCGGGTTCCGCCGGCTCGCCGACGAGGCGGCACTCGAGTGGTGCGACGGCCTCGACAACGACGGCGACGGCTCGGTCGACGAGGAGCGGGGCACCCGGTTCGTGGCCCCGGGCGGGAGCGACGCGGACAACCTCTGCCTCGACTCCGCGGTGCCGTGCGCCACGATCGGGCGCGCGATCCGTGCGGCCTGCACCGAGGAGACCGTGCAGGTCGGGGCCGGCCTCTACGTCGAGGACCTGGTCATCGACCGGCCGCTGTCGCTGCTGCGCTGGGGTCCGCCGCCAAACCCCGAGCTGCGCGGTACGGGCTCCGGCGACGTCGTCTCGATCCGCGCCTCGCGCGTGACCGTGGGCGGGATCGAGATCTCCGGCGCACCGGGTCACGCCTGCCTGCGGATCGGCGACCCCGCGCACCCCGACGTGCGCCACGCGCGGATCGAGAACATGGGGATCAGCGGCTGTGCCTTCGGTGTCGTGGCCGACAGCACGGGAGCGCCGGCCGACACCGACACGCAGAACCGGATCGTCTCGGTGCACCTCCACGGAATGCTGGCCGACGGCCGGCCGGGGAGCGGCAGCGGCGTGCTGGGACTCAACGGCACCGGACGGCTGCTGGTCATCGGCAACCTGATCGACGAGAACGAGGGGGCCGCGGTTCGCGTGCTGGCCCCGCCCGAGGGGAAGCAGAACGACTGGATCCTCGTGGTCGGGAACCAGCTGCGCGGTAACGGCCTCGCGCCGGGAGCGGACTCGCACGCCGCGGTCGAGGTCGAGCAGGCGACGCGGCTGCGCGTCGAGGGGAACTGGATCCAGGGCCAGGTCGGGGCGGGCGCCGGTCGCGACGGCGACGGGGCCGTCTACCGCGCCGTGTCGGGCGGCGAGTTCGCCTGCAACCGGGTCGAGGACAACGGCGTCGGCGTGCGGCTCACGGGCCAGACCTCCGGGATCGCGATCGTCTCGAACCGGTTCACGGCCAATACCGTCGCCGCGGTCGCCGTCGAGGCCACGGCCGGCGACGGTTCTTCCGTCCGCGAGAACCTCTTTTCCGGCAACGCGGTTGCGGTCGAGAACGACCGGAGCGCGACCTTCGACGCCCGCCACTCGTGGTGGGGCGGAGCCGGCGGGCCCGCGAGCGCGTCGGACGGCGTGCGCGGGCCGGTCGATGTCTCGGGCTACATCGCGCGCGGCACGGCCCCGCTCCTCGTGCGGCGACCGATGTCGTCCGGCTGGGCCCCGCCCGTCGCGGCCTGCTTCGACCTGTTGCAGGACGCGCTCGTCGCCGCGGTGCCGGGCGACCTGGTGCTGATCGGCGAGGGGAACTACCTCGGTCACTTCGCGCTGAACCGGCCGATCGACCTCGAGGGGATCGCCGCCCCGAACGCCTGCTCGCCGAGCGTGCTCGACGGCACGCAGTCCGGCGGGTCGCATCTCCCGGCGCTCGAACTCTCCGGCGTGAGCGGCGTCACGGTCTCAAACCTCACGCTCCGCGACGCCGGCGCCGGCACGCCCTGCGGCACCAACCAGGGCAACGAAGCCGGCCTGTCCCTGCAGGACGTCCGCGCCTCGTCGTTGACCGACCTCTGCCTCGCCTCGAACGGGGTGAGCGAACTGCGGGTTACCGGCGAGAGCGATGGCAACCGGCTGGCGCGGCTGACGATCGACGGCGTGCTGCGCGACGCCTTCGGGCAGGATGCCTGCGGTCACCGCTCGCGCGACGGCGTGCTCGTCGCCGGGCGCGCGGCCTGCGAAGGGGGCGCGGCCGCGATCGCGGAACATAACGCGATCGAGGACACCGTGATCGAGGGCGTGAGCCGCGGCGTCGCGGTGCGACTCGCCCGCGGGACGACGGTCGAACGGGCCACGATCGTGCCGCACGCGGCGCCGGCCTGGTACGGCGGTGGATGGGCCGCGGGCGTACACGTCGAGCTGGCCGAGACGACCGCGCTGAGCGAACTCACGATCGATGCCACGGCGGGGTCCGAGGGGATCCGGATCGCCGGCCGCGCGGCCGGTGACTGCGCGAGCGAGATGCTGGACTCGGTCGGCACGACGGTCGACCGGGCGACGGTGACGCGGGCCCGCGGTGCGGCCGTCCGCCTCTTCCGCGGCCCGACCGACCCGGGCGTGCCGACGGGAACGACGCTGCGCTGCCTGGAACTCGAGACGAACGCGATCGGCCTCCAGGCCGACTTCGTCGCCGAGCCGCAGGGAGCAGCGAACCGGATCGAGCTGTCGGACCTCACCGGAAACGGGCAGGGCCTCGTCAACCTGGCGGCTCAGCCGATCCAGGCATCCCGGAACTGGTGGGCGGCGGCGAATGGCCCCTCGGGAGCAGGCCCCGGCTCCGGGGACGCGGCGATCGGTGCGGTCGTCTTCGGACCGTTCCTCGGCTCATCCGCGTTCGACGACCACGACGGGGACGGGTTCAGCGAGTGCGGCGGTGACCCCGACGACGCCGAAGCGCGCGTACGCCCCGGCCCCGACGTCTGCGACGGGTTCGACAACGACCTCGACGGCTCGGTGGACGAGGATCCGTCCGCCGAGACCTGTGACGGGCTCGACAACGACTGCGACGGTACCGTCGACGACGTCCCGCGACCGGACGGCTCGGCCCGGGTGACGCTGGTCCGCGACGGGGCGCTGGCGCGTCTCGCCTGGCCGGCGCTCGCCGCGGCCGCAGCCTACGACATCGTGCGGGGCGACCTGGCGACACTGGTGGCGACCCGGGGCGACTTCGCCGCAGCCGTGAGCGGCTGCCTGGCCGACGACGCGCCGATGCTCGAGGCGACGGACGGCGCCGCGGGGCCGAGCGGCTTCTACGTGCTGAGGGGCGTCGCCTGCGCGCGCGGCGGGACCTACGACGAGCTACCGGGAGGCGGCCAGGCCGCGAGCCGCGACACGGAGATCGAGGCCGCCACGGCGCGGTGTCCCTGAGCACTGGACGGACCGCACCGCACCTCGGCATCATGGGCACCGGACCCCGGAGCGCGACGATGGGCAAGAAGGACAAGTGCTGCGATCGGTACAAGAAGAAGGACGAGTACTGCCGCGGCTGCCCGATCGTCGACTCGTGCGAGTTGGCGCCGCGGCCCGATCGAAGCGACGAGCGGAAGGACAAGAACCAGAAGACGAACAAGGAGGCGAAGCAGGCAAAGAAGGAGAAGAAGGAGAAGAAGAGCAAGAGCGAGAAGAGGAAGAAGAAGGACAAGGAGAGCAAGAAGAACAAGCAGGAAGGGAAAGGCAAGAGGAGCAAAGCGGCCGGGCAGGGGGAGGAAGTCTAGACGTCGGGCGCCGAACAATGCCGTCCGGCGGCCGACCGACCCGCGGACCGAGGGCCGCCCGGCCCAAGGTCGCGTTCGCTACCGCGCCCCGGCGCCGCGGAGTCCGCTCCCCCGCGGCGCGTACACGGGCAGGCTCGACGCCGGAAGCGCCGCTTCCGGGACCGCCTCGTTCCGGAAGGACCGGATCTCCTCGAAGAGATCGCGGAAACGTGGCGACCGGGTCAGGCGCGGGAAGAAGTCCGGGAAGACGATCAGGTACGTCGCCCGTTCCTGATCCATGAATGAGCGGAGAGCGAAGGGATCGCTGGCGATCCTCTCCTGGAGTCCCGGAGCGAAGAGAACGTCCTTGGAGTTCAGCCCGATCAGGTCGATCGTTCGCTGCCGGCCGAAGTAGCGGATGGCGCCCGCGTCGTTGACGAGCACCGCGGTCGGACCCGGCAGCGTGTCGAGCCAGCGCCCCGCCGCGACCTGCATGTTCTCGATGTTGCGGCAGTTCGCCACGTAGCGGAATCGGCTCTCCGACAGGCCGGTGGCAACCGGCCAGAGGGAGGCCGCGAGCGCCAACGCCGTCAGGCCTCCCCGCCAAGCGGCGTGGGCGCCTCTGCCGGACAGTGCGGCGATTCCGCAGCCGAGCGCAACGAACAGGAACGGCAGGGCGGGCAGCGGGTAGCGCAACCAGTAGATGTGGAGCATGCCTCGGATGGGCATCCAGCGCGTCGCGGCGATCGCTGCCACGAAGAGCCACGGGAACAGGACGATGACCCACGCGCCCCGCAGTCGCCCGCGGACCAGCGTCACGACCCCGGCAGCGCAGATGAGCAGGCCGATGCCGAACCGGTTCACCGGCGGCAGGAGCGCGAACTGGCCGAGAACCCGGGGCAGCGTGCCGAGGTGCCCCCCCTCGACCTTGGCGTAGGCCGTCGCCGGGAAGGGGTGACCCGACGCGGCGAGGCAGAACAGGCTCCAGGCGAGGCCGGCGAGCAGCACCGGGCCGAGCAGCGTCGCCGCCTGGCGAAGACCTCCCCCCGGATCCGCCCACGCGCTGCGGCTCAGGAGCAGCGTAGCCGCGGCGAGAACCACGAGCACCGCCATCTCCGGCCGCGCGAGAAGCGCGAGTGCCAACAGAAGTCCGGCGGGGCGGGTTCGGCCGGCGGAGAGCGCGAGCGCTGCGCCGAGGGCGAGGGCGGCCGCCAGCGGGACCTCCATGCCGGAGACCTGGGCGAAGGCGAGCGACGGATCGAGCGCACAGAGAAGGCCCGCAGCAGCGGCCGCGGCGAGAGAACCGGCGAGCGCGAGAACCAGCTCGAAGACGAGGACGCTGCACGCCGCGCCGAAAGCCGTTCCGAGCGCCTTCAGCAGGATCGGCGCCGGGAGATCCGTGGCCCGCGAGCCGGCCTCCGCGACGGCGGCGACGGCGATCCACGCCGGGCTCGTGAAGCCGGTTTCGGTCGCTCCGTCGTTGTACTGCGGCGAACCGTGCTCAACGAGCGCCCGGCCGTAGACGAGGTGGATGAAGGCGTCGTCGATCGGCAGCCCCGCCGGCACCGGAACTGCGTACCACGCCGCAAGCGTGGCGTGCACGAGGACGAGGAAGCTCCACGCGATCACTCGCGAACGGACCGTTCTCGACACGCCTCTTCCCGCCGACCTTTCGCTTCCCCCAACTCACACCTAGTATAGCCCGGGATCGGAAATCACCGCCGCCCGGGGTCGCGGTGTGATCGCCGGTCAGCTTTCGCCGCCATGCCGGCTACCCGTCCTGGCGGTCACGATCCGGCCGATGATTGCGCCGACCTGCCGGCGCGGAGGCGACCCGATGGGGCGACCGATCGCCTGTGTCGTGCTGCCGACCTTCAACGAGGCGGGGAGCATCCGCACGGCGCTCGAAGGCATCTTCTCCCAGGCGCCACGCGTGCCGACGCACGAACTGCACGTGCTCGTCGTCGACGACACGTCACCCGACGGGACGGCGGACATCGTGCGGGAGCTCTCGGCCGGCAATCCCCACCTCCACCTGGATCAAGGCGAGCGAAGAGGCCTGGGTGAGGCGTACAAGCGCGGCATCGCGCACGCCATCGCCACGCTCGACCCCGATCTGCTCTTCGAGATGGACGCGGATCTTCAGCATGATCCCGCGCTCATCCCGCTGTTCGTGGCCATGACCCAGTACGGCTTCGACCTCGTGATCGGCTCGCGGTTCGCGCCGGGGGGCGGCACGCCGGAGTTCTCGCTCTGGAGGAAGTTCCTGAGCCTCTCGGGCAATGCCCTGGTCCGCTTCGTCGGCGGTTTGCCGCGCCTCCACGACTGCACCTCCGGGTACCGCTGCATCAGGGCTCGCCTGGTCAAGGAGTGCGATCTCTCCCGGCTCGCGACACGGGGCTACGCGTTCCAGACCTCGTTCCTGTACGAGCTTCTGCGCCACGGTGCCCGCCCCGTGGAGATCCCGATCGTCTTCGGTCCGCGCCGCCACGGGGTGTCGAAGCTGTCTCTCCGCGATCAGGTGGAGTTCGCGCTGAACCTGGCTCGCCTGCGGTTTCGAGGTTCGCGCGAGTTCATCGCGTTCTGCGTCGTCGGCGCCTCGGGGGTGATCGTCAACCTCGGTCTCTACGTCGTCCTGACCCGACAGGCTCAGGTCGCGCTGCCGCTCGCCTCCGCCGTCGCCATCGAGTCGTCGATCCTCTCGAACTTCGTCCTGAACGAGCTCTGGACCTTCAGAACGCGTGAACGCCGGGGCCGCTTCGTCGGGCGCATGCTGCGCTTCCAGGTCGTTTCCGGGCTGGCCGGCCTCGTGAACTACGGCGTCTTTCTCGGCGCGACGCTCGGATTCCGGGTCTGGGACCTGCTGGGCGCGCTGATCGGCATCGGCACGGGCGTCGTGTTCAATTACTGGCTGAATTCGCTCTGGACCTGGAAACGCGCCGATCGGCCGGATTCTCGCCGGTCCGGGATGCCGACGAGGCGACGCGCATGACGGGGAAGCGGGGCGGGGGTCTGTCGGTGGCGGGGAGCCTCTGGCTCGGCGCGTTGGGGGCGGCGGGGCTGGCGATCGTCGTCCTGACGATCGTCAACCCCGACGTCGGCGTCGGACTGGCCCTCGCGGATCGGATCCTCGGCGGCGAGCGGCTGTACGTGGACCTGATCGAGACGAACCCCCCCTCTTCGTCTGGTTCTCGGCCGCGCCGGTTGCTCTGGCGAACGCGCTGGCGGTCTCGCCGATCAGGGTCTTCCAGCTCTGGACCTTCGGCTTCGCGGTCGGCTCGCTCGTGCTCGCCGGGACCATCCTGCGGCGGACGCGTCTGCTCTCCACGCGGGCGGAACGCGCGGCATTCCTCGCGGCGCTCTTCGTGCCGCTATGGGGCCTCTCGCGCTACGACTTCGCGGAACGCGACTATCTCATGTTCCTGTTCTTCGCCCCTTACCTGGTCCTGGTCGCCGCGCGCGCCGCGAACCGGACCGTCGGGCTGCGCCTCGCCCTGGCGGCCGGCCTCGCCGGCGCGTTCGGGCTCGCGCTCAAGCCGTACTTCGTCCTTCCCTGGCTCGTGCTCGAGGTGTACCTGACGGTGTTCCGCGGCCGGGGATGGCCGTGGACGCGCCCGGAGGCGCTCGCCGTCGTGGCCTTCCATGCGCTCTTCGCGGCGTTCATGCTGCTGTTCATGCCCGGCTACCTCGACGTCGTGACGATGGCCCTCCGGGCCTACGACGCTTACGACGCGCCGCTCGCGGCGATCCTCGACAAGCTGCTGGTCTTCGGCCCGACAGCCGTGGTGGCGGTGCTTGCCGCGTTGCTCCCCGGTCTCCCGGGCGCGCGCCGCGAGCTGCGTCGCGTGCTGACGCTCGCCGTGCTGGGCTTCATCGCCGTCCTCTTCATCCAGCACAAGGGCTTCGACTATCACTACTACCCGGCGCGGGCCGGCGGGGAGTGGCTCCTGGCGGTGGTCGTCCTCACCACGGCCCCCCTCCTCCTGGCCCGGACCTGCGCGCGCCTCCGGCGCCGTCCTTTGACCCGCGCTTCGATCCGGCGGTTCGTCGTGGCGTGCGCGATGGTGGTGGCGGCGAGCGTGACGGTGCAGACCGGGCTGGCGCTCTCGGCGGCCGCGCGCGACGCCGCGGCGTTCTCGGGCGGCACGTTCGGCCGGCTCTCCGCCGAGTTGAGACAGCGGGCGGCGGGCCGGCCGGTGGTTTTCCTCGCCTCGAACATCTGGCCGGCGTTCCCGCTCTACAACTACAGCGGCGCTCTCTGGCCGACCCGGTGGTCCTTCCTCTGGATCCTGCCGAAGTACTACCAGAACGCTCCGACGGGGCCGGACGGGACGATCTACCGCCGGCGCGAGCAGATGGACGACCTCGAGCGGTTCCAACTGGACACGTTCGTCGACGATTTTCTGCGCGCCCGCCCCGCGTTCGCACTCGTCGACGTCAGTCCTCAGAAGCAGGGATTCGGTGCGACGCGCTTCGACTTCCTGGCGTACTTCCTGCGCGACCCGCGGTTCCGCGCCGCCTGGGGGGCGTACGTCTACCGGGGGACGTGGGGCCCGTTTGCCGTCTTCGAGCAGGTCGGGTCCGGGTAGCTCGGTCTGCCCGCGCTACACCGGGCGTGATTCGACGTCGTGCGTGGCGTGGAACCGGAACGAGGGAAGAGAAGAGCAGGGAGGACGAGAACGATAGGTCGGGGAAGGCGGCCGAGATAGGGCGGAGATCCGGCCGCCAGGGGCGGGGCCCGCCGCGTCCGTCTCGCGCGCCGACCCAATCGCGCTATCATCCCGCAACGTCCCGGACGGTGCGGAGACCGTCCCGCGGAGGGAGACCTCGTCATGCAGTACGCTTCGGCTGCCGATCCGAAGACCCAGAGCTACTTCGACCCGTCGCGCCTGTCCGTCGCCCCGGCCGACCGCGCGCATCGACTCGCCCCCCCGAGGAGCCTGATCGAGCGCGGCGTCCGTGCGCTCGGGGACGGGCTGGAGTCGCTCGTCGTCCGGATGTCGATCCACGGCGACCCGCCCTTCTACGACACGTCGCTGTTTCCCTGGGTGCGGGAGGTCGAGGGAGAGTGGCGGCTGATCCGCGCGGAGCTCGACCGGATCATGCCGGAGCGCGACCGGCTCCCCAACTTCCACGAGATCCTCGAGCCGGTCAAGACGATCACGACCGACTCGCAGTGGAAGACCTTCTGGCTGGCCGCGATCGGCGTCGACTGCGCCGAGAACCAGCGGCGCTTCCCGGAGACGATGCGGATCCTGAACCGGATCCCGGGAATGAAGAACGCGTTCTTCTCGATCCTCTCGCCCGGCAAGTACATTCCGCCGCACCGCGGCGCGTACAACGGGATCCTGCGATACCACCTCGGCCTGATCGTGCCGGAGCCGAGGGAACGCTGCCGCATCCGCGTGGCGCGCGAGGTGCGCCACTGGGAGGAAGGGAAGAGCCTGGTCTTCGACGACACCTTCAACCACGAGGTCTGGAACGAGACCGACGGGACCCGCGTGGTCCTGTTCGTCGACTTCACCCGTCCGCTGAAGGGGGCCTTCAACACGCTCAACGAGCGGATGATCTCGATGGGCGCGATGGCCCCGATGATGCGCGAGGCCAACGACAACCTGCAGCAGTGGTCGAAGGGGTTCTACGGGCAGGACAACTGACCGCGTTCGGGCCGGCACGGAGGCCGGCCCCTACAGCTCGCGCCGCGACGATTTGTAGGGGCCGGCCTCCGTGCCGGCCCGAGTCCTGCGAACGCCGGTCTAGGCGAACCGCAGCGCGATCCCGGCCTCGTCGAGGTGGGCGAGGAACTCCCGGAACAGCGGCTCGTCGAGCGCCAGCAGTTCGGCCGGCCGGGCCCCCGGCTCGGCGAGCTTCCCCTCCGCCATCAGCCGCACGGCGACGATCGCCGGCCAGCCGGTCGTGCGGGCCATCGACGAGTCGCCGGTCGACGGGTCGGTCCGGTCGAGCAGGTCGACCCGCTTGACGACCCGCTGCGAGCCCTCGAGCCCCTCGACCTCGACCCGCATCGCCGTGAACTCCTGCTCGCCGGGCTCGAGCTTCCAGTCGTCGATCAGCAGGCGCGCGGTCAGGTCGAGCGGCCGCACGCGCTGGTCGCCGATCGCGAGCGGCTGCTCGCCGAAGAACCCCAGCGCCTTCAGCACGCGGATCTTCTCGATGTGTCCCGGCCAGCGCAGCGTCTTCTCGCGCATCGTCGGGATGTCGAGCGTCCAGAGCAGCGTGCGCAGCCCGTCGGTGTTGAAGGCCTCGAGCGTCCCCACGCCGGGGAAGTCGATCAGCTCGGGCTCGGAGAGCGCGGGACGGGTCACCAGCGTGCCGCGGTCCCGGAAGCGCGCCGGCCGCGTGTACTCCTCGATCACGTCGATCGGCGAGAAGGGGGCCTTGTACTCGAGCGGCCAGCGGCGCGCGACGGGGAGCCCGCCGACCATGATCGTCAGCGCGTCGGCGCGGGTCAGCCGCCGCGCGAGGTAGGCGCCGAGCATCCCGCCGAGGCCCGGCATCACGCCGCAGTCGAGGATCGCGGCCACGCCGCGCGTGCGCGCCGGGGCGTCGAGGTCGCGCGGGTCCTCGGGGAAGAACGAGATGTCGACCAGCGGCCGCGCCGGCGTCGATCACCGTACGCGCGGTGGCGTGGCCGAGGAAGCCCGGCACCGCGCCAACGACGATATCGGCCGCGCGGGCCGCCTCGGCGACGGTCTCCGCGCGCGACAGGTCCGCCTCCCGCACCGCGAGCGGGGCGCGGCGGCGCGAGGCCTCGAGCGCGGCGGCGTCGCGGTCGTAGAGCGTCACGGCGAAGCCGTCGTGCGCCAGCCGCCGCGCGATGAAGCCGCCCACCATCCCCCCGCCGAGTACCGCGATCTTCCGGTCCTGCATCGTCGCCTGTCCTTTCGATACGCCGGGTGGGCGCGGGCGGGAGGATAGCCGCAGCGGCCCGGCCCGCGCCGCCCCGTCGGGCGCGGGCCGGGCCGGGGCCGGCCGCGGCCGCCTGCCGCGCGGCGGGGCGCGGCGGCGTCCTCCGCGGGCAGGGCCGATCGTCCTTGGCGATCCGTCCCGCGGCCGGGGAAGATACCCCTCGGCCCGGCCGCGCCGGGAGGAGGCTTCTTGCGCGTCCGGCTCCCGCTCGTCCTCGCTCTTCTCGTCGCCGTCGTCGGTCGGCGCCGGGCTGTCGCCCGGGCCGCTGCGGCGTCCCCGGCTCCGCCTGCGGCCTCCCCGTCGACCGCGCCCGCGGCCCCCGCACCGGCCGCCGGCTGGATCGTCCTCGACTACCGGCCGCTGGTGGACCTGCGCCAGCCGACCCACTCGGGTGAGCCGGTCGGGCTGGTGCTCGAGCGGCTCGGCGGCCGGCCGCGTCCCGGTGCCGGTTCGCCGCGCGCGACGTCCTCCGATGCCGGAGACGCGGCGGACCACTCGCTGGTCGATCCGCTGCTCGAGCCCTACGGCGTTCGTGCTGGCCGACGCCGTCGACGCCACCGCCGCCGCCGGCGCCGGCGCGCCGGCGTTCGTCGAGCTCGGCGACGCTCTTCCCGCCGGGGGCCGCCGGAGCCGGCCTGGGTCGAGCTGGTGCGCGCGCGGCGCTACCTGCTGGAGAGCGACGGCCAGGGCCGGCTCCGCGCCTTCGTGCCCTGGTCGGCCGGAGAGGCCGGCGGCGACGGCGCGCGCGTCCCCGCCGTGGACGAAGTGGAGGCCGCGAAGACGGCCTGGGCCGAGGCCTGGCCCGTGGTGCGCCACGCCCTGGCCGCGGAGCGGCGCCGCATCGGCAAGCCGCTGACGGTCGAGGTCCGGGCCTACGCGCACTTCCCGGCCCGCACGCGCTTCCTGCTCGGCGCGCGGCCGCACCGCGTGAGCGTCGACGCCATGCGCCCCGACGGCACGCGCCCGCCGCTCGACCTCGTCGCCTGGCAGCGCTTCCTCGACCAGGGGCTGACGCTCGAGGGGGCGCGTCTCGACCCGGACGGCGCGATCACGCTCTTCGGCAGCCCGGCCGCCGTGAAACCATCGATCCTCGGCCGCCCGCTGTCGTTGGCCGACGCCGCGGTGGCCTACCGCGCGGTCTTCCACGGCGGGGCGGCCGAGCCCTACATGAGCCTCGACCGCGGCTTCGCGCCGCAGATGGCGCTCGTCAACTACGGCGGGCGGCTGCGCGACACAGGACTCGGGATGGTGAGCCTGCTGTGCGACGCGCGCTTCAAGACCTTCTCGCTGGGGATCGACATCGTCGAAGAGGCCGACGTGCGCTCGCGCGTGCGGGCCGCGGTGCCCGGCTTCCGGACGCACCTCGAGCGCTTCGCCGCCGACCCCGGCTCGAAGGGGCTCTCCGGCCAGCAGACGCGGCTCTGGTTCTATCCCGACACGGTCGAGCTGACGCTCTCGGCGGAAGGCGACCTGCTGGCGATGCGCCGCGCGCGGATGGCCGCGGCCTCCGAGAAGGTGCAAGTCGACACCGGCGAGGGCGCGGCCCCGGCGGCGCCCTGGACGAAAGCGACCGTCGACGAGATCAACCGCGACTACGACGCTCTGGCGCGCGTCTTCCCCGAGATGGCCGACCTCGACCAGGCGGTGCGCTGGCTGTCGCTCTTCACGTGGCTGCGCGCGGCGGAGCGGGCTGGCCTGGCCGTGCCCGAGCTCGACGCGCTGCTCGCGATCGAGCTGCCGGCGACGCCGACGCCGCGGCAGTTCCCGCAACTGCTGGCCTTCAACGCGGTGCCGGAGAACCCGGGGCCGGGCGCTGTGGACGTCTTCGAGCGGGTCGACGTCGGCGCCGCGCTCGACCGACTCGCACCGCCGAGCGGCCGGCCGCTCGCCGCGGCGGAGCGCTACCGCCGCGCGCTGGCGGCGCTGGACCGGCGCGACCCACCGCAGGCCGCGCTGGCGGCGGAGCTGGCCGAGCTGAACACCGCGGCCGCGGCCGACACCGAGCTGGACGCCGCGGCCTTCCGCGCCGAGCGGCTGCGGATGCACCAGCTCGTGCTCGGGACGCTGCCCGAGGCCGACCGCGCGAAGCTGCGCGCGCGCGCCCAGGCCGGCGATCCGCCGCGCGTCTTCAGCGTCGGGATCGGCGGGCTCGACCTGGGAATGAGTTCGTCCCTGGCGCGGGCCGCGGGGCGGGGCGGCGGGCTGACCGGGCTCGGGGCGACGGCGCGGGCAGCGTCCGGCTGCCGGCGCGGGATCGCCCGCGCCGCGGGGCGCCGCGGCGGCGTCCTCGACGCGCAGCCCGCCGCACCGCGCGAGGCCTGGCAGCAGGACCCGGCCGGGCTCCCGGCGGCGACGCTCCCCGCGCACGCGCCTGCGGCGGGGGAGATGGTCGCCTGGCCGGCGGCCGCCGACGCGCGCTACCGGCGCGCGACCCGCGACGCTGCGGGCGGCGCGCTGGTGATCGTGCGCGTCGAGGACCAGCGGGCGCTGCGCTACCGCGTCGAGCCGGGCGGGGCGATCGCACTGCTGCCGTTCGAGGCCGCACCGCAGCCCGCGGCCGCCCCGGAAGCGGTGGCCGCCGCTGCTGCGCTTCCCGAAGACCTGATGCTGCTCCAGCGCGTCGGCGAGACGACGACGGCGGCGGGCGTGCCGGCGGTCGTGTTGCGCCTGTCGGCCTCGGGCGGGCGGCAGCTCGAGGCGCCGTTCCCGCGCGCGGTGCTGCAGCGCCTGGTGCTGGGCCACGAGGCCGACCTGACGCCCGACAAGCCGCTCCCCGGCTTCTCGCAGCTGCCACCCGCACTGGCGTCTCTGAACCGCACGATGGTGATCCTGCGCCCGGAGGAGACGCAGCCGCCGTGGGTCTAGCGGCGCGCCGTCCTATCCCGGCGAGGACGGCACCGCGGAACTCGCTCGCGCGCTGTCGGCCTGGTGGGCCGGGACGGGCCGCACGGCGGTCGCGGGCGTGGACGCGGCCGCGTCGCCGCAGCGCTGGCAGGCGGCGCCGCGGCCGCGCGCCGGCGCGGTGCTGCTGCTGCCCG
>CAVPCQ010000015.1:0-159381 GCA_963702425.1 uncultured Acidobacteriota bacterium
TGATCTACGGGACGCGCAACGAGCTGATCGAGATCGCCCGGCAGCGCGTGGCCGACAACCCCGGGCGCTACGTCGAGGACCGCGTCTACGGGATCGAGGACGCCGGCGGGGACCAGGTGTCTACCTCGCCCACGTTCCGTTCGCGAGCCTCGGGCTGCCGGAAGTCGGTCCGGAGAGCACACCGCGCCTCGCCAACACGGTCCAGCAGGGGCTCTACCGCGGCTTCATCGCGCCGGCCGTGCTCTACGGTGCGCTCGCGGTCGTGATGTTCCGCAACCGGAGCAGCCACGACACTGACGTCGACGGACACGGGGAGACCCGGCGATGAGCAGCCACGCGGAAGTCCACTCACCCGTCGGCGGGAAGATCCTGACCCGCCCGATGCTGATCCTGCTGGCGATCGCCGCCGTCGGCGGCCTGGTCGCCCTCTGGCGCTTCCTCAACGGAATCGGGTCCGTGAGCGCCCTCAACAACGGCTACCCCTGGGGCGTCTGGATCTCGATCGACGTCGTCGTCGGCACCGCGCTCGGCTGCGGCGGCTACGCGGTCGGACTCCTGGTCTACATCCTCAACAGGGGCCGCTACCACCCGCTGATCCGTGCCGCGGTGCTGACCAGCCTGCTGGGCTACGGCCTCGCGGTGATCGCGGTGACGATCGACCTCGGGCGGTTCTGGGAGCTGTGGAAGGTGCCGGTCTTCTTCTGGCGCTGGTCGCACTCCCCGCAGCTCGAGGTCGCGCTCTGCGTCGCGGCCTACAACCTGGTCCTGCTGATCGAGCTCTCGCCGGCCTTCTTCGAGAAGTGGCGCCACGGCAGCAACCCCTCGCTGCGGAGCCTCTCGGAATGGGGTCTGCGCTTCGTCGACAAGTGGTCGGTCTGGATCTTCGCCCTCGGCCTGCTGCTCCCGACGATGCACCAGAGCTCGCTCGGCACGATGATGCTGCTCCCCGGGCCGCGGATGAACGCGCTGTGGTACACCCCGTGGCTCCCGTTCCTGTTCCTCGTCAACTGCATCATGATCGGCTACGCGGTCGTCACGCTCGAGGCGCAGTTCTCGTCGGCCGCCTTCCGGCGCCCGAGCGAAACGCCGATGCTCGCGTCCCTCTCCAAGGTCACGGCGTGGGTCGCGCTGTTCTGGGTGGCCTTCCGGCTGGTCGAGGTGCTGATCCGCGGGAGGATCGGCCTGCTCTTCACGGGCAAGGGGCTCTTCTTTCTGGCCGAGGTGCTGCTCACGCTCGCCGGGGCGCTGATCCTGTTCGTGCCCGAGCGGCGCAGCCGGGCGACCTGGCAGGTGCGGGCCGCGATCCTGCTGCTGCTGGGCGGCGCGCTGTTCCGTGTCAACACCTACCTGGTCGCCTTCAATCCCGGCAATAACTGGTCCTACTTTCCGTCGTTCACCGAGCTGTTGATCACCTTTGGCATCTTCGCGGCCGAGATCGCGGTCTATCTCGCGATCGTCAAGATGTTCCCGATCCTGAGCGGTGCCCGCCACGCGGCGTCGAGGAGCTAGACCATGGGACAGAGGATCACCGTCGACCCAATCACCCGTATCGAGGGCCACCTGAGGATCGACGTCGAGGTGGATGGCGGGCGAATCACCAACGCCTGGTCCACCGGGACGATGTGGCGCGGCATCGAGGTCATCCTGAAGGGCCGCGACCCCCGCGACGCCTGGGTCTTCACGCAGCGCTTCTGCGGGGTGTGCACCACCGTGCACGCCATCGCTTCGGTGCGCGCCGTCGAGCACGCGCTGAAGCTGGAGATTCCACTCAACGCCCAGTACATCCGCAACCTGATCATCTCCGCCCACGCGGTGCACGATCACATCGTCCACTTCTACCAGCTCTCCGCGCTGGACTGGGTGGACGTCGTCTCGGCGCTCAAGGGCGATCCCGCGGGCGCCGCGAAGATCGGGCAGACACTCTCCGACTGGCCGGGCAACAGCGTGCAGGAGATGCAGGCGGTCAAGGACAAGCTGGCGAGCTTCGTCGCCGGCGGCCAGCTCGGGATCTTCACCAACGGCTACTGGGGCCACCCGGCAATGAAGCTGCCGCCGGACGTCAATCTGATGGCCGTCGCGCACTACCTGCAGGCGCTCGAGATCCAGCGGAAGGTCAACCAGATCGTCACGCTGCTGGGCAGCAAGACGCCCAACATCCAGAACCTCGCGGTCGGCGGCGTGGCCAACGCGATCAACCTCGACAGCTCCTCCACGCTCAACATGGAGAAGCTCTACTTCATCAAGGACATCCTCGACGAGGTCGGAGCCTTCGTGAAGAAGGTCTACCTGACCGACGTCGCGGCGATCGGGGCGATGTACCCCGCCTGGCTCGGCTACGGCTCGGGCGTGACCAACTACCTCGCCGTCCCGGATCTGCCGCTGGACGGCAAGGGGACGCAGTTCGACCTGCCCGGCGGCACGATCATGGGCGGCGACCTGTCCACCTTCAAGCCGATCACCAGCTTCGATGACCAGTACTTCCAGGAGAACGTCACCGAGTCGATCGCACGGAGCTGGTACGACGGCGACTGGGACCGGCACCCCTGGGAAGAGGAGACGGTTCCGAAGTACACCGAGTGGACGCCGGAGGCGAAGTACTCGTGGGTCAAGGCCCCGCGCTTCGCCGGCAAGCCGACGCAGGTCGGACCGCTGGCCGCGGTCCTCGTCGGCGTCGCGGCCGGCCACGAGCCGACCAAGAAGTACCTCGGCGAAGCGGTCGGGCTGGCCTCCAAGCTGGCCGGAACGCAGCTCGGCGTGAACCACCTGCACTCGACGCTGGGCCGCCACGTCTCCCGCGTCGTCCGCTGCGCCGTGATGTTCGACGCCGCGGTCCACCAGTGGGAGCTGCTCGTCGGCAACATCGGCAAGGGCGACGTCGCGATCTTCAACCCCCCGGTCTTCCCGGCGGGCGAGCAGCGCGGCTTCGGCTTCCACGAGGCGCCGCGCGGCACGCTCTCGCACTGGATCGTGATCGACAACGGCAAGATCAAGAACTACCAGGCCGTGGTCCCGTCGACCTGGAACGCCGGCCCGCGCGACGAGAAGGACCAGCGCGGCCCGTACGAGGCCTCGCTGATCGGCAATCCGATCGCCGAACCGGAGAAGCCGCTCGAGGTCCTGCGCACGATCCACTCGTTCGATCCCTGTCTCGCCTGCGCGGTCCACACGATCGACGTCGAGGGGAACGAGATCGGCCGGGTGAAGGTGCTGTGACGATTGCGGTCGTCGGGCTGGGGAACGTCCTGGAGGGCGATGACGCGTTCGGTCCCTGGGTCGTTCAGTGGCTCACGGCCCACTACGAGTTCGGGCAGGGGGTGTCGGTCGAGGATCTCGGCACCCCCGGCCTCGACCTCCACCCCTTCCTGGTCGGCCACGAGGTGATCGTCGTCGTCGACACCGTACGGTCCGAGGGCGCACCGGGCGAGTTGCGCCTGTACCGTAAGGACCAGATCCTCAAGCACGCGCCGCAGCCCCGGCTCTCGCCGCACGATCCCGGGCTGAAGGAGTCCCTCATGGCGCTCGAGTTCCGCGGCGACCCGCCGCGCGAGGTGCTGCTCGTCGGCGCCATCCCGGGCACCGTGGACCACCTGATCGGCATGACGCCGCCCGTTCGGGCCGCGGTACCGCTGGCCGGCGCGGAGGTCGTGAAGGAGCTGGAACGGCTCGGGCATCCGCCGGTCCCACGCGTCCCGCCGGGTGAGCCCGACATCTGGTGGGAACGGCGGTGAACTGGCCCCGGGCGGAGCGCATCCTGATCGTCCTGATCGTCGCGCACACGATCGCGGTCGGGATCGGCCTGACGCTGCTCGCCAGGTGGGGCGCCCGCTTCGGCGGTTTCGGCGAGCTGCAGCCGACCTTCTTCGCCCGCCAGGCCGGGGTGTTCCACTTCGTCGTCGCCTTCGGCTACCTGTACGAGTTCCTCCGGTATCGCTCGATCGGTCTGCTGCTGTTCGCCAAGAGCGTCGCGGTGGTCTTCCTGACGCTGGCCTTCCTCTTTGGCCAGCACGCCTGGCTCGTCCCGGTGTCGGCGCTGGGCGACGGCGTGATGGGTGTCGTCGCGTGGTGGGTCCATCGCCGGGCGTGCGAGGCCTCCGTCCGCGGCTGATTTCCGGTGCCGGCCGGATCTAGAATGGCGCCGGCCCTCCCCCCTAAACCGGCCCAGGAGCCCCCCCATGCGCCGTCTCGGGTTCACGGTCTCGTGGTTCCTCCTCGCTCTCGTCCTGGCCTCCCTCCTCCCGCCGGCACTCGCGGCCGACGCCGGAACGATCGACGAGTTCCGGCAGCTCTCGCTTGCGGCGAAGGGGTTCCCCGTCGCGGCGCGGTCGGTCAAGCTGAACCGGCTCGAGTTGGAGCTTGTCAGCGGGACCGTGACGCCGATCGTGACCGCGAGCGGCGAGCGGCTCGGGATCTACTTCGAGGGCGACGGGAAGCTGCTGATGCGGGTCACGGACCCGCAGTCCCTGGCCGTCTTCGCGGAAAACACGCGATTGGCCGACAACCGGCTGACGGTTGGACCGGACAACGTCCGCGATGAGTTCCAGCGGCTGGTTCTGCTCTCCGGAAAGCCGGTGCTCGACGAGTTGCTCGCCGGCGAAACGGCGGGGACGACCGGTGCGGGCTCCAAAGACGCGCTCGATCGGATGCTGGCCGGGATCGACCGCTCGGAGACCGGCTTCGATCATCTCGCCGCCGAGGCACGTTTCAACGACACCGGTGGACAGTACGTCTACGCCGAAGTCGAGGGCGGACCCGTCCGTCTCGGGTACGTCTACGACCGCGTGCGTTTCAACTACGAAGGTCTCTTCACGTTCTTCCGGCCGCCCGGCTACGACTTCCGCTTCATCCGGCGCGTCGTCACACAGGACCTCGAATCGAAGGCCGTGGTCCCCTTCACGCTCCAGAAGGCATCCCTCGCCGTCGACACCCCGGACAACCGCTCGGGCTCGATCACCAGCACGCTCGAACTCCGGATGGAACGCGACGGGATCCGGATCCTCCCCTTCGACCTGATCAACAACCGCGACCACAAGTCCAATGCCTGGAACTCGACGCGCAATGTTCTGACCGTAAAGCGCGTCACGGATGCTTCAGGGCGCGAGCTGCCGTTCTCTCACCGCTACAACGAACTCGTCGTCGACCTCGGGATGGCGCCGAAGTCCGGCGCCGTGGTCACGCTGACCGTGGAGACGGCAGGCGAGATCTTCACCGACCCTAGCGGTGAGCGGAGCGACAACTACATCGATCTCTTCTCGATCGACTGGTTCCCGGTGCCACAGTCGATCGGGGCGAACCGCTTCACTTTCGACCTGTCGCTGCGTACGAAGAAGCCGTTCCGTCCCGTCGCCTCCGGCGACACGGTCTCGATGAAAGAGGAAGGCGACTACTTCGTGCTCCAGTCGAAGAGCGCCACTCCAGTCATGCAGGTCGCCGTCTTCGCCGGCAAGTACAAAACGAAGGAGATTGCGGCCGGGAGTCACAAAGTCACGGCATACGCCTACGCCATGGGTCGCGACCAGGACCTCCAGCGGCTGGCCGAGATGTCGGCCGCCTTCCTCCAGCTCTACGAGAAGATGTTCGGCCCCTACCCATGGCAGGAGTTCGACCTGGTCGAGGTCCCGACGTTCGCGCTCTTCGGCATCAGCCCTCCCGGCGTGGCGATCCTTACGACCCGCTCGTTCCGCCCTAAGAGCGACCAGATGGAGCAGTCGCAGAGCAACGCGGATGTCAGCGCGCTCGTCGCCCACGAGATCGCACACCAGTGGTTCGGGCACAAAGCGTGGCCGATGTACCTCTCTGAGGATCGCTGGCTGGCGGAGTCGCTCGCCGAGTACGCGTCAGGACTTGCGATGGGAGTGGCGCTACAGAACACGAAGACAAGTACCGCCCGCATCACCGACTTCAAGCAGATGCTGGGAATCTGGCGCGGCTACGCAGACCTGGCCGAGGACAAGGCCTCGATCGCCGGGGCCTCCGAGCTCAGCGGCGACCTCGCGGACGACTACCGCTACTACCTGCTCTACTGCCGCGGCCCGTTGGTCCTGCACCAGTTGCGCACGATGATCGGCGATGAGCGCTACCTGACGATCATGCGGAAGTTCCTCGACACCGCGAACTTCGGTCCGGCGACGACCGCGGACCTGGCGAAGGCAGCGTCCGATGTGCTCGGCCAGGACATGAGCTGGTACTTCGACCAGTGGGTCGAGGAGCCCGGCACGCCGGAGATCAAGGTGGACACCAAGGTCGAGCCGGCGGCGGCGGGAGGCTACCAGCTCGTCGTCCGACTGACGCAGCCCGCAGGCGCGGCCTTCAAGAAGCTCCACGTGCCGCTGATCCTGGAGTTCCCCGGCGGTCGCAAGGCGGTCAAGCTGCCGTTCCAGGAAAAGCCGGTGCAGGACTTCACGTTCCCGCTGGACGCAGAGCCGACGAAAGTGCTGGTCGATCCGGGGAAGAACAGCCTGGCGACGTTCAAGTAGCCGCGGGGACCCGCACCTGGCTACGGCTCCCAGCGGACGTCCATCTCTTCGCGATCGCCCAGGGCCTTGCGGAGCAGCGCGACGAGCGCCGCGTCGCCGCCTTCTTCCTCGAGGAACTCGATGACCGGACCGTCCATGTAGTAGTCGTGGTCCTCGTCCGCCTCTTCGACGAGGCACTCGTTCAGGAAGTCGAGCTGCTCCGCGGTGATCTCACCGACGAAGTTCCCGGACTCCTTGTCGTAGAGCTTGGGCATGGCCCCTCCTCCGCGGCGCGTGGCGTGCGGCTCACTCTACCGTGAATCCGCCCATCAAGGTGACGGTCCCGGTGGGGGCCTCGACGACGATGTCCTGCAAGCCCGGGTCGAGCTTCGGGATCTTGATGTCGATGATCGTGTCGCCCGACGTCGGCCCCATGAGCCAGCTCGAGATCTTCGCCTTCTTCCCGCCGACCGTGACCGTCCCCTTCTTCGTGCCCCAGTAGCTGCCGGAGATCCTGACCTTGGTGCCCTTCTCGCCGGTAGCTGGCAGAACCGCCCGGAGGGCCGGAGCCTTGGCCTCGAACGCGTTGAAGTAGGCTCTCTCCGGGGTCTTGTTCGGGATCACCCGCACGTCGTAAACCCCCGGCGGGAGCACCTCCTTGAGCAGGCAGACGACCTGCGTAGCCGCCCAGGACTTCACCTTGCAGGGTGTGCCTCCCACCTCGACTTTCCCCTTTCCGGAGCCGAAGTCGGCCACCGCGTCGGTGACGACCAGTTCGGTCCCCTCCGTGCCGGCTTCCGGCGTGACGAACAGCGTGCGCGCGACGATGCGTGCTTCCCCGCCCACCGCGACGTCGATCCAGGTGAAGTCGCCCAACTGGTCGAAGACCTTGCGGTAGCGGCCGCCCGGCGGGATGTCGCCGGAATCCCAACCGCCCGTTCCAAGCGCCGGATCGATCAGCGAGAGGACGCGGTGCGGGCGATCGTCGGAGTTGACCCACTCGACGACGTCGTCCTCCGAGACGTTGAGCCGCCCGGAGACCGGGGCGTCGGAGAGAACGATGCGGCGCGTGAGCGTCTCGTCGACGGACAGGGGGACGTTCGGATCGACCACACCGCCCACGACCACCTGGGAGGGCGTGCTGTAGGCCTCGAACACGCGCAACGGGTCGGCCCCGCTCCAGCGGTAGCGTCCGGGGGGCGGGTAGAACGGCGCCTGGCCGTCCGGCGCGGTCTCCTGCGGGTTCGGCGCCGCGCCGAACAGCTCCGCGGGCCACGGCAGCCACGCGACCGTCGGGACGTTCGCGAAGCCGGTCGCGGGACGACCGGCCCAGAGCGCGTTCACGAAGCCGGCGACGGGGTCGTCGATCCCCTTCCCGCCGGCTGCGTCGTAGACGCGTCCGGCGGCGACCAGCATGCCGTCGTCGGCTCCGGTGTCGACCAGCACGGCCGCCGGATCGGAGGCCGCGCAACGGTAGGTGACTTTGACGGGCACGCGCGTGCCCGCGGCGGTTCCGACGGGAACCTCGAAGGTGCCCTGGAATCGGCCGCTGGCGTCATCGTAGGCCAGCGGCTGCGACGCCCCGCCGGCCCCACCCAGCGCCAGCGTCCAGACCTGCAGCGCGGGCGCGGTGGCGCAGCACGAGGCCACCCCGAGCGTGTAGGATCCGCCCGGGGCGAGGCGCATGCTCCTCCACCCGCTGTCGATCCGCGCCCGCCCCTGGCCGTCGTTGAGTCGCTGCGCCCGCCCTTCCGTGTCGACGAGGACGATCGCGACCGGATCGGCCGCGAGCTGCGGGTCGACGGTCAGCACGAACTCCTGCGCCGGGCTGGCGCTTCCCGCGTGTTCCGCGGTGAGCGAGAAGGCGTGCTCCCCCTCGGTGAGCCCTTCCTGCTCGATCGCGAAGGTGCGGTCGGCGCCCACCTCGACGCTTCCCGCCGGCTCACCGTCCCGGCGCAGCACGACGTTCACCCCGGGCTGCGCAGCGCCACCGACCGGGAGGCCTGTCCGGCAGGTCTGACCGCCCAGCGGGGGCGAGGAGACGAGCGGGGCGAGGAGCGGAACCGCGTGCCGGACCTCGGCGACATTGTCGGCGGTGTCGTTCTCCGTGCTGTCGTTCGTGATCTCGGCGTGCAGCAGCAGCTCGGTTCCCGGCGCCGCGGCCCCGGGAAACCGCACGCTCAGCCACGCTCGTCCGCTGTCGAGCCGGCCGAGTGAGCCGACGCCGAACGTCATCCGTTCGGGTTCTCGCATCCCCGAGAGCGGCAGCCACGAGCTGGCGTCGACCGTTTCCGACCCCACGGGCGCATCGCAGGAGATCGATACGGCGGACGCCGACAGCCGCCCCGCGTTTCGGTAGTAGAGCGCGTAGCGGAAGTACCAGTCGTCGCCGAGCGGGTCGTACCATTGCGTCTCGAGCGCGGCGGACAGCTCCACGTCGGACTCGCTCGCGTCACCGGTGATGTCGACCGGAGCGGGCGGCGCGGGATTCCCGCCGTTCCACGCGGCGACGAGATCGGCCTCGAACTGCACGAAGGGAACGTACACGGCCTCGCCCGAGACGGCGATCAGCACGTCCCGCGGATCCGAGTCGGGCGCCGACTCGATCGTCTCCCGGTTCCAGGAGTGTGCGTCCACCGAGTTCAGGATCTTGACGGACGTGCCGTCCTCGCCGCGGCAGGCGAGGTGAAGGGTTCCGGAGCGGTCGAGCACCAGCGAGGCTCCGGTTCCGTCCGAGAGCTTCTCGAGGGCCCAGCTCGCCCCCGCATCGCTCGACCGCGCGACGTGAACCCCCGACGAAGAGCCGAAGGCGGCGACGAGGAGTGTGCCGTCGAAGACCATCAGCTGCCGCGATCCGGCAAGGCCGGTCTTGTCGGAGATCACCGTCTCGACCCAGGTCGCGCCGTCGTCGGTGCTCCGCGCGTAGACCGGCCCGCTCCCGTCGGGGAGCGGGTAGAGCGCGTGCATCGTGCCGGACGCTTCGACGGCCAGCGAGAGCAGCCCCGCCGCGGCGTCGACGATCTGCGCCGCGGTTCCCCAGGTCGACCCCTCGTCGGTCGAGCGGATCATCCAGAGCGCGCCGTCCTTGCGGTAGAGCACGGCGACCGTGTCCGCCTGCGCCGCGACGGCGATGCCCGTCGCACCCGCACCCGGTTCGGCGTCGAGAGTGGTGCGCGTCCAGGTCGTCGAGCTCCCGACAGCGCGGGCGTAGACCAGCCCCGCGCCGGCATAGGCCACGTGCGTCAGCGTCCGGTTGGAAGCGTCGAAGGTCAGATCGAAGGAGGCCGTCGCGGCATCGCCGTCGGAGATCTCGCGAAAGGTCCACGTCCCGCCGGCGTCGCCGCCGACCGCGTCGCTCACCCGGCCGCCCGCGGCCACCTGGAAGAGCAGGTGCAGCGCGCCGTCGTCGGTGCGCGCCTCGAGCAGCGTCTCGACCGGTGCGAGGACGGGGAGCTGGGCCCAGGTCTGGACGGCAAGGGCGGCCGTCGCCGCAAGCAGGGCGAGTCCGAGCGTGGAGAGGGCCGTCAGGGCGCGACGGGGGGCGCGACAGGTCATGTCGGGAACTCCTTGGATCCGACGATTCTAGAGGCCGCGTTCCTTCCGCGCCGCCCCCGTTCGCAGGGCTCCCCGAACCCGGTCAGCCGGCTCCCCGCCGGGCCGCGTCGCCGTATCGTTCCATCGATGAACTCCCGCACCGGCCGCCCGCTCCGGGACGCCGCCCTCGCCGCTGCCATCGCCGTCTGCGCCGGCCTCCCGGGCGCGGCCCAGGAACTCGTCCTGGCCAACGACGCGCTCTCGGTCCGGCTCGACGCCGCCACCGGCGGGGTCAGGGAGGTCACCGACCTGCGCCACGGGATCGGGCTGGTGAGGGCCGCCGGCCTGGCACCGCCCTGGCGGCTGGCGACATCCTCCGGGACGACCGCCGGCGGTGGGCCGGTCGTCGCGACGCCGGACGAGACCTTCGACGGGACCGCGTACGACCTCACCTGGCCACCCGACGCGGCCGGGCTGAGCGTGCGGGCCCGGGTCGAGGTCGCGGCCGGCGACGCGCCGGCCCGCTTCTCCGCGCGCGTCGAGAGCGCGGGCGGCCCCCGGATCGACTGGCTGGAGTACCCGGTCTTCTCGGGGATCGGCAGCCTCGGGGTCGACCCGGCGCGCACCGAGTTGGCGCACCCCTTCGCGACCGGCTACCGCATCGTCGATCCGCTGCTGCACCTCGGGACGAACGACCGCTTCGGCTATTACCCCGATGCGTACGGCGGCGCGGCGCTCCAGCAACTGTCCTACCTCGAACGCGAGATCGGCGGCTTCCACCTGCAGGTGGAGGACTCGACCGGCGAGGCCAAGCGGCTCGACCTCTGGAAGGACGGAGGCACCGGCTGGCTCGAGCTGACGATCCGCCGTTACAACCCGGACGCGCGCGCCGGCGTCGCGCTGGTGCCGGCCGGGACGGTCGTTCTGTTTGCGAGCCGCACGGGAACCTGGGAAGAAGGGGCCGACCACTACCGCGAGTGGGCGCTCGCGCAGCCGTGGGCGGCGAAGGGGCCGCGCCGCGGCTGGCCGGAGAACGAGCGCGCGCGCTGGCTCTTCGAGCAGGTCGGCGTCACGACCTTCGGGATCAGCGTGCGGCGCGACATGACGGCCTGGTTCCGGGGCCTCTCGGACTTCCTCGGCGTGCCGCTGTTCCACGTCTCGGGCTTCTGGTGGCCGGGCGGAACCTCCGCCTCGGAGTGGTACGGCGGATACAACGACTGGAGCGACAGCCGGGTCGATCCCGCCAATCTGCAGGCGATCCGCGAAAAGGGGGACCGCGTCGCGCTGTTCCTGTTCCCGCAGCACTTCGCGCGCGGCGCGAGCGAGTACGGGAACCCCGCGCCCGACCCGCCCAGCGATCCGGTGGCGCCCTGGGCGCCCTATGCGATGGAGCCCGATCCCGAGCAGGGCGACTGGTCGTTCATCTGCCCGGCGACGGCGGCGTGGCAGGCGTTCTACGGCTGGCGCGCGCTCCAGCTGATGAACCTCTACCTCCCCGACGCCGAGTACCTCGATATCGGGCCGGGGCTGGGGCGGGTCCGGTGTGACGACCCCGCGCACGGCCACCCGCCGGGATGGGGAGTGCCGCTCGTCGCCGGCGCGCAGGCCATGCTCGACAGCCGGCGCGACGAGCTGCACGCCCGGAAGGGTGCGTTCGTCCCGCGCGGGACCGAGCTGATCTCCGAGCTGTACCTCGACCGGTTCGATTTCTACCAGGCCCGGGCGCAAGCCGGCCCGCTGACGATGCTCGAGGGGGACAAGTTCCGCGAGGCGGTGAAGGCGGGCTGGGCCGCGAAGATCCCGCTCTTCGATTTCGTCTATCACGACCATGGCCCGGTCCGGCTGGACGGGAACCTGAAACTGGCCTCGGAGCTGGGAGGGACCTTCTTCTGGGTCGCGGCGACGGTGGTCCTGGAAGGCGGCCTGCCGGAGTTGAACTACGAGCTGTCGGCGCTCGAACGGCTGCCAGGGATGACCGGCCGGACCTGGTTCGAGACCTACCGCAACACCTTCGACTGCGGCGACACGACGCCCTACGCCGCCGAGGCCGGACGGGCTTCGTTCCTGCGCGAGCTGGCCGACCTCAGGAGGCGGCGCGGTCCCGAGTTCCTGGCCTGGGGCCGGATGCGGCGCGCCCCGGCGCTCACCTCGGCGCCGGCGCCGGTGACGATGAACTACAGGCTCTACAACACCTTCAATCGCGCCTTCACCTGCGACCTGGGAGTCGAGCAGGGCCCCGAGTTCTTCCAGACCGGGACCTTCACGATGCCGAGCGTGGTGACCTCGGCCTTCAGCGCGCCGGTCGCCGCGCCGCCGGGCGACCCGCCGCGCCGGACGACCGAGTCGGTCGGGATCGCGCTGGCGGAGGTGGGCAATGCTTCGCGCTCGGTCGGCATCGTGCTCGACCCGTCGCGACAGGGGGTGCCGATGCTGAACTTCCGCGCCACGCTCCGGCGGCGCGGCGGCGACGCGGACCTCGGGGTGAGGCAGGCCGGCGCGACGGAGACCGTGGCGATCGGCGCGCGCGAAGCCCTGCTGCTGCGGCTCGACCCGGCGGCGTGCGACGGGGAGGCGTGCCGCTACCGCGTGTACCGCGCAGCCGCGCCGCTCGCGCTGCGCGAGGACGGCGCGCTGTTCGCCGAGGCAGTCGGCCACGCCTACGCGGACGGCGACGCCGCGGGGGACGGGCGGACCTGGTTCTACCTCGTCGATGACGGCGGCGGCTGGCCGGGGGACTCGCTGCGCCTCCAGCGCGGCACGGCGATCGAGCTGAGCTGGTAGGGGCCGGCCTCCATGCCGGCCCGCTCGACCGGTCGCGCGTGGCGGGCCGGCACGGAGGCCGGCCCCACCAGCAGGTGCAACGGTGGAATCAGGGGCATCCCGCCGGGAAGGGGCCGCTCCCGGAGTACGGTCCGAACGAGCCTGCCCCGCCGCAGCCGGCATCGCGCCCGCGCACCAGCCACTGCCAGCCGTCGCCGGCCGCCGCGGGCGCGTCGTCGTCGTACGCGGTCGCCTGGAGGCCGGTGACCCGGCAGGCGCCGTAGCCGCCGCCGCCGTGCAGCACCGAGAGCGCGCCGCGCGAGACGTCGTAGAAGTCCGCCGCCGCCGCCGGCAGCCAGGCCAGCCGCACCGACGCGGCCGACAGCACCGCCAACCTCACCCCGCCGATCTCGCCCGGCGTCCCCTGCGCCGGATCGAACGGGGCGCAGTCCAGCCCGTCCGCCACCGCGTCGTTGTCGTCGTCGTCATCGCAGGCGTCGCCCCAGGCGTCGGCGTCGAAGTTCTGCTGCACCGGGTTGGCCACCGCAGCGCAGTTGTCGTTGCGGTCGGGGACGCCGTCGGCATCGGCATCCGCCAGCGCGACCGGCGTCTCGCTCTGCTTGAGGATCCAGTCGCGCTCGTCGAACAGCAGGTCGGTGAGCGGCTCCGCCGTGTCGAGCGTGAAGTCCTGGTCGAGCGCGTCGTTCCAGACCGTCCGCAGCTCGCGGCCGGAGGCGGTGACGAGCGTGAGGCGGACCGGCATCGTGAACGGGCCGGCGTCCGGCCTGCGTCTGCCGGATCCGCACCCAGTTCCGGTACGACGCCGCTCCCGAGGTCGGCCGTCGTCCAGCCGACCTCGTAGGCCGGCATGTTCGGGCCGTAGACCCACTCCTGGAAGTACCAGCCCAGCGGCGCACCGTGGCGGGCTTCCATCGTCGCCTGGAACTGCGCGGTGTTGCCGGTCGCGTCGCGGCGCGTCGCGTACCAGTCCCGCAGCCCCAGGAAGAACGGCCCGTCGCCCATCACGCCGCGCAGCATGTGCACCGCCCACGCCCCCTTGTCGTAGACGGTCGAGCCGAACAGGTCGTTGGGGTCGTACAGCGTGCCGTCGAACGAGCTGCGCCAGAACGAGTTCATGTAGTCGCGATACCGGTCGGCGCCGCCCAGGTGCTCCGCCCACAGCGCTTCCGAGTAGGATGCGAACCCCTCGTTGAGCCAGACGTTCTTCCAGTCCTCGGGGCTGACCGAGTCGCCCCACCACTGGTGGGCCAGCTCGTGCGCGATGACGTAGTCGTTGCCGTGCCCGCCGTCGATCAGCGTGTAGCCGTAGCTGGTGTTGGTCGTGTGCTCCATCGCGCCCGACCACGGGAAGGCACTCATCCCGTACTTGTCCTCCAGGAACGGGTACTCGCCGAAGGTCTGGGCGTAGAAGGCGATCATCGCCGGCGTGTTCCGGAACGACTCCTGGGCCCGGGTGAGGTACTCGCTGTACACGTAGTGCGTGACCGGCATCGTCGTCGTGCCGTCGAGCGCGGTGTAGGTGTCCGAGAACGAGGCGTAGTCCGTGGCCGCGATCGAGACCAGGTACGTCGTCAGGGGGCGCGCGGGCTTCCACTTGAAGCGCTTGCGCGAGCCGGAGAGGGTCTCGGTCCCGATCAGCGTGCCGTTCCCGGTGGCCGTCCACGTCGCCGGCACGGTCCACCACTCCTCGACTGCCGCCTTGTCGGCCGGCAGGTCCTTGCACGGCCACCAGGTCCGCGCGCCGTCCGGCTCGGACAGGGTCCAGACCATCTTCCCCTGGCCGGTGAAGAAGTACTTGTTCCAGCCGATCGAGCCGAAGCCGGTCGATTGCGGACGGCCGCTGTAGCTGACCTTGATCTCGAAGCTCTGGCCCGCGTTGAAGGCCCGGTCGAGCGTGATCCGCACCAGGTTGTCCCGGTGCGTGAAGGCCAGCGGCGCCGCGCCGCGCGTCACCGATTGCACGGTCATGTTGTCGAGCAGGTCGAGGATCACCTCCCGGAAGCCGGCGACGCGGCTGGTGGCGGTGATGGTCACCGAGCCCCCGACGTTCTTCGAGGACGGCGTGAACTCGACGTCGAGGAAGTAGCGCGTGACGTCGAAGTCGCCCTGCGCGGCGGCGGTCGCGGCGTCCTTCGCGCCCGCGCCGTCCTTCGCCCCCGGCTCCGCCCGCGGGGTCGGCGGCTTGCGGGTCCGCTCGCGCTGCTCGCGCGTCGGGATCGGGAATTCGGACGGATCGGGAGGCGCGGCCGTCGTCGGCCGTCGCGGCCAGCGCGGCGCAGAGCAGCGCGGCCAGGGTCTCGGGGGTTTCGCATCAGGGTCCCTCGTCGAGCCTCGCCCGCACCTTGGCCGGGTCGATCTGGCCCGGTTCCCACTGGACGCGCCCCTCCATCCCGCCGGCGACGGTGAGGATCTCGCCCGAGACGTGGCGCGCCAGGGCGGGCGACGATAGGAACACGACTGCCCGCGCGATGTCATCGGGCCGGGCAAGTTGTCGCAGCGGAGTCGTCCGCAGCACCCGCTCGACCGTCCCGGGCTCTGCCAGTGCCGGCTCGGCCATGGGGGTCACGGTCCAGCCCGGTTCGACCATGTTCACGCGACCGAACGGGTCGAGCAGCACGATCTCGTTCTTCAGCGAGAGGACCGCGCCGCGCAGCGCCGCCTTGGTGACGGAGTAGTCGACGTGGAAGCGCTCGCCGAACCGTCCGGCAGTCGAGCCGATGAAGGTCACCGAGGCCCCCTGCCCGTCCGGCCGCGGCCCGGTCCGGGCCAGGGCGACGAAGAAGGCGCGCACGGTCCAGAGCGCGCCGAGCAGGTTGACGTCGATCGTCGAGCGCAGGCGCTCTTCCGGCAGTTCATCCAGCCGCAGGTCGTCGGACGGCCAGATCCCGGCGTTGACGATGCAGGCGTCGAGCCGCCCGAAACGCTCCACCCCCTCCGCCGCCGCGCGGGCGAGTCTCCGCGGGCCGGGTGACGTCGGCCCGGGCCGCCAGGGCGCGGCCAGACCACTCACGGCCGGCAAGCCACGCGGTGAGGGCGTCGGCGCCGCTGTGCGCGGTCAGGAGCAGGTTCGCCCCCTCCGCCGCGAAGGCCTCGGCCAGCGCGCGGCCGATCCCGCCGGCCGCGCCGGTCACCAGCACGGCCTTCCCGGCGAGCGCGGTGTCGATCACATCGTCACCACGCTGTCGGCCGAGAGCGGCTCGGCGACGATCTTCCCCTGTCCCGATCCCTCGCGCATGGCGCGCAGGACGACGTTGCGGTGCATCGCGATCTCCCTCGACGGCGCGCGCGGCCCGGTCAGCGCAGCACCAGCACCGGCACCGGGGAGCGGCGCAGCAGCGACGCAACCGGCGGCTCGGCGGCCGCGTCGCGCTCGTCGCGGTAGCCGCTGGGGCCGACGATCAGCAGGTCGTGCTTCCAGGCCGACAGCGCGTCGAGCACGCGATCGACCGCGCCGCCGGGGCCGTCCGCGTCGACCCACCGGATCGTCGCCGGGTGATCGGCGAGGTGCTTGCGCACGTGGGTGAGGCTCTCCTTCGGGGCGTACCCCGGAAGGTGCAGGATCGTCAGCGGCAGCCCGGCCGCGTGCGCGAAGTCGAGCGCCGGGGAAAGCGCGGCGTGCGAGCCGGCCCGGCCGTCGTAGGCCAGGAGCGGCCGCTCGATCCGTCCCGTGAATGGGGCGGAGACGACCGCCATCGGGATGATGGTGTCGGCGAGCACGCGCGAGAGCACCGAGTCGAGCACGGAGCCGTGGGCCTTCCCGCCGCTTCCGGTCCGGCCGAGCAGGACGAGGTCCTTGTCGCGCGCGTGGGAGAGGATCCAGCCCGGCACGGGGCCGTACTCGACCCGGGACTCCACGCTGACCCCCCGGTCCGTCAGCCGAGCCGAGGCGGCGGCCAGGATCGGGGTCCGGGCCAAGCCGGCGTCGTCGGCGACCCCCTCCGGGAGGCTCGGCAGGCCGGCGATCGTCAAGCGCCGGGGGAGGCCGGCGAGAGCGTCTGCCACCGCGCGGCCGAAGGCCATCACGTGGAGCAGATGGATCGTCCCCTCGCCCTTCCTGGACAGGGAGGCCGCGGCGTCCACGGCCGCATCGGAGTCGAGAGAGCCATCCACCGCGACGAGGATGTCGCGCATCAGCATCGAAAGGACCTCCGGGAGGGGTGCGGGTCTCATGATCCCCCCGCCCGGCGGGTCCCGACAACCGGGCCTCCGCGCTGGCTGGACCCGTCGGTCGCCCCTGGCCCAGAATGCCCAAACCCCGGCGACCGCCGGGAGAGGGCCCCGCATGAGCGCGTCCGCCGAGACCCATCCGCCGTTCCCGAAGGTCTTCTGGACGGCCAACCTGGTCGAGCTGTTCGAGCGCGCGGCCTACTACTCGATGGCCAGCTTCGTCGTGCTGTATCTCGGCCGGCTCGGCCTCGGCGAGTACTGGCCGTCGACGATCAACTCGACGCTCTGGTTCCTGGTCTACTTCCTGCCGATCCTCTCGGGCGCGATCGCCGACCAGGTCGGCTTCCGGCGCTCGCTGCTGGTCGCCTTCGTCCTGCTCGCCGCGGGCTACTTCCTGATGGGCTACCCCAACTGGTTCGGCGGGCACGAGCTGCTGCCGACCGTCGACAGGAACGTGACGCTCCCGCTCGGCGCGACGCTGCCGCTGATCGTCGGGATCCTGCTGATCGGTGTCGGCGGCTCGGTGATCAAGCCGACGATCTCGGGCACCGTGCAGAAGACCGCGCTCGGCCGCGCGACGCTGGCCTTCGCGATCTTCTACATGGTGATCAACATCGGCTCGCTCGTCGGCCGGATCTTCGCCTACTCGGTCCGGAACTGGCTGGGGTTCGACATCAGCATCATCTTCGCGGTCGCGACCGTCTTTTCGATCGTGGCCTTCTTCGTCGTGCTCTTCCTCTACAAGGAACCGGACGGCGCGGCCGCGATCGCGGCGAAGCCCCGGAAGTCGATCGGCGAGATCCTCTTCAACATGGTGGCGGTTCTGAAGAACACGCGCTTCGCGCTGTTCCTCGTCGTCTCGGCCGGCTTCTGGTTCCTCTACAACCAGGTCTACAACCTGCTGCCGCTCTACACCAAGCGGGTGATCGAGCCGAGCCCCGCGATGGACATCTACACGGCCGCCAACCCGCTGGTCATCGTCCTGTTCCAGCTGGCGGTCACGAAGCGCTTCGGGAAGATGAAGCCGATCCGCTCGATCGTCGTCGGCACCGTGATGATCGGCCTGTCGATGCTGATCAACCTGGTCCCGATCTACGCTGCGGGCGGCGTGCGCGCCGCGACGGCGGCCGGGATCCCGCTGGGCTCGCTGTTCATCGTCCTCACCGTTGCGCTGATCGCCTTCAGCGAGCTGTTCGCCAGCCCGCGGATGTACGAATGGGTCGGGGCGCTGGCACCCAAGGGCCAGGAAGGACTCTTCCTGGGCTATACCTCGCTCCCGGTGGCGATCGGCGCGCTGGTCGGCGGCCCGGCCTGCGCCTGGCTGTTCAACGAGGTGATGTCGCGGAACGCGACCACCCGCCCCGACGGGCTGCTCGACCTCGACCCGTACTGGGCCTCGGTCGGCTGGCTCGCGCTCACCGCGGTCGGGTTCCTCTCGGCGGCGGCGATGTGGCTCTACAACCGGTGGCTCGAGAAGCACCCGGCGTGACGCGCCGGGGCCGCGGGGGCGCCCGCCTCGGGCCGGCACGGAGGCCGGCCCGCTCCGCGCGTGGCCCGTTTCGGGCCGGCACGGCGGCCGGCCCGCACCGCGCGTGGCCCGTTTCGGGCCGGCACGGAGGCCGGCCCCTACGGTTTTTCCGTAATCGTCGCCTTCTTGATGGAGTCGAGGTTGGGGAACTCGGTCAACAGGTAGGCCGTTCCCTCGGTGCGGATCCGGCCCTGGTCCGGACCGATCCCCTTGGGTGCCCCCTCGCCGTACTTGTCGTAGAACATCTCGACGGACTTCAGACCGGAGACGACCTTGCCGAACGGCGCGAACCCTTTCCCGTCGAGCGCTGCGCCGTTGCTGCCGAGGTTGATGAAGACCTGCGTCGTGCGGGTGTTCGGCCCGGCCATCGCGAAGGTGACCATCCCGCGCCGGTTGGATTCCTTGACCGGATCGTCGGGGATCCTCGCGGCGCTCCAGGCCGCGTTCACCTTCGGGTCGCCGGAGAGCCCGAACTGCACGATGAACCCCGGGAGGACGCGGAAGAAGCGCGCGTCGTCGTAGTAGCCATTCTTCACGAGGTTGTAGAAACGGTCGGCGCCGTTCGGCGCCCAGGCGCGGTGGACCTCGATCACGACCGCGCCCTTCGTGGTGTCGAGCCTGACGTAGTAGACGTCGGGCGCCGTCTCCGTCAGCGCGTTCGGGTTGGAGAGCGCTGACGTCTGGGCGGCGACCGGCGGGGCCAGGACAGGGGCCAGGGCGAGAGCGGCAAAGCAGGCGATCGTGTGCGGTTTCATCGCGCCTCCTCCGGGGACCTGCGGAGGTTAGCCGCGGCCGACCGGGCGGCGCAATCGCCGCCGGGCGGGGCCCCGGCGGCCGGTGTAGACTCCGTCGCCCGAGCGGGCCCGGACGGCCCGCATCCCACGGAGGATCGAGTCCATGAAGCGTTTCCTGGTCGTTCCGGCGGTTCTCGGCGTCGCGCTTTCCGCGGCGCTCGCGGCCGACGTCACCCCGAAGCCGGCAAAGGGAGTGGAGGACAAGGCCGTGCAGCAGATCAACGAGCAGATCGTCAAGGCGAACGTCGACAAGAGCAGCTCGAGCTGGCGGACCTCGCTGCCCAAACCGACGGTCGTGCCGTTCGACCCGAAGCACACCTACTTCGCGCTGATGCAGACCAACAAGGGGCCGATCAAGATCAAGCTGCTCCCCGCAGCCGCCCCGATGCACGTCACCAGCTTCATCTACCTGGCCGACCTCGGGTACTTCGACGGTCTCTCCTTCCACCGCGTCATTCCAGGCTTCATGGCGCAGGGCGGCTGCCCGCTCGGCACCGGCACCGGCGGCCCCGGCTACAAGTTCGACGGCGAGTTCAGCCTGGGCCTGAGCCACGACAAGCCGGGCCTGCTCTCGCAGGCCAACGCCGGGCCCGGAACGGATGGCAGCCAGTTCTTCCTGACCTTCGTCCCCACCACGTTCCTCGACGGCAAGCACACGATCTACGGCGAGATCGTCGAGGGGATGGACACGATGAAGAAGCTCGAGGCGGCCGGCAGCCAGTCCGGCAGGACCACGGAGCCGCTGAAGATCGAGACCGTCACGATCGAGGTCAAGTAGCGGCCGCGTCGCGGGCGCCGGTCCCGGCGCCCGGTCCGGCCAGGCTCCAGAGGGTGCGCGCGGCGACCAGCTCGCGCGCCCCCTCCTTCTCCAGCACGCGATGCAGGAAGGCCGGGCGGCCCGGGGCCGAGCGCCCCGGGTCGTCCCGCCGCTCCACGGTCACGGTCGACTCGCTGCGGCACTCGGCGCGGAAGGCGATCGTCATTGCCGCCAGCGTCCCGCTGCGCAGCACCTCGCGCGGCACCGTCTCCAGCACCCACTCGACGTAGCTCACGTTGTTGACGTGCTCGTTGATGTCGAGGTCGGCGAAGCGCACGCGGTAGTCGACCGCCAGTCCCGGCTCCGACGCCGGCCCGCCCCGCGGCAGCGTGTCGGCGGCCAGGCCCGAGCGCTCGGGACGGCGGATCGCGCGGACCGCGTCAGGCATCCGGATCGGCCGGCGGCGGCGGAAGTCGACCATCATCCAGCGGCTGGTCGCCCGGCCGATCGGCCGGCCGCCGCCGTCCTGCAGCCGGAAGTCGCGCGTAGCGACCATCTCGTCGAGCCCCGAGGGCCAGGTCTCGATCGTCACCTCGTCGCGCCAGCGCGGCCAGGCGAGCATCTCGAACTGCCACTCGCGCAGGACCCAGGTCCAGCCCTGCGGGATCAGCTGGTCCACGCCGACCCCCAGCGCCTGCGCGTGGTTCCCGGCCGCCTCCTGCAGCAGCTCGCAGAGCGCCCGCACCGAGAGGTGCCCCTTGAAGTCCATCTCGCTGGCGCGGATGGCATGGCGCTCGATCCAGACCGGCAGGGCGTCCGTCACGGAACCTCCCGGGGAGCGGCTCCTCCCCCGCGGCCGATTATTCGTGAATAATCCCCGGCACTCCAAGGGAGCCTCCCGATGCCGAGCCCGTTCGCCAAGTTCCCCCGCACCTTCTGGGTCGCCAACGTGATGGAGCTGTTCGAGCGGGCGGCCTACTACGGCATGAACTCGGTCCTGGCGATCTACCTGACCGACAAGGTCGCGGACGGAGGACTCGGGTTCACGGAGGGCTCGGTCGGGTTCCTGCAGGCGATCGTCTACGCCGCGACCTACGTCATCCCGATCCTCGGCGGCGCGCTGGCCGACCGCTACGGCTACCGCCGGATGCTGATGGTCGCCTTCACGCTGCTCTCGATCGGCTACTTCGTCTCCGGCCAGATGAAAGTCTTCCCGGCGGTCTTCGCCGCACTGCTGTTCATGGCGGTGGGTGCCGGGCTGTTCAAGCCGATCATCTCCGGGACGATCGCGCGCACGACCAACGCCGAGACCTCGTCCTTCGGGTTCGGCGTCTACTACTGGATGATCAACCTCGGGGCCTTCATCGCCCCGATCCTGGTGACCTGGTACAAGGGGCTCGGCTGGAAGTGGGTCTTCATCGCCTCGGCCGCCTACGTCGCGGCGATGATCCCGCTGGCGCTGGTCGCCTATCGCGACCCGATGACCCCGCAGGGCGGGAAGAGCCTGGCCGAGGTCGCGCGCGCCGCGCTGACGGTGCTGGGCGACGCGCGCTTCATGCTGATGATCGTCGCCTACTCCGGCTTCTGGGTGCTCTACTTCCAGAACTTCGGTTCGGTGCTGTGGTACCTGCGCGACTTCGTCGACACCGCGCCCGTCGACCGCTTCGTCAACAGCGTGAACTTCGGTCTGTTCGACTTCCGGCTCGACGCCGAGTACGTCACGGTGATCAACGCCGGGACGATCATCCTGCTGCAGTTCCTGATCAGCCGGATCGTCAAGGACCGTCCGGCGCTGGCGACGATGATCACCGGGATGGCGATCGGCACGCTGGGGTTCCTCGCGCTGGCCTCGTCGACCAACGCCTGGATCTTCGTGCTCGGGATCGCGGTCTTCTCGATCGGCGAGATGACCGCCCACCCGAAGTACTACAGCTACGTCGGGATGGTCGCGCCGCAGGACCGGAAAGCGGTCTACATGGGGTACGCCTTTCTCTACGGCGTGTTCGGCTCGCTGATCGGCAACAACCTGGGCGGCTTCCTGTACGAGCGAATGCTCAAGCCGGTCGTCGGAACGCCGGAGGGGCCGGGGCGCACGCACCTCTTCTGGCTGATTTTCGCGGCCCTCAACCTGGTCGCGATGATCGGCCTCTGGCTCTTCTCGCGGGCCTTCGGCGAGGACACGCCGGCGACGCGGGTCGGGGCGCGGCGGGCGATGGGCGTCGTCTACTTCCTCGTCCTGGCGCTGGGCCTGGCCGCGGCGGGCTTCGGCCTGGGCTTCTACGGCGCGGGGATTCCAGCCGAAGACGGTCCTCCAGGGCGCGATCTTCGTCATCCTCGGCGCCTTCGGGCTGTGGGTGACCGCCCGCGGCGGCCATCCCCTCGACGAACCACGCGCTTGACGGCTGGACGCCGCCGCCGCCGGGAACCAGATTGAACAAGTGAGGGTCCCCTCCCGGGACCCGAGGCCTCGGTATGGCCGGCGTGCGCGACAACCTCGCCGCTCGCCCGCGGATCGACTGGATCCGTGGCGGTCTCGTTCTGACGCTCCTGCTCGCAGTCGCTCTCGGTTGGACGCTTTACGGCGAGTGGCGCCACGGTCACGGCGGACACCTCTTCTTCCTGGCGATCTGCGCCGCCGCGCTGCTGCCGCTCCTGACCGTCGCCTGGTCGATCGTCCTGGCGCGGGCGCTCCGCGCGACCGCCGAGGTGCGGGCCCTCGACACCGCCTGCGGCGCCGCCGAGGAGCGCTTCGCGGCGCTGACCCGCGCCTCCCGCGACGCCGTCGTGCTGGTCGATCCGGCCGGCCGCGTCGCGCACTGGAGCCCGGCGGCGGAAGCGATGTTCGGGCGCCCGGCGCGCGAGACCCTCGGCCAGCCGTTCGCCGACCTGCTCTTTCCCGAGGCGGAGCGCGCCGCCCGCGCGCAACTCCTGCTCGCGATCCGGCGCGGCGACGCGGGAGTGGTCGCCGAAGCCGCGACGACGCTCGAGGTCGAGGCCCGGCGGCAGGACGGCAGCCCGCGCCCGGTCGAGGCGACGATCGTGCGGACCGATCTGCTCGGGTCGCCGCAGCTGGTCGTCACGCTGCGCGACCTCGGCGAGAAACGTGCCGTCGAACGCGCGATCGGCGAGCAGCGGAACCTCCTTCAGACGCTCCTCGACACCCTCCCCGTTCCGGTCGCGATCCGCGACCCGGATGGGCGCGTCCGGGCGTGCAACACCTCTTATGCGGCGCTCTTCGGGAGGTCCAGCGAAGCGCTGCTCGGTCGCCGACTCGACGACGTCGCGCCACCGGAGGTGGCAGCGGCTTTTGTGGTGCCCGATCAGCGCGGCGATGGACGGTGCCGGAACGCACCGCTTCGAGATCCGACTGACCCTCTTTACGGAGCCGCGCGATCTCGTCGTTTCGCAGGCCGCACTGGTCGACGCGGGCGGGACGCGCACGGCGATCCTCGAGACGGTCACGGACGTCACCGGGCAGAAGCGCGCGCAGGAGGAACTGCGCGGTGCGAACGTCGCGCTGGGCCGGGCGCTCGACGAGCGGGCCCGGCTGACGAACGAACTGGCCGACGCGCGCGACCGGGCCGAGACGGCCGAGCGGGCCAAGAACCGACCTGCTGACCACCATGAGCCACGAGATCCGGACGCCGATGAATGGCGTGATCGGGATGGCGGACCTGCTGCTCCAGACCGACCTCTCGCCCGAGCAGGCCGAGTGCGCCGAGGTCATGCGGCTGTCCGGAGCGAGCCTCCTGACGATCATCGACGACCTCCTCGACCTCGCGAGGATCGAGGCCGGCCGGCTCGAGCTGGAATCGATCGAGATCTCGCCGACCGCGGTCGTCGAGGAGGCGGTGGCCCTGCTGGCCCCTGCCGCGGAGGGGCGGGAGCTCGAGCTGGTCTCGATCATCCACCCCGAGGTCCCGGAGCGGCTGCACGGCGACCCGGTCCGGCTGCGCCAGATCCTGGCCAACCTGGTCAACAACGCGATCAAGTTCACGCCGTCGGGAGAGGTCGTCGTGCGCGTCGGGCCCGGGCGCGAGAACGCCGGCTTCCACCGCTTCGAGGTCCGCGACACCGGAATCGGCATTCCCGCCGACCGGCTCGACCGGCTGTTCCGGATGTTTTCGCAGGCCGACACCTCGACGACGCGCAAGATTCGGCGGCACGGGCCTGGGGCTCGCGATCTGCAAGCGTCTCGTCGGGCTGATGGAGGGCGAGATCGGGGTCGAGAGCCGGCAGGGGCGAGGTGCCACCTTCTGGGTCGAGGTCCCACTCGACTGGCCGGCTGGCCAGGAAGCCGGCGCGGGCCCGGCGACGCTGCGCCGCTTCGCCGACACCGCGGTGCTGCTCGTCGACCCGCACCCGCGCAGCCGCGAGGCGCTCGAGTGCCGCCTCGCGCGCCTGGGCTGCGCCGTCGATGCCGCCGGCAGCGTCGAGGAGGCGCTGGCCCGGCTGCGGGACGGCGCGGCGAGACCCGCTGCGCTCGTGATCTCGGCGGCGCTTCCCGGCGAGGGCTCGCGGGTCCTGGCCGAGGCGGTGCGCGGCACGCCGCGCCTCGCCTCGATCGCCCTGATCGAGGTGCTGCCGTTCGGGCGACCGGCAGGTGGCCGACCGCTCGGCGGGCCTGTTCGACGCCGAGGTCGGCAAGCCGGTCCGGACGGAGCCGCTCGTCGCCGCGCTCGAGCACGCGCTGCATCGCGACCGCCGGGCGGCGCGGCCGGCGCCGCGCCCCGATGCACCCGCGCCCGCCCGCCGCGCGCTGCACGTCCTCCTGGTCGAGGACAACCCGGTCAACCAGAAGGTCGCCTGCCGGATGCTCGAGCGTCTCGGCTGCGCGGTGGAGATCGTCGAGGACGGCAAGACCGCGGTGGACAGGGTCCGCGACACCGTGTTCGACCTGGTCTTCATGGACTGCCAGATGCCGGAGATGGACGGCTTCGAGGCGACGCGGGCGATCCGCCGGATGGAATCCGGACATGGCCGCCACGTCACGATCGTGGCCATGACCGCTCACGCGATGACGTCGGACCGTGCGGCCTGCCTCGCCGCGGGCATGGACGACTACATGGCCAAGCCGATCCGCGCCGACATGCTGCGGGAGGCGCTCGAGCGCTGGACGGCCGCGTCCGCCGCCACCCGCTGATTCCCGGCCCGGGCCGCGCCTGCGCTATCCTAGGCGGGCCTTCCCCCGGAGCCTGCCATGTGCGATGTCCCCCCGCGAACCAAGGACGATTTCCTCACCGTCGCCGTCGAACCGCTCGACGTGACCGCGGGCGACGCGGCCGCGCTGCTGGCCGCGATGCAGAAGACTGCCGGCGCAGGGCGCGACCTCGCGCGCGCCGCGCTGATCGCCGAGAAGATGCTGCGCGACCGCGATTGCGTCGTGTTTCTCGCGCTGTCGGGCCCGCTCATCGCGTCCGGCCTCAAAGGTGCCATCCTGGCGCTGCTCGAGCGCGACATGGTCGATGCGGTCGTCGCCACCGGCGCCAGCCTGATCGACCAGGACCTGCTCGAGGCGCTCGGCGGGTCGCACTTCGTCGGCACGACGATGGTCGACGACGAGGAGCTGCGCGCACTGCACGTCGACCGGATCGGCGACGTCTTCGCCGACGGCGACCGGCGGCGCGAGCTGGCGGACGTGGTCGCCGAGGTCGCGGACGGAATGGCGCCCGGCGCCTGCTCCTCGCGCCAGTTCCTCGACGCGCTCGGCGCCTGGTTGGTTCGAACCGGGTACGAGGCCCCTTCGATCCTGCGCGTCTGTCACGAGAAGGGGGTCCCGCTCTTCTCCCCGGCGCTGGCCGACTCGGCAGCCGGTCCCGGGCTCGTGATGCACCGCGCGCGACGCGGGGCGGACGCCCTGGCCCTCGACGGGATCAAGGACCTGGCCGAGTTGACCCGTCTCAAGCTCGAGGCGGCGCGGCACTCGGGCCTGATCGCGATCGGCGGCGGCGTCCCCCGGAGCACCGTGCTGCTGACGGTGGCCGCGGCTGAGGCGCTCGGCGCCACGACGACGCCCCACCGCTACGCCGTGCAGATTGCTGCCGCCGGCGAGCACGGCGACGACCGCTCGGGGGGATCGTTCCTGGAGGCGTGCGCGCGCGGTGAGGTCGAGGTCGACTACGCGCAGACCGTCTCCGCCGAGACGACGCTGGCCCTGCCGATGCTCGTGGGGGCGCTCGTGCAGCGCGGTGCCGGGCAGGGGCGGCTGGAGCGCCGGCTTGCCGCGTCGCTGTTCTAGGGGGCCGTCACCCCGAGCTGCGACGCCAGGAAGGCGTAGATGTCGCCGTAGTTCTCCACGTCCTGGCGGCGGAGGTCCGCCCCGCCGTGTCCCGCGTTGCGTTCGAGCCGCAGCAGGGCCGGCCGCGCCGGGTCGGCCTGGGCGGCCTGGATCGCGGCGGTGAACTTGCGCGCGTGCATCGGGTCGACGCGGTCGTCGCTGTCGGCGGACATCATCAGCAGCGCCGGGTAGGCCACTCCCCGCTTGACGTGATGATAGGGCGAGTAGGCGAACAGCGTCTCGAACTGCGCGGGATCGTCGGCCGAGCCGTACTCCTCGATCCAGGTCCGCCCGCTGCCGAGGAGGTGGTAGCGCACCATGTCGAGCAGCGGGACCTGGCAGACGACCGCGCGGAACAGCTCGGGGCGCTGGACCATCGCGGCGCCGACGAGCAGCCCGCCGTTCGAGCCCCCGCGGATCGCCAGCCGCTCGGGCCGGGTGTATTTCTCGCGGATCAGCCACTCCGCGGCGGCGAGGTAATCGTCGAAGACGTTCTGCTTGTTCTCGAGCATCCCCGCGCGGTGCCAGGCCTCGCCGTACTCGCCGCCGCCACGCAGGTTCGGGTACGCGATCATCCCCCCCATCTCGAGCCAGGGGTAGGCGTAGGCGTTGAACGCGGGCGTGATGCTGACGTTGAAGCCGCCGTAACCGTAGAGCTGGCACGGATTGTCCCCGTCCCGCTTCAAGTCCCTGCGGTGCACGAGGAACATCGAGACCTTCGTTCCGTCCTTCGAGGGGTACCAGACCTGCTCGACGACGAAGCGCGACGGGTCGACCGGGACGTCGATCTTCGCCCACAGGGTCGTCTCGCCGCCGGCAACGCCGGTGCGGTAGATCTCGGGCGGGTAGGTGAACGACGAGAACGAAAAGAACGCCTCGTCATCCTCCTCGTTGCCCGAGAATCCGCTGGCCGAGCCGATCCCGGGAAGCGCCACCTCGCGCTCGAAGCGGCCGTCCAGGGCATGGATCCGGATCACGCTGGCGGCGTTCCTCAGGTACGACAGCACGAGCCGCCCGCCGACGACCTGCGTCCCCTGCAGCGCGGCGTCCGGCTGCTCGGGCACCACCTCGCGCCACGCCGCGCGCTCGGGGTGCGCGGGGTCGGCGACGAGCACCCGCCCGCGCGCTGCACCCTCGTCGGTCTGGATGAAGAACCGATCACGGTAAGGAGTGACACCAAACTGCGACCGGATCCCCTCGACCAGCGTGCGCCAGCCCGAGTCGCCGGCGCGAAGATCCTTGTAGTAGACGTCGTTCGCGATCCAGCCGTGGCTGATCGACACCAGGAGCCAGCGCCCGTCGCGCGACAGCGACGCGCCGATGAACGAAGTCGGGTCGTCGGTGCGCGCGTGGACGACCGGGTCGGCCGCCGCTTCGGTCCCGACCGCGTGGAAGCGCACCTCGGCGTAGCCCGGCAGCTTGTCGATCGGAATCGACGGGTCGGTCGGGATCCAAGTGTAGTAGAAGCCGCGCCCATCGGGCGTCCATTCCGGATAGGCGTACCGGGCGCCGGGAATCGTGTCCGCCAGGCGCCGGCCGGTCTCGGTCTCCATGACGTAGAGCGTGGCCGCGTCGGCGCCGCGCTCCTTCAGTGAGAAGGCCACGAGGCGGCCGTCCCACGAGGGGGCGATGACCCCGACCGAGATCGTGCCGTCCGGCGACAGGGTGTTGGGATCGAGCAGCACCTGTTCCGCGCCGTCCGACTCCTCCTTCCAGTGCCAGATCGCCTTCTCGCTCGTCGCCGGTTTCCGGCTGTAGAAGTACCGCGTGCCCCGCTTCACGGGCACGCCGACGCTGTCGACGTAGGCCACCTCGCGCAGCCGCTCCACGATCCGCGCACGGAGGGCGACCTGCCCGAGCGCCACGCGCGCCGCGGCGTCCTGGGCGTCCATCCAGGCCGCGACGGGCGGGTCCTTCGGGTTTTCGAGCCAGCGGTAGGGGTCTGGAACGGCGACGCCGTGGAGGAGGTCGCTCACGTCCTGCCGGAGGGTGTCGGGAGTGCTCAAAGGGGGGTGCTCCTGCGGCGCGGAGGCCCAGCCGACGAGCAGGACCAGGGGCGCGAAGAAGAGGGCGGCGGGCTCGAACCAGCGCACGGCGGGTGTCCTCCCGGCGATTCTCGGAGAGAATGCCCGGGTAGGTAACCCCGAGCGGGCGCCGCCGTCAAACCGCGGCCCGGAGCACCGCCGTGCTGCTGCCCTACCTGACCGGAGAGACGCGCGACGCCTTCGATCGCTGGCTGGCAGCGACGCTCGCGCGGCACATGCCGCCGCTCAACTTCAGCGAGATCCGCAAGGGGGTCCAGGCCCTCTCGACGCTGTATGTCCACGACCGACAGGCCGGTCGGATCGGGGCCCGGTCGGTCGAGGGGATGGGCAAGCGCGCCGGCCTGGCGACCTACTACGCGGCGCTGCACTTCATCACTGCGTACCACGCCCTGGAGATGATCGGGCCGGGGACGTTCGGCCCGGTGCGACGGATCCTCGACCTCGGCTGCGGGACCGGCGCGGCCGGCGCGGCGGTCGCGCTGGGGCTCGACCTCCCGGAGCGGCCGTCGATCGTCGGCGTCGATCGCTCCGGCTGGGCGCTCGAGGAGGCGCGCGAGACCTGGACCGCCTTCGACCTGAGCGGCCGAGGCGTGCGCGGCGAGTTGCCGCTGGCCGCGCCGCGCGCCGGTGCCGGTGACCTGATGCTCTTTGGCTGGTCGCTCGGCGAGCTGCCGGAGGACGAGCGCGGCGCCAACTTCCGCACCATCGCGGCGTCGCTGCGCCGGGGCGCCGGGCTCTTCGTGCTCGAGCCGCTCTCGGGCCGGATCTCGCCCTGGTGGAGCGAGTGGGCCGAGCTGCTGGTGGAGGAGGGGGTGCGCGCCGAGCTGATCCGCGTCGTGATCCAGCGCCCGCTGTTCGTCGCCGACATGGACAAGGCGTCCGGGCTCGACCACCAGATCGTCGGGGCGCGGGTACTGGCCGGGCGGCGCGCGTAGGACGCTGGGCGAGCCAGGACCCGGCGATCGACAGGCCGAACACCGCGCTGGCCAAGCTGAACACCGGCATCGACTCCTGGCAGCTTGTCGCGCATAGCAGTTGGTGCGTGGCGAACTCCCCCTGCACCGAACCGGTCACCCCGCCCGCCATCGCCGCGGGCTTCGCGATGGCTGTGTGGACTCGGGCGGCCAGCGACATCGCCCTCGCTGGCGCGGCCGGCGCAGTTCGATCCCCCCCGGGCCTATGGGCAGGTGCAGGATCCGGCGCGTGCTGTCCGAGTCCTCGACCGCCTGCTGCAACTGGATCTGCCGCACGCCGGGGCCTCGTTCCAGCGGGGCCAGCTCCACGCCGCGCGAGGCGATCGCGCCGCTGCCGTCGAGGATGGGAGACGCGCGCCTGCGCATCGAGCGCCCTGCGGGCCGACAGGCCGCAAGGCGACGCCCTGCCCGGTTATTAGAACAGCTTCTCGACCTGCCCCAGCAGCCGCCGCAGCCCGATCCGCTCGCGCACCCGCCGCTTCGCCAGGAGCCCGAGCTGCGCCGCGAGCCGCTGCCGCAACGAGCGCCCGTGAAGCGCCTGCGCGGCTGCCGCGAGGGTCTCTTCCAGCTCGCGGTCGTACGGGTACCACCACAACTCCGCCTCGCGCCCGCGGTCGAGCGAGACGTACTTCGCCTGGACCATCTCGGCGAGGCCGAGCCGGCCGTGCATCCGGCCGAAGCCGCTCGCCTTGACGCCGCCCCACGGCGCCGTCGGCTCGCCGAAGCTCGAGACGCAGTCGTTGACCGTCACCACGCCGGCCTGCAGCTCCCGCTGCAGCCGGCGCGCGGTCTCCTCGCTCCGTGTCCAGCCGCTCGCCGTCAGGCCGCAGTCGCCGTCGTTGGCGAGGCGGATCGCCTCGTCGAGCGAGTCCACGGCCATCACCGGCAGCACCGGGCCGAAGGTCTCCTCGCGCATGACGCGCATCGTGGGGTCGACGCCGGCGAGGACGGTGGCGGGGTAGAAGAACCCCGGTCCCTCGGGGGTGCGGCCGCCGACGAGCACCTGCGCGCCCCGCTCCACGGCGTCCCGCACGTGCTCCTCGACGATCGACCGTTGCCGCTCCAGCGTCATCGGGCCGAGGTCGGTCCCTGCGCGCGTCGGATCCCCGGTGCGCAGCGCCTGCGTCTGCTCGACGACCCGGTCCAGGAACTCCCCGGCCACTTCGCGCTCGACGTAGACGCGCTCGACCGACGCGCAGGTCTGCCCCGCGTTCACGAACGCGCCCCAGACGATCCCCTGGGCGGCGCGGTCGAGGTCGGCGTCGCGGCAGACGATCGCGGGGTCTTTCCCGCCGAGCTCGAGCACGACCGGTGTCCCGTTCGCCGCGGCCGCCGCCATGACCTTCCGGCCCGTCGCAATGCTGCCGACGAAGACGATCTTTCCGACGCGCGGGTCTGGCACCAGCCCGGACGCGACCGAATCGTCGATGGCGACGACGTTGACGACGCCGTCCGGCAGGCCGGTGCGACGCGCCAGCGCCCCGATGGCGAGCCCGACGAGGGTCGCCGCCGGGGCGGGCTTCAGGACCACCGTATTCCCGGCGGCGAGCGCCGCAGCGACGATCGGCAGCGCGAGCCCCAGCGGGTAGTTCCAGGGCGTGATCGCGAGCACCACGCCGATCGGCGTGTAGACGACGCGCGCCTGCTTGTGCGCGAGCAGCAGCATCCGCCCGTCGAGCGGCTCGTCGCGCAGCAGGTCCTCGGCTTCCGCCGCGAGGTGCTTGAGCGCCTCGAGGGAAGGGAGAATCTCGACGGCGTACGCCTCGGCGATCGGCTTCCCCTGCTCGCGCGCGATCAGGTGCGCCAGGTCGCCGGCCTCGGCGAGGAGCGCCGCGTGCAATCGGTCGAGCGCGCGCGCCCGGGCACGGACCGGTAGACCGCTCCAGGCTGGAAATGCCGCTCGCGCTGCGGCAAGCGCCTCGCCGGCCTGGGCCGGGTCGAGCAGGCTGGCGGCGGCGAACGGTTCACCGGTGCAGGGGTTGACCACGGGGCGCGTGCCGCCACGCCCCTCGACGTCTCTCCCGCCGACGTGCGAGTGGTGCAGTGGCAGAGCGCGCGCGGTCCCGGTTCCGGTTTCCACGGGCCGATTGTAGTCCGGGGCCGGCTCGCGGCCGCGCTACTCCCACTCCACGCAGCGCGTCGGGACCCAGCCCCGCGCGCCGTCGGCCCGCTCCGCCCAGAGCCAGCCCCCGTAGGCCTGCGTCACCGCAAGCCGGTCCCCGGGCGCGACCTCCAGCTCGGTGGCGTCGTAGTCGGCGCGCAGCGTCGCGCGGGCCCCGTCGCGCTCGAGCCAGGCCTCGGGGATCCAGGCCTCGCCGCCCCCGTCCGCGCGGCAGCGGAACCAGAGCGGCCACTCCTCGTCGCGGCGGCCGACGGCGACGACCTGACCCGCGCGGAACCGCAGCGGCGGCTGGCCGGAAGGGCGGTGGACCGCGGCGGCGAGCGCCCGGCGCGGTGGATCGATCAACGGGACGGGCAGCTTCACGGCCTGCTCCCTTCAGGGCCGGAGGTAGACGACGAGCGTTCCCACACCCACCGCCAGGGCGACGACTGCGAACGCGATGCGCAGCCGGGCGACCGGCCAGCGCCCCGCCAGCTCCGCCCCGGCGCGGCTCCCGACGATCGAAGCGAGGACGAAGGGCAGCACGCGCGCCCACGGCAACCCGTCGAGGCCCGAGAGCGCGCCGAGCAGCGCGCCGGCGCAGTTGAGCGCGATCACGCCGAGGCTGGTGGCGATCGCTTCGGGCAGGGCGAGCCCGACCGCGGCGACCAGCGCGGGGACGATCAGGAACCCGCCGCCCACGCCGAGCACACCGGAGAGCAGGCCGACTGCCAGCGCCGTGGCGACGAGCCGCCCACGCGGCGCGGCGCCCGAAGCAGCGGCCGCCGCCGCACCGCCGGAGCCCTCCTCGCCAGGCTGCCCCTCCGCTCCGGGGTTCCTGGCCTCGCCGCCTGCCGGTCCGCGCAACATCCTCAACCCGACGAACAGCGCGAGCGCGCCGAAGGCGAGCATCAGTCCGCGCGCCGGGACCATCCGCCCGAGGCGCCCGCCCCCGACCGCCGCACTCCCGGCGATCACCGCGAACGGCAGCACCGCGCGCCACCGCAGCCGCCCGTCGCGCGCGTGCGTGGCGGCACCCGCCACCGCGCTCCCGCCGACCGAGAGCAGGCTCGCCGCCACCGCCTGGTGCGGGGTGAGGCCCACGACGCCGACCAGCGCCGGCAAAGTCAGGATCGACCCGCCGGCCCCCGTGAGGCCGAGGACGCCGCCGGTGACGAGGCCCGCGAGGATCGTCGCGGCGAGCCGCAGCGCGTCGCTTTCCATGGCACGCCATGAGACCACAATTGACATCCCCCGTGCGCCGTGGTCCGATGGTTGCCTCGCCGCGCACCGTCGAGGCCCCGCGAGCGTCTCCCCGCAGGGATCCCGAGGACGGTCCATGGACCCCGCGTTCCTCTCCCGTCTGCAGTTCGCCCTGACGATCGGGTTCCACTACATCTACCCGCCGCTCTCGATCGGCCTCGGTCTCGTGCTGGTCCTGATGGAGGGGACATACCTCCGCACGAAGAACCCGCTCTACCGCCAGATGACCCGCTTCTGGGTCCGGGTCTTCGGCCTCACGTTCGCGATCGGAGTCGCCACCGGGATCGTGATGGAGTTCGAGTTCGGCACCAACTGGGCCGCCTACTCGCGCTTCGTCGGCGACGTCTTCGGCAGCGCGCTGGCGGCGGAAGGGATCTTCGCCTTCTTCCTCGAGTCGGGCTTCCTCGCGCTGCTGCTGTTCGGCTGGGACAAGGTCGGTCCGGGCGTGCATTTCCTGTCGACCGTGATGGTCTGCCTCGGCGCCCACTTCAGCGCGATCTGGATCGTCGTCGCCAACTCCTGGATGCAGACCCCGGCCGGCTACCACATCGTCGGCGAGGGCGCGGCCGCGCGGGCCGAGATCACCGACTTCTGGGCGATGGTCTTCAACCCTTCGTCGGTCGACCGGCTCGTCCACACGCTGCTTGGCGCCTGGTCGGCCGGCGCCTTCCTCGTGATCTCGGTCGCGGCGTACTACCTCCTGCGCCGGGAGCACCTCGACTTCGCGAAGGCCTCGATGAAGTTCGGTCTCGCCGTCGCGCTGGTCGCATCGCTCGGCTCCGCGATCTCGGGGGACCTGAGCTCCAAGGGAGTCGCGAAGAACCAGCCGGTCAAGCTGGCGGCGATGGAGGGGATCATGGAGCCCGCCTCCCCAGCCGCGCTGCACCTGTTCGGTTGGGTCGATGAGAAGAGCGAGCGCACCCACGGGGTCGCGATTCCCGGCCTCTTGAGCTGGCTCCTGCACGGCGACGCGTCGGCGCCGGTCCCCGGGATCAAGGCCTTTCCGCCCGACGAGCGCCCGCCGCTGAACCTGACCTTCCAGGCCTTCCACGGGATGGTCGCGATCGGATTCGGGCTGCTCGGCCTGGCGCTTGCCGGCCTTGCGTTCCTGCTGCGCGGACGCCTGTTCGAGACCCGCTGGCTGCTGCGGCTGATGGTCCTCTCCGTGCTCGGTCCGCAGCTCGCCAACCAGCTCGGCTGGATGACGGCCGAAGTCGGCCGCCAGCCCTGGATCGTCACCGGGATCATGCGCACGAAGGACGGGATCTCGCCGACCGTCGGCGGGGGCGAGGTGCTCTTCTCGCTCCTCCTGTTCACGCTGGTCTACGCCCTGCTGTTCGTCCTGTTCCTCTACCTGCTCGACGCCAAGATCAAGCACGGCCCGCTCGACGAGGACCTCGTCGCCGGCGCCCGACACCGCGCGTGAACGCCATGACGAACCTCCCCTTCGACCTCCCGACGATCTGGTTCCTGCTCGTCGGCGCGCTGCTGGCGGGCTACGCGGTGCTCGACGGCTTCGACCTCGGAGTCGGCGCGCTGCACCTGTTCACGCGCAAGGACGAGCACCGCCGACTCCTGATCAACTCGATCGGCCCGGTGTGGGACGGCAACGAGGTCTGGCTGGTCACCGGTGGCGGCGCGCTCTTCGCCGCCTTCCCAGTGGTCTACGCCACGGTCTTCTCGGGTTTCTACCTGGCGATGATCCTGCTGCTGTTCGCGCTGATCTTCCGCGCGACGGCGATCGAGTTCCGCAGCAAGCAGCCGGGCGCGCGCTGGCGCGCCGCATGGGACGTGAGCTTCTCCGCCGCCAGCATCGCCGCCAGCCTGCTGATGGGGATCGCGCTGGGGAACGTGATCTGGGGCATCCCGCTGGATGACGCCGGGTACTTCGCCGGCTCGTTCCTGTCGCTCCTGAACCCCTTCGCGCTCCTGACCGGGGTCACCACGCTGGCCCTCTTCATGATGCACGGCGCGATCTACCTGGTGCTCAAGACCGACGGCGAGATCCAGCAGCTCGTCAAGAGCTGGGTGAACCCCGCGATCGTCCGCTTCGTCGTCCTCTACGTGACCACGACGATGGCGACGCTGATCTATCGGCCCGAGATGGCAGCCACGATCAAGGCCCACCCGGTGCTCTTCGTCGTGCCGCTGCTGACGATGCTGGCGATCGCGAACGTCCCGCGCTCGATCCACGAGGGTCGCACCGGTTGGGCTTTCATCTCGTCCTCGGCTGCGGTATTCGGGCTCTTCGCGCTGGTCGGCCTCGGCATGTACCCGACGCTGGTCCGCGCGACCGACCCGGCTCGGCACCTGACGATCAGCAACTCCTCTTCCTCCCCGTCGACGCTGGGGATCATGCTGGTCATCGCGCTGATCGGGATCCCGCTCGTGCTGTCCTACACGGTCAGCATCTACTGGATCTTCCGCGGCAAGGTGAAGCTGGACTCGATGTCGTACTAGAACGGCCAGCGCCAGTCGGTCATCTCGGGCGGGTCCACGCCCATCTCGTGGGCGTAGGACCGGCACGCGAACTGCTCGTTGCGGAACTTCTCCTTGGCATGCGCCCCCGCCACGCGCAGCCGCGGAACGCGGTCGACCACGTCGATCGCGATGCTGAAGCGATCGACCTGGTTGTTGATCGCCAGCTCCAGCGGCGTGTTGATGTTGCCCTTCTCCTTGTAGCCGCGCACGTGCAGGTTCTTGTGGTTGTTGCGGCGGTAGGCCAGGCGGTGGATCAGCCACGGGTAGCCGTGGAAGTTGAAGATGATCGGCTTGTCGAGCGTGAAGAGGCTGTCGAAGTCGCGGTCCGACAGCCCGTGCGGGTGCTCGGTGTCGGGCTGCAGCTTGAACAGGTCGACGACGTTGACGAAGCGGATCCTGAGGTCCGGGAACTCCCCGCGCAGCAGCGCCGCGGCGGCCAGCGCCTCGAGCGTCGGGATGTCTCCCGCCGAGGCCAGCACGACGTCGGGTTCCTGCCCCTGGTCATTGCTCGCCCAGTCCCAGATCCCGATCCCTTTGGCGCAGTGGGCGGTCGCCGCCGGCATGTCGAGGTACTGCAGGTGGAGCTGTTTGTCCGAGACGATGACGTTGACGTAGTTCTCGGAAGACAGGCAGTGGGCGGCCACCGACAGCAGGCAGTTCGCGTCCGGCGGCAGGTAGATCCGCGTCACGGCCGCGCTCTTGTTGACCACGACGTCGAGGAAACCCGGGTCCTGGTGGGTGAAACCGTTGTGGTCCTGCCGCCAGACGGTGGAGGTGATCAGCAGGTTGAGCGATGCGATGTGCGCCCGCCACGACAGGTGGTTGCAGACGTCGAGCCACTTGGCGTGCTGGTTGAACATCGAGTCGATGACATGGACGAAGGCCTCGTACGACGACAGGAAGCCGTGCCGGCCGGTGAGCAGGTACCCCTCGAGCATTCCCTCCATCGTGTGCTCGCTGAGCATCTCGACCACCCGCCCGTCGCGCGCCAGCTCGGTGCCGTCGGCGTCCTCCGGGAAATCCTGCGCGAGCCACAGCTTGCGGCTGACCTCGTAGATCGCGCCGAGCTTGTTGGAGGTGTTCTCGTCCGGACCGAAGACACGGAAGTTGCGCGGGTTGTCCTTCATGATGTCGCGCAGGTACTCGCCCAGCGGGCGCGTGTTCTCGGCCCGCACCTGGCCCGACTGCTCGAGGGCGACCGCGTAGTCCCGGAAGTCGGGGAGCTTGAGCGCCCGCTTGAGCAGGCCGCCGTTGGCGTGCGGGTTGGCGCCCATGCGGCGCGGGCCGACGGGCGCCAGCGCACGGACTTCCGCCACCGGCGCTCCCTCGGCGTCGAACAGCTCCTCGGGCCGGTAGCTCTTCATCCAGCGCTCGAGCAGCGCGAGGCGCTCGGGGTTCTTCCGCACGTCGGTGATCGGCACCTGGTGCGCGCGCCACGACCCCTCGACCATGTGCCCGTCGAGTTCCGCCGGCGCAGTCCAGCCCTTCGGGGTCCGCAGCACGATCATCGGCCAGCGCGGACGCTCGGCCGTCGCCGCGCTTGCGGGACCGCCCGCTCGCGCCGCGGCCTGGGCGGCGCGGATCTCCGCGACCGCGCGGTCGAGCGTCGCTGCCATCGCCTGGTGCATCGACGCCGGCTCCGAACCCTCGACGAAGTAGGGGGTCCAGCCGCAGCCGCGGAACAGCGATTCCAGCTCGTCGTGCGTGATGCGCGCCAGCAGTGTCGGGTTGTTGATCTTGTAGCCGTTGAGATTGAGAACCGGGAGCACCGCGCCGTCGCGCGCCGGGTTGAGAAACTTGGAGATGTGCCAGGAGGTCGCGAGCGGTCCCGTCTCCGCTTCCCCGTCTCCGACCACCGCCGCGACGATCAGGCCCGGGTTGTCGAACGCCGCGCCGGCCGCGTGCGACAGCACGTAGCCCAGCTCGCCTCCCTCGTGGATCGAGCCCGGCGTCTCGGGCGTGCAGTGGCTACCGATCCCGCCCGGGAAGGAGAACTGCTTGAAGAAGCGCTGCAGCCCCTCGGCGTCGAGGCTCTTGTCGGGGTAGATCTCGGAGTAGCTCCCCTCGAGGTAGACCGGGCCCAGGACGCCGGGAGCACCGTGACCGGGGCCCGCCATGAAGACCGCCTCGAGGCCGTCGCGCCGGATCACGCGGTTGAGGTGCGCGTACACGAACGCGAGCGCGGGGCTCGCTCCCCAGTGACCGAGCAGCCGGCGCTTGATCTGCTCGGGGCGCAGCGGCTCTCTCAGCAGCGGGTTGTCCTGGAGGTAGATCATCCCCAGCGCGAGGTAGTTGCTGGCGCGCCAGAAGGCGTCGATCCGATTCAACTCCGCGGGGTCGAGCGGCGAGCCCGGGACGGTCGAACGGGCGGGCCCGAAGGCGCTCAGGTCGGCCGGCACGCCGGCCGGCGTCTGGCTGCTGCGGCCGTTCATCGACTCTCTCCTCGTCTTTCCGTCGTGATCATCCCGGTCCCGCCGCTTCCAACTCCAGGCCGATCTCGTTCCCCAGCCGTTTCACGGCGGCCGCAACCGCCTCGCGCAGCGCCGGGTCGGCGAACAGCTTCGCCGGCACATCCCGGCGGAGGTACTCCGTCTCCCGCGCGAACCGCTCCTGCTGGTTCGCCAGCTGGCGCAGCTCCTTGAACCCCGGGCTGGACATCGCTTCGCGGAGGTGCTGGCCGGTCTTCTCCTGCAGGACGCTCAGCTCCGCAAACGCCAGGATCGGGGCCACGGACTCGAGTTCGGGCCGGCGGTCATGGAGCGTGCTCAGTCCGTTGAGCCCGGTGCAGACGTGGAAGCTGTACCTGGGCTGATCGGATTCCGTTCCGTCGGGGTTCTTACCGAGCCTCACCTGATCCGGCCAGCCCATGACCGCCACGTAGCGCATGAGTTCGTCGAGCGAAACGGTGACCTTCGGCAGGGGGCTCCGCTGGGGGCAGTCAGGACAGGTCAGCCCCGCCTCCTCGAGTTTCTCGATCACCTTCCGCTCCACGACTGCCTGGAAGCGCGGGTTCGCCATGACGGCTTCGGAATGGCGCCGGCTGGCCGCAACCGGCCAGTCGAGCGCACTGAAGTCGCCTCCCAGGACTTGCGGTTCGGGAGCGACGCCGAGGAGCAGGAACGAGGCGTATAGCTCCTCGAGCGTCGCGTCGACCACCTGCTTCACCGCAGACGCCGGGCGCTTCCCGTAGACCTCTTCGCATTCTTTGGGGCTGCCGATGATCGGGGCGTAGCGGTTTCTCTCGCCAAGCAGGCAGTTGCCGTCGCTGAGCGCGGCCCTGACATCCTGCCACGAGACGCTCTCGCCGGCTGCGATCGCGCCGGGAGGTGCTGCGGGTGGTCCGGTAGCTGCGGGCGACGCCGCGGCGAGGTGGCACGCCACGATCGACGGCAGGAGGCACGAGGCGTACCGGACGAGCCAGAAGGCCATGCCGGATCGCGAGCGCTGGCGCATGCGAGCACCGCCTTTTCACGGGGAAGCGACGGTCGGACTCTACTCCAGGTTCGACAACGCGCCCAGACTAGCACGGGACCGGAGCCGTGAGACCGGACGTTCCGGGCCGCACGACCGCCGCAGCGAACGCGGGTGCGGCGAGGACGCCGGACAGAACCCGGAGCGTCCGCGCGGCGGATCGGAAGCCGCCGCGCCTCCGCAACGATCTAGAACGTCCAGGAGAAGCCCGCTGTCACCTCCCAGCCGCTGACGTCCAGGGCCCCGCCGTACGGCGCGAAGTCCCCGCCGACGTCGAGCGAGACCTCGGTCCAGCGCCCCTCGAGGAGGAGCGACCAGGCCGGCGCGATCGCGAACGACAGGCCGGCGGCGCCGAAGTAGCCGAAGTCGACGCCGTCGTCGATGTAGTAGGTCGTGACGATCTCCTCGCCGTCGACCACGAAGTCGCCGCCTTCGGCGTACTCCCACCAGTAGAGGCCGCCGCCGACGGCAAAGTACGGGCGCACCCGGGAGCCCGGCGGGGTGAGATAGACCATGAACGCGGCGGTCATCGGCGTCATCTCGAGGTCCGACTGGAATGGGATGTCGTTGCCGAATTCGTCGACGTAGCGCGCGTCGACGCGGCGCTCGCTGGCGTCGTAGTAGGCCAGCGTGAAGAGCACGCCGCTCCAGCGGTTGAGCGGGAGCACGAAGTCCATCGCCGCGATAAGGTCCTCGAGGTCGTCGACGCTGCCCGTGAAAGCGTCCTGCTCCTGCTGCCAGAAGGTCCCGCCGTCGCCGGTCGGCTGGTAGATGCCGAGCCGCACGCGGAACTCCGGGCGGGGCGGGAAGACCACGGGGACCGCGGGGTCCTGGACCTGTCGCGGGTAGTGCTTCGGCTCCCCCGCGAAGGCGGCCGGTGCGGTGGCGGTCGAGAGGAGCGCGAGGGCAAGAGCGAGCGGCGCGGAGCGCCGGGCGTCGAAACGCATGACAGGTCCTCCTCGCGGTCGCCGGGGAATCGGGAAAGCGGCCGCGCACCCCTCCTGGGAAAGCAATGCCGGTGCCATCCTGACGCCCCCGGTAACTCGTTCCATCGAGGCCTGTTCCGGACGCCGAGCCGCCGGTCCACGGAGCGGAGACGACCTCCAGAGAGGACGCTTCTCCGCGTCAGGAGGACGAAAGGCCGGCCTCTCCTCCGGCATCGGAGTCAGCGTAGCGCAGCCCCTCGGCCCCTCCCTTGATCCCGAGGTGGCCGGGGAAGGCGCGCCTTGCGGCGACCGGCCGTCCGATCCAGGGCGCCGCGATCGCCAGCGCCCGCGGATCGTGCGCCAGCGGCCCGCTCAGCAGGCAACCTTCGACCAGCGGGTGGACCGCCGCCAGCAGCTCGGCGGCGATCGCGAACCCGGCCTCGGCCTCGCGGGACGGATCGCCCGCGGCGGCCATGCGCGCGAGGATCCCGGCGGGCACGGTCACCCCCGGCACCTCGTCGTTGAGGAACTCGGCGTCGCGCAGCGACGAGAGGATCCGGATCTCGGCGAGGACCGGGATCCGCACCGCCGCGATCCGCTCGAGAAAACGCGCCAGCGCCTCGGCGTCGAACACGGGCCCCGCGACGGCCCAGCCGACGCCGGCATCGACTTTCCACTCGAAGCGCCGGACCTCCTCGTCCTGGTCGGGCGCGCCGGGCAGCGCCTCGCACCCGGCGAAGAAGCGCGTCGGCTCGCCGATCGGCACGTCACCGACGTCCAGCCCGTGATTCAGCCGCGCAACCACGTTGGCGAGCCCGATCGCGTCGATGTCGAAGACCGGCCGCGCCCACGAGGCCTCGCCCGGCCGCGGCCCCTGCCCCGTGACGAGCATCACGTTGCGCAGGCCCAGCGCGTGCGCGCCGAGCAGGTCCCCCTGCATCCCGAGCAGGTTGCGGTCGCGGCACGAGTAGCTCAGCACCGTCTCGACGGCGGGGTCGAGCCCCGCTCCAGCACACCGCTTCCCGGGAGAGCAGCGAGGCCAGCGCGAGCGGGCTCATGCGGGCCGTGACGCGCGGGTCGTCGGGGACGAGGATCGCGTCCACGCCCCCCTTCGCGATCGTCGCGAGCGAGCGGAGCAGCGTCCCGGTCTCCCAGCCGCGCGGCGGCGCGGCCTCGACCAGCGTCACGAAGCGCCCCTCGACCACCTTGCGCGCCAAGACCGACCGCTCGCGCTCGGGCACCGGGCGGCGCGGTACGATCGCCGGCGCGGCGACCGCGACGCGCGGGGACAGGCCGGCGGCGCCGGCCGGGCCCAGCACCTCGCGCATCGCCCGGATGTGCTCGGGGGTCACGCCGCAGCAGCCGCCGACGACGCGCGCGCCGGTTTCGACGAAGCGGCGCACGTAGCGCGCCATGTAGGCCGGCGAGGTCAGGTAGAGCATCCGCCCGTCGACGCTGCGCGGGATCCCGGCGTTGGGCATCGCGGCCAGCGGGCGAGTGGTGGTCGCGGCGATCGCCTCGAGCACCGACAGCATCGGCGCCGGCCCGACCGAGCAGTTGATCCCCACGACGTCGGCGCCGGCGGCGTCGAGCTTCTGCCCGAGCCACTCCGGCGGCACCCCTTCCGGGGTCCGCCCCTCTTCGTTGACCGTCATCATCGCGATCACCGGCCGGTCCGATGCGGCCCGCACGGCGCGCACCGCGGCCTGGATCTCGACCAGGTCGCTGAAGGTCTCGAGCACGAAGAGGTCGACCTCGCCTTCCAGCAACCCCTCGATCTGCTCGTGAAAGAGCGCCACGGCCTCGTCGACGGTCGTCGGCCCCCACGGCTCGAGCCGGATTCCGAGCGGCCCGATCGCACCGGCGACCCAGCCGCGAGCGCCAGCCGCCCGGCGCGCCGCGCGCGCCCCCTCGCGGTTGATCTCTCGCACGTGGTCGCCGAGGCCGCTCGCCTCGAGGCGCGGGCGGTTGGCACCGAAGGTGTTGGTCTCGATCGCTTCCGCCCCCGCGAGCAGGAAGTCGCGGTGCACCTCCTCCACCAGCTCGGGGCGGGTGAGGTTCAGCTCCTCGTAACAGCGATTGAGGAAGACCCCGCGGCCGTACAACTCGGTCCCGGTCCCGCCGTCGAACAGGACCGGGCGCTCGGCCAGCGCGTCGAGGAAGGAGCGCACCATGGGCGGGAGGATACCCTCAGGCGCGAGCGGGCGGCAGCGCGGGTCCCGCGGGCGGCCGGCGGCGGCGACCCTAGGTGATCGGCGTCGGATCCCAGCAGGTCCGGAGCCCGCGGTCCAGGGCGTCGATCTCCCGCATCTCGTCCGCGCCGAGTTCGAAATCGAAGACCAGCGCGTTCTCGTGGATCCGCTCGCGCCGCGTCGACTTCGGAATGACCGAGGTCCCGCGCTGGATCGCCCAGCGGATCATGACCTGCGCCGCCGTCCTGCCGTGGCGCGCCGCGATCGCGGCGAGCGTCGGGTCGCCCAGTCCCTCCCCGTGAGCCAGGGGGGAATAGGCCGTCAGCACGATCCCGAGCTCGCGGCAGCGGGCGAGCAGGGCTTCCTGCACGAGGAAGGGGTGGAACTCGACCTGGTTGACGGCCGGGGCGATCTCGGCGTGCTGCATCAGCTCGTCGAGGTGGCGCACGGTGTAGTTGGAGACGCCGATCGAGCGCGCGCGCCCCTCGCGCTTGAACTCCTCGAGCGCCTTCCACGACTCGAGCCGCCGCCGCTCGACCGGCCAGTGGATCAGGAACAGGTCGACGTAGTCGAGGCCGAGCGCCGCCAGGCTGTCCTCGAAGGCCCGCCGCGCGCGGGCCATGCCGTGGTCCTGGTTCCAGAGCTTGGTGACGACGAAGACCTCCTCGCGCGGCACGCCGCTCTCGCGCAGCGCCTGCCCGACGTCCCCCTCGTTGCCGTAGATCCGTGCGGTGTCGACGTGCCGGTAACCGAGCTGGAGCGCGTAGCGCACCGCCTCGCGCGTCACCCGTCCCGGCGTCGCCTGCCAGACGCCGAGTCCCAGCACCGGGATCGCCTGGCCGTCGTTGAGCGGAATGCGTTTATGGAGGGCACCGAGCACGAGGGGCCTCCGCGGGCGTTCCGCCCGCGAAGCAAGAAGCCCCCGGACAGCACCAGGGGCTCCTGCTCCGGGATACGGACTGGCCTATTCGAGAACGAGCAGCTCGACGCGGCGATTCTGGGCCCGACCCTCACGGGTCTGGTTGCTGGCGATCGGGTTCTTCTGGCCGAACGAGATCGTCGAAAGCAGGTTGAGCGGGATCCCACGCTCGTAGAGGTAGTCGCGGACCGCGTCGGCCCGCTTCTGGCCCAGCGCGAGATTGTAGGCCTCGCCGCCGGACGAGTCGGTGTAGCCCTGAATCTCGACGAAGACCATCCGGTCGAACGACTTGACCCGCTCGACGAACTGGTCGAGGACGGCGGCGCCCTGCGGGGTAACGGTGTAGCTGTCGGCTCCGAAGCGCATGTCGTTGTTGGTCAGCGTCACCTTCCAGATCACCTTGCCGCGAGCCGCCTTCTCCGCGGCCTCGGCCTTGGTCATCGCCTCGGTGCCGACCTGCTTGGCCTGTCCCGCCAGCCCCTCGGTGCGTTGGATCTCGGAAGCCAGCTCGGCGTCCTTCTTGTCCAGGTTCTGGATCTTCTGACCCTGGTCTTCCACCGTCGTCTGGATTCCGTCCACCCGCGAGGTCATCGACGAGACGGTCGTTTCGAACTTCTTGTTGGTGACGCAGCCCACCGCGAGCAGGGCAAGGCCTGAGGCGAGCAGCAGCCGGTACTTCATGGTTCCTTCCTCCGTGGTTCGATCGACCGCGCCTCGGGCATGACGCGCGGCCGGCCGGACCCCACCGGGGCGGGGTTCGGCCCTTGACCGGGCGGGAGTATATCCGCGGGCGGTCCCAGGGGGTAACCGAACGGCTGTGAACAGGTTGCGACCGCCAAGGCAGGGTGACCGCGGAGACTGGCGATTGGCGGGATCTGCGGCTTGCCCGTACCTTTTTGGCGCGGGAAGATTCCGCGCTCTCAAGTGAAAGAGCACAAACCGGTTAGCCTGCGAAGTGAGGCCCGGATGATGCCTTCGGTTGGATTGCTTGCGGTGGCCCGGCTCTTGCTTCCCCTGTTCGGGGTGGTGCCCGCGGCGCTCGACGCGGCAACGGCTGATTCCGGCCCGGCACCGCCCAAGGCCCTGCAGGTCGAGCTCCGGACCGACCTCGGCCCGATCCGGTTGGAGCTCGACCCGGTGGCCGCCCCCGAAACCGTGGCCCGCTTCCTCGCCCGCGCCGGGCTCGCCCCCGCTCCCGCGGGGGGCGCCCGCTTGTTTCCCTACGCCGGCTCGTGGGTCTGCGAGCTGCGGGCCCGCGGGTTCGTGGCGTTCGGGTGTGCACCCTACGAGCTGGCCGCCCCCAAGCCGAGGGCGCCGGGAATCGAGCCGCCGACGCCGGACGAGATCGACGGAACCGCGCTCGAACTTGGGCGGCGGCCGATCGGCGACGTCGCGCAGCGGGACTGGCTCTGGCAGTCGGAGGTCTTTCCGCGCTACGTCGCGTTGCGCGAGAAAGAGCAGCCGATCCCGCCCGGGCTCGCCACACTCGTGGCGGCAGTCGAAGAGGAAGGTGTCGGAGCGACCGCCCGGCTGAACGGGATGACGCGCCTGGCCTACCTCGAGGCCCTCGGCTATCGCTACACACCCGGCCGTTCCGCGCGTCCCGTCGAGCGCGGCGCGGTGCTCACGGCGAATCTCTATCCCGGCGAGGCGGACGAACGGTTCGTCATCGCCTTGACTTCGATCCCCGAGCGGGACGGTCGCGGTACGGTCTTTGGCCGCGTCGTCGACGGCTGGGAGACCCTGGCCGCCATCGAGAACGTGCCCGTCGAAAAGGGGCACCGACCGCTGTCCCCGATTCGTATTCTGGACGTCACACGCGTCGCCCTTCCGGGCGACGATGGGAACCCACATCCATGAACTCTCGGTCCTCCCGTCCGCCCCTCGTCGCGCGCGCCGCGCTCTGCGTCGCGTGCGCCGTCACCAGCGTCCCGGCCTGGGCCGCCGCCCCGGTTGCGCGGGTCGATCACGGCCCGGCCGCCGTGCCGGACGGCACGATCGATCCGGCGACGCTGCCGGTGTACGTCGCGGAGTCGCAGGACGGCCGCCGCGTGCCGCGGTTGATCCCGAACGTCTTCCCGGCGCCGGGCGAGATTCCGGCTGGCGCCGCGGGATCCGGGCTCTTCCCGACTCCTGCCGGTCCCGGAATCACGTACGTGCTGGACGGCATGTCCGGGGCCGAGGGTCTGGGCGACGGTGCAACGCTCGGAACGGACGCGTTTCCGACGATCGACGTGCGCTTCGACAGCCCGTTCGACGGCAGCACGGCTCCGCCCGACTCGGTCGTGGCGGTCGGGCGGAACCACGCCGTCTCTCTGGTCAACGTGCTGATCGGGATCTACGACAAGTCGGGCGTGCTCAAACAGGGACCGTTCTCGCTGCGCAGCTTCTTCGGCATCCCCCCCGGGTGGGGCGATTTCGATCCACTCGCCGTGTACGACCCGTTCTCCGACCGCTACATCGTCGCGGTGCTGGCCGACAACGGCTCGGCCTCGGACGCGCGGATCTACATCGCCTTCTCGCAGACCGGCGACGCGACCGGCACTTGGAACAAGTACTGGATCGACGCCGACCGCGGCCAGCCCAACATCTGGGCCGACTACGGGTCGATCGGGATCGACCGCAACGCGGTCTACCTGACGGCGAACATGTTCACCCGCACGAACGGTTTCTCGAACGTCACCCTGTTCGTCTACGACAAGGAGGACGGCTATGCCGGGCGCGCGCTCGACAACACGCACCTGATCGACGTGCGCACCGCGAGCAACGGATCCCCCTTCCGGTTGCGGCCGGCGTTCGTGGGAGAGGCCGTTCCCGGCGACGCGTACTACCTCGCCCACACCGACAACAGCTTCGGCAGCGTGATGAACGTCTTCAAGCTGACGGGCGACCGGTTCGCGTCGCCCACGCTTGCCGCCAGCACGGTGGCACTCCCGGGGCTGTACTTCGCCCCGGGCAAGGGACGGCAACCGGGCGGCAACCCGGGCGTGGCGACGCTCGGAGCGAATCTCTGGAACGTCTACTACCGTGGCGGCAAGCTCTGGACCGTGATGTCGGTCGGCGGCTCGAGCGGGATCGCCGCCTGGGTCCACCGGGTCGACGTCGCCGCCGCGCCGTTCACGCGCGAGCAGACCTACCAAGTCGAAGCGAACAACAGCGACCTCTACTTCCCCCACGTCGTCCCCGACGTCGAGGACAACGACTTCGCCCTCTTCTCGGCCTTCTCCTCCGCATCCGTCTACCCCAGCGCCCGGTACACCAACGTCTCGGCTGCCGGCGCGGTGCGCTTCGCGGAGAACATGGCGAACGGTACGTTGCGCAACAACTCCGAGCGTCACGGCGACTACTTCGCGGTCGGGACGGATCCCAAGGACCCGAATCGCCTCTGGGCCATCGTCCAGTACCATAAGAACAGCACCTTCTCCGGTAACTCGATCATCGCGTCGGTACGCTTCGAGGACGTCCCCGTTCCGTCGGGGCCGCCGCCGGTGCCGGATGGCCGGGTCGTCGCCGGGACGCAGGTCCAGCTGCAGCGGGCGGGCGGGAACGTGACGGTCACTTGGGATGCGACGAGGTGCTCGCCGAGCGGCAACCACCTCGTCTGGTACGACCTGGCGACGATCGCCTCCTACGCGATCCAGCAGACGACGTGCGGCATCGGGAACTCCGGTGCGTGGACCGGACCGGCTCCGGTCGGCGACGTCGGCGTGCTCGTCGTCAGCGACGACGGCGTCAACACCGAGGGCTCGTACGGCCCGAACAGCCAGGGCCAGGAGCGGCCGTCGAGCACCAGCGCCTGCGGCATCACCGCGAAGAGCACCGGCGGCACCTGCCCCTGATCCCCTCGCGCCTGCGGGCCGGCACGGAGGCCGGCCCCTACGGCTATGATGGCGCCATGCTCGCGATGGTGCTCGAACGCGCGGGCCAACCGCTCGTGCCGAAGGACCTCCCCGAACCGGTTCCGGGTCCGGGAGACGTGCTGCTCGACGTCCTCGCCTGCGGCATCTGCCGCACCGACCTGCACGTCGTCGACGGCGAGCTGACGCGGCCGAAGCTGCCCCTCGTGCCCGGCCACCAGGTCGTGGGGCGGGTGCGCGCGACGGGCTCCGGGGTGACCGGCCTGGCCGCGGGAGACCGCGTCGGCGTCCCCTGGCTGGGCTGGACCTGCGGGAACTGCCCCGCCTGTGCGCGCGGTCGCGAAAATCTCTGCCCGGCCGCCCGCTTCACGGGCTACGACCGCGACGGCGGCTTCGCCGAGCGCTGCCTCGCCGACGCGCGCTACTGCTTTCCGGTCCCGGCGGGCTATCCCGACCTCCAGGCGGCACCCCTGCTGTGCGCCGGCCTGATCGGCTATCGCGCGCTCTCGCTGGCCGGCGACGCGACGGTGCTCGGCCTCTACGGCTTCGGCGCCGCGGCGCACATCGTGATCCAGCTCGCACGGTACCAGGGACGCCGCGTGTTCGCGTTCACCCGGCGCGGCGACCTCGCCGCGCAGCGCTTCGCCCGTGCGCTGGGTGCGGAGTGGACCGGCGCGAGCGAGGACGCCCCTCCGGAGCCGCTCGACGCCGCGCTGCTGTTCGCTCCGGTCGGCGCACTCGTGCCGCTCGCGCTGCGGGCGGTCGCGCCCGGCGGTACCGTCGTCTGCGCCGGGATCCACATGAGCGACATCCCTTCCTTCCCGTACGCGGCACTGTGGGGCGAGCGTCGGATCGTGTCGGTCGCCAACCTCACGCGGCGTGACGGCGAGGAGTTCCTCGCGCTCGCACCGGACGTCCCGGTGCGGACCGAGGTGACGGTCTTCCCGCTCGCCGCGGCCAACGCGGCGCTGGCCGCGCTGCGCGACGGGCGTCTCGTGGGCGCCGGCGTGCTGCGGCCCTGACGTCGGGCTCTACTCGTAGCCCTGGCGGGCCAGGACGTCGAGCCCCTTGCGATTGACTTCGACCTTGATCGGGCGGTAGGTACCGTTCGGCGGCCGCAGCGGCTTGAACCCCAGCCAGTACTGGTGCCGGAGGTCCTTGCGGATGGCAACCGCGGCCTTGTCGGTCTCGAAGAAGTCCTTGGCCAGGAAGAAGCGGCCTCCGGTCAGGCGCGCGATCTCGCGCAGCGGCCGGAGCGGCGTGGCCTGGGCCCGCTTCTCCTGGATCACGCGGTCCTCGCCGACCAGCGCGACGACGTAGATCGGCACCCCGATCGAGCGTGCCGCGCGGACCGCGTCGGCCTTCTCCTTCTCGCTCGAGTTGTCGAGCCCGTCCGTGACGAGCACGATCGCCTGCCGCTCCCCGGGCGCCGGCGGCAGCTGGGCCGCCGCGTCGTAGAGCGCGTCGATGATCGCGGTCCGGCCCTCGCGCCGGAGCGAGATGGCGGTGTCGAGCAGCGAGAACGGCTCTTCGGTCCAGTCGCCGTGCTGCTGTACGCCGTCCGCCGCGAACGAGAGCATCATCAGCTCGTCGCCGCTGCGGAACTTCCAGAACAGGGTTTCCAGCGCGTCGCGCGTCCGCTGCTTCTGCAGCGGCGTGCCCATCGAGCCCGAGGTGTCGAGCAGCAGGACGACCCGTGCCGGCCTGTCGGTCTCCTCCGAGAACCAGGCGAGCGGGCGCCCGCGCCCCTCCTCCAGCACCTTGAAGTTCCGGGCCTTGAGTCCGCGGACCGGCCGGCCGCGCTTGTCGACGACGACCGAGGCCAGCATGACCATCGAGACGTCGACCTGTTCGGTGGGCAGGCCATCCATCACCTCCGCCAGCTCGGCGTCGGTGAGCGGCGGGCCTCCGGCATTGACGCGATCGAGCAGCGCCCGCGCGCGCTGCGCCTTGTCGACGGCCGCCGCGGGAGGAGTGGACGCGGGCCGAGCCGGGGCCACCGGCGCGGCGAGCGCGCCCGTGGCGAGACTGGCGAGGAGGGCGAGGTGCGCGAGGAACCGGGACACCGCGGACGCCCGCCGGGCGAGGACGGTCACTGATACATCCGCTCCACGAGGTTCCGGAAGCGATCGATGATGGCCCGGCGCCGGATCTTCTTGGTCGGCGTCAGCAGGCCGTTCTCTTCGCTCGGCTCCTCGTGCAGGAACTCGAACTGCCGGGCCTTCTCGAACACCGCGAGATTGGCCTGGTGGCGGTTGAGCTCCTGCTGGAAAAGCTGCCGCACCTCGGGCCGGGCCAGCAGCGCACCGCGATCGTCGGCGGGCAGGTTCTTCTCCCGGGCCCAGGCGACGACCGCGTCGAAGTTGGGGACGATCAGCGCGCCGACCGAGGGCCGCTCGTCGCCGACCGCGATCACCTGCGCGATGTAGGGGCTGCGCTCGAGCGCTTCCTCGATCGCACGGGGCGCGATGTTCTTGCCGGTCGAGAGGACCATGATCTCCTTCTTCCGGCCGGTGATCTTCAGAAACCCTTCCTTGTCGAAGGCGCCGAGGTCGCCGGTGTGGAACCAGCCGCCGCGCAGGACCTCCTCCGTCTCGAGCGGCTTGTTGAGGTAGCCGGTCATGACGTTCGGACCGCGCGCCAGGATCTCCCCGTCACCGGCGATCTTGATCTCGACGCCCGGGATCGGCTTGCCGACGGTGCCGACCCGCACCGCGCCCGGGAAGTTGACGGCCAGGACGGGGGAGGTCTCGGTCAGGCCGTAGCCCTCGTAAACCGGGATCCCCAGGCCCCAGAAGAAACGCGCCACCGATGGCGACAGGGCCGCCCCGCCGGAGATCAGGAACCGCACCCGGCCGCCCAGCTTCTCCCGGACCTTCCCGGCGATCAGACGCTCCGCGAGCCCGTAGGAGAGGGCCGCGACCCCGCGCGGCCGGTGGCCGGCGAGAAACGCGTCGGCCGCGGCGTCCACCGCGGCGAGGGCCCGCCCGCCGATGAACTTCTTCAGCCCGGTCTGCTGCTCGACCCCCTCCGTCACCTTCTGCGCGACGCGCTCGAGCAGGCGCGGCACGGTGACGAAGACGTTCGGCCGGACTTCCACCAGCGAGTCGGCCACCCGCTCGAGGCTGCGCACGTAGGCGATGCCGATCCCCATCTCGATGAAGGCGTACTGCACCATCCGTTCGAGGACGTGCGAGAGCGGGAGGAATGACAGCGCGAGGTCGCCCTGCTCGAACTGAAAGGTGCGGATCGAGGCGTCGACGTTGGAGACGATGTTGGCGTGTGTCAGCATCACCCCTTTGGGGATCCCGGTCGTCCCGGAGGTGTAGATGATCGTCGCCAGGTTCCCGGGGCTGAGGCCGGCCAGCCGCTCCTCGATCAGGCCGGGGTGCGCCAGGAGGTGGGCGGCGCCGCGCTCGCGCAGCGCGCTGAAGTGGAGGACCCCCTCGGCCTCGGTGTCCATCCCCGCCACCTGCTCGAGCGCGCTGTCGCGCCGGACGCTGTTGATCTTCGCGGCCTGGTCGGTGGTCGAGACGATGGCGATCTTCCCGCCGCTGTCCCGCAGCAGATACCGGACCTGTTCGGCCGGGAGGGTCGGGTAGACCGGGACGGTGATCCCCCCGGCGAACTGGATCCCGAGGTCCGACAGGATCCATTCCGGGCGGTTCTCCGAGACCAGGACGACCCGCTCGCCGGCCTGCAGGCCGAGCGCCACGAGCCCCGCCGCGATCTCCCGCACCTGGGCCAGGGCGTCCTGGGAGGAGATCCACTCCCAGCCGCCGGATCGGCGCGCCCCGAAGAGATCGGGGCGTCCCTTCTCGCGCACGGCCGAGAGAAACAGGGCGGGGAGATTCGATCGCGGCGGCATCGGGTGGGGACTCCTTCGAGCTGGCGCGCGCCGAGGCTTGCGGCGACGAGAGATTAGCAGACCCGGGCGCACCGGGACCCTGCCCGGGGGCGGAGGGTATACTTCGAAAACGGCGATGAAGCGGCCCTTCACTTACTTTTCGGTTGTGTTCGCCGGGCTGGTCCTGGCGGCCTCGGTGGCGGGGACCGCGCGCGCCGCAAAGCCTCCCGCGCCCTCCAAGGCGGACCGGGAGGCCGCGGCCCGGGTCGCCAAGGACCTGGAGTTCGCGACGGAGATGGTCCGCAAGGGGCTGTGGCGCGAAGCCCTCTTCCGCTGGGAGCGCGTCCTGATCCAGCGCCCCGGCGACGCGCACCTGCTGAACAACATCGCGGTCGCCCGCGAGGCGCTCGGCGACCGCGAGGGGGCGCGGCAGGCGTACGAGCGCGCCCTCGCGCTCTCGACCGAGCGCCCGATCGACGACAATTTCCTCTACTTCCGGCGCGCCGATCCGGCGCCGGAGCCGGCCGCACCGGGGGATGGCGTCGCGCCGTCGCCCGCCCCCGCGGACCCGGGCCTCACGGCGCCCGCGGCGGTCCCGGAGTCGGCGAACGACGGCACCGGGAGGCAGCCTGTGACCGCGCGCCGGGCCCTCGTCGCGGGTACTCGTGCCGCGCTCGCCGCGCTGGTCCCCTTCGCGGCAGCCGATCGCGCTCCTCCCCGCCCCACCGGCCGCCGCCGGCGACTGGGAAGAGGTCGCGCTCGAGGTCTCGGTTCCGCCCCGCATCGAGACCTCCCCGGGCCAAACCGTGCTGGTGGCGATGTTCCGCGCCAACGACCACGAGCGGATCGACATCGGGCTCGAAATGGCGCGCTGGGCGCGCCGCGAGATCGCTCGCAGCACGGACCTCAAGGTGCTCGACGTCCCGCCGCCCGCGATCCCCGAGCAGCGCCCCGAGAAGCTCGCAGTCAACGACGTCTTCTGGAAGCGCCTCGGAGAGGACTTCCGGGCCGACATCATCGTCTCCGGGGTCGTCGAGTTCTTCGTCGAGGACAAGTCGGGCTTCGTGACCAAGGACGTCGAGGACCCGGTCACCTTGCAGACCACGCGCCGTACGGTCTACCTCGAGCGCCGCGGCTTCAAGCTGAAGGTCGAGCTGTTCGTCCTCAAGGGGGACAACGGCGCCCTGCTCCTGGCCGACACCTGGAGTGAGGAGCGGGTGCTCGATGGCACCTCGGCCGAGGACCTGCAAATGTTCTACGACAGTCTCGAGATGGCGAAGGACGACGAGCGCGCGGTCTTCCTGCCCATGACGGTGAGGGAGCCCCGCTACCTCTGGCTGGAGTGACGATGAGAAGGTACCCGATCCTCGCTGTCGGCCTCCTGACGGCCGGCCTGGCCGCGCTGGCCGTCGCGCCGCCCGCCTGGGCGCAGTTCGGCCGCAACAAGGTGACCTACGGCGATTTCAAGTGGACGATCTACGCCTCGCCGCACTTCGACGTCTACTACTACTTCGACGACGACCGCCTGCTGCAGCAGCTCGTCTCCGAGGCCGAGAGCGCGTACCTCCAGGTTTCGGGAACGCTCGACCACGAACTGCGGATCCGGATCCCGCTGATCCTCTACCGCAACCACGCCGACTTCGAGCAGACGAACATCACGCTGGCCGAGCTGCCCGAAGGGGTCGGCGCCTTCGCGGAGCCGATCCAGAACCGCATGGTCGTCCCGATCGACGAGCCGTCCGACAAGCGGTTCGCGCTGCTGAAGCACGAGCTCACCCACATCTTCGAGTTCGACATCCTGTACGGCGGTTCGCTGCGGCGGGCGCTGCGTGGCAACGCTCCGCTGTGGCTGATGGAAGGCCTCGCCAGCTACGTCGGAGACGACGAGGACAGCTTCGACCAGATGGTCATCCGCGACGCGGTCGTGAACAACATCGTGCCGCCGATCGCAGCGCTGAACGTCCTGACCTTCCTGACCTACCGCTACGGGAACGCGGTCTTCTCTTACATCGAGGACAAGTATGGCGCCGAGGGGGTGCGGACCTTCCTGTTCGAGTTCCGCAAGCAGCTCGTCGGCGGCAACGTCGAGAAGGCCTTCAAGGACGCCTTCGGGCTCGATCTCGACCAGTTCGACCGCGAGTTCGCGCGCTGGCTGCGCCAGCGGTACCTGCCGATCCTGACCAGCAAGCGCGCTCCCGCCGAGTACGGCCCGGAGATCGGCGTCACCAAGCCGGGACGCTATACCTTCTCCCCCTCCCTGAGCCCGAGCGGCGAGCTGATCGCGGCGCTCTCGACGCCCGGCCTGGAGCTCGACGCGGTCGTGCTGTCGGCGAAGGACGGCAAGCAGATCCGGAACCTGACCAAGGGATTCACCACCCGCTTCGAGGACATCATCGCCGGGGCCTTTGAAGCCAAGCGGGACATCACGTGGGCGCCGGACGGGGACCGCGTCGCGTTCTTCGTGCGGCGCGAGAACGATCGTCCGCTGATGATCTTCGACGTGACGAACGGCCGGGTCGTGGACCGGATCAAGTTCGCGCCGATCACCAACGAGAACTCGCCGGCCTACTCCCCGGACGGCAAGTGGATCGCGTTCTCCGGCAACCGGGACGGAGTCTGGGACATCTTTCTGTACAACCTCGAGACGAAAGAGCTGGTCAACGCGACCCAGGACGAGTACTACGACCTCAACCCGTCGTGGTCCCCGGACGGCAAGTCGGTGCTCTACAACCGCCGGATCGGCGAGTTCCCGAAGATCTTCATGGTCGAGGTGGGTGCCCCCGAGCGCAAGACCCAGTTGACCGCGGGCGCCGCCTCGGACGTGCAGCCGGCCTGGTCGCGCGACGGCCGGACGATCTACTTCAGCTCCGACCGCGGCCTCTACGGGGTCTACAACCTGCACCGCCTCGACCTCGCGAGCGGCGGAATCGAGCGGCTGACCGACCTGGTCGGCGGCGCCTTCGGCCCGATCGAGCTGCTCCCCGATCCGGACCGGATCCCCCAGCTCGCCTACGCGGCGTTCGACGGCGGGACCTTCCGGGTCTACCGGATGAAGCTGGCGGGCGCGGCGATGGAGGAAGCGATCAAGGTCGGACGGACGGAGCCGCAGACGTCGCCGCACGCGCCGTCGCGCAGGAAGCTGCGGACGGGCGCGCTGCCCCCCGCGAGCAGCGCGCCGCCGCGACCGCAGTCGTCGCTTCGCCCGTTGCGCTGGGACTCGGGGGCGATGCCGGCGTCGTTCGACTGGCAGGCGGCTCCCACACCGCCGGAGACGCCTCCGCCCCCTCCCCTGCCCGCGAACGAGGAACCCCCCGGCGACCTCCTGCGCCAGGACGAGGGTGACACCGACCTCGAGCCCTTCTCACCGCCGCTCGATCTCACGCTCGACCCGGACAAGAAGAAGAAGTACCGCGCGAAGTGGGACATCGAGATGCCGGACCTCTTCGTCGGCGTCACCAACAGCGGCGATTTCCTGACCAACTTCGTGTTCAACTTCTCCGACCTGCTGGGCGACCAGCGGGCTTCCTTCACGGCCTCGTCGGTCACGAGCTACACCAACTTCGACCTTACCTATTTCAACCTCGGCGGGCGCTGGGACTGGGGTGCGCGGCTGTTCGACTACCGCGACTTCTACGTCGCGAGCACCGGCGCCCAGACCGAGGTGATCAACCAGCGGCAGCGCTACTCGGCGATCTCGGGCTTCGCCCAGTACCCCTTCAATCGCTACCTGCGGTTCGAGACCACCGCCGGCTACGCCGAGCGGCGCTACGACCAACCCTTCTTCGACCCCTTCACGGGGCAGACCGAGTTCGTGACCTCGGCCTCCAACTTCCCTTATCTCTCCGTGGGGCTGGTCTACGACTCGGTGCGCTACCAGTACTTCGGCCCCTACCAGGGGAAGCAGGTCTCGCTCACCGTGACCGGAGTGACCTTCACCGGCGGCGACGACCAGGGCGAGGACGTGATCCAGTATTCGCTCGACACCCGGTTCTACCAGGGAATCACGCAGCGCAGCCTGCTCGCCCTGCGGCTGATCGGCGTGTTCCAGACCGGCAACGCGGGTGCGATCTACGCGATCGGCGGGATCAACGAGATCCGCGGGTACGAGTACAACCAGTTCTTCGGCGACAACTACATCCTGGCCAACCTCGAGCTGCGCTTCCCGCTGCTCGACTCGATGCGGCTCCCGTTCGGACTCAACCTGGCCCCGGTGCGTGGGTTCCTCTTCATCGACTTCGGCACGACCTGGTTCGGCGACCAGGACTACCTCGTCATCGACGAAGAGACGGGGCTGCCGACGGGCCTCGCGCGCGGCAAGGCAACCTACTCCAACAAGCTCGGAAACTACCGCCAGTACCAGGCCACGCTCGACGGACGGTGGAAGGACTACCACGGCTCGGTCGGAGCCGGGTTCACCGTGCCCGTCCTCGGCCTGCCGATGACGTGGGCCTTCAGCCGGGTCTACAAAGGCGACGGCTTCGATCCCCTCAGCGGATCGTTCTACATCATCATCAACTGGTAGCGGCGTGGCCGGGCTCCTGCTCTTCCTGCTCGGTGCCGCCGCCGGGCTCGCCCTCGCTCAATCGCTCCGGCCCGGTTCCCTGTCGCTGCGGCTGCTGTTCGGTGCGGCGTGGGGGCTTGCCCTCGTCGTCGGCGCGATGATCGCGGCGGGTGCGCTCGGCCTGCTTCGGCCGCTGCCGGTCGCAGCCGCCGTGATCGCCGGCGCCGGCGCAGCCGCAGGGGCAGCCGTGCTGATCGCGTCGCGCGCCGGCCGGCCGGCCGCCCGACGGGTCGCGGCCGGGATCGGTCACGACCTGCGCGCCGCGCTCCGCACCGCCGCGCTGCTGCGCCACCCCGAGCTGGCAGCGCTGGCGAGCCTGGCAGCCGCGGCGTGGGTTTGGGCGATCTCTGCCGCGTACTGGCTGCCGCCCCGCAGCGTGGACGACCTCTCGTATCACCTGACGCCGGTCTTCGAGGCCGCCGCGCGCGGCCGCTTCGCGCTGCTCCCGCTCGACATGCACCCGTGGTACGCCTACCCGCTCAACGCCGACCTGCTGGCGCTCTGGCCGGCACTCCTCTCCGGGTCGATCCGCTGGTGCGACGGCGCGCAGCTCGTGACCGGGCCGCTGGCCGTGCTCGCTGCCTTCGCGATCGCCCGGCTGGCGGGAGCGTCGGCCCGGGCCGCTGCCGCACCGGCGCTGGCGCTGATGCTGACCCCGGTCTTCGCCCGCCAGGCGGCCTCGGCCTACACGGACGTCACGCTCGCGGCGTTCTTCGGGATCGCCGCCGCCGGGGCGCTGGCGGCCGCTTCGGGCGGCGGCGTGGGCGCGCTCCTGCTCTTCGGCCTCGGCGCGGGCCTGCTTGCCGGAACCAAGTACCACGTCCTGTTCGCGATCGCGCTGCTCCTGCCCCTGGTCGCGGCGGCCGCGCGGGACGCCGCCGGTGCCGGCGGGCGGGTGCGTGCGCTGCTCGCAGCCGGTGTGCCGGCGGTGCTCCTCGGTGCGTACTTCTACGCCCGCAACCTCGCCGCACTCGGAAACCCGTTCTACCCCTACTCCGCAGGGCTCGGGCCGTGGACGCTCTTCCCCGGGGTGCTCCCGGCCGCCAGCGGGCTCGCCGGGAGCGCGCCCTTCGCAGCCGTAGCCGTCACGCACCCGGGCCGCTTCGCCGCGCTGTTCTTCGGCGACGTCGGTGCCGGCGGCCCGGACGGCGGGCTCGGACCGCTGGTCTGGGGCGCGACGATTCCGCTCGGGCTGGCGGCCCTCGTCACCGGGGTCCGCGCCAGCCTGGCCGGACGGGCGCTGGCCCCGCTGGCGTTCCCGCTTGCGTTCCTCGCCGGGCTCGTGCCGTACCTTGCCGTCCACGATTTCACCTACGCGGTGACGACGCGATTCCTCCTGATGGCGGCAGTCGCCGGAGCCGTATTCCTCGCGCGAGGGCTCGATCGCCTGGCGCAAGCTCCCGCGGCCGCCGGAGCCGCCCGGGCCGGCCTCGTTGCGGTGTCGGCGCTCTCGCTGCTCCCGCTCGGCGGACAGGAGACACGCCTCGAGAACAAGCAGCGGATGCGCGTCGGCGCCGTGGCCGCGCAGGCGCGCGCCTACGCCTCGCCATGGCGCGCCGTGGTCGACGCGGACTACGGCGTGGGACGCACCGCGCTGGCCTGGGACCTGCTCGACCTGCTGTCGGTGCCGCCGGACAAGCCACCGATCCCGCTCTGGGTCTACGTCACCGGCCGCTACCCGGCGCCGGCCTACGGCTCACGCCTCGCCAGCCGGGTCTGGAACAGCGGCGACCCTTCGCGGCCGGCCGCCCCCGACGCCTTCCTGTACTACCTGACGCCGGAACGCCGCGCGGACCAGATCGAGTACAGCGGCGGCCGCGACTTTCCGCTCGAGGCGGTGGCACGGGACCCCGAGCGGCATGAGCTGGTGTTCGCCACGCCCTATGTGCTGGTCTATTTCGACCGCGCGCGGCTCGCTCCCGGGCGCGAAGAGCGCGTGCGCCTGGCCGAGTACTACGAGACGGCGCTGGGCTCCTGGGTGGCCGCGGCGCGGACGCTCGACGGCCGGCCGGAGCACGGGGTCATCCTCGCCGCCGGCGTGATCGGCTTTGGCCTGAAGGCACTCGAACTCCGCGGCGAGCTGCACGCGCGCGTCGTACCCGTGCGGGAGGAGGACCTGAACGAGCTGGCCGCTCACTTCGCCGCGAGCGGCCCGGTCCACGTGCTCGCCGAGCCGGGGACGCTGAACTACCCCGTGGTCGGCCGGTTGAAGGATGGCGAGCGCGTGCTGCTGCTCCACCTCGTGGCGGAGGGCGCGCCTTGAGCCGCTCTTGCTCCGGGCCGGCGCGAGCCGCGTCCCCGCCGGAAACGGCCGCCCCGGCCTCGTCCGGGGCCCGGATCGGAGCGGCCCTGGGCCTCGCTGCCGGGTTCGCGGTCTTCGCGATCGCGCTTCCCCTCGGGGAGACCTCCTACCACTTCCCCGGCCCCGGGAGCTATCCGCTCTTCGAGGCCGCGGCGGTGCGGGCCGCGCTGACCTGGATTCTCGGTGCCGCGCTGGGCCTGGCGGTCGGGACGGTGGCCGGGGCGGCGGCGGCGCAGGCGCAGGCGACGGGACGCGGCGAGCGCGCCGCGACGGCCGCGCTCGGCGTCTACGTGCTCGCGCTGCGCGGAGCCTGGGGGTACGCGGGCCCGCTCCCCGCCGATCCCGCGCGCGCGGCCGCCGCGCTGCCCTCGCTCTCCGTCATCCTCCCGATCACGGCCGCGGCGGCGACGATCGGGCTGCTCTGGTGGCTTGCCGGCCGGCGTCGTCCCACCGGTGCGGCGACCCCGTGGATCGCGACGCACGCCGTCTGCTCGCTCACCGCCGCGATCCTGGCGGCGCAGTCGGCCTACTACCTGTCCCGCGCGGGGGCGTTCTGCTCCGGACTGCTCGAGGTGCTGACCGCCCCGTTCTGAAGCGGCAGGAGCGCAGCCGCGGGCGTCAGGCCCACGCTCTCCGCCCGGCCGCCAGCGCCGCCGCCGCCGCGCCGGCGAGCCCGCCGAAGAGCACCAGCGCGAGCGACTCCCCCGTCGACAGCCCGTGGGCGAAGAGCGTGTCGGAAAGCCCGGCGAGGGGGCTCGCGGCCGACGTCCCGTACGCGACCTGGCGCGTGATCGAGGCCGCGAAGGCCCCGACCAGCGCGCCCGCCACGCCGAGCATCGCCCCGCCGACGAGCACGGGTCCGGTGACCAGCGCGTTCGGCGCGCCGACGATCCGCAGGAGCGCCACCTCGTCCCGCTTGTCGTCGAGGGCCAGGCGCACGACGCTCCCGACCGTCACCAGCGCCGCCAGGAGCAGTACTGCGGCGCCCACCAGCGCGAAGCGCGACAGCGCGCCGCCGAGCCGCGACAGGGCCACGAGCCAGTCGCGGTCGTAGCGCACCGACTCGGTCACCGGGCTCGACCTCGCCGCCTCCACGATCTTACCGACCAGCGCCGGGTCGGCCCCTTCCGGCTGCACCCGCAGCGAGCCGGGGAACGGGTTGCCGCCGAGCAGGTCGCGCACGTCGCCGAGATCCGGGTAGAGCGCGCGGAACTCCGCGAGGGCCCGCTCGGGGGTGACGCGCTCGACGCGCCGCACGCCGCCCGCGGCTTTGACGCGCTCGGCGAGCGCCTCGACCGCCTGCCGCCTCCGCGCCATCGCGGACGTAGATCTCGACGACCGCCTGCTCGGCCAGCCGCTCGTAGGTCCCGCGGATCCCGTGGTTGAGCGACCAGAACGCCGCGACGAGGAAGATCGCGACCGCCATCGCCAGCACCGAGAGCAGGCCCGCCAGCGGCCGCCGCGCGATGTCGGCGGCGGCGACGCGCACGACCTCGGCCGCCGTCCGGGCTCCGGTCGTCATCGCGGCGCCTCGTCGCGCACGAGCCGGCCGGCCTGCAGCGTGAGCACCCGCACCTTGGCGCGCTCGATCAGCATCCGGTCGTGGGTCGCGAGCAGCACGCACGTCCCGCGGGCGTGGATCTCGCGGAAGAGCGCGAGGATCTCGAACGAGCGCTCGGGGTCGAGGTTGCCGGTCGGTTCGTCGGCCAGGAGCAGGCGCGGCTCGGGGGCCAGCGCGCGCGCGATCGCGATCCGCTGCTGCTCGCCACCCGACAACGTCTCCGGCAGGTCGTTCGCGCGGTGGGCCAGCCCGACCCACTCCAGCACGCGTCGCGTCCGCTCGCGCCGGCGCGCGGCGGGCCAGGCCAGCGCGCGCAGTACGAAGCTGATGTTCTCCTCGATCGTGCGGTGACGCAGCAGGCGGAAGTCCTGGAACACGACGCCGATCGAGCGCCGCATCAGCGGGATCTCGCGGCGCCGGATCCTGGTCAGGTCGCGGCCGGCGACGACGACGTGCCCGCTCGTCGGCAGCAGCTCGCGGGTGATCATCGAGAGCAACGTCGACTTCCCCGCGCCGGAGGGACCGGTGACGACGACCATCTCCGACGCCGCCACCGAGAACGACACGTCCTTCAGGGCGGCCTGCGGCGGCCGGTAGATCATCGACGCCTGGTCGAAGTGAATCACGCGGGGTTCACCGGGGGAGGCAGGGGGGGAAGCTCGTCATCGTAGTCTACCGTCTCCTGCCGCTCCCGTTCGTCCCACTCCGCCAGCCGCCGCCGCCGCCGCGCGCGCCCGATCACGACCGCGACGAGCGCCAGGACGCCCAGCAGGCCGTTGAAGGAGAGCGCGGCCCAGAAGGCGGGACGAACCAGGTAGCGCCAGCGGGCTTCGCGGTACCAGAGCGAGGCGAGGACCTCCGGGTCGAGGCCGTAGGCGATCGTGAAGGCGCGGTCGAACGGTTCGCCCGCGCGAAGCCGCGTGACGAGCCGTCGTGCGCCGCCCGGCGGGGCGGTCCGCTCGGCCATCGTGACCATCGAGAGCGCCTGGGCATAGGCCGCGCGCGCGTCGGCCTCGCCGACCGGCCAGTCGTCCTCCAGCGCGAGCAACGGCAGCGGCCGGCTCCAGGCCAGGGACCACGCCAGCTCCAGCGCGTCCTCGAGCGACGTCGCGCGCTCCGAGGACAGCGCCAGCCCCTCGTGGTACCAGCGGGGGATCCGCACGCCCCGCGGCACGCTGGCCTCCAGCAGAACGTGCGTGACCTCATGCGCCAGGAGCCCGTTCGTGTCGCGATGAGGGTAGGCCGCGGCCTGGCGCACGAAGAGCACGATCCTCCCGCTCGACGCCTCGGCGATCCCGGCCGCCCACGGCGGGACGCCGCTGAGGCCGAGGCGCTGCTCGTCGGCTGCGGAGCGCGGCGGGTCGCCGGTGACGACGATCAGCATCTCCGGCGGCGGCGGCAGGTCGAGCCGCGCGGCGACCTGCGCCACGACCGCCGGCGCGGCGCGCGCGATCTGCCGGGAGACGGCTTCCCACGCCGGCGCGGCGGCAACGACGCGCACCGCCGGGACGGGGTGGTCCTCGGGGACGCCGAGCGCACCCTCGGGAGGGGTGGCCGGCGCGAGCGGGGCGACCAGCAGGGCCAGCGCGGCGAGCGCCGCCCGCAGCGGGAACGCCGAGGCCGTCACGAAGCTCTCACCCGAGCAGGCGCGCGAGCGTGTCGTTGACCAGGCCGGGATGGGCCTGCCCCGCCGTGCGCTTCATCACCTCGCCGACGAAGAAGCCGAGCAGGCCACGCTTGCCGGCGCGGTACCCCGCCGCCTCCCTCGGGTGGGCGTCGATCACCTCCCGGCAGAGCGCTGCGATCACCCCGGCGTCGCTGAGCTGGGACAGGCCGCATGCCCGGACGACCGCCTCGGGGTCGCCCTCCCCGGCGGCCACCCGGGCGAGGACCTCCTTCGCGGTCTTCCCGGAGATCGTGCCGCGGCCGATGAGGCGGATCAGCTGCGCCAGCGCCGCCGCCGAGACGGGGCTGGCCTCCAGCGGGAGCCCCCGCTCGTTCAGCAGGCCGAGCAGCTCGGTCAGGACCCAGTTCCCGGCCGCGCGCGGGTCCTCCGCGCGGCGCGCCACCTCCTCGAAGAAATCGGCCACCCTCGGCTCGATCGTCAGCCGGTGGGCGTCGGCCTCGGACAGGCCCAGCGCGGTTACGAAGCGGTCGCGTCGCGCATGCGGCAGCTCGGGCAGCGCCTCGAGCGCGTCGGCCATGAGCGCGTCGTCGAGCGCGAGCGCCGGGAGGTCCGGCTCCGGGAAGTAGCGGTAGTCGTGAGCCTCTTCCTTGGTGCGCATCGGGCGGGTGCGGCCCATGGCGTCGTCCCACAGCCTCGTCTCGAACACGACCGCCGTTCCCGCCGCGATCGCCTCGCCCTGCCGCTCGATCTCGTGGTGCAGCGCGCGCCGAACGTTGCGGAACGAGTTCAGGTTCTTGATCTCGACCCGCGCCCCCCATGGCTCCCCCTCGCGGTGGACCGAGACGTTCACGTCGCAGCGCAGGTCGCCCTCTTCCATCTCGGCATTCGACACACCGGTCGTGCGCAGGATCGACTTCAAACGCTCGAGGTAGAGGACCGCCTCGTCCGGCGACGCGAGTTCGGGCGCGCCGACGATCTCCACCAGCGGCACCCCGCAGCGGTTGAGGTCGATCCCGGAGACGCCCTCGCCGAGACCCTCGTGCACCGATTTCCCGGCGTCCTCCTCGAGGTGGACGCGCTCGATCCCGATCCAGCGCGGCGCGGCGCCGGGCGGCTCGATGCGGATCCGGCCCCCGGTCGCGAGCGGCCGATCGAACTGGCTGATCTGGTACCCCTTCGGCAGGTCGGGGTAGAAGTAGTTCTTGCGCGCCCAGACCGAGACGGTGTGGATCTCGGCGCCCAGCGCCCACGCGAGCCGGGCCGCCAGGCGGACCGCCTCGCGGTTGGCCGTCGGCAGCGCGCCGGGGAGGCCGAGGCAGACCGGGCAGACGCGGCTGTTGGGCGCGCCGCCCGACTCCGCGAGGCAGCCGCAGAACAGCTTGGTCCGGGTCTCGAGCTGGGCGTGGACCTCGAGCCCGATGACGGCGCGAACCGGCTCCACGAACGGGCCTCCGGCGGCGGCGAACGGCGCGGGGCAGCCGCCTCGAAGGATCGTAGCATTGTGGTTGCGGCGCGTCCCGGCGGGTGGCTAAATGCGGCTCCGGCGGGCTCCCCGTGCCGCCGTCCACGACGGGCGTAACCCGTACCGAGGTGACCCGATGAAGCGCGCCCTGCTCCTCGTCGCCCTGCTGGCCCTGGCGTTCCCCGCCCTGGCCGCCGATAGCCCCTCCCTTTCCCTGCTCCCCTGGGACGACACGGCTGCCCGCGACGTGCGCGGCGGCGTGCGCAGCGCGCTGGGGAAAGAGAAGACTGAACTCGAGAAACAGAAGAACGCCAAGGGCAAGACCTTCGTTCGCGTGTTCACGAGCGAGGGAATCGAGTTCATCGACGGCAAGCCCGCGTCCTACGTCACCGTCCAGCGCTGCCTCGACGACAAGATGGTGACCGAGAAGTGGCTCTACACGTTCAACAAACAGGGTGCGGATTTCGTGGTCGCCGACCGGAAGAAGGTCTCCGAGATCGACGACTCGTTCCCCGTGAAGATCGAGACCGCCGACGCCGCGCGCCCGGCGACCGCGTTCGCCTTCGACCACGACCTGCTCAAGCTCACCGGCGACGCCGGCGGAAGCTACACGATCGTGCGCATCGGCGACAAGCCGACCTCGATCCTGTGGGCCGGCAAGGGGCGGATGACGCTCGCCCCGGTGAACGACCTCGAGCGGCTCTATTTCGAGCGGCAGATCGACACCGCGTCGATCGACACCGAGATCGAAGCGGTGCAGTTCGATTTCCAGCCGAGCGATCCGAAATTCCTCGCGCTCGTCGGATTCAAACCCGAGGACCTCAAGGGCGGCAAGGGCGTGGAAGGGCCGCAGCGCGCCGCGCTACAGGACATGATCGCCAAGCTCAAGGCCACGGAGCAGGAGGAGTACTCGCCCTACACCTACAGCTCGATGCCGCGGCCCGAGTACGCGGGCACCTATTCGTTGCGCATCAAGACGAAGAATCACGGCTGGCTGAACTACAACTACGCCTCCCAGCCGCAGGTCCCCCAGTTCCAGGTCTACGTCGTGAAGGAGGGCGGCTCCCTCTCGGTGTCGCGCGACACCCGCGGCGGGAACGAGAAGCTGATCACCGCCTATCCCGGGGCCGAGCTGCGCGCGATGCCTCCGGTGCAGATGGAACACATCCGCGGCCTGCGCGAGGCGGCGCCGCTGCGGTACGACGCGATGTTCGACCTGGCGCCGGACAAGTTCTCGGCCCAGGTCGAGGTCGACCTGCAGCTGCTGATGAGCACGAAGGACCTGTACTTCTACCTGCTCGGCAATCCCAGCGTGCGGTCGGTTCGGCTCGAAGGGACGGGCGAACTGATGTTCGTCCCCTCGCTGTCGTGGGCCTCCAAGCGCTTCGGCTTCGAGGAGACGGCGAACACCTACCGCGTGGTCCTGCCGGAAGAGATGCCGGCCGGCACGATCCTGCGGCTGAACGTCGCGTTCGACAGCCCGAAGCTGGTCCGGATGATCAGCGACGGCTTCTGGTACGTCGAGCGGGCCGCCTTCCTGCCGTTCATGGGCACGCTGGACGACGCCGCCGCGGTCCGGTTCGTCGTGCGCACCAAGGACCCCTACACCCACATTTCGATCGGGAGCAAGCAGAGCGAGGAAGTCGTCGGCGGGTACCGCTACACCGAGTGGGGTTCCGACCGGATGATGAACTTCCCGACCATCATCGTCGGCAAGTACTACAAGCCGATCGTCCAGGAGGCCGACGGGGTCCGGATCACGGGCTATCAGACCAGTACCGGCATGGGCGACGGCTCGATGGACCAGGACGCGATGCGGCCGCAGGTTATCCAGGCGGCCGACAGCATGCGCCTGTACACGAAGCTCTACGGCCTCCCCTACCCCTTCAAGGACCTCAAGCTGGTCGGGACCCCGGCCCAGTTCATGTCGGCTCAATCGCCGACCTCGATCATCTACGTCGGCGCTGGTGTGATGATGAAGGAGGCCGAGCTGATGACCTGGGGCCGCGAGATGTTCGGCCCCAACTTCGATCCGATGTGGGTGCGCGCGGTCACGGCCCACGAGAACGCCCACCAGTGGTGGGGCGGCCGCGTTTCGTCGATCAACTTCGGTAGCTACTGGTTCGTCGAAACCTTCTCCGAGATCTCCGCCCACTGGTACCTCGAAGCGATCAAGGACGATGCGGGCGTCCGCTCCTCGCTCAACTACTGGCGGTCGAGCGGCATGGCGCGCGACCGGCTGGGCCCGGTCGCCCAGCCCCTTCGCGCCCCGATGCTCTACTACACGAAGGGGCCGTTCATCGTGAACATGCTCCGGCACTACTACTCGCCGGACAAGCTGCTGAGCTTCCTCCGCACCACGATGCAGACCTACGACGGAGACCTGATCGCCACGGCGGACCTGCGGTTGGTCGCCAACAAGGTCTTCGGCGAGAACATGGACTGGTGGTTCGACCAGTACGTCGAGGGGGTCGGGATCCCGGAGGTCGCCTACAAGTTCAACGACGCGACGCCGGCCGAGGACGGCAAGGGCTGGATCATCACGGGGCGGCTCGAGCAGGTCGTCAAGTGGGACGGGAAGGCGATCGACGGCAAGTTCTTCACGAAGCTCCTGGTCCCGATGACGGTCGACACCGCCAACGGTCCCGTCCAGGTCAAGGAGTACCTCGATGCGGCGTCGAAGGACCTCCGGATCCGCGTCGAGGCGAAGCCCAAGGGTGCGCCGAAGATCCAGGACGAGCTGGTCTGGATGACGACGCGGGCCCTCTAGCACACGGATCGCGGCACGAGCCCGCGGCGACCCCCGTCGCCGCGGGCTTTTCTCTTGTCACAGGACTGTCACCGGCAACGAGGCTCCCGGTTTTTCATCCCCGCGTGGAATCCGTACAATGACCAGGTGGCAAGCGACCGCATCACGCTCGTCGAGGACGATCCGGACATTGCCGAGGTCCTGCGCTACAACCTCGTCAAGGAGGGGTTCCAGGTCGACGTCTTCGGCCGCGGCGACTCGGCCCTGGCGGGAATCCGGAGCCTGCCGCCCGACCTGGTGCTGCTCGACCTGATGCTGCCGGGAGTGGACGGACTCGAGATCTGCCGGCTGCTCAAGCGCGAGGCCAGGACCGCCACCATCCCGCTCGTCATGCTGACCGCCAGGGGCGAAGAGACCGACCGGATCGTGGGCCTGGAGTTGGGCGCGGACGACTACATCCCGAAGCCGTTCAGCACGCGCGAGGTGGTGCTGCGGATCAAGGCCGTCCTGCGGCGCCACAAGGGGGCCGGCAGCGGGTCGGGCGAGATGCTCGAGGCCGGCCGGGCGCGGCTCTTCCCCGCCGACCACCGGTTCGAGATCGACGGCAGCGAGGTTCTCCTCACCGCGACCGAGTTCCGCCTGCTCCACTTCCTCATGGCCCGGCTCGGCCGCGTGCAGAACCGCAGCCTGCTCCTGACGGAGGTCTGGTCCTACACCGAGGGGGTCGACAGCCGCACGGTGGACACTCACGTGCGCCGGCTGCGCCGGAAGCTCGGTCCGGAGGCCGACCGGATCGAGACGATCGTCGGCGTGGGGTACCGCTTCCGGCCGTAGGGGCCGGGCTCTGTCCCGGCCCGGACCCGCGTCTAGAACGTCAGCACGAACCTCGAGCCCTGCCCCAACTCCGACTCGACCCGCACCTGACCACCGTGCAGTCTCATCAGGTGCTTCACGATCGCCAGCCCCAGGCCGGTGCCGGCGCGCTCCCGCGACCCGGCGTCGGCCCGGAAGAAGCGGTGGAAGACCTTGTCCAGGGCGTCGGCCGGGATGCCGATTCCGGTGTCCTCGACCTCGATCACGGGATGCCCTTCGAGGACCCGACCGCGCACGGTCACGCGCCCGCCCGGCCGGTTGAACTTGATCGCGTTGTCGACCAGGTTGACCAGCACCTGCTCGAGTCGCCGCCGGTCGGCGCGGAGCCGCAGGGGTGCCGGGGCGTCGATCTCGAGCGTCAGCTTGGACTCGGCCGCGAGGTGGGCGTGCTGGGCGACCACGTCGCGCAGCAGCGCCGACGCGTCGAGATCCACAGGATCGAGCTTGATCGCTTCGGTCTCGATCAGCGACAGGTCCGTCAGGTCGGCGAGCAGCGCTTCCATCCGCTCGACCTGCCGGGCCGAGATCCCGAGAAAACGCATCGCGATCCCGGGGTCGGAACAGCGGTCCTCGAGCAGGGTCTCGACCGCGGCCTTGATCGACGTGATCGGGGTGCGCAGCTCGTGCGAGACGTTGGCGACGAACTCGCGTCGCACGCGCTCGAGCGCCTCGAGCCGCGTGATCTCGTAGAGCAGGACGATCGCCCCGCGCGAACCGCCGTTGACCGGGACCGCGGTGACTTGGACGTCGAAGGACCGCCCCGTCACCGGATCGGCGTAGGTCAGCTGCCCGTCCTCCTCGCCCGCCAGCACGCGCCCGACCGCGTCGATCACCGCGGGGATCCGCAGGACCTCGCTGATCGGTCGGGGCACGGGATCGGTCCGCATCGAGCAGATCGAGCGGAAGCTGTCGTTCGCCAGCTCCAGCCGGCCGTCCGCCCCCACGACGCCCAGCGCCTCGCGCATCCGCCCGATCACGGACCGCAACAGCGTCCGCTCGCGCTCCGCGGCAGCGGCCCGTCCCACGAGCGCGGCCCTCAGGCTCTCGACGGCCACGATCAGCCGGGCCAGGTCGTCGTGCTCGTCGGCGGTCTGGATCGGACGGTCGGCAGCGCCTGCCAGGGCGCTCTCGGCCGCCTCCGCGACCTGTTCGATGCGCTGCGCCTGGCGGCGCAGCACCCACGCTGCCAGCGCCAGCGCCGCGGCCACCGGCACGGAGAAGAACGGCAGCAGGCGCCAGAATCCGGGCGCGCCCGCCCCCGTCACCGCGACCGCGGCTGCGAGTCCGCCGAGTGCGGCGGTGCTCACACCCGCGGCGAAGATGCTCCAGAGCCGGTTTCGGGCCCGCATCAGCCGCGCGGTTCGCCCTCGTCGCCCATCCAGGAGTGCTTGATGATCTTGCCTTCGACCGAGTAGACGATCTCCTCGGCGATGTTGGTGGCCTCGTCGCCGATCCGCTCGAACTCCTTGGCGACGAAGATCAACCGGATCGCGCGGCGGGTGGTGCGCGGGTCCTCCAGCATGTAGGACAGCAGCTCGCGGAACACCGCCTCCATCCGGCTGTCCAGCTCGTCATCGAGCGGGATCACGGCCCGCGCCGCCTCGGCGTCGCGGTTGACGAAGGCATCGAGTGCCGAGCGGACCATCTCCTGGGCCCGTCGCGCCATCTGCGGGATGTCGACGAGCGGCTTGAGCGGCGGCTCGGAGCTCAGCTCGATCGCCCGCTGCGCGATGTTCCCCGCGTGGTCGGCGAGCCGCTCGAGATCCGTCGTGATCTGCATCGCGGTCATCACGAAGCGCAGGTCACGCGCGGCGAGCTGGTAGCGCACCATGAGCTCCATCGTGAACTGGTCGATCTCCAGCTCGAGCTGGTCGATCTGCGCGTCGTCCCTGATCACCTGCGCGGCGATCCGGTCGTCGCGCTCGACGAGCGCGCGCACGGCGTTGCCGATCGCCTGCTCGACGAGGCCGCCCATCCGCTGGACCATCGCGCCGAGCTGGTCGAGCTGGTGCTCGAAGTGTCGTTCCATCGATCCGGTCATGGTCTCGTCCTCGATACAGGCAGCTAGCCGAAGCGTCCCGTGATGTAATCCTCGGTCTGCCTCTTCATCGGGTTCAGGAAGAGCTTCTCGGTCTTGCCGTATTCGATCATCCGCCCGAGGTACATGAACGCCGTCAGGTCGGAAACGCGCGAGGCCTGCTGCATGTTGTGGGTGACGATCACCAGCGTGTAGCGGTCCTTCAGCTGCTGCATCAGCTCTTCGATCCGTGCAGTCGCGATCGGATCCAGCGCGGAGCAGGGTTCGTCGAGTAGGATCACCTCCGGCTCGACCGCAATCGCGCGGGCGATGCAGAGCCGCTGCTGCTGTCCGCCCGACATCCCCAGCGCGCTCTCGCCGAGCCGGTCCCTGACCTCATCCCAGAGCGCGGCGCCCTGGAGGCTGCGTTCGACCGCCTCGTCGAGGTCCGATTTCTTCCGCACGCCGTGGATCCGGAGCCCGTAGGCGATGTTCTCGTAGATCGACTTCGGGAACGGATTCGACTTCTGGAACACCATCCCGATCTGCTTGCGCAGGCTGTTGACCTCGAGCCGCGGGTCGAAGATGTTCCCCCCCTCGAAGCCGATCGTGCCCTCGGTGCGGACACCGTCCACGAGGTCGTTCATCCGGTTGAAGCAGCGCAGGAGCGTCGACTTGCCGCAGCCCGACGGCCCGATGAAGGCGGTGATCCTGTGCCGCGGAATCCGCATCGACACGTCGAACAGCGCCTGCTTCTCGCTGTACCAGAGCGACAGGTGATCGACGGTCAGCACCGGGTCGCCGACCTCGGGGTTGAGGGCGGGGTCGTGGGCGGGGTCGGGGTCGGAGGCCGGATCGGGGGTTCCGGTCCCGGTCATCTCGGGGGTCGGGCTCATCGGCTCCGGCTCCGGGCTGGGCTGGGGCGGCAGGGGATCGAGTTGGCGTTCGGCCGACATGTTAGACGCCTCCGGGCGCCGGTGCTCAGACCGCGCTCGTCGCGTACCGGCGCCGCAGCCGGTTGCGGATCGCGATGGCCGCGAGGTTCATGACCATCACGACCGCCACCAGCAGCAGCGCGGTCGCGAAGACCAGCGGCTTGGTCGCCTCGACGTTCGGGCTCTGGAAGCCGACGTCGTAGATGTGGAACCCGAGATGCATGAACTTCCGTTCGACGTGGACGAACGGGGCCTGCCCGTCCACGGGCAGCTCCGGCGCCAGCTTCACCATCCCCACGATCATCAGCGGCGCCACCTCGCCGGCCGCGCGCGCCATGGCAAGGATAAGCCCGGTCAGGATCCCCGGCGCGGCGGCCGGGACCACGACCTTCCAGGTGGTCTCGAACCGGGTCGCCCCGAGGGCCATCGACCCCTCGCGCGCGGCGCGGGGCACGGCCGCCAGCCCTTCCTCCGCCGCCACGATGACGACCGGGACCGTCAGCAGGGCCAGCGTCAGGCTGGCCCAGAGGATGCCGCCGGTCCCGAAGGTGGGGGTGGGCAGCGCCTCGGGGTAGAACAGCCGGTCGATCGACCCGCCGACGAGGTAGACGAAGAACCCCAACCCGAACATCCCGAAGACGATCGAGGGGACGCCGGCGAGGTTGTTCACGGCGATCCGGACGGCCCGCACCAGCGGCCCCTGCCTGGCGTACTCGCGCAGGTAGACCGCCGCCAGGACCCCGAACGGCGAGACGAAGAAGGTCATGATGAAGACCATCATCACGGTGCCGAAGATCGCCGGGAAGATCCCGCCCTCGGTGTTCGACTCGCGCGGCTCGCCGCTCACGAACTCCCACAGGCGGGACGCGTACAGGGCGAGCTTCCCGCCGAATTCGAGTTCGTTCGGCCGCAGCGCCCGCACGACGACGCCGAGCGGCAGTTCCTTCCTGGTCCCGTCCGCGGCCTCGACGACCAGGATCTCGCGGCCCCATTCCTCGCGCAGCGCGGTCAGCTCCGCGGCGCGGGCTTCGAAGCGCTGCCGGAGGGCCGCGAGCTGGGCGTCGATCGCCTGCTCGCGCCGCGCCCGCTCGGCTTCCGGGAGGTCCTTCAGGCGCAGGCCTCGGCGCTGCCGGTCGAGCGCCTGGATCTCGCGGTTGATCGATCCGATCGGACCTCGCTCGAGCGCCCGGATCGCCTTGAACTGGCGCTCCTTGACCGGCTGTTGCTCGTGGAACGCGCGCCACGTCGCTTCGCTTCCGCTGGCCAGTTCGCGGTCGCCGGCGCGCAGCGCCGCCAGCCGCCCGTAGAAGTTCCCCCACTCCAGTCGCTCGAGCAGCACGGCATCCGCGGGGTAGGTGATCGAACGGACGTCCTTTTCGTCGAACCAGGCGAAGTCGGCGCCCGTCAGGTCGCGGTTCCCGCCCTTGAGCTGGAGCCGGGCGATCTCCTCGACCGGCCCCGTCTTCTCCCGCTGCACGGAGGCCGTCTCGCGGACGTGGATCTCGCCCATCACCCGCCGGCCGTCGGCCAGTTCCAGCTCCGCGACCCGGTTCGGCCAGAAATAGAACATGCCGTTCGCCGCGAGCAGCACGAGCAGACCGATCACCAGCAGCAGCGACAGGGCCAGCGCGCCGCCCGCAAGCGCTACCAGGTGGTCGCCCAGTCTGTCCCGCTTCGCTCCGATCCGGGTCACCGGGCGCCCCTCAGAGGTTCGCATACTTGCGGCGGAGGTTCTGGCGCACGACTTCCGCCACGGTGTTCACGGCGAAGGTCAGAGCGAAGAGCAGCAGCCCGGCCAGAAAAAGCACGCGGTAGAGGGTCCCGCCCGCCGGCGCCTCGGGGATCTCGACCGCGATGTTCGCGGACAGCGTGCGGAAGCCGTTGAACGGGCTCCAGTCCATGATCGGCGTGTTGCCGGTCGCCATCAGCACGATCATCGTCTCGCCCACGGCGCGGCCGAAGCCGATCATGATGGCCGAGAAGATCCCGGCGCTGGCGGTCGGAAGCACGACCTTCGCCACCGTCTGCCAGCGGCTGGCACCGAGCGCGAGCGAGCCCGCAACGAGACTCTGCGGCACGTTCGAGAACGCCTCTTCCGCGACCGAGAAGATGATCGGGATCACCGCGAAGCCCATCGCCAGGCCGACCACGACCGCGTTGCGCTGGTCGTAGCCAAGGCCCGCGGTCTCGAGCAGCCAGGACTGGAAGCGCCCCCCGAAGGCCCAGTTCTCGAGGACCGGGCCGAGCTGGAAGGCCAGCCACGCGCCGAACGCCAGGAAGAAGACCCCGGCCACGACCTCGCTCCCGGCGGGGAACCGCCCGCGCAGGCCGGGCGGCAGCGAGCGCCAGGCGACGCCGGTGAGGAGCGCCATCAGCGGCAGGATCAGGATCAGCAGCAGCAGGCCGGGGAACGCCCGGTCGAGCCGGGGGGCCAGCCAGAGCCCGGCGATGAAGCCCAGCACGACCGAGGGCAGGGCGGCCATGATCTCGACCGCCGGCTTGACGAAGCGCTTGAGCGAGTGGTGCATGAACTGCGAGGTGTACATCGCGCCGAAGACGGCGAGCGGGATTGCGAGGATCAGCGAGTAGAAGGTTCCCTTGAGCGTCCCGAAGAGCAGCGGCGTCAGGGAGAGCTTCGGCTCGAAGTCGTCGGTGCCGCTGCTCGACTGCCAGGTGAAGCGCGGCTCCTCGTAGCCTTCGTACCAGACCTTCGAGAACAGCGCCTCGAGGCTGACCTCGGGGTGTGGGTTGTCGATCAGCAGCTGGGCGAGGCGCTCCGGCCCGGAGACGAAGACCGCGTCCGCCTTGGGTGCGTAGAAGACCGACGTTGCGCCCTCGATCGGCGCGCGGCCGGCCCAGAGGATGCGGTGGGAGGTCGAGTAGTAGAGGCCGAGTCCCCCCGCCCCGTCGAGGGCCACGAACCCCTTGTCGCGCGGCGAGGGGGTCACGGCGCGGATCGGGCCGGCCTGCGCGGGGAAGTCGCGGATGCGGGTGAGCTGGAAGTCCTGTCCCGCGCGACGCACCGGGAACCAGACGCTGATCGAGCCGTCCTGCTGGCCGACCACCAGCGAGCGGTGGCCGTTGAGCAGGCTCAGGGCGGTGACGGCGGATCCGCCAGCCGGCACCACCTGCGGCGCAGCGGGGGCGTCCTCGCCGAGGCGCCACCAGAGCAGCCGCCCGCTCGCGGTGCCGCCATAGACGTTGCGCCCGTCGCCGTCGACGACCAGCGCGGTCACGGGCTCGGGGAGCGGCGCGACCGAGCGGTCGAGGGTCTCGGCCCGCTCGCTGGAGAATGCGTTCTCGGTGACGCGCAAGCGCACGATCGCCAGGCCTTCCGAAGTCGGTGCGGCGGCGATCGCCTGGCCGTCCGCGGCCGCCGCACCCGCGAAGACGGTCACCGGGCGCCGCGCCGGATCGACCTCGAGTGCTGCGCCGCCGAGGATCTCGACTGCGGTCCGGCGCACCCCCTCGGTGAACTCCGCGGTGAACCGCACCGGCTCGACGAGGACCCGTCCGTCCTCGGTTCCAGCGACGAACGCCGCGCTGCCGGGAGCGACCTGCACCCCCGTCAGCCGCGGGGCCGGCGCCTCGGTTGTCGACGCGACCACCGGACGGTCGAGCACGACCCTGCCATCCGCGAGCTGCACCGCGCGCAGCCTCCCGTCGGTGCCGAGGTGGGCGACCAGGCTGCGGTACTCGTCGGCGACGATCGCGCCGCCCGGCAGGGAGGGGACGCGCTCCACGACGGCCGCCTCGACCCGGGCCCCCCGCAGGAGCGGCCAAGCCGCCACGAGGATGAACAGCAGGATGCCGAGGATGCTGACGATGACCGCCACCCCGCCGCCCACCACGCCCCAGGTCCCCAGGCGGTCGGCGAGGAGCCGCACCGGAGAGGTGCCGCGCGTCATGCGCGGCACACCGCGCTCCTCGCGCGGCCGATCGGGGAGCAGGTCCGGGGCAGCGGCCATCACTCGTCCTGTCGGGAACCGGGGGGCGCGTCAGTCGAGTTTCTTCAGCTCCTCGGCGATCATCTTTGCCGTCATCGGCAGGTAGCCGTCCTTGACGACGATCTCCTGGCCCGAACGCGACAGCGCGTAGACGAGGTACTGCTTGACGGTCGGATCGAGCGGCTCACCCGGCTTGCGGTTGACGTAGATGTAGAGAAAGCGCGAGAGCGGGTACTTCCCGGTCAGCACGTTCTCGAACTCGTCGTTGATGTAGGGCTCACCCGACTTGGCGGCCAGCGCCAGCGTCTTCACGCCGGAGGTCTTGTACCCGATGCCGCTGTAGCCGATGCCGTAGAGGTCCTTCTCGATCCCCTGAACCACCGACGCGGACCCCGGCTGCTCCTTCACGGTGTCCTTGTAGTCGCCCTTGCAGAGCGCGTGCTCCTTGAAGTAGCCGTAGGTGCCCGAGGCGGAGTTGCGACCGTAGAGGCTGACCGGCTTGTCGGCCCAGGCGCCCGTCAGGCCGAGCTGGCCCCAGGTCGCGACCTCGGCGGGGGCGCCGCAGGCGCGGTTCTTCGAGAAGATCGCGTCGACCTGCTGCATCGTCAGCTGGTTGAGCGGGTTGTCCTTGTTGACGAAGACGGCGAGGCCGTCGATGGCGACCCGGATCCCGAGCGGCTTGTAGCCGAACTTCTTCTCGAATTCGTCGAGTTCGGAGGCCTTCATCGTGCGGCTCATCGGGCCGAACTGCGCGGTCCCCGAGATCAGGGCCGGGGGCGCCGTGGAGGACCCCTTGCCCTCGATCTGGACCTTGACGTTGGGGTAGATCCCGCCGAACCCCTCGGCCCAGAGCGTCATCAGGTTGTTCATCGTGTCCGAGCCGACCGAACCGAGGTTGCCTGCCACGCCGGAGGTTTTCGCATAGACCGGGACTCCCGGGTCCACCTTCACCGCCTGGGCCAGCGCCAGGCCGATCACCGTCAGGGATACGAGGGCCGTCAGCGCCCCGCGGAACATCCGTCTCATGGGAGATCTCCTTGCGTCCGGGAGGGTCTCGAGCCTCCAGACCCCGCGATTCTGCGGGGCGGGTGCGACAGCGCAGCGTCGCCCCGGTGACATTCGTGTGACACCGCGCGCTTGTGCCGCCAGGCCCAGGGTGCCCCCCGACTGTCACACGGAATCGCAGCTTCTCGTGGATTTCGCGCGACTGTCACGTGTTGTTCACGCGCGTGTCACGCGGGATCGGCCTAATCGCAACGCGGAGGTGACGCCTGGAGACGTCGCTTCCGCCTGATCGCCCCGGCCGGGGGCTTGCGGAGGAATCATGAACAGGTTCGTTTCGTGCGTGGCGGGGCTTCTGCTTGCGTTCGGCGTCGCCGCCAGCCCGGCGGCCGCCCAGGAGGTCAAGCCGGCGGAGAAGTAGGAGGAGCCCAAGACGACGGTGGATGCGTCGAAGGGCGGCGCCACCTTCAAGTCCGGCAACAACAGCCTGACGATCGGCGCCCGCCTGCAGTCCGTGGACCGGCGAGGACCGCGAGGACTTCGACGGCGACACGATCGGTTCCGGCAAGGGGGAAGCGGACGGCTTCACCAGCGCGTTCGACGTCGCGCGGATGCGCTTGACGCTCAAGGGCGGGATGTGGAAGCCCTGGCTCAAGTACGAGTTCCAGTACGAGTTCGCCCGCACGAGCGGCGCCTCGAGCAACAAGATCAAGGACGCCTACATCGAGGGCGAGACGTCGAAGACGACGGCGCTCAAGTTCGGGCAGTACAAGGTCCCGTTCAGCCTGCAGCAGCTCATCTCGTCGGGACGCCAGGAGTTCGTCGACCGTGCGATCACCGACGCCAAGTTCGACCCGGGCCGGGACGTCGGGCTGAGCCTGTGGGGCACAGCCGCCGGGAAGCGTTTCGGCTACCAGGTCGGCGTGTTCAACGGCAGCGGCGAGGGCAACCCGCAGGACGACAGCGCGGACCTCTACGTCGGTCGCGTGGTCTGGAACCCGTTCGGCGAGTTCAAGCTGTTCGAGTCCGACCTCGACGCTCCGGGCGCGAAACCGGCCCTGCACTTCGGCCTCGCCTACCGGACCGGCGAGCCGGGAGGGTCTGGTGAGCGCCGGGGTCTTCGAGAACGCCGACGACTAGACGGCGTGGACCTTCGAATCGGCCTTCCGCGGCTACGGGCTCTTCGCGCTCGCCGAGTATTTCCGGATGACCGACCAGCTGAGCAACCCGCTCCCGGACCGGGACGTGGACTCCTGGGGCTACGACCTGCAGGTCGGCTACATGATCGTTCCGAAGACCTTCGAGATCGCGCTGCGCTACGCTCTCATCGACCCGGACAAGAGCGTTGACGACGCGGACGTGGACGAGTGGCGCCTGGGGTTCAACTACTTCTTCGCCGGTCACAACCTGAAGCTGCAGGCGGACCTCGGCACGGTGGGCTACGGCAGCAACTACCTCGCCCTGCCGCTCGTCGCGCGGCGCGGCCTGCCGCTGCTCGGGACGCGGGTCGGCGTCAGCACCAGCGACCCGTCCACCTGGCAGGCGTTCACCGACAAGGTCGCACGACTGCAGTTCCAGCTCTCGTTCTAACCGCGAGCGGGCGCGCCCGCTGTTCGGGCGTTCCGGGCCGGGCGATGCCCCGTGTGTTTCCGATCCCGAACGCACCGCGTACCGCGCGTTCGGACTGGAGCGCGGCGGCTGGTCCGGGCGTTCCGCCACGAAAACGCGGCCGACCTCCCCGACGACGAGGAACTCACCCGGGGAGCCGGCCGGCAGGGGCGACCTGCTCCGATCATTCGCCGGAGAAGTTGACGACCACCACGACCTCGGATTCGACGGCGCGGCTGCCGAGCGTCGCCGGACGATAGCGCCACTGCCGGACCGCGGACTCTGCCGCCTTGCCGAAGCCGACGACCGGCTTGGGCTCGGAAATCACGGTGACGGCGCCGACGCTCCCATCGGAACGCACCTTGAGCTGCAGCTTGACCTGCCCGGACATCCGCATCTGCCGGGCCCCCGCGGGGAAGACCGGCGTGGCGCGCGAAGCGGCGATCAGTTCCGGGCCGACGTAGCGGGCCAGTGACGCGTCGGGCGGCGTCTGCGCCGCGGGCAGCGTGCCGTCGGGTGCGACGTCGGGGATGAACTCGGCTTCCGGCTGTGGCACCGGCGGAGCGGCGGTCGTAGCCGGCGTCGCGATCACGGCAGACTCGGTCAACGTCGGCGGGGGCGGGGTCGAGGCCGTCGGAGGCGGAGCCGCTCCGTCGGACGGCACGGACCTCGCCGGGACGACGTTTCCGGTGGACGCCGGGGTCCCCTGCGCTTCCCGCGGGGCGAGACCGGTTTCCGCCGCGGGACGTGCCGGAGGAGTCGGCGCCGACGAGACCGGAGGGAGAGTCGCGGGGGGCTTCTTCGCCTCGATCGCCGGGGCGGCCGCGGCGTCGGCGACCACCGGCCCCTCGACAGCCGGTTGCGGCCCAGCGGGGGGGGCCTCCCGTGGAGCGGCGACCGCTGTGTCGGCGGTCTCCTCGCCCGGTTCCCCGAGCTTCTGCAGCGCCACGAAGGCGACGCCGATCCCGATCAGCGCGACGGCAGCGGCAATCGCCACCGGCCGCACCAGGTTGAAGCCGGGACGCGCGGGCGCCACTTCGGCGGTCGGCCCGACCGGCGAGGCCGGAACGGCGGCGGTCTGCGCCTTTGACGGCGCGGCGACCGGCGCGATGGGCTTCGCCACGGCGGGCCCGGAGTGCGCGATGCCGACGACCGGGCCTGTCGGCTGGGGCGCGCCGGCAGCGGGACGCGGGACGGCCGGAACCAGCGGGAGGGCGGGGCGCGGGGAAACCGTGAGTGGCGTCGCGATGGGCGACGTCGTCGGTGCGCTCGACTTCACTCTCCCGGTGGGGGTCCGCTCGACGTCGGCCTCGGCAGGCCCCGACTGTTCCAGCAGCGCGGCGGAAACCGTGGCGCCGGCATTGCGGGCCGAGGGCGTGGCAGCGGTCGCGACGGTATCGCGGGGCACCGGCGCGGCGGCGGCGCGGGCGCTGGTGGCGACCGCGCCGGTCGGTCCGCGCTCCGGGACCGATGCGACGCCCCCGGTCCGGGGCCCCGTCGCCGATCCGGTACCCGTTGGAGCGACGGCGTCCCCGTCCGCGAACCACTGCGCGAACATCTGGTCCACCATGTTCTCGAGTTCGTTTTCCGGGGGAGGCGGCGTGCGCTGCCCGCTCGCGGTGGTGATCTCCCCGGGGCTCGCCGGCGAGGTGGTCCGAACCGGCGGAGGCGCGGCGGACGGGGCAGCCGTCGGGACGGCGGGCAGGGAACCGGCGTGTCCCAGCGCACGCTCGGCCGCCGCGAGCAGCAGCCGATCGTCCTTGGGCCGCTCGAGGAACAGCTCGGCGCCGGCGTCGCGGGCGAGCGCCTTCCAGCGCGCCCCGTGCAGGGAACGGGACGCGAGGATGATCGGCACCTGCCGGGCCGGACCGAGCCGCTCGGCCAGGCTGGCGCACAGGCGCATCCCCTCGTTTTCGTCCGGCCGGGCCGGATCGATCACGACCAGGGCCGGAGTCCCCGCCGCCAGCGCCCGGTCGAGCTCGGCGTGGCTGCGGGCCAGCGTGAACGGGATCCCGCGGGTGGCGAGCAGGGCCCCGGTCAACTCGGCGGCGACGGGGTCGAAGTCGATCAGCAATACGCGCTTGTCCAAGGGAAGACCTCGGGTCGTGCCTCTCTGGAGAAGCTAGGTCGCAGGAGTGCGCTGATCAACGCGGTCGTCCGGGGGCCGCCGCCCTCACGGGAGGGGGCGGGGAGGGGGTCCGGGACGACCTCGAGGCGGCCCTCCGACTGCGGTCAGGGGGGCCGGGCCGGCACGGCGGCCGGGCCCCTCCCTACTGCTTGCGCTTGAACTGGACGAGTTCGATCAGCGCGTCGGCCGGAGCCCCGGCGCCGAGCCGCTTGGCCGCATCCGCCTGGGCCAGGGCCTCGTCATACAGCTCGAGACGAAGGAGCGTTTCGGAGTACGCCAGGCGCGCGTCAACATTCGAGTCCCGGATCTCGACCGCCCGCTCGAGCTGGACCGCCGCCTCCTCGAGGCGTCCGGCCGCGGCGAGCAGGTTCCCGAGAACGAGCCGGATTTCACCGTCGTCCGGAACCAACGCCACGACCCGGCTCCAGTAGACGATTGCGCTGTCGGTCCTGCCCAGTAGCTCCATGATGCGCGCCACGCGCATCTGAACCCTTGCGTTATCGAGGCTGTTCTCCGCAGCCTGCTGCATGATCAGCAGCCCCTCGGGGGTCTTGCCATCGTTGTAGAGGAACAGCCCGAGATTGAACTGGGCGCCGCCGTTCTTCGGATCGAGCTTCACCGCCCGGCGCAGGTAATCTTCCGCCTCGGCGTTCGACAGCTGCTTCCAGCGGATCGAGCCCGCCATGAAGTAGGCTTCCGCCGCGAGGCGGTTCGGCGCCAGTGGCGAGCGGGCGGCGCGCAGCGCGACATCTGCGGCCTCAGCGTCACGTTTTGCGGCGGCAAGTCCCTTGGCGTAGAGCAGCATCACCGCCGGCTCGTCCGGCGCCATGCCTGAGGCGCGTGCGAGCGCCGCGAGCCCCTCATCGACATTTCCGGACCGTACCAGCGCGAGCCCGTACTGGGCCCGGCGCTCCGGATCGTTTGGCCTGGCCCTCGCCTCGGCCTCGAGCTGCGCCAGGTCAGGGCGCGCCTCGGCCCCCGTCGGTTCCGGGCCGGGGGCGAGCGCGGCCGACGCGGAGGGGGGGGCGCGGGAGGCGGAGGGGCCTGCGCCTGCGCACCCGGCGCGAGGCCGATCGCGAGTGCACAGAGTATGCCCACGGCGCTCCCGCGCGGATCGCTCGCGAGCCGCATCACGCGCCCTCGCGCAAGCGCGCGCTCGCCAGCCGAACCAGTCCGTGGTGCTCGAGCCGCTTGTAGAGGTTCGAGCGCGGCGTTCCGATCGCCTGCGCCGTGCGGGTGATGTTCCAACCGTTCTCCTCCAGTCGCGCCAGGAGGTAGTCACGCTCCGAGCGCTCCTTGAACTCACGCAGCGTCGGTGCGCCGAGCCAGCTCCCGGCCGGGGTCGCGGTCGTCGTATCGGTCCCTGGCAGATCCCCGAGTTCGACCACGTCTCCGGGCGCCAGGATCAGCGCCCGCTCGATGACATTCGACAGTTCGCGCACATTCCCCGGCCAGGAACGCGCTGCCAGTTCCGCCAGCGCAGCGGGAGAGAAGCGCCGCGGCCGGAAATTGTTGTCCTCCGTGGCCCGCCGTGCCAGCTGCTCGACGAGCGCTGGCACATCCTCGCGCCGCTCGCGCAGCGGCGGAATGGGAATCGGAAGGACCGAGAGACGGTAGTAGAGATCCTCGCGAAAGCGGCCCGCGGCGAGCTCTCTCCGCAGGTCCTTGTTCGTCGCAGCGATCACGCGCACATCGACCAGGATCGGCGCGCCGGCGCCGAGCGGCTCGATCTCGCCCTCCTGGAGCGCCCGCAGCACCTTGGCCTGCGTGCGCAACGACATGTCGCCGATCTCGTCGAGGAAGATCGTCCCGGCGTGGGCCCGGGCGAAGCGCCCCTTCTGGCGCGCGCTCGCCCCGGTGAACGACCCCTTCTCGTGCCCGAAGAGCTCGGACTCGATCAGCTCGTCCGGGATCGCCGCGCAGTTGACCTTGATGAACGGCCCCTCCGAGCGCGACGAGGCTCGATGGATGGCGCGCGCCACGAGTTCCTTCCCCGTCCCCGACTCGCCGGTGATCAGCACCGTGGCCTGGGCGGGTCCGGCGCGCGCGATGAGTTCGCGCACGCGCGTCATCGCGACCGAGTCGCCGACCAGCTGGTGACGATCCTCCTCGTCGTGGCGCCGCGAGGCAAACTCCTCGCGCAGGTGCGCGCGCTCGAGCAGGCCGGCGATGCGCGTCAGCACCACGTCCCGCTCGAGCGGCTTCTCGAGGAAATCCTGCGCCCCGAGCCGCAGCGCAGAGACCGCGGTCTCGATCGTGCCGTGGCCCGACACCATCAGGACCGGCAGCCCCGGGTGGAGGCCGCGAATCCGCTCCAGCGCGTCCAGCCCGGACATCCCCTTCATCCGGATGTCGAGCAGCACGGCGTCGGCGGGGGAGCGGGAGAGGACCGACAGCGCGTCCTCCCCGCTCGCCGCCTCGAGGACCCGGTACCCCTCGTACTCGAGGATCATCCGCAGCGCGTCGCGGATCGCGGCCTCGTCGTCGACCACGAGGACCGTGGCACCGGGGTACCGCGAGGCCACGGCCGTCACTTCCTCGCGGCGGGCGCGCGGAAGAAGATCAGGGCCTGATCGCCGTCCATGGAGCGCACGATCGCCCGGACCACGTCGCCCGGCTTGATGCCCTGGACGACGCTCCGGAAGTCGGCCACGGTCGGCGTCGGCTTGCCGTTGACGTCGGTGATCACTGCACCCGGCTGCAGACCCTCGCGATAGGCATTGGAGGTCGGATCGACGGCGGTCACCAGGACGCCGCGGATACCGCGCTTCTCCAGCATCTCGCGCATCTCGGGCCTGACCGGCCCGACCGTGATGCCGAGACTCGTCTCGCTCTCCGCTTCCTTGGGAGACGGCACGGGCGCAGCGCGGCCTTCCTCTTCTTCCAGCCCGATCCGCCGCTCGGCCAGCGTGACGTCGAGCGCCAGCTTCTGGCCACGCTTGGCCTGGGTGTCGAAGCGCCAGATGTCGAGCCGCACGACGTCTCCCGGCCGCTTCGCGCTGATCGCGTTGACCAGTTCGCTGCTGTTCGAGACCGGCCGGCCGTCGACGGAGATGATGACGTCTTCCTGCCGGACGCCGGCCTTCGCGGCCGGCGTGTCCGCGTCGACGCGCTGCACCACCGCGCCGCTGGCGTCGGGAAGGCCGTAGAAGGCCGCCCCGTTCTCGGAGAGCGGGCTGACCGACACGCCGAGATAGCCGCGGCGCACCGTGCCGGTGGTAACGAGCTGGTCGAGCGAGCGCCGGGCGGCGTCCATCGGGAGCGCGAAGCCGATCCCTTCGATCAGTCCCCCGCGGCCGCCGAACGGGCCGCCGTCGTTGCGGACGATCGCGGTGTTGATCCCGATCACCTCGCCCCGGGCGTTGAGCAGGGGGCCGCCCGAGTTACCGAAGTTGATCGCGGCGTCGGTCTGGATGTAGTCCCCGAGCTCGGTGGCATCGCCGTTCAGCCGCCGACCCTTGCCGCTGACGACGCCGGCGGTGACGCTGTTCCGGTACATGATCGGGTTGCCGATCGCGACGACCCACTCGCCGACGCGCAGCGCATCGGAGCTGCCGAGGGGCAGCGCGGCAAGCGGCTTGTCGGACTCGACCTTGATCACCGCAAGGTCGAGGTAAGGATCGATGCCGACCAGCTTGGCCTCGAACTCGCGGTCGTCGGAGGTCCTGACACGCAGGTCTTCCGCCTTCTCGACGACGTGCCGGTTGGTCATGATGTAGCCGTCGGTGGTGAAGAAGAAGCCCGAGCCGCCGGACCGCTCGGGGCGCGAGCGCGGCCGCTGTCCGTCCCCCGGTGCGTCGGGCGGCTGCTGCTCCTCTTCGAAGAAGCGGCGGAAAAGGGGGTTGTCCCGGAACATTTCATGCGGGTCCTGCGCGTCCTCGATGTAGCGCATCGAGGAGATCTGGACCACGGACGGGATCGCCCGTTCCGCGAGATCGGCGAACGAGGGGGGCGCGACCGCCGGCGCCGGGGGCGGCGGCGGGGCGAGCTTGAGCTGCGAGAGCTCCGCGTTCGCCGGGGCGAGCGCGGCCGCGCCGGGTCCGCCCGCTCCGAGCGGCGCGCCCGCGCCGCCCGCGGTCGGGGCCACGGTCGCCACCAGCGCGCCGAGACCGACCGCCGCGGAGAGCATCACCGTCATGCCGAAGAAACCCGTGGACTTCATGCCGAAACCTCCGGGACCCGTGGGGCCCGCCATGTGGCTCCTCGCTGCTGGGAGCCCAAAAGGGTGCGCCAGACGGCGCCCTCCCGCCAATCGTCTCAATCCCAGAGGGCGTCGTTCCCCGCCACCGGGAAGCCCTCCTCCCGGTACTGCTTGATCTTGCGCTGCAGTGTTCTCAGACCGATCCCCAGCGTCTCCGCCGCCTGCGTCCGGTTGCCCGCGGTCAGCTCCAGCGTGCGCAGGATCACCTCGCGCTCGATTTCTTCCATCCGCCGCCCGACCATCGCGCCCGCGCTGCCCGGCGCCTCCGCGCCCGAGGCGGCCGGCGCAGCGGACACCGCGGCCCGCCGCAGCTCTTCCGGGAGCTGTGCCGTCCCGATCTCCTCGCCCGAGTGAAGAATGACGATCGACTCCATCAGATTGCGTAGCTCGCGCACGTTGCCCGGCCACGGGGCCCGCTTCAGCAGCTGTGCAGCGTCCGCCGTCAGCACCGGCACCGCACGGTCGTTCTCCCGCGAGAAGCGCTCGAGAAACGCGGACGCGATCAGCGGGATGTCGTCGCGCCGCTCGCGCAGCGACGGGACCGCCAGCGTGACCACCGCCAGCCGGTAGAACAGGTCCTGCCTGAACGCGCCCTGGTCGGCCATCTGGCCCAGGTCGCGGTTGGTCGCGGCAAGCACCCGCACGTCGACGCGCACCTCTTCGGTGCCGCCGACCCGCATGAAGCGCTGCGACTCGAGCGCGCGCAACAGCTTGGCCTGCAGCGTCAGCGGCAGCTCGCCGATCTCGTCGAGGAAGAGGGTCCCGCCGTTGGCCACCTCGAACTTCCCGGACTTGCGGGCCTGTGCGCCGGTGAACGAGCCCCGCTCGTGACCGAACAGCTCCGATTCCAGGATCTCGTGCGGGATCGATGCGCAGTCGACCGGGAGGAAGGTCTGCCGCGCACGCGGCGAGAGCCGATGAATCGCGCGTGCGACCAGCTCCTTGCCCGTACCCGACTCGCCCAGGATCAGCACCGAGGAGCGTGCCGGCGAGACCTGCTGGAGCTTGCGGAACATCTCGACCATCGGCGCCGTGCGGCCGACCATCCCTTCGAATGCTCCGTCGTGGCGGAGGATGCTCTCGATCCCGCGATACTCGTTGACCTCACGCCCGAGACGGATCTTCTCCATCAGATTGGCGACCCGCGCGCGCAGCACTTCCAGGTTCACCGGTTTTTCAAGGTAGTCTTCGGCGCCGAACTTCATCGCACCGACCGCGGTCTCCACCGAGCCGAACGCGGTGATCATCAACGCGCCGATGTCGGGAACCATCTCCCGCGCGCGGCGCAGGACCTCGAGCCCGTCGATACCCGGCATCTTGAGGTCGGTCACGAGCAGTTCGATGTCCGGGTGCTCGCGCAGCCAGGCCAGCGCCTCGAGCCCGTCCGCGAACGGGAACACGTCGTAGCCGACGCGCTGCAGCGCGCGCGCCATCGCCTGGCGTCCGGCCGCGTCGTCGTCGACGAGGATCAGCCGCCCCTTCGTGCCGTTCGCTTCCATCAGTCCCCCGCGGCGTCTTGCGACGGGCCGGAGGCGAGCAACGCCAGCATCCCGGCCTGGTCGAGCACCGGGATCCCGAGCTCCTGCGCCTTGGCGAGCTTGCTGCCGGCGTCGGCGCCGGCAACGACATAGTCGGTCTTCCGGCTGACCGCCGAGGCGACGCGCGCCCCGGCCGCCTCCAGCCGGGCGGCGGCTTCTTCGCGCGTCATCGTCGGCAGCGTCCCGGTCAGGACGATGGCCTTGCCGGCCAGCGCGCCGGCCCGCGGCGGCCCCTCCGCACCCGGCTCGTCGAGCCTGAGGCCGCGGGCCGCCAGCCGCGCGAGCACCTCGGTCCCGGCGTGCGAGCGGAAGAAGTACGCCAGCGACGAAGCCGTCTCGGGCCCGATCTCGTGCACCGCGGTCAGCCGCTCCGCGGCGTCGTCCGCGCGCGCCGCCGCGGACAGCGCATCGAGCGCCACGAAGTGCCGCGCCAGGAGCTTCGCCGCACGCTCGCCGACATGCCGGATTCCCAGCGCGAACAGCAGCCGGTGCAACGGCCGGGCGCGACTGGCGGCGAGCTGCGCAACCAGGTTGAGCGCCGACTTCTCCCCCATCCGCTCGAGGCCCGCGAGGCGCTCCGCGTCCAGGTCGTAGAGGTCCGCGACGTCGCGCACGAAGCCGCGCTCGACGAGCTGGTCGATCAGCGCCGGGCCGAGTCCCTCGACGTCCATCGCGGACCGTCGCGCGAAGTGGCGGAGCGTTTCCTTCAGGCGCGCGGGGCAGTTGGGATTGGCGCAACGCAACGCGACCTCACCCTCCTCGCGCAGCACCGGCTCGCCGCAGGCGGGGCAGGTCGAGGGCGGCACGATCGCGGCCGCGTCGGCCGGCCGCTCGCCCAGTAGCGGCCCGACCACTTTCGGGATCACCTCGCCGCCCTTCTCGACCTGTACCGTATCGCCGACCCGGACGTCGAGCCGAGCGATCTCGTCGAGGTTGTGCAGCGTGGCACGGGAGACCGTCGATCCCGCGAGCCGCACCGGCTCCAGCTCGGCCACGGGCGTCAGGACACCGGTGCGGCCGACCTGCCAGGTGACGCCGGAGAGGCGGGTCGCGGCCTGCACCGCCGGGAACTTGAAGGCGACTGCCCAGCGGGGCGCCTTACTCGTCGCCCCGGCGCGCTGCTGGATCTCGCGCGCGGACGCCTTGATCACGATCCCGTCGATCTCGTAGGGCAGCTCGTGGCGTCTCTCGGCCCACGCCCGGATGGTATCGAGGACCGCCGGCAGCCCGGTGATGCGCGCGCGATGCGGGTTCGTCCTGAGCCCCGCGCGCGCCAGCTCGTCGAGCCCCTCGAGCTGGTCGGCGGGCCGCTCACCGTCGAGCGACAGCGCCTGCCAGAACTGCAGGTCGAGCGGCCGTGCCGCGACGATCCGCGGGTCCTGCATCCGCAGCGTCCCCGCCGCCGCGTTGCGCGGGTTGGCAAACGGCGGCTCGCCGTTTTCCTCACGCTCGGCGTTGAGGGCCACGAAGCCGTCGCGCGGGAAGTAGACCTCGCCTCGCGCCTCCAACGCGCGGTGCGGCCCGGCCAGGCGCAGCGGCAGCGAGCGGATCGTCCTCACGTTTCCGGTGATCTCCTCACCCACCGCGCCGTCGCCGCGCGAGACCGCGCGCACCAAGCGCGCCGCCTCGTAGGTCACGCTGACCGAGACACCGTCGAGTTTGTGCTCGACGGAGAACTCCAGCGGCTCGTCCCCGGTCAGCCCGGCCGCGCGCCGCAGCCGCGTTTCCCACTCGATCAGCTCCTGCTCACTGTAGGCGTTTTCGAGCGAGAGCATCGGCTCGGTGTGCCGCACCTGCGGGAAGTCGCCCGCCACCGGGACACCGACGCGTTGCGTCGGGGAATCGGGCGTCACCAGGTCGGGGAAGCGCGCTTCGATCGAGGCCAGCTCGCGCTCGAGCGCGTCGTACTCTCCGTCCGTGATCTCGGGCGCGGCGAGCACGTAATAGAGGTGGCGGTGGCGCCACAGCGCGCGCCGCAACTCCTCGGCGCGGGCGGCCGCCTGCGCGAGCTTCACGGCGCACTCCCCGCGCTCGGGCCGGGCGGCGCATCCGGCCGCTGTTTCTCGCGCGCCATCTCGACGACCGCCGCCGGCAGGACGATCCGGAAGGTGCTTCCCTTCCCGAGCGCCGTCTCGACCTCGATCCGCCCGCCGTGCAGTTCCACCGAGCGCCGGGCGATCGGCAGTCCGAGCCCGGAGCCCGCGGGCTTCTTCGACCAGAAGACCTCGAAGATGTGATCCAGCGCGGCGGCGTCGATCCCCGGGCCCTGGTCCGTCACGTCGATTCGCGCTTCGCCCTGCACGGTCGCCCCGACGGTCACGACGACGGCACCACCCAGCGGGCTGACCTCCAGCGCGTTCTGGAGGATGTTGAGCAGGGCCTGACGGATCCGGGCAGGGTCGACCCAGACCGCGGGGGCGCCTTCCTCCGTCTTCAGCTCGAGGCTGAGCCCCACAGCGCGGAACTGCGGCCGCGAGAAGCGCAGCACGTCGGCCACCAGCTCGCCCGGCGCGAGCTCCTCGCGCCGCTCGACCCGCGGCTTGGCGAAGGCGAGGAAATCCTTCACCAGGCGCTCGAGACGCAGCACCTCGCCGCGGCTGCTCTTCAGCAGCTGCAGCCAGTCGGGGTCGATGCCCGAAGTGGACAGCTCCTCCTCCAGCATCTGGAGGTTGATGTTCATTGCGTTGAGCGGGTTGCGAATCTCGTGCGCGAGGCCGGATGCGAGGGTTCCGAGGCTGGCCAGCTGCTCCGCCTTCTGGGCCTCCGCCTCGAGCCGGCGCGTGCGCTGGATCAGTCGCAGCACGTAGAGAAACGCCAGCGCGAGGATGACCGAGCTGATCGCGCCGCCGATCAGCAGCTGCCGCATCAACGACCGCCGCAGCGCGATCGCCTCCTCCTCGAGGGCGTCGGGGACGATCGCCAGCATGAGCTTGGCGGCGCCCGCCCCCACCGGGACCTCGACGACCCGCTCGCTGCCGATCGGCCGGACTTCGGTCATGCCCCGACGGCGGGGGAGTGCCGAGATCGGAGGCGAGTCGGGACTGACCGGCGCCGCACCGCCGAAGGCCGTTCCGGCGTAGCGCACGGACCGGCCGCCCTGGTCGGGGAAGAACTCGGCAATGACCCGGCCGTCGTGAGCCTGGATCTGGAGCCGCTTGACCACCTTGGTCTGCAGGGTCCAGTCGTCGAGCATCCGGGAGACCACGGCCTGGCTCTCGATCAGCCGGACCGACTCGAACGAGCCGTGGGGCGCGACCTGCCGGGCCAACTCGTCCGCTAGACCCCGCGCGAACTGCCGCGTCTCGAGGAGCTTCTCCTGGAGCGCCCGGCGGTCGAGATCGCGGAAGACGATCCACCCGGCGACGGCGCCGTGGGCGAAGAAGAAGAGGACGAAGATCACCACCGCCCGCAGCAGCAGTCGTCGGATCTCCCGCTCTCGACGTCCGGTCGCCGGAGACAGCTGACACCTCGTTCCCGATCGGCGCATGGGGAGCATGCCGCCGTTCTCCAGTTTGCGCCCTCCGATGGCCGCAGTCAATTCGGCGTACTCATTATAGGACGTATGGCAGATTACTTAACATTTACTGTAACACATTGATTCTTGGTTGTTCGGTTTCGGTCACACAATGAGTGGGCGCAGAAAGCGACTCGGCGGTACCCTCTTCGCCAAGGGTGCGGCCCGCTCGCTGCATCATCACCGCAGGTTAGGCGGTCTCCCGCGCCGCATCGGGCGCTCTTGCGGGAGAGTAGGCACACAGAGCGCGGGGTTTCGCCGGGGAGACGGACATGGAAAGCGCAAGGTCCCGAACCGAACAGACCAGCGGGAACGAACGCGAGCTCGCGGACGCGAAGGGCAGCGTCAGGCTGGGCCAGTACCTCCACAGCCTGCGCACCGGGTACGGCTACTCGCTGCGCAAGGTCGAGGAGAAGGCTCGCGTCCACGGCGGCGAGATCGACAACTCGCAGCTCAGCCGCTACGAAAAGGGGATCTGCTACCCCTCCTTCGACAAGCTGCGGACGCTGGCGCGGATCTTCAACGTCTCGATCCAGACCTTCTCCGACGTCGTGGATCTCGAGGAGCTGGAGAAGAACCAGCCCGCGATCAGCGATCCCGACGAGCTGGTGAAGGGAGGCCATGAGGAGTTCCGCCTTGGCGACTACGGGCGCGCGTACGCGATGTTCCAGCGCGCCCGTCACCTGCTCGAGGAACGCGAGGACGCCGCGGCGGTCTCACCCGAGGGCGCGTGTCAGATCGCCAAGATCCGGCTGGCGACCGCCATCACGCTCTACCGGCTGGGCAAGATCAGCCTGTCCGAGTACGAGATCCGGCAGCTGCTGCGCCTCGGGCGGAACATCGATCCCGGCACCGTGGTGCGCGCACTGCTGCAGCTCTCCAACGTGCACGCCACGTTCGGCGACTTCCTGCTGGCGGAGATGGAGGCCTCGCGCGCACTGGCGGTCGCGAGCGACCTGCCGGAGCCGATCCTGGCCGCCTACGCGCATCACGCGCTGGGGCGCATCCACCAGGAGCGCGAGGAGAACGATCAGGCGCTGGCCCACTACCACGATGCGCTGGCGCGCTACCGCGACGCGGGCGACGTGCACGAAGCGCTCAAGGTGAAACTGAATCTCGGCCCGATCTACGCGTCCCGCGGCCAGTTCCGCGAGGGGATTCGCCTGTTGCGCGAGGCGCGGGAGGAGGCGCGGCGGCTCGGTCACCGCTGGACGGTGGCTTCGGCCGGCGCCTGGCTCGCGGAGATCCACTTCCGCCGGGGCGACTACGTCGCCGCGCGGCAGTTCATCCGCGAGTCGAACGCGATCGCCGGCAGCGGCGACGTGCAGTACCTGGACATCCTGTTCCTGAACGCCTTCTACGGCTGGAAGATCGCGCTGGCCGAGGACAACCTGGCCGAAGCCAGGATCGCCCTGGGGCGACTGAAGTACATGCGGCCGAACCTCGAACAGAACCTCCCTGAGGTGCGGGAGTTCGACCGATTCATCGAGAGAGGGGGTGCACGATGAAGCGCTTCTCGATCTTCGCGCTGCTCGTCGGCGTCATGCTGTGCGCCGGTTCTGCGATCGCGGGCTCACCGCCCGTGGCGCGTCCGGCTGGCCTCACGCCCGACTATCGCGCCGAAGGGGATGGACCGGTCACCATGGCGGTCGATCCCGCGGGACGCATGTGGGCGGTGTGGGCCTACGCTCAAGGGGGGGAGTTCGATGTCGCCGTGTCCGTTTCCGACGGGCGCGTGTGGACCTTCCCGAAGCTGCTCGGGGTCGCGAACGGCCGCAACGATGTCGACCCCCGGATCGCGTTCCTCCCGAACGGCACGCCGGTCGTGGTCTGGTGGCAGGAGGCGAGCGCCACCGCCGGCCCGAGCGTGCTGCAGAGTGTCGGTCGTGCCGGAGGCTTCGGACCGCCGACGACCGTGCGGCAGGGTGCCCGCCAGCCCCAGATCCTGGCGACCAGCCCCGGCAGTGTGACGCTGGGGCTGCTGAGCGAGTCGGGCGACGTCGGGACCCAGCAGTCGCCGACGACGCCGATCCCGGTCGGTCCGGACTGGCGCGACAAGCCCACACCCGACGGCGGGACCAACGGCCCCGACCCGATGCCGACGCTGGTGATCAAGCCGTCCGAATCGCCCCACCCGCGCTGATTCGGGCCTCGAATCCGAAGAGCCCCGGCCCCTGCGCCGGGGCTCTTCTTTTTGCCTGAAGGCAGACGTCCGTCTGCCGATTTCCCACCCGCCGGGCACTCAAGCCAGACATTTATCGGCTGCGGTGGGAAGGACCGGGCCGCCCCGCACCGGGAAGCCTCCGCCGGTCGCCGCCCGGGCCGCCCGGAGGCTGGCGCAAGTCGCTGCCGAAAAGGGAAAAACAGCCGCGACGAGGCTTGACACGGTTCGTTGATCTCCCTACCATCCGCGGTGGGAAGAAGTGGGACGTAGTGGGATGACGGGGGAGAGGGAACGGGCGCTCGGCGGACGGTCCTGACTCTCGGACAGCCTACAGCAGACAACGCGAGCCGGAAGGCCCGCCCAGTGCCTTTCGGGCCCCGGGTTTCGCTGGAGTTTCGATGTTGCGCGGCCACGCCACCGCGAAAATCGACGACAAGGGCCGGGTCAAGATCCCGTCCGAGTTCCTCGAGCTCTTTCTGTCGCTGTGCAGCGAGGAGCGGCGCGTCTTCGTCACCTCCCGCGACGGCGAGATGGTGCTCGTTTACCCGCTCCCGGTCTGGGAAGCCCACGAGCGCAAGCTGGCGGAACTGCCGTCGACCGATCCCGCCGTCGAGTCCTACCTGCGCACCGTCAACTTCTGGGGCCGCGAGGCCGCAATCGACGCCGCGGGGCGGGTGCTGGTTCACCCGCTCCTGCGCGAACGGGCCGCCATCGCCGGCGAGCTCTCCGTGTTCGGCAAGCAGAACGTGCTCGAGATCTGCGCGTACGAGCACTTCCGGGTGCGGCCGCCGACGGTCTCCAGAGACGACCTGTCGCGACTGTCGCAGTACGGCGTGTGATGGCACCCCGTGGGGAAGCGATCGCCGTGGCCTCCTCCCTTCCGCTGCACCGTCCCGTCCTGACGGCCGAGGCGCTCTCCGCCCTCGACCCGAGACCGGGCAGGCTGCTGCTCGACGGTACCGTCGGAACCGGCGGTCACGCAGCAGCCTGGCTGGACGCAAGCGCTCCCGACGGCCGCCTGATCGCGCTCGACCGCGACGCCTCGGCGCTCGCGGCGGCCGCTGTGCGGCTCGCAGCGTTCGGCGATCGTGCACGCCTCGCGCACGGCGACTACCGCGACGCCTGTGAACTCCTCGACGGGCTCGGTATCGACGCGATCGACGCGGCGCTGATCGACCTCGGCCTCGGCACGCACCAGATCGACGATCCGGAGCGGGGGTTCGCGTTCCGTTTCGACAGCCCGCTCGACATGCGGTTCGACCGCGACACGCCCGGCCCCACCGCGGCCGACCTGGTCAATCACCTTCCCGAGCCGGAACTGGCGCGGGTGCTGTTCGAGTACGGCGAGGAGCGCGCGTCGCGCCGGCTGGCGCGCGTGATCGCCGAGGCGCGGCGGCGGCAGCCGATCCGCACCACCTCCGAACTGGCGCGGCTCGTGCGATCGGCCGTTCGCGGCCACGGGCGGCACCGTATCGATCCGGCGACCCGCACCTTCCAGGCCCTGCGGATCGCCGTCAACCGCGAGCTCGAGGGCCTGGCCGAGGCGATCGAAGCCCTGGTCCGGCGGCTCGCCCCGGGCGGACGGCTGGCAGTGATCTCCTACCACAGCCTCGAGGACCGGGTCGTCAAGCACACGCTGCGGCGGCTCGCCGAGCCGTGCCACTGCCGGCGCGGTGACCCGTGCCGCTGCGGCGCGCTGACGCTGATCGAGCTCGAAGAACGGCACGCGGTGACCCCGTCCGAGCCCGAAATCGCCCTCAACCCCCGGGCGCGCTCGGCCAAGCTGCGCTGGGGGATCCGCCGATGAGCCTGCCGCGCGGCGTGCTGAACCGTCCCGCCGTGGTCGAGAGCCACCCCAAGATCGTGGTCGACCTGCTCGGCTGGATGGCGCGGGCTTTCGTGCTCGTGATGCCGCTGCTGGTGCTGGTCGCGTCCTGGGTCCCCGGCACCGCACTGCGCTACGAGTGCACCCAGTTGCTCGACGAGATCAACCGGACCGAGCTCGAACGCCGCAGCCTTTACGCCGAGCGGGCGAAGCTCCTCGAGCCCGAGCGGCTGCGGCTCGAGGCCGAGCGCCTGGGGCTGTCGGCCCCGCTGCCCGGAGACGGACCGTGGCCCGTCGCGAGCGCGGCGTCGATCCCGCGCCCCGCTCCGGTTCCGCCGGCGGCGGGCGCCGGGTCCGAGGACCGGCCGTGAGTTCGCCCTCCCTGCTCCCCGTGGCCCGCCGGCGCGTCGTGCTGGCAGCGCTGCTCCTGGCGGGATTGCCGCTCGTGGCGCGCCTGCTGGAGCTGCAGGTTCTCCGGCACGAGCTGCTGTCCGCGCGCGCCAAGGCGCAGCTCGAGGACATCGTCGAGATCCCGGGGCCGCGTGGAAACATCTACGACCGGAACGAACAGCTGGTGGCGACGAGCGTCCCGGTCGAGGTGCTCGCCGTCGAGCCGCGCAAGGTCAACCCGAAAGTCCTCGGAGCGATCGAGACCGCTGCGGGTGCGGAACGCGGGCGGCTCACGCGGCGCGCGGATGCCCGCTGGGTCATCGTCCGGCGCGACTGCGACGCCGCGGCCCGCACCGCGGTGGAGCGGCTGATCGACAAGAAGGTCGTCCCGAAAGATGCGATCTGGTGGCAGCCGGGCTATGAGCGCTCCTACCCGCTCGGCCCCCGCGCGGCCCACGTGCTGGGCTACATCTCGCTCGACGGCGAGCGCTCGGAGGGGGTCGAGCGCTTCTACGGCCGGATGCTGCGCACGGCCGGGACCCGCGTGTCGCTCGCGATGGACGCTCATCGCAACCGGCTCGAGCTCGTCGCGGCCGATGACGGGCCCGACGAGAGCGCGTCGCTGATGCTGACCATCGACGCGCGGATCCAGGCGGAACTCGAGGGGGCACTGGCCGAGGCAGTCGAGACCAACGGCGCGAAGGCGGCCCAGGGCATCGTGCTCGACCCGCGGACGGGCGAGGTGCTGGCGCTCGCGGTCGCTCCGGCCTACGACCCGAACGCCTACGGCGAGGTGCCGCTCGACCGGCACCGCAACCCGCTGATCGAGTTCCCCTTCGAACCCGGCTCGGTCATGAAGCCGTTCACGGCCGCGGCCCTGGTGGAGTCGGGCGAGGTGCGCGGGACCGAGTCGGTCTACTGCGAGCAGGGGCGCTGGAAGATCAGCAAGAGCCGCACGCTGAGCGACGTCGCAAAGCATGGAACCCTCACGCTGCCCGAGGTGATCCAGGTCTCGAGCAACATCGGGATCGTCAAGTTCTCGCGCCGCCTCGACTCCCAGGACATGTACCGCACGCTGGCCGGCCTGGGGTTCGGGCAGCGCAGCGGCATCGACCTGCCGATCGAATCGGCGGGGGTGCTGCATGCCCCATCGACCTGGAGCCCGTCGGACAAGGACTCGATCGCGTTCGGCCACTCGATCTCGGTCACGCCGCTGCAACTCGCCGTTGCGGTCGGCACGATCGCGAACGGCGGCGTGCGCGTCCGGCCGCGGGTGGCGCGCGCGTTCGGCGCACCCGGGAGCTGGCAGCCGTACCTCGGCACCGCGCCGGAGACCGTCATGTCGCACGAGTCCGCGGCGACGATCACGCTCTGGATGCGGCGGGTGATCGAGGAGCAGCGGGCCACCGGGCACCGCGCCGCGATCCCCGGCTACACCATCGCCGGGAAAACCGGAACCGCCGAGAAGCTGACGAAAGGCCGCTTCGACAAAGGGAAGAACATCGCCTCGTTCGTCGGCTTCGCGCCGGCGACCGCGCCGGTGGCGGTGGTCGTGATCAGTCTCGACGAGCCGCATCTCGCGGGCCGGACCGGGGGCGTCGTCGCCGCGCCGGTCTTCGCGCGCGTCATGGGAGAGACGCTGCGCCTGCTGCGGGTGCCGCCCGACCGACCGGACGACCCGGCACTCCTGCAGGTCAAGGAACAACAGGCTGTCGAGGCCGAGGAACTGATCGCCGAGAGCGCGCCGACCGCCGAAGTCGTGGACCTCGGAGACCGTGCGGCGGCAGTTGCCGGGATCGCGGCCGTCGTGCCGGCCGCGACGCCCGAGCCTGCCTCCGTCACGGTGAGGGCCCCCGCAAAGGCTGCGCCGAGGCCCGCCGCCGCGAAGACGCCCGCGAAGGCTGCGCCGAAGCCCGCTGCCGCGAAGACGCCTGCCCCGGACAAGTCCTCTGCCGGGCCGCGAACGGGCCGGCCATGACGGTCGCCGAGTTGGTAAGCGGCCTGCCCGGCGTCGCGGTCTCGGGGCCGGGCGACGGCATCGTCCTTGCTCTCGCGATCGACTCGCGTACGGCCGGACCAGGGACCCTCTTCGCTGCGCTCTCGGGAGCACGCACCGACGGCGCCCGGTTCGCGGAAGCCGCGGTCGCACACGGCGCGGTCGCGGTGCTGGGTCACGGGCCGCGGCCCGCCGCGCTGCCGCAGCGGGCCGCGTGGATCACGGCGGACGCGCCGCGGAAGACACTCGCTGCGCTCGCGAAGCGCTTCTTCGGCGCCCCCGACGAGCGGCTCGCGGTGGTCGGCGTGACCGGCACGAACGGCAAGACGTCGACGACGCACTTTCTTGCCGGCGCGCTGGAGCGCGCCGGCATCCCGACCGCAGTCGGCGGGACGCTCGGCCAGCGCTTCGGCGCGTCACGCGGCGGACCGACGCTGACGACGCCGGAGGCACCGCAGCTCTTCGGCTTCCTGGACGAAGCCCAGCGCGCGGGGGCGCGCGCGGCCGCGCTGGAAGTCTCGAGCGCCGCCCTCGTCGCCGACCGGGTCGCGGGGTTGCGCTTCGCGGCCGCGGTCCTGACGAACATCGGGCACGACCATCTCGACCTGCACGGGACGCACGAGGCCTACCGCGCCGCCAAGCGCCGCCTGTTCGAGGCGCTCGATGCCTCCGCGGCGGCGGTCCTCCCGGGAGACGACGTCTACCTCTCCGAGTTCGCGGAAGCCTCGCGCACCACGCGCCGCGTCACCTTCGGGGAGGCCGCGGGATCCGACTGGCGGGTCTCGGAACACCGAGCCTCGGCAGAGGGCGCGCGGTTCCGGCTCGACGGCCCCGGCTTTTCGGGCGAGGTCGTGACCCCCCGCAGCGGGGCCTGGGATGCGCGCAACGTCGCCGCCGCGGTGGCCGCCGCGGTCGCGCTGGGGGCCGACCCGGCGACGGCGGTCGCCGGCGCCGCGGCGGTGTCGGACGTGCCGGGCCGTTTCGAGCGGATCGACGCCGGGCAGCCGTTCGCCGCAATCGTCGACTTCGCACACACGCCCGAGGCGCTCGACCGCGTGTTGACGCTGCTGCGCCGCGTGACGCCAGGCCGCGTGATCGCGGTCTTCGGCTGCGGGGGCGAGCGCGACGCCGCCAAGCGCCCGGAGATGGGCCGGATCGCCGGCCGGATCGCCGACGTCGTGCTGGTCACCGACGACAACCCGCGCGGCGAGGACCCCGAGGCGATCGCGGCCGCAATCCTGGCGGGGCTGGCCGGGACGCCGGCCGACGCGCGCCGCGTCGCGGGACGGCGCGCGGCGATCGAGGAGGCGGTCGCGTTGGCCCGGCCGGAGGACGCCGTCCTCGTCGCCGGCAAGGGACACGAGACCTGTCAGGAGACCGGCGGCGTGCTGACCCCCTTCGACGACCGCGAGGTGCTGCGCGCCGCGATCGCCGCGACGGGGGCGCGCCGGTGACCGCGCGGACGGCCGCGGAAATCGCCGCCGCAGTGGACGGAGCCGTCCTCTCCGGCAGCCCCGACACGACGGCGCGCGGCGTGTCGATCGACTCGCGCAGCATCGCCCCGGGCGACGCCTTCTTCGCAATCGTGGGCGAGCGCCACGATGGCCACGCCTTCGCCGCCGCCGCCGCAGCAGCAGGGGCGACCGTGGTCGTGGCCGCGCGCGAAGTCACCGCGCCGGGCGTCGCGGTCGTGCGCGTCGACGACACGACGGCGGCGCTGGGCCGGCTGGGCGCCGACGAACGCTCCCGGCGCGCGATGGCGGTCATCGCGATCACCGGTTCGGCCGGCAAGACGACGACGCGCGCGCTGACCGTGGGCGCGCTCGCGGCCCGCTACCGGGTCGCCGGGTCGAGCGGCAATCTGAACAACCAGTGGGGCCTCCCGCTCTCGCTGCTCCGGCTTCCGGAGGCGGCGGACGCGGCCGTGCTCGAGATCGGGATCAATCATCCGGGTGAGCTGGCGCCGCTGGCGCGGATCGCGCGGCCCGACGTCGGCGTGGTGACCAACGTCGGGACCGCACACATCGGTTTCTTCGCGGACCAGCGCGAGCTGGCCCATGAGAAGGCGCAGATCGTGTTCGAGACGGCGCCCGGGGGCTCGGGCGTGGTGCACCGCAGCTCGCCGTTCCTCTACGAGATCGCGCAGCGCAGCGGGCGGCCGCTCGTGACGTTCGATCTGGGCGGCGACGCCGACCTGCGGCCGACGGGCGTCGCGGGCAACCTGGTCGACGGGGCGCGCTTCACGGTGGATGGGGTGCCGGTGCAGCTCGCGCTCTGGGGCGAGCACGCGGTGCTGAATGCGCTTGCCGCGCTCGGCGCGGCGCGCGCACTGGGCGTGCCGCTGGCCGAGGCGGCGCCGGGCCTGGCCGCGGTCGCCCCCCAGCCCGGCCGGGGCCGCGTGCGCCGCCTCGCGCACGGCGTGGTGCTGGTCGACGACACCTACAACTCGAACCCCTCGGCCGCCCGGGCGATGCTCGCCGCGCTCGCCGCCTCGCCATGGGACGGCCGCCGCGTCGCGGTGCTGGGCGACATGTACGAGCTGGGCGACCGCTCCCCCGCTTTCCATCGCGAAATCGGCGACGCGGCGGCGCGCTCCGGGGTCGATCTGCTCGTAACCGTCGGCCAGTGGGCGCGCGACACGGCCGCCGGGGCGCGCGCGGCGGGCCTCGCCGGCGCGCTCGCCTTCGCGGACGTCGCCGCCGCTGCCGCCGCACTGGCCGGAATGCTGCAGCCCGGGGACCTGGTGCTGGCCAAGGCCTCGCGGGGGGTCGCGCTGGAGCGCGCGCTCCCCGCGCTGTTCGAGCAGTTCCCGGAACTGGTGCCGGAGGGGGCCCGCTGATGCTCTTCCACCTCCTCTTCCCGCTGCACGAGGTCTTCTCGCCGTTCAATGTTTTCCGCTACATCACCTTCCGCTCGGCCGTGGCGGGCGTAACGGCGATCCTGCTGTCCTTCCTGGTCGGCCCGGCGATGATCCGCTGGCTGCGCACCCGGCAATACGGCCAACAGGTGCGCGACGACGGGCCGCAGACGCACCTCGCCAAGCAGGGCACCCCGACGATGGGGGGCCTCCTGATCGTCACCGCGATCGTCGTTCCGACGCTGCTCTGGTCGGACCTGTCGAGCGGCCACGTCTGGGTCGCGGTGGCCGCGACGCTGGGCTTCGGGATGATCGGCCTGTGGGACGATGCCCTGAAGCTGCGCGCCAGGAACAGCAAGGGTCTCTCGGCCCGGGGAAAGCTCGCCGCCCAGGCCCTGCTCGCGTCGGCGATCGGCGCCACGCTCTGGTGGACCGGGTTCTCGACCGTGCTGACGGTCCCCTTCTACAAGGCGGGCGGACCCGAGCTGGGCTGGCTGTTCATCCCCTTCACGGTGCTGGTCCTGGTCGGCTCTTCCAACGCAGTGAACCTGACCGACGGGCTGGACGGCCTGGCGATCGGCCTGACCGGGATCGTGATCGGCACCTTCGCGATCCTGGCCTACGCGGCCGGCAACATCGTCATTGCGCGCTACCTCGGCACCCCGGCGGTCGCCGGCGCCGGCGAGCTGTCGGTCTTCGCCCTGGCGGGCGTCGGCGCGGCGCTCGGCTTCCTCTGGTTCAACGCCCACCCGGCCGAGGTCTTCATGGGCGACGTCGGCTCGATGGGGCTCGGCGGCGCGATCGGCACGCTGGCGGTGATCACGAAGCAGGAGCTGCTGCTGGTCCTGGCGGGCGGGATCTTCGTCGCCGAGGCGGCGTCGGTGATCCTGCAGGTCGGCTCGTACCGCTACCGGGGCGGGAAGCGGGTCTTCCGCATGGCTCCCCTGCACCACCACTTCGAGCTGGGCGGTTGGCACGAGACGAAGGTCGTCATCCGATTCTGGATCCTCGGCATCCTGCTGGCGCTCTCGACGCTGGCGACGCTGAAGCTCCGCTAAGGACGGGCGCGATGGGCGAGCCACGGAACGTGCTGGTCGTGGGGCTGGGCCGATCGGGCCGGGCCGCGGCGCGCTTCCTGCTCGCCCGCGGCGACCGCGTGACCGCGACCGACGCGCTTCCGCTCGAGAAGCTCGACCGCGAGGCGGTCGCGCTCGGCGCCGCCGGGGTGCGCCTGGCCTGCGGCGGCCACGAGGCGCGCGACTTCGCGGCGGCGGAGCTGGTGGTGCTGTCGCCCGGCGTGCCGGTCACACTGCCGGAACTCGACGCCGCCCGCTCGCGCGGCGTGCCGATCGTCTCCGAACTCGACCTGGTCGCCGAGCGGGTCGGGCCGCGCGCGGTGCTGATCACCGGGAGCAACGGCAAGACGACGACGACCGCGCTGGTGGCCGAGATGCTCAAGGCGGCCGGCAGGGACGCGGTCGCCTGCGGCAACTACGGCCTGCCCCTCGTCGACGCCGTGCAGGGCGACAGCGGCAGTCGCTGGTACGCGATCGAGATCTCGAGCTTCCAGCTCGAGACGACCTTCGCGCTGCGTGCCGCGGCCGCGATCCTGCTCAACGTCCAGGCGGACCACCTCGACCGGCACGGCAGCTTCGCGGCCTACCGGGCGGCCAAGTTCCGCGTCGCCGACGACCGCGCGAAGGGGGCACCGCTGGTGCTGGGGGCCGACGATCCGGAGCTGGCCCCGCTGGCGGCGACCGCGCGCCCGCCGGTCCTCCAGGTCTCGGCGCTGCGGCGCGTGACCGCGGGCGGCTTCGTCGAGCACGGCGAGCTGAAGCTCGCGGTCGGCGGGCGCGAGGAGACGCTCGCCGGCGCCGTCGAGCTCCAACTCCCGGGCCGTCACAACCGGGTCAACGTGCTCGCCGCGGCGGTCGCACTGCGCGCCGCCGGCTTCCCGCTCGAGCCCCTGCGTCGCGGGGCGCTGTCCTTCGTCCCGCTGCCGCACCGGCTGCAGGAGGTCGCGCTGGTGCGCGGCGTGCGCTACGTCGACGACTCGAAGGGAACGAACGTCGGGGCGGTGCTCGAGGCGCTGGTCGCGATGCGCGAGACGCTGGCTCCGGGGGCGCGGATCTTCACGCTGCTCGGCGGACGCGACAAGGACTCCGACTTCCGACCGCTGCTTGCGTCGCTCGCCGCGCACGGCGGGATCCCGGTCACGTTCGGCGAGGCCGGCCCGCGGATCGCCGACGTGCTGGACGCGGGCGGGGTCGCGGCGCTCCGGCGCGGCGCGTTGGAGGACGCCGTCGCTCATGCCGCGTCGCTCGCCGTCCCGGGCGACCTCGTGCTGCTCTCGCCCGCCTGTGCGTCGTTCGACGCCTTCACCGGCTACGCCGCGCGGGGCGACGCTTTCGCCGCCGCCGCGCGGGCCCTCGCCGCGGAGACCGCGCCGTGAACAGCACCCCCGCCGCCCGCTACCGCGCCCAGGCGCCCGATGCGGTCTTCTCCAGCATCGCGCTCGCGCTGCTCGTCGCCGGCGTGCTGATGTCGGCCTCCGCCCGGGTCTACGCCGAGGCGACCCAGGGCGGCGTGCCGCGTGGGCTCTTCAGTTCCGGCCTGCACCTCGCGGTCGGGCTGCTTCTGCTCGTAATGACCGTCGTCGTCGACTACCACCGGCTGGCGCGGCCGGGGACGATCTGGGCGATGCTGATCGGGGTTTCGGTGCTGCTCGTCGCGGCGCTGCTCGGGCCGGAGATCGCCAACACCCACCGCTGGCTTTCACTCGGCGGCGTGCGTTTCCAGCCCTCGGAACTGACCAAGCCGGTGCTGGTGCTGGCCCTCGCGGCCGCCCTCCTGCGGACCGGGACGGAGTTGCGGACCGCGCACGGGCTGGCGCGGCCGATCGGGATCGCGGCCTGGCTCGGCGCGCTGGTGCTGGTGGGCAAGGACCTCGGCACGCCGGTCCTGCTGTTCGGCGGCACGTTGGCCCTGGTGATCGCCGCGGGTGCGCGCTGGCGGCACGTCGCCGCGCTGGTCGGGGCCGGAATCGCGTTCTTCCGGCTCTTTGCGGAGATGGAGCCGTACCGCGCCGCGCGGCTCGCTGACTTCACCTCGGCGGTGATCTTCGACCCGCACCGGCTGGGCGACATCGAATACCAGCTACGGCAGTCGATCATCGCGATCGGCTCGGGCGGGCCCCTCGGCCGCGGCTTCGGCGCCTCGACGCAGAAGGCCTTTTTCCTGCCCAAGGCCGACAACGACTTCATCTTCGCGTTGATCTGCGAGGAGCTGGGCCTGTGGGGGGGCGTGGCGGTGGTGACCGCGTTCCTGCTCCTGGCCTGGCGTGGCTGGGTAGCGGGCGAGCGCGCGCCGGACGACCTGGGGCGACTGATCGCGCTCGGCGCCACGGTGCTGCTGGTCGGTCAGGGGCTCTGCCACATGGGCGTCGTCACCGGCCTACTGCCGACCAAGGGCCTGCCGCTGCCGTTCCTCTCGACCGGCGGCAGCTCGGTCGTCGCGAGCTGCATCCTCGTCGGGCTGGTACTGAACGTCTCCGTCCGGAGCCGGCGCGATGACCACTGACGCCCGGAGCGCGCCGATCGTGATCGCCGGCGGCGGAACCGGCGGTCACGTGTTCCCCGGCCTCGCCCTGGCCGAGGAGCTGCGCCGCCGCCGCCCGGAGCGGCCGCTGGCGTGGGTCGGTGCGCGCGGCGGGATCGAGGAGCGGCTTGTGCCGCGGGCCGGGATCCCGCTGGCGGTGCTGCCGATGAGCGGCCTCGCGCGCGTTGGAGCGTTCGAGCGCGCCGGTGCGCTCGCCCGGGCCCTGTTTGCGACGCTGCGGCTCGCCGGCCGCTTCCTGGTGAAGCGCCCGGCACTCGTGGTCGGCGTCGGCGGGTTCGCCTCCGGGCCGGCGGTGCTGGCGGCGGCGCTCCTGCGGGTACCGACGCTGCTGCTCGAGCAGAACGCCGTCGCCGGGATGACGAACCGGTCGCTCGCACGCTGGGCTTCGGCCGTGGCCGCGAGCTTCGCGGAGAGCGCAAAGGACCTCCCGGGGCGGGTCGTCGTGACCGGCAACCCGGTGCGGGCCGAGATCGCCGCGATTCCCGAGCGTCGGCCCGGTCCGGTCCGCCGCGTGCTCGGCTTCGGCGGCAGCCGCGGCGCGCACGCGCTCAACCTGGCCTGGGCCGGCGCACTGCCGCGCCTGGCCGGCCTTCCGGTAGCGTTCACGCTGCAGACCGGCGAGACCGACCTCGCGCTCGTGCGCAACGCTGCGGTCGCGGCGGGGATCGAGGCCGAGGTGCTCGCCTTCCTCGACGACCTGCCCGCCCGGCTGGCCGCCGCCGACCTGGTCGTCTCCCGGGCCGGCGCGACGACCGTCGCCGAGCTGACCGCTGCGGGCCGCGCCGCGGTTCTGGTCCCCTTCCCGCAGGCCGCGAACGATCACCAGCGCGCGAACGCCCTGGCCCTTGCGGCCCGCGGCGCGGCCCGCGTGCTCGAGCAGAAGGAGCTCACCCCCGAGCGCCTGGCCGAACTGCTCCACGCGGCGGTGCGCGAGCCGGGCACGGTCGACGCGATGGCGTGCGCGGCGCGGGGCTGCGGCATCCCGGATGCCGCCGCGCGTGTCGCCGATCTGGCCGAGGAGCTAGCCGCATGAGGTTCGGGCGGGTGCGCAGGGTCCACTTCGTCGGGATCGGCGGCTCGGGCATGAGCGGCATCGCCGAGGTGCTGTTCAATCTCGGCTATCGGGTCAGCGGTTCGGACCTGAGCGAGAACGAGTCGACCCGCCGGCTGGCGGCGCTCGGGGCGACGATCACGCTCGGACACCACGCTGCAGCCGTCGCCGGCGCCGACGTCGTCGTCGTCAGCACCGCAATCGACACCGAGAACCCCGAGATCGCCGAGGCGCACCGCCTGCGCGTGCCGGTCATCCCGCGCGCCGAGATGCTCGGCGAGCTGATGCGGATGAAGTACGCGGTCGCGGTCGCCGGGTCTCACGGCAAAACCTCGACGACCTCGATGGTGGCCCAGGTGCTGACGCGCTGCGGACTCGACCCGACGGTCGTGATCGGCGGCAAGCTCGAGATGTTCGGCAGCTCGGCCAAGCTCGGGAGCGGCAGCCTGCTGGTGGCCGAGGCCGACGAGAGCGACGGCTCGTTCCTGCGCCTGTTCCCGACCTGGGCGGTCGTGACCGGGATCGACCGCGAGCACCTCGACCACCACGGCGACGAGGAGCAGCTGCGCGACGCCTTCGTGCGCTTTCTCAAGCGGGTGCCGTTCCACGGCGCAGTCGTCGCCTGCCTCGACGACCCCGGCGTGCAGGCGATCCTGCCGCGACTCGACCGGCGCGTCGTGACCTACGGTCTCACCGCACAAGCGGACTTCCGCGCGCTCGAGATCGTTCCGCAGGGGTTCGGAGTACGTTTCACCTTCCGCCACGCGGACGATGCTCCGATCGCGACGCTGCTCGCCACCCCTGGCCGCCACCAGGTCCAGAACGCGCTCGCCGCGCTCGCGGTGGCCTGGGAGCTGGGGCTGGCGCTGCCGGTCGCGGCGGCGGCGCTGGAGGGGTTCGCGGGCGCGGATCGCCGGATGTCGCGGCGCGGCGAGGCCGGCGGCGTGCTGGTCGTCGACGACTACGGCCACCACCCAACCGAGATCCGGGCCACGTTGGCGGCGCTGCGCGAGGCGGTCGCCGAGCGGCGGATCGTCGTGCTGTTCCAGCCGCACCGCTACTCGCGCCTCGAGGCGCTGTTCGACGAGTTCACGCGCAGCTTCTACGACGCGGACCAGCTCGTCGTCGCCGACGTCTACCCCGCGGGCGAGGCGCCGCGTCCGGGCGCCGACGCCGAGCGGCTGGCCGCGGCGATCACCGAGCACGGGCACCGCGGCACTCGTTGCGGCGGGCCGCTGGCCGAAGCCGTCGCGATCACGCTCGACACGCTGGCGCCGGGTGACGTGCTGCTGACGCTCGGCGCCGGGAGCATCGGGAAAGTGCACGAGGAGATCCTCCGCGCGCTCGGCGCCACCGGCGCGGCACGCGGATGAACGAGGGGACGATGGTCGCGGCGGAGCGCGGGTTCTACGAGACGGCAGCCGAGCGCGCAGGGGTGCGCGCGCTGGCCGAGGAGCCGCTCGCGCGCCATACGACGATGCGCGTCGGCGGCCCCGCGCAGTGGTTCTTCCTGCCCGGGACGCCGGAATCCGCAGCGCGCCTGTGGGCCGAACTCCGGCGCGGCCCGCTGCCGCTGCGGATCCTCGGCTGGGGCAGCAATGTGGTCGCCGTCGACGAGGGAATCCGGGCCGCGGTCGTCTGCACCGACGCGCTGCGCCGCGACCCGGAACTGCTGGCGGACCACCGGGTTCTGGCGTGGGCCGGCGTGCCGGTGCCGGGGCTCGCGCGCTGGGCGGCGACCCACGGCCTTGCGGGCCTGGAGTTCGCGGAGGGGATCCCGGCCCAGCTCGGCGGCGCGGTGCGGATGAACGCCGGGGCCAATCGGTCGTCGTTCTCCGAGGTCGTCGAGATGGCGCTGGTGGCAGGCGACGACGGCACCGTCGTCGAACGGGTGCTCGGCCCCGCGGACTTTGCCTACCGCGAGAGCTTCGCCTCCCGGGAGCGGCTCTTCGTGCTCGGCGCCCGGCTGCGCCTCGCGCCGGGCGACCCGGCGGAGATCCGCGCCCGGATGACCGGGTACCGCGACCGGCGGCGCGCGACGCAGCCGATCCAGCTCCCCTCCGCGGGGTGCGTCTTCGCCAACTACGCCGACCACTCGGTGGGGGCGCTGGTCGAGCGCCTCGGGCTGAAAGGGACGCGGCGCGGCGACGCGGAGGTCTCCACCCTGCACGGAAACTTCATCGTCAACCGCGGGCGCGCGAGCGCCGCCGACGTCCTCGGGCTGCTCGAGGAGGTCCACGCTGCGCTGGCCGCGGCGACCGGCCGGCCGCCGCGGATCGAGATCGAGATCTGGAGGGACGAGGCGTGAACGAGGCGCTCTCCTTCATCCGGCGCCAGCGCAGGCCGAAGCGCCGCAAGGTGGCGCGGCGGCCGCGCTGGATCTGGCCGGCCGCGGCCTTCGGTGCGCTGTGCGCGGCGGCCGGCCTCTGGCTGGGCCTGCGCGCACTGCTGACCGCGCCGGTGGTGCGGGTACGCAAGGTCGACGTCTCCGGCACCGCGCGCCTGACGCCCGACCGCGTCCAGCGCGCCGTGGCCGACGCCGTCGGGCAGCCGATCCTGCTGCTCGATCTGGATGCCCTGCGCGCGCGGATCGAGGACGTGGCCGGGGTCAAGGCGGCCGCGATCGCGCGCCACATGCCGGACCTGCTCCAGGTTCGGGTCGTCGAGCGCGAGGCGGTCCTGCGCACCACGATCGGCGGCGCGGCAGCGATGCTCGACGCGACGGGAGCGATCTTCCCCGCCGGTCGCGCCCAGGCCGGCGACGAGCACCTGCCGGCGGCGACCGGATTCGACACGGTGATGGGCGCGGCCCGGCTCATCCCGCGCGACCAGTCGGCGCTGCGCGCGCTGGCGGCGCTGCGGAAAGCGGCGCCGGCCGTCGCCGCGGTCACGCCGGCGACGTTCGACCTTTCCGAGCCGGACCGGATCGTGCTGACGCTCGAGGGGGAGACGCCCCCGCTCTGGCTCGATCGCGAGCAGCCGGAGCGCAACCTCTCGCAGTTCTTCGCCTGGCGCGAGCGCGTGACCGATCTCGCGACCGGGCGCCCGATCGACCTGCGGTTTCCGAACCGCCTGACCCTGGTGGCGGTCGAGCTGCCTCCGGAGGCCGCCGTTCCAGACGCCGCCGCCGATACCTATCCCCCGGACACCACGCCGGCGCCCACCGCGCGCCGGACCGCCCTGACGGAATGAGGTGACGAATGCCCAAGACGAACAACCTGCTGACCTCGATCGACCTGGGCACCCACCGGTGCTGCTGCGTCATCTCCGAGATCTCCGGACCGGAATCGGTCGAGGTGATCGGCGTCGGATCGCGCCGCACCGACGGGATCCGCAAGGGAGTGATCGTGAACCTCGAGGCGCTCGTGGCCTCGATCCGCGGCGCGATCGACCAGGCCGAGTCCGACGCCAACGCCACGGTCCACTCCGTGATCGCCTCGGTCCCGGCCGCGCAGGCCAGGTCGTTCACCTCACGCGGCGGGGTCACGGTCGCCGCGCGCGACCGGGTCGTAACGCGCAAGGACCTCGCCAAGGTCGACGAGATGGTCCGCGCGGTGCAGATCCCGCCCGGGCAGTCGATCCTCCACGTCGTGCCGCAGGAGTTCACGCTCGACGGCCAGGAGGGGATCCAGGACCCGGTCGGCATGACCGGCTCGCGGCTCGAGGGGAGCTTCCACGTCGTCACCGTGCCGCAGCAGACCGCGCAGCACGTCGTGACCGCGCTCAACGCGGCCCACATCGACAACGTCGAGTCGCTGGTCTACCCGCTGCTCGCGTCGAGCGAGGCGGTGCTCACGCGCGAGGAGCGGGACAACGGCGTCTTCCTGATCGACTGCGGCGCGGGGACGACCGACCTGGCACTGTTCGAGCGCGGCGCGCTCTGGTTCACCGGCTCCTACCCGGTGGCCGGCGACCTGATCACCAACGACATCTCGATCGGCCTGCGGACCCCGGTGCCGGAGGCCGAGGCGCTCAAGCGCTCGCAGGCGCGCGCGGTGGCGGGCCTCGACGACGACGTGGTGCTCGAGGTCCCGACCGTCGGGGGCGGCGCCCCGCGGCTGGTCGCCTGCTCGCTCCTGACGCAGGTCGTCGCGCCGCGGGTGATGGAGATCTTCGAGCTGTCGCGGCAGATCATGGACCGCTTCAAGCTCCACCACCGGGCACGCGCGGGTGCGGTGCTCGTGGGCGGGACCGCGAACCTCGACGGGATCGTCGAGGTCGCGGAGGAAGTGCTCGGCATGCCGGTGCGCGTGGGGGTGCCGCAGGGCGTCCTCTCGCGGGCGGGCGAGATCGACGCGCCGAGCTTCGCGGGGCCCGTGGGGCTGCTGGCGTGGGAGATGCGCGTGGGGCGGCGGCAACGGGCCGCCAAGACGGTCAGCCGGAATCCGCTCCACCTGATCCGGGAGAGCGTGGGACGGGCTTCGCAGTGGTTCGGACAGATGTTCTGAGCCCGATGGATCGACGGGAGGCAACAGCGATGGAAACCAGGAACGAGAGCACGGGGTCGCGGCAGAAGTTCACGCTCGACGATCTCGAGGAGGCCGGCCGGCTGCACTTTGCGGCGCTGGACGGGCGGACCACGCCGCTGGGCGCCGTGATCAAGGTCGTGGGCGTGGGCGGCGGCGGCAACAACGCGATCAATCGGATGATCGGAGCGGGGGTCTCGGGCGTCGAGTTCATCAGCGTGAACACCGACATGCAGGCGCTGGAGCTGTCGCGCGCGGCGCGGAAGATCCAGATCGGCGGCCAGCTGACGCGCGGCCTCGGCGCCGGCGCCAAGCCCGAGGTCGGGCGGGACGCGGCGCTCGAGGACACTGAGCGGCTGCTCGACGCGCTGGTCGGCGCCGACATGGTGTTCGTCACCGCAGGCCTCGGCGGCGGCACCGGCACCGGGGCCTCCCCGATCATCGCCGGCCTCGCGGCCGAGCTGGGCGCGCTCGTGGTGGCGGTCGTCACCAAGCCGTTCGGCTTCGAAGGGCGGCGGCGGCGCGACCAGGCCGAGCTGGGCCTGCTCGAGCTGAAGAAGTCTGTCGACACCGTGATCGCGATCCCCAACGAGAAGCTGCTGGCCACGGTGGCCCGCGATACCTCGATGCAGAACGCCTTCATGATGGCCGACGACGTCCTGCGCCAGGCGGTCCAGGGGATCTCCGATCTGATTCTCGTCCCGGGCGACATCAACCGCGACTTCGCGGACGTGCGCACCGTGATGAAGGGGATGGGGATGGCGCTGATGGGGACCGGGATCGCGGAGGGCGAGCACCGCGCGGTCGCTGCGGCGCAGCAGGCGATCAGCTCTCCGCTGCTCGAGGACACCTCGATCCAGGGGGCGCAGGGCGTGATCTTCAACATCACGGGCGGCGACGACCTGTCGCTGCACGAGGTCAACGAGGCGGCGCAAATCGTTCACGACGCCTGCGACCCCGACGCCACGATCCTCTTCGGCTACGTCGCACGGCCCGAGATGCGCGGCCGGGTCAAGGTGACGGTCATCGCGACCGGCTTCAGCCAGCCGATCGCCCCTCGCCCGGAGCGGATCGAGGCGCCGCGCCTCGTCCAGGGGCTCGCGACGCCCGCCATGGCGCCGATGGACCAGCCGCTCGAGTTCGACCCGATCCCGGCACCGATCGTCACTCCGCAGCGCCTGACCAGCCTCGAGGACTTCCCCCCGTTCGGCGACGACGGGATGCTGCCGCACCTCGACCGCTCGTCCGACATCACCGACTACGAGATCCCGACGTACATCCGCCGGATGCAGGACTGATCCGGTGTCGACCCGCCTGCGCGCGCTGCGACCGGAGGTCCGGCGACGGGTGCTGGTCATCGACGGCGACGCCGCTGTCGCGTCGGCCGTCGTACGGCTCTGTCGTACGACGGGAATCGAGGTCGTGCATGCAGAGGACGGCGAGCGCGGCCTGGCCTTCGCCGCAGAGCAGGCCCCGGACCTGATCCTGCTCGACCTCGCGCTGCCGGGTCGCGATGGGATCGACGTGCTGCCGGACCTACGGGCCGAGCCTGCGCTCGCCTCGGTTCCGATCGTGGTCGTCTCGGGGCGCGCCTCGCGCGTGGCGCAGTCGGCGGCGTTCCGCGCCGGCGCCGACGATTTCATCACCAAGCCGTTCCACGGCACCGACCTCGACGCGCGGGTGCGCGCCAACCTCAGGAAGCGCGACCTGTACCTGCGGCTGGAGCGCACCAACCAGGAGCTGCGCGCGGCCAACGAGCGATGGAGGACCCTCTCCGCGACCGACGAGCTGACCTCCCTGGCGAACCGCCGTGCGCTCTCCTCCCGGCTCGCGGAGGAATTCGCGAGGGCCGAGCGGTACGAGACCCCGCTCTCGGTCGTCGCGGCGGATCTCGACGGCTTCAAGCAGCTCAACGACACCTACGGGCACGGCGTCGGCGATCGCGTACTGTCGCAGATGGCCCGCCGGCTGCGGGCGCTGGCCCGCGCGACGGACCTCGTCGCGCGCATCGGAGGCGACGAATTCGCCTTCGTGCTCCCACACACCGGCCTCGCCGACGCCCGCGCCTTCGCCGAGCGCCTGCTCGCCCGCTTCGATGTCGTCCCGCTCCGCCTCCCGGGCGGCGACGCGATCGCCGTGCGATTGTCCTGCGGCGTCGCGACGCTACCCGACAGCGGACCGGTCGAATCGGCGGACGCGCTGCTCGAGGCCGCCGACCGCGCGCTCTACGAGGCCAAGCGGGCCGGCGGCGCGCGCGCGATCTGCGCGCGCCCGGAGCAGATCCCGCGCAACCGGCCGCTGCCGGTGGACCCGCTCGAACGCCTTGCCGAATTCCACCCGTCCCGCCGCGAAAGCGGGATGGGCGCACAACCGGACTGAACGGTCCGGTCCGGGGGAAAGGACCCGACGGTGATTCTCGCCGCTTCAACCCTCCCGCCACCCCAGGCGCATGTCGCGCCCCGGCCCGCCGGACTTCCCGCCGGCGAGGCCGCGAACCCACTTCCCTGACCCGGCGGACCTTTCCCCCGCGCTTTTTGCACGAAGGGGCGGCCGGTAGGCCGCCCCTGCTCTTTCCGCGTGCGCCCGGCCCGGGGCATCCGTGCCGGCGAACGGGGTCGGCGAGTGTCACGTAACCGAAGTCAGGTTAATGCCAGGGCGAGGATGGCGAGCCGAGGGCAAGGCGCGACGACGCCGCTGTACTGAACCGTACAGCAAGGAGGAGCAACGCAGCCATCGGCTTGCCAGACCGCCCCGGCGTTAACATGACTTCGGTTACGTGACACTAGAACCCCGGCGGATTCTGGTTCGGCAGCAGCTCGACCTTGCTGACGAAGTACTCGGTCTCGCCGAAGCAGCTGGTCGGCACGAACTTGTGCTGCTCGTAGTGCAGGCGGACGCGCTGGCCGAGCATCCGGTTGATTTCCGCCGCGGTCGCGTCCTCGCGCACCGAGAAGCGGAAGATCTCCGGCATCGAGCCCGGGTAGTTCACCATCGCCAGCTGCCCTTCCCAGGTCTTGCAGAGCCAGCCGCTCTTGCTGAACTTCTGCACCACACCGGTCCGCTCGCCGCTGGAGTAGTCGAAGCTCAGCGCGAGCCAGGTCCAGAGCGCGGCCACGCCGATGGCCGCGAAGAGAACAATCCACAGCGCGCGCTTGAGCCAGCGCCAGCCGCGCGCGAGAAAGCCCGGGCCCTCGGGCGCAGGCGGAGCGGCGGAGCCGGGGGCGGTCGATGCGGGCGGAATCGTGGCCATGGCGGGTTCTCCCTAGGCGTTGCTGACGACCATGATGCAGGCGTCGTAGACCGTCTTGAACGGCGCCCCGTGAACGAACGCCAGGACGCTCTCGTCGAAGCTGCCGTCCTGCAGCCAGACCGCCGGCAGCCCGAGCGCGGCGACCTCCCTCAGCACGGCCAGCGTCACCGGCGGCGGCGTGACCATGGTCACGATGTCGATCGGCTTCGGCGCCGCGGCCAGCGAGGCGTAGGCGGGCAGGCCGGCGATCTCGGGCTCCTTGGGGTTGATCGGCAGGACCGTGTAGCCCTTGCCGTGCAGGTTGCCGACGATGATGAAGCCGTACTTCGCGGGGTTCGTGCTCGCCCCGACGACGGCGATCCGCGTCCCCGGCCCCTTGCGGGCCAGCACCGCCAGCACTGCGGGAGGGTGCGGGTTCTCGTGGGTCACGGTGATCTCTCCGGGCGGGGGCCGGCCGGGCCAGCGCGGGCGGGATCTTACCCCGGACGTCGGGCGGGGTTCCTCCCCCGGCCGGTGGCTGCGGCGGGGGGCTCTCCCCGATACTTCCCGCGATGACTCTCGCCGACGCCGCGCTGCTCGCCTCTGCCGGGGTCGTGGCCGGCGCGCTCAACTCGGTGGCCGGCGGCGGCAGCTTCGTCTCGTTTCCGGCGCTGCTCTTCACCGGCGTGCCGGCCATCCCGGCCAATGCGACGAACACGATCGCGCTGCAACCCGGGGCGATGGCAAGCGCCTGGGCCTACCGGCGGCAGCTCAGCGCGCACCGCGACGCGGTGATCGGGCTCGGCGCGGTGAGCCTCCTGGGCGGCCTTGCCGGGGCACTGCTCCTGCTGAAGACGCCAGAGCGGACCTTCCTCTGGATCCTGCCCTGGCTGCTGCTGTTCGCCACGCTGCTCTTCAGCCTCGGGCCGGGGATCGCGACACGCCTGCGGGGCTGGGTGGGCGGCCGCGCGGGAACGCAGCCGCGGGCGATCTGGCTCGCCGTGGCCGCCGCCCAGTTCGCGATCGCGGTCTACGGCGGCTATTTCGGCGGCGGGATCGGGATCATGATGCTCGCCGCGCTGTCGCTCTCCGGGATGAGCGACATTCACGAGATGAATGCCTTCAAGACGCTGCTCGGCAGCCTGATCAACGGGACGGCGGTCGTGGCCTTCATCGTCGCCGGCGTCGTCCACTGGCCGCAGGGGCTGACGATGATGGGGGGGGCGGTGCTCGGCGGCTACTTCGGCGCGCACTGGGCCCAGCGGGTCGACCCGAAGCTGGTTCGCGCGCTGGTCATCGTGACGGGGGCGGCAATGACGATCTACTTCTTCCTGCGGGGCTGATCGGGGCGGGACGGGCGCGAACTCCCCGCCCCGCGCCGGCCGGCTCAGCCCTTCATCGCGTTCAGCATGTGGTCGATGACGTGGGTGTGCTCGCGCTGCGGGCTGAACAGGACGACCTCGGCGTCCTTGAGCACCCGCACGCTGTGGCCGGGCGGCCAGTAGAAGAGGTCGTTCTCCCGGCAGGTCTCGGCCTTGCCGTCGGTGTAGGTCACGACGACCTCCCCGGAGATCATGTAGCCCCAGTGCGGCGCCTGGCAGGCGTCGCCCTCGAGGCCCTTCAGGAGCGGCGCGATGTCGGTGCCGGCGCCGAGCGAGAAGTACTCGCCTCCCATCGTGCCGAAGCCGGTCGCGTCACCGAAGTCCGTGGCCTGGCGCGCGACCGCGCCGGGGACGTCGATCCTGGCGGGAATCTGTTCCTTGGAAATGCGCATGCGTGGCTCCTTTCTCGCCGGCTCGTCCCGTCCGGCGCCGCTCGAGCCGGCTCGATCGCCCCCTCACTCCACCGTGGTCGGATCGATCACGGCCCGGACTCGCGCCTCGTCGTCGGCCGGGAAGATCTCTCTCGATGACGTACCCGGGACTGCGCCCGACCTCCTGCGGCCGGGGCATCCGCCCCGGGCAGCTTACTTCTGTAGTCTCTGCGGTTATTTCAGTCCCGTCAATCGCCAGCGAGGCCGCCCTGCCGTCCGTGAGCACGGCGCGGCGTTGACGACCGGTTCTTGCTGCGAGCCCGCTCAGGGCGCCCCGAGCGCGAGCACGAGCCGCAGCCCCGCCTCGACCCGCGTCATCACGGGCGCCGCCAGGCTGCGCACGCGCTCCTTCAGGAGCTCGCGCTCGAGCGTTGCCAGCTGCGAGACGATGACCACCGACGCCCGCGCGAGGCCGCTCGCCCGCCGCGGCAGCAGCACGTTCCCCGGCGCCGCCGCCAGCTCGAGGTTCGACGAGATCGTCGCGACGACGACGGTCCCGATCCGGCTGCGGTTGAAGGCGTCGGACTGGACGACGACCACGGGGCGGCGGAAGCCGGGGCCGGAGCCGACGGGATCCGGCAGCGCGGCCCACCAGATCTCGCCGCGGCGGATCACCAGTCCTCGCGGCCGATCGCGCGGGCCTGGGCCCGGAGCAGCGCCGGCTCGACGCGCCCGTCGACGCCGAGGTAGACGCGGTCGAGCTGCGCGGTCACGTCCGCGCCGCCGCTGCGGTCGAGGTAGAGGCGGACCGCTTCACTGAAGAACCGGCTGCGCGACATCCCGCGGCGCTGCGCCGCGTCTTCGGCCGCCTGGAAGAGGTCGTCGGGAATCGAGATGGCGGTCTTCATCGGCCCTCGGGTCACCGGGAGAAGGGGGGTCCCGAGCTTGGTATAACTCTGGTTATACCAGGCCGTCAAGCCGCGCGGTCCCGGCTGCGGGAAGGCAGCCCGCCGGGCAGGCTGCCGCCTCAGGCCGACGCGCCCGGCGGCCTGTCGCAGATCCCGGCACGGCGACGCGCGAGCAGCAGCAGCGCCGCCCCCGCGCAGGCCAGGAACGCCAGCGACGCCAGCCGCAGCGGCCACGGCGGTCCGACCCCGTAGGCCAGCTCGCCGGTGAACGGCCCGACGATCCGCCCCAGGCTCGACAGCCCCTGATAGATCCCGAGGATCCCGCCGACCTCGTCGGGATCCGCCAGCTCCGAGGCGAGCGCCGACAGCGACGGGTTGGTGATCCCGACGCCGACCGCCATCGCGGCGAGCACCGCGCCGGAGAGCCCGAGCGTCGGCATGTACGGAACGAAGCCGAGACACACGCCGCTGAGCACGAGCCCCGCCACGACCAGTCGTGCCTCGCCGAAGCGCCTCGCCAGCCGGCCGATCAGCCCTCCCTGCACGATCGCGCCGACGAGGCCGATCCCGACCAGCAGGTAGCTGACCTCCTTCGGACCGATCGCGTACTTGTGGCTGAAGAACTGCGCGAAGGTGACCTCGAACCCGGAGAAGGCGGCGGTCGTGAGGAAGTAGATCGCCAGCACGAGGCCGAGGCAGGGGTGGGTCAGCGCGCGCCCGAGCCGAGCGATCGTGAACGGCTCGTGGGCGGCGCGGTCGCGCTGGCTCGGGTCGAGCGTCTCGGGCAGCAGGAACCAGGTGAGGACCAACGCGACCGCGGAGGTCGCGGCGGCGCCGAGGCCCGGCGCGCCCGGGCCGAAGTGCTCGTAGAGCAGCCCGCCGAACGCCGGCCCGAGGATGAACCCCAACCCGAACGCGGCGCCGATCACCCCCATCCCGCGCGCGCGCCCCTCGGGGCCGGTGATGTCGGCGATCACCGCCTGCGCGGTCGAGATGTTCGCGCCGGCGATCCCGGCGACGATGCGCGACAGGAAGAGCATCGGGAGCGAGCCCGCGAACCCGAGCAGCAAGTAGCCGGCCACGGCCCCGACCAGCGAGACCAGCAGGATCGGCCGGCGCCCGAAGCGGTCCGACAGCCGGCCGAGGACCGGCGCGAAGACGAACTGCATCGCCGAGAACGACGCCATCAGGAAGCCCAGCACCAGGGGCGAGGGCTTGAATGTCTCGGCGTAGAGCGGCAGCAGCGGGATCACCATCCCGAAGCCGACCAGGTCGACGAAGACGATCAGGAACAGGACCCCCAGCTTGGCGCGGTGCTCTCTCATCGGCTCTCCGTCACTCGCCCAGCACGCGCACCTCGACGCGCCGCCGGTGGGCAGCGCGCCGGTGCTCCACCAGGTACAGCCCCTGCCACGTCCCCAACTGCAGCGCGCCGTCGCCGACCGGGATCACCTCCGAGGTGTGGGTCAGCGCCGCCTTGACGTGCGCCGGCATGTCGTCGTTCCCCTCGCTGTCGTGGCGGAACAGCGGGTCCCCCGCCGGGACGAGCCGAGCGAAGAACGCCAGGAAGTCGCGCTGCACGGCCGGGTCGGCGTTCTCCTGGATCAGCAGGCTGGCGCTGGTGTGGCGGCAGAAGACGACCGCGATCCCGTCCGCGATCCCCGATTCGCGCACGACCCGCGCCAGCTCGGGGGTGATTTCGTGGAACCCCGGCCCGTGCGTGGCGACTTCGATCGTGCCGCGGTGGACCACCGGCTTCAGGCCGTTTCCCGCGCCAGGCGGGCCTGCCGCAGGATCTGCCGCAGGCTGGGGCGCGTTCCGGTCAGGAGCAGGCCGACGCGGAAGAGCCGGGCCCCGATCTCGAGCGCCACGATCGTCGAAACGACCATGACCAGGAACGAGAGCACGATCTGCCACCAGGGAAACCCGGCCGGCTCCACCGCCGAGCGCATCAGCACCGTCAGGGGCGCCGAGAACGGGATGAAAGTCATGATCGTCGGAACGATGCCGTTGGGGTCGGCGAGGATCACGCCGAACATCATCAGCGGGACCATCGTCGGCAGCGTCAACGCGACGCTCCACTGCTGGGCCTCGCGCATCGTTCCACCCAGCGAGGAGAGGCCGAGCATCAGGCTGCCGGTGAACATGTAGGCCGCCAGGAAGAACGGCAGCGCGAGTCCGACCGCGAGCCACGGGATCGAGATCCCGAAGGCGACCAACATCCCGGCCATCCCGACACCGGCCGCGGAGAGCATTGCGATCCAGGCACCGATCTGAAGCAGGCCGGCCGCCCCGAGGCCGAGCAGCTTGCCGGTCAGGATCTCGTCGGGCGAGGCCGAGCTGAGCAGCACCTCGACGACGCGGTTCTCCTTCTCGACCGCAACCGCCTGCAGCAGGTAGCCGGCCGTTCCCATCAGCGCCGAGAAGAGCAGGATCGCGAAGGCGAGCGGGACCAGGATTCGCGCCACCTCGGTCTTCACGCTGCGCGGCGTGACCGCGCCGTCGGCGCCGACGTTGAAGCTCTCGGAGTCGGCGACCGGCTCGCGCACGCGCGCCGCGAACTCGGCCGGGACCCGCCCCTCGATCAGCCGCTCCTTGATCAGCTCGCCGAACTGGCGGCCCGCACCGCCGCCACCGAACGGCCCGGACTCCTTGAGGTAGGAGTTCACGCGACCGGTCGCGAGGTAATCGTCCGGAAGGACGTAGTAGCCGGCGAGGTTTCCCGCCAGCAGGTCGCGGCGCGCCTCGTCCTCGCTTCCGACCGGGCGGAAGATCGAGTTGCCCTTGGCGATCGAATCGACAGCGGCGCTCGCCTGGCCGGCCTTCTCGAGCGCCTCGCGGGCCTCGGCTGGCAGCTCGGGGAGCGGCGCGCTGGTGTCGCCCGCCAGGCGCATCACGCCCGGCTTGTCGACGACGCCGTAGATCCGCTTCTCGTTTTCCTTCATGTGGATGAAGAAACCCGGGATGACGCCGATGATGCCCCAGAAGCCGAGGATCAGCGGCATCCCGAACGTCGCGAACAGCCAGCCGGGCCGCTTCACGGTCGAGAGGAATTCGAACGCAGAGACGGCGCGCACCTTCCCGCCCCGGATCATGCGGACCCTCCCGGCGCAGGCGCCGCGGCCGGCGCCGGCACGGGCGTGGGTGCCGCCCCCTGCACGACGCGGATGAAGATCTCCTCGAGCGGCGTCAGCGCCTTCTCGAAGCGCTCGATCGCCAGCCCGGCGCGGACCAGCGCGGCGAGCAGGTCGGCCGGAGCCGTCCCGTCCGCCAGGCCGATCCGCCACGTCCGCGGCGCGCCATCGCCGAGCGGGCCGGGCTCCTTCCGTTCGCTGTCGTCGTCGCCATCGGACCGGACGTATGCGGCGCCGGGAATCGCGGCCGGCAGCTCCCCACGCAGGCCGACGATCACTTCCGGCAGCGAGTAGCGCTCGCGGACCTCGTCGAGCGGGCCGTAGACGACCAGCCGCCCCTCGTGGATCAGCGCCACGCGGTCGCACAGCTCCTCGACCAGGTTCATCTGGTGCGCGGAGAGGATCGTCGTCCGTCCCGCACGGCGGCGCTCGACGATCAGCTCGCGCACGAACTGAACGTTGATCGGGTCGAGTCCGGAGAAGGGCTCGTCGAGCACCGCCAGCTCGGGCTCGTGCAGGAAGGTCGACGCGATCTGGACCTTCTGCGCCATTCCCTTGGAGAGCGCCTCGACCTTCCGGTTCGCCACTTCGGGCATCCCGATCCGCGACAGCCAGGCGATCGCCCGGCGGCGCGAGTCGGCGCGCGCCAGCCCCTTCAGTTCGCCGAAGTAGGTCATCACGTCGGCGACCTTCTGCTTGCGGTAGAGACCGCGCTCCTCCGGCAGGTAGCCAACGCGGTCGAGCGCCGCTCCGTCGAGCGGTTTGCCGAAGAGCGTCACCGTCCCGGCATCGGCCCGGATGATGTCCATCAGGATCCGGATCAGCGTCGTCTTGCCGGCGCCGTTCGGGCCGAGCAGGCCGAAGACCTCGCCCGCCGGGACCTCGAACGACACGCCGTCCACGGCGCGCTTCTCGCCGTAGCTCTTCCGGATCCCGTCGAACGCGAGAAAGCTCATCCCTCGCCTGCTTCCCCGGCGCCGGGCACGGCACCGGGCGTGGACTGTTCCGCGGTCGGCGCCGGCGGGGAAGCGCTTTCCGCCGGGCGGTCGCCGCGCCGCGGACGAGCGGCGCCGCGGCCGGCTGGAACGGTCTCCCGCGGGAGGTGCTTGTCGAGTCGCGCGGGGTCGACCGCGGACAACCCCTCGACCGGGATCCCCGCCAGCGACGCGACCCAGTCGGTCTGGTGCAGCAGGCCGCGGACGATCGCCACCTCCCACGAGGCCAGCTCGGTGCGGCCGAAGATCCGCCGCCAGCGGCGCAGCACGGCGTCGGGGTTCTGCTCCTGCAGGTGCCCGATCCGCTGCCAGACCTCGCGCATGTGACGGTACATCGCCTCCATCTCCTCCGCGCTCGCCGCGCGCTCGGGCTCTTTCTCGCCCGGGAGCTTCTCGCCGAGGTCGGCGTGCGCCTCGAGCGACAGCGCGTAGCCGATCACCGCCACCGCGTGCGAGACGTTGAGCGACGGGCACTCGGGATCGGACGGGATCGCGACGACGCGGTGGCAGCGGTCGGTCTCCTCCGTGGAGAGCCCGTCCGCTTCGCGGCCGAAGACCAGCGCCGTCTCGCCCGGCCGGCGCCAGGGCGCCAGCTCGCGGAACAGCGGCCCCGGCAGCGCCGCCGGCCCGCGCCCCTTCCCCAGCCGGCGCGAGGTGCCGATCACCAGCTCGCAGCCGTGGATCGCCTGGTCGAAGGTCTCGACTCGAACCGCGGCGTCGAGCACCGACGCCCCCTCGGCGCGGGCGTACCAGCGCGCCTCCTGGGACTTCGGGTCGGCCTGCCCCCCGGCGATCCACATCCGCGACAGCCCGAAGTTGAGCATCGCGCGGGCGATCTGTCCCAGGTTCCCGTCGTAGCGCGGCTCGACGAGGACGACGCGGATCGAGGACAGCTTCCCGGAAAGCCCGCTCACGGCTACGCTCCGCTCAGACGAAGTCGGCCAGCTCGAGCGCCGGGAACAGGCCGTCGCGCTGCTCGCACAGCGCGACGAACTCCTCGTTGAGCGCTCCCTCCCGCAGCATCCGCTCGAGGTGCGTGTAGCGCATCACGTGCTCGGTGAAGCGGCGCCGCGCGTAGTCGACGCCGGTTCCGGTGGTGATCAGGAACGGCCAGTCGGACGACTGCGCGAGCATCACTTCGCGCGCCGCCTGGCGCAGGACCCGGTCCACGAACGGGGCGCGCCCGGAGAACTCCTCGAGCAGGCGCACGAAGCGCTCGCCGACCCCGGCCACGTGCGGCTGCATCCACTCCGTCGCGGGCGAGAGCCAGACGTCGTAGTAGCCGCCCGCGCCCCAGCTCGACGGCTCGAGCGCGACAGCCTGCTGCTCGGGGCGGGCTTCCAGCACGTCGGACGGGCTCATCGCGGCGATCACGTCCTGGTCGAAGGCCAGCTTGCGGAGCAGCAGCTCGATGAACCACGGTCCCTCGAACCACCAGTGGCCGAAGAGTTCGGCGTCGAACGGCGCGACGATCACCGGCGGTCGCCCGCTGCGAGCCATCAGCGCCCGCGCCTCGGCGACGCGGCTGTCGAAGAAGTGACCGGCGTGGTCGTCGGCGCGGCGGTGGGCCAGTCCGGGGTGGTACGGCTCACGGTGCGAGCCCTTGCGATCGGTTACCCGGTAGTACTTCAGCCCGGTGAACATCCGCGTCCCGTCGGGGTCGATGTAGGGCGCGACGTACTCGAACGGCAGGTCCCAGCCGACGTCGCGATAGAACTCGCGGTAGAGCGGGTCGCCCGGGTATCCGGTCTGCGACGACCAGACCTGCCGCGACGGCTCGAGGTCGCGCGCGAACGCGGCCACGCCGTACTCGGTGTAGACCGGCGCGTGGACGCCGTAGCGCGGGGTCGGCCGCGCATACTCGAGGCCGTGGGCGTCGAGGCAGAACCACTTGATGTCGGCCTCGGCCAGGTAGCGGTCGAGGGGCGGGGCGTAGGCGCACTCCGGCAGCCAGATGCCTCGCGGCGCGCGGCCGAACAGGCGCTGGTGCTCGCGGACCGCCGTACGGATCTGCCCGCGCACCAGCTCCGGCCGGTCCATCAGCATCGGCAGCAGCGGGTGGGTCGCGGCGCAGGTCGCGAGCTCGAGCATCCCCTCGCGCTCGAGCCGGGCCAGCTCGCCGACGACGTCGCGGCCGAGCACGTCGCGGTAGAGGTGCAGGAGGCGCCCCAGGCGATCGCGATAGAAGGCGACGACCGGGCCGATCCCGCCGTCGTCCCGGGTGCGAACCTGCTCCTTGTCGAGCAGCTCCAGCAGGCGCAGCAGGTAGTGCTCCGTCCGCCGCTGCAGCAGCGGGTCGACCAGCATCGAGGCCAGCGTCGGCGAGACGTCGATCGTGACGCGGAACGGGACGCTGTCGCGCTCGAGCGCCCGGAACGACTCGATCAGCGGCAGGTAGGTCTCGGCGATCGCCTCGAAGAGCCAGTGCTCCTCGAGGAAGAACGGCAGCTCGGGGTGGCGGACCCACGGCAGGTGCGCGTGCAGCAGCAGGACGAACGCGCTCCGCTCCATCTCAGCGGCCGTCGCGACCCGCGCCGGAGGGCCAGCGACCGGCGCCGCCGGGTGAAGTCGGCGCCTCCTCGACCGGGCCCGATGCGCTCCAGCCCGCCGGGGAGGTGATCGGCTCGCCGGGCCCACCGCCCTCCGCGCCCGGGGCCGCGCCGTCCGGAGCGCCGTCCTGGTGGAAGGCCTCCGGCCACTCCTCCGCGGCCCGCTCGCGGGCCGTCTCCGACAACGCGAACGCGCGCCACAGCTCGTGGTCCTTGCTGATCCAGAAGTCGCCCGGCAGCGCGCGCAGCGCGAGCAGCAGGCGCTCGTGGAGCCGCGCAGCCGGCGCGCTTCGACGCGGGCCGCGCTGACCGGGACGGGCCGGCGGCTCCGCACGCAGCAGGGTGCGGCGGTCGAGGCGCGCCGGGATGCGGATCTCCTGGTAGGGCTCGAAGGTGCCCGCGGGCGCGTCGGCCGGCATCCGGACCGGCGCGGAGCGCGCGAGCGTCAGGAAGAAGCCGTCGGACCGGTCGAGGCCGACGGCGACGCGCACGGTGCGGCCGGGACGGCCGACGCGGAGGTGGTACGTACCGCCGCGTCCGCCGACCAGTTCATGGACCAGCACGCGCCCCGACTCATCGAGGACGCGCAGGCCGACGCGATCCCAGCCGATCGACTCGGCCGCGGCAAGCGCGACCTCGTCGTTGATGTCCCAGACCGCGACGAGGTGGTTCGGATCGCGGATCAGGCCGCGCACGAAGGTCAGGTCGTAGCCCGGCGGCAGCGCCCCGAGCCCCTCCCCGATCACCTTGCCGTGCGGGCCGAGATCGTAGCGGGCGCGTTCCGACGCGACCTGCCCCGCGTGTCGCAACCGTGGGTCCTCGGTCTCGATCGCCAGGGGTGCGGGCTCGAGCGACGGAGCGGTAGTCGCGGCCTTGCGCGGCGCGACCGCGCGGGCCGGCTTGGCCGGGCGCACGGGCGCCGTTGCGGCCGGGGCGGTGGCTTTCGCCGGTACCGGCGCGGCCGGTTTGGCCGCCGGGGCGGCGGCCGGATGCGCGAAGCGGGTCACCTTGATCCGGATGTCGATCGGCCGCGCGGCGGCGGGGACCTGCTTTGCCGCAGCCGACGCGACGCCGGACTTCGTCGCGGCGACCTTCGTCACTGCAGCCTTTGGCACTGCGACCTTCGACACTGCGACCTTCGTCACTGCAGCCTTCGGCACTGCGACCTTCGACACTGCGACCTTCCTGGCGACGGCCTTCGTCGCGACGGGCTTCCTGGCGATGGGTTTCGCCAAGGCCACTCTTGGCGCGACGGACTTCTTCGCGACGGATTCCTTTGCGACGGATTTCTTCGCCGCGACCTTCTTCGCCGCTGCCTTGCCGGCGGCAGTCTTCGGTGACGGTGTCTTCTTCGCGACCGCCTTCTTCGCGACCGCCTTCTTCGCAGCCGCCTTCTTCGCCGCAACGGGCTTCCTACCGGCCACCGGAGCCGCCCCCCTGGCGGCCCTCTTCTTCACCGCCGTCTTCACCGTCTTCTTCGTCGTGGCCATGACTGCCTCGAAAGAAAGCGCGGGCTACCGCGCCCCCATCACCACTCGCTTCGCGCCGCCAAGCCACGCGTCCCAGTTGACCGGGCCGCCGACCTGGATCCCCTGGATCGTCCCGTCCACCCCGACGAGGTAGATCGTCGGCGTCTCGGTCACCATCAGCGCCCGCAGCGCGGAGCGATCGACGTCCAGGAGGTGCGTCCAAGGGTAGTCGGCGATGATCTTACGCGCGTCCTCCTGCATTGAGGGGGTCTCCGCGCGGGCGACATCGAGGATCGCCAGGTCGGTCGGGCGGTTCTTGAGATACCAGTCGCGGAGCCGCGGCAACTCCACCTTGCAGTGCGAGCAGGTCGGAAGCCACGCGAAGACGACCAGGCGCTGGCCCTTGACCGGGTAGGCAGAGAGCTTGCGCCAGGTCCGGCCGTCCAGCTCGGTCACCGGCGCATCCGGCAGGGGCTTGCCGATCAGCCGGTAGACCGGCTGCGGCTGGAGCACGCCCAGCGTCGGCACCGGCGCGCCGCGGCCGGCCAGGGCCACCGCTTCCGCGATCGAGACCCCACTCGGACCGGTCTGCGTGAGGTCCGAACCGCCGGCCAGGCGGAGCACCCCGCCGGCGTCGATCAGGGCGAAGGAGGGCGCGGACCGGACCCCGAGGATTGTCGCCATCTGGCCCGACCCGTCGATTCGGGGTGGCACGGCGGCGAGGCCGAGCGCCGTCAGCCGTGCCTTCACCTCGTCCGGGGACTGCGAGGCGGCCAGGACGGCAACCGGGAAGAAGACCGCGTCCGGCGCCGCCGCCCGGTGCACATCGGCCGCGGAGGCCAGGTTCGCCTCGGAGACCGGGTCCCTGGGGCGCCAGTAGACGACGAAGACGGGCCGCCGGCCGATGAAACCGGCCAGCTCCTGCCCCACCGCCCCGCCCTGGGAGGTCAGGAGCTGCGCCGGAACGGCCTCCCCCGGGGCGATCAGGGCCTTGTCGCCGTACTGGGCGCGCGCTGCGAGCCCCCCCGAGAGGGCCACAAGAGCCAGCACGATCAACACTTTGGGTCGAGTCCAGAGCATCCGGCGATTATACGGGGCGGGCGCGGCTCCCGCCGCCGCAGGGGGACGCGGGGCGTTCCGGGCTAGACTCGCGCCGTGACCGGGGATGTTCCGCGTACCGCCGCCCGCTTCCGGGTCGGCCCGGCCTACGCCGGGTACCGTTTGGACCAGTTCCTCCAGCGGATGATCCCGAAACTCAGCCGGAACCGGATCCAGAAAGCGATCGACGAGCGGGTCCGCCTCTCCTGGGAGGCGCCGGTCAAGGCCTCGACACCCGTCCGCGAGAACGGCGAGGTCTGGGTCGACGATCCCGACGTGAACGAGGAGGCGATCGCGTTCGATCCGGCCATCCTCTACGACGACGGCGACCTGCTGGCGATCGACAAGCCGCCCGGCATCGTCGTCCACCCGACCCACTCCCACCTGCGCAACACCGTGATCACGCTGCTCCGGCGGCAGCTGAACGCGCCGGAGCTGACGCTCGCGCACCGGCTCGACGCCGAGACCTCGGGCGTGCTGCTGCTCGGACGGCACACCTGGGCGGCGCGCCGGGCCCAGTCGGCGTTCCAGCGCGGCAAGGTCGAGAAGTCGTACCTGGCGATCGTCTTCGGCCGGCCGGTCGAGGACCGCTTCTCGGTCGACCTCCCGCTCGGCTATCACTCGCGCGACAGCTTCGTCTTCCGCCAGCTCCCGGAAGGCCAGGAAGCGCGCACTTCCCTGACGGAGTTCGAGGTGCTCGAGCGGATGGCGCGCGCCTCCCTCGTGCGTGCCTTCCCGAAAACCGGGCGGCGGCACCAGATCCGCGCCCACCTCGCCGCGGCCGGGCACCCGATCGTCGGCGACAAGCTCTACGTGCTCGACGACCGCGCCTACCGGCGCTATCTCAAGCTGGGCCGGCTCGACGACGAGCTCCTGGCGCGCGTCGGCGCCGAGCGGCTGATGCTGCACAGTTCCACGCTGTCGTTACCGCACCCGCGGCACCCCGGCGAGCGGATCGCGATCACCGCGCCGCTGCCGGCCGACATGGCGTCGTGGCTGGAGGCCGAGCGCGCGCGACCCGTCGAGGCGAGCGCGTGAGGGGGTCGGCTCGTCGTGCGCTCCCGGCGCTGGGGGTGCTCGCAGCCGCGCTCGGCGCAGCGTTCGCAGGGGCACCGAAGGCTGCGGCGCCGGCGAGGCCGGACCCGCTCGCCGTCGGGGACGCGACGGGCAAGGCCCTCAAGGCGGAACTCGCCCGCCGCGGCCTCGAGCGTTCGGCCGTCGAACCGCAGGTGGAGGCCCTGCGCGGCGCCGACCCGTGGGTGGCGCTCATGCGAAGCGCCGCGGCAATCGGTGAAGCGAGCGCCTTCGCCTACATGGCGATCGACCAGGCGTTCGCCGAGCTGGGTGTGAGTGCCAGCGAGCGGATGGCGCTGGCCGATACGCAGTCCGCCGGCGACCAGCTGACCGAGCTGGGCCAGCAGATGAAGCTGTTCGAGGACCCGGTGCTCGGGATCTCCGAGCCCTGGCGCGCCTCCTTCGCGCAGCTCGCGGTCGACCTCGCACGCGCGCGGCGGCTCGCGGCTCAGGCGCTGGCCGGCATCTCCGCCGACGCGCGACAGCAGATCGCCGCCGGCCTGCTCGATCTTGCGCCGTCGGCTCGCTCACCGGGGGGCAACGCCGTCGCCGTCGACTACGGCGCGCTCGCGCGCGCCTCGGGGACCCTGCTGCTCGCGACGGATGCTTTCATCGCGCAGCTTCCGGCGCGCGAGCCTCCCGCCTTCTCCTGGCGCACCGACGTTCCCGGCGTGACCGGTTTTGCCCTCGGCCCGTTCGCCACCGCCGCCGGACCGATGTACCTCGGCGGCATCGACGCCAACGCGTGGTCGGTCCCGCGCGACGCGATCGTCGTCGATCTCGGCGGCCGTGACAGCTACACCGACGGAGGCGAGCGCTACGTGGCGCCCGCCGTGGCCGCCTTGTCGGTCGTCGTCGACCTGCACGGCGACGATGCCTACCGCGCCTCGGCCCCCGCGGCGCTCGCGGCCGGGACGATGGGCCTGGCGCTGCTGCGCGACGTCGAGGGGAACGACAGCTACGAGGATCGCGCTCTCGCGCAGGGGACCGGAGTGTTCGGCTTCGGCCTGCTGCTCGACGAAGCGGGGGCCGATCGCTACGCCGTCGGCAGCAGCGGGCAGGGGTACGCACACGCCGGGGTCGGAATGCTCGTCGACGGCGGCGGCGAGGACCTCTACGTCGCGGGGTGGTCCGGACAGGGGGTCGCGACCGGCCACGGCGTCGGGCTGCTCGCCGACCTCGAAGGGGACGACATCTACCGGGCGTCGACCGAAAGTGCACCCGATGCGACGGTCGGCGGGGCGCAGGGGGCCGGGCTCCGCGTGCCGGCCGAGGGACTGCCCGGCCTCGGGGTCCTGCTCGACGTCGCCGGCGATGACGTCTTCCTCGCGGCGCGGCAGGCCCAGGCGTACGCCCACGGCGGGCGCGGGCTGCTCGTCGACGGCGGCGGGAACGACTTTGCATCGGTCGGCTCGGACGGCCAGGCCGCCGCGGTCCGCGGTGGCTCGGCCGTTCTGATCGATCTCGGCGGGGACGACGTGCGGAGCGTGCGCGGCGCGAGGGGCGAAGCGTCTGCAGACGGCGGCGTCGCCGTGCTCCTCGACGCCGGCGGGGCCGACATCGTGCGCTGCGCCGTCGCGAAGAGCTGCCGCGGCGTCGCCGAGAGCGAGGGGCGCGCGCTCTTCCTCGATCTCGGCGTGAAGCCGCCCGTACGAATCGGCCTCCCGCCGAAGCCGAAGGCGAAGCCGGCGCCGGCCCCCTCCGGCAAGGTGACGAAGTGATCGCGCCGCGGCTCCCCTCGCGCACCCGGCGCCTCGCGTTGATCGCGCTCCTCGCGATGCTCACGCTGCTCGCCGCCTGCGCCACGACGGCCGACGCGCGCAAGACATCCCGCACTTCCGAGAAGTCGAAGAAGTCCGCCCCCACGGTGATCCACGTCGTCGAGCCGGGGCAAACGCTCTACCGGATCGCGCTGGTCTACGGCGTGGAGCTGAAGACGCTGCAGCGCGCCAACCGGATCAGGAACCCGCGCCAGCTGAAGGTCGGGCAGAAACTCACCATCCCCGGCGCGAAGCAGGCGCTCGAGGTGCCGCCGTTCCCCGAGCCGATTCCCGTCGCGGCCCGGATCCAGCTGGCCGGCGCGAGCCCGCGAATCGAGGAGATCCGGCCACCCGTGGTCGACGCCGGCACCGACGAGTGGATCTGGCCGATCGACGGACGCCTGACCTCCGGCTACGGCGCCCGGCGGCGGCGGCACATCCACGCCGGGATCGACGTCGTCGTCCCGCAGGGAACCCCGATCATCGCCGCGCGCGAGGGGTTCGTGAGCTTCGTCGGCCGCCAGGGGGGGTACGGGCAACTGGTCATCGTCGATCACGGTGACGGCTGGACCAGCCGCTACGCCCACGCCTCGAAGATCCTCGTCGACGCCGGCGACACGGTGCATCCCGGCGAGGAGATCGCGCTGGCCGGGCACACGGGGCGCGCGACGACGAGCCACCTGCACTTCGAGATCCGCCGGGACGGGAGAGCGATCGATCCGCTCCGCTACCTGCCGCCGTCTGGCGGCCCGCTTCCCGCCCCCGACGCCCCGCCGCTCGAGGGAGACGACGCGGACGGCCTCGAGGAGCACGGCGAGTGCCTCACCGACGAAACCGCCGATCCGTCGCACGCCGACGATCCCGGGACGGACCCGCGCTAGGCTCGATGTGACAGTTAGCCGGCCGCGTGAGCGGTCAGGCGAACCCCCCCTCCTCGAGTTCGTCCTCGTCGAGCCCGAGGTAGTGCCCGATCTCGTGCAGCACGGTGATGCGGATCTCCTCCACGAGGTCGTCGCGGTCGTGGAACATCCGCTCGAGGTTCCGCTGGTAGACGCAGATCACGTCGGGTAGCTGCGGCAGCTGGCCGAGGCTGCGCTCCGGCACCGGGGTCCCGGTGTAGAGCCCGAACAGGCAGGGGTCGGCGGGCAGGTCGAAGGCGCAAAGATCTTCCTCGCGCGGCAGGTCCGGCACGTGGATCGACAGCGTTCCGTTCCGGACGTAAGCCCGGGCCTCGTCGGGCAGCTCGTCGATCGCCTCGTGCACGATCTCCTGGAACTCCTCGGCCGAAAACCGCGTGGGAAGCGGGTACGCCTCCGGATCGGCATGGTGCGCGCGCTGGAAGAGATCCTCGGCGTCAGCGTAGTTCCCGGTGCCGTGCCGCTCGGTGCAGAGCGCCATCCAGTAGCAGGCCTGCGGGTCCGAGGCATCGACGGCGAGCGCGCGGACGAGCACGGCCTCGGCCCGCTCGAAGCGGCACATTTCGAACAGACAGAGCCCCAGGTCGGCGAGCGATGGCAGATCATCGGGCTCGACCGCGAGGATCTCCTCCAGCAGAACCGCCGCTTCCTCGTAGCCCCCCTGCTCGATCACGGCCGACGCGATGACCTGCCGGGCGTCGAGCGAGTCGCCCTGAAGCATGAGCGCGCGGCGGCCGAGCGCTTCGGCCTCCTCGAAATGCTCGTCGTCCAGCGCGTTCTGCGCGCGGCGAATCAAGTCGTCGTGGTTGCTCCGGAGCCGGGCAGTCATGATCGGGTTCGTGTCCAGGACGCCGCCGAGGGGTTTTCCGGGCGCGATCCGCGGCGGGATCGGCCGGGTGGGCGGGAGGATAGCACCGCTCCTAGAATGGCGCCCATGCAGACTCCGGCCTTCCGCCCGCTCCTCGCCACCCTCGCCGCCCTCACCGCGGTCCTGCCCGCCCTCGCCGCGGCGCCCACCCCGCCCGCAAAGATCGCTCCCTCGCCGGCGAAGGCTCCCGATCCGGCCTTCATTCCGCCCGCCTTCCGCGCCGAACGGCACACCGCCGCCGGCGAGGCCTACCTCCGGGCGCTCCCCGCCGGGACCAAGGTGATCGTCGATCGCGCCGACGGCGCACGCTTCGAACTGCTGCTCGAGGACGGGAAACTGACGGTCGAACTGCCGGCCTCGACCCTCTCCGCGGACGGTGGCACCCTGACGACGCCGCTCGGCTACAAGGTCTCATTCCCGGCGGACGGCCCCCTCGGCATCGTCATCACCGCGCCGAACGGTCACCTGACGGAAATCCGGCTGCAGCGGACGGCCCTGCTCGTCATCGAATCGGACTCCGGCGTGTGGCGCTGGGATCTCGAGCGGCGCGGCCTGCGTCTGCCCGACGGTTCGCGGATCGACTCCCTGGACAAGGGGCTGCGCTGGGAGGTGTTGACGCTGCGCGGCGAGCGGTTCTCGGCCGAGCTCAAGGAGCGCCGCTGGAACACCCTCCCGCCGATCCCCTCCCCGCCGCTCGTGCCCGATCTGCTCTGCGCCTACCTCTCCGGGGACGGCGACGACTGGCGCCTTCCGGTTTGGGAGGACGATGTCGTCTTCTCGTGGAACTGGGTCCTGGTCGGGCTCCCGGTCGAGCGCGCGATCGGAGACGTGGGCCAGGGCCAGCGCCGGAAGGACATCGAGAACTACTTCAACGGCATCGACTCCGTGCAGCCGGGCGAGGAGGTCGGTGGTGCGCTGCTCGCCCGCCGGCTGGTCCTGGTCGGCGGGGATCGCGTGACCTTCGAGTTGCCGGGGAAGGCGCCGGTGACGGTCTTCGTCCTGCCTGGCCCGCTGGAGGCGGACTACGCGATTCCGAAGTCGGATATTCAGACGACACTGACGCCGAAGCCGGCCGACCAGTGAGATCCCCCATGCATCGTGTCCGCCCGGGCGTGCGCCTTGTCGCGCGCGCCGCCGGTCTGTCCCTGACCGCGACGTTCCTGCTCTTCGCGGCGCTCGCGGCGGCACGTGCCGCCGTGACGCCCACGCCGCTCACCGCGCTGGACGTCGCGCTGACCCGCAGCGTCAGCGAGGTCGAGCTCAGCCCCGACGGCGCGCTCGTCGCGTACACGCTGAGCGTCCCGCGCAAGCCGGCCGTCGACGACAGCGGCCCCGCGTGGGCCGAGCTGTGGGTGGTCGAGATCAACGGGCAGAACGCGCGCGCGTTCGTCACCGGGAAGGTCAACGTCTCGGCGCCGCGCTTCAGTCCTGACGGCAGCCTCATCACCTACCTCGCCAAGCGCGGCGACGACAAGCAACGGCAGGTGTGGGCGATCCCCCTCGCCGGTGGTGAATCGTTCAAGCTGACCGCGGCGAAGAGTGATGTCGAAGCGTACGACTGGCGGCCGGACGGGAAGCTCCTCGGGTACGTGGCGGCTGATCCTCCGTCCAAGGCGGCGGAGACGCTGCGCGAGAAGGGGTTCAAGCAGGAGGTCTACGAGGAGGACTGGCAGCCGCGCCGGATCGCCCTCCAGCCGCTGGCGCTGGCGGACGGCGGCGGCCCGACCGGACCGTCCGGCGACGCGCGGACTCTCGACAAGCTGCCGGGCCAGCCGTGGGGGCTCGCTTTCGCGCCCGACGGCAAGCGCCTGCTGACCGACCTCTCGCCCCGCCCATTGGTGGACGACCAGTACATGTTTCGCGTGCTGCACGTGATCGACGCGGAGAGCGGGGCCGTGCTGGGCAAGGTCGACCACCAGGGGAAGCTCGGACAGTTCGACTTCAGCGCCGACGGCAGCGCGCTCCTCTTCGTCGCCGCCGCCGACATCAACGACCACCAGGCCGGGCGGCTGATGGCGGCGCCGGCCGCCGGAGGCGCGCCACGTGACCTGCTGCCGACGCTCGAAGGACACGTCGAGTCGTTTCGGACGCCGGCAGGCGGCGAGGTGGTCTATCTCGCCGGGGTCGGCGTCGGCTCGCGCCTCGGCCGCGTCCGGCCCGACGGGAGCGGGGCGACGATCCTCTCGGAGACGACCGATCCAGTCTGGGAGTCGCTCGCGCTCGATCGCAGCGGAACGCTGGCCGCGCTCGCCGGCGAGTCGCCGTCGTTCCCGCGTGAGGCATTCGCGCTCCCGCTCGCGCCGGGCGGCAAGCCGCTGCGGCTGACCGACAGCAACCCATGGCTGAAGCAGCGCCGACTGGCGAAGCAGGAGGTCATCCGCTACCCGGCGAAGGACGGGCTGATGATCGAGGGGATCCTGATCCGGCCGCTCGACGCGAAGCCGGGGACGAAGGTCCCGCTCGTCGTGATCGTCCACGGCGGACCCGAGTCGCACTACAAGAACGGCTGGGTCACGCGCTACGCGGAGCCGGGCCAGTTGCTCGCGGCCGAGGGGTACGCCGCGTTCTATCCGAACTACCGCGGCAGCACCGGCCGCGGGCTTGCGTTCGCCAAGTCCGCATACGGCGACCCGGTCGGCAAGGAGTTCGACGACGTGCTCGACGGGGTCGACTACCTCGTGGCCCAGGGAGTGGCCGATCCGGCGAAGGTCGGCATCACCGGCGGCTCCTACGGCGGCTACTTCACCGCCTGGGGCGCGACGAAGCACAGCGATCGCTTCGCGGCCGGGGTGATGTTCGTCGGGATCTCGGACACGCTGTTCAAGGCCCGCACGACCGACATCCCGCGCGAGGACGAGCTGGTCCACATGGGGACGACGCCGGCTGCGACGCCGCGGCTCTACGGCGAGCGCAGCCCGATCACCTACGTCGGCAACGCCAAGACGCCGCTCCTGATCCTGCACGGCAAGGACGACCCGCGCGTCGACCCCTCGCAGTCGCGGATGCTCTACCGGGCGCTCAAGGAGAAGGGGGAGGTCCCGGTGCGGCTGGTCTGGTACCCCGGTGAGGGGCACGGCAACCGCAACGCTCCAGCCCGCTACGACGTCACGCTGCGGCTGATGCAGTGGTTCGACTGGTACATCAAGCAGGGGAAGAAGGACCTGCCGCCATTCGTGCTCGACTACCCGGTCGATCTGCCGAAAGCCCCGTAGGGGTTTCGAAGTTGAGCGAAGCGCGTTGGGAGCGTCGCGACGTCCTGCGGGCCGCGGCGCTCGCAGGCGTCGGGTCCGCCGTCTTCACGCGCGCGCTCTCCGCGCTGGCCGCGGGCGCCGAGGCGGGTGCCAACGGCGCGCCGGCCGCCGTCACGCCGGCGATGGTCGCGCAGGCGGAGTGGATTGCCGGCATCTCGCTCACCGCTGAGCAGCGCGAACTGATGCTCAAGGACCTGGCGCAGCTGCGGAAGGACGCCGCGACGCTGCGAGCGGTCCCGCTCGACAACGGCGTCGCCCCGGCGCTGATCTTCGCGCCCGACCCGAACGCGCCGCCAGCCGCCCCGTCGGCGCCGAACCGCGCCCCCGGACTGCTCGACGACGCGCCCGCCGGCCGCCCGGGCACCGCGGTCGACCTCGCCTTCCTCCCCGCCACGCGCCTCGCCGCGCTGCTGCGGGCCGGCACCGTCTCGTCGCTCGAGCTGGCGCAGCTCTGCCTCGCTCGGATCGAGCGCTACGACCCGCAGCTGCTCGCGCTCGTGACGCCCACGCCGGAGCTCGCGCTCGAGCAGGCGAAGCGCGCCGACAGGGAGCGCGCCGCCGGCCGCGCGCGCGGGCCGCTGCACGGCATCCCGTACGTGGCCAAGGACCTCCTCGCCTGCCCGGGCTACCCGACGACGTGGGGCGCCGGTCCGTTCCGTAACCAGCGGCGCCCGGAGAAGGCGACCGCGATCGCGCGCCTCGAGCAGGCGGGCGGCGTGCTGCTCGGCAAGACCGCCGTCGGCGAGTTGGCCTGGGGCGACGTCTGGTACGGCGGAACGACGAAGAACCCGTGGAAGCTCAGCGAGGGCTCGTCCGGCTCGTCGGCCGGCAGCGCGGCGGCTGTTGCGGCCGGCCTCGCCACCTACGGCCTGGGAACCGAGACCTGGGGCAGCATCGTCTCGCCCTGCACGCGCTGTGGCGCGACCGGGCTGCGCCCGACCTTCGGGCGCGTCAGCCGTCACGGCGCGATGGCGCTCTCGTGGAGCATGGACAAGGTCGGCGCGATCGCGCGCTCGGTGGAGGACTGCGCGCTGGTGCTGGCCGCGATCCAGGGGGCCGACGGGCTCGATCCGTCCGCCGTCGACCGTCCGTTCGCCTGGCCCCCGCGGCGCGACCCGCGCACGATCCGGGTCGGCGTCGTGCGGGAGCTCTTCGACGCGGACTACGCGGCCGGAGCCGAGAACGACGCGGAGCGTCCGGGCCTCGCTGAGTGGCAGGCGCTCGATCACCAGGCGCTCGCGACGCTCGCCCAGCTCGGACTCGATCTCGTCACGGTGAAGCCGCCCGACACGCCCCCCGTCGGGCCCCTTGCGCTGATCTTGACCGCCGAGGCCTCGGCCGCCTTCGACGAGTTCACGCTCTCGGGCGGTGTCGACGGGCTGACGCGGCAGGTGCGCGACGCCTGGCCCAACACCTTCCGCCAGGGACGCTTCATTCCGGCCGTCGACTACATCCGGGCCAACCGCGTGCGGACGCTGGCGATGGCGGCGATGGAGCGGCTGATGAAGGAGGTCGAGGTGCTCGTCGTCCCGACTTTCGGCGGCGACCTGCTGCTGCTGACGAACCTGACCGGGCACCCGGCAGTCGTTCTGCCCGACGGGTTCCGCAAGTCGGACGGAACGCCCACCAGCCTGACCTTCATCGGCCGGCTCTACGGCGAGACGGAGCTGCTCGCGGTCGCGCACGCTTACCAGCAGGCGACCGCGTTCCAGCTCGAGCGGCCACCCGGCTTCGCCCCCTGACGGGGGCTACGCCGGGGCAGGCCCGGCTTCATCGTGCGACGAGGCGGCGCGCGGCGCGGGCCGCGCCGCGCAGCGCCAGCACCCTGTCGGTCACCAGGCGGACCGGGATCTCCTCGAGCATCTTCTGGTGCTTCCCCTTGGCGCGGAAGGCCTCCACGAACGAGCCGCTCCGCATCCGCTCGACGTTCTTCGCCGCGACGCCCCCCGCGATCCAGATCCCTCCCAGCGCCAGGGCGGTCAGCGCGAGGTTGCCGGCCTGGGCGCCGTAGATGCGCACGAAGCGGTCCATCGCCGCCTCCGCCGCAGGGTCGGTGGAGGCGTCCGCCGCGCGGGAGATCGCGGCCGCGCGGTCGTCGCCTTCCGCCCACGGCGGCGTCAGCACGCCCAGACGCTCGGCGTAGAAGGCGTACAGCCCGGCGATCCCCCGCCCCGAGACGATCGTCTCGTACGACGCGCGCCCGTCGCGCTGACTGAGGAAGCGCCAGAGGTCGACCTCCTCCTCGTCGCGCGGCCCGAAGTCGACGTGTCCCCCCTCCGACGGCGACGGGATCCAGTCGCGCCCATCCCAGGCCAGGATCGCCTGGCCCAGGCCGGTGCCGGCGGCGATCACCGCGCGCGCGCCTTCCTTGACGACCCCCTCCTGCAGCACGACCGACCCTTCGGGCGGCAGCACGAGCGTCCCGTGGGCCGCCGCCTCGAGGTCGTTGAGCAGTGCGACCGGGGCACCGATCGACTCCTGCAGTGCGTGGCCGTCGACGACCCACGGGATGTTCGTGGTGCGGACGACGTTGTTCTGCACCGGCCCCGGCAGGCCGAACCCTGCGGCTCTCGGCGTTCCCGGGTGCTCGGCCACGAAGCGGCGCAGCAGCGGCCCCAGGCCCGGCGCAGCGTCGGAGGGGTAGATCGCGACGGCGTCGATGGCGAACCCGCCCCCCACCTCGCGGGCCCACGCCAGCCGCGCGTTGGTCGCTCCGATGTCTCCCACCAGGTACATGGCTCCTCCGGCCGGCCAGTCTCCCACGGCTCGGCCGGGACTGGCGCCCCCGCCCGCCGGGCCCCATCTTGGGTCGTGGCGCCCGGCAACGGGCTCCGCGTTCCGCAAGAGCGCAAGAAAACGCCCCGCCGCGAGAAAACGCGGCGGGGCGCGCTCTTCGGAGCGCTCGACCCCGCGAGGCCCGTGCTCCACCACCGGCGTTGACGCCGTCCCCGCCCGCACGCTCTAATCCGGTCTCTCCCGATGAATGCCACCCCCGACGCCGTCCTGTTTGCTTTCGGGCTGACGCTGTTTGCCGGCCTGGCGACCGGCGTCGGCAGCGCGATCGCCTTCTTCGCCCGCCGCACGAACTACCGCCTCCTCGCCGTCTCACTCGCTTTTTCGGCCGGCGTGATGCTCTACGTTTCGTTCCTCGAGATCATGCCCAAGGCGCAAGCAGCGCTCGCCCAGACGCATTCGGAGCGGACGGCGGGCTGGCTGGCGGCGCTCTCCTTCTTCGGCGGGATGGCGCTGATCGGCCTGATCGACTGGTTCGTGCCCGGGGCCGAGAACCCGCACGAGGTGCGCGCCGTCTCCGAGGTCGAGCAGATGCGCCACGAGATCGCCGAGCACCACGGCCACTCGGGGCAGACCGGAAAGCTGCTGCGGATGGGGATCCTCGCGGCGGTCGCGATCGCGATCCACAACTTCCCGGAGGGGCTGGCGACCTTCATCGCCGCGCTCGACAACCCACGGGTCGGGATCGCGATCGCGATCGCGATCGCGCTGCACAACATCCCGGAAGGGGTCAGCGTCTCGGTCCCGATCTTCTACGCCACCGACAGCCGCGCCAAGGCCTTCGGCTGGTCGGTCCTCTCCGGCCTGGCCGAGCCGCTGGGCGCGGCGATCGGCTACCTGCTGCTGCGGACCTTCCTCAGTCCCGACGTGATGGGGTTCGCGTTCGGGGCGGTGGCCGGGATCATGGTCTTCATCTCGATCGACGAGCTGCTCCCGACCGCGCGCGAGTACGGCAGGGGGCACGAGACGATCTACGGCGTGATCGCCGGGATGGGGGTCATGGCGCTCTCGCTGCTGCTATTGAAATAGCGGCTGTCCTCTCCGGAGGGCGACCGGCTCCTCCGGCGAGGACGCCCGGCCGTCCCCGGCGGCCGTTCCGCTTTCGGAAGCGCCCGTCCGGCGCCGCGAGGCACGGCACGCACCGACACCGGGCGGCTGGCCTGGTTTTCGCAATGCAGCGGCGCAGGAGGTGTTCGATGACCTGCGCCCGGTTGACCTGGTCCCACGTTCGCATCGTCGCCGGGGTCGCGGCCCTGGCTCTGCTCGTTCCGGCCGGCACGGCGCTGGCCCACGGTCACGGCCGTCACCCCCATCACGGAGGCTGCGGCAGTCGCGGTCCCTGCGGACCTCGCGGCCTCGTCCACCCCGTGGTCGCCCCGCGCGCGTTCGCCGTGCCGGCCGGGTTCATCGTTCCGCCGCGGCTGACGCCCTCACTCGTCTACGCCTCGCGATCGTACCTGGCCGGCGACTTCTACTACGGCCCGCACCGTCACCGGCACGTCGTCTACAGCTTCCCGGTCGCGATCGGCGGCGCCGTGGCCTATCGCCCGCACGTCTACTGCGGCGGGGCGCTGGTGCGCGACGGGTGGATGCCCGACGACGACGGCTGGCTGCGCGTCGGGCTGAACCTGCCGGGGCTGTCGATCGCGGCGAACGTGCCGCTGCCCCGCTGACTCCGTCGAGCCGGCGTCAGCCCAGCCGCCGCGTCCCGGCGGCGAGTTCCTCGAGGGCCGCGCGGTCGGGCAGCAGGTAGCCGCGCGGCCCGGCGCTCTCGAGCAGCCCCTCGCGCGCGAGGCGGGCGAGGATGCGCGAGAGCGTTTCCGGCATCGTGCCGAGCAGGTTCGCGAGCTGGCCTTTGGCCAGGTCCAGCTCCACGCGGCCGCCGCCTCCCTGCCGCTCGTCGAGCAGCAGCAGGTAGGCCGCCAGGCGCCCGGGCACCTCGCGCAGCGCGAGCGACTCGACCATCTGCGCGAAGCGGCGCAGGCGCCCGGCCAGCTCGCCGAGCAGTTCGAGCGCGAACTCGGGGCTCTGGCGGATCAGCTCGAGCAGCCCGGCGCGCGGGATGTACGCGGTGCGGCAGTCCTCGAGCGCTTCGGCGTGCGCCGGAAAGGGCCGGCCCTCGAGAGCCGCCACTTCCCCGAACGGTTCGCCGGGGCCCCAGACGTGCAGGATCTGCTCCTTACCCTCCGGCGACAGCTTGAAGACCTTGACCCGCCCCTCGACCACGACGTGGAATCCGGCGCCCGGCTCCCCTTCCGCGAAGATCGCCGTCCCGCGCGCGAAGCGCCGCGGGGTCGCGATCCCCGCGACGAGCGCGAGCGTCCGCGGCTCCAGCCCCTCGAAGAGCGCGATCTGCGCCAGGTCTTCCGGGCGAACCATCGCGGCGCCGCGGACCGTCAGTCCTTCCGGTCGAGCGCCCGCTCGCCGCCCCAGCGGGCGACGATCTCGTCATCGTAGCGATCAGCCGAGAAGATCACGCCCAGCACCGACGCGCGCAGGTCCTCCTTGTCGCATGTCGGCCCGTTGATGCTGTGGTCGATCACGATCTCGCCGTCCTCGTCGACGCCGAAGGCGCCCCAGAGCGCCTCGGCGTTCCGGGCGAGCATCCAGCGCATCAGCTCGGCGTCGAGCCGTGCCCCGCTGACGACGAAGGCCCGTGTCGTGACCATCGCCCCTTCGTCGGTCCATGGCAGCACGTGGACGTGCGCCACGGCCGAGCCGGCGGCGACCGCGAAGGCCGGTGCGTCCTTGCGAAAGACCGCCAGCTCGCCGAACAGATCCTCGATGAAGAGGCGCACCCGGTCGTAGACCACCCGCTGTGTCTCGTTCGCGAACGTCACGGGATCTCCTCCCCGGGCCGTCAGGGCGTCCGGGCCGGGTCGGCCGGTACGGCCGGCATCGGCGGTGCCGCTGGCGCGGAGGCGATGATGTCGAGCAGCTCGAGCTCGAAGGTCAGCGTCGCGCCCGGCTTGATGAGGGGCGGCGCGCCGCGGTCGCCGAACGCGAGGTTCGGCGGGCAGACCAGCCGGGCCTTGCCGCCGACCTTCATCAGCTGAACCCCCTCGACCCAGCACGCGACCATGCCGTCCAGCGGGTACTCGGCCGGCGTCCCGCGGTCGACCGAGCTGTCGAAGACGGCGCCGTCGGTCGTCGTGCCGTGGTAGTGGATCTTGATCTTGTCGGTCGACTTGGGCGACGCACCGGTGCCTGCCTTTTCCTCGATGTAGACGAGACCGCTGGCGGTCTTCTTCGCGCCGGGCTGCTGCGCGGCCTTCTCGAGGTAGGCCGAGCCCTGCTGCTTCTCGCGCTCGATGACGACCTGCTGCCGCGCCTGCGCCAGCTCCATGATCTTCGGGCCGTAGACCTGGAGGTCGACCTGCGGCGGCCGGCCGAGGATCGAGTCGGAGACGCCCTTCTGCAGCAGCTCGAGTTCCTGCGGAGACAGCGAGAAGTCGCCGAGCCGCTGGCCCATCGCGAGGCCGAGCGCGTAGACGACCTTCTGGTCCTCGGTCATGCCGCCGGCGGCGGGAGCGGCGGGCGGGGCGACCTTCGGGGCGTCCTGGGCGGACGCGGTCAGGATGGCCGCGAGGGCGGCCGCGAGAGCGACGATCGGGAGGCGCATTGGGAGGTCCTTTCGGGCCGGCCGGACGGCCAGCGAAGGGGCCATTGGACGCCGAGACGGGCGGGAGGGCAAGGGCGCGCCCTGCGCCTCGGTCGTCAGCTCCCGGGGGCGTCGCCGGACTGCAATTCCGGCTACTCGCCGCTGGCGCACTCGATCGCGGCGACCGCGTTCTTCCGGTAGAGGATCGTGATGCCGTAGCCGCACCCGTCGTGGGCGCAGTTCCAGCTCTCCCACAGCGCGGAGGCTGTCTTTCCCGGGGCCTTGACGACGTGGACGAGGTTGCCGTACGAGGCCCCCTCGGTCTCCCGGCTGCACTTGAGCGGCTCGAGCGCCACGCCGTCAGTCTCGAGCGATCGCGCCGCCGCGTCGAAGGGACCGCTCAGCTGGCTCCAGCCGACGGTCACCTGCTGGATGCCCGCGTCGTTCCCGAGGACCTGGACCGTCGCGTCGACCTGCTCGGCGCCGACCGCCACGCGAGCCGTCCCCTCGCGACTCAGCGTGAGACCCTGCGGCTGGAGATACGCCGCGGCCGCCACCGGCTTTGGGGACTGCCACTTCACCGGAAGGCTCGCCCCGGTGGTCCAGGGGAGGCCCTTCGTCCGCACGTTCGCATCCGCCAGGAAAGCCGTGAGGAGCGCGCTCAGCTTGACCGGCTGCTGCGCCTCGGCGAATGCCGGGACCAGTGCGAGCACCCCGGCCACGATCCACGGGAACCATCCGAGTTTCGACGACATGGCTTTTCCTCTCGAGGAGCCGCGCCCCTTGAAGACGCGGCTCCGGGTGCTTCGACGACGATCTCGCGATGCTCTCGCGTCGCCCTCCCGTTTCAAGGGCACGCCGTGCTCGTTCGCTCCGTGCCGCTGCTCGCGCTGCCGTAGGTTCCGATCCCGCAGCCGGCGACCCGTTCCCGGACGACGTACCAGAATCCGCGGTTGGGGGCGGGAGTGACGGGGTCTGGCGCCGTGGTCCCCGTGACGGCCTGCGCGAGGCAGGACTCGTTGGGGCCCGTTCCCACGGGGAGCTGGCGGAGATCGCCCTTCAGGACGTCATACGTCCTCGTGGGCCCCGTGACGCCCGAGTCCCACACCAGATTCACCTTGGTCGAGGGGAACGCGAGACCGGTGACTTCCGTCGGGAGGGGGAAGGCGGTGAGAACCAGCGAGGTCGCCCCATAGGTCGCCTTCCAGCCGAGGCACGGAATCGTCGGCAGGTTCAGCGTGTAGGTGCCGGTGTGCGAGGGGTAGGTCATGATCGTGAAGCTGTCCCCGGCGGCCGGCACGAACGAGTTGACGAGGCTCACGTTGAGGACTCCCGCCAGCGTGGCGACGCTGCCGGCGCCCGAGACGTTGACGGTGTCGAATTGCGAGCCGGGCGCCGTCCCGCCGATCTCCACGTTGAAGGCTCCGCCCGGGCCCTGCTGGGTGTAGTTCCCCACGAGGCTCAGCGTGCCCGGCGACAGCCCGGGAGTGAGGACGCCTGTCCCCGAGACGATCACGGGACCGGTGACGGTGCCCGATCCTGCGAGGACCCCGCCCTGGATGGCGATGCTCGAGGTCGAGGAGAGCGCGCCTCCCGTCAGCCGGGTGACACCGGCCGTCTGCTTGTAGCTCGATCCGCTCACGTTGAGTGTGCCGCTCTGGACGTCGACGGTGCCGGTGTTGGTGAACGCGATCGAGATCGACGAGGTGCCGGTGCCGGCCGACTTCTTGAAAGTGCCCGAGTTGTTGAAGCTGGTCGCGCCGAGGTAGTAGTTGACGATCGCGGCGCCGTCGGTCTGGGCGTCCCAGGTCCCGGAATTGTTGATGACCGACCCGGACCCGGTGCGCATCCCCAGGCCGTTCGCCGAGGTCCAGGTCGCGGTCGAGGCGTTGTTCAGCGTCCGGTTGCCGTTGATGGCGACCAGGCCGCTGAGGTTGAGCGGTCCGTTGACCGTCGTCACCCCCGCCCCGGTCATCAGGCCTCCGGACCAGTTGAACGTGCCGTTCGTGGTCAGCGTCCCGGTCCCGGCCAGCGTCCCGGCCAGGAACGTGAAGGTCGTAGCCGCGGGGATGGCGACCGCCGTGTTGACGTTCAGGGTGCCGCTGCTGTTGAGGAGGACCGTTCCGGGCCCCGCGACGGTCGTGCCGGCGTTGAGGTCGAAGACGCCGGCCGCGAACAGCAGGGTCGCCGACGCCCCCGAGACGTTCAGCGCCGCCGTGCTGCTCCCGTTGGCGCCCAGGCTCAGCGTGCCGCTCTGGACGTCCACGGTGCCGGTGTTGGTGAACGCGATCGAGATCGACGTGGTGCCGGTGCCGGCCGACTTCTTGAAGGTCCCGGAGTTGTTGAACGTGGTGGCGCCGCCGTAGTAGTTGACGATCGCGGCACCGTCGGTCTGGGCGTCCCAGGTCCCGGTGTTGTTGATGACCGACCCGGACCCGGTGCGCATCCCCAGGCCGTTCGCGGAGCTCCAGTTCGCGGTCGAGGCGTTGTTCAGCGTCCGGCTGCCGTTGATGGCGATCAACCCGCTGAGGTTGAACGGACCGTTCACCGTCGTCACCCCCGCCCCGGTCATCAGTCCTCCCGACCAGTTGAACGGGCCGTTCGTGGTCAGCGTCCCGGTCCCGGCCAGCGTCCCGGCCATGAACGTGAAGGTCGTGGCCACGGGGATGGCGACCGCCGTGTTGACGTTCAGGGTGCCGCTGCTGTTGAGGAGGACCGTTCCGGGCCCCGCGACGGTCGTGCCGGCGTTGAGGTCGAAGACGCCGGCCGCGAACAGCAGGGTCGCCGACGCCCCCGAGACGTTCAGCGCCGCCGTGCTGCTCCCGTTGGCGCCCAGGCTCAGCGTGCCGCTCTGGACGTCCACGGTGCCGGTGTTGGTGAACAGGATGGTGACCGACGTGGTGCCGGTGCCCGCCGACTTCTTGAAGGTCCCGGAGTTGTTGAACGTGGTGGCGCCGCCGTAGTAGTTGACGATCGCGGCGCCGTCGGTCTGGGCGTCCCAGGTCCCGGTGTTGTTGATGACCGACCCGGACCCGGTGCGCATCCCCAGGCCGTTCGCGGAGCTCCAGTTCGCCGTCGAGGCGTTGTTCAGCGTCCGGCTGCCGTTGATGGCGACCAACCCGCTGAGGTTGAACGGACCGTTCACCGTCGTCACCCCCGCCCCGGTCATCAGTCCTCCCGACCAGTTGAACGGGCCGTTCGTGGTCAGCGTCCCGGTCCCGGCCAGCGTCCCGGCCATGAACGTGAAGGTCGTGGCCACGGGGATGGCGACCGCCGTGTTGACGTTCAGGGTGCCGCTGCTGTTGAGGAGGACCGTTCCGGGCCCCGCGACGGTCGTGCCGGCGTTGAGGTCGAAGACGCCGGCCGCGAACAGCAGGGTCGCCGACGCCCCCGAGACGTTCAGCGCCGCCGTGCTGCTCCCGTTGGCGCCCAGGCTCAGCGTGCCGCTCTGGACGTCCACGGTGCCGGTGTTGGTGAACAGGATGGTGACCGACGTGGTGCCGGTGCCCGCCGACTTCTTGAAGGTCCCGGAGTTGTTGAACGTGGTGGCGCCGCCGTAGTAGTTGACGATCGCGGCGCCGTCGGTCTGGGCGTCCCAGGTCCCGGTGTTGTTGATGACCGACCCGGACCCGGTGCGCATCCCCAGGCCGTTCGCCGAAGACCAGTTCGCGGTAGAGGCGTTGTTCAGCGTCCGGTTGGCGTTGATGGCGGTCAGGCCGCTCAGGTTGAACGGGCCGTTCACCGTCGTCACCCCCGCCCCGGTCATCAGTCCGCCGGACCAGTTGTAGGTCCCGTTGATGATCAGGCTCCCGCTGCCGGCGATTGTCCCGCCGCTCTGTCCAAGGACGCCGTTGGCGTTGACCGTGGACGGCGCGTTCAGCGTGAGGGTCGGGGAGGCGATCGAGAGCGTCTGGGTCCCGCTGCCGCCGCCCAGGTTCAGACTGTTCACGGTGGCGTTGACGTCGAGCGTCACCGTGAAGGTCGTGTTGGCTCCGTTCGCACCGATGACGACGTCGTCCCCCGCGGCCGGCAGCTGGGCCGGGCTCCAGTTCGCGGGATTGCTCCAGTTCCCGGTGCCGGCGTTCCAGCTGATGGTCATGGCGGGCGCCAGCAGGGGTTCCGAGAACTCCGACGTGTTGCCGTCCGCATCGGTCGCCGTCGCCGTCACGCTGTCCCGCGAGTGAATCCCATCGGAAAGGCGCAGCAGGAAGCCGGCCCTGCCGTCCGCACCGGTAGTCACCTCCGCGGAGGCCAGGAGCCGTTCCCCTTCGGACCCGGGGAGGCGTTCGCGGGGCTGCTCGGCCGATCCGATCCGTGGGACGAGGAGGTGCGCGCTCGTGGCGAAGAGCTCGATCCGGTACGTTTCCGATGGGTCTCCCTCGAAAACGCCCTCGACCGTCGCCTCGGCCGCCTGGCCTGCGCGCGCCGGCGGGAAGGCCACGGACGTCAGCGTGGGCGGCCGCTGGAAGCGGTTCGGACCGGTGCCGGGCTCCCGCGGGGAGTCCAGGGCGTCCGCTTCCAGCTCGATCCCGCCGCTCCCGTTGCGGACGATGCGGTTGCCGAGGACCGTGTTCCCGGTGGATCCGGCGCCGGAGATCCGCACGCCCCGCCCGTCGTTCTCAGCGATCGTGTTCGCGGCGGAAGGAGTGGATCCGCCGATCGCGTTGCCTGAGGAATCGACGATCGCGACGCCGCTGCCCGCGTTCGAGCCGCCGCTCGCCCCGTCGCCAGCGCCACCGAGGACGTTGCTTTCGATGACGTTGGATCCGCCGCCTTCGATCCGGATGCCGTCACCCTTGAAGCCGTGGATCCGGAGCCCCCGGATCGTGCTCGAGCCGGTGCGGAGAAGCAGGCCGTGCGCGGGTTGAATCAGCTGGCGCCCGTCCAGCTCCACCACCGGGATCGGATCGCTCCCGTTCGGGAGGGCTCCCGTGAGGGTCTCCTGCCGGGAATCGCCGTCGATCACGACCGGGTCCGTGATCGCTGGGAGCGCCGCCAGCAGCGTGATCGAGTGCGGTCCCTGGCCCGGGATCTCGAAGCGGACACGGTCGATGCCGTCCTGGTTGCCGGATCCGTTGGCATCGAGGATCGCCTGGGTAAGGGAGCCGGGTCCCGAGTCGTTCGTGTTCGTGACGAGGAACGTCCGCCCGACCGTAGGCTCGGCTTGCTTCCGGGGCCGCTCCCCAATGCGGGCCGGGTCGATCGGTGCGCTCTCCCCCGCCGCGACGAGCCCGACGCCGATGACGACGCCTCCCCGCGGGGCGGGCGTGTACCACACGTCCCACGCGACGGCGTCGCCGCATCGATCGAGGTGCCAGCGCTCCTGCCAGGGGCCCGCAGGACCCGCCTCGCGCGGCGACGATGCGGGGACCGGCGGCCGGATCAGCTCGGCTGTCACGAGCGCCCGACTTCCGCACCCCGGGGCCCTGGCGGCATCCAGCTCCAGGAGCAGCGTCGTGGTGTCCCGCTGCAGTTGCTCCGGCGCGACGGACTCACCGGGAATCTCCGCGGCGACCGGGAGCGCGAGGGCGAGCAGGATCGAGAAGACGGCGGCGGCGGCGCGGCTCGCGTCGTGTCGGGCATGGGCGGATCTCATGGCGTTCTCCCTGGGCCGGTGGCGGCTCCCGGTGCTTGGATTCGGAATGGGCCGGACCGCTACGCGGCGCGGGCCAGCGAGGTGAACTCGCCGTACCCCTCCTCGACCGCCTTGAGGTTCTTCACGCCCCGGCCGCGCATCCACCAGCCGAGGATCAGCATCGGGATCCCGATGAAGGACATGAGGATCGTGATGGTCAGCATGGCGCCGAGGACCATCACGTAGACGCCCACGTACTTGGGGAACTTGGCGAGCGAGACGAGGTTCGCCTTCTGCGTGTGAATGATGTCGGGATCGCGCGAGCCGGTCGACTTCAGGTAACCGATGACCGACGACTTGTCGAGCTTGAGAAACGGACTCCGTTCGATCTGCATGGGGTGGCTCCTTTCACCTCCGCATTGCGCGAACGAACCAGAAAATCCGTCACGGCCGCGAGCGGGAGCGCGATCGGAACCGGGTTGGTCCGGCATCGCGAGGCGTGTTAACTTCGCTAGGCTACTCGGTAATTCTGCACCGCGGAGGGGGCCCGGCATGGAATATGAGCTGGGTGACAAACTGCTAAGTGATGACACGGGCGGCCGGCAGGCCCTGGATGACCTGTTCTGCCTGACCTACTCCGAACTGCGCCGCCTCGCCTCCAGCATCCGTCGCCACGACGCCCGGGCCACGATCAATCCGACCGCGCTCGTCAACGAGGCCTGGCTCAAGCTCGCCCACTCGCCGTCGCTCGGCTCGCTCACGCCCCTGCATTTCAAACGGATCGCCGCGCGTGCCATGCGCCAGGTGCTGGTCGAAGCGGCCCGGCGCCGGAGTTCCGACAAGCGCGGCGGCGGGCTCGCCCTGGCGACCCTGGACGAGGCGTTCGAACCGGTCGCCGGGGGCGGGGATCACCTGCTTGCGTTAGACGCCGCGCTCGACCAACTGGCTCGGATCGACCCGCGCCAGGCGGCCGTGGTCGAGAGCCGCTTCTTCGGCGGGCTCGACGTCACCGAGACCGCGCAGGCGCTCTCGATCTCCGAGGCCACCGTCCTTCGCGACTGGCGCGCCGCTCGCGCCTGGCTCGCCCAGCAGCTCCGCCGAGCGTACTGACGGGCGCGAGGGGCCGCCCAGTCGCGGCGCCGGGGATCTGCCGATGGACGGTACGCGCTGGGAGCGACTCCAGGTCCTGTTCCACGGTGCAGTCGATCTGCCGCCGGACGCGCGGGATGCGTACCTGCGTGCCGAGGGGGGCGACGACCCGGACCTCGTCGCCGAGGTCGCGGCACTGCTGAACGAGGACGGGAGCGGCGGCTCGGTCCTCGATCACGGCGTGGCCCGCGTCGCGGAAGCGGTCCTCGGCGACGCCGACCCGGACCTGCTGCCGCGGCAGCGCTTCGGACCGTACGCGATCAAGGGGATCCTGGGCGAAGGCGGGATGGGGATCGTGTACCTCGCCGAGCGTGACGACCTCGGCAGCCAGGTGGCGATCAAGGTCCTGCGCGACGCGTGGCTCTCGCGCGCGCGGCGCGAGCGCTTCGCCGCTGAGCAGCGGACACTGGCCCAGCTCAGTCACCCTTCGATCGCGCGGCTCTACGACGCCGACGCGCTTCCCGACGGCACGCCGTGGTTCGTCATGGAGTACATCGAGGGTGTTCCGCTCACCGAGTACTGCCGCACGCACGCCACGTCGATCGAGGGGCGGCTCGAGCTGGTCCGCGCGGTCGGCGAGGCCGTGCAGTACGCCCACGCGCAGGCGGTGATCCATCGCGACCTGAAGCCGTCGAACATCCTCGTGACGCCCAACGGCAGCGTGAAGCTGCTCGACTTCGGGATCGCCAGGCACCTCGAAAGCCTCGACGCGCCGATCGACCAGACGCGGACCGGCCTGCGTCTGTTGACCCCGGCCTACGCGGCGCCCGAACAGATCCGCGGCGAACCCGTGGGGATCCGCGCCGACGTCTACGCCTTGGGAGTGATCCTCTACGAGCTGCTGACGGGACGGCTGCCGTTCGACGTGTCGAATCGCGCGCCGGCCGAGGCGGTCTCGATCGTCACGGAGCGGGAGCCCGAGCGCCCCTCGGTCGTGGCGCGGCGGGCCCAAGCAGCAGCGGGCCACCGCTCGTCGGCGAGCCTGCCCCTCGGTCCCTGGCCCCGCTCGGCCGGGAGGATCTCATGGTCGGACCTCGACGTGCTGTGCCTGACCGCGATGCACCGGGATCCGCAGCGGCGCTACCCGACGGTGGAGGCGCTGATCCGCGACCTCGACCGCTATCTCGCGGGCGAGCCGCTGCAGGCCCGTCCCGACGCGGTGGGCTACCGGCTGGGCAAGTTCGTCCAGCGCAACCGGGCCGCGGTCGCCGCCGCCGCACTCGCGCTGGCGACGGTGGTCGGGCTGGTGGCGTACTACACGGTCCGCCTGGCTCGCGCGCGCAACGTGGCCGTGGCCGAGGCGGCGCGCACCGAGCGGATCCAGCGCTTCATGCTGCGCCTCTTCGAGGGAGGCGACGAGGCGGTCGGGCCGGCCGAGGACCTGCGCGTCGTGACGCTGGTCGATCGCGGCGTGCAGGAGGCGCGGAGCCTCTCCGCGGAGCCCGCCGTGCAGGCGGAGCTGCTCGGGACGCTCGGGGGGATCTACCAGAAACTGGGCCGGCTCGATCGGGCGGACACGCTGCTCCGGTCGGCTCTCGACCAGCGCCGCACGCTGCTGGGCGCCGGTCATCCCGACGTGGCGGCGAGCGCGGTGGCGCTGGGACTCCTGCGCTCCGACCAGGCGCAGTTCGAGGAAGGCGAACGGCTGGTCCGCGACGGCCTCGAGGCCTCGCGGCGGGCCCTTCCGGCCGATCACCCCGCCGTCGCCGCGGCCACGGCCGCGCTAGGCCACGTGCTCGTGGAGAAGGGGTCCTATGTCGAGGCGACGCAGGTGCTCGACGAGGCGGTCCGGCTCCAGGAACTGCACGGCGCGACGACGCCCGAGACGGCGGCCGCCCTGCACGAGCTGTCCAGCGCGCACTTCTACCAGGGGCACTGGCCGATCGCGGAGTCGCTGACCAACCGCGTGCTCGCGCTGGATCGGGCCCTCTACGGCGAGCATCACCCTCACGTGGCGGACGACCTGGTCGACCTCGGCGCGATCCAGCACGAGCAGGGCCGATACTCCGATGCCGAGCGCTACTACCGCGAGGCGCTCGAGATCACGCGGTCGTGGTTCGGGACCGACCACTACAAGACCGCGTCCAACCTGACGATGCTCGGCCGCTCGCTGGTGTTCCAGAAGCGCTTCGAGGAGGCGGAGCGCCTGCTCCGGGAGGCGGTGGCCATCCAGGAGCGCGTCTTCGGGCCCGATCATCCGCGCGTCGCGTCGGCGGTCAACGAGCTGGGGAACGTGGCACTGCAGCGGGATCAGCTGGACGACGCCGAGGCCGCGTACCGCCGGATGGTCGAGATCTACCGCAAGGCCTACCCCAAGGGCCACTACCTGGTCGGCATCGCCCTGTCGAATCTGGCCAGCGTCCAGATGGCACGCGGGGAGAACGCCCGGGCCGAGCAGCTCTTCCGCGAGGCGCTCGCGGTCTACGGCGCGACGCTGGGCCCGGATCACTCGAACACGGCGATCGCGCGGATCAAGCTCGGGCGCTCGCTCCTGCGGCAGAAGCGCTACGCCGAGGCCGAGCGGGAGACATCGGGCGGCTACGCGATCATGGTCCGGCAGGCCGACCCGGCGGTCAGTTACCTGACTGCGGCGAGAAGCGACCTGGCTGCGATCTACGACGCGCTGGGCCGGCCGGAGCAGGCCGCGGAGTTTCGCGTCGAACCCGGCGGGACGAGGGGCGCTGTGGCGGGGGGCGCGACGTCGAAGTGATCCCGGCCGCGCGGACCCGCGCGGCGCATCAGCCGGAGACGGCCCGGCGCAGGCCCGCGAAATCTCCCATCGCGCGCACGCTCTCGAGCAGCGGGTCCTCGTCGAGCCGGCGCGCATCGGCCCACCCGGCCGCGGCGGCACGCTCGAGCCATGCGAGCGCTTCCTCGGGACGGCCCGCGGCCACCGCCGCAAGCGCGAGGTCGACCTGGATCGCCGCCACTCCACCCTCCCAGTGCCAGCTGAAATCGAAGCCGTTGGCCCGTTCGAGGCCCTGCGCCACGCGATCGCGGGCGCACTGCTCGTCCCCGCGCAGGCCGAGACTTCGGAACGCCCAGCTCGACAGCGCATCGGCGCGGGCGACCAGCCACCCGGCCCCGAGCGCCCGGGGGTGCTCGCCGGCCCGCTCCCGGAGGCGGTGCAGGCGTGCCGCCGCGTCGCCCGGCCGCCCGGCGCGCAGCGCGGCCTCCGCCGCGACGCGCAGCGCCACGAGCGCCGAGACGTGCGCGTACACGTGGTCGTCGGTCGCGAGCGCGTCGAGCGCGCGGTCGGCCTGCGCGGTCGCGCCGTCGAGATCGCCGCTGCGCAGCGCGAGCAGCGCCAGGGCCGGTCCCGCGCCGACGAACCGCGCCAGCTCGAAGTGCCGGCTGCGCTCGATCTCCGCCGCCGCCTCGAGCGGCACGCGCGCCTCCTCGTAGCGGCCGCACTGGAGCTTCGCGGCCCCGAGCAGCAGTTGCGCGGCCGAGAAACGTGGGGCCAGGCGGGCCGCCTCGTCCAGCGGCTCGATCGAGCGCCTGAGCCACCAGCGGTCGCCCGGGTCCTGGCCCCGCCCGAGTCGCAACGCGCCGAGGAAGTAGTGCGCCAGCGGCTCGCCCGGATCGCGGGCGATCGCGCGGCTGCCGGTCTCCTCCGCCGCGTCGACGCGCCCGAGCCGCCCATAGGCGTAGGCCAGCCAGGTCAGCGGCTCGACGTACTCGGGGTCGAGCTCGAGCGCCCGCCGCAGGTGCTGCTCGGCGGCCTCGAGGTCGGCGCGGTCGGTGGTGGCGATGAACCGCATCGCGCACAGCTGCCCGAGCCCGCCGTGCGGGAGCGCCCAGTCGGGGGAGGCCGCGATCGCGCGCTCGAAGAGTCCCCGGGCCTCCGCGAGGCTCGCCGGCGACATCGCGTTCACCTTCTCCTTCGCGCGGGCGAACAGCTCGAAGGCGTCGAGGGGAGCGATCGCCGCGCGCGCCGCCGGGGTCGCCCGCGTCAGCCCGGCGCCGCTCAGCTCCGCATCGAGCGCCGCGACGATCTCCCCCACCAGCCGGTCCTGGAGAGCGAAGATCCCGGCCAGCGCCCCGTCGAGCTTGAACGCGGAGGCGACGCGCTCCACCTCGACGTCGTGCAGCTCGGCGGTCACGCGGACCGCGGAGCCGAGCACCTGGAAGCGGCCGGCCACGATGAAGGCGGTCCCGAGCGCCCGGCCGAGGCGCACCGGGTCCCCGCCGCACTCCGCCGCCTTGGCGACGGCGCGATCCCGACCGAAGACCTGCAGGCCGGCGACGCGGCGCAGCTCAACGGTCAGCGTCTCGGCCAGGCCGACACCGAGCCAGTCGGTGGCCGGGTCGGCGGCGAGGCTCTCGAACGCGGCGACCGCGATCGAGCGCGGGATCGGCGCGGCCGCGGCGGCGGCCGCGGGGGCCGTGCCCAGCTCGACCTGCGCGAGGTCCTGCGCCAGCGGTTCCGCGGACGCGTAGCGAGCGCGGGGGTCCTTCTCGAGGCAGCGCGCGACGAGGCGCGCCAGCGCGGCGGGTGCGTCGAGCGGCGGCGGCGGATCGCGCAGGATGCTCGACGCGACCTCGGCCGGCGATGTGCCCCCGAACGGCCGGCGGCCGGTCAGCATCTCGTGGAACAGCACGCCGAGCGAGAAGACGTCGGCCTCCGCGCCGGACGGGCGGCCGGCAAGGCGCTCCGGGGCCATGTAGGCGACGGTACCCGCGATCATCCCGGTCGCGGTCCGGGTCGGGGCGTCGTCTTCCGGCTCGTCGGGCAGCGCCTGCGATGCGATGCCGAAGTCGAGGACCTTGAGCCGGCCCTCGCGGTCGAGCATCACGTTCGCCGGCTTGAGGTCGCGGTGGACCACGCCGCGGCGGTGCGCGGCGGCGACGGCAGCCGCGAGGGTGCGGGCGAGCTCGAGAAAGTGCACCGGCGTGAGACCAGCGGGGCCGATCACGCGCTCGAGCGTCTCGCCGTCCACGAATTCCATGGTCAGGAAGTCGACGCCGTCGGCCGACTCGATCGAGTGCAGGGTGACGATGTTGGGGTGGTTGAGCGCCGCGACCGCGCGCGCCTCGTCCTCGAAGCGCCGGCGGCGCGCCGGATCGCCGGCGAACGCTGCTGGCAGGACCTTCAGCGCCACCTCGCGACCCAGGCGTGGGTCCCGGGCGAGGAAGACCTCGCCCATCCCGCCCGCGCCGAGCGGACGGAGGATCTCGTAGGGCCCAAGGCGCGATCCGTGGTGCACGGCGGCATTATCCGTCGAGAGGACCGGCGGGGCCGGATCGGGATCGCCTCACCCCGTGAACTGCAGGAACTCCACGGGCGCGCCGTCGCAGACGACGAAGGCCACGAGGACGCCCGGCGAGGGGCTGTTCGGCGGGATGAGGATCTCGTGGCCGGCGAGCGCCCGCTCCAGGTCGTCCACCTCGAAGGCCACGTGCGGAACGGTCTTCACCAGCTCCGGGAGCCCGCACCCCTCCTCGTAACGCATCCACTGGATCCCGAACGGGTTGCGCTCGTGATCGGTGCAGAAGACGCAGTACCCCTTCAGGTAGGTCTCGCCGCCTTGCGGCGACTGCGTCGGGATCCCGACGTGGTGGTACTTCATCGCCGCGCGGTTTCCGTCGCCCTCCACCGCGCGACGGGGACGGCGAACCAGCTCCCCGCCGCAGTTCGGACAGATGCCGCCAAGTTTCGCGTCCGCGCAGGTTGCGCAGAACGTGCACTCGAAGGAGCAGATGCGCGCTTCGGCGGAGTCGGGGGGAAGATCGCGGTGGCAGAACTCACAGCCGTGGCGCAGCTCGAGCATGGGGCACCTCCCTGCCCGGCTACCTTGCCGGCAGCTGGTAGCTGATGCACTCTTCCGCCTTCGGTGCGGCGGCCTTGATGATCCCACGAAGGGTCTCGAGGGCGGCTCGCTTCTCGGCGCTCACTCCTTCGAGGTACTCGTCGATGGTCGTCGGCTTGCGCTTCATCTCTCGCCCTCCCGGAAGCGGTCGAGTGTGGTCATCGGGGTCTCGCTGACCCGGCGTGTCTTACCCAGCAATCGCAGCGTCCTGCTGTCAGGCTCACCCTGGTCGTACTTGTCGATCAGCCGATGGAAAGCCGAGCCCGCGGGCGACACGCAGGCGAACAGCGTCGCGCAGGATCGCAGCTTCATGTCGTCGGGGGAGCCGAAGATCTCGACCGCGGACAGCCCCTCGATGCGGAGCGCCGCCTCGGCGCACTCCACCAGCCGCGGCCCGAGAACGGGGTGGGCGAGGTACGCCTCGGCTTCCGCAACGCTCTTGATCGAGTAGCTCCGGGAGGTCGGGCTGTCCCCCAGCCCCTCGAACTGGGGGAAGACGTACCACATCCAGTGGGACCGCTTCCGGCCGGTCCTGATCTCGGAGAGCGCCTGCTCGTAGCAATCCGCCTGGGCCTGCACGAAGCGGCCCAGGTCGTGCGGGTCGTCCACGGCGCCCATCACTCCGCTCGCCCTACGTCCGCAGCCCCGGGTACGGCCGCCGCGTGCGCCAGAGGATCCAGAACGCCAGCGCCAGCACGACTGCGGCGACGACGTAGTAGACCGGCGGGAGGTCGGCCAGGTCCGCCCCGCTCCGCCCCGCCCCGATCGCGAGCGCGTTGTTCAGCGCGTGCCACAGCATCGACGGGAAGATCGAGCCGGTCAGCAGCACCGCCGAGGTGAGGAGCACGCCGAGAAACGCCGTCGGCGCGATCCGAAACAGGGCCGAGTGGAACAGGCCGAAGATGATCCCGACCGTCAGCACCAGTGCGACGGGCCGCAGCCGCTTGGAGAGGCCGTAGGTCAGCACGCCGCGGAAGGCGATCTCCTCGAAGATCCCCGGCAGGACGGCCAGGAACAGGAACATCTGCCAGAGCGGCATCTCGTGCGGCGCGAGCGTCTCGGAGAACGCGCGCAGCAGCGCCTCGGGCACCGGGAAGAGCAGGCTCGCCAGCCGGAACACCCCGATCCCGGTCACGAGGCCGGCCGGCACGCCGATCAGCACCGCCAGCCACGCCGCGGGGTGCGGGGCGCGCAGCGCGAGCGCCTCCTGCGGATCGAGCCGGAAGCGGCGGATCAGGAAGAACGCGCCGCCGCCGAAGATCAGCAGGACGTTGAACAGCACCTGGCGCTCGATCGTCTGCATCCACTCGACGTTGAGCGCCACGACGAACTGGATCACCCAGAACAGCCCGAACCAGAAGAGCACGCGGCGCGGGAAGAGCGCCGCGCCGCCGAGCGCTTCCGCCGCGTCGCGCTGTCCCGCCGCCAGCAGCCGCTCGCCGGTCAGCGTGCGCGCCGCGAGGCGGGTCACCCAGACCGCGGCCGCCGCCGTGATCAGCCAGGCCAGCGCCAGCATCGGCCAGTCGGGGCGGCCGGACAGGAACTCGGTCACCCCGACGCTGAGGTTGGCGACCGGCACCAGCACGATCGCCGAGCGCAGCTCGATTCCCGGGAGGAAGGCCGCCGCAGGCGGGAGCAGCGAGCCGAGGAAGAGCGGCAGGAAGTAGCTCTGCGCCTCGCGGTAGGTGCGGGCCTGGCCCGAGATGTAGAGCAGCAGCGCCGACAGCAGGGCCGCCACCGGCAGGAAGAGCACGAACAGCACGACCAGCCGTCCCGGCGTCAGCGCGGCGAGCAGGTCGTTCGGAAGCTGGAACAGCTTCAGGCCGCCCCACAGCGCGAGGTTCAGCACCTGGAGCAGCGTGATCGCCAGCGCGACGCACAGGATCAGGAGCAGCTTGGCAGCGATGATGTCGCGCCGCCCCGCGGCGCTGGTCAGGAGCGTCTCGAGCGTGCCGCGCTCCTTCTCGCCGGCCAGCGTGTCCACTGCCACGACCGACCCGCCGCCGAGGATCAGGAAAACGAGCATCAGCGTCAGCGCGCGGCCGAAGCGGGATCCGGCGGAGCCGGCCTCCGGCGCCAGGTCGACGGCCTCGGCAGGGAGCACCTCCGCGCGCACCACGGCGACGCCGCGTTCGGCGAGCAGCGTCCCCTGGCGCCCCTCGATCGCCCGTGTGAGCGCGTCGTCCAGCCGGCGCGTGGCGGCCTGCGACTCCTCGCGGTCGCCGCGGAAGTGGAGCAGCAGGCGCGGGACGGGCGGCCTGGCGTCCGCCTCCGGCGCGAGCGCCTCGATCCAGACCTGGATCGTCCCGTCGTCGAGCGCCGGGGCGGGGTCCTCGCTGTCGATCTCCTTGAGGCGCCCCTCCTGCGCCCCCGACGTCAGCGACTCGGCGACCAGCGCCCTGGCCAGCGCGGCCTCCGGCCCGGTCACCGCGTAGGCGTGGATTGCCGTCGCCAGCTTCGCCTCATGGCTCGTTTCGCGCTGGCGCGAGAGGTAGAGCAGCCCCGGGGTTACCAGCGCCGGCAGCAGGATCGAGAGCAGGACGGTGCGCCGGTCGCGCAGCGCCGACTTCAGCTCGGTCGAGAACAGCGCGAGCACGACCTTGGGATCGATCCTCACGCGGCCGGCCTCGCGTAATGGATGAAGATGTCTTCGAGATAGCGCAGCCCGGTCGCCGCGCGCAGCCCTTCCAGCGTGTCGCACGCCAGGATCCGGCCGCCCTGGATGATCCCGATCCGGTCGCAGAGCCGCTCCGCCTCGCTCATGATGTGGGTCGAGAAGACGATCGTCTTCCCCTCTTCGCGCAGCGTGCGGATGATCTCCTGCAGCTCGTGCGCGTTGAGCACGTCGAGCCCGACGGTCGGCTCGTCGAAGATCAGGACCGGCGGCTCGTGCACGATGGCACGGGCGATCGAGACCTTCTGCTTCATCCCGGTCGACAGCTTGTCCACGCGCGCCTTGGCGTACGACCCGAGGCCGAAGCGCTCGACCAGCGCGTCGACCCGGGCCTTCAGCCGCTGCTCCGGGTAGCCGTTGATGCGCGCGAAGAACTCCAGCGTCTCGCGGGCCGTCAGCCGCGGGTAGAGCGCGGTCGAGGTCGAAAGGAACCCGATGCTGCGCCGCACCTCGGTCGGCGCCCGGACGACGTCGTGCCCCATGACCGAGGCGCGCCCGGAGGTCGGGCCGAGCACCGTCGCCAGCGTGCGCAGCGTCGTCGTCTTGCCGGCGCCGTTCGGACCGAGCAGGCCGAAGATCTCGCCGCGATCCACGGCGAACGACACGCCGCCCACCGCGACGACCTGGCCGCGCCCCTCGTCGTGGAAGACTTTGACGAGGTCTTCGACCTCCACTGGATGCATCATCGTGCCCCCTTCGCGGCGGGTTGGGGCTTCTTGCCGCGCAGGAACTTGACCAGGCTCCCGCCGTGGGAACCGACCAGGAAATCCTCGAACCGCAGCACGTACGCAGCGAGCCAGAGCGTCGCGACCACAAGCGCCGCCTCGACCAGCAGCGTCAGGCCGATCAGCGGTCCGTCGAAGTGCCCGGCAATTGCCTCACGAAACATGATCGCGACGTTCAGCACGGGAACGAGCGCCGTCCCGACCGTCCAGGGCGTGCCGCGCACCAGCATGATCGGCAGGATCGTCATCAGGTAGAGCGGCATCACCAGCGACTGCCCCTCCTTGAAGGTCCGCGCGAACGAGGCCAGCAGCATCATCCCTGCCGCCAGGAAGAGGGCCAGCAGAATCGTTCCCGCCAGCACCACCGGGATTGCGAGCCAGGGGATCGAGAACTCCATCCCCTTCTCGCCGGCGCGCTCCAGCAGCGGGGACAGGATCCGGCCCATCGAGAACGTCATGGCACCGAGGTTGAGCACGCCGGCGGTGATGCCGAAGGTCGCCACCAGGAAGTACTTGGCAAAGACGACGCTCTCCCGCCGAACGCCGGTCGAGGCCAGCGTCTCCCAGGTTCCGCGTTCGCGCTCCCCGGCGGTGGCGTCGATCGCCGGGTAGAAGCAGCCGACGGCGCACATCAGCAGCAGGAACGTGGGCAGCATCAGGCCGAGGATGAACTGCCCCTTTTCGCGTGCGCTCGAGCGGTCCTGGTCGCCGGTGGTCGCGACGCTCCACTGGGCGTCGGTCACGCCGCGCGCGGACGCCTCATGCTCGAGCATCGTGCCCCGCTGGTCGGCCAGACGCCGGTCGAGCCGGTCCTTCGCCTCGCGGCTGCGGTCGCGCGATCCATCGTGGAGCAGCCGGACGCGCGCGTTGCCGGGGAGCCCCGACGCTTCCCCCGCAGGGGCCGGCTCGAAGACCAGCGCCGCGTCGAGCCGCCCCGCGCGGATCTCGGCCTCGGCCTCCGCCGCGCCCGGCACCTCGACGATCCGGTACTTCTCGTCGCGACCGACTTCCGCCGTCATCGGCTTCAGCGCCGCCGGCGCACCGATGAACGCGACGCGCGAGGTGAACCCCTCCGTCTTCCCCCGGATGAAGGTGATCGCGGTGAACGCCACCCAGAGGAGGATCGGGTAGAGGAAGATCGGGATCAGGATCGAGTTGGTGACGAGCGAGCGCTCGCGCAGCGCGGAGCGCAGCTCCATCCCGTACCAGGTGAGGATCTCGCGCCAACGGGGCAAGGGAGGGCTCCGGCGAAGTGCGGTCAGCCTAGGCGGGGCGCGGCCGGGGTGTCAATCCTGAGCCGGCTGCCGGCGGCGCTTCGCCCCGCGCCGCGATCGCTTCCGCCAGGGCCACGATCCGCCGCGCGTTCTCGACGTGCAGCGCCTCGATCAGCCGACCCTCCAGCACGACCACTCCCGACCCCATCACGAGCGCCCGCGCGTGCGCGTCGATCACCCGCCGCGACCAGGCGATTTCCTCGGACGACGGTGCGAAGATCCGGTTCGCGGCCGCGATCTGGCGGGGGTGAACGAGCGTCTTGCCGTCGAACCCCAGCGACCGCCCCTGCGCGCAGGTCCGCTCGAACCCCGCATCGTCCTCGAGATCGAGGTGCACGCCGTCGAGCGCGGCCAGGCCTTCGGCGCGCGCCGCGAGCACGACCAGCGACAGGCTCGTGAGCACCTCGGTGCGATCGGGGGTGTGCCGCGCGTGCAGGTCCTTCACCAGGTCCGAGGTCCCGGCGACGAGCCCCGCGAGCCGCGGGTGCGCGGCGGCGATCTCGGCCACCCGCAGCACGGCGCGCGGCGTCTCGATCATCGACCAGAGCGCGAGCCCGTCCGGTGCGCCGGCGGCCGCCAACGCGCCGGCCACGTCGATGATCTCCTCAGCGCGCTCGACCTTGGGGAGCAGGACGCCGTCGGCCCCCGACCGCGCCGCGGCGACGAGGTCCGCCGCCTGCCACGGTGTCCCCGCGCCGTTGACGCGCAGCAGGATCTCGCGCCGCCCGAAACCCGCGGCGATCGCCGCCAGTGCGGCGTCGCGCGCGGGCTCCTTGGCGGACGGCGCGACGCCGTCCTCGAGATCGAGCAGAAGGCCGTCCACGGGCAGCTCGCGGGCCCTGGCGAGCGCACGGTCGTTCGCGGCGGGGACGTAGAGCAGGCTTCGGCGAGGGCGGGGGAGGTGCTCCATCGGCGGCTCCGGCCGGGCCGTCCCGGCGGCACCGAGTCTCCCCCCGCCCGCCGGGCACCGCCCCCGGAAAAGTGGAGAAATTGGCCGATTGTGACTAAGGTTGTCTCCGGGATCGGGCCGGGTTCGACTAGGAGGGCTTGGGTGTCGAAAGGGACGTGCGGTTCGGTGCGCCCGCGCCGGACCCTGTGCCACGCCAGTACCGCCGCCGCCGTGCTCCTGGGCAGTGTGGCCTTGGCGTTCTCCGCCGACTCCGGCGGCCCTGTCTCCTGCGGAAAGGACTGGGCCTGGTCCTACGAGCTGCGTTTCCTGGCCGTCGGCGCCAGCCCCGCCGGCAGGTCGGCCGACAGGGCGCCATCCCCGTGCGGGGGCACCCGCATCGTGCCGATGGACTCACCCTGGCTCGGCCCGAAAGACTTTCGCGAGCTCTCGAAGATGTTCGGTGACCTCCCGGTCGACATCCTGCCGTGGGGCTACCTGGCGACCGCTCCGGACGGGGGGGAGGCCCGGCTTTCGGGTGCCGTTCCGTCCCGCGAGCCGTGGGTGATCCATTTCATCGGCACCCAGACCGAAGGGGCCGGCGATCTCCACGAGCTGGCGCTGTCGCTCGAGGGACTCGGGCACCACTTCGACGGCGAGATCTCCTTCCAGGCCCGCTCGGGAGAGACGCGCGGCGTTCGGTTCGGCCTGCCGTCGCGCGGCCAGCTCATCGTCCTCGTCACCCCGAGGCGCTGCGGCATGCTGGTGCCCGAGCTGGCGCGCCAGCGCCGGTACTTCTCCGGGCGGATCGAGTTGACCCCCCCGGAGAGCGCGCAGCAGGTCCCGCCCGTCTTCCCGGTCCTGGCACAGGTGCGCAACATCGACGGCCCGGTCGTGATGCGGGTCCTGATCGACGAGAAGGGGCAGCCCAGCGACCCGCTCGTCATGAGGTCGCCCCGCAACGAGCCGAGCCTGGTCAAGGCGGCAGTCGCGGCCGTGAGGGACTGGCGCTACCGTCCGGCCCGCGAGAACGGCGTCCCGGTGCCGGTCTTCCAGACCGCAGCCCGGGGTACGGCCGGCGCGTGCGCCAGAGGATCCAGAAGGTCAGCGCCAGCACGACTGCGGCGACGACGTAGTAGACCGGCGGGAGGTCGGCGAGGCCCGCCCCGCTCCGCCCCGCCCCGATCGCGAGCGCGTTGTTCAGCCCGTGCCACAGCATCGACGGGAAGATCGAGCCGGTCAGCAGCACCGCCGAGGTCAGGAGCACGCCGAGAAACGCCGTCGGCGCGATCCGGAACAGGGCCGAGTGGAACAGGCCGAAGATGATCCCGACCGTCAGCACCAGTGCGACGGGCCGCAGCCGCTTGGAGAGGCCGTAGGTCAGCACGCCGCGGAAGGCGATCTCCTCGAAGATCCCCGGCAGGACGGCCAGGAACAGGAACATCTGCCAGAGCGGCATCTCGTGCGGCGCGAGCGTCTCGGAGAACGCGCGCAGCAGCGCCTCGGGCACCGGGAAGAGCAGGCTCGCCAGCCGGAACACCCCGATCCCGGTCACGAGGCCGGCCGGCACGCCGATCAGCACCGCCAGCCACGCCGCGGGGTGCGGTGCGCGCAGCGCGAGCGCCTCCTTCGGATCGAGCCGGAAGCGGCGGATCAGGAAGAACGCGCCGCCGCCGAAGATCAGCAGGACGTTGAACAGCACCTGGCGCTCGATCGTCTGCATCCACTCGACGTTGAGCGCCACGACGAACTGGATCACCCAGAACAGCCCGAACCAGAACAGCACGCGGCGCGGGAAGAGCGCCGCGCCGCCGAGCGCCTCCGCCGCGTCGCGCTGGCCCGCCGCCAGCAGCCGCTCGCCGGTCAGCGTGCGCGCCGCGAGGCGGGTGACCCAGACCGCGGCCGCCGCCGTGATCAGCCAGGCCAGCGCCAGCATCGGCCAGTCGGGGCGGCCGGACAGGAACTCGGTCACCCCGACGCTGAGGTTGGCGACCGGCACCAGCACGATCGCCGAGCGCAGCTCGATTCCCGGGAGGAAGGCCGCCGCGGGCGGGAGCAGCGAGCCGAGGAACAGCGGCAGGAAGTAGCTCTGCGCCTCGCGGTAGGTGCGGGCCTGGCCCGAGATGTAGAGCAGCAGCGCCGACAGCAGGGCCGCCACGGGCAGGAAGAGCAGGAACAGCACGACCAGCCGTCCCGGCGTCAGCGCGGCGAGCAGGTCGTTCGGAAGCTGGAACAGCTTCAGGCCGCCCCACAGCGCGAGGTTCAGCACCTGGAGCAGCGTGATCGCCAGCGCGACGCACAGGATCAGGAGCAGCTTGGCGGCGATGATGTCGCGCCGCCCCGCGGCGCTGGTCAGGAGCGTCTCGAGCGTGCCGCGTTCCTTCTCGCCGGCGAGCGTGTCCACCGCCACGACCGACCCGCCGCCGAGGATCAGGAAAACGAGCATCAGCGTCAGCGCGCGGCCGAAGCGGGATCCGGCGGAGCCGGCCTCCGGCGCCAGGTCGACCGCCTCGGCGGGGAGCACCTCGGCACGCGCCACGGCGACGCCGCGCTCGGCGAGCAGCTTCCCCTGGCGCCCCTCGACCGCCCGTGTGAGCGCGTCGTCCAGCCGGCGCGTGGCGGCCTGCGACTCCTCGCGGTCGCCGCGGAAGTGGAGCAGCAGGCGCGGGACGGGCGGCCTGGCGGCCGCCTCCGGCGCGAGCGCCTCGATCCAGACCTGGATCGTCCCGTCGTCGAGCGCCGGGCCGGGGTCCTCGCTGACGATCTCCTTGAGGCGCCCCTCCTGCGCCCCCGACGTCAGCGACTCGGCGACCAGCGCCCTGGCCAGCGCGGCCTCCGGCCCGGTCACCGCGTAGGCGTGGATCGCCGTCGCCAGCTTCGCCTCATGGCTCGTCTCGCGCTGGCGCGAGAGGTAGAGCAACCCCGGGGTCACCAGCGCCGGCAGCAGGATCGAGAGCAGGACGGTGCGCCGGTCGCGCAGCGCCGACTTCAGCTCGGTCGAGAACAGCGCGAGCACGACCTTGGGATCGATCCTCACGCGGCCGGCCTCGCGTAATGGATGAAGATGTCCTCGAGATAGCGCAGCCCCGTCGCCGCGCGCAGCCCTTCCAGCGTGTCGCAGGCCAGGATCCGGCCGCCCTGGATGATCCCGATCCGGTCGCAGAGCCGCTCCGCCTCGCTCATGATGTGGGTCGAGAAGACGATCGTCTTCCCCTCTTCGCGCAGCGTGCGGATGATCTCCTGCAGCTCGTGCGCGTTGAGCACGTCGAGCCCGACGGTCGGCTCGTCGAAGATCAGGACCGGCGGCTCGTGCACGATGGCGCGGGCGATCGAGACCTTCTGCTTCATCCCGGTCGACAGCTTGTCCACGCGCGCCTTGGCGTACGAGCCGAGGCCGAAGCGCTCGACCAGCGCGTCGACCCGGGCCTTCAGCCGCTCCTCCGGGTAGCCGTTGATCCGGGCGAAGAACTCCAGCGTCTCGCGCGCCGTCAGCCGCGGGTAGAGCGCGGTCGAGGTCGAGAGGAACCCGATGCTGCGCCGCACCTCGGTCGGCGCCTTGACGACGTCGTGACCCATGACCGAGGCGCGCCCGGAGGTCGGGCCGAGCACCGTCGCCAGCGTGCGCAGCGTCGTCGTCTTGCCGGCGCCGTTCGGACCCAGCAGGCCGAAGATCTCGCCGCGATCCACGGCGAACGACACGCCGCCCACCGCGACGACCTGGCCGCGCCCTTCGTCGTGGAACACCTTGACGAGGTCTTCGACCTCCACCGGATGCATCATCGTGCCCCCTTCGCGGCGGGTTGGGGCTTCTTGCCGCGCAGGAACTTGACCAGGCTCCCGCCGTGGGAGCCGACCAGGAAATCCTCGAACCGCAGGACGTACGCGGCGAGCCAGAGCGTCGCCACGACGAGCGCCGCCTCGACCAGCAGCGTCAGGCCGATCAGCGGTCCGTCGAAGTGCCCGGCGATCGCCTCGCGGAACATGATCGCGACGTTGAGCACGGGAACGAGCGCCGTCCCGACCGTCCAGGGCGTGCCGCGCACCAGCATGATCGGCAGGATCGTCATCAGGTACAGCGGCATCACCAGCGACTGCCCCTCCTTGAACGTCCGCGCGAACGAGGCCAGCAGCATCATCCCGGCGGCGAGGAAGAGCGCCAGCAGGATCGTTCCCGCCAGCACCACCGGGATCGCCAGCCAGGGGATCGAGAACTCCATCCCCTTCTCGCCCGCGCGCTCCAGCAGCGGGGACAGGATCCGGCCCATCGAGAAGGTCATGGCGCCGAGGTTGAGCACGCCGGCGGTGATGCCGAAGGTCGCCACCAGGAAGTACTTGGCAAAGACGACGCTCTCCCGCCGGACGCCGGTCGAGGCCAGCGTCTCCCAGGTTCCGCGTTCGCGCTCCCCGGCGGTCGCGTCGATCGCCGGGTAGAAGCAGCCGACGGCACACATCAGCAGCAGGAACGTGGGCAGCATCAGGCCGAGGATGAACTGCCCCTTCTCGCGCGCGCTCGAGCGGTCCTGGTCGTCGGTCGTCGCGACGCTCCACTGGGCGTCGGTCACGCCGCGCGCGGACGCCTCGTGCTCGAGCATCGTGCCGCGCTGGTCGGCCAGGCGCCGGTCGAGCCGGTCCTTCGCCTCGCGGCTGCGGTCGCGCGAGCCGTCGTGGAGCAGCCGGACGCGCGCGTTGCCGGGGAGCGCCGACGCTTCCCCGGCAGGGGCCGGCTCGAAGACCAGCGCCGCGTCGAGCCGCCCCGCGCGGATCTCGGCCTCGGCCTCCGCGGCGCCCGGCACCTCGACGATCCGGTACTTCTCGTCGCGACCGACTTCCGCCGTCATCGGCTTCAGCGCCGCCGGCGCCCCGACGAACGCGACGCGCGAGGTGAACCCCTCCGTCTTCCCCCGGATGAAGGTGATCGCGGTGAACATCACCCAGAGGAGGATCGGGTAGAGGAAGATCGGGATCAGGATCGAGTTGGTGACGAGCGAGCGCTCGCGCAGCGCGGAGCGCAGCTCCATCCCGTACCAGGTGAGGATCTCGCGCCAACGGGGCAAGGGAGGGCTCCGGCGAAGTGCGGTCAGCCTAGGCGGGGCGCGGCCGGGGTGTCAATCCTGAGCCGGCGCCGGCGGCTTCTCCCGCGCCGCGATCGCTTCCGCCAGGGCCACGATCCGCCGCGCGTTCTCGACGTGCAGCGCCTCGATCAGCCGCCCCTCCAGCACGACCACGCCCGACCCCATCACGAGCGCCCGCGCGTGCGCGTCGATCACCCGCCGCGACCAGGCGATTTCCTCGGGCGACGGTGCGAAGATCCGGTTGGCGGCCGCGATCTGGCGGGGGTGGACGAGCGTCTTGCCGTCGAAACCCAGCGACCGCCCCTGCGCGCAGGTCCGCTCGAACCCCGCGTCGTCCTCGAGGTCGAGGTGCACGCCGTCGAGCGCGGCCAGGCCTTCGGCGCGCGCCGCGAGCACGACCAGCGACAGGCTCGTGAGCACCTCGGTGCGATCGGGGGTGTGCCGCGCGTGCAGGTCCTTCACCAGGTCCGAGGTCCCGGCGACGAGCCCCGCGAGCCGCGGGTGCGCGGCGGCGATCTCGGCCACCCGCAGCACGGCGCGCGGCGTCTCGATCATCGACCAGAGCGCGAGCCCGTCCGGCGCGCCGGCGGCGGCCAACGCGTCGGCCACGGCGATGATCTCCTCCGCGCGCTCGACCTTGGGGAGCAGGACGCCGTCGGCCCCCGACCGCGCCGCGGCGGCGAGGTCCGCCGCCTGCCACGGTGTCCCCGCGCCGTTGACGCGCAGCAGGATCTCGCGCGGCCCGAAACCCGCGGCGATCGCCGCCAGTGCGGCGTCGCGCGCGGGCTCCTTGGCGGACGGCGCGACGCCGTCCTCGAGATCGATCAGGAGGCCGTCCACGGGCAGCTCGCGGGCCCTGGCGAGCGCACGGTCGTTCGCGGCGGGGACGTAGAGCAGGCTTCGGCGGGGGCGGGGGAGGTGCTCCATCGGCGGCTCCGGCCGGGCCGTCCCGGCGGCCCCGAGTCTCCCCCGGCCCGCCGGGCACCGCCCCCGAAAAGTGGAGAAATTGGCCGATTGTGACTAAGGTTGTCTCCGGGATCGGGCCGGGTTCGACCAGGAGGGCTTGGGTGTCGAAAGGGACGTGCGGTTCGGTGCGCCCGCGCCGGACCCTGTGCCACGCCAGTACCGCCGCCGCCGTGCTCCTGGGCAGTGTGGCCTTGGCGTTGTCCGCCGACTCCCGCGGCCCTGTCTCCTGCGGAAAGGACTGGGCCTGGTCCTACGAGCTGCGTTTCCTGGCCGTCGGCGCGAGCCCCGCCGGCAAGTCGGCCGACAGGGCGCCATCCCCGTGCGGGGGCACCCGCATCATGCCGATGGACTCGCCCTGGCTCGGCCCGAAAGACTTTCGCGAGCTCTCGAAGATGTTCGGCGACCTCCCGGTCGACATCCTGCCGTGGGGCTACCTGGCGACCGCTCCGGACGGGGGGGAGGCCCGGCTTTCGGGTGCCGTCCCGTCCCGCGAGCCGTGGGTGATCCACTTCATCGGCACCCAGACCGAAGGGGCCGGCGATCTCCACGAGCTGGCGCTGTCGCTCGAGGGACTCGGGCACCACTTCGACGGTGAGATCTCCTTCCAGGCCCGCTCGGGAGAGACGCGCGGCGTGCGGTTCGGCCTGCCGTCGCGCGGCCAGCTCATCGTCCTCGTCACCCCGCGGCGCTGCGGGATGCTGGTGCCCGAGCTGGCGCGCCAGCGCCGGTACTTCTCCGGGCGGATCGAGTTGACCCCCCCGGAGAGCGCGCAGCAGGTCCCGCCCGTCTTCCCGGTCCTGGCGCAGGTGCGCAACGTCGACGGCCCGGTCGTGATGCGGGTCCTGATCGACGAGAAGGGGCAGCCCAGCGACCCGCTCGTCATGAGGTCGCCCCACAACGAGCCGAGCCTGGTCAAGGCGGCAGTCGCGGCCGTGAGGGACTGGCGCTACCGTCCGGCCCGCGAGAACGGCGTCCCGGTGCCGGTCTTCCAGACCGTCACGATGTCCTTCCGCCTGGCGCCCCCCGCCGGCGCTCCGGCCCCCGGCGGCAAGAAGGCCCTCGAGGTGCGGACCACCCCCAACGCCCCACC
>CAVPCQ010000016.1:0-259346 GCA_963702425.1 uncultured Acidobacteriota bacterium
GCGGTGAGCGCCAGGCTGCCGGCGGCGCAGCGAAGCACGCTCCCGGCCGGCCGGACCGGTGCCGCGTACCGTGGGGCTGCGATTGTCACAGCCCCGATTCTAGCGTTGCCGCACGGGGGGCGGGCGGGTCCTTCATCCGCCTGCGAACGATCCTGGACGGGCACAGAGCGCTGCGAACCCGTGGCGCCGATGGGCGGCCGGCCCCGCGGTTCGCGGCGGACCTTGACGCACAGCGCCGGGGAGACGAATGTCCCGGCAGGGGATCACGTGCCCGCCGCAGCGGGATGCAGGCTCCGTGACGACAACGCTGGCCCCGCCCGAGCCACCCGTCGCTCCGACGCCCTCCACCGCCACCTCCGGCGCGGGACAGGACCTGTTCGCGGAGATCGCCACCCGCTTCGTGCAGTGCGGCGCGGCGGGGCTGGTGATGGTCGACACCTCGCCGCTCGAGGCCGTGGACCGGCTCTACGGGGCCAAGATCTACGGCCAGGTCGCGCAGGAGATCGAGCGCAAGCTGTACGAGGTCGCCGGCCAGCACGCCCCGCCCGAGGAGATCGGCCGGCTGCCGGGGAACGCGCACGAGCAGATCGCGCTGCTCCTGTTCCGCCGCCGCTCCGACTACGATTTCTACCGCGAGACGCTGCCGGCGATCGCCGACGAGCTGGCCGAGCAGATGCCGCGCCTGTGCCGGCGCGTGCTGGCGCCCTACATGCCGGACCAGCAGACCTTCCATGTCGGTCACGCGCTGGCGATGCACAACCCGTCGCTGCAGGCCGAGCGGCTGATCGGCAAGGCGCTGCTCGAGGCCCGCGAGGCGGCCGAGCTCAACCGCCGCAACGCCGCGCTCGCCGCGCGGCGCGAGTTCGTCGAGGTCCTGCTCGCCGACCGGATCGGCAGCATCTACGAGAAGATCGTGCACGTCCCATCGTGTCAGGTCTACGGTTACGAGGCGCTGGTCCGCGGACCGTGGGGCACGCCGCTGCACAGCCCGGCCGAGCTCTTCCGCATGGCGGAGCAGACCGACCTCGTCTTCGAACTGGACTGCATGTGCCGCCAGAGCGCCTTGCGGGGCGCGGTCGGCAAGTTGCCGCCCGGGAAGAAGCTGTTCCTCAACTGCCTTCCGTCCGCGATCCACGACCCGAACTTCAAGGACAGCGCCCTCGAGAGGACTCTCTCGGCGGTCGGACTCCGCCCGCGCGACGTGATCTTCGAGATCTCCGAGGCCGAGGCGATCAAGAACTACGCGATCTTCCGCGAGTTCCGGGACCACTACCGCACGATGGGGTTCCGCTTCGCGCTCGACGACACCGGGACCGGCTACTCCAGCCTCTCGGCGCTGATGGAACTCTCGCCCGACTTCATCAAGATCGACCGCTCGCTGGTCAAGTCGGTGCACAGCGACCCCTCGCGGCAGGTCCTGCTGCGGGCGCTGAAGTCGCTGGCCGACCAGCTCAGCGCGCGGGTCATCGCCGAAGGGGTCGAGGTGAAGGAGGAGTTCGACACGGTGGTCGAACTCGGGATCCAGTTCGCGCAGGGGTTCTACTTCGGGCGCGGCGGCCCGCTGCTCTGAGCCCTCAGAAGGGCTTCCTCCAGCCTTCGATCGCCCCCGCCCCGCGGGTCACGAAGTTGTCGATCACATAGCTGTTGTCCCACATGCTGGCGGGGAAGCCCTTCGCGATCGCGCTGACGGCCGAGAGCCGTGCGACGTGCTCGGGCGCCAGCGCCCCGTCGACCGCACCCAACGCGTCCTTGAGCTGCTCCGGGCGGCGGGCGCCGACGATCGGGATGATCCGCGGGTCCTGGGCGACCAGCCAGTTGAGCGCGACCTGGGCCGGCGAGCGGCCGGACTCGGCGGCGATCGCGAGCACCTCGTCCACGACCCGGCTGCTCTGTTCCCCGAGACGTTCCGAGTTCCACTCGGCGCGCCCGCTGTCCGGTGCGCCCTTCCTGTACTTGCCGGTCAGCACGCCTCCGGCGAGTGGCGCCCAGGCCAGCACCGCGAGGTCACGCGCGCGGGCCAGCGGGACGAGTTCGGCCTCCACCGCGCGCTCGAGCAGGCTGTACTCGACCTGCATCGCCGCGAAGGGCGACCAGCCGCGCAGCCCCGCGATCGCATTGAACTCGGCCATCACCCAGGCCGGTGTGTCGGAGGCGCCGACGTGCAGCACCTTGCCCGACTGCACCACCGTCTCGAGCGCCCGGGCCACCTCCTCGACCGGGGTCGTAAAGTCCCAGATGTGGACCCACAGCAGGTCGACGTACTCGCTGCCGAGCCGTTTCAGGCTGGCCTCGACCGAGCGGACGAGGTTCTTGCGGTGGTTGCCCCACGCGTTGGGATCGCCGGCGCGGGTCGAGAGCGTGTACTTGGTCGCCACGACGAACCGGTCGCGCTCCGCCCTGACGAACTCCCCGACGAGCCGCTCCGACTCCCCTTCCTGGTAGTTGTTCGCGGTGTCGATGAAGTTGCCGCCGCGATCGGCGAAGAGCCCGAACATCTCGCGCGCGTCCGCCTTGGAGGCCCCCATCGTCCCCCAGGCCTCGCCGAAGGTCATCGCGCCGAGGCAGATCTCCGAAACGCGCAGGCCGGTGGGACCGAGCAGGCGGTAGCGCATCGTCGCTCCTCGTGGGCCGGCGCGGCCGGCCGGGACGACCAAGATACCGGCGCATGAGCTGCAGCGTCGAGCCCCTCGGCGGGTGCCCAGCGGTTCCGCGGTCAGCAGCGCGGCAGCAGGAAGTCGAGGACCGCGTGCACGTGCGCGGCCGAGCCCGCGAGCACGAACAGGTGCCAGATCGCGTGGGCGTAGGGGCGCCGCACCGCGAAGAAGACGAGGCCGAAGGTGTAGGCGATCCCCCCCACCGCCAGCCAGGAGGCACAGGGGTCGCCGAGCGCGACGGCGACCGGGCGAATGAAGGGGAGCGCGGCCCACCCCATGGCGAGGTACAGCACGATCGAGAGGCGGTCCACGCGGCCGGGGCCGCGCACCTGCAGCGCGATCCCGATCGCGGCCAGCGCCCATTCGAATGCGAGGAGGGTCCACCCCCCCCCGCCGCCGACGCCGAGCAGGCAGAACGGGGTGTAGGTCCCGGCGATCAGCAGGTAGATCGCCGCCCGGTCGAGGCGCCGCAGCCGGACCCGGAGGCGCGGCGACGACGCGGCGTGGTAAAGCGTGGAGGCCGCGTAGACGGCGAGCAGCGCGGCCCCGAAGACGGCGACGCTCGCGCCGGCGCCGGGCGTGCGTGCCCGGAGGGCGCCTTCCTGCATCGCCGCCCAGGCAGACGCGGCCAGGAGCATCCCCACGCCGTGGGTCGCGATGTTGGCCAGGCGCTCGCCCGGGGTCTCGGCCGTCCAGGGCCAAGGGCCCGCCGGGGCGGGCGCCGTCCGGGACGCCGATTCAACGCGCAGACCGCTGGCCGCAGCCATTCCGCCTCCGGCGACTCCGCCCGGCGAAACGGCCGAAATCGCCCGCCGCGCGAAGGCTGAGGTGATACGCCGCCAGGTTTGCCAGCGCCCGTGTGAATCTTCGGCGACGTCGGGCGTCGGCGCGGCACCGTCCCGGACCGTTCGCATTGGTCCGCGAGAAATCGCGGCGGTTGGCCCTGTAGCGCGAGGTCCGGGCGGCCGATGAGTCCTCCGGGCGGTTCCCGACCGGCGCGGATCGGCGGGCCGGAGGCACCGCACCCAGGCGACGGAGGCGCGCACCGTTCGTGCTGCTCGCGGGGCAGACCGACTTCCTGCTCTTCCTGTACGGCCTCGGGCTGGCCGTGCTCGCCGTGGTCTGCCTGCTCGCGCGTTCCACCCGTCCGTCGTTGCCGGTCGCGTGGTCGTGGCTCGGCGCCTTCGGCGCATTCTCCGCGCTGCACCAGTGGGCCGACCTGCTTGTTCCGGCGCTCGACGCGGTGACGCAGTTCGAGAGACGGTCCGAGACACTCGACCTGTTGCTGCTGTTCCTCGCCGGCGCCTCGCTCGCCCAGTTCGCGCGCCTGGGCTGGCGCGAGGCGGGCGGCGGGCTGCTGCCGCTCGCCGGGCTGGTCCCGTGGCTGTTCGCTCCGGTGGCGTGCTGGCCGCTCGGTCCGGACGCGGTGCACGCCGCGCTGGAAGGGCTGCTCTTCCTGCCCGCGGCGCTGGCCGGTGCGGCGGCCTTCGCCGTCGCCTGGCATCGTCGCGCCAGGCTCCGCAGTCGCGGGTGCGCGCTCGCCGCCCTGGCCCTCGCCGGGCTGGCGCTGTTCGACGGCGTCTTCGGCGACTTCGGTTCCTCGCTCGCCGGTTCCCTGCTGGCCGGCGAGCGGTTCCAGCGCCTCGCGGTGCTCCCGGTCCTGGCACTGCGCGTGCTGTCGGCGTTCGCGCTGGCGATCGCGGCGCGCAGCGCCCTGTCGCCGCGTCGCGCGTCGATCCGGCCGTCGGCACTGGGCGCCTGGGCTCCCGGACTGCGCCTGACGACGATCGCCTTCCCGCTGCTGCTCGTCCTCAGCTTCATCGGGACGCAGCACCTGGGCCGCACCGAGAACCGGAGGGCGCTCGACGAGCTGCTCACCGGCGCGCGCAACGCCGCGGCCGCGTGGCCCGCCGGCGAGCTCGCGGCCCTGGCGGGCAGCCCGGCGGACCGCGCTGCCGGCGCCTACCACGAGACGAAGGGCCGACTTTCCGCCGTTCGCCTCGCCACGCCCGGTTGCCGGTTCGCCTACCTGCTGCGGGCCGCGCCGAGCGGCGTCGTATTCCTCGCCGACTCCGAGCCGGAGGACTCCCCTGACACCTCGCTGCCGGGCGACAGCTACGACGACGCCTCCCCCGAGATGGTCGCACTGGTCGCCGGCCGCGGTGCGGCGTTCGTCGAGGGACCGCTGGCCGACGCCTGGGGCAATTGGGTCTCGGCGCTCGTTCCGATCCGGGAGGCAGGAACCGGCCGCACCCTGGCGGTGCTCGGCGTCGACATCGACGCGCGGCGCTGGGAGCGGCGCGTGGCCGATGCGCGCCTCACCGGAATCAGCCTCGCCGCCGTGCTCCTGCTGCTGGTCATCGGCGTGCACCTCATGCTCGCCGAGGGGCGCGCCGCGACCGCGCGGCTGTCGGCTTCCGAGGCCCGCTTCCGCGCGATGTTCGAGAGCGCTCCGGAAGCGGTCTTCATCTTCGATGCCGGCTCGCACCGGATCCTGGCCGCCAACCCGATCATGGCGCGCTGGCTCGGCTATGCGCCGGAGGAGCTGGTCGGTCTGGCGCTCGAGGACGTACTCGAGCCCGGAGCGAGCGGCGTCCACCAGGAACGTCGAGCGTGTGCTCGTCGAGGGCCAGATCCAGCTCGCTCGCCGGTACCGGAACCGCGGCGGCGCGCTGATCGACGTCGAAGTCGTGGCCTCGCGCTCGACTGGAACGGGCGCCCCGCGATCCTCTCCTTCGTGCGCGACGTGACCGAGTACCGACGCGCCGAGGCCGAGCGCGAGCGCCAGCGCGAGCTGCTGCGCGAGGCGCGCGACGCGCGCAACGCGGCGCTGGAGGCGGCGCGCTTCAGGTCGCAGTTCATCGCCAACACCAGTCACGAGCTCCGCACGCCGCTCAACGGGATCATCGGCCTCTCCGGCCTGCTGCTCGAGACACGGCTCGACGCCGATCAGCGCGAGCTGCTGACGACGCTGCGTACCTGCGGCGAGACGCTGCTCTCGCTGGTCAACGACGTGCTCGACTTCTCCAAGATCGAGGCCGGCCGGCTGGAACTGGAGGAGGTCGATTTCGACCTGCGCCAGTTGCTCGAGGAGACGGCCGGCGTGATCGTGCAGCGCGCCGAGGAGAAGGGGCTCGAGCTGGTGCTCGAGCTCGCCCCGGAGACGCCGACCAGGCTGCGCGGCGACCCGACCCGGTTGCGGCAGGTGCTGCTCAATCTGGCCTCCAACGGGATCAAGTTCACGGAGAAGGGTCAGGTCGTGCTCACTGCGACGGTGACGCCGGCCGGCGAGCGACGCGCGCACGTGCGCATGGCGGTTCGGGACACCGGGATCGGGATCCCGGACGACCGGCGCGACCTGCTCTTCCGTTCCTTCAGCCAGGTCGACGCCTCGACCACGCGCCGCTACGGCGGCACCGGGCTGGGGTTGGCGATCAGCCGGCAGCTGGTCGAGCTGATGCACGGTTCGATCGGCTTCGAGAGCGAGCCGGGCGCGGGGTCGACCTTCCACATCGAGCTCGAACTGCCGCTGGCGGCCGACGCGCCGCCGCCCGCTCCCGTCCGGCCTTTCGGCGAGACGGGCGAGCCCATCGCGATCCTGCTCGCCGACGACAACGCCACGGCGCGCTCCTCACTCGCCGCGATCGTCGCGCACTGGGGCGGTCATCCGGTGGAGTCGAGCGATGCCGGCGGGGCGCTCGCCCGCGTGCGCGAGCTGGCTGCGGCCGGGCGGAGACCCGCACTGGCGCTCGTCGACCGCTGCCTCGGCCGCGACGACGGGGTCGCGCTGGCGCGCGCGTTGCGCGCCGAGCCCGGACTCGACGGACTCCCGATCGTGGTCCTGACGACGGTCCACCAACGCGGCCAGGCGCTGCCCTCCGACCTCGTGTCGGTCGTGCAGGTCGTCAAGCCGGTGCGGGTGCTCGCGCTGGCCCAGGCGGTCGAGCGCGCGCTCGGCTGCGGCCCGGCCACGGAGGTGCCGCAGCAGCAGCGCGTCCCCGCGGGTGTCGTTCCCGGCGGATCGCCGCTGCGGATCCTGCTGGTCGAGGACAACCCGGTCAACCAGCGGGTCGCCATCCGGATGCTCGAGCGGATGGGACACCGCGTCGACCTGGCCGCGAACGGCCGTCAGGCCCTCGACGCGCTCGCCGCGAAGACCTACGACCTCGTGTTCACCGACATCCAGATGCCGGAGATGGACGGCTACGAGCTGGCCGCCGCCGTGCGGGGGCACGAGCCGCCCGGCCGCCGGCTGCCGATCGTGGCGATGACCGCCCACGCGTTGAGCGAGGACCGCGAGCGCTGCCTCGCGGCGGGGATGGACGACTACATCAGCAAGCCGGTCCGCAGCGAGGACCTGGCCGCCGCGATCGGGCGCTGCGCGCGGGCGGGGGTCCTCGCGTGAGAGCGGCGGCGGGGCGTGCTGCTGCTGGCCCTCGCCGGCTTCGGACTTGCCGCCGGCCTCGGCCTGGCCGCCGGCCCGGCCGGGCCCGGTGACGCCCCCTCCTCCGGGGCCGCCCGCGCACCGCGCGTGCTGCAATCGCCGTCGCGCCGTACGCGCCGTTCGCGGTCCCGTCGCCCGACGGCGAGTTCAGCGGATTCGACGTCGAGCTGCTGCGGCTGATCTGCGCCGCCAACGGGTGGACTCCCGAGTTCGTGCCGATGCCCTTCGCCGAGGTGCTCGACGCGGTCGCGGCCGGGCGCGTCGACACCGCCGCGGGGGCCTTCTACGTCACCCCCGAGCGCGGCGGCCGGTTCTCCTTCTCGCGCTCCTACCTGGAGACCGGGCTGGTCTACGTCGTGCGCGCCGACGGGCCGTCCCCGGGAGCGGCGCGACGGATCGGCGTGAAGCGGGGCGCGACCGGCGAGCGGGTGGCGCAGAACCTGGCGCGCGGCCGCGCCGGGATCGAGGTCGTGCCGTTCGCCGAGACGATCGCGTCGTTCGAGGCGCTGCAGCGCGGCGAGGTCGACGCCGTCCTCAACGACTACTTCAACAGCGTCGCACTGATCTCCGAGCGCTTCGAGGGCGAGCTGGCGATTCCGCGGCGCTGGGGCGGCCCCTGGCTCGTGACGCGCGCCCGGCTCGCCTATCCGCTCAATCCCGCGCGGCCCGAGTTGCTCCCGCAGTTCGACGCGACGCTGAGAGAACTCGCCCGAGGCGGGACGCTCGAGCGGATCGAGGTCAAGTGGCTTCACGCCTCGGTGCCGCCCGACTGGGCGCAGCTCGCGCTCTACGCCGCCGCCGCGCTCGCTGCGCTGGCGATCGCCGGCGGTTCGGCGTCGCGTGTCTTTCTGGCCCGGGGCCGGACCCGGCTGCTCGAGGCCTACTGGCACCAGCTCGAGGCACTCCCGGAGGCCGTGCTGGTCGCCGCGGGCGACTCGATCGCCTACTCGAACCGCGCCGCGCGGCGCTTGCTCTCCGGGGCCCCCGACCGGCCGCTCGAGGGACTGGGCGTCGATGAACTCGGTCTCCCGCCGTCCGCCCCGGCCGGCCCGTGCGAACTGACCGTGCGCGGCCTCGACGGCCGCCAGCGCGAGGTCGAGGCGGAGGCGACGCGCGTCGAGTTCCGCGACGCGCCGGCGATGCAGTGGGTGCTGCGCGACATCAGCGAGCTGCGCCGCGCCCAGCGCCAGCTGGCGGCCGCGTTCGAGCGGCAGACCGCCCTGCTCCGGTTCCAGGAGCAGATGATCGAGACCACCGCGGCCTTCATCGCCGTCGTCGACGGGGAGGGGCGGGTGATCCTCTGGAACCGCGCCGCCGAGCGACTGACCGGGTTCGCTCGCGGCGAGGTGACAGGGGACGGCAAGCTCTGGGATCGCCTGCTCGGCGACGCGGTCCTCAGTTTCCGCGAGGCGCTGGGAGCCGCCGCCGTCTGCGCTCCGCCGGCCGAGGGGCTGCCCTTCGCGATCCACGGGCGCGACGGCCGCGAGCTGACGATCGGCTTCTTCTTCAGCCCGCTCGGCGAGCTCGAGCGCGATGGCCGGATCGTCGTCGTCGGGGTCGACATGACCGTCGAGCGCGAGCTGGCCGAGCAGCTGCAACAGAGCCAGAAGCTGGAGGCGATGGGCCGGCTCGCGTCCGGCGTCGCGCACGAGTTCAACAACATCCTGCAGGTCATCCTGGGCTATGCCGAGATGCTGGCCGGCGGGGCCGCCGTCCGGCCGGCCGAGGCTTTCGAGCACCTCCGCAAGGCCTCGATGCACGGCGCGGCGCTGGCGCGCCAACTGCTCCTGTTCGGGCGCCAGCAGCCGCTGCAGCGCGCCCCGCTCGACGTCGACGAGCTGATCGCCGACACCCGCCGCCTGCTGCAGCCGCTGCTCGGCGAGCGGATCCGGCTGGAGCTGAGGCTCGGATCGGCCGGAACGATCCTGGCCGACCGCGTCCAGCTGCAGCAGGTCCTGATCAACCTCGCGACCAATGCGCGCGACGCGATGCCGGAGGGGGGGCGCTTCACGATCGCCACCGACACGCAGTCGCTGGACGAGGAGCAGGCCCGCCGGCTGGTCGGCCTCGCGCCGGGAAGCTGGGTCGTGGTGCGCGCCGAGGACACCGGCAACGGGATCCCGGTCGAGATCCTCGACCGGATCTTCGAGCCCTTCTTCACGACCAAGGGGACCGGCCGCGGCACCGGGCTGGGACTGGCCACAGCGCATGGCATCGTCGCCCAGCACGGCGGCGCGATCGAGGTCGAGAGCGCGCCCGGCCGCGGGACGCGCTTCTCGCTCTACCTGCCGCCGTGCCAACAGGTCGCGGCGCCGCAGTTCGAGTCGCCGCAGTGGCGCGTGGCGAGCGACGACACGACCGTCCTGCTGGTGGAGGACGACGAAGGGGTGCGCGAGGCGCTGGCCGCGGGGCTGGCCCTGCTCGGCTACCGCGTCGTGGTCGCGAGCGGCGTCGCGGAGGCGCGCGCGCTGTCGATCCCGGCCGGGTCCACGGTCCTCGTCACCGACGTGCGCCTGGGCGACGGCTCGGGGCTCGAGGTCGCGGCCGCGATGCGCGCGCGCTGCGCCGGGCTGCCGGTCTGCTTCCTGACCGGTCACGGCGCCGCGACGGAACTGGAGGAGGCGGCGAAGGACCGGCTCACGGTCGTGCTCAGCAAGCCCTGCTCGCTGGCGGAACTCGGCGCGACGCTGCGGCGACTGGCGTCGCTGGGCACCTCCGCGGACCGCGTCGCCGGTGCGGCGAGCGAGCCGACGACGGTTGGCTGACCGGCCCCGCTGCTACAGCCCGAGCTCCCGCGCCCCGCCCTGCAGCTCCTCCGCCGAGAGCCGCGCCGCACGCGCGAATCCGCCGACGTACCGGATGTCGTCGACGGTGAAGCGGAAGAGCACGAAGTCGGCCAGCGCGAGCCGCGGCTCAGCGTCCGGAAAGCGGGCCACGTAGCGCCGCCACGCCTCGCCGAACGCCGGGTCCTCGCGCTCGATCGGCACCGCCCGTCCCGAGAGGCTGACCCGCGGCAGGGTCTGCGGATCGCCCTCGCCGCGATCGGGCTCGCCGACGGCGAGCGAGGCCCGCGAATCGGCGAGCAGGTTGCGCGTGTGGGCGGCCAGCCCGCTGACGAAGAACAGCAGGTGGGACAGCGCGGGGCCGGTCGCGTAGGCGATCATCGAGGCGAGCGGCGCTCCCGCGCCGTCCTGCTCCAGGCTGGCGAGTGCTCCCCACCGCTGCCCGGCCACCAGCCGCACGATGTCCCGTTCCATCTCGCTGGCCATGCTGACGCTCCTTCTCTCCGTGTCAGTCGAGCACGACCGGCTGGCCCGGCGCCAGCGCCTCGACCCGCGGGATGCCGGCCTGCCGGAGGTGGTCGGCCAGGTGGGCCTGGGCGCCGGGCTCGCCATGGACCAGGAAGACCCCCTTCAGGCGACTGCGGTCGAGTTGCCCGACCCACTCGCCGATCTCGCGGTAGTCGGCGTGCGCGGAGAAACAGCCGAGCGACCGGACCTCCGCGTGCACGCGGTGCGGTTCGCCGAAGATCCTGACCTCTTCGGCCCCGTCCACCAGCCGTCGCCCGAGCGTCGCCGCTCCCTGGAAGCCGACGAAGAGCACCGTGTTGCGCGGGTCGCCCACGGCCTGGGAGAGGTGGTGCAGCACGCGGCCGGCCTCGGCCATCCCCGAGGAGGAAATGATGATGCAGGGTCCGTGGAGGTCGTTGATCCGCTTGGAGTCCTCGACCCGCGTGACGTAGCGCAGGCGGTCGAACGCGAACGGGCTCTCCCCGTGGTCGAGGAATTCCTCGACCGTCTCGCTGTCGAAGCACTCGGGGTGGGCGCGGAATATCGCGGTGGCCGAGACCGCCATCGGGCTGTCGACGAACACCGGCAGCGGCGGGATCTTCCCGTCACGGTGGAGACAATGCAGCAGGTAGACCACTTCCTGCGTCCGGCCGACCGCGAACGACGGGATGATCAACCGGCCACCGCGCGCCGCGGTGTCGCGCACGATCGCGCCGAGCTGCTCTTCCCCGTCGCAGGCCGCCTCGTGCAGCCGGTCGCCGTAGGTGCTCTCGCAGACCAGCCAGTCGACGGGAGGGAGCGGCTCCGGGTCGCGCAGGATCGGCGTGTTCTTCCGGCCGAGGTCGCCGGTGAACCCGACCGCCAGCTCCCGCTCACCGGCCCGGATTTCGAACCGCGCGGTGGCCGAGCCGAGGATGTGGCCGGCGTCGAAGAGCGTGACCGTCACGCCGGGCGCGATCGCGAACGGTCGCTGATACGAGACGGTGACGAACCGCTCGAGGGCGCGCCGCGCGTCCTTCGCGTCGTACAGCGGCTCGTAGACCGTGCGCCACGGCTGCGGGTCCTTGCGCTGGCGCTTGCGCAGGTAGGCGGCGTCCTGGACCTGGATCTTGGCCGCGTCGAGCATGACCAGGCCGGCCACGTCCCGGGTCGCCGGGGTGGCGACGATGTTCCCCTCGAACCCGTCGCGGACCAGCCGGGGATAGAGCCCGCAGTGGTCGAGATGGCCGTGGGTCGAGAGGCTCGCGGTGATGCTCCGCGGGTCGAACCCGAACGCCTCGTTCTTCCGGCGGGACTCCTCGCGGCGGCCCTGGAACATGCCGCAGTCGACGAGGATCCGGTTTCTACCGGTGTCCAGGATGTGCTTGCTGCCGGTCACCTCGCCGGCGGCGCCCCACGATTCGATGCGGATCATGCCGCGCAGATTAGCGCGGACGGAGGGCTTTCGTCTCGACCCAGTGCGCCAGGGCACAGCGCGTGCGGTAGGAGTCGCAGGCAAAGGCGCCGTCGCAGCCCGCGGCGCTCTCGCCGGCGACGGCCAGCGCCCAGAGCTGCTTGAGGAACGCCACGTCCCCCTCCGCCTCGGGTACCGTCGGCTCGGTCCCGGTCGGCTCGAGCCGGGCGTCGTCGGGGACGACGGTGCGCGCCAGCCGGAACTCGTCGTGCCGCCGGACCCCCTCCATCAGGAGCGCGATCGCGTCGAGCGGCTCCGGCTCGGGGGCGCCCACCGCCAGGTCGTCGCCCGGAGCGCCGAACGTGAAGCGACCCGGCACGGGCAGCTCGAGCAGTTGGTAGACCGCCGCCTCCCCGCGCAGGCGCCCCGCCGCGGCCGCGGCCACGCGCCCGGCTTCCAGCCGCAGGGCGCCGAGGGTACCCCCCTCCCGGTCGCGCAGCGTGAGGGTCCCGGTGACCTGCGTCGAGGACAGCGATTGCAGGAGGTTCGGCAGGCCGAAGAGGTCGATGTCGCCGCTCATCGCCGAGGCCGCCGCGGCCGGCGTCGGCGGCATCGGCGGCGTCGCGAAGCCCCCCGTCGTCGTGGCCGGGACCGCGGCTCCGGACGGCGGGGATCCGGCGCGCGGGTTCGCGGCCCCGGGCGCGGCCGGACCCGAGCGGGGGGCGGGCGCCGCCAGCACCTTGGCCGCGGTGCGGCCGAACTCCTCCTGGGGAAAACGCCGCGCAATGCTCTGCAGCGCTTCCCGAGCCTGCGGAGCCGCGCTTCCGGCCAGGGCCTGGATCAGTGCGCCGATCCGATCGACGCGCGGTTTGACGACGAACTTGAGCAGCTTGCGCGGCAGCTCGTTCTCGAGCGCGCCGACCAGCGCCTCGACCAACTCTCGGTCGGCGGAAAGGTCGATCCGGGCCAGGACGGCGAGCCGGCCGATCGCGTGCCCGAGCTTCGGCTCCTCGCGGAAGGCGTGGTTGACGACGATCCGCGCGGCGCTCCTGGTTTCCTGCGCCGCGAGCGCGGCCACCACCCGGTCGAGCAACCCGCGCATCTCGCTCTCGGGATACGACGCGCGGTAAACCGGATTGAGCAGCGCACCCTCGACGTGGTCCAGCAGCGTGCCGAGGGCCTGCTCGGCGCGCGCGTCGCGCACGCTGCCGAGCGCGCCGATCGTCTCCTTCACCACCATCAGCGGGTGGTGGAGGGTCGACAGCGCGATGAAGTGGTCGAGCTCGCGCTCCGGGCTCTCGTCGGGCGCGCGCGGGAGGCGTCGCAGCAGGAAGACGAGATTCCGGCGGAAGAACCCCTGCTCGTCCGGCAGGCCGCGCGAGGCGACGAGGTCGAGGCAGGACAGCACCGCCGCGCGTGCCGCGCTGCCGTGCGCCCGGAGGATGCCGAGCAGGAATTGCCGGCGCTCACGCTTCGGTTCCTCCTGCAGCTCGGCGAGCTGCCGCTCCGGACCCATCGCCGGGAAGAACTCGAGGACCTCGCGCAGCAGCGGGTGGTTCTCGGGCTTGGCGGCGGCGTGCGCCAGCTTCTCCTCGGAAAAGGCACGGGCCGATCGGTCGAGAATCGTCGCCAGCGTCCCCGGTGCGATCCGTTTGTTCTCGATGATCTCGCGTCCGACCGCCAGGATCGACGCGCACTGGGCGAGCGCTCCCTCGTTGAACCGCTCGGCAGCAGCGATCAGCAGCTCGTGGAAGCGCTTGGCCGTCTCGTGCTCGTCGTCCGCGACCTCGACCAGCCGGCGCATCGCTTCCATGGTCCTGTTCTTCGGCAGCTCGACCGCGTCGCGTCCGTCGGCGGACTTGAGCACCCAGCCCGGCATCTGCTGGCCGAGTGATCTGAGCAGCTCGCCGACCGGCGTATGGACGCCCCTCTGCCCGATCTTCTCCAGTTGGGCCGCCAGTTCGTCGGGCGAGTGAGCCCACACCGCAGCGGCCGCGACCAGATCGGAAAGCGCGTCGGTGCAACGGCCGGCCGCGGACGCCGTCCCTTCGGCACGCTGCAGCTGCTGTTCCAGGCGCTCCGTGATCAGCGCCATCCTGGGCATGTCCTGCGCGCGCTCCCGCTCGGCGGACGACGCGGAGACGGCCGGGACGGCGGAGGGCGCGACGCCGTGCGCGGTCAGGACCCGCGACTGGTCGGGCGCGGCGGCGGGCGCGATCGGCCCCGTCGGTTGCGGGCCCGTGGAGCCGGGTGGCCGGTGCAGGAAGTGCACCGTGGCGGCGAGCGATGGGCCGCTGTCGCCGAGGTGCCGGAGCGACCCGGCGAGACGCCCGCGCTCGCCGGTCGGGCAGTGCTCGAGCAGCAGCTGCGCCAGCTGCCCGATGAATCCGTCGATCTCCTGGCGCGGCACCAGATCGAGCTCGCCGAGGTGGCGGAGTTTCCTGAGCGAGTGGAAGGCGCCGTCGGAGAAGCTGAGCTGCTGATGCACGCCGCGATTCTGCGAATAGGCCCAGTCGTAGATCGCCTTCGCGGCCAGCGGCGGCGGGCAGAGCATGAGCGTGCGGATCGAGTCGGCCGCCATCAGCGGGGCCAGCTCGTCGGAGAGGTAGCGCCCGAGCTCCCACAACGCGTCGCGGACGTCCTCTTCGCGGATCGAATCCGTCATCCACCGCCCTCGCGGCGCTTCGGCCGCTCGGCTCAAGGGGCACACGCCGCCGCCGGGCCTGGCGGCCGGAGGCGGCGTCCCACAGGTTCAATCTGGTTCGGCGATATTCGCCCGTCAAGGCGGGCCGCGTTGCCGCAACCCGGCGCCCGGCGGACATTTGAACCGGTTCGGGGGCGACCCCGAAGGGTCGGGACGAGTTACGGGCAGGCCGCCCCGGGGGCGGCGGGCAGCCGCTCGATTCCCGCGCTGCTCCGACCGTAGGACCCGTCGCCGGCGGCGTTGCGGGCAACGACCAGGAAGCCCTGCTGGGACGTGAGGGCCGCCAGCTGGGCGCCCGTGCCGGTGCCGAGGTCGGCCTCGCAGGTGGCCGAGACGGACACTCCGAGCGGCGTGCGGTAGAGCCGATAGGAGGCCGGCGCGGCACCCGACGGCGGGACCGACCAGTCGAGGCGGTAGCCGCTGACCAGGCGCCGGATCGTGAACGGCGCGCCGACGCCTCGGGGGTCGGAGGCTTCCCCCGGGGCCATGGCGATCGGATGGCAGGTCCAGCTCGTCGAGTCGATGATGACGTCGTCGATCCACCAGCCGAGGCCAGAAATCGCGACGTCGGCGGCGAACCGCCAGCGGAACCGGACGCTCCGGCCCGCGAGGCCGCTCAGGTCGGCGACCACCTCGCCCCATCCGGCCGACAGGCCGCTCCAGGCGTCACGCCCCGCCAGCACGGAATCGATACCGGAGTTGATGCTCGCCGGATAGCCGCCGGAGGTGATCAGCGGCCCGGCGTCGGTCCAGGCTCCGCCGTCCGCGCTGTACTCGAGCACCCCGCCGTCGTAGTCGGCTTCGGTGTCGTAGCGGTGCCAGAAGCGGAGCCTGGCCGCGGCGGGAAGCGCGCCCAGCGGCTGCATCAGGAGCAGCGCCTCGGACCGCCCCCCGGGGTCGTTGACGAACCAGGCGTGCGTCGGACTGTGCGCGGAGCTGGTCGCGATCGAGAACGCGGCGGTTCCTGCGACCGTCTGCGTCGTCCAGCCCCCCGCGCCGGCCTCCACGTCGTCGGAGAAGAGACCGATCACGACCGGCGCGCCGACCGTCAGCGAGAACCTGGAGCTCCAGGCGCTCGGGGCCTCACGGGCGGCGGTGTCGAGCTGGAACGCGAGCTTCGTTCCGCAGGCGACCGCGGGGTCGAGCTGCACCGTGAAGTGCGGTGAGGACGACTCGCGCTGCTGTCCGGCCGGGATGTCGGGCCAAAGCGCAGCGCGGTCCGGCAACCCGACGAGGGGGGTCGTCGTGGAGAGCGTCCCCGAGACGGCCGTCGCACCGAGCGTGCCGGAGTTCAGTTCGGTCACCTTCAGCTTGAAGGTCTCGCCCGGGTCGGCCACCGCGTCGGCGTTGCCCGCGGCGTCGTCGACGAGGCTCGACACGTACTCGAGCTGTGGCCACGGCATCCGGCAGAAGTCGTCGTCCAGGCCGTCCTGGACCACGGCGCCGGTACCGGACGGATCGAGCCAGCCCGAAAGGCGCGACGCGGCCGTTCCGCCGCCGGTCCACGACCGGTCGAGCTTCCCGTACTCGTCCCACATCTGCGACGGCGAAGCCCCACAGCTGGAGCCGCCGCCGTGGAGCTGTCCGACGATCCGGCTGGCCGGGTCGAAGAGCGGTGAGCCGGACGATCCGCCTTCCGTCACCCCTTCGCTGTGGTCCGTGGGCCAGCGGACGCGCCAGTGATCGGGGCCGTAGAAGGTGCCGTCGATCAGGGGGCTGGGCGAGTGCGAGATCTTCTTCACGTCGCCATTGGGGTGGTGGATCCCCCACGCCTGCGCGGCCGGCGTGGAGGAGCGGGTCCAGCCGTTGTAGTACGCGTTGAATGCCTCGGGGACCGGCTGGTTGAGCTCGACGAGCGTGAAGTCGGAGGTGTTCCAGGTCGCGCGCAGCGTCGAGCCGGTGACGGTCTGGTTCTTCGGGCCGGTGCCCGAGCCGCAGAGAGCGCGCTCGTAGTTGAACTGGTACGTCGTCGAGCTCGCCTTGCCCGCGCTGCCGAGGCAGTGCGCCGCGGTGAGGACGAAGTTCCGGCAGTCGCGCGCGGTCGTCGCGATCAGCGAACCGGAGCAGTAGGTGCTGCCGCCCGAGAGCAGGTTGACCACCCCGCGCTTCTCGTCCTGCCAGACCGCGCCGGCCGGGCAGTTGACGTCGATGTTGCAGGCCCCGGACGAGGCGTCCGGCTCGGCGGCCTTGGGGGCCCGCCCGATCGCGCCCCACGGCTCGTAGCCGTGCGAGAGCGTGCCGAGCGCGACCTGCGGCACCGTGTCGCGCGCCGCTGCCGGCCAGTCGAGTTCGATCACCAGCTCGTCCCCCTCGACCGGCGGGAGCCAGAGCCGGCCGTGATCGCGCTCGTCGGCGCTGGTGAAGGGGCCGAGGATCCGGCCGCGATCCGGCGTGTAGATCCAGAGCTCCGCTCCGTCCGCGGGGCGGAAGACGCCGAACCCCAGCACGGTCCAGAGCGCGCCGGGGCTGGCGACGCGCAGGCGCCAGACGCGGCTGCCATCGGGGAGGTCCTCCCACGCGCCGGCACGCCCCGGGCGCAGCGCGGCTTTCATCGGGAAGCCGGCGCGGGGGGGCCGGTCCTTGAAGCCGGAGGCCGCCGCGGCGGCGTCCTCGGTCCGAAGGCGGGCGACGTCGACCGCGGGCGCCGTCCAGCGCGGCACCGACGAGGCGGGAGCGAGCGCCGCCTCGCGGTACGAGCGTGGCGCGGTCCCGCCCATGGCGAGACCGGCAGCCGCCGGGAGCAGCAGGAAGGCGGCGGCCAGGCGAGCGAGCGAGCGGAATCGGATCACGGTTCTCCTGGCTTCGGGTCCGGCCGGCAAGGGTACCGCGATCCCTGCCGGGGAGCAGACCCCGGGGCGTCTCGGTCGGCTTCAGGAGGGCGGAACGACCCACTCGGCCAGCGGCCGCAGGTGGCGGCCAGCGAGCACGTGGAAGGTCCGAAGCCGGCGCAGCCGGTCCGGCGAGAACACCCCGGGCCGCAGGTGCACGATCCGACGGGAGAGCCGGCGCGCCAGCGCACTCACCTCCGGACGTGGCGCGCGCGGCGCGACGTAGACCACCAGCGCCTTCTCCGAGTAGTCGAGCGCCGCCACCAGCAGTCGCTCGGCCTTGCCGCGGCAGAAGCGATAGGCCGGGTCGTTCCAGATGTCGCCGAGCCGCAGCGGAGGCCAGGTCAGCATGAAGCCTCCGTACTCCGCGCGATGGATGCCCGGAGCGATCGCGCCCGGCTCCGGATCGGTCGCGTAGAAGGCCATGTCGGATTCGTTCTGGTGCTCACCATGCCAGGCGACCGCCCACGGGAACCGGGGGCGTGCGCCGCCGCGGGGGGCGAGCTCCTCGTCGTCCCAGATCACGACGACCGCGCCGACCTCGCCCTTGGCCGTGATCTCCTCCCGCACGAACGGGCGCGTGTCGATGAGACGGCGGCGCAGCGTCTCGCGCGCGTCGAGGCCGTCGAGCAGGCTGGCGACGAAGGGCACGACCTGGACGCCGGCCCGCGCGTCGCGGGCCGCACCGCGCTCGCAGAGATCGGTGCCGAGCGCTTCGACGATCACGTCCTCCGGCGGGAAGGAGCAGATCCCCGTCCCCTCACCGCCGAGAACGGCTTCGCGCAGCGCGTCGCGCAGGCTCGGTCGCCGCGCCAGTCGATCGATCCGCGGCCGCAGCGTCACGAGCCGCGCGCTGCGCCCGAGGTCCTGCGCCGACAGCCGCACGCCCCCTGCCGCTTCGTCGGCCCAGGGCCAGGCGGCGGCGAGCGCCAGCAGGTCGCGCGCGAAGCGATCGTCCACCGCGCCGCGCGCCGCGACGACCAGCTCGTAGAGGTCCGGGCAGAGCCGCCCCTCGAGCAGCGCGAGGTTGCGCGCGAAGGTGTGGAGCACCCGCCGCTCGGCGGGCGACGGCTCGTCGCTTCCCAGCTCGCGGGCGTGGCGGGCGGCCTGCTGGACGAGGCGGTAGAACAGGCGCGGGCGCGCCAGCAGGTCGTCGCCGCGGGCGCGCGCGGCGCGCTCTTCGACGAGCTCCGGGTCGGGGTGCGCAGCGTCGGGATCGGCGTCGGGGTCGGCGCCGGGGTCGGCTCCCGCGCCCGGGAAGCGGAGCAGCGTGCCGGCCTCGTGCGGACGACCCGGGAGCGGGAAGACCGCCGGCTCCGCGCCGGCGCGGGCGCGCTCCCAGGCGAGCTGCACGAACGGCGGCTCGCCGAGCACCTCGACCAGGCTGTCGGGATCGAGCGGCATGAGGCCCGCGACCAGCGGGACCGGGCGCGCCAGCGGCGCCGCGGCGCCGCGCTCCAGCGCCGCCGTCACCCCCGCGAGGTGCGCGAGCCCCAGCACGACCGCGACCCGACGCCCGCCGCGGGCGGCCTGCGCGGCGGCGGCGGCGAGCGTGCGCTCGCGCGCGTCGTCGGCTGCGTCGCGCCGGAAGGGCGCGCGCGCGAGCAGGCGCACGACATAGGCCCGGTACCCGATGACCGGCAGGACGGCGGCGTCGGGGAGCAGGTCCGCGTGGGCCCCGTAGCGCGGCACGGCGAGGTCGCCGCAGACCCACTCGCGACCGTGCTCGACGGCCCAGCGCGTGGCCTCGACCGCCGGGTCGCAGGGCTCGGGGATCAACCAGGAGATGCGGCCGGCAGCCTCGATCCGGATCGCCTGCAGCGTCGGCAGCGCCGCGACCGCGCGCCGCCAGGGATCGGCGAGCGCGCGCGGAAGCTCGAGCACGACGCAGTCGGGGTCGAAGGCATCGAGGTGGGCCCGCACCGCGCGCGCGCACTCCAGCCGGCCGTGCAGCACCGGGAGCAGGCGGATCGCTTCCGGCTGCCACGGCCAGGAGGACTCGTCCCAGTGCGGTGCCGTCACTCGGTGCCGCCCGGTCGGGGGCCGGGCCCTCCGTTCGCCGGGGGCATGAACTCGTGCGCGTCGTCGCCCAGCACCAGGGCCGCCGCCTCGGGCAGGCGTCCGATCGCGCCGGCCGCCCCCGCCCCGGACTGCTCGGCGCGCTTGAGCGCGTAGCGCGCGAGGTTGATCCCGTCGCGCACCGAGTACGAGGCGTCGCGCTCGTGGGCCGTCTGGAGGAAGGCGACGACGTAGCGCAGCAGCTCGGGCGGCGCGAAGGGGAGGTTCGAGGCCAGGATCCGCAGTTCTTCCTCGGCATCCGGGTAGTCGACGACGATCCGCGGCAGGATCCGCGAGGCGATGTACTCCGGCAGGTCGTAGGTCGACGCGTCGTCGTTCATCGTCGTCGCGAAGCGGAAGTCGGGGTGGGCGTGGATCTTGATCCCGGCGACGATCGACTCGACGTAGCGCCGCTGGTCGAGCAGCGGGGCCAGCGAGGCCCACGCCTTCTCGCTCATCCGGTTCCCCTCGTCGAGCACGGCGACGCCGCCCTGGATCATCGCGCTGACGATGGTCGAGGCGACGTAGCGGATCGTGCCGCCGTCGCCGAGCACCGGGGTGACGATCAGGTCCTCCGGTCGGGTGTCGGCGGTGGCCTGGAAGAGGTAGACCTCGCGCCCCAGCCGCGCGGCCGCGGCGCAGGCGAGCGTCGTCTTGCCGACCCCGGGCCGACCGACGAGACGCGGGTTGAGCGGCAGATCCTCCGGCGCCAGCACCATCCACGCGGCGAGCAGTTGCCGGACGAGGTCGTCCTGCCCGACCCACTCCCCGGCGATCTCATCCGCTGGCGCGAGCGCGAGCTCCACCCCCTCGATGACGACCTTCTGCATGCGCACCCTCCGAGCGCATTGTCGTCGGGGATCGCGGTCGGGGCCAGCCGGGAGAGCGGGGGGCGACCCGCGCGCGGGACGGGGCGCCGGCTACATCCGGTCTTCGGCCGCGTCGCCCTCCTCGGCGGCGTTGCCGAAGATCGAGAGGCCGGAGATCCCGCGGACTTCCTTGGCGCCCTTGGGGACCGTCAGCAGGAACGCGTCGGCAGCCAGCCTGGGATTGACCTGCACCGACGAGAGCGCGAACTCGACGCTGTCCCCTTCGCCCGTGACCAGGCGGATCTGTTTCGGCAGGTCGTTGCCCCGGTCGATCCACATCCGGATTTCGGAGACCCGCTTTCTCATCCGCCGCGACTCGGGGACGAGGATCAGTTCGTCCGACTCCGGCACCGTGGATGCGGCGGCGAGCGTTACGGTGAAGTCCTTCAGCAGCGCGTCGGTCCCCTGCCCGATCGCGAACATCCGTCGCAGCCGGGCCTCGCGGCGCTCTACGTCCATCTTCTCGACCCGATTCCGGGACGGGATCCAACCGATGACGTGTCCGTCGGCCAGGACGTAGGTCCGCTGCTCGGGCTCGCGGTAGTCCCAACGGATCTTTCCCGGCGATTCGAAGGCGAGTTCGCCGCGCAGGATCTCCGGCTTCTCGAGCACCGCCAGCAGGCGAGTCTCGGTGATCTTGGCCTTGAACGAGGTCACCTGGCCCTGCGCGCGCTCCATTCGGTCGAGCACGGCACGCACGGCAGGATCGGCCGGCTGCTTCTTCGAGCGCGAGCCGGCTGGCTCCTTCCCGTCGGCGGCGCCGGCAACGGAGGCGAGGCTCGCAAGCAGGCCGAGCGCGAGCAAACCGGCGGCGGCGCGCCGCACGCGGTTCCGGGGCAGGCGGGGGCGGATCGGGGGCATGGGTTCTCCTGAGGGCCGGAGTCTACCCGCCGCGGTGCCTGCCCGCCGCCCGGCCCCTTGTTCTGCGGGGCCGGATTGGTAGGCTAGGAGGCTTGCTCCCGGCCGAGGCCCCCCGTGACGACGGCTCCGCGCGCCCGCTCCGCCCTGCTCGCCCTGGCGATCGCCTCGCTGGTCGCCTTCCCGGCCGTCGCCGGCGAACCCAAGCCGTGGGAGCCCAAGCAGATGGTCGTCGGTACCCTCGCGCTGTCCGACTTCGCGCTGGCCCTGCCGGCGTGGCAGGAGCGCGGGGAGAAGTACGTTCCCTATCCCGACGTGATCGAGCTGCTCCGCTCCGCGCCGGCGGCCGAGATCGACGTCTTCTTCGGCAGCTGGTGCGGCGACAGCTTCGAGCAGCTGCCGCTGCTCCTGACCGCGCTGAAAGCGGCCGGCAACCCGGAACTGACCGTGACGCTCATCGGTGTCGACCGCGCCAAGGACGAGCCCCAGGGGCGCGGCAAGGCAGCCGGCGTCAAGCGCGTGCCGACGATCGTCGTCCGCCGCGGGGGCGAGGAGCTCGGACGGATGATCGAGACGCCGTCCTCGGCCACGATCGACCGCGACATCGCGATGATCCTGAACGGCATTCCCCTGCCCCCGAAACCCGGCGCCGACGACGGCGCCAAGAAGTGAGATCGAGGAGATCCCGACGATGTCCGACCGTCCCCGCCCCCTGAATGTCCCGTCCGAAGACCAGCAGCAGATGCTCGCCGAAGTGCGCCGCTTCGCCGAAGAGGGGCTCCGTCCGCGCGTCGCCGAGATGGACGCCACCGGCAAGCTCGACCCGGCGATCCTGAAGACCCTGTTCGAGATGGGGCTGATGGGAATCGACATCCCCGAGGAGTACGGCGGCTCGGGGATGAGCTTCACCGACGCGATCCTCGTGATCATCGAGCTGGCCAAGGTCGACCCGTCGGTGTCGGTCATCTGCGACGTGCAGAACACGCTGGTCAACAACGCGATCCGGCGCTGGGGGACCGAGGCGCAGAAGAAGAAGTACCTGCCGAAGCTCGCCTCGGAGATCGTCGGTGCGTACGCGCTGTCGGAGGCCGGCTCGGGCTCGGACGCCTTCTCGCTCCGCGCACGCGCCACCGCCGAAGGCGATGGCTGGAAGATCTCGGGCAGCAAGCTCTGGATCACCAACGGCTACGAGGCCGGGCTCTACCTCGTCTTCGCGACCGTCAACCCCGAGGCCGGCTACAAGGGGATCACCTGCTTCCTGGTCGAGCGCGACGACCCCGGCTTCCGCGTGGGCAAGAAGGAGGACAAGCTCGGAATCCGCGCCTCCTCCACGGTCGAGATCATCCTCGACGACGTGAAGGTCGGACCGGAGCGCGTGCTGGGCGAGGTCGGCAAGGGCTACAAGACCGCGATGGAGACGCTCAACGAGGGACGGATCGGGATCGGCGCGCAGATGGTCGGGCTGGCCGAAGGGGCCCTGGCCCACGCGATCGGCTGGACCAAGGAGCGCAAGCAGTTCGGCAAGGCCATCGCCGAGTTCCAGGCGGTCCAGCAGGCCCTGGCGCGGATGGACGCCGAGACCGAGGCCGCCAAGCTGGCCGTGCTCAACGCCGCCGCGCTCAAGGAAGCCGGGCTGCCGTTCGTGCGCGAGGCGGCGATCTGCAAGTGGCTGGGGGCGGAGGTCGCCGAGCGCTCGGCTTCGATGGCGATCGAGCTGTACGGCGGCTACGGCTTCGTCAAGGACTACCCGGTCGAGAAGCTCTACCGCGACGCGAAGATCGGGAAGATCTACGAGGGAACGCACATCATGCAGCTGCAGACGATCGCCAAGATCCTGCTCGGCTGACGGCGCGAGGCTATCCGAGCAGGCCGACCGCCCAGCGGGCGAAGCCGAGCCAGGCCTCGGTCCCCGACAGCCAGAGCCGCAGCGGCTGCGAAACGATCAGCAGGAGACCGCCCCAGAGGGTGACCGGGTGCAGCCGGCGGCGCGTGACGAGGTCCCAGGTCACGATCGGTACCAGGAAGAGGTCCGTGAAGCCAAAGAACGCGGGCGGCCCGACCGACATGATCGCGAACGGCCAGCGTGCGATGGCGGCGGTGATGATCTCGATCGAACCGACGAGCATCAGCCGCTTGTGCGACTGCACATCGCGGCGCCACGCGAGCGCCAGGCCGACGAACAGCGCGAACAGCAGCATGTCGAGCAGCGGGATCGCCAGGAACTCCAGCGGCGGGATGGCGATCCCCACGAAGCCGGTGGGGCGACGCGCAGCGATCAGCGCTCCCACGGTCCCCAGCGCGACCATCACGAGCGCGAGCACACCGCCGCAGGCCCCGAGCCGGCGGTGCAGGGCGGTTCGTCCGGTCGAGACGAGCGCAGCCTGGACGACCAGCAGCACGAACCAGGCCGTGAATACGGCGCCGTGGAGCAGGAAGAACCGTTCGGGGGGAACCGGTCGATCGGGGAACCAAGGGCGCAGGAAGAAGCTCGGCGCGAACCCGAGGAGGACGGCCGCGAGGATCGCCAGTGACATGCCCAGGTAGAAGCGACGCTCGGCGGTCCCGCGGACCGGCCTGACCGGGCGCGTCTCCATGACGATCGACCTCCCGCCGCCGAGTGTACTCCGCGCTGTCGCGTGCGCCCGACGAGCACGCGGAGCGGCCTGACCCGCGTGCGCGAGCGTCTCTGGACGGGTCTTCCGGCTTCGATATAATCGCCCGATGTCCGGCCCGGCAGCGGCGCCCCGTGTGACAGGCGGTTTTCGGCGCGCTCCGGCGTGGGCGCTGGTCCTGTTCGTCTCGCTGCTGTTCGGGTTCGCCGGCTGCGCCCGCGCACCGGAGAAGCCGGGACCGGGGATCGTGCTCGTGATCCTCGACACCGTGCGGGCCGATCACCTCGCGTCGTACGGCTACCCGCGGGAGACATCCCCGAACCTCGACCGGCTCGCCGCCGAGGGTGAGCGCTACGAGCACGCGTACTCGCAGTCCCCGTGGACCCTGCCGGCCGTGGCCACGATCCTGACCGGACAGCCGCCGCACGTCCACCAGGCGAGCCGGGCCTCGAAGGGGCTCCACATGGTGGCGCCGAGCGTGCCGACCCTCGCGGAGCTCTTCTCGAAGGCCGGCTTCCGGACGGCGGCGGTCATGAACGTCGTCTTCTGCAGCCCCGAGTCGGGGCTCTCGCGCGGCTTCGAAAGCTACGATTATTCCCGCAGCGACCGGTCCAACGTCGGCAGCCGCGACGCCCGGGCGACGACGGATGCCGCGCTCGCCTGGCTCGAGCAGGTCCGCGGCGAGCCCTTCTTCCTGGTCGTGCACTACTTCGACGCCCACCTGACGTACGACCCTCCGGCCCCTTACGACACGATGTTCGAGCCCGACGCGGCGGGCCGAATCGAGAACGGGTTCGGAAGCGCGGACCAGGTCCGGCAGATCGCGGACGGCACGCTGCCGCTGACCGACCGGCAGAGGCAGAGCCTCGAGGCGCGCTACGACGGGGAGATCCGGTTTCTCGACGACCAGTTCGGTCGGCTGCGCCAGGGACTCGAGAAGCAGGGACTGTGGGCGCGCACGACAGTGCTGGTCGTGGCCGACCACGGCGAGGAGTTCTGGGACCACGGCAGCTTCGAGCACGGGCACACGCACCACCACGAGTTGATCGAGATTCCGCTGATCCTCCGGCGGCCCGGCACACCGGGCGGCGTGGTGCGAAGGGAACGCGTGCGGCAGCTCGACATCGCTCCGACGCTCCTCGCGCAGGCCGGTGTCGCCGTGCCGGCCGGGCTGCCGGGGCAGGTCCTCGGAAGCGCGGGCGCGAAGCTCTCCGTGGCCGAGGGGAGCCTCTGGTCGGGCGATCTGCGCTCCTCCCGCAGCGACCGCGGCACAGCGATCTGGAATCGCGACACCGACGCGTGGCAGTACTTCGCACCGGACGATCCGCGCGAGACGAAGAACCTCTGGCCCTCGGGGCCCCCCTCGGAGGACGACGAGGTCGTCCAGCTCCTGCGCGCCCTGCCGGCGTCGCGTCGCGAGGAGCCGGGCGAATGGCAACCCACGGAGGAGCAGATGGAAGCGCTCCGCTCCCTCGGCTACGCCCGGTGATCGAGTGACGACCGCAGCGGGTGCGGCCGGGACCCGCCGCTGGGGAGTCGAGTTGTCGGTGATTCTCGCGGCCTGCGCGGTCCTGGCCGTGATGTTCACCGCCCCCTGGTACCCGAACCGCACCAGCATTCCCACCACCTACCAGGGCAGCGGCGAACTCTACGCGCGGATCGACTCGTCGATGTGGACCTACATGCTGGCCTGGGGTGCCGGCCACCCGTCGAGTTTCTACGACGCGCGGGTCCTGCTGCCGATGCGGGACCCGCTGGTCGCCAACGATCCGCGGCTGACGGAAGGGCTCTGGTCGATCCCGCTCTTCCGACTGCTGCCGCCCGTGCTGGCGTGGGGCGTCACCCTCTGGCTCGCGCTGGCCCTGACCGCCGCCGGCTGCTACTACGCCGGGACGCTCCTGACGGGATCGCGCTGGGGCGGCGCGGCCCTGGCCCTGCTCTTCTCTTTCGGGATGTTCCGCGCCAATCACGTCTGCCACGTCGAGGGGATCTTCGCGCCCTTCCTCGCGCTGGCGCTGGCCACGATGGCCCGCTTCCTCGAGGCGCCGGACCGCCGGCGCGCGGTCTGGTTCGCGCTGGCGCTCGCCGCCGCCGCCGTCGAGTACTCGTACATCGCGGTGCCCCTCGCCCTGACGGTCCCGGTCGCCCTGCTGTGGGGCACGTGGCGGCGGCGGATCGGCTGGTGGCGCGGCGTGATGCCGCTCCTGCTGTCGGGTCTCGTGATCGCGGTCCTGCTCGCCCCGATCGCACTGAAGTACGCCGCGTTCTCCCGGACCTACGGCGTGAAGCGGCAGATTGCGCAGGTGGACTGGCGCTGCGCCGACCTCTACGCCTGGGTCACGGGGGCGGCGGGAACGGTCCTGCCCCCGTTCGGCGGGGAGGGAAACGACTACTTCGATTCCCACCTCTTCCCGGGCTTCGTCGCGCTGGCCCTCGGCCTCGCGGGGCTGGGCCTGCTCCGGAAGAAGTCGCCCGAGATCGCGCTGGTCGGGATCCTCGCCTTCGTCCTGTCCTTCGGAACGATGCGCCTCCTGTTCTGGCAGCTGGGTCTGCCGTTCATGGACTTCCCGACGCCTTACGAAGCCCTCTACGAGCTGCTCCTGCCGCTCCAGGCGATCCGCGCCCCGGCGCGCTTCGGCGTGCTGACGCACCTCGCGCTGGCCTTCGCCGGGGCCTTCGTCGTGGTCCGGATGGCGCGCAGCCCCCGCGGCCGCGTGCTCGCCGTGGCGCTGCTCGCCGCCTCGTTCCTCGAGGCCCGCGCCGGCGTGCACCCGGTGCGGATCCTCCCGGAGCGCGCCGCCGACCCCGCGTTCCGCTGGCTCGCCGAGCAGCCGGGCGACTTCGCGGTGATGGAAGCGCCGATGGGGCTGCTCACGGTGCGCGAGCAGCACCTGGAAGAGGCCGGGACGATGCTGGTGTCGCTCGTTCACGGCCGGCGCACGCCCAACGGCACGGTGGCCGCCAACCTGCGGTGGCACGAGTCGATTGCGGTCAACACGGCGAATCCGGCGCACGCCGAAGCGAAGCGGGTCCTGCGGGCGCTGGGGGTCCGCTACGTCGTGACCCGGGATGCCGCGACGGCGGAGAGCTACCGCCGCGCGGGCTACCGGGCCGTGCAGCAGTCGCCTTCCGGGATCGGCGTGTTCGAGGTCGAGTCGCCGGACGCGGTGCCGCGGGGCCCGCGTGAGGTCACGCAGCGCCTGGCGAACGACCCCTTCTACGCGGAAAGCCGAGCCGGCGGGAACGGCGACGCCTTCGAGCTGACCGCCCCGGCGGACCTGACCGTGGGGCCGGGCGCGCGCTTCGACCTGCCGCTGACGATCCGCAACGAGGGACAGAACGCGTGGGCCGGGGACAGCTTCGTCTACGGCCGCGACGACGGGGGGGACGTCTCGGTCGGGATCCGCCGGTGGCGGAGGGTGGATTCCGGGGCCGCCGAGATCGCCGCCGGGCCCCGCGGTACCCCCCTGAACGCGACCACGTCCCTGTCGAGCAACCTGCTGCCGGGGGAAAGCGCTCCGGTCACGCTCGCATGCACCGCGCCGATCCGGCCGGGGCGCTACGTGGCGGAGCTGGAAGTGGTGGTCAAGGGGTCGGGCTCGATGGGCGCTGCGAGGCGGCCGGCGGCTACCGTCAGCGTGCTGGTGAAGTGACGTTCGGACCCAGCAGCGGCTCGATCGCCGCGGCCGGGTGCCAGACCATCCGCCCGATCGCCGCGCGCTGGGCGCCATCGTCCAGCCGATGCGGGCAGACGTACTCCCAGACGATCTCGCCCGCCGGATCGATCTCGAACGCCCGCCCCTTGTCGGATTCGGCGATCAGCGTGTTGCCGTTGGGCAGCCGCTGCGCCGACCCCTTGCTGGCCGTGAAGAAGGACTCCGGCGGCGTCGCCCGGTATTCCCAGACGATCCGACCGGCGAGCGGATCGACCTCGAGCACGCGCGACCAGCCGCGCCCGAGGCCGTTGTCGAAGATGAGGATGTTCCCGCCCTCGAGCACCTGCGCGTCGTGCGGCCCGGCCAGCTCGTCGCGGCCCCAGGACCAGAGGACTTCGTTCGCGGGCCAGTTGAAGACCGCGATCCGGTTCTGGTGGCGGAAGGAGACGAGGATGTTGTCGGGCCCGTAGAGGCGGTCGCGCCCGAAGAGCTCCGGCCGGCGCATCCACTCGACCGAGTTGGCATGGAAGAGGTCGACCCAGAGCGGCCCGTCGACGCGAGACGGCTTCGCCGGCCGGAGGGGAAATGCGTCCGGGTTGCTCCGGACGGCGTCGAGAAAGGAGTGCGACTCGATCGGCGTGCCGTCGGGCTCGAGCAGGGTGAGCTGGTCGTCGCGCACATCGAGCTCCGGATTGATCGACGGCTCCCGGCGGGCCTGCATGGTCAGGACCAGCAGCTTGCCCTGCGGTGTGACCTCGATGTCGTGATGCGCGGGCAGGGCGCGGCTCCAGAGCAGCCGTCCGGACCAGTCGAACCGCAGAACGAAGGCCGGGACCGGCCCGGCGACGGCCCCGGTCGCCTGCTGGTCCGCCTGCCCGACGACGAGGAGATCGCCGTTCTCGAGCAGCTCGGCGTGCTGCCATTTCTCGCCCGGCTGCCGGCGCCAGTCGTGGACGATCTCGCCCTGGACGTCGATCAGGTCGGCCCGGCCCAGCTCGGGCACCTCGTAGAGCCGGTAACCGGGACCGGCGCGCGCGGGATCGGCGTGCACGACCCCCGTCGGCTCGTCGCGCGCAGCGGGCGAGCCGCCCGCGTAGGGCAGCGAACGCAGGCGCTCGATCTCGGCGTCGTCCGGGGCCGGGGCCCCTTCGCGCGGGGCCGCTGGCGCGCGCTGCGGGGACTCGCCGCGGCAGCCGCCGAGCGCCGCGGCGAGCAGCGTCAAGCAGACACCGAAGTGGAGCAGCCGGGAGGTGCGGGCCATCAGCGGTCGCCGTCGCCCACGCCGCCGCCCAGATACCCCAGCGACCGCAGCCGCCGGAGCGTCTCCTCCTCCTGGTTCGGCTCGAACTCGGTCGGCAGCGGCTTCCCGGCCGCCGACCAGCTCTCGAGGGCGGTGCGCAGGTCGTTCTCCGGTGCGCCGGGCCGGAGCACCGGGTCGGCGAGGAGATTCCTCCGCTCGCGGGGGTCCGCGCGCAGGTCGTAGAGCTCCTCGAGCTGGCGATACGGGGTCCGGATGTACTTGGACGACTCGCGGCGTGCGCAGTTGGCCTTGCGCAGGTTGGCCCACGGCACGCCCTTCTCCACCGCCCCCCAGGGCTTGGTCGCCTCCGCGAACCGGATCCGTGCGTCCGGTCCGGTGGGGAGATGGGACAGGTCGAGCGCCTCGCCGTCGACTCCCGCGGGCGGCGGCAGTTCGAGATAGCGCAGCAACGTCGGCAGGATGTCGACGCTGGCGACGAGGGCCGCCGACTGCGTGCCACCCTGCTCGGCGTTCGGGAGGCGGATCAGGCCCACGGCGCGGCTCTCGACCTCGTACACGGTCCACCCGTGCTCGAAGGCCGGGCCCGGTGCGTCGCCGAGATTCTCGCCGTGATCGCTCGTCACGACGACGATCGCGCGGTCCAGGATTCCGCGCCGCTTCAGGTCGTCGAGCAGCCGGCCGATCTGCTCGTCCATGTACGAGATCTCGCCCGCGTAGAGGGCGAGGCTCGCCTGGTCCTTCGGCGACCGGTCCCCGGACTGCAGCGCCGGGTGGCCGGTCATCTCGATCCGCCCGGAACCCGGACCCGCCCCGTACATCGCGTCGTACGGCGGGGGCGGCGAATACGGCAGGTGCGGGTCGAAGTAGTGCACGAACAGGAACAGGTTGCGGGGGACGCCCCCCTGGTCCAAATAGCGGATGACCGCGTCGGTCACCTCGGCCGCGCTGCGCTGGTTCTGGTCGGCTCCTCCGACGCCCATCAGGGTGCTGAAGGTCTCGTCGTAGGCGTCGAAACCGCGGTTGACGCCGAAGCGGCTGTCGAGGGCGAACGAGCCGAGGAAACCCGCGGTCCGGAAGCCGGCCGTTTGGAGGATCTCCGCCAGCAGGACGTTCTCGGGGTTCACCGTGAAGCCATTGCGCGGCACGCCGTGCGAGTGCGGGTACTTCCCGGTGAAGAGCGAGACGTGCGAGGCAAGGGTCGTCGTCGCCACCGTCATGTAGTCGAGAAGCTGGATCGACTCGCCCGCCAGGGCGTCGATCCGCGGGGTGCGGATCCAGGGGTTCCCGTAGCAGCCGAAGTGGTCCGCGCGCGTCGTATCGAGGGAGATGACGATCACGTGCCGGACCGGGCCCGCGTAGGGGACTGCGGGCGCGTCGCCCGGCCGGCACGCTGCGGACGCGAGGCTGCCGAGCAGGAGCGCGACAGAGGCCGCGCGCTGAAGCGATCGTCCCGCCCCGAGCCCACCCGAGCGCACGGACCTCGTCATCCCGATCTCCGAGGGCGACGACCCGGGCCCGTCAGCGGGGACATCGGACGCGCTGCCTGGGCCCTCGACCAGAAGCCAGAACATACGCTGAAAGCGGAAGACCTCGCAAGGCGCGACGCTAGAGGATCCCGCTCCCGAAGTCGGCCCCGGCCAGGTCGAGCCGCTCGGCGGCGTCGCGGATTCGCCGCCAGTCTTCGGGCGGCACGCGCAGGAAGGCCTCGACCACCAGCGGGTCGAACTGCGTCCCGGTGAAGTCGATCAGCTCCTGGCGCACCCGCTCGTAGGGGAGCGCCTTGCGGTACGGGCGGTCGGAGGTCATCGCATCGAGCGAGTCGGCGCAGGCGAAGAGCCGGGCCCCGAGCGGGATCTCCTCCCCCTTCAGGCCGCGCGGGTAGCCACCGCCGTCGAACCGCTCCTGGTGCGTCAGCACGATCAACGCCGCCTCACGCAGGAACTTGATGTCGCGCAGCATCTCGTAGCCCAGCTCGGCGTGCTTCTTCATGACGAGCCACTCTTCGCGGTCGAGCTTGCCGGGCTTGCGCAGGATCGCGTCGGGAACCCCGATCTTGCCGACGTCGTGCAGCAGGGCGCCGCGGCGGATCGCGATCAGCTCGGGCTCGGCGATCCCGAGCTCCTTCGCGAGCCGCTCGGTATAGGCCACCACGCGCAGCGAGTGGCCCTGCGTTTCGTTGTCGCGCTTGTCGAGCGCGGAGAGCATCGCGACCAGTGTGGCGTCGTAGGCCGCGCGCAGGTCGTCGGACAGCGAGCGGATCTCGGCCATCGCCGACAGGACCTCGTGCGTCCGCTCCTCGACCAGCCGCTCGAGGTTGTTCTGATAGGCGTGGTTCTCGAGCACCAGCCGGCGCTTGTCGAGCGCCTGGTCGGTCCGGGCGCGGACCTCGGCCAGCGAGAACGGTTTGCAGACGTAGTCCGAGGCGCCGTTGAGCATCGCCCCGACCGCGGTCGGGGCGTCGCTGATGCCGGTCACCATCACGACCGCGACGTCCGGGTCGGTCGCCTTGATCCAGGCCAGCAGCTCGGTGCCGCGCTCGCCGGGCATGTCGATGTCGCAGAGCACCAGGTCGAAGCGGCCGCCCGCGCCGAACAGCCCGCGCGCCTCGCCGGCCGAGGCCGCGCCCTCGACGGACAGGCCGCGCCGGCCGAACTCCTGGCGCAGCACGTCACGCACGTCATCGTCGTCGTCGACCACGAGCACGCGGGCCGGACGGCCCGATGGGAAGAGGCTTTCCACGCGACTCACCTTACCGTCCCGGCCCTGGCAGGAATATAGGGCCTCGCCGGTCCGGCGGCCCCTGTGAAGCGCCGCCGGGCGCGGCGAATCGTGGCCTTCCCGCTCAGTGGGCCGCCGCCCAGGTCGCGCCGGTCCGGGCCTCGACCCTCAGCGGGACCGACAGCCGCACGGCCCCCTCCATGCTCTCGCGTACCGCGACGAGCGTCGCCGCGGCCTCGCGCTCCGGGCACTCCAGCAGCAGCTCGTCGTGGACCTGCAGCAGCAGCCGCGCCGAGAGCCCCTCGGCGGCGAGGCGCGCCGTCACGTCAGACATCGCCTTCTTGACGATGTCGGCCGCCGTCCCCTGGATCGGCGCGTTGACCGCCTGGCGCAGCAGCCCGTCGCGCTGTGCGCGCGGCAGCCGCATCCCCTGTCCCGTCGCGTCGCGCAGCTCGGGGAAGCGCCGGATCCGACCGAAGAGGGTCCGCACCTGGCCGGTCCGCTGGACCTCGGCCATCACCGAGTCGAGGTAGCCCTTGACCTTCGGGTAGCGCTTGAAATAGGCCTCGATGAAGGCCCGCGCGTCCTCGCGGGTCAGCCCCTGCTCGCGCGCCAGCCGGAACTCCGACATCCCGTAGATGATCCCGAAGTTGACCGCCTTGGCGCGCGAACGCATCTCGGCGGTGACTTCCTCGAGCGGCACGCCGGTGACCAGCGCCGCGGTGTAGCGGTGGATGTCGAGATCCCGCCGGAAGGCCTCGCTCAGCTCGGGGTCACCGGAGAGGTGCGCCAGGATGCGCAGCTCCATCTGCGAGTAGTCGGCAGAGACGAAGATCGAGCCCTGGTCCGGGACGAAGGCCTCGCGGATCCGCTTGCCGATCGGTGTGCGGATCGGGATGTTCTGGAGGTTGGGGTCGGACGACGAGAGCCGGCCGGTCGCGGCGCCGAGCTGGTGGAACTGGGTGTGGACCCGGCCGTCCCGCGGATCGACCAGCTTCGGCAGCGCGTCGACGTAGGTCCCCTTGAGCTTGGCCAGTTCGCGGTAGTCGAGCACCTTCGCCGGCAGCGGGTGGTCCTCGGCCAGCGCCTCGAGGTCCTCCTGGCTGGTCGAGTGGGCCTTGGTCTTGGTGGTCTTGCGCCCCGTCGGCTGGAGCTTCAGCTCGTCGAACAGCACGGTCCGGAGCTGCGGCGGCGAGCCGACGTTGAACGGGTGGCCGGCCAGCTCGAAGATCTCGCCCTCGAGCCGCGCCATCTCGGCGTCGATCTCGCGCCCCATCGCGGCCAGCCGCTCGACGTCGATCCGCACCCCCTCGTGCTCCATCTCCTCGAGGATCGCGACCAGCGGCATCTCGATCTCTTCGAAGAGCCGCCACAGCCCCTCCTCGCGCAGCTTCGCCTCGAGCGGCGCGACCAGGCGCAGCGCCACGACGGCGTCCTCGACGGCGTATCGGGCGACCGCGGCGATGCCGACCTGGTCGAGCGTCTGCTCGACGCCGCCGCTCCGCGAGACCTCGCTGTACGGGATCATGCCGACGCCGAGGTAGCGCGTCGCCAGGTCGTCCAGGCGGTGGCTCGTGGTGCGGCCGGGATCGAGCAGCTGGGCCGCGATCAGGGTGTCGAAGACGATCCCCTGCACGACGACGCCGGCGGCGCGCAGTGCGGCGCGGTCGTACTTGAGGTTCTGGCCGGCCTTGGGGACCCCGGGGTCCTCGAGCACGCGAGCCAGCACGGGGCGCGCGTCGTCCCAGGCGGCCTGCGGCTCGCCGGTCTTGTGCCCGACCGGCAGGTAGGCGCCGCCGCCGCCGTTCCAGGCCAGGGAAACGCCGACCAGGCGCGAGGCGCGCGCGACGAGCGAATCGGTCTCGGTGTCGACGGCGAGCGGCCGCGCCGCGGCGAGCGTCTTCGCCAGCTGCTTCAGCGCCGCAAGATCGTCCAGGACCGCGACCTCGAGCGACGCGCCGAGCGGGGCGGGGCCGGGGGCGGCCGCGGGCGCGGGGGTCGCCGGCGCAGGCGCATCGAAGAGGCCGGGCTTGAGCGAGAGCGCCGGAGGCGGTGCCGGACGCGACGGGGCCGCGGGCGCAGTTGGTTCCGGCGCCGCGGGCGCACTGGCTTCCCCCCCGGCGTCCCCCGCCGCCGCAGCTTCGCTCGCCGATTCGAACTCCCGCTGCAGGGTCCGGAAACCGAGTCTCCGGAACAGCGCGACCGCTCCGGCGCGGTCCTCGTGACCGGCGCGCATCCGGTCGAGGTCGAGCGCCACCGGCGCATCGGCGCGCACTGTCACCAGCTGCTTGGAGAAGTGCGCGGCGGCTTCGTTGTCGGCGAGCGAGAGCCAGACCTTCGGCTGCGTCCTGCTTTCCAGCTCCTTGAGCGCCTTCCGGAGCGCGCGCTCGGGGGTCGACGCGGTCAGGCCGGCGGCAGCGCCGAAGCGGGCGACGAACTCGGCTGCCTCGTCGCCGCCCAGCCGCTCCTCGAGCGCGGCCAGCTCGCGAGCCGCCGGCACGAGCGCGGCAAGCGCGCCGTCCAACGCCGCTGCATCGCCTGCAACGCCCGCCTCGAGCGCCACCAGCGCGCGCTCCTTCGCCTGCCACACCGCGCGGAACAGCCGCGCGCGCGCCAGCGCCGCGTCGAGCGTGTCGTAGCGGCGAATCATCGCCTTGGCGGTCTTCTCGCCGACGCCCGGGACGCCCGGGACGTTGTCGGTGGCGTCGCCCATCAGCGACAGCACGTCGACGACCTGGTCGGGCCGCGCGCCGAAGACCTCGAGGACCCCCGCCGGATCGAGGACGCGGTCGTCCTTGGCCGGGTTGAGCACGACGACGTCGGCGTCGACGAGCTGGTAGAGGTCCTTGTCGGCGGTCACCAGCACGACGTCGAGCCCGCGCGCCTTGGCCTCGCCCGCGAGGGTCGCGAGCACGTCGTCGGCCTCGAAGCCGGGCGCGGTCAGGACCGGCCAGCCCAGGACCGTCGCCGCCTCCATCGCCAGCCCGAACTGCGGGACCAGGTCGTCGGGCGGCTCGGGCCGGTTGGCCTTGTAGTCCTCGAAGATCTCGTCGCGGTGAGTCGGCCCCTCGACGTCGAAAGCGACGCCGAAGTGCGCCGGCTGGTTCTCGCGCAGGAGTTTGCGCACGGTGTTGACGAAGCCGAAAACGCCGCCGGTCGGCGTGCCGTCGGCCGCGCGCAGCCCCTGGATCGCAAAGAAGGCGCGGAAGACGGCGTAGGTCCCGTCGAAGAGGAACAGCTTGTCCTTCGCGCCGGCCTCGGCCATCGCGGCAGCCCGGTCTAGAACGGGCTGAACCCCTGCTCCGCGAACCACGAGTCGCGCATCTGGCGCTCGAGGTCGACCAGCGTCTCGAGGTGCCCGGCCTCCCACTCCGCGAGGAAGCGGAAGACCTTGGCCGACTCCTCGTCGGGGCAGCGGGTCGCGGCGTCCTGGTAGAAGTGGATCGCCGAGCGCTCCAGCTCCGCGCCAGCCGCGACGACCGCCATCTCGAAGTCGCCGCCCTTTACGCGCTGCAGGAACGACGGGGTCAGGATCTCGGAGTGGTCCAGCGGCGAGAGGTTCTCCGGGGTCGCCGGCATCGCCCACTCGCCTTTCTCCCACAGCGAGCGGAAGTTGGTCTCGAGGAAGTCCTTGTGGTGCTTCTCGTCCTCGGCCAGCGACTTGAACATCTCCTTCGCGGCCGGGTCGGTGGCGCGCTCGGCGGCGGCCTTGTAGACCTCGTAGCCGCGCAGCTCGGTGATGATCGCGGTCTTGACGGCCTCGAGGACGATCTTGCGCGACGCGGTGTCCATGGGGGCTCCTTGGGGGGTCCTGGCGGGTTCCGGGATGGAGCCGCGATTCTAGCAGCCCCCCGGACCCCCGTCAGCCCGCCGGAACCCCCTCGCGGTCGAGCCCGAAGGCCTTGATCTTCCGGTAGAGCGTGCGGACCGAGATCCCCAGGATGTCGGCCGCACGCCCGCGGTGCCAGCGGGTGCTCTCCAGCACCTCGAGGATCCGCTGCCGTTCGATGTCGACGAGCGAGCCGGCGTGCGCGCCTCCGTCGTGCATCGGCGGCGGCACGGGTGAGGTCCCGGGCATGCCGCCGAACGGCGGCGGACCGAACGCAGCGGCGTAGGCCGTCCCGTACGGCGCGCCGGTGCCCCACGCCGCGTCGCGCGGCGCGACCAGCGGCCGCACCGGCGGCGCGACGATCTCGCGCGGCAGATCTTCCAGCCGGATGATCCCGTCGCGGGCCAGCAGCGCCGCGCGCTCGATCACGTTGCGCAGCTCGCGCACGTTGCCCGGCCAGGGGTAGACGCTGAGCGCGTCCAGCACCGTCGGCCCGAGCGCGAGCCGCGGATCGATCGCGCGCAGGAACGCGGTCGCCAGCGGCTGGATCTCCTCGACCCGCTCGCTGAGCGGCGGGACCGGGATCGTGCCGGCGTTGATCCGGTAGTAGAGGTCGGGGCGGAAGCGGCCGGTCTGGGCCTCGGTCGAGAGGTCGCGGTTGGTCGCCGCGACGAGCCGCACGTCGACCTGCACCTTCTTGCGTCCGCCGACGCGGAAGAAACTCATCGTCTCGAGCACGCGCAGCAGCTTGACCTGGAGCCCCGGCGTCAGCTCGCCGACCTCGTCCATGAAGAGCGTGCCGCCGTCGGCGGCTTCCATCAGCCCCGCGCGGCTGGTCGCGGCCCCGGTGAACGAACCCTTCTCGTGGCCGAACAGTTCGCTCTCGAGCAGCGTGTCGGGGATCGCGGCGCAGTTGAGGTCGACGAACGGCCCGTGCGTGCGGCGGCTGCGGCGGTGGATCTCGCGCGCGACCAGTTCCTTGCCGACGCCCGAGGGCCCGAGGATCAGGACCGGCAGGTCGGACGGCGCGAGGCGGTCGATCAGCCGCAGCACCGGAACCATCGCGCGCGAGTTCCAGCCGTGCGCCAGCGGCGACGGGTCGCGGTGCTCCTCCCGGCGCTTCAGCCGGTCGTTCTCGCGGGCCAGCTCGCGCTTGCGCGCCGCGCCGCGGATCAGCGCGTCGAGCTGGTCGATCCGGCAGGGCTTGGTGACGAAGTCGTAGGCCCCCAGCTTCATCGCCTCGACCGCCGCTTCGACCGTCGCGTTCCCGGTCAGCAGAATCACTTGAGGCGGGCAGACCTCCTCCCCCAGCGAACGCAGCACCGACATCCCGTCCATGCCGGGCATCCGGACGTCGAGGATCGCGACGTCGAACTCCTCCTCGGCCAGCAGCGCCATCGCGCGCCGCCCGTCCTCGGCCGGCGTCACGTGGTGCCCCTTGCGGACCAGCTCGCGCGACAGGATCCGCCGCAGCGGCTCCTCGTCGTCCGCGAGCAGGACGCGGATCGTGGGGCCGTCCGGGACGGGATCCTGAAGCGTGTCGTCGGGACTCATGGCGTGGTGACCTCCGGGCGGGCGGCCGGCAGCACGACGTCGAAGCGCGCGCCCGTCGTCCGCCCCGGCTGAAGCACGAGGCGGCCGCCGTGGGAGCGCACGAGGCCGTAGGCAACGGAGAGGCCGAGCCCGGTCCCCTGACCGGGCGGCTTGGTGGTGAAGAACGGCTCGAAGATCCGCTCGCGGATCTCCGGCGGGACGCCGGGCCCGTCGTCCTCGACCGAAGCGACGAGCTCATCCGGATCGGCGCCGTCGGCTTCGCGGCCGCGACCGACGCGGAGCGTGATCGTCCCGCCCGCGGAGGCCGCGTCGGCGGCGTTGAGCACCAGCGCGAGCAGGACCTGCACCAGCTGGTCCTCGTCGGCCTGGATCGGCGGCAGACCGGGCTCGGCCTCGACCGCGATCGACAGCTTGGCGACCCGCGGGTTGTGCCGGAGCACGAAGAGCGCGCGGCACGCGATCGACTCGAGGTCGCAGGCGCGGCGCGCGCCGGCCCCCTTGACGCGCGAGAAGTCGAGCAGCCCCCCGAGGATCCCGGCGCAGCGGTAGGCCTCCTGCTCGATTACCTCGGCGTCGGCCCGCACTTCTTCGCGATCGGTCCCGTCGAGCGGCTGCGCCAGGCGGCGGCGCAGCGCCTCGGCGCAGCCGGCGATCGTCGCCAGGGGGTTCCGGATCTCGTGCGCGACGCCGGCGGCCAGGCGCCCGGCCGCGGCGAGCGTCTCGGTCTGGGCGATCGAACGTTCCATCGCGCGCTGCTCGGTGACGTCCTGGGCGAAGGTGACGACATGGGTCACGGCGCCGCCGCTGCCGAGGCGCATCGGCAGCCGCTCGACGCGGTAGATCCTCGGCGATTCCTGCCCCTCGACCTCGTACGACCGGGCGCGCCCTTCGCGGAAGATCGCTTCGTACTCGCGGCGCAGCGCGTCGTCGTCGCCGGTCACCGAGAACAGGCTCTGGCCCAGCACCTCGCCGCGCGGCCGGCCGAGCGGGCCGTCCTCGCGCCCGCGGTTCCAGACCACCACCCGGGCCTCGCGGTCGATCGCGTGCAGCGAGACCGGCAGCGCGTCGAGCACCGCCTGGAACAGCACCCGCTCACCGACCTCGTCGGCGCGGCGCGACGCGGCGCGCCCGCCGGCCAGCGCCCGGCCGGCGCGGATCGTGATCTCCTCGTCGCTTTCGGAGGGGGAGACGACGTCGGCCGCGCCGGCGTGAAAGAGCGCGACCCGCGCGTCGGCCAGCGTCGTCGGAGCCAGCCCGATCGCCGCCGCCGCGCCGGCCTCCAGCGCGGCGCGCAGCGAGGACGGCCCCTGGCCCGGCCCGCCCGCGTCGCTGTCGACCAGCACCAGCGCCCCGGGCTGAATCGCGTCGAGGTAGGGCACCCCCAGGCGCCCGGCCACCGCGCGCGCGGCACGCTCCAGCGCGGCGGGGCCGATCCCCGCGACGCCGGCCAGCTTCTGCGATGCCATCCCCGGCCCGTCCTCCGGCCCGGGCCGCGCATCCCCGCGCGGCCGGTCCGCCCTCTCGAGTCCCCGGCCGAATATGGGTTCCCGGCGGGGCACCGGCCAGATCGTCCAACTTCCGGTCACCCCCTTCGGGTCGATTCGTTCCACAAATCGGCCCCGGGGGGCCCCTTCGCCGTCCGAACGCATGCGCAGCGGTTCATCCGGTTTGGCGCGCAACTTGTATCGGGAAGGGGCGGAGGTGCGCGTGAAAGCTGCGCCCGCCAGGCGCCGGACCCTGCCCTACCTCGTGCCGCTGGTCGCCGCGGCCGCGGGGGCGCTGGCGCTCTGCCTGACGGCGGGCTCGACCTGGCCGGAGCTGGTGCCGGCGGCGCTCCCGGCGCTCGTCGCGGCGCTCGTCGCGTGGGCCGCCTTCGAGCGCCTGCGAACGCGGAATGGCCAGCTCGAGCAGCTGGTCCGCCTCCACCAGCAGATGACCGAGACCTTCGCCCGCGCGATCGACGCCCGCGACGTCCGGCGGCGCGGCCACGCGCGCCGCGTGGCGATGACCAGTCTCGAACTGGGCAGGCGGCTGCTGGGAAGGCCGGGCGGCGAGGCGCTCGATCCCGCCGGGCTGGAGACGCTGCACGCCGCGGCCCTGCTCCACGACATCGGGCAGCTGGGGCTTCCCGACCACCTGCTGCGCGAGGACATCCCCGAGCAGGGGCTGGAGCAGGAGAAGTTCCGGCACCACGCCGAGCTGGGGGCCGCGATCCTGCGCGAGGTCACGCTGCCGCAGCCGCTGGCGCCGTTGGTGCGGCACCATCACGAGCGCTGGGACGGCCGTGGCTACCCCGACGGCCTGGCCGGCGAGGCGATCCCGCTCGGAGCGCGGATCATCGCCGTCGGCGACCAGCTCGAGCAGCTGCGCCGCACGCTCGGGCGGGCACCGTCGCAGAACGAGCAGGTCGATCACGTGGCGCGCCTGGCGGGGAGCGTGCTCGACCCGCACCTGGCGGACGTCTTCTGTCGCGCCGCGACCGAGATCCTCGGCGTCGTCGAGGCGGATGAATCCCAGCGGGCCTCGCAGGTCGAGGTGCACGACGCGCTCGACGACATCGGCGCGGCGCGCAGCGAGGTCTCCGTACTTTACGACCTGGCGCGGCAGCTGGGCCAGACGCTCGATCTCTCCGAGATGCTGCCCCAGGCAGTCGAGCACCTGCGGCGGATGATGCCGGTCTCCTCGGCCGCGCTCTTCCTCGAGACCGACGGCGAACTGGCGGCGCGCGCCGCTCACGGCCCGCTGGCGCCGCTGCTGGTGCGCCGCAGCTTCACGCCGGGCGAGGGGCACATCGGCTGGGCGTTCCTCCACGGCGTGACCGTCGTCAACGAGGACCCGCGCACCGACCTCGGCGGAACGGCCGCGGAGGACGACGCCTGCGCGCTGCCGCGCGCCGCGGCACTCGTGCCGCTGGGCGACGACGTCGGGCGGCTGGGACTGCTCGCGCTCTACGCCGACGAGCCGGCCGCCTTCACCGACGACCACCGGCGCGTGCTGGACTCGGCGGCGGCGCAGCTGGCGCGGGCGCTGCGCAACGCGCTGCGCTACGAGGCGATCCAGCGCTCGTCGCTGACCGACCCGCTGACCGGCATCCCCAACAGCCGCTTCCTCTACCTGCGGCTCGAACAGGAGCTGGCGCGCGCGATCCGCAGCGCGACGCCGCTGACCGTCGCCGTGATGGACCTCGACGGCTTCAAGGGGGTCAACGACCAGCACGGCCACCAGGCCGGCGACGTCGTACTGCGCCGCCTGGCGGCGATCCTGTGTGACGCGCTGCGCACCGGCGACACGGTCTGCCGCTACGCCGGCGACGAGTTCGTGGCGCTGCTGCCGGAGACGACGGTCGAGGAGGCCGAGGTGGTGCTCTCGCGGCTGAAGGAGAGCGTGCGCACGACCGGCTACGAGCTGCCGGACGGAACGGTGGTGACCGTCGGGATCAGCGTCGGCGCGGCAGCCTTCCCGGACGACGGGAGCAGTCTCGAGGAGCTGATCCACCGCGCCGACAAGGCGATGTATCGCGACAAGTCGGCGGGACGGGAGCTGGCGCGGCAGTAGCCGCTACGACAGGGCCACCTTCCGCCGCGAGCGCTCCATCCGCTCCCGCACCCGCTCCGCCACGTCCTCGGGCACCGGCCCGTGGTGCATCACGGCGCGGTCGAGGTCGATCACGTAGAGCGCGTCCTCGGAGCGCAGGATGTTGCCGAGGTTGAGGTCGCGGTGCTCGAGGCCACGCTCGAGCAGCAGCTCGCAGAAGCGCCGCGCCTCGTCCCACAGCGCGGCGCGGCGCGCGGGGTCCCGCTCTTCCGCCAGCAGACGCGCCATGTCGATCGCGTCCTTCAGGAACGCGCTCATTCCCCAGGCCCGCCAGCCGGGCCGTGCCGGGAGCAGCACCACCCCCAGCGGTCGCGCGGTCGGGACGCCGGCCGCCGCGGCGAGCCGGCCGGTCTCCAGCTCCGCCACGAAGCGCTCGCAGTCGAAATAGCGCTCGCGGTTGAAGCTGGCGACGACGCCGCCGCGCAGGTACTGCTTGACCAGCAGCGCCGGTCCGCCGGGGATCGGCACCACGGCCCGCGGTCCGCGCCCGGTGCCCGGGCCGTCGGGTCGTGGCGCCAGCCGCTCCCAGGGCCGCCCGAGCCCGGCCGCCAGCACGGCGTCGGCGAGCGCCGCGTCGAGGACGCAGGTCGCTTCGCCCTCCTCGCGGACGACGAATCCCGGGGGGGCCACGATCACGCGTCCGGCCCCGCGGCGCTGCCGGCCCCGGCGCGTGGGTCGATCGCCTCGCCCCCGGCGCGCGTCAGCTCCCAGAGCCGCGCGTATTTCATATAGACCGTCATCGCCGTGAAAGCGGCCAGCACCAGCCCCGGGCCGCCGTCGAGGAAGCCGCGCTTGAGCACGTACGCCCGCACGAAGCGCGCGATCGGCCGACTGAAGACGGTGAAGGCCGAGGCCCGCCGGCCGCGCCGGTGCGCCTCGCGCGCACCGGCCTCGGCCCAGCGCCAGGCTTTCGGCACGTACTGCGGGAAGGAGCGGAAGGTGTCGTGCAGCAGCGGCGCGGCCAGCGCCGGGAGCGGCCCGGGCAGATCGATCTCCTCGTGCACCAGCCGGTCGTCGTAGCGCGCCGTGTCGCGCGCGATCAGGCGGATCACCTTGTCCGTGCCCCAGCCGCCGTGCTTCATCACGCGCCCGAGGAAGCGGTTCTCGCGCGGGATCCAGCTCCCGGGCGCGGCCGGCCCGCCGGCGGCGAACAGCGCGCGCAGCTCGGAGGCCAGCGCGGGCGAGACCTGCTCGTCGGCGTCGAGGATCAGGACCCACGGGTGCTTGCACTGCGGGATCGCCCAGTTCTTCTGGCGGGCCGGCGACTCGTAGGGGTGCTCGAGGATCCGCGCGCCGTGCCCCAGCGCGAGCGCCAGCGTCCGGTCGGTCGAGCCGGAGTCGACGACCAGCAGCTCGCCTGCAAGGCCGGCCACGGACGCCAGGCAGGCTCCGATCGTCTGCTCCTCGTCGCGGGTGGTGACGAGCACCGAGATCGGCAGCGGCGGCGCGCCGCTCACTTCGCCTCGCTCCCCTTCGGCGCCCGCGGCTGCACGACCCACGCCACGCCGATGCTCAGCAGGTAGAGCCCGATCATCGGCAGGGCGAAGATCGTCATCGTCATCATGTCCGGCGTCGGGGTCAGGATCGCCGCCAGCACGAAGATCACGAAGATCGCCTTGTCGAGCTGCTTCCACAGGCCGCGCGCGCTGACGATCCCGAACCGCGCCAGCGCCAGGGCGAGCAGCGGCATCTCGAACATCAGCCCCAGGCCCAGCAGCAGCTTGCTGGCGAACGAGAAGGCGCTGTCGACGGTGATGTGGCTCTGGAACCCGGTCCCCTGGTCGGCCAGGAACTTCGCCGCCGTGGGGACCGCGACGTAGTAGGAGAAGGCCGCGCCGGCGGCGAAGAGCAAGCTGCCAGCGGTGATCACCGGCACGATCCAGCGCCGCTCGCGCGGGTAGAGGCCGGGCGCGACGAAGGACCAGGCCTGGTAGAGGATCATCGGCAGGCCGATGAAGATCCCGCCCAGCAGCGCGGCCTTCATCTTGTTCATGAAGGCTTCGGCCGGACGGATCACGCTGAGCTGGCCCATCGCCTGCTGGATCGGGTCGAGCAGGAAGGCGAGCAGCCGGTCGGAGAAGATCCAGGCGACGACGAACCCGATGAACACGGCGGCGGCGGCCCAGGTGACCCGGCGGCGCAACTCGTCGAGGTGGTCGAGGAACCCCATCCTGGCGCCGGCCTCGCCGGCGTCGGGGGTCGGCTCCTCGACGGGGGGAACGGTCACGGGGTGCCGGGCTGGCCGGGGTCGGACGGCGGGTCGGCGGACGGGTTCGCGGCCGGCCCGGCGTCCCCCGGCTCCGGGGCGGCCGGTCCCGGCGCAGCCGGCCCGTCGACCGCCTCCGGCGGAAGCTCGCGGCGGCGGTTGGGATCGACGTAGGGGGGCGGCCCGAACCCGGCCAGCTCGCGCGCGATCGCGCTCGCGTCGCGCTGGATCCCCTTCACCTCGCTCATCGCTCCCTTGACGTCCTCGAGCGCGACCTCCCGCTCGAGGGTCCCCTGCATGTCGCGCATCGCGTGCCGGGCCTGGGCCACGAAACCGCCGAGCTGCTTGCCGAGCTGCGGCAGGCGGCGCGGCCCGAAGATGAGCAGGGCGAGGATCATCAGGAGGAAGAACTCGGGGCCGCCGATGTCGAACATCGCGGGCGCATCGTAGCGGCGCCCCCCCGGCGGGTCAACAGAACGGCTCCGCCCCCGGAGCCGCAAGCCCTTGCCCCTCCGGCCCTTGCGTGGCGAGCGGTGCCGCTGCAGCGGTCCGGCCGACCGTCCGGCGAGGGCGATTGGGGCGAACTTCCGGCCCACCCTATACTTCCGGCATGAAGCCCTCCCGCCCGCTGCTGGTCACGCTCCTCCTGGCGGCCCTCTTCGGGGCCTCCGCGATCGTCGTCGTCTCCCGCGCGGCCGCCCCGGCCGGGCCGACCCTGGGGAAGATGGGGACCTACGCCGAGATCCTCGCCCTGATCGAGGAGCGCGCGGTCCCCGAGCCCGACATGAAGCGGGTCATCTACTCCAGCATCGGCGGGATGCTCGACGTGCTCGACCCGCACACCAACTTCCTCGACGACGACAACTACCGCGAGATGCGCGAGGAGCAGAAGGGCTTCTTCTACGGGCTGGGGATCCAGATCAACAAGCGCGGCCGCTACCAGCCGCTGCGCGTCGTGGCCCCGATGGCCGGCACGCCGGCCGACCGGATGGGGATCCGCGGCGGCGACGTCATCGTGCACATCCGCGACGAGCGCGCGGGGGCCGACGTCGACACGCTGGGCCTGACGATCCAGGAGGCCGTGAAGTTCCTGCGCGGGCCGCGCGGCTCGGAGGTGGAGATCACCGTCGAGCGGCCGGGCGTCGAGGAGCCGCTGGTCTTCAAGATCCAGCGCGACGCGGTGCGCACCACGGCGGTCTCGCAGGCCTACCTGATCCGGCCCGAGACCGGCTACATCAAGATCACGAGCTTCGTCGAGAGCACCACCCCCGAGCTCGACGCCGCGATCGAGAGCCTGAAGAAGCAGGGCGCGAAGCGGCTGGTGCTCGACCTCTCCGGCAACCCGGGCGGCCTGCTCGACCAGGCGATCAACGTCGCCAGCCGCTTCCTCCCCGCCGGCTCGCTCGTGGTCTACACCGAGGGCCGGATGGCCGGCTCGCGGCAGGACTACTTCTCGGCCAAGGACGTCCCGCACGTCGAATGGCCGATCGTCGTGATGGTCGACCGCGAGGCGGCCTCCGCGTCGGAGATCGTCTCGGGCGCGCTGCAGGATCACGACCGCGGGATCGTCGTCGGCGAGACGACCTTCGGGAAGGGACTCGTGCAGTCGGTCTACCCGCTGTCCGAGAACACCGGCCTCGCGCTGACGACGCAGAAGTACTTCACCCCCGTGGGCCGCAGCATCCAGCGCCCCTACGCCGGCGAGGAGTCGTACTACCTCGAGTGGCGGGAGCGCGACGCGGTCCCGAAGCCGCGGGAGAATGCGCCGGTCTTCAAGACCGACACCGGGCGCACGGTCTACGGCGGCGGCGGCATCACGCCCGACGTGCCGGTGCAGATCCCGGAGTACCCCGAGGTCGTCGTCCAGCTGCTGCGGACCTCGGCCTTCCCGCGCTTCGTGACCACGCTCTCGGCGGCCGACCGGAAGAAGTACGCCGCCGACCCCGCGTCGATCCTCCCGCCGTTCACGACCTTCGTGCTGGCCGATCTGCCCGACGCCAAGGCCGAGGAGATCGCCGCCGCCAAGGACGACATCCTGGTCCAGCTGAAGGGCGAGATGGCGCTGCTCGAGGGCGGGCTCGCCGCGCGCGAGCGGGTCCTGCTCGAGAAGAACCCGGTGCTCGAGAAGGCGCTGGCCTCGTTCCCCGAGGCCGAGAAGCTGCAGAGCCTGCGCCGGGCGCTGCCGGAGACGCGGACCCAGACTGCGGAAGCGAGCGGGACCCCCGCTCAGACCAGGTAGGCCAGCGCGAACCCGACCTGCGCGGTCATCATCATCAGGTACATGTGGGTCCACGACGGGTGGTTCTCCGTCGTCGCCAGCGCCTCGGGGTCGCGCAGGATCAGCCAGACGGTATAGGCGCCCCAGCTCGTCAGGAGCAGACCCAGCGCGTCGAGCGCCCAGCGGTTGCCGGTCAGGATCGCGTGGTGGCCCGCGGGATCGAAGGGGTCGGCCAGCAGCGTGCCGAGCGGGATCAGCAGCCACGGCAGGACGAACGACGGCGCCATCATGACGGCGGCTCGCTTCACGCCGTAGCGGATCGGCAGCGTGTAGCAGCCCCCTTCCGCGTCCCCCTTCATGTCCGAGAAGTCCTTGGTGGAGGCGGCGCCGACCAGGAACAGCGCGAAGACCGCGCCGATGTACCAGGCCTCGAGCGCCCAGACCGGGCCGATCATGCTCCAGCCGGCGACCTTGAGCAGCATCCCGCGCGGGATCGCGATCGTCACGTTGGCCCCGATCGCGTGGCGCTTGGTGCGGCCGAGCGCCGGGGCCGAATAGACGAAGGTGAAGATCATTCCCAGGACGTAGATCACGAAGACCGCGTGCCAGAGCGTCAGCGCACCCGCCCACCCGCCCGCCCCGGCGAGCGAGGCGCGGACGCCGCCCGGCACCGTCAGGCGCTCGGCGAGGGTCTGCGCCGGGTAGATCACGACCAGCCAGGTCGGCAGCACCGCGGCGAGGTAGAGCACGATCGAGTAGTTCCACGCCGAGCGCATCGAGATCTTCCCCGACGGCAGCATCCGCTCCGGCTTGTTGATCCGGTCGATCGGCAGGTCGTAGTACTGGTTGATCACGTTGCTCGCGGCGTTCAGCAGCGCGGCGCAGGCCGAGCCGAGCACGACGTTGAACAGCAGCGCGGCGGTGACGGCGCGCGTGGGATCGGGGTTCCAGTAGGAGCCCCAGGCGCAGATCGCGCCCGAGATCACGCCCAGCAGCGGCGGCAGGAGCGTGAAGGGGCGCGTGAAGTCGACGTAGCGTCGGAGCGTGTCCATCATCACGGTCGGTGTCCTGGGCGCGTCAGGCGGCGACGAGGGAAGCGATCAGGATCGCGACCAGGCCGCCGGCGAGCGTGTTGAGGAAGTTCTGGGCTTCGTTGTCGATCAGCTTGGCCTGCTCGAGCAGCGCGCCGAGGTAGCTCTCCAGCGTCGTGCCGACGAACGCCGCCGCGGCGACGATCGCGACCCCGCTCCCGTCGATCAGCCCGACCGCCCAGCCGAGCAGGCCGAGCACGATCGAACCGGCGATCCCGGCCAGCGTCCCCTCGAGGCTGACCGCGCCGTCGGTGCCGCGTGGCACCGGGCGGAAGGTCGTGATCAGGAAGGTGCGGCGGCCGAAGGCCTGCCCGATCTCCGAGCCCAGCGTGTCCGACGCCGCGGTGGCGAGCGCCGCCACGAAAGCCAGCCGGAACAGGCCGTTCCCCTGCGCCGCGCCGAAGGCCAGCGCGGCGAAGAGGGCCGGCGCCCCGGCGTTGGCCCAGGCGTGCGCCGCGCCGCGGCGGCCCCCCTTGGCCTGCGCGGTCCCCTCCTTCGCCTTGGTGCGGTAGCCGACCTTGGTCGCGCCCGAGCCGAGCACGAAGAAGGCCAGCAGGATCGCGAAGCCGCCCGGGCCGAGACAGAGCCAGATCGCCGTCCCGAGCAGCACGCCGTGGATCACGCCCGAGAGGTCGACGGTCTTCAGCGCGTAGGCCAGGCCGGCGGCGGCGAGGTTCGCGCCGAGCGCCCAGGGCAGCCGCGCGAGCAGGAGGTCCTGCGCGCCCGCGATCCGCGAGAGGTCGATCAGCTGCGCCGCGTAGAGCAGGCCGCCGGCGGCCAGCGGCACGAGCAGGTTGTCGTTGATCCCGGTGTCGAGGCTCTCCAGGACCGCCAGCACCAGGCCGACGGCAAGGAACTTCAGCGCGATCGCCGGCGTGATCGCCCAGCCGCCGGTCCAGGCGAAGAGCGCCAGCGCCATCGGCACGCCGGCGACGACGAAGCCGGTGAAGCCCGCCCAGGTCTTCTCGCGGTTCCACGGGAGCGGTCCGCTGGCGGGCCCGAAGGCCCGGCCGGCGATCGTCGCCAGCCCGTCGCCGAAGGCCAGGAAGGCCCACGCCGCGGCAACGATGTCGAGCCGGTGCGGGAAGACCAGGATCAGGATCAGCACCGAGACCGCGTAGAGCACGATCCCGACGTCGAGGCCGCGTTCCTTCGCTTCGCCGCGGAAGAACTGCCGGCGCCCGAGGCGCGGCAGCACGAACAGGTTGTTGGCCAGGGCGACGAGCGCGCAGAGTGCCGCCTGCCACCAGGTGAGGTAGCGCAGCAGGAAGGCGAAGCCGCCCATCGAGATGTGCAGGAGCTTGCGGGCCAGGTCGCTGCGGAGCGCGCTCACGACTTCACCCGCGCGGGACCGGCGTCGATCAGCCAGCGCACCATCGCCGTCAGCCCGTCCCGGGCCGGCGTCACCGTGTAGCCCAGCTCGCGCTCGGCGCGCGCCGAGCTGAGCGCCCACTCGTGGCGGTAGATCGCGACCTCCCCGTCGGTCATCATCGGCTCGATCCCGGTCAGCGGCGCCTGCCAGCGCAGCACGCGGCCGAGGGCAGCCGCCACGCCGTACGGGATCGCCCGCGACGGCGCGCGCACGCCGCCGGCTTCGGCCATGATCGCGAGCGCCTCGCGGACCGTGATGTTCTCGCCGCCGAGGACGTAGCGCGATCCGGCCTGCGCCTTTTCCAGCGCGAGCAGGAACCCGCGCGCGACGTCGTCCACCTGCGCCAGGCACTGCCGGCGGTCGCCGGGGCCGACGGTGCCGGGCAGCTTCCCCGCGAGCAGGTCGCGCGCCACGCCGGCGAGGATGTTCCCGTCCGTCAGGCGCCCCGGCCCGTAGACCACCCCCGGGTAGACCACGACCAGGTTCTCGCCTCCGGCCTGCCGCTCGCGCGCCCGCCGGTCGGCGGCCAGCTTCGTGCGCTCGTAGTCGTTGCGCGGCGCGCCGTCGTGGACGTTGTCCTCGTCGCCGATCCGGCCGTCGGTCGGACCCAGGGCGATGAACGACGAGCAGTAGATCGCCTTCCCCACCCCGGCCGCCCGGGCCGCGTCGAGCAGCCGGTCGAGCCCCTCGACGTTGACGCGGTCGAAGCGCGCGGGGTCTCTGACCCAGCGTTTGACCAGGGCCGCGCAGTGCACGACGGCGTCGCGCCCGGCGACTGCCGCAGCGAGCGACGGGCCGTCTTCGACGTCTCCGCGCAGGACCTCGAAGGGGCCCTGCGGCGCCGCCTCGGGCCGGCGCGCCAGCAGCGCCACCCGGTGCCCCGCGGCGGAGAGGACCTCCGCCACGCGCCCGCCGAGGAAGCCGGTGCCGCCGGTGAGCAGGACCTTCACGACACGCCCTGCGGCGGAAACTCGGCCAGGTACTCGCGCGCCGCGTCGGTCCACGGCCGCGGGACCCAGCCGAAGCGGCCCGCGAACAGCCCGGTCGCGAGCGGGGTCGCCGCCGGACGCGCCGCCGGCAGGTCGAGCGACTCCGGCGCGACGGGCTCGACCCGCGCCGGATCGCCCCCCGCCAGCCGGACCACCTCGCGCGCGAAGGCGAAGCGCGAGACGGCTCCGCCGTTGGCGAAGTGGAACAGGCCGGTCGCGTCGGGATCGGTGATCAGCGCCTCGATCGCGCGCGCGATGTCGCGGTTGTAGGTCGGCTTGGTGACCCAGCCGTCGATCGACCGGATCGCGCCCCCGCCCGCGACCGCTTCGCGTGCGATCCGGTCGAAGAAGGTCTCGCGCCCGGGGCCGAAGACGAACGAGATCCGCAGCACGACCGCGTCCGCCAGCTTGCTGAGGATCGCCTCCTCCCCGTGGAGCTTGCTGCGCCCGTAGGCGTTGACCGGCGCGGTGAGGTCCTCCTCGACGTACTCGCGCCCGGCCGTCCCGTCAAAGACGTAGTCGGTCGAGATGTGAATCAGCCGCCGGCGGCCGCGCGTGCAGATCGCGGCCAGGTTCGCGGCCCCCTCGGCGTTGACCTCCTCCGCCGTCTCGGGATCCTGCTCGGCCTCGTCGACGTTCGACATCGCGGCGCAGTTGATGACCACCGTCGGGTCGAGGCGCTCGATGTCCAGCTCCGTCGCCCACCGGTCGGCGATGTCCATTTCCGTCCGCGAGGCGGAGACGGTGTGCGGGAAGCGCGCCTCGAGCCGCCCGGCCAGGGCGCTGCCGACGAGGCCGTCGGCGCCGATGATCATCGGCCGGATCGCAAGGTTGGGGTCGGTGGCGGTCACGCGCGGATTCTAGCAAGGAAGCGGACGGGCGCCGGGCCCGTCAGTTCCCGACCTCCTGATTGAGGTCGAACAGCTTGCCGATCCCGGAGAGGTTGACCGTCAGGAGCAGGTTCCGGCGGTTGTTGTCGACGAAGTTCCGCGTGTCGAGCCCGAGCTGGATCGAGCAGCACTGCGTCGTCCAGCGCAGCTGGTAGAGGTAGTGGTCGAGCTGCGAGGTCTCGAGGTTGTAGTCCCAGGCCGCCTCGAGCGACAGGCCGCGCACGATCCGCGCGATCCCCAGCTGCGTGCGCAGGAAGTCCGTCGGGAGGTCGAGCGGCCGGACGGAATTGCGCTTGTACCACGAGCCGCGGAAGTAGCCGCCGCGGAACCCCATCATCGCCGAGATGCTGGTCTCGGCCAGCTTGTCGTTGGCGACGTCGAAGACGTAGGAGAGGTCGACCGACTGCTGGTAGGTCGGGTTGAAGCGGCCGGTGATCGCGATCGGGGAGTACTGCCGCGTGTCGACGATCTGCTGCCGGTTCAGCGACTCGCCGGTTGTCGGGTCGACGAGCAGCGCCCAGAGGTTGCTCAGCGGCTGGTCGAGCGAGTACTGCTGCGAGATCTGCAGGCTGCCGATCTCGGTCGGTGTCAGGTTCTCCGCGACCTCGATCGCCTCGGCCACACCGGGCTTGCCGGCCTCCTCGAGGGCGCGGCGGGCCTCTCTCGCCGACTGCTCCTCGAGGTCGGAGAGCGAGAGCTTCTCGGTCGAGGGGACGCCGAAGGTGCGGCCGGTGTCGGGCCCACGCAGCGCATAGAAGCGGGTCCGCACGCCGTAGGTGAAGAGCGAGAGCTGGCCCGGGACGGTGTCGACGTCGTCGAACGGGATGATCTTCAGCGGGTCGATCCCCGAGTCGGGACGCCAGTCGTAGCGGAAGAACGGCTCGACGACGTTCTTGAGCTTCGGGGAGAAACCCCACCGCGGGGTCTCCCAGACGCGCTGGAAGCGCGGCCCGATGAAGCCGATCCCGACGTTCCACAGGGTGCGCGTCAGGTTCTCGTTCACGAACACCGGGGCCCGGCGCGGCGGCTCGCCCGGTCCCGGCGGCGGGAGCTGCTGCGCCGTGTAGTGGGTCCAGCGCCCGCCGGCATTGATCGTCAGGTCGGCCCACGGGACGTTCAGGAGCGGCATCTGGAGTTGCGGAAAGACGTCGATCCGCTGCCAGGTGACGTCCGCCAGGGTCAGCAGATCGTCCTCGTTCTTCTCGCCGGCCGTGCCCTCGGGGGGGCCGAGGATGGCCCGCCGGAAGCTGCCGGCCGACCCCTCGAAGAGCACGAAGACCGGCGAGCGGCCGATCCGGTGGCTGGCGCTGCGGATCTCGAGCTCGGGTCGCCTTTCGTTGATCGTCTCGCGCGCGATCAGGGTCTCGTCCGTCAGGAGGTTGGTGATCGGAAAGTACTGCTTGAGCCGGCTGGCCCGCGCCGCGAGCGAGTACCAGGACCACTGCCGCGTCAGGTCGAGCCAGGAGGAAACCTGCGGGTTCGAGGCCTCGTCGAGGTCGACGACGTAGTCGGTCAGGTAGTCGAAGTCGGACAGCGCCTCGAGCTGCAGGCGCATCTTCCAGGTGTCGCCGAGCGGCTGGACCTGGCGCCACTCCCCGATGTAGCGGTTCTCGGCACGGTCCGTGTCGCGGATGTAGTTCGCGATCCCCCGGGCCCGGCCGCGCCAGGTCGGGAACCAGTTCAGCTCCGCTCCCAGTCCGGGGCCGACCTGGCTGTGCCAGTCGAAGAGCAGCAACAGGTCGGCGTTGTCGGCGAAGGCCCAGAAGAACGGCACCGAGATCGTCTGCCCGAGCGTGGTCGAGGTGCTGAACGAGGGGAACAGCAGGCCCGTGGCGCGGTCGGTCTTGATCGGCCAGATGAGGTAGGGGGTGTAGAAGATCGGGACCTTGCCGACCCTGAACGCGGCGTCGCGGAGGTGCGCGTACTGGCCGATCGTCAGCGTCGCGCTGCGGACCCGGAACGACCAGTAGGGGGTCGGCTGGCTGCAGGTGGTGAACGTTGCGTGGGTGACGCGCAGGTCCTGCGGCCCGATCCGCTCGATCGTCGCCGCGCGCACGACCGCGTTGTCCTGGTCGAGGTAGCCGACCGCTTCCTCGACGACGCCGAGCTGGGTCTCGATGTTGTAGACCAGCCGGGTGCCGGAGAGCGTCGCGCCCGGAAAGGCGAGCACGACGTTGCCGGTCGCCACGACCTGCCGGGTGGCTACCGTGTAGACGATCTCGTCGGCCTGGATCGAGCTGTCGCCGGCCTTCAGGTCGACGTAGCCGCTGAGGCGCCACTCCGTCTCGGTGCGCACGGCCTGGCCGGCCCGCAAGGACGCCGACTCGGGCAGCTCCAGCTGAAGCTCGGGCTTCGCCATGCGCGGCTCCTCGGCGAGCGCCGGGAGCAACGCGGAAAGGATCGCCAGGAGCGCGCAAGCGAGGAGCAGACCGCTGCGGCCCGCCGGGCGCAACACGCCGGCGGCCGCCGGGTGACGCTCCGACGGCATCGCTCTCCTCCGTGAGTCGCGGAAGAATAGCGAGTTCGTCGCCGCGGCATCAACCTTCCGCGCCCCGGGGCGGTCCCGCGGGGCCGGTGCTACCATCCCGCCCCCGGAGGATCGCGCGTGCGGATCGCCCTGGCCCAGACCGACCCGCGCCTCGCGGACGTCGAGGCCAACCTCGCCGGGATCGAGGAAACGGTGGCCGCGGCCCTCGCCGGCGGCGCCGACCTCGCGGTCTTCCCCGAGCTGGCGCTGACCGGTTATCGGCTGCGCGATCTGGTGCCGCAGGTCGCGGTGCGGCTCGACCGCGCGGGGCCGGTGCGCGACCGGCTCGCGGCCCTCTCCGAGCGCCTGCCGTTCGTCGTCGGGCTGGTCGAGGAGTCGGCCGACCACCGCTTCTACAACGCGGCGGCCTGGTTCGAGGACGGCCGGCTGGTCCACGTCCACCGCAAGGTCTACCTCCCGACCTACGGGATGTTCGACGAAGCGATGGACTTCGCCCGCGGCCGCCGGCTGGCGGCGTTCGACACCCGCTTCGGGCGGGCCGGCATCCTGGTCTGCGAAGACCTCTGGCACCCGACCGCGACGACCGTCCTGGCGCTCGACGGGGCGGTCATGGTCTACGGGATCGCGGCCAGCCCGCTGCGCGGCCAGGGGGTCGGCTCGGCCGACCCGTCGCACCTTTCGGGCCGGCAGTTGGCCGAGGTCCTGGCGCGCTTCCACACCGTGCCGGTGGTCTACGTCAACCGCAGCGGGTACGAGGAGGGGCTGGCCTTCGGCGGCGGCAGCTTCGCGATCGGCGCGATGGGCGAGACGCTGGCCGAGGCGCCGCTGCTCGAGCCGGCGCTGGTGATCGCGACGATCGACCCCGACCGGACCCGCGCTGCGCGCGCGGCCTACCCGCTGGTGCGCGACGAGCGGCCGGGCCTGCTGGCGCGCGAGCTGCGGCGGATCGCGCGGGGCGAGGGGCTCGAGGCGGACGAGGAGGACGGGCGATGAGCGAGCGGATCGAAGTCACCTCCCCGCTCGAGCTGCCCGACCTCGAGAAGCTGCTGGTCGGCTTCCTGCGCGAGGAGATCGGCAAGGCGGGGTTCGCACGCGGGGTGGTCGGCGTCTCGGGCGGGCTCGACTCGGCGGTGGTCCTGCTGCTCGCGGCGCGCGCGCTGGGGCCGGAGCACGTGCTGGGGCTGCTCCTCCCCTACCGGGCTTCCTCCGAGGACAGCGTGCGCGACGCCCGCGCGGTGCTCGCGGTGGCCGGGAGCCCGTCGGAGGAGATCGACATCTCGCCGATGGTCGACGCCTTCGCGGCGGCGGCCGCATGCGACGACGCGCTGCGGCTGGGCAACCGGATGGCGCGCGAGCGGATGGCGCTGCTGTACGACCGCGCGGCGCGCGACCGGGCGCTGGTCGTCGGGACCTCGAACAAGACCGAGTTGCTGCTGGGCTACTCGACCCGCTGGGGCGACGGCGCCTACGACCTCAATCCGATCGGCGACCTCTACAAGAAGCAGGTCCGCGCGCTCGGTGCGCACCTCGGCGTGCCGAAGGCGATTCTCGCGAAGGCTCCTTCGGCCGACCTCTGGCCCGGCCAGACCGACGAGGCCGAGCTGGGCCTGACCTACGCCGACGCCGACCGGATCCTCTGGTACCTCGTCGACCAGCGCGGCCGCCCGGAGCGCGCGGCCGAGGAGCTGGGGGTCGCGCAGGCGGCGGTCGACCGCGTGATGCGCCTGCTGACCGCGACGCAGTTCAAGCGCAACCTGCCGCTGATCTGCAAGGTCCAGCTGCGGACGATCGGGATCGACTTCCGGCTGCCGCGGGACTGGGGACGGTAGGGTCGTCCACCGGCACCGCTGGGTCCTACGGAGCGGCCTTGCGCCACGCCTCGATGAAGCGGACCACCCCCTCGACGCGGTAGTCGACGGCCAGCCGTCCCAGCTCGACATTCGCGGTCTTCACGTCGTCGGCGGTCACGACCCCGTTGTCGGTGAACTCGCGCGTCGAGGTGTGCTTGCCGGAGCGCTGCGGCTGGAACAGCAGGGCGTCCAGCAGCGCGGCCTGGTCGCCGCCGGTCGTCTTCTCGAGGATCGCCTGCACCTCCGGCGGATAGGTGAGCCGGGGGTTCTCGGCCCTCGCCATCTGGACCAGACCCGGGGCCAGGAACAGCATCATCGAGGTCTCCTCGACGCCGGCGTGGGAGTCGGACTTCAGGCCGGTGATCTTCGGGTCCGGGTCGGGGAACTCGACGTTCAGGAGATCGATCGCGAGCGCCGGCGTCTCGCGGTTGACGCGGAAGGCGACGTTGTGGACCGAGGTGTAGTTCCCGCCGTGACCCGAGTAGAAGATGATCCGGCGGAAGCCGTGGGCGATCAGGCTCTGGGCGGTCTCGTACAGCACGGCCTCGAACGTCGCTGGAGAGAGCGCGATCGTTCCCGGGAACGCCATGTGATGCTCGGAGACGCCGGCGAGCACGACGGGGGCAACGAGGACGCTGGCGCGCTGTCCGATGCGCAGGCAGATCTCGGTCGCCTGCACGATGTCCGAGTCGAGCGGCAGGTGCCTGCCGTGCTGCTCGATCGAGCCGACGGGAACGATCACCAGGTCCGAGGTGAGCAGGTACTGCTCGACCTCGCCCCACGTCATGTGCGGCAGATAGAACGGCGTGCGGGAGTCGAGCGCCGCCGTCCCGCGGGCCGCGTCGCCGGCCGCTGCGGGCAGGGCGGTGGCCGCGACCGCCGCCGCGGCCAGGACGAGTCCAGGGAACAGCGTTGCGGCGATCCGCCGCCGGAGCGTCGTGCCGTGCATGGGGCGCCTCCTCGCGTGGGCTCCATTCTGCACCGGCGCCACCCCTTTCGAGGGCAGGAGACCGGGCGAAACTCGCGCTAGAATCGTTTCCTCATGAACGAAGGCCGCAGGATCCGGCTGACGTCGTACTCGAACTGCGCGGGTTGAGCGAGCAAGCTCGGTCCCGAGCTGCTCGCGCAGGTGCTGCGCGGCGTCACCGAACGCGTCCCCGACCTCGCCGGCGGGGACCAGCTGATCGTCGGGCTGGCCGAGCCCGACGACGCGGCCGTCTATCGCCTCGGTGGCGGGCGGGTGCTGATCGCGACGGTCGACTTCTTCACGCCGATCGTCGACGACCCGTTTGCCTACGGGCAGGTCGCGGCAGCGAACTCGATCTCCGACGTCTACGCGATGGGCGGCGACCCGTTCCTGGCGCTCTCGGTCGCCGCCTTCCCGGCCGACCTGCCGGCCGAGATCCTGTCCGAGATCATCGCCGGAGCGGCGATCAAGGTGCGCGAGGCGGGAGCGGTGCTGGCCGGCGGCCACTCGGTGCGCGACGCCGAGCCCAAGTTCGGGCTGACGGTGCTCGGCTTCGGGCGCGAGGAGTCGCTGATCCTCAAGCGCGGCGCGAGGCCGGGGGATCTCCTTTACCTGACCAAACTGCTTGGCACCGGCGTGCTCGCGACCGCGCTGAAGGAACAGGCCCTCTCAGCGGCGCATGAGCGCGAGCTGGTCGCGTCGATGGCGCGGCTCTCGGGCGGCGCGTCGCGCGCGGCGGTCGCGGCGGGGGTGCGCGGCGGGACCGACGTCACCGGCTACGCGCTCGCCGGCCACGCGCTCGAGATGGCCGAGGCCTCGGGCGCGCGGCTGGTGCTCGAGTGGGGCCGGGTCCCGCTGCTCGCCTTCGCGCGCGAGGCGGTGGAGCGGGAGTTCGTCCCGGGCGGGACCGCCACCAACGAAGCGGCCTTCGCGCCGCGCGTGGCCGGGCTCGAGCGGTTGTCCGAAACCGACCGCGCGCTGCTGTTCGACCCGCAGACCTCGGGCGGCCTGCTGCTCGCGGTGCCGCCCGACCGCGAGCCGGTCTTCCGCGCCGCACTGGCCGCCGAGGCGGCGGACGGCTGGCGGATCGGGCGGGTCGAGGCGGGCGCGGGTCTCGCGCTGGAGCCCTGAGGTGACGGCTCCCGCGCGCGGGCGGCTGCTGGTCGTCGCCACCCCGCTCGGCAACCTCGGCGACCTCTCGCCGCGCGCGGCCAAGGCGCTGGCGGAGGCCGACCTCGTCGCGGCCGAGGACACGCGCCGCACGCTCCCCCTGCTGTCGCACCTCGGGCTGTCGAAGCCGCTGGTCTCCAGTCACAAGTTCAACGAGGTCGCGGGGCTGGCCGGACTGCTGGCCACGCTGGCCGAGGGGAAGACGGTCGCGCTGGTCACCGACGGCGGCACGCCGGCGATCTCCGACCCCGGCCACCGGCTGGTCGCGGCGGCACACGCCGCGGGGCACGCGGTCGTCGCGATCGCGGGGCCCAGCGCCGTCGCGGCGGCGCTCTCGGTCGCCGGCTTCCCGGCCGACCGCTTCCGCTTCGCGGGTTTCCTGCCGGCAGCGGCGGCCGCGCGGCGGCGGGCGCTCGCGGCGCTCGCGGCGGAGCCGGAGACGCTGGTCTTCTACGAGGCGCCGCACCGCGCGCTGAAGGCGCTCGACGCGATGATCGACGCGCTCGGCGACCGCGAGGCGACGCTCTGCCGCGAGCTGACGAAGCTCTACGAGGAGGTGCTGCGCGCGCCGCTGTCGGCGATCCGGGCCGCGCTCGCGGCGCGCGACGCGATCCGCGGGGAGATCGTGCTGGTCGTGGCCGGCGCGGGCGAGGGGCGCGAGCGGGCGGGTGCAGTGCGGACGGGTGCAGGGCGGGCCGGTGCCGGGCGGGCCGGCGCGGGGCGGGCCGGTGCCGGGCGGGCCGGCACGGAGGCCGGCCCCGACGGGGTGCGAGACGGTTGGTCTGCTGCGCCAGCCGTGGGGGCCGGCCTCCGTGCCGGCCCGCTCCGTCGCGGTCCGATCGACGCGGCCGCCTGCGGCGTCCTGTTCGCGCTGGCCCGCGAGTTGGAGGATGGCGACGCGCGGCGCGCGCTCCGTCGCCTGGCGCGCGAGCTGGGCCGGACGCGCGCGGAGGTCAAGGCACTGCTCGCGGCGGCCGGCGTCCCGCTCGAGGACGGACCGGGCTGATAAACGGCCGGCCGGGGGGGTAGGATGGCGCCCGCCGCGGGACGCTCCGCCCATCCCGCGCGGGAGGCGCTGTGAGCTGGGCTCTGTGGGTCGTCCTCGCGTACCTGCTCGTCCTCGCTCGGCTTCAACTTCGTCCGCTCGCGGCAGATCCAGTCGCAGGAGGACTTCATGGTCGCGGGGCGCAAGCTCTCGATGACCGTGATGGTGTTCACGCTGGTCTGCACCTGGATCGGCTCCGGCTCGTTCATCGCCGGCGCCGAGTACGCGGCCAAGGCCGGCTGGTCGTCGCTGTGGCTGCCGGCGGGCGCCTGGGTCGGGATCGCGGTGATCTACTTCCTGGCCGCCAAGATCCGGGGCTTCGGCCAGTACACGGTCGGCGACATCCTCGAGGTCCGGTACGGCAAGTTCGCCCGGCTGTTCGGCGCGATCGCGCTGATCATCGCCTTCACGACGATCGTCTCCTACCAGTTCCGGGCCGGCGGCTACATCCTCAACGTCGCCTCCGGCGGCGCGATCTCGGTCCCCGTCGGGCAGGCGATCGCGGCCGGCTTCGTGATCCTCTTCACCGCGCTCGGCGGGATGCTGGCGGTCGCCCACACCGACCTCCCCAACGGGATCATCATCGTCCTGGCCTGCGCCGCGGCGCTGCCGTTCACGATCGCGGCGGCGGGCGGCGCCGGCGCGGCCGCGGCGGCGCTCCCCGCGCAGCACTTCACGGTCTTCGCCTCGGACTTCGGCGCGCACCCGGCGCTCAAGGCCGGCGGCTACTTCCTGGCCACGCTGCTGCTGCTGATGGGCATTCAGTCGATGTACCAGAAGTTCTACTCGGCCCGCTCGCCGGCCGAGGCGCGCAAGGCGGTGGCGCTCTGGATCGTCGGCACGATCGTCGTCGAGACGCTGGTCGTGGCGATCGCGATCTACAGCTCGGCCCGGCACTGGCCGGAGGTCACGGCCTTCCGGATCGCCGGCACCGTCAAGGAGCAGGTCGCGTCGGGCGCGCTCCCGCCGGGGGACGCCGTGGCGCGCGCGATTCAGCTCGCGCAGGAGGCGGCGACGCGCGGCAACCTGATGCCGTCGCAGGTCGCCCCGCTGCACACGCTGCTCAACGAGGGGTTCAGCGGCGCGACCAACGCCGCGGCGATCGCCCACGCGAAGATCGGGATCGACCCGGCGTCGCTCGTGCTGCAGGCCGCCGGCGACCTGATCGGCAGCTCCGGGATCGCCGTCTTCGTCGGGCTGCTGCTGCTCGGGGCGGCCTGCGCGGTCGTGATCTCGACCGGCATGAACTACCTGCTGTCGCCGACGACCAACATCATGCGCGACATCTACCAGCGCTTCGTCAGCCCCGGGGCCGACCAGAAGTCGATGGTCGCGCTGCAGAAGGTCTTCGTCGTGCTGGTCGGCCTGGCGGCCTTCATGATGATCTGGATCCCGACCTATTTCGGCCTCAACATCTCCGTGCTGAAGTACTCCTACTTCGCCTACACCGTGTACGGCGTGTCGATCACCCCGGCCCTGCTCGCCGCGCTGGCCTGGAAGCGCGCGACCTGGCAGGGCGGCCTGGCCTCGATCGTCGGGGGCGCGGCCGCGGTGCTGGCGCTCGACGTCGCGCTGCCGATGCTGGCGCCGGCGGTGATGGTCGACGGCGACCCGTGGGGGATCCCCAGCATCTACTTCTCGGCCGCGATCTCGATCGGCCTGCTGTTCCTGGTCAGCCTAGCGACGCCGCCCCCGACGAAGGCCGAGCTGGCGCCGCTGTTTCCGGAGGAAAGGTAAGCCCGCGATGCGCAAGTCGCTCGCTCGCCTGGGCCACTTCGTCTGCGCCGCGGTCGTGCTCGCGGCCCTTTCCGCGCCGGCCGGGCGGGCCGGCACGGAGGCCGGACGGGCCGGCACGGAGGCCGGCCCCTACAGGTTGGTGGATGCCGAGGGGCGGCCGGTCGCGGAGGCGCGGGTCTCGGTCACGGGCCGCGCCGGCTCGGTCTTCACCGACGAGGACGGCCGCTTCGCGCTCGACCCCCGGCCGCCGATCCCCTTCGAGCTGGTCGTGCTCGATGCGCGCGGGGCGTTCCTCGGCACGGTGCTGGTCGAGCGCGACGATGCCGTCGAGCTGCGGCTCCCGGAGTCGGCGAAAGCGGAGCTGACCGTCCGCAGCGACGTCGCGCCGACCACGCTGGGCCCCCCCGCATCGGCACCGAACCTGGTCACGCGCGAGGAGATGAACCGGCGCCAGCCGGCACGGCTGACCGACGCGCTGATGGACATCCCGGGCGTCGGGCGACTGGAGGAGGGCCAGTCGGTCGTCCCGTCCGTCCGGGGCCTCGCGCGTGGAAGGACGCTGATCCTGATCGACGACGGCCGCGTCACGGCCGAGCGCCGCGCCGGCCCCTCGGCGAGCTACCTGCAGCCCTTCATGCTCCAGGGGCTCGAGATCGTGCGCGGGCCGGGTTCGGTGGCCTACGGTTCGGACGCGATCGGCGGAGTGATCCACGCCCGCACGCCGCTCCCCCAGCCGGGGGCGTCGTTCGGGCGCTACGAGGTCTCGGGCGGCGCCGGGCAGCCGATGGCGACCGGTGGTGTCTCGCTCAACCTGCCGGTCGGCAACGGGGCGATGACCTTCGCCGGGCAGCAGCGCTGGTTCGGCGACTACAGCTCCCCCGACGGGACCGTCGACAATTCGAGCGCACGTGACCGGAACCTGGGGCTGGGCGGCCTCTGGCCCGTCGGAACCGCGCGCGTCTGGTTCAACGCCTACGACGGCCAGGCCTGGGACATGGGCAAGCCGGCGCAGGACTCGAACCTCACCCGGGCCTGGTACCCGGAAGAGGACGCGACCCGCCTGGCGCTCGGCGCCGACCTGCCGGGGGGGCTCGGCTTCGACACGCTGGAGCTGCGCGGCTTCGTCGGCCGCTACGAGCTGGTCACCGAGCGCGAACGCTTTCCGCAGGCGGGGCCGCCCGCCGTCACGCGACGGATCCAGGAAGCCGACGTCACTTCGTACGACGCCTCGCTGCGCGCGGTCGGCGCCCGCAGCTTCGGCGCGCTGCGCTTCTCCTCCGGCATCGAGGCGATCTCGCGCTTCGGACTCAACGCGATCGACACCACGACCCGCTACGACACCGCGGGCCAGGTGACCAGCGTCGTCCGCAACGAGTCGATCGAGGACGCCAGCCGGCTCGACCTGGGGGCGTTCGTCGAGGCCTCGCTCCCCTTCGCCCGGGACCGGTTCGTCGCCTCGGCCGGCGTGCGCGGCGACTGGTTGAAGACCGAGAGCACCGGCGCCAGCTTCGGCGACCAGTCGAGCCGGGAGGACGCGATCACCGGGTTCGCTGCGCTGACCTGGCACTTCGCGCCGGCCTGGGAGACTGCGCTGCAGTGGGCGCGGGCCTTCCGCGCCCCCGGGCTCTCCGACCTCTACTTCGTCGGGCCGACCGGGCGCGGCGTCGTCACCGGGAACCCCGACCTGCTGCCGGAGACGACGAGCCAGTGGGACCTCGCGGTGCGCCGCACCGCCGGGAGCTGGCGCTTCGCCGGCTACGCCTACAGCTACCGGATCTTCGACCTGATCGAGCGCTACGAGGAGCCGCCCGGGAGCGCCAACTTCTTCTTTCGCAACGGCGGCACGGAGCAGCTCACCGGGATCGAGCTGGAGACCGAGATCGACATCGGTGCGCGATTCGTGCTTGGCCTCGGCGCCAGTTGGACGCAGGGCGAGATCGTCGAGACCGGCAGCTTCCCGGCCGACGTCCCGCCCCTCTACGGCATGGCGACGCTGCTCTACCGCCCGGCCGACCGCTGGTGGCTGCGGCTGCGGGGAGAGGCGGTCCTGGCAGACGACCGGCCCGGCCCGACCGAAATCGACACACCCGGCTACGGGCTCGTCGGGATCGGCGCCGGCTACCAGCTCTCGCCGCTCTTCGGGCTCGAGCTGATCGTCGGCAACCTCTTCGACCACGCCTACCCCGCGACGCCCGACGCGGTCGCCGCCGACGGGCCGGGGATCAACGCGCAGCTCGTGGTGCGCGGGGGGTGGTGATCGAGGCCGGCGGGACGGGAAGCCGAAGGACTAGTCCTGCCCGGCGGCGCCGTCGGCCCGCCGGTCGCGGCTCTCCCGCTCCGCGTCTCCCACCTCGTAGCGCAGGCAGCACATCAGGCGCCCGCACTGCCCCGAGATCTTGGCCGGGTTGACCGGCAGCCCCTGGACCTTCGCCATCCGCATCGAGACCGGGGCGAAGCCGTCGAGCCACGTCGAGCAGCAGAGCGGGCGCCCGCAGTGCCCGACGCCGCCCTGGCGGATCGCCGCGTCGCGCACCCCGATCTGGCGCAGCTCGACCCGCGCCCGCAGCTCGCGCGCCAGGTCGCGCACCAGCTGCCGGAAATCGACCCGCCCCTCGGCCACGAAGAACAGCGTGATGCGCCGCCCCGCGGCCACCGGGTCGGCCCGCACGAAGCGCATCGCCAGGTTCAGCTCGGCGGCACGGCGGGAGGCGATCCCCAGCGCCTCGCGACGCCGCTGCTCGAGCCAGCCTTCGGTCTCGTCGTCGGCCGGGGTCGCCACGCGCAGGACGGGAGCGGGCGGCGCCCCGGAAGGCTCCGCCTCGGAGGGGACGCGGACCACGGTCCCCAGCTGGGTCCGCCCGGCGTCGACCGCGATCACGCAGCGGTCACCGACCTCGAGCGGGTCGTCGCCGGCGCGGCAGCAGACCGGGCGAAGGCTGCCCGAGAACGCGATGCGGACGAGAGAGGCGCGAGCCAAGGGGTCCTCCGGGATCCTGACAAAAGGATAATGCACTCTCGATTCGTTTCGGAGGCCGGAAACCGGTCGCGCCGCGGGACGGTTCGCGCGACCATGGGGTCACGATGGGGCCGGGCGCGAAGGGATCCGACAGCGAAAGTGAGAAGAACCTCGCCGTCAACCGGCAGGCGCGATTCGACTATTCGATCGAGGAAACCTACGAGGGAGGCCTCGTCCTGGTCGGCACCGAGGTCAAGTCGGCCCGCGGAGGAAAGGTCCAGATCAAGGACGCCTACGCGCGCTTCAAGAACGGCGAGCTGTGGCTGATCGGGCTGCACATCGCGCCCTACACCCACGCCTCGTTCGAGAACCACGAGCCGGAGCGGCCGCGCAAGGTCCTGCTCTCGCGGCACGAGCTGAAGCGCCTGACCGGGAAGATCGAGCGCGCCGGTTACACGCTGGTTCCGCTGCGGGTCTACCTCAAGGGGGCTTGGATCAAGGTCGAGCTGGCGCTGGGCAAGGGCCGGCTGCGCCACGAGAAGAAGGAGGTCCTCAAGAAGAAGATCCACGAGCGGGAGATGCGCGACGCGGTCCGGAGGCGCGGCTGAGCGCCGGTTCCGGGGCCCCGTCTTCGGCTGCGGCACCCAATGGCACCCGCAGACGCCCGCCGCCCGGCCCGCGCTCGGCGGCGAAGATCAGCGCAGCCGCCGCGGGGGGTACGACCACCGCGACCGGCGCCTCCCCCGCGTCGTCGGCCTCTCCGGTGTAGACGGTCACCGGCGTCACGCCGCGCCCGACCACTCGGGCCCAGATTCGGGCTCCGGCGGCCGGTGCTCCGTCGGCAGCGCGGCGGACCGCGAGCCGGCCGGCCAGTCCGCGGCTCCCGGCTGCGCTGGCGAAGGTCAACTCGAGCGTCTCAATCTCGTCGTCGGTCGCGAGCAGGGCCGCGAGGTGGTCGGCGAGAGGCCCCTGCTCGGCGGCCGGCGCCGCCCCGGCCGTCGGGAGACCGCTGGCGCCGCGGGCCGCGTCCCCGAACTCGCCGTGGCGGGCCCGCCGCACGAGGTTGCGGTGCTGGTGGTCCAGCAGTCCCGCCACCTCCGCCTCACCGGCTCCCCGGAGCACGAGGTCGTCGTAGGGGGTCCGTTCCTGGTGGAGGATCTGGCCGCCACAGTAGACGAGGCTCTCCAGGACCGGGTTGGCGCGGCCGCGGTCCTCGCTCTGCACGTGGTAGGTCTGCCCCTCGAACCGGACGTCGGTGTTGTAACCCGTCAGCAAGCGGGAGCCTCCTCCGTCGAATATGTCCGTCCGCGATTTCCTGTCCATTCTCCGTGGACAGGGGGGGCCTCGGCCCCGATAATCGCGGCCGTCTGCGCGGACCACAAGGGTTTTCCCCCCGGAACCGACAGCGAGACCGGGCCGGTACGCCGGCTCTGGGAGGGTTGGCCAGATGGCGATCCGACTGCCCGTCGAGGAAGCCCTCGACATCTACGACATCCACCTCTGGGGCGCGGGCTTCTTCGGGATCTCGCCGGAAGGCGACCTGACCGTCCGGCCGACCCGCAACCCGCGCCTCGAGCTCTCCCTCCCGCGCGTGGTCGCCGACCTGCGGCGGCAGGGGCACAGCACGCCGCTGCTGTTCCGGTTCCCGCAGATCCTGCACACCTCGGTCGATGAGATGGTCAAGGCCTTCCGCGCCGCGATGGACGAGTTCGGCTTCCACGGCGGCGATTACAGCCCGACCTTCCCGATGAAGGTGAACCAGAACCGCTGGGTGGTCGAGGCACTCCTGGCGGCCGGCCGCCCGAGCCGGCTGGGGATCGAGGCCGGCTCGAAGCCCGAGCTGATGGCGGCGCTGGCGATGGACGTCGCGCCCGGCGCGCTGACGACGCTCAACGGCTACAAGGACCCGGAGACGCTCGATCTCGCGATCATGGGCGCGCGGATGGGGCGGCGCGTCGTGATCGTGATCGAGAAGCCGTTCGAGGTCGAACTGCTGCTGCGCGCCTTCGAGAAGGCGGGCGACGGGCCGCTCCCGGAGGTCGGGCTGCGGGTCCGGATGTTCGCCCGCGGGGCCGGCAAGTGGCGCGAGTCGTCGGGCCTGACCGCCAAGTTCGGGCTGACGACAGGGGCGCTGCTCGAGGCAGTGGCGGCGTTCCGGGCGGCCGGCCGGCTCGATCGGCTGGCGATGGTCCACTTTCACATCGGCTCGCAGATCCCCGACATCCGCCGGCTCAAGTCGGCCTTCCGCGAAGGGGCCCGGATCTACGCCAAGCTGCGGAAGATGGGCGTGCCGCTGTCGATCCTCAACATGGGCGGCGGGCTGGCGATCGACTACGACGGCTCCAACACGGCCTCCGACGCGTCGCGCAACTACTCGATCGCCGAGTACGCCAACGACGCGGTCTACATCGTCAAGGAGGTCTGCCTCGAGGAGCGCGTCCCCTACCCGCTGATCACGACCGAGAGCGGACGGGCCCTGACGGCGTTCCACTCGATGCTCGTGACCGACGTCCTGGCCCGCATCACGCCCGACCTACGGACCGGCAACGGCGGCAAGGGAGCGACGCGTGAGCACGCCCGCGTGGTCCAGGAGCTGCGCTCGATGCTCGAGGACATGTCGGGGAAGAACTACCGCGAGTACTTCCACGACGCGACCGAGCAGCGCGACGAGATGGCCACCCTGTTCAACCACGGCCTCGTGACGCTGGAGGACCGGGCGCTGGCCGAGCAGTTGTTCTGGGACATCGCACGCCGCGCGCTGGCCTTCGCCAAGCGGGAGAAGATCCCGCTCGAGGAGTTCCAGGAGCTGGAGCAGGCGCTGGACCAGAAGTACATCGTCAACTTCTCGGTCTTCCAGAGCGTGCCGGACCACTGGGCCCTGGAGCAGCTCTTCCCGATCGTTCCGACCTCGCGCCTGCGGGAGGCGCCGGAGCACAAGGCCACGCTCTGCGACATCACCTGCGACAGCGACGGCCAGATCGACCATTTCGTCGACATCAAGGACGTGAAGGAAGTGCTCCCGCTGCACGACCCGATTCCCGGGGAGCCGTACGACCTGGCGATCTGCCTGCTGGGCGCCTACCAGGACGTGATGGGCGACCTGCACAACCTCTACGGGGCCCCCGACGAGGTCCACGTCTCGATCGACTCCGAAGGGCGGACCAAGATCGACCGGGTCGTGCCCGGGGACACCGTGGGCGAGGTCCTGTCGGTCTTCCACTACGACGAGGCGGCGCTCGCCGGCGCAGTGGAGCGGCAGCTCGCCGTACAGGTCGAGGCGGGGACGCTCCCGGCCGCCGAGGCGGCGGCGCTGATCGCCGAGTACCGCGGGCTGTTCGCCCGCGGCACCTACCTGCGGCAGCCCGGGTAGGGGCCGCCCGTGCGGGCCGCCCGTGCGGGCCGCCACGGAGGGCGGCCCCTACAGACACGGCGCGTCAGACGTCGGCGCGGCGGCGTTCCCGCGGCCCGTAGGGGCCGGCCTCCGTGCCGGCCCGTTACGCGTCAGCGCGGCGGCGTTCCCGCGGCCCGTAGGGGCCGGCCTCCGTGCCGGCCCGTTACGCGTCGGCGCGGCGGCGTTCCCGCGGCCCGTAGGGGCCGGCCTCCGTGCCGGCCCGTTACGCGTCGGCGCGGCGGCTGTCCCAGTACATGTAGGCCAGCAGCAGCGCGTAGAGACCGAGCGCCAACAGCTCGGCCCCCGGACCGGCGTCGTTCCCGAACAGGCCCACGCCGAGCCAGCTGACCCCCATCTCCTGCTCGAGCCACTTCAGGAAGGCGGCGATGACTCCCATCACCGCTCCGCCGGCAATGAACCCCGAGGCGATCAGCGTCCCGCGGTTGTTGCGTGCCCGCTCCAGCGCCTCGTCGCCGTGCGCCGACTTGGCGACGAAATGGGCGATGATCCCGCCGACCAGGAGCGGCGTGTTCAGCTCCTGCGGCAGGTACATCCCCAGCGCGAACGGCAGCGCGGGGACCTTCACCATCTGCAGCACGAGGATCAGGATCCCGCCGACGCCGTAGAGCAGCCAGGGGACCGGTTCGTTGGACATCAGGGTCTTGATCACCGCGACCATCGCGTTGGCCTGCGGCGCCGGGAGCGGCGTCGGGTGGGCCGCGCTCTCGACGAAGCCGTAGACCTGGTTGAGCAGCAGCATGACGCCGCCCACGGTCGCCGAGGCGACGAGGGTGCCGAGCAGTTTCGAGCGTTCCTGCAGCGCCGGCGTCGCGCCGATCCAGTAGCCGACCTTGAGGTCCGTGATCGTCCCCCCCGCAGTCGACAGCGTGGTGCAGACGACGCCGCCGATCAGGAGCGCGGCGAGCATGCCGGGCGTTCCGGTCAGCCCCAGCTTGACCAGGATGACCGACGCCAGGATCAGCGTCATCAGCGTCATCCCGGAGACCGGGTTGCTCCCGACCGTGGCGATCGCCTGGGCGGCCACGGTCGTGAACAGGAACGAGATGACCATCACCACCGCCAGCGCGGCGAGCGACAACACCACCCAGTTCGGCTGGTCGGCCAGCACGCCGAACATGAAGAAGACCAGCATCGCCAGCGCCGTCACGAGGATCCCGAGCAGCACCGTGCGCATCGGGAGATCGCGGTCCGTCCGCGTTCCCGCGTGCTCCACCGGCTTCTTGCCGCCCAGCTCCTTGAACCCCAGCGAGAAGGAGGACTTGATGACCCGCCAATTCCGGAGGATCCCCAGCGCCCCCGCGGTCGCGATCGCGCCGATGCCGATCAGCCGCACGTAATTCCGGAAGATCTGGTCGGCGGTCATCTGGCCGATCAGCGTCCCTCCCGCCGCGACGCCGATCGGTTGCGCCAGCCCCTCGCCGAACCAGCCGATCAGCGGGACGATCAGGAACCAGGAGACGAAGGAACCCGCGGTGATCACCGCCGCGTAGCGCAGCCCGATGATGTAGCCCAGGCCGAGCACCGAGGCCAGCACGTCCATCTTGAACACCATGCGCGACTTCGTCGCCAGCGTCTCGAGAAACGGCACCGAGCGCGACGTGAAGACCTCGGCGAAGGCGTGGAAGTGGATCGTCAGGAAGTCGAACAGGCCGCCGACGAGCGCCGCAACGCTGAGCACCTTGGCCTGCGAGCCGCCGGCCTCGCCCGCGACGAGGATCTCCGTCGTCGCCGTGGCCTCCGGGAACGGGTACTCGCCGTGCATGTCGGCGACGAAGTAGCGTCGCAGCGGGATCAGGAAGAAGACGCCGAGGAAGCCCCCGAAGACGGCGACGATGAACAGCTTGACGAGATCGACCGGCAGCCCGAGCACGAACAGCCCGGGCAGCGTGAAGATCGAGCCCGCGACGATCAGCCCCGAGGCCGCGCCGATCGACTGCACGATGACGTTCTCGAGGATCGTCGACTTGCGGGGCAGCGCGACGCCGAGGCCGACCGCCAGGATCGCGATCGGAATCGCCGCCTCGAAGACCTGGCCGACCTTCAGGCCGAGGAAGGCCGCCGCGGCCGAGAAGACGATCGCCATGATCAGCCCCAGCGTGACGGACCGCGGCGTCCACTGCGCCATCGTAGAAGAGGCCGGAACGATCGGCTGGTACGTCTCTCCGGGCTGGAGCTTGCGATAGGCGTTGTCGGGCAGCGAGCGGGTCGTCGGCTCCATGACGCACGGCCTCCTTGGGGTCACGCCGGAGAGGGACGGGCGGAGCCTACGGAAGTCGGGAGTGCCGCGTCAACCTCGGGTTTCGACGGGCGGGCGGACGTGCCCGAGACGGCTGACGGCGTGCGCGATCTTGCGGCGGAACGCCTTGAGGTCACCGGCCGAGAGCTGCTCGAGGGCCTCGTCGAGGATCGCCGTGATCTCGGCAAGCTCCTGGCGCGCCGCGTGCTCGCGCACCTCCTCCACCCGCCGCCGCAGCGAGGAGATCTCGCCGACGGACAGCGAGTTGAGCGCTTCGATCATGCCCCGGAGGTGCATCGCGGGCGCATTGTAGCGGCGGGTCCCGGGGACGCAACACGACCCCTGTCCGGTCCCGCCGCGGATGCTATCCTTCCCGCCCATGTCGAAGTCGTCCCCCGGCAAGCGCGCCGGTTCCGCCCGTGTGAAGCCCCCGAAGACCACCGCCCGCCGGACCCGTGCGGCGGGGCGCCCGGAGCACGAGCAGGCCAGCCTGTTCGAAGTCGCGGCTTCGCCGCCGGCGACGCCGGCGGCTGCGCCGTCACGCGTGCCCCGCTCGACCGCCGAGGAACCCGCCGGGCCGGTCGCGGCTGAGGCGACGGCCCGCCGGGCCGGCCGCTCCCGCGCCGGGCGCCGCCCCGTCGGCGCGCAGGAGATGGCGACCCGCCAGCGCGACATCTCGGTCTCGGAGTTCTTCACCAAGAACCGGCACCTGCTGGGCTTCGACAACCCGCGCAAGGCCCTGCTGACGACGGTCAAGGAGGCGGTCGACAACGCGCTCGACGCCTGCGAGGAGGCCGGGATCGTCCCCGACATCGACGTCGCGATCGAACAGCTGGCCGAGGACCGCTTCGTCGCCAAGGTGCGGGACAACGGCCCCGGCATCGTCCGCGAGCAGATCCCGAAGGTCTTCGGCAAGCTGCTCTACGGCTCCAAGTTCCACCGCTACCGGCAGTCGCGCGGCCAGCAGGGGATCGGGATCTCCGCCGCCGGGATGTACGGCCTTCTGACGACCGGCCGCCCGGTCGTCGTGACCTCCAAGACCGGGCCGCGCAAGGCGGCGCACCACTACGAGATCGCGATCGACACCCGCGCCAACAAGCCCGAGATCCTGCACGACGCGACGATCGAGGACGCCGCGATCCCGCAGGGGACCGAGGTCGCGATCACGCTCGAGGGCCAGTTCCAGCGCGGCCGCCGCAGCGTCGACGAGTACATGGAGCTGACCGCGCTGGCCAACCCGCACGCCACGTTCCGCTACCGCTCGCCGGGCAGCGAGCCGGTGGTCTGGGAGCGCGTGACGAGCGAGCTGCCCCCCGAGGCGCGGGAGATCAAACCGCACCCGCACGGGGTCGAGCTGGGAACCCTGCTCAAGATCCTGCGCGACAGCGACAACCGGCACCTGGTCGAGGCCCTGGTCGCCAACTTCTCGCGCGTTTCCCCGCAGGTCGCCGCCGAGATCTGCGCCAAGGCCAAGGTCTCACCCAAGGCCAACCCGCGCACGCTCGACACCCGCGCCGTGGAGCTGCTCTACCGCGCGATCCCGCACGTCAAGATCCTGGCCCCGCCGACCAACTGCCTGGTCCCGATCGGCGCGGAGCTGATCGAGCGCGCGCTGCGCCAGCGAATCAAGGCCGACTTCTTCGCCGCCTGCACCCGGCCGCCGGCGGTCTACCGCGGCAACCCGTTCCTGGTCGAGGTCGGCCTCGCCTACGGCGGCGGTCTGCCGGCGGAAGATCTGGTCGACGTGCTGCGTTTCGCCAACCGCGTTCCCCTGCTCTACCAGGCGGGCGCGTGCGCCGTCACGAAGGCGGTCGTCGGGACCAACTGGCGCGGTTACGGTCTTCCGCAGTCGAGGGGCGCGCCACCGTCCGGCCCGGCGATCCTCTTCATCCATGTCGCCTCGGTCTGGGTGCCGTTCACGTCCGAGAGCAAGGAAGCGGTCGCGTCGTACCCGGAGATCGTCAAGGAGATCCGGCTGGCGCTGATGGATGTCGGCCGCCGGCTCGGCAGCTTTCTCAAGCGCCGGGCCCGCGCCGCGGCCGAGGAGAAGAAGCTCGGCTACATCACCAAGTACATCCCGCAGATCGGGATTGCGCTGCAGGACATCCTGGCGCTCGAGGACCCGCAGCGCGACGCCGCGGTGGCGCAGCTCAAAGACATCCTGGAGCGCTCGCGCACCGTCTAGCCTGGCCCCCGTCAGGGCGTAGCCGGACCCGGCGGAGCCCGACGTCCCCGCAGCATGTGCAGCCCGAAGAGGATCGTCGCCAGCACGAGCGGAAGCAGGTAGTACAGCGCGCGGAACGCGATCAGCACGCCGGCGATCTGCGCCGCCGGCAGGTGCGGGGAGAGCAGCCACAGGGCGACCGTCTCGAAGACGCCGAGCCCGCCCGGTACCTGGCTCGCGTTGCCGGCGAAGGCGGCGATCAGGAAGACCGTCAGCGCCAGCGGGTAGCTGATCCCGGACGCCTCGGGCAGCAGCACGAAGAAGGCCGCCGCCGCCAGCAGCCAGTCGACGGTGGAGGCCCCGAACTGCGCCAGCGCCAGCTTCCAGCCCGGCCGTCCGAGCTCGACGCCATTGAGATCGACGGTCGTCTTCCGGCCGCCCGCGGCCCAGTAGAAGTAGGCCGCGCTGAGCAGCAGCATCGCCACACCGAGCGGCCGGACCCAGGCCGGAGGGATGTGCAGCTCCGGCGGCAGCGGGGCCGGATGCCCGAGGAAGACGACCCCCGCGAGCAGCAGGAAGCCCAGCCAGAAGGTCGCGCCGCCGAAGAGAATCAACGCCCCGATCTCGGTCGTGGCGAAACCCCAGCGCTTGTAGAAGCGCAGCCGGACCGAGCCCCCGGTGATCAGCGGCAGGCCGAGGTTCTGCGACAGCGCGTAGCTGAGGAACGAGGCGAAGACGACTTTGGGCAACGGAAGGCGAAGCCGCAGGTAGCGCAGCCCGAGCAGGTCGTAGCTCGAGAGGGCCAGGTAGTTGAGCGCGACGAGGAGCGCGGACAGCGCGAGCCGCCGGCGCGGGATGCCGTCGAAGGCGACCCGGATTTCGCTCCAGGGGGTGTCGCGCAGCGCCGTCCGCAGCGCGTAGAACGCGAGCGCAAAGAGCGCGACCCCGACGATCCGGCCGAGGTGGCGGGGAAGACGCATCATGCCGGGCGGGCCATGGATGGTGGCGCGGATTGTAGCCGCCTGGACGGACCGAGGGGGCCGGACGAGAGCCGACAGGCTCTGCCGACCGGGGCGACAAGCGCGAAGTCGGGCCGCCGGATGGCGGGCAGGGTTGCGACGGCGGGGGTTGCGGCGGCTCGGGCGATTCGAACGAAGGTCGGCAGCACGGACCTCCTCTCCTCCCCAGGTTCGCGACGCGGGCAGGCTCCAGCCTGCCCCGCGTCGTCTTCGCGGGTAAGATCCAGCCTGCCCGCCGATGATCCGCCCCGACACGCCTGAGCCGCCGAGCCAAGCCGCACCGGGCGGAGCGCCGCCTCGTGCCCGGCGCGGTCGGCTGGGGCTGGTGGCCACCGGGATCGTCGTGGCGCTCGTCCTGGCCGGCTTCTCGACGGTCGGCGTCGTGCGGCAGGTGCTGCGCGCGAGCCTCCCCCAGCTCGACGGCTCGCACCCGCTCGCGGGCCTCGCGGCACCGGTCACGGTGGAGCGCGACACCCTCGGCATTCCGACCGTGACGGCGTCGAGCCCGCTCGACGCCTACCGCGCGCTCGGATTCCTGCACGCCCAGGAGCGCTTCTTCCAGATGGACCTGGCGCGGCGTGCGGCAGCGGGCGAACTGGCCGCGCTCTTCGGTGCGGTCGCCGTGGACGCCGATCGCGCGGTGCGCATCCACCGCTTCCGCGCCCGCGCCGAGGCTGCGGTCGCGGCCGCCGGCCCGGACGCGCAGGCCACGCTCGTGGCCTACACGCAGGGGGTCAACGCGGGCCTGGCCGCCCTGCGGGCGCGGCCGTTCGAGTACTTCCTGCTGCGGGCCGACCCGGTCGCGTGGCGCCCCGAGGACACGCTCCTCGTCGTCGACTCGATGTACCTGGAGCTGCAGGACGACCGCGGCCGGCGCGAGGAGCGGCTGGCACTGCTCTACGGCGCGCTTCCGGCAGCGCTGGCCGACTTCCTCGCCCCGCGCGGCACGCCGTGGGATGCCCCGCTCGAGGGCCCGGCGTTCGAGCTCCCCGAGGTCCCGGGACCCGAAGTGATCGACCTGCGCACCGCCCCGTCGCCGCCGAAGAGCTCCGCCGCGCGGATAGCGGGTGAGCCGGACCAGCCCGCGTCGCTCGGCAGCAACAACTGGGCGGTCGCCGGCCGGCGCACGGCAGACGGCCGGGCGCTGCTCGCCGGCGACATGCACCTGCCGCTCGCCGTACCCGCCACCTGGTACCGCGCATCGCTCGCCTGGCCGCGCCGCGACGGCGCGACGGGCGAGGTGCGGGTCAGCGGTGTGACGCTCCCCGGCGTTCCCGCGGTTGTTGCGGGCAGCAACGGCCGCGTCGCGTGGGCCTTCACGAACAGCTACGTCGACACCGGCGACCTGGTCCTGCTCGACCCGGCGCCAGGTGCCGTCGACAGCGAGCCGCCGCGCTACATGACCCCCGAAGGTCCGCGCGCGGCTGAACGATTCGTGGAGCGGATCGAGGTCCGGGGCGGCGCTGCGGCCACGGTCGAGGTGCAGGAGACGATCTGGGGCCCGATCGTCGGCAGCGGGCCCGACGGCCGCGTGCGCGCCTTCCGCTGGACGGCCCACGATCCGGACGCGGTGAACCTCGAACTGCTCGCCCTGGCCGAGGCCGGAACCGTCGACGAAGCGCTGGCGATCGCCCCGCGTTGCGGCATCCCGGCCCAGAACCTCGCGGTCATCGACACCGCGGGCCGGATCGGCTGGACGATCGCCGGGCACGTGCCGCGGCGCTTCGGCTTCGACGGGCGCCTTCCGACCTCCTGGGCCGACGGCACGCGCGGCTGGAACGGCGTGCTCGCACCGGAGGAGCAGCCGCGCGTCGTCGATCCGCCGGGGGGCACCCTCTGGACCGCCAATGCGCGCGTCGTCGGCGGAGAGGCGCTGGCCCGGCTCGGCGATGGAGGCTACGACCTCGGCGCGCGCGCGAAGCAGATCCGGGACGGGCTGCAAGCGCTGGAACAGCCCGACGAGCAGGCCATGCTCGCACTGCAGCTCGACGATCGGGCGCTCCTGCTCGCCCCCTGGAGGGATCTCCTGCTCGAGTCGCTCGGTCCGGAGGTCGCGGCGACCGACCCGCGGCGCGCGGAGGCCCGCCGGCTGATCGAGACCTGGGGAGGTCGGGCCGCGACCGCTTCCGCGGGCTACCGGATCGTCCGCGGCTTCCGGCTCAACTTCGCGCGCCAGACCTTCCGGGCCCTGGTCGCCCCCTGCGAGAAGGCCGACCCGTCGTTCAGCATCTTCGCGCTCCCACAGTGGGAGGGGCCGCTCTGGCAGCTCGTGCGCCGGCGGCCGGGCCACCTGCTCGACCCGCGCTTCTCGAGCTGGAACGACGCGATCCTGTCCGCGCTCGACGCGACGCTGGCCGAGCTGACCGCCGACGGCGCCGCGCTGGCCACCGCGACCTGGGGCCGGCGCAACACGCTCGCCATCCGGCACCCGCTGTCGGGTGCGATCCCGTTCGCCGGAACGTGGCTCGACATGCCGGCGATGGAGATGCCGGGCGACGACGACATGCCGCGCGTGCAGATCGGGTCGCTGGGCGCATCGCAGCGGATGGTGGTCTCGCCGGGGCACGAGGCGCAGGGCTTCTTCCAGATGCCCTGCGGCCAGAGCGGGCACCCGCTCTCGCCGCACTACCGCGACCAGCAGCAGGCCTGGGCGCGCGGCGCTCCGGCGCCGTTCCTGCCGGGGGCCGCGGTCCACCGGCTCGAGCTCGGCCCGGCCCGCTGACGGCGTGGTCGAGCCGCCGATGCCCGCCTTCGTCACGCTGCTCGCTCTTTTCGCCTCGGCCTGCCTCGCCGGCGCGATCGTCTCGGGTGCGGCGCTGCTCGTCGTCGCGCGCGGGCTCCGATTCCTGCGCGACATCCCGCCGGCCATGGGCGACCGGCTTCCCGCGGTGAGCATCGTGATCGCGGCGCGCGACGAGGCGGCAGGCGTCGAGCACACGGTTCGCTCGCTGCTGGCCCAGGACTACCCACAGCTCTCGATCGTCGCAGTGAACGACCGCTCGACCGACGGGACCGATGCGATCCTCGACCGGCTCGCTGCGACGGACCCGCGCCTCACGGCCGTGCACCTGGCCGAGCTGCCGCCCGGCTGGCTCGGCAAGAACCGCGCGCACTCCGTCGGCGCCGCGCGGGCGGAGGGAGAGTTCCTGCTCTTCACCGACGGCGACGTCCTCTTCGCCCCGGACGCCCTGCGCCGCGCGATCGGCCTCGCCCTGCACGAGCGCCTGGACCTGCTCGCCGCGGCGCCCGAGATTCACGCGCGCGGGGCGCTGCTGCGCGCGGTCGTGGCCGCGTTCACCTTCTACTTCGCGCTGGCGATCCCGCCCTGGCGGGTGCGCGACCCGCGCCGCCGGGAGGCGATCGGGATCGGGGCCTTCAACCTCGTGCGGGCCGACACCTACCGCGCGGCCGGTGGTCACGCGGCGTTCGCGATGCGCCCCGACGACGACCTCGCGCTGGCACGGGCGCTCAAGCGCGCCGGGGCGCGGTCCGCGGTCCTTTCCGGGATCGGAGTGGTCGCGGTCGAGTGGTACCCCGGCGTCCGCGCGCTGGTGGACGGCCTGCAGAAGAACATCTTCTCCGGCTTCGACTTCAGCGCATCCCGGGCGCTGGCCGCGGTGGCGGCGATCCTGTCCGGCAACGTGCTCCCGTTCGTGGCGCCGTTCGTGACGCCGTCCCCGGCGCGCTGGATTTTCGCCGCGGCCGCCGCGCTGCTCGTGATCCAGGTCGGCGCGGCCGCCCGCGGCGCGGGGCTGCCGTGGCGCTCGGGCCTGCTCTTCCCGGCCGCGGCGCTCGTCTGGGCCTGGATCGTCCTGCGCGGGACGATCGTGCCCCTCGCCCGCGGCGAGATCGAGTGGCGCGGGACACGCTATCCGCTCGAGGAGCTGCGACGGGCCGGGGAAGGAACGCCGGGCGCGAAGTCGGCCTGAGGTCGGCGGGCCGGACCGGGCTCTGATAAGCTCCCGCCCTTTCCGGAGGCTCGATGAGAAGGCTCGCCGCCGTCACGCTGCTCTGGCTCCTGGCGCCCATTCTCGCCGGATCCGTTGGCCACGCCTGCACCAACTTCCTGGTCTCGAAGGGCGCGAGCGCCGACGGGTCCACGATGATCACCTACTCCGCCGACTCCCACGAGCTCTACGGCGAGTTGTACCACTGGCCGGCGGCCAAGTACCCGCCGGGGGTGCAGCGCGACATCATCGAGTGGGATACGGGGAAGTTCCTGGGCCGGATCCCGGAGGCCGCGGAGACCTACGCCGTCATCGGCAACATCAACGAGCACCAGGTGGCGATCGGCGAGACCACGTGGGGCGGGCGGCCCGAGCTGGCCGGATCGGATGGGCTCATCGACTACGGCAGCCTGATGTACATCGCGCTGCAGCGCGCCCGGACCGCCCGCGAGGCGATCGCGGTCATGACCAGCCTCGTCGCGGAGCACGGGTACGCCAGCACGGGGGAGTCGTTCTCGATCGCCGATCCGCAGGAGGTCTGGATCCTCGAGCTGATCGGCAAGGGGAAGGGCCGCAAGGGCGCGGTCTGGGTGGCCCGTCGCGTTCCCGACGGCTACATCTCCGGGCACGCCAACGCCGCGCGGATCCGACAGTTCCCGCTGAACGACCCGCAGGCCGAGACGCTCTACGCCCCCGACGTGATCACCTTCGCCCGCGAGCTGGGGTGGTTCAGCGGCAAGGACGAGGAGTTCTCGTTCGCCGACACCTACAGCCCGACCGACTTCGGCGCCCGGCGCTTCTGCGACGCGCGGGTCTGGTGCATGTTCCACCGCGCGGCCCCCTCCCGGCAGATTCCGGTCTCCTGGGCCGACGGGAAGGACGCGTCCGCCGAACCGCTCCCGCTCTGGGTCAAGCCCGATCGCAAGGTGAGCGTCTCCGACGTCATGGGCTTCATGCGCGATCACTTCCAGGGGACTCCGCTCGACATGACCCAGGACATCGGCGCGGGGCCGTACGGGCTGCCCTACCGCTGGCGGCCGCTGACCTGGAAAGTCGACGGCGTCGAGTACCTCAACGAGCGCGCGGTCTCGACGCAGCAGACCGGGTTCTCGTTCGTCAGCCAGTCGCGCTCGTGGCTCCCGGATGCCATCGGCGGGGTCCTGTGGTTCGGCGTCGACGACACCTACAGCACCGTCTACTTCCCGGTCTACGCCGGGATCGAGAAGATCCCGGTCAACTGGGCCGTCGGAACCGGGTCCTTCGACGAGGTGACCTGGGACTCCGCCTTCTGGGTCTTCAACCAGGTCTCGAACTTCGCCTACTCGCGATTCAACGACAAGATCCAGGACATCCAGAAGGTCCAGCGGGAGCTGGAGGGGAGGTTCCTCGCGGCTCAGCCGGAGGTCGACAGGGCCGCCGCGGCGCTCTACGCGCAGTCGCCCCGCCTGGCCAGGGACTACCTGACTCAGTACACCGCCGAAGCCGGCGCCGAGGTCGTGAGCCGCTGGAGGGAGCTCTCGAAGTTCCTGCTCTACAAGTACCTCGACGGGAACGTGAAGGACGCGACCGGGAAGGTGACGCACCCCGGGTACGACGAGGACTGGTACAAGCTGGTCGCGAGCGCGACCGGGGACCGGCTCAAGACCGCGAAGCTCCCGGCGGAGATCGAGGCGGAACGCGCCCAGAAGGAGAAGGCGGCGAAGCTCTCCCAGGCGGTCCTCGCGGTCTTCCAGGCCCGGGGGCTCGAGGTCAGCGCCGCAACGCGCGAGAAGATCCTGGCGGCGGATGACCCCGGGAAGCTCGAGTCCTGGCTCGTCAACGCCGCGACGGCCTCCACCCCCGCGGCGGCCATCGACTGACGGGTCGACGCGCCCTGCTAGTCCCCGCCGTAGGCGATCTCGAGCCGCCGCGCCCGCTGCATCGCGAGCCAGACCAGCGCCGCCGCCAGCGCGAGCACGCCGAGCACGGCCAGCCAGACCGGCGGCGGGTCGGCCACGATCGCGAACGGCCCCTCGTTGATCGGCACCGGCCGCAGCGCGTTCAGGTAGTGGATCACGCTGAGCTGCTTGAGCCAGCCGGGCAGGAACGGGTTGGCGGCCTCGACGGCCCAGATCGCGACGGCCGGCAGCAGCGGGTTCTTGAACATCATCCCGGCGAGCGTGAAGACCGCGCCGTAGCCGACGACCGCCAGCAGCACGATCGCGAGGTACCAGGGGATCAGGTAGGCCTGCCGGGAGAGGGTCGCCGTACCGAGCGGCAGGAACCCCAGCACGAGGGCGACGAGCGTCACCGTCCCGAAGACCGCCCAGCCCGCCGCGACCCCGGCCGCGTACTTCCCGGCGACCAGCACCTCGCGCCGGATCGGCGCGAGCAGGAAGTAGTGGAGCGTGCGGTCCAGCAGGTCGCCGCGGAACAGGTTCATGAAGATCCAGACGCAGCCCAGGTAGACCGCGAAGCGCAGCACGAGGAACTCGAAGAAGTTGGCGAGCCCCTGCGTGAAGTTCGCGATCGAGACCGTGCGGTCGGGTGACATCGGGATCACCGCGCGCAGCACGGGCGGCAACAGCGCCAGCGCGGCGAGCCCGTAGACCAGCAGCGCACGCTTGCCGAACAGTGCCTTCTTCAGCTCCATCCGGAACAGCGCGGCGAACTGCTGGCGCCACACCGGCCACGGCAGCGCGCGGATCTCGGCGGTCGTCACGAGCCCCCCCGTCCGGCGTCCTGGATCAGGTACTGGTAGACCGACTGGACGTCGTCGTCGGCCGGCGCCACGGCGTCGATCCGCGCCCCCGACGCGAGCACGACGCGATTGAGCGCCAGGAAGAAGGCGTCGGCGTCCTCGGTCCGGACGAACAGGCCCCCCTTGTCGGCGTGCAGCTTGACCTCGACCACCCCGTCCTCCGCCATCAGGCTCGCGGCGAGGACCTGCGGGGCGTCGCAGCGGATCAGCACCTGCAGCGGGTGGCGCCGCATCTCGCCGCGGACCGCCTGGATGTTCCCTTCCGCGACGACGTAGCCCTCGTTGAGCAGCACGACCTGGTCGGAGAGCAGGTCGACCTCGTGCAGGATGTGTGAGGAGAGGATGACGTGCCGGCCGGCGCGGGCCTGCACGCGCAGCAGCGCGATCACCTCGGCCCGGGCCAGCGGGTCGAGCCCGTTGAGCGGCTCGTCGAGGATCAGCACCTGCGGGTCGACGGCGAGCGCGAGGCCCAGCCGCAGCCGCTGGCGCATCCCCTTCGAGTAGCCCGCGACCCGTCGATCCGCAGCCTCGGAGAGGCCGACCTGCTCGAGCATCTCGGCCGCACGCTCCCGCGCCCACGCGGCGCCGTGCCCGCTCAGCGCCAGGAGCGAGACCAGGAACGAGCGCCCGGTCGCCCCCGGCGGGAACGCGTCCTGCTGCGTGCAGAAGCCGACCCGCTGGAACAGCTGCTCGGGGTGCCCGGGGGAGATCCCGAGCACCGAGACCGTCCCCGCGCTCGGGCGCAGCAGGCCGGTCATCAGCCCCATCAGCGTGCTCTTGCCGGCGCCGTTGGGGCCGACCAGGCCGGTGATCCCGGGCGGGATCGCCAGCGTGACGCGGTTGACCCCGAGCGTCTCGCCGTAGAACTTCGAGACGTTGTCGAAGATCACCAGTTCCTCACGCGGGCGGCGGACCGGTGCCTCTGCGCCGCTCCCGCTGGCCGCGCTCACCGGACCACCTCGTAGGCCTTGACGCGGCGGTGGAGCAGCACGACGCACCCGGCGCAGACCAGCCCGAGCACGACGAATGCCGCCCACGGCGGCAGGTCGCCGACCTCGCTGCTCAGCGTGGTCCCGAACAGCCAGGACCAGGCGGTCTGGATCAGGTGGTTGATGTCGAGCAGACGCCCCCAGCTGGTGTCGAGCAGGGCGTTCATCGCCAGGCCGAACGGAGCGCCCGCGACGAAGATCGCGAAGATCACCGCCCCCGCCAGCGGCTTCCATTTGACCAGCGCCGAGATCGACAGCGCCAGCAGCGTCAGCACAGCGATCAGCAGCCACGAGCCGGCGAACACGCCGACCGCCAGGCGCAGGTTCTCGGACCACCACGAGCCGCCGGCCAGGGCGGCCTGAAAGAGCCAGAGCAGGAGGCCGGGGACCCAGGTCATCAGCGACAGCACCAGCGCGAGGACCAGCCCCTTGCCGACGAGGTACTCGGTGCGGGTCAGCGGCCGGCTGAAGTAGAGCGGCAGGGCGTTGTTGCGCAGGTCGGGCGAGATCAGCCCGGGGCCGACGAAGAGCGTCGTGAAGAACGCGAAGATCAGCCCCTGGACATAGAGGAAGTTGAGGAAGTACTTCGCGCCGATCGAGAACGAGAGCGCCCCGCCGACACTGATCCCGAGCGGCTTGAGGATCTCGAGATTGTTGATCCCGTAGAGATAGAGGGCGTTGCCGATCGGCCAGGCCAGGCAGGCCACGAACCAGCCGACGAACTTCCTGTTGGCGAGGAGGTCGGCCAGCGCGTAGCGCGTGACGACCGTCCGCCGCGCCGCCTCCGAGGCGACCGGTCCGGCGTAGGCCCGGTAGGCGCGCTCATAGACGGCCATCGATCTCCCCCATCGCCGCCAGGAAGATCTCCTCGAGCGAGGTGCGTTTGACTTCCAGCCGCCGCAGCTGCACGCCGCGCTCGGCCGCCGCGCGGAAGAGGTGGGTGACGTCGAGCCCCTCCGGGAGGAGGACCTTGATCCGCTTGCGCGACCCGGCCGTGCACTCGCCGCCGAGCTGCGCCACCGCGGCGACGAAGGCGTCGCTGTTCCCGACCGCCTCGACCTCGACCAGGCGCTGCTGTGCGCGGCGCTCTGCAGCCAGGTTGCACTGCGCGGCGATCGCGCCGTTCTTCAGCACCAGCACCTCCTCGCAGCTCTCCTCGACGTCGCGCAGCAGGTGCGAGGAGAGGATCAGGTGCATGTCACCGCGCTCGCGGATGTCCCGGATCAGCTCGATCATCCGGACGCGGTGCGGCGGGTCGAGTCCGTTGGTCGGCTCGTCGAGGATCAGGAGCCTCGGCCCGTGGACGATCGCCTGGGCCAGCTTGGCCTGCTGCTTCATCCCCAGTGAGTAGGTGCCCAGCGGCCGGTAGCGCGCCTCGCCGAGGCCGACCCAGAAGAGCGCCTCGTGGGCCCGCTCGAGCGCCTGCTCGGCCGGGAGGCCCGACAGCTCCGCCATCAGCCGCACGTACCGGACGGCCGACATCTCGGCGATGAAGCTGTCGTTCTCGGGCATGTAGCCGACCAGCCGGCGGATCGCGCCGATCCCGGTCCGGATGTCGTGGCCGAAGACGCGAGCGGTGCCGTCGCTCGGCGGGAAGAAGCCGAGCAGCGTGTGCAGGAGGGTCGTCTTCCCGGCCCCGTTCGGGCCGAGCAGCCCCAGCGTACGACCGCCCAGCCCGGCGGTGAGGCCCTTGAGGATGGGCCTCCCGCCGAGCCGGACCGTCAGCTGGTCGAGTTCGATCGCCGGCGTCATCGAGCCGCGGATTCTCCCTCGGGAAGGGGCGCCGGCGAAACCGGCTGATCGGAACCGCCGAGCAGGGCCGGGAGCAGCATCCGGGTCAGGCTGCGCCGTGCGCCGGCGACCGTGATCCGATCGGCCTCGCCGTAGGCGACGTCGAGCATCGGTCCGGTGTCGAGCGCCCCGAGCTGCGCCGTCGCCTCCTTGGGGAGAGGCATCGCGCCGAGCGCGTCGATCAACCGGCCGGTGTCGCGCCAGACGAAGGCCGAGACACTGGCGTGGCCGTCGCGCGGCAGCCGCGAGACGAAGGCCGGGGCGCCGGCGAGGGACACGCCGGCGCGCGCGTTGGCGAGCGCCTGCGCGAGGAGCGTGCGCTGGGAGGCAACGATCACGTAGCCGTCGGCGAAGGTGTAATGGATCTCCATCGTCGGCGGGGTCGTGCCGACCTGGTAGTAGGTGCGCCCGTTCTCTTCGGCGCTGGTCAGCACCGGGACCGGCCGCTGCGCCTCGGCCGCCTTGATCGCGGCGCGGGCCACGAGCTGCTCGATCGCATGCTGCAGCCGCGCCGGGTCGTAGACCTCGGCCGCCACCTTCCAGGCCGGCGTCGGGAAGACCGGGCCGTCGAGCGCGACCACGAACTCGCCGCCCAGCGGGACCAGCAGGTCCTCGCGGAGGTCGAGCCCGAGTTCGGCGCCGATCGAGCCCATCTTCTCCCGGACCGCGGAGGCCTGGTCGCCCAGCAGCGCGAACGACTCGTCGAGCATCACGGCCGGGTCCTTGACGACCGCCCCGGCGGCGAACGTCGCGTCCGGCGAGATGAAGCGCAGCGCGCCCATCGGCGAGGGCTCGTCCAGCCAGGCCAGAGCACCCTTGCGCGGGCCGTCGAAGATCAAGGTGGCGTGGAGCGTCGCGGCCTCTCCTTCGCCGTCGCCTTCGACGACGAGGAACTTCGCCCCGGCGAGACCGGACAGCGCGAAGGCCCGCTGCGCGTCCGCGCGAGCGGTCTCGCTCGCATCCGCCGGCACGCTGCGGGCGAGCAGCGTGGCGACGTCGATCCCACCCAGCCAGACCGCGCCGTCACGGTAGGCCGCAGCCAGCTCGGCGTGCAGCGAGGTTCCCCCGAAGCCGCCGCGTCCCGACGCGGCCGCGGTGGCGAGCGCCTCGAGCGCCGCGCGCCCAGTTGCCGCGAGCATCAGGTCGCCCTGCGTCATCAGGTAGAGCGCCGGAGGGCCGTGCGGCGTGTCGACGCCCGGGAGTGCGAAGGCGTCGACGGGGACGTCCGCCGGGCCGGCCACCAGCCGGAACGGCGCGCCGCCCTTCGCAGCGAGTGCGGTCACTTCCTGCTCGACCAGCGCCCGGAACGACGCCTCGTTCTTCAGCGTCGCCGCGATCGCCAGCCCGGCGAAGGGCCGTCCGTCGCCGGCAAGCGCCGCGATCGCCACCTCGTCGCCGAGCTCACCGCCAACCAGGCGGACCTTGTCGACCACCGCCGAAAGCTGGGCCTCCTGCTCCGCGCCCGCGTGCTCGCGCCACCAGGCGCCGAGCGTCTCGTTGCCGTGCGCGCGCTCGAGGAACATCCGCCAGGCCTCGTCGATTCGCCCGCTCAGGTTCGGGAGCGCGGCGAACAGGACCGCGTTCTGCGGCATCAGGTCCATCAGGCGCGTCGACGTCCGCGGGGCCGGACCGGGCAACCGGTCGATCTCCTGCGCCAGCGCCTGCAGCTCGGCGAGCAGCGCCCGGTGCTTGTCGGCATGGCGCGACCAGCCGATCTCGTCCTCGAGCGTGGTCCCGAAGAGGGCCGGCGAGCTGGAGAACTGCTGGCCGGGCTTCAACAGCGCGCGCTCCGTGCCGTGATCGACCTCGACCGCGCCCTCCAGCACCGAGACCCGCGTCCCCTTCTCGCCGCTGACGACCGAGAAGACGGTCCCCTTGACCGCCACGCGGCTGTCGCTGGTCGTGACGTAGAGGTGACCCGAGCCCTGCTTGCTGGCCTCGACGATCACCTGGCCGCCGGCCAGCGCGAGGTCCGTTCCGTCGGCCGCGCGCTGCAGCGTCAGCTCGGTGCGAGGCGCCAGCTCGATGCGCGAACCGTCGGCCAGGACGATCACAGCGCCGGTTTCCTTGCCGGTCCGCACCGTCTCGCCGTACGGGACCTTGGCGCCGCGCGCGATCGGCATCGCGCTGACGCGCCCGACGTTGAGCAGCAGGCCGTCCAGTTCCGCGACCGTGGCGCTGTTCGGAACCAGCCCGATCCAGCCCGGCTGCAGCAGCCAGGTGCCGGCGCCAACGGCGACGAGCACGGCGGCGGCGGCGGCCCAGGCCCAGGCGCGCGAGCGGCGCGAGGCCGGCGCGGCCGCGACGGTCCGCCGCCGGTCGGTGACGGCCGGTGCCCCGGTGCGCACGCGCTTGTGCGCGGCGCGGCAGGTCACGCACCCCTTCAGGTGCTCGTCGACGATCAGCGCACGGTCGCGGGCGAGCGTCCCGTCGTGACGCGCCGGGAGCAGCGCCTGGATCTCCGTGCACCCGAGCAGCGGGTGTTCGGCACCGCGGCCGCCCGCGGGCATGGCGGCGCGCTCGCCGGCCAGCGCGTCACCGACCCGCCGAGCGGCGGAGGCGACCTCGGCCTCGGACAGCGACTCCGCGCGCACGGCGCGCGCGGCCTCGTCGATCAGGGCGTCGAACTTGTCGTCGTGAGGGGCGTTCATGGCGTTTCTCCCGGGCGCGGCCCCGCGATCTCCTCGCGAAGCTGGCGCCGTGCGCGGTGCAGCAGGACGGCGACGTTGTTGCGCGTCGTCCCCATCGCCTCCGCGATCTCCTGGTGCTCCTTGCCCTCGAGAAAATGCAGCGCGAACGCTTCCGCCGCCTGGGGCGGCAGCCGCGTCAGCGCGGAGCGCAGCCACGCCGCCAGCATGCGGCGGCGGTGCCCGGCATCGGGCGGCTCCCCCGCCTCGTCCGCCACCAGCGACTCGATCTCGTCCAGCGGCGTCTCGGCCTCGCGCCGCCGCCGGCGGGCGAGATCGAGCGCCGCGTTGACCCCGGCCCGCTGCAGGTAGGCGCCGGCCTGCTCGGGGGCTACCGGAAGCGTGTCTTGCCGGCGGGCCAGCCTCAGGAACACGGCCTGCAGCGCATCCTCCGCGTCGGCGGCGTTGCCGGTGACACGGTAGGCGGCCTGCAGGACCCGGGCGTGGTGGGCGCGGAAGACCGCCTCGAGGTCGGGGGGCGAGATCGTCAGCGGGTGGGCGGCAGTCACGGGGATCTCCTCGTTGGGGCCTCCACTCATCGAAACGCTCCCTCGGGGGTCATCATTACACCGGCCGGAGCGCGGGGGGCGCGGCGGCCGTGAACGGCCGCGGCGCAGGGGCGAACGGTCGGTGGCCGGGTGGCGCGCGGAGGCCGGCCGCTACGGGCCCGCGGCGACCTCCCTGAAGGAGCGCTCGAACACGGCCCGTACGGCGTCGAAGAAGGCGCGCTCGTCGGCGTAGTCCCGCGGCTCGAGCGGCGGCTCCACCCGGTAGGGGACGGTCACGCCCCGCCGAACCGCAAGCTGCTTCTCGTTGAGGACGGACTCGGTGTGCGCGGTCATCACGATCTGCACCGGCATCCCGCGACGGAAGGCGTAGCGAACCATCCCCGCCTTCAGCGGCTGCGGCCGGTCGCCCTGGCTGCGGTGCCCCTCGGCGTAGACGATCAGCCCGTCGAGCGGGCAACGCTCGAACTCGCGATCGAGCCAGCGGTAGAACGCCTCGCGGGTGTGCGCGCGGTCGCGGCGGAAGAACCAGACGGAGCGATCGAGGTGAGCCAGGACCCAGAAGACCGGGAAGATCCCCGCGACGAGGACGCGAGAAAGCGTCGCGGCCCGCCCCTCGAGGATCTCCTTGTGGACGAAGAAGTCGGCGACGCTGCGGTGCGGGCAGATCCAGAGGCAGGGCCCGCCGGACAGGACCGGCGCGGAACGCTCGTCCCGGCTGAGCCGCACGTCGTAGCGCCGCAGCAGCAGCCGGCACCACTCGCGCGTCACTCTCTCGCGGACCCGCGGGCGGCGAAGCCCGTGCGACAGCAGGGCGCGCACCGGGTAGACGTACCCCAGCACCAGCACCTCGCGGATCGCAATCAGCCGGCCGCTGCGCGCGCTGGCCGCTCCTGGTCGCGCGCGCTCGGGCGCGGGACGGTCGGTCACGGGTTTCGCTCCCCAGCCAGTCTACCTTGGCACCGCGGGGCTTCGGGACAGGGGATTTCTTCTTTGACGGGCCGCGTTCGCACCTGTAGCCTAGTGGGGTTCAATGAATCCCCCGGCAAGAGCGGGCGCGCCATCGTCGCCTCTGACGGTTGCTCCCGCGGGTTCGGTTGCCGTCCGGCGACCGAAGGCCAAGAGGAGAGGGTCGGGCCGCCCTCTCCCCAACGCGCGTGGCGCTGCCACTTCGCCATCCGGCGCGGGATCCCCGCCCGCTCCACGGCACGCCTCGCCAGCGATCGCGCTCCTCCACGTCGCGGCCTGTTCCCGTTTCGGAGCTGCCGCTTCGCACGGCGCGCGGTCGCGCCCGGAGGACCGGATCATGGAAGAAGTTTCGCGGTTTGGGCCGCCTGAGTCTCTCGTCGTGCTCTCGAACCGTCTGCCCTACAACCTCCCCGCGGCGCGGGAAGGAGGCACTCCGCGGCGCAACGTCGGCGGGCTGGTCAACGCCGTCGAACCGGCGCTCGCCGCGCGCGGCGGACTCTGGGTCGGCTGGGACGGCTCCGTGCTGCCGAATCTGGCGGCGATCGAGACCGCCCTCGCCGAGCCGAGGCGGTGGACCTCCCCCGCCGGCGTCGGGTTCGTCGGGGTGCCGATCTCCGAGCGCGAGCTGGCGCGCTTCTACCACGGCTTCTGCAACGCGGCGCTCTGGCCGCTGTTCCACGACTTCATCGGGAAGGTCCGCTACCTGCCCGAAGAATTCGCGCTCTACGAGCGGGTCAACCGCAGGATGGCCGAGGTGGCGCTCGCCCAGGCCGGCCCGGACGCCCGGATCTGGGTCCACGACTTTCACCTGATGCTGGTGCCGGCGATCCTGCGCGAGCTCGGCTTCCGCGGCCTGATCAACTTCTTCCTGCACACCCCCTTCCCGCCGGGAGAGATCTTCCGCACGCTGCCGTGGCGCGACCGGCTGCTCGCAGGGCTGCTCGCGGCCGACGGCATCGCCTTCCACCACGAGCGCTACCGCGAGAACTTCGTCCGGACGGCCCACGGCCTGGCCGCGCTCGACGTCGTGCCGTTGGGCGAGCAGATCGCGCTCGTCGGCGCTGCCGGAACGAGCCGGGCCTCGGTCTCGCCGATCGGGATCGACGTCGAGGACTTCGAGCGGCTGGCGGGAGCTCCCGCGGTCCTCGCGCGGGCGCACCGGATCCGCGCCGCGCACGGCGGGCGCCGCCTGCTCTTCGCCGCCGACCGTCTCGACTACACCAAGGGGATCCGCAAGCGCCTCTACGCGATCGAGCGCCTGTTAGACCTGCGTCCCGACCTCGTCGGCCGGGTCGACCTGGTGACCGTCGTCGTGCCGAGCCGGCACCAGGTCGAGGAGTACCGGGCGCTCAAGCGGGAGGTCGACCGCGAGGTCGGTCGGATCAACGGCGAGCGCGGCGAGGACGGCTGGCTGCCGATCCACTACCGCTACCGCGCGCTGGACCGGCGGGAGCTGGTCGCCCACTACCTTGCCGCGGACGTCGCGCTGGTGACGCCGCTGCGGGACGGCATGAACCTGGTCGCGTCCGAGTTCGCGGCGGCCCGCGTCGATGGCGACGGCGCGCTCGTCCTGAGCGAATTCGCGGGCGCCTCGGACCGGCTGCCGGGGGCGCTCCTCGTGAACCCCTACGACGTCGACGGCGTCGCGGCGGCGATTGCGCGCGCGCTCGACATGGCTGAGGAAGAGCGGCGCGGACGGATGGCCCAGATGCGCCGCCGCGTGCGCGCGCTGACGGCGGTCTCCTGGGCCGATCACTGTCTGTCGGTCCCGCGGGGGTGCGCCGAGGGGGCCGCGTGAGCGGCGGCCGTCAGGATCCGGCGGCGCGCCTCGCCGGGCGGGCCCACGCGGCGGCGGGGCGACCGGGGGCCGTGCGCACGCTTCTGCTCGATCTCGACGGAACGCTGGCGCCGATCGCGGCGCATCCCGCGCTGGCGCGCGTTGTCGAGCCCCCGCGTGACGCGATCCGCGCGCTGCGCCGGGCCGGCTGGCGGGTGGCCGTCGTCTCCGGGAGATCGCGCCGGGAGGCCGCCGCGCTGATCGAGATCCCGGGTCTTCCGGTCTTCGGGAGCCACGGGCTGGAAGGCCCGGCGGCCGCTGACGTCGCACCTGTCGATCGCCGCGTCGCCCAGCGCCTGGCCGCGATCGAGCGCGAGGTCCGCCGGCTGGCGGCCGGTACGCCGTCCGTGCTGATCGAGCGCAAGGCGGGTTCGGTCGCGTTCGGCGACCGCGCACTGCCTCGCGCGGACCGCGCGCACTGGCGTCGACGGCTCGCGGCGGCGCTCGAGCGTTGCGACCTCGCGGGGCTCGAGCTGCTGCGCGGCCGGTGCGTGATCGAGGTCCGGACGCCCCAGGCGACGAAGGCGCGCGCGTTGGGCGCGCTGGGCGTCGTGCTGCCGCGGAGCGTGCGCGACGAGAGCCTCATCGCCGTCGGGGACGACCGGACCGACGAGGACCTCTTCTTCGCGCTCGCCGGCACGGGGCTCGGGATCCTCGTCGGGCGGCCCCGCCGGACGCACGCCCGGGCCCGCCTCGCGTCGCCGGCGGCGGTCGGCCGGTTCCTCGCGCGCCTGGCCCAGCTCGCGTCGTCGCGGGAGGAAGTCCGGTGAGGCCGCTTCGCGACCGACGGGCAGGGGCTCCCTTCCGCTTCTGCGACTACGAAGGGCTCGCCATGCCGACCGGCCAACGGGCGTCGAACCTGCGCGAGCTGCTCGAGATCGTGCGCACCGCGCCGCTGGCCGTGCTGCATCACCACCTCTACCGGTCCCAGCTCCGGCATCGCTTCGGGGCGTGGGACTTCCCCAACGACTTGCGCTCGTGGGCCGCCGATGCCCTTGAGGACCGTGCGCTCGCCGAGAAGCTCTCCGCGCTCGATCCCTTCGCGCACGCCGATCTCGAATCGGCGAGAAGCGCGCTGGCCGACGTGATGGAAGACCACCTCGACGGCCTCGCCTTCGTCCCGTGGGCCCGCCCGGGCGCCGAGTTCCACCTCTCCAGCGGGCACTACTTCGCGCTGCCGGGCGACCGCGAGGCGTGGACGCTCGGGGAGCTGCGGCACCACCTGGCCGAGGCAACGCTCAACTCGCTCTACTACCACTTCCACGAGGCGCGGCTGCGCGGGCCGGGCGACGACAGCGACGATTTCTCGCGCTGGATCGAGGGGCAGTTCGGTCACCTCCCGCTCGTGGACGCCTTCCGGCGGATCGACTTCTTCTTCTACGGTCTCGAGGAGCTGCGGGCCCGGCTGATCGGCCTGCTCGACCAGGCGCTGGCGGAGGACGCTGCATGAGCGCGCCGCGGCTGGACGACTACGCCGCGATCGTGGGGGTCGAGCGGATCGCGGTGCTGCGCCGGATGGCGCGGCGGCTGGAGGGGCTCTCGGTCGCGATGGTCAACTCGACCCGCGTCGGGGGCGGGGTCGCCGAGATTCTCACCCGCCAGGTCCCGCTCCTGAACGAACTCGGCATCCGGGTGCGGTGGGAGGTGATCGAGGGGACGCCGGAGTTCTTCGACGCCACCAAGGCGATGCACAACGCCCTCCAGGGGACGCCGGCCGAGCTGACGCCGGCCCGCCGGGAAGCCTACGTCGCGACCAACCGGCGCAACGCCGGGCGTCTCGACCTGGAGGCGGACGTCGTGGTCGTGCACGACCCGCAGCCGGCGGCCCTGGTTGAGTTCGCGAGGACCCCGGTGCCGTGGGTGTGGCGCTGCCACATCGACGCGGCGCGGCCCAACCGTGCCTGGTGGTCGTTCCTGCGGCCGTTCGTCGCGCGCTTCGACGCCAGCGTCTTCTCGATGGCTGCTTTCGCCCGGAACCTGCCCCACCCCCAGTACCTGATTCAGCCCGCGATCGATCCGCTCGCGCCCAAGAACGCGCCGATGAAGCCGCAGGAGGTCGACCAAGTGCTGGCGCGCTTCGGGCTCGACCGCTCGCGGCCGCTGATCGTGCAGGTCTCCCGCTTCGACCGCTTCAAGGACCCGCTCGGGGTCATCGCTGCCTTCCGCCTCGTGCGACGCCGCGACGACGCACGGCTGGTGCTGGCGGGCGGCTCCGCGGACGACGATCCGGAGGGGACGGAGGTCCTCCGCCAGGTCCGCGAGTCAGCGGGGGGCGATCCGGACATCCAGGTGCTCAGCCTGCCGCCGGACAGCCACCGCGAAATCAACGCGCTGCAGCGGGCCGCGACCGTGGTGGTGCAGAAGTCGCTGCGCGAAGGGTTCGGACTGACGGTCACGGAAGGGTTGTGGAAGGGACGACCGGTGCTCGGCGGCGCGGCGGGCGGGATCGTGGTGCAGGTGATCGACCACCAGACCGGGTTCCTCGTGCACTCGGTCGAGGGGTTGGCCTACCGCCTGCGCTACCTCCTGAACCGCCCCCAGCTCGCCGACGAGATCGGCGCCCGCGGGCGCGAGTTCGTGCGCCACCACTTCCTGCTGACCCGGCACCTGCGCGACTGGCTCACGCTCCTGCTGGCGGTAACGAGGCGAGACGCCTAGCCCCCTCCGCGCCAGGCTTCGACCACCGCCTCCCCCGCCTCCCGGAAGGCCCGCGACACCCCGCCGACGCCCAGCTTCACGCCGCCGAAGATCCGCGAGACGACGATCCCCCCTGCGAGATCGTGCCGGCGCAGGAGCTCGAGCAGCACGCGCCCGGGGTGCCCGACCTCGCCGTCGTCTTTCGCGCGCTCGACGATCGCGCCGTCCGGCCCCGGGGCGCGCCACGCCCAGCAGTGGTGGACCGCCTTGTGGAACTCCCTGCGCTGGCGCTTCAGCACCGCCTCCAGCGCCGCCTCATCGTCCGCCGGGAAGAGCAGCGCATGGAAGCGCGAGCGCTCGACCGTCGACTTGTGCGCAGCTTCGCGGGCGACCGGCGTCACCGCGGTCCCCCCAGGATCGCGGTCAGCCCCTCCGTGACGTAGCGCACGCCCCAGGCGAGCGTGATCAGCCCGAGCGTCGTCGAAAGGACCTGGATCACCGTGCGGTTGACGACGCGCCGCACCAGGGATGCCGACAGGAACAGCGCGGCCGTCCCGGCCAGCACGATCCCCACCGCCAGCGCGGTGACCGGCCTCCCGTAGTCCTGCACCGAGACGATGATCGCCGTGATCGTCGCCGGGCCGGTCAGGAGGGGGGTCGCGATCACCGCCGCGACCGCCTGGGCCGAACGCTCCTGGCCGGGGGCCTCCGGCTCAAAGACGCCGCCGAGCGACATCTTGATCCCGAGGAGGCCGAGCACGATCCCGCCCGCCACGCGGAACTGGTCGACCGTCGTGTCGAACAGTGTCAGGAGCGCCGGCCCGGCGAGCAGCACCACCAGGGAGAGCGCGGCCGCGACGAGCAGCCCCAGCAGCGCGGTGCGACGGCGCTGCGCCGCCGCCATCTCCTCGGTCAGCGCGAAGAAGACGGCGAAGCTGGCCAGCGGGTCGAAGATCACGAAGAAGAGCACGACCAGCTGCGGCAGGTGCGTCAGGTCGGCCATCGAGCGCCGCTCCTTCCCCAAGGGGCGGCTCCATTATCGGACGACCGGGGGCTCCGGCTGGCGGGGCGCGCGCGCCGGCCGTTCTCGCGCGACAATGGAGTCGCCACCTCGCGCGCCCGTAGCTCAACGGATAGAGCATCGGCCTTCGGAGCCGGTGGTTGGGGGTTCGAATCCCTCCGGGCGCGCCATCCCCGGCCGCGGCAGCGCACTCCCCGCCGGCAGCGCGGCGGAGTAGTGGTGCCTGGAGCGGTTACGGGAGGGGGGGGCCGATCTCAGAAGAAAGCCCCGGCCGGAGCGGCGATCGCTCCGGCCGGGGCGCATCGAACGCTACCTGTTCAGGACGAAGCCGGCAACGTACTCCTTGCGCTCTGCCACGCGCAGCCTCAGCACGTAGGTCCCGGGCGACAGGTCCGCCGTGCGCAGGTTGAAGTGCCACTGCTTGCTGTTGGGGTTGTTGCGGAAGTAGCGGTCCGTCGACCCCGAGTCGTCGTTGAGGTCGATCGTCGAGAGGTCGATCGGGCCGGTCCCCACCCGGGTCAGCCCGACGATCTCCGTCGGCACGATGTCGCCGTTCTTCAGCACGTAGCCGCCGCACTTGAGGTACAGCTTGAGCGGTACGACGGAGCCGCGCTTGAACGGCTTCGGCGGGAAGGAGGGAGCGTCGCCCTCGGGAACCAGGCGCGACATCGGGGTTTGCAGGCCCCAGAGTCCGTCGTAGCTGCCGAAGTCGATCGCCGGGTCGCAGCGCCCGGTGATCCCCAGGTTGAAGGGGACATCCTGCTGCCAGGGCTGGCCGTCCACGGTTCCCATGACGCGGAGCACGAACGGCCGCGCCACGTCGCCCGGGTGCTCCGGCGGAAGCGCCAGCTCGAACGAATCGAGGCTGGCCTGTGGCGACAGTGTGACCGGCGAGCAATCCGGTACGGCGTCCAGGCTCAGCGCGGGAATGGTCGGGAAGTTCGCGCGATCGTCGGAGAAGAGGACGTTGAACGGCGCCCCGTCCGGGGTCCCGTCGCCGTCCTGATCGACCAGCTGGACCGGGTCGCTCATGAGCTTCGCCGTCACGCCCGTGATCGGGCGGGAGCCGACGTTCAGCACGGTGATCCACACACGGCCCGATTCGCCCGGGCTGAGGAGGCCGTCGCCGGTGCCGTCCTCGACCCGCACTGCGTACGGCGTGACGAAGGCCGGCCCCGGGTCGCCTTCGACCGGCTCGAGCCGGTTGAAGCTGCCGGCGGAGGCACTCTGGCCCTCGGTGCAGAACTCCTGCTCGCCGTCGGGGATGGAGTCGCCGCAGGCCCGGAGCACGCCGACGACCTCGCGCGCGAAGAAGAACCGGCCCGCGCGGCAGATCGTCACGCTCTCGCCGGGGGGCACTTCCTGCTTCACGGTCGGTTGGTTGCAGGGGGTCGCCTCGGCGAAGCAGACGCTCGCCGAGCAGACCTCGCCGGCAGCGCAGGCGGTCTCGCAGCTGCCGCAATGGAGCGGGTCGCGCGCGGGATCGACGCAGTCGTCCCCGCAGCGGATCGTCCCGTAGGGGCAGCCTTCCGTCGGCGAGTCGGTGGAACCGCTGGAGAACCCGTAGACGCCGTCGGTGCCGAACTCCTGGCAGACGCCGTCGCCGCACGCCTGGCCTTCGCTGCACGCGCTGCCGCAGCCGCCGCAGTTCGCCGGGTCGGAGAAGATGTCCACGCTCTGGCCGGCGCAGCAGCTCTCGTTGTGATTGGCGGGCTGGAAACAGGCCCCGCAGTGCCGCTGGTCGTAATCGGTGTCGGTGCACTCGCCGTTGCAGCAGGTCTTCGTTCCCTCGCAGACGATGCCGCAGGCCCCGCAGTTGAGCTCGTCGTCGAGGTAGGAGACGCACTCGCCGTCGCAGAGCGTCTGGTGCTCCCCCTCGCAGCAGTCGGTCGTGCTGGTGACCTCGATCGCGATCGAGTCGGGCGTGTTGTTGGTGATCGTCTCGAACACCCCTTCGCCCGGGATGAACTCGCTCGTCGCGGTCGCCAGGACCTGCGGCGGGCTGAAGAACGAGATGATGCTGGAGGTCAGCGAGGCCGCGGAGAGGGTCACGTCGGTGCGGGACAGCGAACGGCCCGGGACGCTGAACGGCCCGCGCGGGCCGACCGAAGAGTTCGTCGGCGTGAAACAGACGTCCTTGTCGCAGACCGAGCCGGTGTAGGAGTAGAGCGTCTGCCCGGTCTCCCAGTCCCAGATCGTGCCGACGCCGGCCGCGGTTCCGGCGCCCAGGCTGCTGGTGAAGCCGCCCGGGCCGGCCGACGGCCAGCGGAAGGTGAAGGTCTTGCCGACCGCCTTGTTGGTGATCTTGTTACGAACCTTGGCCGGATAGCTGGAGATCACAGTCAGGTCGACGATGCTCTCGTTGGAGCCGTTCTTGTCCAGGTCGACGTTCTTGCTCGCGGCGCCGACGGGGAGCGCGATGCTCCCCATGAGCGCGATCCCGGCGAGCATCCCTCGCAGCGAACACAGGAATCGCGTACTGCGCATCTTCTCGATCATGGCCGTTGTCTCCTCCCGCGCGTGCCGACCGCGACCCGTCCCTTGGCCGAGGCCCCCCGTGGGCCGTCGTGAAAGCCGGTCAGCGGAAGAAGGGTACGCCGTGTCCGGCGCGAAAGCGTCCTGAAGTTACAGATACCTAATAGTAAGTTTTCCTTGTTCGGCCGAGACCGTTCCGGGGCGGCTATCTTGAATCCCCTGTATGGTTTGCCGCGCGGCCGAAGACCCGGCTTACCGAAAAAGGTGATTGACCTTCCCCGTCCATCAGCGTACGAAGTCGTTGGTTTGGTCTGCTCGGACGGCGCCCACCGCCCGCCGGCGTTCGGCGGGCTTCGCGCTCGTCCAGCGCAGCGAGCCTCGATTCAAGGGGAGGTCGGCATGTCCGTTGGCGTGGCGTCACGCGTCGTGATTCGTCCGGCAATTCTCGTCGTCGCTCTCGCGCTCCTCCTGGCGTTGCCTGCGGCAGCCTTCCAGCCGCGGCCGACCGCCGAGCGGTTCGACCACCTCGCCGTGGCCCACCCGGGCGCCACGATCGGGCGCGTGGGCGTCTCAACGACCGCCCTCCCCTCAGGCGACCCGCTCCGCACCGGTTGGGAGGCGTTCGTCGCCCGGCAGGACGGAGGGTGGGAGGCCTGGATCGACGAGCGCTCCGGCCTGCCGTCGCTCGCGATCGGCCGCGGCATCTCCTGGACGCCGGCCGGCGCGGCGACGACCCTCGACGAACTCGCCGCGAAGGCGCTGCAGTTTCTCGAACAGAACCGCCTCCTCCTCGGCGACTGGGCGGGCCAGATCGAGCTCGACCGCGCGGCCTCCGGGCTGCTCGACGGGCGGATCTGGCAGATCTCGTTCCGCCAGGTGGTCAACGGCGTGCCGGTCGAGGGCTCGCGCTACGACTTCCAGGTCGCGGACGGGAACCTGGTCGCGTTCGGCGCGACCGCCTGGGGCAAGGTGCGCACCTCGCCGATCCCGCGCCTCTCGGCGGACGAGGCCCACGCCTCGCTGATGCAGAATCTCGGCACCGCGGCGCCGTCGACGCTGGAACTGCGCGGCATCCCGGAACTGCGCCTGGTGCCGGTCGACCCCGCGGGCGCCACCGCGGCCGCCTGGAATGGTCCGCGCGGCGAAGGGTACGGCCATCGCCTCGTCTGGCGCTTCACGCTCTCCGTGCCGGGCGAGTCGCCGACCTGGGTGGCCGAGATCGACGCCGCCACGGGGACGGTTGCCGCGCTCTTCGACGACACCCGCTACGAGCGGATCAAGGGCGGGGTCTACCCGATCTCCGATGACCAGCTCTGCCCGTCCGGCTGCGAGCAGCCGGACTACCCGATGCCGTTCGCCGACTACTCCGTCGACGGCGTCGCGCAGCCCCCGACCGGCGACCACGGCCTCTACGAGTGCAGCCCCCCGGGCGCGACCGTCACGACCCGCCTCGCCGGCCCCTACGTCCGGGTCCAGGACAACTGCGGGCCGATCTCGGAGAGCACGACCTGCGACAACCCGCTCGACCTGCGGGCCGGCCCGGGCACCGACTGCGTCGTGCCGGAGGGCTCGTCGGCCGGCAACACGCACTCCTCGCGCTCCGGCTTCTTCCACCTCAACCGTTCGATGGAGAAGGGCCGCGCCTGGCTCCCCGCCAACAACTGGCTCAAGCAGCAGCTGGTCGACAACGTCAACATCAACTCGACCTGCAACGCCTACTGGAACGGCGCGGTCAACTTCTACAAGTCGGGCGGCGGCTGCCGGAACACCGGCGAGATCATGGGCGTCTTCGTCCACGAGTGGGGCCACGGGATCGACGCCAACGACGGCGGCGGCTACGACAACCCGTCCGAGGCCTACGCCGACGTCGTCGCCCTGTTCGAGACCCGCGAGAGCTGCGTCGGACGCGGCTTCTACGAGTCGCAGAACTGCGACGGCTACGGCAACGCGTGCATCAACTGCACCGGCATCCGTGACCAGGACTGGGACAAGCACGTCAACCACGCACCGTCCACCCCGTCCGGCTTCATCCAGAACAACTGCGGCGGCGGCGGCGGACCGTGCGGCAAGGAAGAGCACTGCGAAGGCTACCTGGCCGGCGAGACGGTCTGGGACCTCGCGGCGCGCGACCTGGTCACCACCGGCGGCCTCGACCCCGATTCGGCCTGGCAGTTGGCGGAGAAGCTGTTCTACGTGTCGCGCGGAGGTTCGGGCGGCAACGCCTACAACTGCTCGCTCCCGAATGCCGACGGCTGCGCGACGACGAGCTGGTTCCAGAAGTTCCGCGTCGTCGACGACGACGACGGCAACCTCAACAACGGCACGCCGCACGCGGCCTCGATCTTCGCGGCCTTCAACCGCCACGGCATCGCCTGCGGCACGGCCGCCGACAACTCGAACAAGAACTCCTCGACCTGCCCCGCGCTGGCCAAGCCGGTCATCACCACGAAGGCCCTGACCAACGCGGTCGAACTGACCTGGGGCGCGGTCACGAACGCGGCGAAGTACAAGATTCTCCGCTCGGACCTGGGCTGCGACCGCGGGCAGATCATCATCGACTCCCCCGCGGCGCCGGCGACGACCTACACCGACTTCGACCTGGCGAACGACTTCACGGTCTACTACCGCGTGCAGGCGGTCGGCAGCAACGGCGCCTGCGAGAGCGCGGTCTCCAACTGCGTCGGCGCCTCGGCCGCCCCGTTCGCCGGCAACGTGCGCTTCCTGGCCGGGACCTACGGCTGCAGCAACACGATCACGCTCCGCGTGCGGGACGCCAACGTCGTCGGCTCCTCGGTGACGGTCACGGTCTGGTCGACGACCGAGCCGGTCCGCGAGACCCTCGTGCTCAACGAGACCGCGCCCGGTTCCGGCAAGTTCGAGGGGACGATCGTCACCACCTCCGCGCCCCCGCAGACCGGCGACGGCGCGCTCTCGATCCAGAACGGCGACACGCTGACCGCGGAGTACATCGACGCCAACGACGGCTCGGGCGGTTTCAACATCGCGCGGCAGCACACCGCAACCGGCGACTGCGTCTTCCCGGTCGTCACCGGCGTGCGCGACGAGGGGGTCACAGACGTCGCTGCGACCGTCAAGTGGGACACCGACGAGCTCTCCGACACCCTGCTGCTCTGGGGCCCGACGAAGCCCCCCTCGACCAGCACCGCGGGCGCGCCCCGCGTCGCGGCCCACGAGGTGCGGCTGAACGGGCTGACCTCCTGCACCACCTACTGGTACGAGGTTCGTTCCACCGATCCGGCCGGCAACATCGCACGGTCCGACAACGGCGGCGCCTGGTACCACTTCGAGACGCTCGGCAACTTCGGCGACGGTCTCCAGCCGTGTCACGCCGGCCGCGTCACATTCGACCGGCCGACGTTCTCCTGCGCCGACGGTGTCACCTTCCGCCTCGTCGACCAGGACCTGAACCGCAGCCCGGTCGCGGTCGACACCGCGGTCGTGCTCGTGACCAGCACCACGGAGCCCACGGGCGAGTGGGTGACGATCATCGAGACCGGTGCCAACACCTCACGCTTCAACGGCTCGATCGCGACTGCGGGCGGCGCGCCGGCCGCGGACGGGACGCTCCAGACCTCGAACGGCGACGTCATCAGCGTGACCTACCAGGACGCCGACGACGGCACGGGCGAGTCGCACATCTCCTACGCGACCTCGGTCGCGGACTGCGCCGGGCCGAAGATCGCCTCGGTCTCCGTCGACACGATCACGAACGCCCGGGCGACGATCCACTTCACGACCTCCGAGCCGTCGGACACGGTCGTCGAATGGGGCACCACGCCGGCCCTGGGCCAGGTGACGAGCAATACCTCCAGGGTCACCACCCACGACACCCTGCTCAACCAGTTCGACTCCTGCCAGACGGTCTGGTTCCGGGTCAAGACGACCGACCAGTACGGCAACCTGCGCGTCGCGGACGACGGCGGCCAGCCGTTCTTCTTCCACACCTCGCTGATCCCGGGCCTCTACTACCACGAGTCGTTCGAGAACAATCCGGTGGGCTGGACGCTCCAGGGGGAGTGGGAGATCGGCGAGCCCAGGGGGCTCGGCGCGTACGGCGGCGGCGCGGACCCGGCCGCGGCGTACAACAACCGCAGGACCCTCGGTCACGACCAGACCGGCCGCGGGGCGAACCTCGGCCGCTACGAGCCCGGCGTGAACGAGAAGGCACGGATGCCGGTGCAGACTGCGACGACGTGGACGCACACCAAGCTGATGCTCTATCGCCACCTCGTCGCCGGCTCCGGCGACGACGCCGCGATCTGGATCTTCGCACCGGCCGGCCTGCCGCTCTTCCGCACCGACAACGCCCTGACGATCGACCAGGGCTACCAGCTCGCCACGTGGGACCTCAGCGGGCAGATCGACGGCAAGCCCTCGGTCTTCCTCGAGTTCCAGCAGAAGGCGAACGGCGCGGACCAGTACGCCGGCTGGACGGTGGACGAGATCATCTTCAAGGACGGCAGCAAGCCCGACTTCGGACCGTGCGGCAACTGCGGCAGCGCGCCGACCTTCGCCGGCGCGACGTCCGCGATCGACAACAACGCCTGCGGCGCGACCGGCGTCACGGTCTCCTGGGACGGCGCCCCCGCGTGGGGGACCGGTGCGAGCGGAACCTACTCCGTCTACCGCGGCACCACGCCGGGCTTCGCCGCGGACCCGGCGCACCGCGTCGCCAAGGGCGTCGTCGGGCTCTCCTACAACGACACTACCGCGCCCGCGGGGACGCTCTACTACCTCGTCCGGGCGGAGAACGACGAGACCTGCTCCAGCGGACCGCAGAACGGCGGCCTCGTCGATGACAACGCGGTCTATGTCCCGGTGACGGAAACGACCAGCCGGCCGACGCCCGCGGGAATCGGCGGCCTGGCCGTTTCCCGGCCGTCGCTGTCCCACATTCGGCTGTCGTGGTCGGCCGCCTCCGGCGCCACGGCCTACCGCGTCTTCCGCTCGCTCTCCCCCGCTCCCGGCGGCTTCGGCGTGCTGGGCGAGGCGAGCGGGCTCACCTTCGACGATCTCGGCTCGGGCGCCACGCTCGAGACCTACTTCTACCTGGTCCGCGGCCTCAACCCCTGCGGCACGGAAGGTCCTTAGTCCACCGGAAAGGTGAAGGTACAGATCATGACGCGCGCGCTCGTCGCCCTGGTGGTGGTGCTCGGCTTCACCTTCACGCTGGGCGGCGAGCCCGCGCTGCTGATCCGGCTCGATCGGCGCGGGCCGTCCGACCTTTCTGCGCTTGCCGCGGACGGTGTTCCGGTCGTCCTCGATGCCCAGACGCTGCTGCTGGTCCACGGTGACGCTGCGCGACTGGCGTGGCTGCTGGAGCGCGGCTGGAGCGCCTCCGTCGTCGACACCGGCCCCGGCCGATGGGACTACGTCCAGGCCGGGCTGCGCGACGACAGCGACATCGGTGCGCTCACGGTCGCCGGGCCGATCGTGATGTCGGCCGAGAACTGGGTCCTGGTGCGGATCCCGGCCGGCGCATCGCTCGAGCCGCTGACCCGCGCCGGGGCCTTCCTCTACCGGCTCCCGCGGCACGGCATCGCCCCGCCGCGGGTCCCCTCCGAACCGGCCGAGACGCGCTCCGACTTCGGCTCCCCCGACCCGATCGTTCAGAAGATCGTGTCCGCCGTCAGCCCGGCACAGATCGACGACAACTGGCTCGACCTGACCACCAACCCACCGACCGGCACGCGCTTCTCATCCGCACAGGGTTGCCGCGACTCCGCGACCTACTGCCGCGACGTCTTCGCCGGCCTCGGCCTCGGCGCCGAGCTGCAGAACTGGAGCGTCTCCCACGCGCCGAACGCGATCGGCACCCGCCAGGGGGCGATCGACCCCTCCAAGGTCTACATCGTGATCGGACACCTCGACGACCTTCCTTCGAGCGGGCCGGCCCCGGGCGCCGACGACAACGCCTCGGGCACCGTCAACGTCCTCGAGAACGCGCGCGCGATGAACTGCTGGGCCTTCCGCAACACCGTGAAGTACATCGCCTGTACCGGCGAGGAGCAGGGCCTGCTGGGCTCCGACGCCTACGCCCAGGACGCGCTGAACCGCGGCGAGGACATCCGCGGCGTGATCAACATGGACATGATCGCGTGGGCCGGGAACAACGCCCCCAATCCGGAGAATCTCGACCTCAACTACAACGGCCCGTCCCAGTGGCTGGGCGAGAAGTTCGCCGACGCGGCCACGACGTACGGCACCGGCCTCGTGGTCGACGCCTTCTACTGCCCGTCGCTGACCGCCTCCGACCACGCCTCGTTCTGGGAGCGCGGCTGGCCGGCCGTCTGCGGGATCACCGACAACGAAGGCTACTGCGGCCACGCCGGGAATTACCCCTACTACCACCAGTCGACCGACACGATCGCCAACTGCGGCGACAAGCAGTTCTTCTACTCCGTCGTGAAGACCTCGGCCGCGACGCTGGCGGAGCTCGCCGGGGCGTTCAAGATCTCGTTCTCGAAGCCGACCTACGCCTGCGGAACGAACCTGACGGTCGTGCTCGGCGATCGCGACAAGGACACCAACCCGGCCACGCGCGAAACGGTGGCGGTCGAGGTCTGGAGCGACACCGAGACCGTGCCCGAGACGCTCGTCCTCACCGAGCGCACGGTGCACTCGATGATCTTCGACGCCGTCCTGCCGACGACGACCGCCCCCCCGCTCACCGGGGACGGGCTGCTGTCGGTGGCCCCCGGCGACGCGCTTCACGCCCGCTACGTCGACGCGCTCGACTGCGACGGCGGGACGAACGTCCCCTACCTCGCCGACGCGCGCGTCGACTGCGTCGGCCCGGCGATCTCGGCGGTCGGCACGACGGGGGTCAGCGACACCGCGGCGAGGATCGTCTGGACGACCGACGAGGCCTCCGACAGCGTCGCGACCTGGGGACCCGTGAAGCCGCCGGCCACGACGACGCCCGGGAACCGCGACACGACCGCGCACGAGGTCAGCCTCTCGGGGCTGCAGTCCTGCACCGTCTACTGGTTCGACACGCGCTCAGCGGACGGCGCCGGCAACCTCGCGCTGGCCGACAACGGCGGCACGTACTTCCACTTCGAGACGCTGGGGAACTTCGGCAGCGGGCTGCAGCCCTGCCACGCGGGCCGCGTGTCGATCGACAGGCCGACCTTCGCCTGCTCCGAGGCGGCGACCTTCCGGGTCACCGACATCGACCTCAACACCAATCCCGGGGTCGCGGAAACGGTGCTGCTCCAGGCCTCGTCGACCACGGAGCCGGCCGGCGAGTGGATCACGGCGACCGAGACGGGGCCGAACACTTCGGTCTTCGCCGCGTCGATTCCGCTGCAGGCGGGCTCGCCCACGCCCGGCGACGGCGTCGCTGGCCGTCGCAGACGGCGACACGCTGACCGCGACCTATCGCGACGCCGACGACGGCGCGGGGGCGCGCGCGATCTCGTACGCGACGGCGGCGCTGGACTGCGCCGGACCGCTCGTCTCGAACCTGCGCGCCGAGGCGATCACCGACGTCCGGGCGACGATCCGCTTCACGACCGCCGAGCCTGGCGACACCGTCGTCGAGTGGGGCACGACCCCGGCGCTCGGCCAGACGATCACGAACGCTGCGCTCGTGCTCGAGCACGCGGCGACGATCAACCAGGGGAACAGCTGCCAGGCGCTCTACTTCCGCGTCCGGTCGAAGGACCAGTTCGGCAACGAGCGGGTCGCCTCGGAGGGGGGCGCGCCGTACCAGCTCCAGGTCGGCCGGATCCCGGGGCTCTACTGGAAGGAGAGCTTCGAGAGCGGAACGAACGGCTGGACGCTGCAGGGCGACTGGGAGATCGGTGCGCCGCAGGGCAAGGGCGGCTCCGGCGGCGGCCGGCCCGATCCCGCCGTGGCCTACAACCAGGGCAGGTCGCTCGGCCACGACCTGAGCGGCAAGGGGACCTTCCCCGGCGACTACGAGCCGGGGAGGACGGAGTTCGCCCGCAGCGCCGCGCTCAACGGCACGACCTGGCAGCGCACGAAACTGCTCTTCCAGCGCCGGCTGAACAGCGGCGCCGGTGACCAGGCCACCGCCTGGATCTACGCGCCGAGCGGCACCAGTTTCTACAACTCGAACAACCTGCCGGTGATCGAAAGCGAATGGTCGCTGCAGAGCATCGACGTGCGCTCGGCGGTCGACGGCAAGCCCTCGGTGCAGATCGAGTTCCGCCAGAAGTCCGACGGCGCGGGCAACTTCTCGGGCTGGAACGTCGACGAGATCATCTTCAAGGACGGCGCGCTGCCCGACTACGGCGCCTGTGGCGGCTGCGGGGCCGCGCCCTCCTTTGCCGGGGCGAGCGGCGCCGTGGACACCGACGCCTGCGGCGCCGGCGGCGTGACGGTGTCCTGGCAGCGGAGCGCCGCCTGGGGCTCGGGAGCCGGCGGCAGCTACGCCGTCTACCGCGGGCCGGCTCCCGGTTTCCCGGCCGACGCGGCGCACCGCGTCGCGAGCGGCGTGACCGCGCTCGCCACCACCGACGCCGGCGCGCCGGATGGCGCGCTCCACTACCTCGTCCGCGCCGAGAACGACGAAACCTGCTCGACGGGTCCCGGCAACGGCGGCGTGATGGACGACAACGCCGTCTACGTTCCGGTGACCAACACGGGGGTCCGGCCGCTGCCGGCCGAGGTCCGGACGCTCGCGGTCTCGATCGTCGGCGGTGCGCACGTCCACCTGGCCTGGAGTCCCGTGGCCGAGGCGCCGCGAACCCGCGTCTACCGCGCGCTGGCGCCGGAGCCGGGCGGGTTCTCGACGATCGGCGAGAGCACCGGGGCCGCATTCGACGATCTCGGCCAGGGAGCCGACCTCGAGACCTACTTCTACCTGGTGCGCGGCGTCAACGCCTGCGGCCAGGAAGGCCCCTAGCGGCGCGCTCGATGACAAAGCGCCCGAACAGGACGATCGATCGCGAGCGGCTGGTCGGCGGCTGGCGGCTCGTCACCTATGACCACATCGACATACGCGACCGCCGTCGTCCGGCGGCGGCCTGGTTCGACGGTCTCGTCGTCTTCGAGCCCGGCGGCTACCTGACCGTCGTGATCAACCGCGACGCGCCTGCCGACCGGCCGCAGGACGGGACGATCGCCTACGGCGCACGGTACGAACTGGACGGCAACACGATCCGCAACGAGGTCCGCGTCGCGAGCGTGCGCCACTGGGTCGGCACCGTGCTCGAGCGGACCGCGACCCTCGACGGCGACCGGATCACCTTCGCGACCGCGAAGTCCGAATCCGGCCACTACGAGCTGATCTGGGAGCGGCTGTAGGGGCCGGCCTCTGTGCCGGCCCGAAACGGGCCACGCGTTGGCCGGGCCGGCACAGAGGCCGGCCCCTACGGCGCCACGCGGAACGCGGTCGAGGCGAGCCGGGCCGGCACGGAGGCCGGCCCCTACGGCGCCACGCGGAACGCGGTCGAGGCGAGCAGCCCCGGCGGGCGCGCGGCGGCGGGCGCTCCGGCCGTGCCGATCGACCCGGCCACCAACTCCGGATCCGCTGCCGTGTCGACGACGGCGAAGGTGTAGTGCCCCTCCGTCAGCGTGAACTCCGGGATCGTCAATCGCGCCTGCGTGCAGAAGGTCCCCGGGCCGTCCGGCTCGGCCAGCGCCAGCGCCGACTCGGGCATCGGCTGGACCGAGCGGGCCCCGTCGGGCGCGGTCGAGATCAGCAGGTGACGGACCTTCCGGCGCGCCTCGGCGCGATCCGGCCCGCACAGGACGTAGCTCAGGGACACGCGGTCGCCCCCGTCGGCCGGTCGCCCCTCGGTCACGACGCGGAACGACCCGCGCCCGCTCTCGCGCTTCGCCGCGGTCATGCCGGGCCGCCACACCAGATCGAGCCCCGACGCGGCCTCGACCCGCGCCGCCATCGCCGTCCACTCGTCGCGGCCCCCCTTGCGGAACACGACCGTACTCCGACCCGCGCCGGCGGCGTCGGCCTCGAGATCGGTGATCACGCCGCGCGCGACGTGGATGCCGTCCTTGCGGTAGGCGCAGGGCACCTCGATCGTGAACCCGGCACGGGCCCTGGGCGAAGGCAGCTTCGGCAGCCGGAGCGCGACCTCGCCGAGCGTCTCGCCGCCGACCTGGCAGACCGGGTCGAGCCCCGCCCCGTTGTCGCGCTGCACCACGGCATCGACGAGCAGGCGCGCGCCGAAGGTCCCGTCGGAAGCGGGGATCCAGGTCAGCTCGGACAGCGGGACGCGGAAGCGGGCGAGCAGGACCTCCTTCCCCTGGATCGTCGACGGGTAGTCGAGCATCACGGACACCGGGGGACGAACGAAGTCGTCGGGCGCCAGGAGGGCGGCGACGCGCCGGTGGGTCAGGCGCTCGGCCCGGGCCTCGATCGCGACCTGCGAGGGGGCCATCACGCGCAGCCCCCAGAGGTCCTTGAAGCGCTCGGTGTCGAGCTTGACCGCGAGAGAGTGGCGTCGCGTCGGACCGCCCGGCGGGACCGGCAGGCTGAAGAGGTAGTAGCACGAGAGCTGCTCGGCGGCGCCCGCGAGCGCCGCGCCGAGATCGGTGACGTTCCGGACGGCCCGGCCGCCGGAGTCGTTCGCCAGCGACGAGAGGATCTCCGAGTTTCCGCCCCCGCCGCTCAGCCCCTCGACGTCGACGGTCCAGATCGCGAACCCCTGCTGCGCGAGGTCGAGCACCGGGCGCAGGGTGCGCTCGAGCTTCTCGGATTCGGCCCCGAGGAAGCGGAAGCGCGGCGAGGAGAAGAGCACCGCCGCCTTGCGGCCCGGGAGGTGGGTGTGAGCCTGCAGCATCCCCTCCAGCGCGGCCAGCGTCGCCTGCGGGGAGTAGAGCCCGGCGCCGGACGTCGGCGCCGCGCCGGAGGTGTTGAACTCGAAGCTCTCCGCCCGGAGAGCGGTCGCGGCGGGCATTCAGCCCGAGCAGCCGCCCTTGCCCGAGCCGGCCGCCGCGACGACCGAAAGATCGTCGCTCGCCAGCACGCCCGCGATCGCGGCCTGGCCGCCGTCCCCGCGGAAGGCGACCGCGCGGATCGCCGCCGCCGCCTCGCGCAGCCGCGCCGGATCGCGCGTGAAGCCGGCCGTCAGCTCGCGGACCTGGCGGGTCAGGGCGTAGACCTTGTAGACCTCCGGCCGCGCCGCGGCGCCCGCCGCGACGCCGTCGATCGCGTCCGCGACCTTCGCGCGGCCGCGCGCGTCGACGTAGTTGAAATCGACGATCACGAGGATCGGCCGCGGCATCCCGTCCCCGACCGCGTCGCAGATCGGGTCGAAGCGCAGCGCCGCGCGCTCTTCCGTCGTCAGCGGCTGGCCGTCGAGCCGGAAGTCGAACTGCTCGGCGGTCAGGCCGGGGACGGACCGGTAGCTGCCGGCCTTGGGATCGACGACCGAGACGTCGACCTGCACGAGGCGAGCCTCGGCGCGCTCGACGAGATCGGTCGCCGCGTCCGGAGACGGGGCCGCCGGCGCCTCGGCGGGGCCGGCCCACGCGGCGGGGCACCCCGCCAGGATCGACGCGACGACGAGACGCGAGAAGAACGGTGAAGGCCGCACGGTCTCACCCCCCGGCGCAGTGCCGCTACACCGTTGGCAGGTTACGCGCCTCCGCGGCCTCCTGTCGAGTGGCATCGGGCTCGGGGACGCGGCCCCCCGCGGACCGGCTGCGAGCGCGTCCGCCCGCATCCGGGGTTCCCCCGGCGGTGCTTTCCCGGTACATTCCGGCAGCTCGGGGAGGTTCTCATGAGGCCGATGTCCCGCCGTGCGGCGTGCGCCGCGTCCGTCCTGTTCGCCGTCCTGCTCGCGATCGTATCGGTTCCGCTCGCGTCGGCCGCCGGTTCAGCCGCGGCCCCGACCGGAGCCAAGCTGATGGGCGACCTGCCCGCGGTGCTCGACGCCGCGGGGCCGGGGGAGCGGATCCCGGTCTACTTCGTGCTCGCCGACCAGCTCGAGGGGGACGCGCTGCGCGCGCGGGTCGCCGCCCTCACCGCCGGGGCCGCGCCGCCGGCCGGCGCCGCGGGCAAGGCCGCGCGCCGCCAGGCCACCGTGAGCGCGCTGCGCGAGCACGCGACGCAGGCGCAGGCCGGGCTGCTGGCCGCGCTCCGCGCGCTCGAAGCGCAGGGCGCCGCCGCGCGCGTCCGCCCGCTCTGGATCGGCAACGTCGTCGGCGCCGACCTGGCGCCGGACGCGGTCCGCGCGCTCGCGGCGCGGCCGGAGGTCGTGCGCGTCAACTGGAATCCCAAGCGCGACGTCTTCCTCGGCGCGCGCGCGAGTGCCGGACCGAGCGCCGCGCCGGCCGGCTGGCGCGCCCGCTACGGCCTGTCGCCGCTGGCGCCGGCCGGGACCGACGGCCCGGGCATCGACGCCCTCGAGTGCGGCGTCGTCAAGATGCGCGCACCCGAGGTCTGGAACGAGCTGGGCAACACCGGGGCCGGGGCCGTGATCGCGGTGATCGACACCGGCGTCTGCTGGACCCACCCCGACATCGCGAACCAGATCTGGGTCAACCCGGGCGAGGACCTCAATCACAACGGCGTCGTGATGGACGCTGCCGACATGAACGGCGTCGACAACGACGGCAACGGCTTCATCGACGACCTGATCGGCTGGAACTTCGACCTCAACACCAACCAGCCGACCGACGAGAACTCGCACGGCTCGCACTGCGCGGGGACGGTGGCGGGGGACGGGACGGGCGGGAGCCAGTCCGGGATGGCGCCGGACGCGAAGATCATGGCGGTGCGGGTCGGGGTCAACTTCTCGGACGAGGTCGACGTCTGGAACGCGATGCAGTACGCGGCGGCCAACGGCGCCGACGCGATCTCGATGAGCCTGGGCTGGCCGCACGGCCAGAACCCGGACCGGCCGACCTGGCGCACGAACTGCGAGAACACGATCAACGCCGGGACGGCGATGGTGATCGCGGCCGGCAACGAAGGCCAGGGCGCGGAGCCGGACAACGTCCGGACGCCGGGCGACGTGCCGCGGGTGATCACGGTCGGGGCGACCGACTGCAGCGACGTCGCGGCGGGGTTCTCGTCGCGCGGGCCGGTGACCTGGCAGGGGATCGCGCCGTGGAACGACTGGCCCTGGCCCCCGGGGCTGGTCAAGCCGGACATCTCGGCGCCGGGCGTGGACACACTGAGCCACGACGTCTGCTCGGGTTACTCGTACAAGTCGGGAACGTCGATGGCGACGCCGCACGTCGCCGGCGCGGTCGCGCTGATCGTGGCGGCCAACCCCGGGCTCGAGCACGACGACATCAAGGCGCTCTTGGAAGAGACCTCCGTCGACCTCGGCGAGCCGGGCAAGGACAACACCTACGGCACCGGGCGCGTCGACGTCTACGAGGCGGTGCTGCTCTCCGGCTCGCGCGACGGGCGGATTGCGGTCAAGGAGCAAGCGGTGCGGTGCGGCGGGTCGCTCAACGTCACCGTCTCGGACACCGATCTCAAGAACTTCGGGACGATCCAGGTCACGGCCGTCTCGACGACGGAGACCGCACCCGAGAGCATCACGCTGACCGAAACCAATCCCGGCAGCGGCGCCTTCAAGGGCGTGGTCCCGATCGGCGGCGGCGCGCCGCAGGCCGACGGCGTGGTCCAGGCCGCCGACGGCGACACCGTGACCGTGACCTACGTCGACGCCGACAACGGCGCCGGCGGCCTCAACGTCCCCAAGTCCGACAGCGCCCCGGTCGACTGCAGCACGCCGCGGATCTCGGGCGTCAGCGCCGAGCCGACGATGACCTACGGCGCGATCATCCGCTGGACCACCGACGAGGCGTCCGACAGCCTGGTCGACTACGGCAAGCAGATCCCGCCCGACCGCAGCACCCTCAACGGCGCCCCGACGACGCAGCACCAGGTGACGCTGACCGGGCTCGAGCAGTGCACGATCTACCGCTACCGGGTCAGCTCGACCGACCGGGTCGGCAACAAGGCGACCGACGACAACGGCGGCGCCTACTACTACTTCGAGGTGATGGGCGACTTCGGCCAGGGGCCGCAGTCGTGCCACGCCGGCAAGACGACGCTCGACCGGGCGGTCTACTCCTGCGCCGACACGGCCACGCTCGAGGTCTCGGACATGGACCTCAACCTCGATCCCGGCGCGATCGACGGCGGCGATGCTGCTGGTCACGAGCACCACCGAGCCGGCGGGCGAATGGATCGCGGTGACGGAGACCGGCGCCAACAGCTCGCGCTTCCGCGGAACCGTCGCGACTGCCGGCGGGGCGCCCGCGCCCGACGGCCGGCTCCAGCTCGCCGAAGGCGACACCCTGACGGTCAGCTACCACGACGCCGACGACGGCGTCGGCAACCCCCGCTGGACGCTATGCGACCGCGATCGCCGACTGCGCCGGCCCCCGCATCTCGGACCTTCGGATCGACACCATCACCGACGCGCGCGCGACGGTCCGCTTCACGACGGACGAGCCGGCGAGCGCGGTCGTCGAGTGGGGCACGACGCCGGCGCTGGGTCAGACCACGTCCCGCGCGTCGCTCCAGACGGCGCACGACGATGCTGCTCAACGACTTCAGCTCGTGCCAGCGCGCCTACGTCCGCGTGCGCGTCACCGACGAGCACGGCTACGAGACCGTGGCCGACAACCTCGGAACGCCGCACGCCTTCAGCCTCGGCCTGATCCCGGGCCTCTACTGGAAGGAGAGCTTCGAGGGCTCGACCGCGGGCTGGACGCTGGGCGGCGAGTGGCAGGTCGGCGCGCCGCAGGGCGAAGGGCGGATCGGGCGGCAGTCTCCCCGACCCGACCAGGGCGTACAACAACGGCAAGGTGCTGGGACACGACCTGACAGGCCTCGGCGGCAACCCGGGGGCCTACGAGCCGAGCCGCACCGAGAAGGCGCGCTCCCCGAACCAGAATGCGACGACCTGGCACAACACCAGGCTGCTGCTCTACCGCCAGCTCAACGCCGGCGACGGCGACGAGGCCTCGCTCTGGCTGTACGCGGGCCCGGGCCTCCCGCTGTTCCGCAGCACCGGCGCGGTGATCGAGGGCGACTGGTCGCTCCAGACCTTCGACATCGCGTCGCAGGTGGACGGGAAGCCGGTCGTCTCGCTCGAGTTCAGCCAGAGGTCGGACGCGTCGGGCCAGTTCTCCGGCTGGAACGTCGACGAGATCGTCTTCAAGGACGGCACCAAGCCCGACTACGGACCCTGCGGCGGATGCAGCGGGGCGCCCACGTTCAGCGGGGCGGTCTCGGCGCTGGACAACAACGCCTGCGGCGCCGGTGGGGTGACGGTCAGCTGGACTGCGGCCCCGGCCTGGGGTACCGGCAGTGCCGGGACCTACGCCGTCTACCGCGACACGACACCCGTCTTCACGCCGTCCGCCGCCAACCGCGTCGCCGCCGGCCTGGGCGGCCTCTCGTTCAACGACGCCGCGGCCCCGAACGGCGCGCTCTACTACCTCGTGCGCGCGGAGAACGACGAGACCTGCTCCTCCGGCCCGAACAACGGGGGGCTCACGGACGCCAACGCGCACACCGTGCCGGTGACGAACACGGCGACCCGCCCGCTGCCGGGCGCGATCGGATCGCTCGCGGTCTCGGTCGTCGGGGGCAGCCACCTGCGGCTCTCCTGGAGCGCGCCAGCCGACGCCAGCGGCTACCGCATCTACCGCTCGACCTCGCCGCTCCCTGCGTCGTTCGCAGGCGGTCGGCGACACGGCGGGGCTGACCTGGGACGACACCGGCCGCGCGGCCGATGCGTCGACCTACTTCTACCTGGTCCGCGGGACCAACCCCTGCGGGCAGGAGGGGCCCTGATCGCGGGACGGGGCCTGATTCTGGTAGGGGCCGGCCTCTGTGCCGGCCCGCCCGTCGCCGACCGGCATTGCGGGCCGGCACAGAGGCCGGCCCCTACCGTCGGCGGCGGGCGCGAGGGACAATCCCCGCCGTGCGCGCCGCCGCCCTGCTCCTGCTCGCCGCCGCCGGCCTGGCCGGGGCCGCCGTCGCCGCGCCCCCCGCCGCGCCCCCGAACCCGCCCGCCGCCGCGACCCCCCGCCCCAGCCTCCTGCTCGTCACCTTCGACACGACCCGCGCCGATCGCATCGGCTGCTACGGCGCGAAGGACGCCGCCACCCCGGCGCTCGACGGCCTGGCCCGGCGCGGCGTGCGCTTCGCCGAGGCGCTCTCCCCTGCCCCGCTGACCCTCCCCGCCCACGCCTCGATCCTGACCGGCCGGTCCCCGCGCGAGCACGGCGCGCGCGACAACGAGGGCTACCGGCTGGCCGAGGCGCAGGTCACGCTGGCCGAGCGGCTGCAGGCGGCGGGCTACACGACGGCGGCCTTCGTCGGCGCGGCGGTGCTCGATCGCATCACCGGCATCGGGCAGGGGTTCGCGACCTTCGACGACCAGGTGCGCGTCGGGCCCGAGCGCTGGTTCGCCTGGCAGGAACGCGCGGCCCAGCAGGTGGTCGACGCGGTCGACGCGCGGCTGGCCGGGCTGAAGCCGCCCTTCTTCCTGTGGGTCCACTTCTACGACCCGCACCTGCCCTACGTTCCCCCCGAGCCCTGGGCGGCGCGCTTCGCGAAGAGCCCCTACGACGGCGAGATCGCCTACGCCGACGCGCAGCTCGCGCGGCTGCTGGCGCGGCTGGCGGCGCGCGGGCTCGACCGCAGCCTCGTCGTCGCCGTCGCCGGCGATCACGGCGAGAGCCTGGGCGAGCACGGCGAGCCGGCGCACGACGTCTTCGTCTACCAGGCGACGCAGCGCGTGCCGCTGATCCTCGCCGGGCCGGGGGTCGCGGCCGGGCGCGTCGTCGAACAGCGGGTCGGACTGGTCGATCTGGCGCCGACGCTGGCCGAGCTGCTGGGCGTTCCCTTCCCGGAAGCGAGCGGGCGCTCGCAGGCCCCCTGGATCCGGCCGGCTCCCGCGCCGCCGAAGCCCGCCGAGCCGCGCCTTCTCGAGATCGAGAGCGTCTTCCCGGCGCGCGCCTACGGCTGGGCGCCGCTCTTCGGCGCCGTGCAGGGGAATCTCAAGTACATCGACGCCCCGCGGCCGGAGCTGTACGACCTGGCGCGCGACCCGCGGGAGTCGACGAACCTGCTCGACGGCGCGTCGCGCGACGCCGCCGCGCGCGACGCGATCGACCGCGGACGGGCGCTGGCCGCGCGGGTCCACGAGCTGTTCGCGAAGGACGCTGCCGCCCTCGCTGCGGGGGACGCGCCGGCGGGCGAGGCCGTCGTCGATCCCGAGCAGCGCGAGCGGCTCGCCGCGCTCGGTTACGCGGGCGGCTCGGCGTCGCGGCCGGGCGACCCGCGGATCGATCCCAAGGACGGCATGACCTTCATCGGCGACCTCGACCGCGCCCGCGAGCGGCTGCAGCGGGGCGACCCGAAGGAGGCCGCCGCGCTCGCCGCCCGCGTGCTCGCGAGGAACCCGCAGAACCTCCCGGCGCGACTCGCGCTGGGCCAGGCGCAGCTCGCGTCGGGCGACGCGCGGGCCGCGCAGGCGACCTTCGAGCAGGCGATCGCCCGCGCGCCCGACGACCCGCTGCCGCGGCTGCAGCTCGGCAACGCGCTGCGCCGCCTGGGCGCGACCGATCCCGCCGCGGCCAAGGCCGCGGCCGAGAGCTACCGCGAAGCGCTCGCGCTGCAGCCGCGCCACGCCCCGACCGTCTACGCGCTGGCCTCGCTGCTGGTCGAGCGCGGCGACCTCGCGGGCGCCTGCGCCGTGCTCGAGGATGCCGAGCGGCGCGGCGTCGCCGACGGCGCGCTCCTGACGCTGCGCGGTGCGAGCGAGGCGGCGCGCGGCCGCGCCGAGGCCGCCGACGCCGCCTTCGCGCGCGCGCTGGCGCTCGACCCGTCGGCGGCGCAGGCGCTGGAAGCGCGCGGCAAGCTGGCGTACGCACGCGGCGACGCGGCGGCGGCGGCGGGGTTCTACCGGCAGGCCCTGGCCGTCGAGCCGTCGGCCGCGCTGGCGCGCACGCTCGGCGCGATCCTCTGGTTCGACCTGAAGGACGCCGCCGGTGCGCGGGCCGCCCTGCAGCAGGCGCTCGTGCTGGAACCGGCCGGCCCGGACGCGGACGAGGTCCGCGCCCTCCTGGCGGAGATCCGCTGATGGAAGTCCTCGAGCTGGCGCGCACCAACCTGCTCTCGCCGATCGTGCTGGCGTTCGTGCTGGGCGTGATCGCGACGCTGGTGAAGAGCGACCTCGAGATTCCCGAGCCGCTGGTGCAGGGGCTGTCGATCTACCTGCTGCTGGCGATCGGGATCAAGGGCGGCGCGGCCCTGTCCGAGGCCAGCCTGGCCCAGCTCGCCGGGCCGGCGCTCGCGACGATTCTGCTCGGCGTCGCGATCCCGGTCGTCTGCTACGCCGTCCTGCGCCGGGTCGGGAAGTTCGCGGCCGCCGACGCGGGAGCGGTCGCGGCGGCGTTCGGCTCGGTCTCGGTCGTGACCTTCATCGCCGCCAACACGCTCGGCCAGCTGCGCGGCACGCCGCCGGAGGGGTTCATGCCGGCGCTGGTCGCGATGCTGGAGGTCCCCGGCATCCTCGTCGCGCTCGGCCTGGCGGCCAGCGCGGAGCATCGCAAGGAGCCCTGGGGCGCGGTGCTGCGCGAGACGCTCTTCGGCCAGAGCATCGTCTGCCTGCTCGGCGGGCTCGTGATCGGCTGGGTCACCGGCAAGCCGGGGCTCGACGAGGTCGCCGGCTTCTTCGTCACGCCGTTCAAGGGGGCGCTGGTGCTCTTCCTGCTCGAGCTGGGGATGGTGGCGGCCAAGCGGCTGCGCGACCTGCGTGCCGCCGGCCCGTTCCTGGTCGGCTTCGGGCTGGTGGCCGCCCCGGTCTTCGGGATCGCGGGCGTCTTCGCCGGCCAGCTCTCCGGGCTCTCGCCGGCGGGCGCGGCGGTGATGGGGGCGATGGCCGGCTCGGCCTCGTACATCGCCGCCCCGGCCGCGGTCCGCGCCGGCCTGCCCGACGCCAATCCGGCCTACTACCTGCCGCTGGCGCTCGGCGTCGTCTTCCCGTTCAACCTGACGATCGGGATCCCGCTCTACTACGAGCTCGCGAAACTAACGGCGCGGTAAGCGTATCAGGCCGCCCCATGGCGTCTCTCCTGGGCAAAGGAGAGACACCATGAGCCGCTCGATCCGCACCGCCGTTCTCTCGCTCCTCGCGCTGGGCGCGATCTCCGTTGCTGCACCTCCCGCCCGGGCCGCGAGTTCCTCCCTTCCGACGATCGTCGCGCTGGTCAACGCCGGCGTCGACGGCAACGCTGCCGGCAAGGCCCGGTACGAGGTCCGCCGCGACCGCACGCGGTTCTCGGTCGAGGTCGAGAAGCTCGACGCCGGGAGCTACGAGCTTCGGGTCGGCGGCGCCGCGCAAGCATCGCTCGCCGTGAACTCGCTCGGCCGCGGCAAGGCCGAGTTCTCGACCAAGCGCACCGGCGCCGACCGGATGAAGCTGCCGCTCGACTTCGATCCCAGCGGGCAGCTGATCGAGGTCGTGCAGGGCGGCACCGTGTTCCTGTCCGTCGTCTTCCCGAGTGCCACGGGCGGCAACGGTTCGGGCGGCGGCAGCGGCTCGGGCGGCGGCGGCGGCGTCCCGGCCGACCAGCGCACCCGGGTCGACCTGGTCTCGACCGGTGCGATGGCCAAGGCCAAGGGCTTCACGGAGTACCGCGTCGACTCCGGCCGGATCCGCTTCAAGGTCGAGATCGAGGACGTCCCGGCCGGATCCTACGCGGTCGCCGTCGACGGCATGCAGCGCGCCACGCTGGTGGCGGCGCGCGACGCCTCCACCGGCGAGATCCAGGGCGAGGTCCAGTTCGACACGAAGAGCGAGGCCGGCAAGCTCCCGCTCACCTTCGACCCGCGCGGCAAGCTGGTCGCGGTGCAGGACGGGGCCACGACGATCCTGCAGGTCGTCTTCCCCTGAGGTTTCAAGGGGCCCCTCCCCCGGGGCCCGCCCCAGCCCGTCCCCGGGACCCCCCTCCCGGGGGCGGGCGTTCTCCTGCCGGATTCGGGCTGGTCCCCCGCGCGGCACGAGGCGCCCGTCCGCGCTTTCGTTGGGAATGGAACGGTTGCCGGGGGGCATGTCAGCGGCGTGGACCAGCGGCATCACGGCCGTGCCGGCCCGTGTGCTGCGCACTCCTGAGTGGCCACACCACTTCACCACGACGAGAAGCGGGCTCCAGCAGTACGACTGCCTTCTCTGCCAGCCGGCGAGCGGACTCAGTTCGCCCGCCGACAAGATAGCGCCGGATAGCCGTTGCGGGATCTTCACCTTCGTTGGCGTCGATGGAGCGGCCGATGAGATCGACGCAGCGCCCAAGATACTCGGAGCGCACCGTGGACCGACCGAACCGAGGGTCGCCCAGCGCGCGCTCGCCCCGTCGCCTGGGAGGGAAAGCGCCTTCGGGATGAAGGCGGAAGAAAGTCCACACATCCCAGTCCTTCACGCCGTTTCGGCCGTCGACGAAGTGTAGGGCCGCGCCCTGGCAAAGCGCAGTGCACAACACGCGTGCTCGATAGAGCCGGCCCCAGCGTGGATTGCGACGAAAGAACGCCTCGCGGTCTTCCGCCGCGATCAACGCCAGTCGGGCGAGAACCGCGTCGTCGATCGGCAAGTAACTGCGCTCCGTGACCCCGTTTGCGTCAGGCATCGCACCTCCTGCAGAGGCGGTATTCATGCGGTCCAGCGCTCCGGTTCAGCGGCGGCGAGAAACGCCCTCCGCTGCATGCTGTTGTTCGGCGCCCCCTCGCCGATGACTTGGTCCACGTGAACCGAGGGAATGTGCGCCCGAGTTGCGATGCCCGCCGCCTATGCCTTCTCGCTGGCGCCGGCATCTACCCGCTGCTCCAGGTCTCCGAGCACATCTTCGATCTGCGCCAGCGCCGAGCGCAGGTCGTCGGCGATCTCCTGGGCGAGCAGGTGCGGGTCGGGCAGGTTGGCCGAGTCCTCCAGGCTCTCGTCGCGCAGCCAGAAGATGTCGAGGCTCACCTTGTCGCGGCTGAGGATCTCGTCGTAGGTGTACGGCCGCCAGCGGCCTTCGGGCGTCGCCTCGGACCAGGTCGCCTGCGGTTGTTCCGGTCGCCGGGGCGGTAGCACGCGACGAACTCGTCGAGGTCCGCGCGCGTCATGCGGCTTGGTCTTGAGCGTGAAGTGCTTGTTGGTGCGCAGGTCGTAGACCCAGACGGTCTTCGTCCAGGGCTTCTTCGCTCGCCGGCTTGCGGTCGAAGAAGAGCACGTTGGCCTTCACGCCCTGCGCGTAGAAGATGCCGGTCGGCAGGCGCAGCAGCGTGTGCACCTCGCACTCGTGCAGCAGCTTGCGGCGCACGGTCTCGCCCGCTCCGCCTTCGAAGAGCACGTTGTCGGGCACGACCACGGCGGCGCGGCCGTGGATCTTGAGCAGCGACTTGACGTGCTGGACGAAGTTGAGCTGCTTGTTCGAGGTCGTCGTCCAGAAGTCGGGGCGGTTGTAGGTGAGCGTCTGGCGGTCGGTCTCGCCCTCCTCGTTCACGACCGTGATCTGACGACTTCTTGCCGAAGGGTGGATTGGTCACGACCACGTCGGCGTGTGCGCCCGGCTCGTCGCGCAGCGCATCGTCGGTGCGGATCGGCGGCTCGTGCTCGTCGGCGCCGTCGGGGCCGATGCCGTGCAGGAAGAGGTTCATCGCGCACAGGCGCGAGACGTTGTGGCACGAGCTCCACCCCGCGCAGCGCCTCGAAGCGCAGGTGGCTGCTTCTGGTCGCGGTCGAGCTCGGAGTGGTTCGTCAGGTAGTCGTGCGCGGCGAGGAGGAAGCCGCCCGTGCCGCAGGCGGGGTCGCAGACGATCTCGCCCGGCTGCGGGCGCACGCAGTCCACGATGGCGTCGATGAGCGCGCGCGGCGTGAAGTACTGCCCCGCGCCGCCCTTCACGTCCTGGGCGTTGCGCTCCAGCAGGCCCTCGTAGGCGTCGCCCTTCACGTCGGCCGACATCGCTGAGCCAGTTCTCCTTGCCGATCAGCTCGACGATCGAGCTGGCGCAGCTTGGCCGGGTCCTGGATCTTGTTCTGCGCCTTGCCGAAGATCAGGCCGAGCATCCCGCCCTGCTTGCCCGAGCATCCGCAGCGTCTCGCGGTAGTGCTCCTCCAGCTCGACGCCCTCCATCTGCGGCGCCGCGAGGTCGGCCCAGCGGTAGCCCTCCGGGATCGGCTGTGGCTCGCCGGTGAGCTGCGCGCGCTCGTCGGCCATCTTGAGGAAGAGCAGGAAGGTGAGCTGCTCCAGGTAGTCCTGGTAGGACAGCCCGTCGTCGCGCAGGACGTTGCAGTAGGACCAGAGCTTCTGGACGATGCGGTTGGCGGCGTCGCTCATAGGTCGGCGGTCAACTCCTCGAGGTCCTGAGGGATGTAGCCGGCGCGCTCGGCGGCGAGACGCGTGTCCGGGGAGTGGCGGGTGGCGATAGCGGCCTTCTCGACGCGCCATCCCTGGAGTCGAGCCATGTACTTCATGAAGCGCGCGACGTGGGCGTCGAAGCCGGAGAAGTCCGGGGCGAGCGCTTCGGCGGACCGTTTGCAGGTTCCCAGCCGGACGACGCGGTCGAGCTCGTTCAAGGCGACGAGATCGATCTCCGTGTCGCCCCGGTCCCAGAACCCCTGAACTCGCTGAGTCAACCGGAACCCCTCCAACCCCTTGCGGCTGCGTTCTTCGTATAGGGTGGCCACGAGCTTCTCGAAGCCGTGCCCCTCCGCATCGGCGAGGCGCTGGTCGGCCTCTTTCACGAGATCGTCGACTGGTCGGAAGTTCACCGACGCGGCGGGCGCCGCGAGGGCGGCGAGCCACGAGCGGAGGAAGTTGTCGGAGATGTAGTAGCGGCCGTTCCGCTCCGTGCTCTTCGCGAAGATCGGCTGCAGCTGCTCGACCATGCGGTAACGCTCCCGTAGAACCTTGACGTAGCCGCCGATCTGTTTCTCGGCGTCGGGCTCGACGGAGCGTGCGTGGTCGTGGATCTTCCCGTTCGTGCAGCCGGGATGACGAGCGATGTATTTGAGCACCAGGTCGTAGCGCCCGCGCAACTCACGCAGGAACCAGTTCTCGGCCTCGGTGCGCAGCGGCGACGAACTCGAGAAGAACAACTCGCGCAGGAGTTCGCGCCGGTCCGCGGACAAGACCCCTTCTTCGTAGGCGTCGCGGTAGAACTTCGGGACGCCCTCAAAGAGGTTCCAGAGGAACAGCAGGCGCTCTGCCTCGGACCTGGTGTGTGCGCGCAGAATCTCCAGCACGGACGCGATGTCCAGGTGAGGGACATCGAGGGAGTGCGTCAGCCGTGCGAACAGAGGTGCGCCTCGGTCCTCCAGGAGGGCCGCCATCTCGGTGTGGATCGACCCCAGGACGACCAGGCCGCCTTCGACCTCGGCCGCGTCCCGCGCGAGCCGGTCGACCTCCAGCTGCAGGTGCGAGGTGAATTCGAACAGCGCCTTGCGGTGGAAGTACTGGAACTCGTCGACGGCGACGACGTAACCGCGCCGGACGAGCTCGCCGATCGAGGAGGCGAGCGACCGGAGGTCCGTGGGCGGAGGGACGTCGACTCGGAACAGCTCGAAAAAGTCGCGCGCGGTGGCGACCACGCCGGCCGGGTCCGAGTCGGGCACCTGGATGTACAGGACCTTCTCGTGGCCCTCCGCCTGGAGGGCCTGCTGGACCAGGCTGGTCTTTCCGATGCGGCGCCGGCCGGACACCTTGAGGAAGAACCAGCGCCGGCGGCGGAGGATTCCCCGGAGGGTGTCCAACTCGTCGCGACGGCCGTAAAAGGCCCATTTGCCTGAGTTTAGAGCGTTCATAGATTTAAGGTAAAAACTTTTACCTTAAACTTGGCGGCCATGCAAGCCCTTTCTGGGGCCCGCGTCGATCAGGCGCGGGCGTTCGTCCTGACCCGCGCGCGGCGAGGGCTCCGCGCCGTCTCGTCGCCGGTGGATTTGCGCTCGGCGCGGATGCGTTCGAGGAGGACGGACGCGGGCTCGTCGGTTGGGTCCTGGTCCACGAGGCGGCCCTCGAAGGCCCACTTGAGGATGGATTGGCGGAGGCGGGAGCAGCGGACAACTTCGCGTCGACATCGCTCCTAGCAAAGCGTCGGCCACAGAGAGGTGCGCTCGACCACCGAGTCGCGTATTCGCCGCTGCTCGGCGCGCGGAGGAACGGGGACGGGGAGTCCGCGAAGCTTCGTCATGTTGATCGACCTAGGTTCGTGGTGTGCTTGCCCTCGTCGAAGAAGTACTGCTGCCCGGCCTGTGTTGCCGTACCAAGAGAGCAGCTCGGGAAGAAGATCATCCGTAAGGATGCGAGCCCGAAACACATGGTTCTGATGGATGCACTCAGGCAACTCTTCTCTCCAGATCCACCCTCGACCAAGCTTGTCTCTGTCGCCGCCTTCGTTGAACAGCACGTCGCCCGGCTCCAAGCGCAGTTCCGCGACCTGCGATTCGCTAGCCTCAATGGTCTTCATCTCCGAAAGATCCAAGAAGCCGCGCTGAACGTTCGCGACCCGGAGATACGGAACCGCCCGATAGTGTTCCTCCTTCTTGGGCTTCTGTCCCTTGGTGATCCCCCCCCTCACCGTGGCTAGCATGTCCAGCGTCGCCCAGCACCATCCCTCCGGCAGCTCGGGCAGCTCGCTCGTATCCGGCGCGACCGGCTCCACGTACTTCGCCTTCCACTTGTCGTCCTTCGGCGCTTGGCCCTTGGTCGTCATCTTCGCCAGCTCGGCTTCCTCCCAGCGGCGGCGGCGTTCGGCGAGGATTCGCGAGAGGAGCACCGAGGCCGGCTCGTAGCTTCGGCCCTCGGCGCGGGCCAGCTCCGCCTCGGTCGGTACCAGCCGCCCTTCGACGGCAGCCTTGAGCACCGAGGCCCGGTAGCGCTTCAGGTTGCGCTGCACCCGCTCCAGCGTCGCCACCGCGTCGTCGAGCCGAGTGAAGTAGGACTCGATGGCGGAGACGATGCGGTGCTGTTCGGGGAGGGGCGCCAGCACTACGGGCAACCTCTTGAAGCGGCCGTGGGTCAGATTGAGCCCGCTATCGCTGATCCCCGTCTTCATCCGGTCGATAGCCGCCTGTGCCGGGTTTGCCAGGAGGTAGGATTCAAGGTAGCGGGGTTCGACGAGGCCCTGTCGCGCTCGGAAGCGGTACATCTTGCCTGACAGGATCAAACGGGGGCGCGTTTCACGGACGAGGCACGGCACGCCGCACCGTGCACGGGGGCCTGCGCAGGTTAGAAGTAGGTCACCGGCCTGGACCTCAAGGTTCGTCCGGGGGGACAGCTCGTCCGGAAGCCTCTTGTTGTGCTCGTCGTGAAAGGCCCCGGGCTGAATCGAGGTCGTTTTCAAGACCCCCCATTCATCCTCCGAGCGCGCAGGCTCCTTGTGACACTGCGGACTCCATCCGTGATCAAGCAACTGCCCCTCAGCCAGCGGCTCAAGCAACTCCGCGATCGGAGCAACAATCCAGCTTGCCGGGGTCTCAGGCGCGCTCATGCCGCCAACACCTCATTCAGCTCATCCAGCACCCTGGGCAAGTCCTCCCCGAACACCTGCGCCGCCTTCCCCCGTCCGCCCGCCTCCGCGAACGGCGCGTAGTCCAGATCCTCGACCGTCATCTCCAGGCTCGTCGCGATGTGGTCGCGCATCATCTCGAGCCAGCGGCGCTGCTCGGCGGTGAACGGCGCGCCCCGGTTCTCCTGCTGCGCCATCCACGCGTCGAACCGCGTGCGCACCTGCTCGCCGAACGGCACCAGCTCGTCGTCCTTGTGCGTCGCGAAGCGCACCAGCGAGACGATGTCTGTGAGCAGCCGCTTCCCCGACGCGCCCCGCACCTTGTCCTTCCTCAGCGTCTCGTAGGCCCGCCAGAGCTTCTCTGGCGTCCACGCGCGGGGCGGCGCCTTGATGGCCTCGGCCAGCGCCTTGATGTCATTGAACGACAGCCGCTTCGAGTACGGCTGCGCGTAGAAGAACTGGAGCGCGTCGATCTCGTCCTTGTGTTCCTCGATGAAGCGCTCGAAGTCGGCGACGAGCGACCGCGCCTTCTCCTTCGCCTCAGGGCTCGCGCCGGCTTCCGAGCAGCTCGTCCGGCGACACTTCGTCGATCACCTGCTCCATCTCGCGCTTGAGGTCCACGAGCAGGGTGCGGAGCGCGGGCTTCGTGGCGAGCGGCTCGGTGGCGCGCTTGAGCAGCGACTCGGCGGCCTGCTTCACCTGGCTCGCGGTCGGCTCCGCATCCGCGGGCACCGCGAACGCGTGGCGCGCTTCGGCGATCTGCCGGTCGGGGTCGAGGCCCTCGACGATGGCGCCGCAGATCGCGGGGAGCTTCACCCCTCCCGACGCTTCCACGACCCGCGCCTGTTCCTCGGGTCCGCACTGCTTGGCGATCCGCGCGAGGCGACTCGCGAGCGACGAGAGCACCTCCGCGTCGGTTCCGCCCATCGCCACGTGCTCGAGCAGCGCCTTGAGGCTCACCGTCCGCTGGCGCTCCAGCGGCTGGGTGTCGGCGAGCTGGGTCTCGGTCATGCCGACGCAGTCCACGATCACGAAGTGCGTCTTGGCGACGGCGTCCTCGCCGCTCACGGCGCGCAGGTCGGTCGGGTCGATGATGCGCACGCCGCGCCCCTTCATCTGCTCGAAGAGCACGCGGCTCTTCACGGCGCGCATGAACATCACGATCTCGATCGGCTTGATGTCGGTGCCCGTGGCGACCATGTCCACGGTCACGGCGATGCGCGGCTCGTACTGGTTGCGGAAGGCCTGGATCAGGTCGCGCGGGTTCGCGGCCGGTGACCTTGTAGGTGATCTTCTGGCAGAAGGCGTTGCCGCGACCGAACTCGTCGCGCACGATCTCGACGATGTCCTCGGCGTGGCTGTCGTCCTTGGCGAAGATCAGCGTCTTCGGGACCTCCTTGCGGCCGGGGAAGATGTCCACCGGCAGCCGGTCGCGGAACGTGCGGATGATGGTGCGGATCTGGTCCTTCGCCACGACGCGGCGGTCCAGCTCGTTCGGGTCGTAGGAGAGGTCCTCGTCGGGCGACTCCCAGCGCAGCGCGCGGGTCTGGCGGTCGCGGTAGCCGAGCATCGTGTCGGGGTGCGCTTCGACCGTGGCGCCCTGCTCGGTGATCTTCGTGCGGATGTTGTAGACCTCGAAGTCCACGTTGACGCCGTCGGCCACGGCGCGCGCGTGGTCGTACTCCATGACGAGGTTCTTGTTGAAGAAGCCGAGCGTCTGCTTGCTCGGCGTGGCCGTGAGGCCGACGAGGAAGGCGTCGAAGTACTCCACCACCTGCCGCCACAGGGTGTAGATCGAGCGGTGCACCTCGTCGATCACCACCACGTCGAAGTACTCGGGCGGGTAGGCGGCGTTGTAGACCACCGGCAGCGGCTCCTTCAGGGCGGCGCCGCCGGTCTCGAACTGCGAGCCTTCTTCCAGCGTGGGGTCGAGCTCGGGCTCGCCCTTGAGCATCGAGTAGACCCGCTGGATCGTCGAGATGACGACGCGGCTCGAGTCCATGATGGTGTTCGAGGAGAGGCGCTGGACGTTGTACAGCTCGGTGAAGAGCCGGTGGCTGTCGGGGGCGCGGTAGCCCTGGAACTCCTTCTCGGCCTGCTCGCCGAGGTTGCTGCGGTCCACCAGGAAGAGCACGCGGCGCGCGCCGCCGTACTTGATGAGCCGGTAGATGGCCGTGATGGCGGCGATCGTCTTGCCCGAGCCGGTCGCCATCTGGATCAGCGCGCGGGGGCGGTTCTTCTTGAAGGAACTGCTCGAGGTTCGTCACCGCCTCGATCTGGTTCGGGTAGAGCGAGCCATGTTCGAGCGGCGGCAGCGTCTGAGGCGCGCGCGGAAGGAGGCGGGTCGCGTGTCGTCGGCGCGCGGTGTAGAGGCCGCCCCTCGGCGTGCAGGCGCTTGACCCAGGCGTCGAGCGTCTCGGCGCCGATCCACTCGGCGAGCGTCGCGGGCCGGTGGATGTGCGGGAGGTTGGCGGAGATGGCGCGCGTCTTCGGGTCGGGGTCGAGGCCGTTGATGAAGCGGGTTTCGACCCCGGTGCTGAGGTAGAGGAACGGGAGTGGGTGCACGGGCGGGTTGAGCCCGGCGGGGAGCCCGGTGGCGTACTTGTCGGCCTGCAGTTCCACGTTGGTCAGCGCGTAGCCAGCGGGTTTGGCCTCGAGCACGCCGACGGCCTTGCCGTTCACGAAGAGCAGGTAGTCGGCGAAGCCGTGCCCGGACGCCATCTTGAACTCCCGCACGGCCACGCCCGGCGCGGCGGCGAGGTTCATCGCCGCGCGGTCCTGGACGATCCACCCAGCGGCTTCCAGCGCGGCGTCGATTCCGATGCGGGCCTGCTGTTCGGGCGTCGGGCTCATGCCGGTCCCTTCTCGGCCAGGAAGTATCGCCGCCGGGGATCCTGAGGTCCGGTGCCGATCTCGCGCACGAGCCCGCGGCCGACGAGGCGGGCGAGCCGCGTGCGGGTAGCGCGCGGGAGAGAGGCCGATGGCCGCGGCGATCTCGCTCGTGGCGAGGCCCTGGGCTCCGCCGAGCGCGTCCAGGATGGCCTGGTCCGTGTCCTCGACCGCCCTCGGGCCGACCCGGGTCGTGGCGATGGTGACACGAAAGCGCGTGGCGATCTCCTCGAAGACCGGCGCGGGGAGCCCGGCCGCCTGACACGCGGCGGTCATGCGCTGGATACCGCTCCCCCATTGCTCGATCAGGCCGAGCGCGTGGAAGACCCGGCCGATCACGCGGTTGCGCAGCTTCGAGACGCCGCGCGGCAGGTCCTCGATCGTGAGACCGAAGGGCAGGAGCCCGGGATTCTCGATCTCGAGGCGGTCGTCGAAGATCGAGAGGCGGATCGGCGCGCCGCGCTGGGCGTAGTCGGTGTGGACCACCGCGTTGATGACGGCCTCGCGCACGGCCTCGGGGGGCACGCTCCAGTGGTCCTTCCGGCGCACCGCGCCGATCGCGGCGCCGTGCCAGGCGTGCTTCTGTACGAAGGCGACGGATTCCTCCACGCCGCGCGCCGGGAAGGAGCGGATCTCGGCACGGTCGAGGATTCGGCTCTTGTCGATGCCTGCGAAGCGCCCCGCCTGGATCCAGGCGTCCGGGAAGTGCCGCTCGCGCTCCCGCCCGAAGAGGATCATCCCGCCCACGGTCGGCACCTTGCGGCCCTGGTGTTCCGTGACGAGGCGCAAGGTCTCCAGATCGCGACGGGCGAGCGCGCGGACGGGGGCGAACGACTCGGAAGCCGCTCGGAAGTCGAGGGCTTCCGAGTCGAGCCCCGGCATGGGCTGCTCGTCGAAGCCCTCGCCCCGCGCGAAGCGGCGCAGTTCCTCGATCAGTTCGGCGTCGGCGCGCCGATTCGTGGAGCCCACCCGCACGTAGACACCGGCGGTGGGCCCTTCGCGGATCAGGTGGTGCGGCCGGCTCGGGCTCGGATGGACCTGCAGGGCCAGCACCTGCGACCGGCGCCAGGGCAGGATCTCGATCTCCGGGACGAGGCGCGGGCTGATGCGGTCGCTGACGAGGCTGGCCAGACGCTCCTCCAGGTCGAGGGCGTCGGGCACGCCGCGGACGTGGCGGGTGCGGTCCTCCACGCCGACGAGCAGCGTGCCGCCGGCCGTATTGGCGAAGGCGACGATCGTCTTGAGCGCCCCGTCCGGGGAGGACAGGTCACGCTTGAACTCCAGCGTCTTGCCCTCGGGGCGTTTGAGGATCTCGACCAGGTCCATGGTGCTCGGCAATATACTCGGAAGCACCGCACGGTATCAAGCTTCCGAGTCGACGAGCGGGCAGGCGCGGTTGCTGGTGTGACCAATGCTCCGGTTCAGCGGCGGGGGCGAGCGGCGAAACCGCTCCGCCACCGTCCGCTGCAGCGGCTTCTTCGCCCGAAGCCTTCTCAGCTCGCTTTCTCTCTTCCTGCTCGTTGATTTCCTGAACCCACTTCTCGATCTCTTCCTGAGAGCTCTCCCAGAAAATAGAGCGGAAGATCGGGGCCCTTCGCTCAATGAGGAACTGGTTGTTCGAGATGTCCTGAATCAGCTTCGTGACCGGTCCGCGGACGCGGAAAATGCCCTCAAGAGCCGCGTCAGCGAAGTGCTGGTAGACCCCGCTGTTCTGCTTTCGAAGCTCGTCGTGTGGCGCTGTAAGGAGCTTCGCGAGGTAGTCGAGCTTCTGGAAGCTGAGTAGTGTCTGCTTGAGGATGTAGTTGGCCTCAAGCCCGATATCAACGTACTGACTCGTCAGGATGTCCTCCGTAGCCCGAGTGAACACCCCGAGAATCGGCCAGGCAGGATCAAGGAGATGGTGCTTGTTCCGAATGATGGTCGTGGCGTTGTCGTGGAGTTCCGCGTGAAGAGCGCTGAGTCTGCGGAGAATGTCGTGGCGCTCATAGTCAAACAACAGATAGCTACGGTTTTTCAGATAATCCCCGATGGGGCTATCTGCACGATCAGGATCGTCCTGTAGCTTCTTCAAGAGGCGCTTCATATCTTTCTTGAACGTCGTGAGACCTTTGATTTCCGGATTGTACTCAATGGCACCGTAGCCTGCCAAATCGCTTGGGATATGCGCAAGGCACTGGGTGATTAGGATCGTCCGATTCCGGAGAGTGTGGCGTACTCCCAGCTCGTAGAAAACGTTCGGGTTTCGATCCGTGAGGTCGGCGACGACGACGTCCGCCGCGAATAAGTTCGTGAGTATGTCCTTGATGAAGGGTCCACCCAGTATGCTTGAACGCTCGCAATCGTAGCCCAGACCGGAGCCCGTAATCGCCGGCGCAATGAGCTCCTCGAACACTACTGTCCAGTCGCCGCACGACGGAGTGGGCGAGAAAGGCATGATGACAAAAGCCTTCTTCTTCACCCTCTCCTTGTTGGCGCCTGCAGGGCGTGCTCTTTTCGTGTCAGTCATCTCATTCTCCGGCCGAACGCTCAGCACAGCATGGACGCGCAGCGCCGTCCGCTGCATGCTGTTGTTAGCGTCCTCGCGCTGAGTCAGACGGGCGCACCCAGAGCCCCCTGTGTGCCTGATGAGAACTCAGTGTAAAAACACACATGACCAAGAAACGCGCCCAACTCATCAATCGATATCTTGTGCTCAACAACATCCTGGGGCGAGATCACGATTGTTAGCCGATCGGCAAACACGCGTTCAGAGCACGCGGCAACGAACGACTTCACGATCTCTCTGACTACTTGCTCCCTAGTCTGGGGTAACCGTGAGAACCCGGTGCCAAGCACGGGCATCACAAGTCGCTCCTTCAGGCCGCGAGATCCAACGTAGACCCAGAGCTCTGCTAGCGAGATCCGGAGTCTCTCGAAGCTACCCTCAGCAACTCCATGCTCGTTGATGTCCGCAATGGCTACAAAGTACGCGGTGCGGCCCTTTGGGTTGAGCCGGACCACCGTTCCGATCGGGTATCGGTCCGACTTGCCCTGGCGCTTGCCAGGAAGTTGCTGCGCCTTGCCAGCGTCCAGCCCGGCAGCAATCTCGTCGTCCAGTTTCATCTCGTCAGCGAAGTACCGTCTAGTGAAGGCGCCTTGAACACTGCTTTCCGCGATGAGGGTTGGGGCAAGGCGCGTATCAAATGTTGTGTTGCTTCCTACGATTATGGCGCCATCAAACGAGAACACGTCGCCAATAGCAATTTCCACGGTGACATCTCGCCCGTTCAGCTTCTGCGCGACTGCTGTCTTGGGGTGGCACATCATGATTGCTATTGCTGCACCGATAATGCCGAACATCCACCAGTGATCGCGCAACCACTGTGGAATCGAGGTGGAAGCGAAGAAGAACGTGGTGATTTCAACGAACAGCCACAACGTCCCGAAGGCGCTGAGGACAGCGGTGGCGGCGCGGGCAGAGAACAGTCCCCGAAGCCATGCGTCGAGTGTGAATCGCAAGCGTTGCATTACAGGCCAAGCCCGCTGTAGACGGTCTCGTTATAGTAGTAGGGCCCGGTCCTATTCGCGCGGCGGTTCTCCATGTCAGAGGCCGGCCAGTTGTCGAGGGCATGCTGCATGATCGCCACATTGAAGCTTACGTGAACGGCAAGCTCACTCTGAAGCACTGGCGGACACCTGTCCGCATCCATAGAGCGTCTACCATTGAGGTTCACGGCAATGATCGGCAGCTGCCGACTGATCGCCTGCTCAATTTCCCAACGCACGAACTTGGTGAGGTATCTCGTACGTTCCCCGACGAGCAGCACGAATACCTTGGTGTTGCGCATCCGCTCAGCGAGTTGCGCCTTGATCGACGCTTCCTGGCTGGAGTCGCGCGCAGTATTCAAGTCGTGGGCGTCATAGAAGTTGAAGGTGATGCCGTCGTTCTGCTTCCACGCCTGCATCAGCCGGTAGTACGACATGTCTGAGTCTCCATCGAAGGAGACGAAGGTCTTATTGCGATAGGGCATGCTCAGTCCTCCCTCGCGGCGCTAGCGCCCCGGTTCAGGGGCAGTTCGCGAAGCGGCCCGTCCGCTGCAACCGGTTGCTAGTTGGTTCCTTTCGAAACATTGTAGTCTTTTGTTTCCACGATGAACTCAGCGAGCGTCTTTGCCGCGTTCACCACTAGGACTGCGTGTCGTTTCGCGGGCTGATAGGAGCGCACGTGCGCGTCGCCCATCTTATTTCGGAGACCCGCCAATCCAGAAACGACGCTCGTCAGACCGCCAAGTACTTGCTTCAGTGGCTCCGCGATGTCGGTTCGGCCGGGTTCGAGATTGAGGAGCTTCTGGACACGCTTGTACAGCTTCGTGAGGTCGCCGTCATACGGCGGTAGGCTCTCTTCCGAGAGTTCCTGCTCGACGTCGGATAGAACAGCCTCCAGGAGCGACCGGGCGTTGGTGATGGCGCCATCGAAGTCGTTCTCAGCCAGCTTCCTATCGCACTTCTTGCTCTGTTGTTCGATGAAGAGCTGATTGATCTCGCGAGATGCTTCCGAAAGGTAGTTGAAGGCAACCGCGCCGCCGGTGAGACTCCGCACGGAGAGGAACTCGCCGTCGCGGGCGATCTCAAGCCCGTCGTATTTCAGGTAGTCGTTCAAGTAGGAAACCGCGTTGTCGCGCGGATTCTCGAACTCGAGCCATTCACGTGGATCGAAAACTGTGCGGATCAGGGCTGGGAGCTGCGCCGTACCGTTCAAGGCTCGAATCTTCTCCTCCGCGTAGTACCAGCGGGAAGGAAAACCTTGGCCGTAGACGTCGTTCGCGCCGAACTCGTTGAACAACCGGACGAGGACCGGTCCGCTCTTGTAGGGCGAAACATGGGAGTCGCCCGTGACGATCTTCGCAAGGGCCGAAATGCTGCGTTCGGAGATCTTCATGCGTGCCACTTCCGGTCGGGCAGCTAACTAGACTTCATTTGCGGTCGGGCTAACCCACTTCGGGCCGCGAGACTGTCGACCAAGCAGGCGCACCCCGGCTCTTTCTACGCCGGCATCCCCCGCGCCGTCAACGCTTACGCGGCAAGGCGCCGCGGTTTCCCCGCGTTATCCGCCGGATTCACGCTACCGCCTTGACCGGGTCACGCCCCCAGTCACCACCGCGAGCCCCGGGAGCAGCGCCCTCCCGAAGGCGCGCACCCCCCTACGACCCCACCCGCCGCGCCCCCCACCCCGATCCCCGCGAACACCGCCGCCACCGCCAACCCCGGCACGATCGGCTCGACCCCCAGCGCCGGCCCGTCCGGCCCCGCGGCCAGCAGCCACCCCAGCGTCACCCCGCCCGACGCGAGCATCGCCGGCGCCACCAGCCGCGGGTGCGAGCGCCAGCGCGGGTGCAGCGCCCCCAGCAGCGGAAACAGCAGCACCGCGGTCCCGACGCTGCCGAAGCCGTACCACAGCGCGACGACCGACTCGGAGGCCAGCGCGATCCCCGCCGCGACCGCCGCCGACAGCACGACCCCGATCCGCGACCAGCGCACCTGGTCGGCCCGCCCGCCGGAGAGCCGCCACACCAGGTCGCGCCCGATCGTCACGCCGCCGACCAGCAGGAACGAGTCGACCGTCGACATCACCGTGGCCAGCATCCCGGCGTAGAACAGCCCGAGCAGCCCGGCGGGCAGCAGCGCCTCGCCCAGCGCGGGGAAGGCGTCGACGCCGCTCGGCAGCGCCGGGAGCAGCGCCCGGGCGCACATCCCGGTGAAGGTCGTCAGCCCGTCGAAGAGTGCGAAGCAGCCGATCGCCGCCAGGATCCCGAGCTGCGCGACGCGCGGGCTCCGGGCCGCGAAGCAGCGCTGGTAGAAGGTCGGCTCGACCAGCGTCTGCAGCGCGATCAGGTACCAGGCCAGGACCCAGCCCGCGCCGCGCCCGCCGTCCCACGCCAGCATCTCGGCCGGGAGGCTCGCGCTCAGCCCCGTCCAGCCGCCGGCGCGGCCGAACGCGACCGGCAAGAGCAGCGCGAAGCCGCCGTACATCAGCACGAACTGCAGCCCCTTGGTCTCGACCACCGAGCGGAAGCCGCGGGCCACGATGTAGGCCAGCGTGAAGAGCGTCGCCAGCACGATCGCCGTGCCCTGCCCGATCCCGGCCATCCGCCGCAGCAGCACCCCCAGCATCAGCAGGTAGGCCGCGGGCGAGGTCAGCGCGAAGACCGTCGCGGTCCCGATCACGCCGGCGGCGCGGCCGTAGCTCGCGAACAGCAGGTCGGGGATCGTGTAGTCCTCGCTGGCGCGCGCCCGCCTGGCCAGGAAGAGCGCGAACAGCAGCGCGGCGACGTAGTACGGCGCGCCCAGCACCAGCCAGTTGGAGATCCCGTAGGTGTAGGAGTACTCGCCGACCCCCAGCACGCCGCCGTACCAGGTCGCGACCAGCGTCACGACGAAGGCCGTCAGCGAGAGGGTCCGCCCGGCGACGAGGTACTCGTCGGTCCCCTGCCCTGCGCGCCGTCGCCCGCCGCGCGCGCCCAGCCAGAGGGTCGCGGCGAGGTAGGCCGCGACGACGAGCAGGTCGGCCGCGTGCATCAGAAGCCGGCGGAGAGGCCCAGCCACCAGGCGCGGACCGCGGCCGGGTAGAACTCGGTGTAGAAGGCCGTGAAGGTCGGATCCGGGTAGGAGTAGCCCATCGTGACGTACTGGCGGTCGAAGAGGTTGTCGAACCGCCCCTCGAGCGCGAGCGCGCGCACCCCCTTCGGCGCGTACTTCGTCAGGTCCCAGGCCACCCGCAGGTCGGCCACCGCCCAGGGATCGACCTGCTTGGCGACGTACCCCGGCGCTTCGCGCAGCGCCGGGTTCTTGCGCTCGTTCTGGCTGTTGTCGGTGTAGATCGGGCCGACCCAGCGCCCGCCGAGCTGGACCAGTCACCGGCCCGAAGCCGCGGCTGGCGACGAGCCGCCCCTGCCAGACCGGAAAGAGCGCGATCCGGTTTCCGGCCTGGTCGACCCGCACTCCGTCGCCGCGCACGACCAGGTCGACGATCTCGTCGCGGCTGTACGCACCCCAGCCGCTGAGCTGGATCAGCCACGGGAGCCGGACCGCGCCCTGCAGCTCGATCCCCTGGTGGACCGTCTGGCCCGCGTTGACGGTCTGCGGGTTGCCGTCGTCGTCGATTCCCGCGCCGTAGACCAGCTCGTCGCGGAAGTCCATCCGATAGAGGTTCACGCCGAAGCTGGCCGTGCCGCGCGCGTAGCCGGCGCCGACCTCGTACGAGCGCAGCCGCTCGGGCTTGGCGTACGGGTCGGCGTAGCTGGTCAGGCTCCGCCGGTCGGCGAAGAGCGTTTCGGGCCGGACGAACGGGTCCTGCTGGTCCCAGATGTCGCGCGTGCGCGGCTCGCTGGCGGCCGCGGAGGCGGAGGCGTAGAGGTTCCACTCCCCGCTGACGTTCCAGTTGACGCCGAGGCGCGGCAGCAGGAAGGCGTAGCTCGCGTCGTAGGACAGGCCGCGGATCTGGTCGTCCTTCATCGCGTAGCGATGGAAGGCGGCGGCCAGCTCTCCGCTGACGACCAGGCTCGGGGTGGCGCTCCAGGCCTCGCGCACGTAGACGGTCGCGGTGCGCTTGGTGTTGACGTAGTCGTAGAGCGGCAGGTCGCCCTGGATCGGCTCGCCGCCGACGCGGCCCTCGTTGACGTCCCCCTCGTGGTGGCCGCGGTAGGCCCGCAGCTCGAGCCCGGCGACCAGCTCGCCGTTCCCGTGCTGCCAGGCCACGCGCGGGATCCAGCCCAGCTGCCGCTCGGTGATCTCCCGCCTGCGCCAGGCCCCGTCGACCTCGACGGCCTCGGTCGGAAAGCCCGAGGGATCGTAGGCCGTCGCGGCGACGAAGACCGGGCTGTACTGGCGGAAGTAGCCGCCGCCCCCGACCAGGTAGGCGGTGTTGGAGAGCGCCAGGTCCGGGCGGATCTGCCAGTCGTTGATCACCTCGAGCCGCGGCTGGAAGTAGTGGTCGACTTCCCCGGGCTTGAGGAAGTTCACCCTGCGGTCGACCGCCGCATCGCCCGTCACCGCGCCGTCGAGGTACTCCTTCGGGACGCCGAGGTACGCCAGTTGCAGGTCCTCCGGCCCGCCGTAGAGGTGGATCCGCGTCAGCGAGCGCTCGCCGAAGTGCTCGACCGCCAGGAACGCCATCGCGTGGCGCGTCCAGGCGTCGTCGCGGTAGCCCGCGCTGGTGATCCGCGACGCGCGGGCCAGCCAGGCCCACTCCGTGCCGAGCGGGCCGCCGTACTCGAGCGCCACGCGGTCGGTCCCGAACGAGCCGGCGCCCAGCAGCACCTGCCCCTGCCCGGCGCGCGACAGGTGCGCGGTCTGCATGTTCACCGAGCCGCCGACCGCCGGCGAGCCGTACTGCGTCATCCCCGGGCCGCGCTTGACTTGCAGCGCGTCGAGCGACCCGGCCAGGCCCGCGTAGTCGACGAAGTAGACCTGCTGCGCCTCCGGCGTGTTGAGCGGCACGCCGTTGACCGTCACCGCGATCCGCCGCTGGTCGAAGCCGCGCAGGCTGAAGTAGCTGTAGCCGACCCCGTTGCCGGCGTCGCTGTAGGCGTAGCCGTTGGGCAGCTCGGCCAGCAGCATCGCCGTGTCCTGCGCGCGGTCGAGCGCCTCGATCTGCTGCCTGTCCAGCTCGGAGAAGGAGATCGCGTCGCGCCGCGCCTCGGCGCGGGTCGCGGTCACCGTGACCTCCTCGACGATCTCCGGCGGCTTCGGCGCGGGCGCGTCGGACGACGCCGGCGGCGACGACGCGGTCCCGTCCGGGTCCGCGCCGAACGCGGCCGGGATCGCGGCCAGAAGGGCGAGCAACACGAGGGAGCGAGCCACGACGCCTCCCACCGGGCCCGCGCAGGAGGAAGACGGCTCGCAGGGATCGAGGGGATCGCGGCGGCACGTCCCGTTTCCCTACGCTGGTATGACCCAGATCAGGTTCTAGGGTGTTCTCTCAGCCCGGTTGTCTCCCGGGCACCCCTAACGGAACGGCTCGACCTTACGCCTCCGGCGCGGGGCGGGCAAGCGCCGACCGGCCGGGAGGCGCCCCGCTGGCGGCTCAGGGCTGGTCCGGGTAGGCCTCGGCGTACATCTTCTGGTTCTCGCGGATCGTGCGCCGCGCTTCGGCCGGGTTGAGGAAGTCGTGGACCACGACCTCCTTCTCCTCGAGCTGCTTGTAGTCCTCGAAGAAGCGCCGCAGCTCGCGCAGCTTGTGGCTGGGGAGCTGCTCCAGCGAGTGGATCTCCGCGACCTCGGGGTCGTCGACGTGGACCGCGATGATCTTGTCGTCGAGCTTCCCCTGGTCGGTCATGCGCATCATCCCGATCGGCCGGGCCCGCATGATCGCGCGCGGCACCACTTCTTCCTGGCCGAGGACGAGGATGTCGAGCGGGTCGCCGTCGTCGCAGTAGGTCCGCGGGATGAAGCCGTAGTTGGCCGGGTAGTGGACCGCGCTGAACAGGACGCGGTCGACCTTCAAGAGGCCGCTCGTCTTGTCCAGCTCGTACTTGACCTTGGAGCCCTTCGAGATCTCGATCACCGCGTTGACGATCTCGGGGCAGTGCTCGCCGATCGGGACCTCGTGCCAGGGGTTCATGTCGTTTTCACCCAGCGGCCGTCGCGCATCAGGGGCACGATCGCGCCGCCCTTCATGTGGAGGTCCACCGCCCGGACGGCGACGTCGGGCTGGACCTCCGGAATGTAGACCCGGTCGATGTGGACGACCTTCTCCGGCGCGCTGAACTGCGTCGGGCCGGTCACGCCGCCGAAGTGATCGCTGCGCCCGAACGCGACGTGCAGCCCGAGCTTCTCGTCGAGCAGCAGCTCCCCCACCGGCGCGATCCCGTAGTCGGCGAGGATCCCGAGCCCCAGCTCCGCGACGTTGCGATAGCCCGGCTCGCGCTCCATCTCCGCCCACTCGGCCCGCGCCACCGGCCCGTCGCCGAGCACCGCGACCACCCGGTTCCCGGCGATCCGGTAGGCGAAGATCTCGCCGCCGAGCTGCAGCGGCAGCATCCCCTCGCTGCGGGAGGGGTCGCCCTCGATCTCCCCCTCGTAGGGGACGATGTAGGTCTCGCCCGACGGCAGGTTCCCGGCGACCCCGGGCTCGGCGATCATCCCGCCGCTGGCGTGCGCGGAGCGGTGCCGCAGGTCGAGGTAGAGCCGGTGGTCCTCCTCCAGCGCCGTGGTCGCGATCTCCGCCCCCTCCGCCGCGTCCAGCTCCTCCTTGAGCGCGCGGCAGCGGGAGTGGATCTCCATCCAGTCGAGGCGCAGCGCCGGGACCATCGCGTCGGAGAAGCCGGGCATCGTCGCCGCCCGGAAGCGATGCGCCTTCGCGGCCAGCTTGAGCGGCGCGGTGGCCGAGAACTCGGTCGGCGCGATCAGGATCTGGTGCCCGCGGTACAGCTCCTCGAACGCCGTTCCCGCGCCGGACAGCTCGTCGGCGCGCTGCGGCAGCGCGCCGCCCGCGTGCACCTGCGCGCCCGCCGGCAGGTCGGCGTTGTTGCGGCGCACGTTCCGGTAGTGGACGAGCGACACGCGGGCGAGTCCCAGCTCGCCCTTCGCGGCGTCGAGCTTCGCCGCCCAGCCGGCGGCCATCGCGCGGCGGGCGGCCCAGGCGGCGTTGTCGGGCGTGTGCTCGTCGGGCAGATCGACCAGCACGGCGAGGCCGCGGTCGTCGGGGTGGCGCTGGAAGACGCGCCGGACGAGGTGGACCAGCTCGAGTTCGGTCAGTGGCGCGGACATGGGCGCTCCCGTGGGGCTCATCGTAGCGCAGCGGCGGCCCGCCGTCGCGGGGCGCTCCGGCCCGGCGCGCGGTGCTATCGTCGCCCGCGAAAGGACCGTCCCGATGCCCTCCGAACCCGTCCGCCCGCACCAGACCGAGGCCGAGATCGCGCGCCTGGCGCTCGACTTCCTCCAGCGCGTCGTCGCCGTCGACAGCCAGAGCGACGAGCACTCCGGCACGATCCCCAGCACCGAGGGGCAGCGCGAGCTGTCCCGCGCGGTGGGCGAGTTCTTCACGCAGGAGGGCTGCCGGGTCGAGATCGACCGGAACGCCAACGTGATCGCCGAGCTGGCCGGCCGCGGCGCTCCGGCCGGCGAGCCGCCGGTGGCGCTGATGGTCCACCTCGACACCACGCGGGGCACGCGCGCCGTACCGCGGCTCGCCGTGCTGCCGCGCTGGGACGGACGACCGATCCCCTACCCCGCGAACCCCGGGCTGCTAGGTCGGCGTCGAGACCTACCCGGCGACCGCCGCGTTCGTCGGGCAGGACCTCGTCCACGGGCCGGGCGACAATCCGTTCGGCCTGGACGACAAGCTCGGGCTGACGCACCTGATGAGCCTCGCCCGGCTGCTGCGGGGCAACTCCGGGATCCCTCACCCGCCGCTGCTCTTCATCGCCCGACCGGACGAGGAGATCGGGCGGATGGCGGCGGTCGAGGGGCTGGCCGCGGAGCTGGCGCGGCGCGGCGTCCCCTACGGCTACACGATCGACGGGATCGTGCCGTTCGAGGTCAACGTCGAGAACTTCCACGCCTCGCAGGCGACGGTCACGTTCCCGCGGCTGCCCGTCGCGGGCGATGGCCTGCCACAGGAAATCGCGGTCGCGATCGGCGGCGTCAACACCCACGGCTGCACCGCCAAGGCCGAGGGGTACCGCGCCGCGACGCGCTTCGCGTCGCAGGTCGCAGGGGCGCTCGAAGAGGGCGGCCTGTCGCCGGCGCGGATCCTGCCGGCACGCTTCGTCACCGACGCCGCGCGCGAGTGTGACGCCGAGCTCGCGTTCCGCACCGACGGATCGGCCGCGGCGGCGGACGCGCTCCGCCGCGCGGTCGAGGCGGCGATCGACCCACACCGCCTGCGCGGCGCGTCGTGGCGGATCGGCGAGGCGCGTCCGGCGACGGGGCCGGGCCCGATCGACGGCGCCGCGGCGGAGATGCTGCGCTTCGTGCGCGCGTTCCTGACGAGCACCCCCGGCTTCGTGCTCCCGGCCGAGGCCTCGGAGGGGCGCGAAGGCTACTCGAACCCGTTCCGGTCGGTGCCACTCGAGGCCGGCGGCGCGACCCTCGATGTCCGTCTGCGCGATTTCGACCGCGACGGCGTTGACGTGCCGCGAGCAGCACGTGGCCGCGGTGGCCATCGATTTCCCCGGCGCGCGCGTGGCGGTCCGGCAGCAGTACGTCAACATGGGTCCGCGGCTCGCCCCCATGCCCACCTCGTGGACTGGCCGCGCGAGGCGGCCGCCGCGCTGGGCCTCGCGGCGCCGGTGCTGCCGATCCGCGGCGGGACCGGCGTCGACCCCTTCCTCGATCGCGGAATCCCGGTCGCGAACCTGGGCACCGGCTACTTCGCCCCCGAAAGCGAGAAGGAGTTCACGACGCTGCAGCTGATGGCCCGCCACGCGCTGTGGCTGACGCTCCTCGTCCAGCGACTTCGGCACGCCCCGGACGACCGCGGAGCTTGACCGGGCGCACGATCGGCGCGACCCTGATGGCGATCGCTTTCCAGGGAGCAGCGTGATGGTCCGACCGAAGGTCTCCACCCCGCCCGCACGCGGGACCGCGCCGGACGTCCGCTACCGCGCGGTCCGGCTCGACGCCGGGCGGCTGATGCCGATCGAGGTCCGCCTCGGCCGGCGCCTGCTGCGCACGATCCCCGCCGACAGCGACGAGGGGCTGGCGCTGCTCGCCTCGGGCAAGGTCGAGATCATCCTGTTTCGCGACTGGGAGCGCGGCCGGGAACACTGATCCGCGCGCTACGCAGGGCGGGTCGCTCGGCTCAGCTTCCGGCTTTGCCGAAGCGGTAGGCGACCCCGATCTCGATCTGCCACGGATCGATGTTGATCTCTCCGATCCCTTTCAGCGAGCCTGTGGCTTCCCGGAACTCCGCCTCGGCCTGCACGAAGCGAACCGCCCCCGAGATCGCCCACGGGCCGCCCAGACCGACGTCGAGCCCAGCGCCCAGGCCGTAGATGAAGTGATCGTCGAGCTTGGCGCCGTACATGCTGTCGTACCAGACGTACCCGAGGAGCGGGCCGGCATACAGGTCGAACCGCCCCGGAGGAAGCAGGTGGACGTCGAAGACCCCGAACAGCGGGACGAACACGGTCTCGTCCGAGGCCTCGCTGACGGTGTCGGAGATCGTCGTCGCGGTCGCCGGGTCGAACACGCGGGCATGCTCGTACCGGGTGAACTCCTCCGTGACGGCGGAGAGATGGGCGGTGTACCCGAACCAGCGGCCGAAGCGCTGGGCGAACTCGAGCCCCGCGCCCGCCATGCCTTGCGCCTGGTAGGCGGCGTGCCTCTCCCCCGTGATCCCGCCCACCCCCTCGGTCTTGATTCGCGCATCGAGCTGCGCGCTGGGGCTGAAGGCCACGTAGAGGGTGCGGCCGGTGCTTTGGGCGAGCACACCCGGGCCGGCAGCGCCGAGAAGCAGCGCGAGGAGCATGCCGGCCGGGCCGATTCTCATCGAGGTCCGCTCCGAACGGGGTCAGCCGCGGATCGTAGCAGATTGCGGTCATTTCAAGCCGCCTCGCGCGCCATCTGATTGATCGATCGTCGTACGGATCCTCGCCAGGGAGACTGACTGGGTTGTTTGGCAGCCCGGCTGGAACGGCGCTCCGATCACCAGGCGAAGCGAGGGCACGCCTCCTCCGAAGCGGACGCGCGGGGTCAGCGCTCGGCGGCGAGGATCGCGGCCAGCCGCTCGGCAGCGTTGTCGCCGAGCCGCTCCGCCTCGTGCGCGAGCAGCCAGCTCCGCGCCCCGGCCAGGTCGGCGAATTCTCCGTCGAGCTGCGCGTCGTAGCCCCGCGCCAGCAGCGTGCCGATCGCCGGCCCCGGCGGAAGCCCCAGCTCGATCAGGTGCCGGCCGAGCAGCACCGGCGCGGGGGCCGCCGCGGCGACGTCCTCGCACCGCGCCGCCTCGAGCAGCGCGACGACGTGCGGCGGGACGACCGCGGGCAGCGGCGGGCGCCCCATCGCGTCGGCGGTCATCACCACCGCCAGCCCCTCGATGTTCTCGGGCGCGAGCCGCCGCGCCAGCCGCCGGATCGCGCGCGGCGTCATCTCCTGCATCCCGACCAGGTGCTCGCGCACGAGCGGCGCGACGCGGCGGACGATCGCTTCGGGCGCCCCGATCCGCTCGAAGAAGCGCTCGGCGCGCAGCACGCCGGCCGCTTCGTGACCCGGCGAGACGATCCGCTGGACCCCGCGCTTGACCTCGCGCTGCGTCGTCTCCGGCTTGCCGAAGTCGTGGGCCAGCACCGCCAGCGCGTAGACGACGCGCGACTCGCGGTCGGCGTCGCGCCAGCCCGGCAGCTCGACCAGCCGGTCGAGGCAGTGGCCGGTGTGGACGAAGACGTCCCCCTCGGGGTGCCACTCCGGATCCTGCGGCGTTTCGGCCAGCGCGGCGATCTCCGGGAAGAGGACCAGCCAGCCGCTGTCGGCGAGAAAGCGCAGGCCGCGCGAGGGGACGGCGCTCTGGGCCGCCCACTTGAACCACTCCTCGCGCACCCGCTCTTTCGACAGCTCGTCGAACGTGCCGACCATCTCGCGGCAGAGCGCCACCGTCTCGGGCGCGACCGCGAGGTCGAAGCGCGCCACGAACTGCATCGCCCGGAGCACGCGCAGCGGATCCTCGACGAAGGCCGGCCCGACGTGCCGCAGCACGCGCCGCTCGAGGTCGCTCGAGCCCGCCGAAGAAGTCGAGCAGCTCGCCCGGTGCGCAGGTCGAGCATCAGCGCGTTGATCGTGAAATCGCGCCGGGCGGCCGCGTCGCACGGCGCCATGTCCGGATCGAACTCGACCTCGAACCCGCGGTGCCCGATCCCGATCTTCGAGTCGCGCCGCGGGATCGAGAGGTCGTAGGACGAGCCGGACGGAAGCGTCCACTTGACGATCCCGAACGAGCGCCCGACCAGGTCGACCCGGCCCGCGGCCGACAGGCGCTGCGCCAGCTCGTCGAGCGAGACGCCGAAGACCTCGACGTCGACGTCCTTGGAGTCGATCCCGAGCAGGCGGTCGCGCAGATACCCGCCGACGACGTAGGCCCGCTCGAGCCCCGGCGTCGCCGCGAGGGCCACCGCGAGGTCGTCGGGCAGCGGGATCCGCACCATGCGCGGAGTCTAGCGCGGTCAGCGGCGCGCCGGCTCCGCCTGCGGAACGCGCGCCGTCGTCTCGTTGCCGGCGGCGTCGACGACGGTCACGACCAGCGCGCGGCCCTCCATGGGCGCGTCGACGGCGCCCTCGAACGTCTCGACGTCGCCGTCCACGACGCCGTCCGCGGCGCCCAAGATCCGCTCCGCGCCCGGCGCGGCCGCGACTTCGCAGCCGGCGAGCCGGCCGCCCGGGTCGCGCGCGGCGATCCGCAACCCCACCTGGTCGCCCGGCAGCGGCGTCCGGTCGATCGACTCGATCACCGGCGCGGTGTGGTCGATCCGCACCGCGTCCGACACGAGCGTCCCGCTCAGTTCGGCGCCGACGGCGTTGTCGGGCGCGTCGCTGGCGGTGACCCGGAAGCGGTAGATGCCGTCCGCGAGCCGTCGCGAGTCGAAGCTGAAGAACCCCTGCTCGAGATCTTCCGCCAGGACGATCCAGTCGCGGCAGGGGACGCCGCCATCCGTGCAGTACTCCAGCCGGTAGGCGAGCGCGTCGTCGTCGGGATCCTTGGCCTGCCAGGTCACCGTCAGCGCCTCGGATTCATAGGCGCGCTTGCTGCGCGGCGTGCTCCCCTGCTCGCCGAGCGCTTTCTGCGCGTCGGGACCACGCGGCGGCGGCACGACCGGGGCGTCGCCGGCGGCGACCGCCGACGGCGGCATCGCGCGCACCGCGACCCCCTGCGGCAGCGCGTCGACGCTCTCGACGCGCGGCGCGCGATTCGCCGCCTGGTAACGCGCCTCGGCGCGCATCGCCAGCGGAGCCGCGAGCGCGGCACCCGCCGCAGCGCCGGCCTCGATCCGCACCTGCAGGAAGCGCGCATCGGGCACGCCGGCCGCCACGCCGGCCGCCCCGGGTGCGCCGGCGGCCCCCGGCACCGCGGTCCACTCGCTCCAGCCCGGGCCGGGCTCCGCGCTGTTGCCGGAGCGCGCCAGCACGCGCACCGGCGCGGCGCCGGCGACGACCGCGACACGGCCGAAGCGCGCGCTGCGCCGCGCGTCGAGCACGTCCGACGTCCAGCGCGCCGTCGTCGCGCGCCCGGGCCCGTAGAGCACCACCGCCGCCGGGTTGCTCGCCGCGGCGAGCACGCGCTCGCCGTCGCCGTCGAGCGCCGTCACCGCGCCGTTCTCCGGCAGCTCCGCCCACCAGCCCTCGCGACCCGCGGCGTCGAACCACCAGATCCGCGCCGGCCCCGCGGTCCCCATCAGCACGCCACCGTCGGGGCGCGCGAGCAGCGCGAGCGGCGTCTCCTTGCCGTCCGACCAGAGCGAGCGCGGCGCGCGGCCGGAGGCGATCAGCACCAGCTCGCCGCCGCCGGCCGGCATCTCCGGTGCGCGCGGCGACTCGCCCGCCGCCGGCTCCTTCGGCTTGCTGCTCTCTTCCTCGCCGGCCGCGCGCGCGCGCACGCTGATCGTCGTCGCGGGTGCCTCGCCGCCCTCGACCTTGCGCGCGCGCTCCCCGGTACCGCCGCCCTCGGCGCGACCCGTCGCCCCGGCGAACGCCGCCCAGAGCTGTCCCTCGGGGCCGGCCGCGATCGCCGAGACCTCGGGCCGCTCGGAGTCCCAGACGACGAAGCCGCCCCCCTTGCCGTCGAGCCGCACCAGCAGCCCCGAGCCGGCGGTACCGGCATAGAGCGTACCGTCCGGCGCGAGCGCGAGCCGTCGCACGTGCGGTTCGCGCGTCTCCCACAGCGTCGTCACCTGGCGCGTCGCGTGCGCGACGCGCAGCACGCGGCCGGGCATCCCGGTCGCCAGCGCGATGTCGCCCCCCGGCAGCACGGCGAGATCCCAGATGTAGACCGCGTCCGGCCGCGCCAGCTCCTCGAACGCACCCTTCGCCCGATCGAAGCGATAGACCGCGCCGCGTGGACCGGTCGCCAGATAGATCTCCCCTTGCTCGCCGCGCGCGAGCGCGAAGACGTCGGGATCGGCCGGCAGCCCCGGCAGGCGCTGCGCGTCGGTGCCGGCCGCGAGTCGCCAGAGACCCATCGCCTCGCCCGACCCGGCGAGCGCTTCGTCGCCGGCCAGCAGCGCATCCCACAGCACCGGCGCCTCGGGGCGACCGAGCGTCGTCGCAGCCGGACCGGCCACCAGCGCCCCGCTCGGGGCCAGCGACATGCCTTCGAAGGTCCCCGCGCGCAGCGTCTTCCCCTCGCGCACCCAGACCTCGGTCTCGACCGCCTGCGCCGCCGGACCGGCCAGTGCGAGCCCCGCGGCGAACAGGGCGCCTCTCTTGGCCAGGGACAGACTCATCGCATCGACTCCAGGGGGAGGATCTCGATCGGCACGCGCGCGATCGCCGTCACCGCGCGCTCGAGCGGCGCGCTCGCGCGGGCCACCGTCACGGCACGCACGCGCCCGGCATCGCCGGCCGCGGGGCGGGAGCGCAGCAGGAGCTGGGCCGTGCCCGGAAGCGCCGGGTACTCGCGGCCGTCCGCCACCAGCCCTTCCGCCGGCAGCGCGAGCGCGATCTCGACCGCGTCGTCGGCGAGCGACGTCTCGAAGGAGGCGAGGTAGTCGGCCGCGTCGCGGGCGGTGCGGCGCCGCGCCTCGGCCACGCCGCCCAGCTCGCCCGCCAGCGTGCGCGGCGAGCCGGCGAGCAGGACGTAGCGTCCCGGGAGCGCCGACTCGGGAACGCGCAGCGAGAGCGTCTCCCGCCGCTGGCTGCCGCGCGGCCCGTCGAACTCCAGCGCGACCCGCAGCGTCTCCCCCGGCCGCGCGACGAGCCGGTCGGGCAGCGCGCGCGTGAGCTTGTAGACCCCTTCGGGATCGACGCTCGTCACCGTCAGCTCGATCCGCGTCACCGCGGGCAGCGCCATCGGCGGCCGCATCAGCGCCACCAGCTTGCGCCCCAACTCGGCGCCGATCGCCTGCTCGTCGCCGGCCATCGCGCCGGGGCCGGTCGCCTCGAACGGCAGCCGGCGTCCATCGGCAAGCACGATCTCGCCCTGCGCGCGCAGCACCTCCTCGCGTTCGCGCCCCAGTTCCTGGCCCAGCGCGATCCGCAGCGCGAGGTCGGCCAGGGGCGGCGCGATCATCGGGTCCTTCGCCACGCTGAACGAGCGGATCAGCGGCGCCTCGCCGGTGCGGCTGCGCTGAATCGCGAGCGACACCGGCAGCCCCTCGGGCACCGGGCCGATCGTGCCGGCCACGGCCGTCAGCCGGTCCTGGGTCATCGTCCCGGCGGGGCGGCCGACGTTGGAAATCTTGAACGAGCTGAGCAGCGACGGCACCGTCCAGGCGATCGTCGCCGGCGCGAAGGGGATCTCGGCGCGGCCCGTGCCCATGAACGGGTGACCGAAGGCGAGGATCTTCTCGCCGTCTCGCCAGGTGACCGTCCCGGTCGCGGCGAGCTGCACGTCGCCCCAGACCAGCAGCCCCGCGACCGCGTCGCCCGGCTCGAGCGCGGGCGGCGGCCCCGCCTCGGACGACAGCGCGGGCGCCACGCCGCTCGGCACGACCTGCACCGGCCGCGCCAGGCCCAGCGAGCGCAGCAGCTCGTCGCTCCCGTCGAACAGCGCCGGGTCGAGCCCGCGCGCGGCGAGCGCCAGCGGCACCGGCGCGAGCCCCGACGCGCGCGCCGAGGCGCCGAGCGTCCAGGGCGAGAGCCCGGCCGGGTAGCGCTCCAGCGCCAGCATCGTCTCGATCGGCGTGATCCCGCAGAGCGGCTCCTTCGAGAAACCGCCGATCGAGTAGGACAACGCGCCGACGAGCTTCCCGTCGACCGTGACCGGGCTCCCCGACATCCCGGCCGCCACGCCGGTCCAGGTCCCGAGCTCGCCGCGCAGCCGGCAGAGGATCATGTCCACCCCCGGACCGATCCCGTCGTCCAGCACGCCGAGCAGCTCGATCTCGAGCGTTTCGCGCTGCGTGCCGCGCAGGACCGTCGAGAGCGTGCCGACCATCCCCGGCCGGACCTCGTCGAGCGGCAGCGTCGCCGGCGGGGCCGGCGGGGGCGCCGCGGCTGCCACCCCGGCCGCCGCCGCCAGCAGTCCGGCCGCGACGAGCGCGCCGGGGGCGAGTCGGGCGGGAAAAACCATCCGGGATGGAGTCGATCGCACGCCGGGCCTCCGGGCGCTGGTGAAGGGCGGCGATTATACGGGCCGCCCCCCGGACGCGCCGACCGGCGCCCCGTTTCGCCAACCCGGACGAAACCGACCCAGTTCGAGCTGATTCTTCCCGGTACGGCGGACTGGCCCGGCTTCGTCCGAACGGCCCGAACCGGGCGCGGAATCCGTTTGACTACGCCGGGGCCGGAACCAAGCGTTGACCTCGGAGGGACTTTCGAGTCCAGGAGGAACGACGATGGGAACCCACCCGAGAACCCGCGTGGCGGTGTTGCTCGTCGCGGCCGTGGCCGCGTGCTCGGGAGTGACCCTCGCTCTGCCCTCCGCCGCGCCGGCGGCCTCGCCGCCGGCCGCCCCCGCCAGCCCCCGGATCGCCCCGCTCGAGTTCGCGCTGTGGGTCGCCTCGGGAGCCGTTTTCGCCGGCGAGTTGGCGGTCGGCGCCGCGACGCCGACGGCCGGACCACCGGCCGCGAGCCTCCCCGGCCCGATCGACGGTGGAAAGCAGATCTCCGAGCCGAGCCCGATCCCCGAGTGGGGAACGGGCGGAGACGATCCCTCGGGGCCCTGGCCGGTCGCCTGACGGGCGCACCGCGCCGGGCCGGTGCGTCGCGATCTGAGACGGTCCGGGGCTGCTAGACTGCGCGCACGGGATCCCCGTGCGCGATCACGACCCGTCGCAGCGCTACGAGCTCTTCGAGCCGATCGGCGAAGGCGGCTTCGCCGAGGTGCGACGGGCGCGCGATCGCGTCAGCGGCGCCGCGGTCGTCGTCAAGCGCGCCCGCCCGGCCGGCGACGGGAACGACGCCGCGGCCGACGCGAGTTTCGCCGCCGAGTTCGCGCTGGTCGCACCGCTGGCCCACCCCGGGATCTCCCGCGCGCTCGATTATCTCCCCGCCCGCGACGGCGAACCGGCGGCGCTGGTCTTCGAGGCGGTGGACGGGGGGCCGTCGGCGGACTGCTGCCGCGAGGCCTCGGTGGCCACGCTCTTCGGCTGGGCAGCGTGCGTCGCCGAGACGCTCTCCTTTCTCCACGGCGCCGGGCTGATCCACGGCGACCTCAAGCCGGAGAACATCGTCGTCTCGCGCGCCGGGCGGCCGCAGCTGATCGATTTCGGTCTCGCGGGGCGGCCCGGAGCGCACGCCGGCGGCTCGGTCGCGTACGCCGCGCCCGAGTCGCTCGCGCACGGGCGTGCCGACGCCCGCTCGGATCTCTTCGCGCTCGGCGCAACGCTCTTCGCCTGGCTCTACGGGCGACCGCCGCTCGGCACGACGCTCGAGGCGCGGCTCGCCGCGCTGCCGCGCCGCCCGGTGCTGCCCTCGAGCCCACCCCTGCCGCGCGCCGCGCGCGAGCTGCTGCGCAACCTGCTGGCACCGGCGCCCGAAGACCGGCCGGAGTCGGCCCGCGTCCTGGTCGATGGTCTCGCGGCAGCGGGCTTCCCGCTCCCCTTCCCGGAGCTGGCCGACCCGGTCGCGCGCGCCGGCGCGCTTCCGCTGGTCGGGCGGGACGCGGTGCTGGCGGCACTCGCGCCCGCCAGCGCGCGCGAGGGGTCCGGGTATTTCGCGCTCGTCGGACCGCGCGGCGCCGGGCACAGCCGGCTGGCGCAGGAGGTCGCCCATCGCGCACGGCTGGCGGGCCGGCAGGTGATCGCGGGCCGCGGGGCGGAGGCCTTCCTCGCGCTCGGCAGCGCTTCGCCGGCGGTCGGGCTGGCGGCGCTGGCCGAAGAGGGCGCAGTCACGCTCGTCGTCGACGACACGCAGGCGCTGGAGCCGCCGCTCCGCGCCGCGCTGGAAGAACTGCCGCAGCGCCTGGCGCGCGTTCCGGGCGTCGCCGTCGTCGTCGCCGGGGGCGCTGCCCCCGACCCCTCCGCGTTGCCGCGCGGCTGGAGCGGGGTGGCGCTGCCACCGCTCGAAGGGCCGGACGCGGCGCGGATCGTCGAGTCGCTGCTGCCGGGGCCGCCGGTCTCGGCCGCCCTCGCGCAGCGCCTGGCGCGGACCGCCGCCGGGCGCCCGGGACCGCTCGTCGCGCTGCTCGCGCGGGCGGTCGAGGCGCGGCTCGCCGCCCCGGGTACTTCGGGCTGGGACAAGAGCCGGCTCGAGGTCGCCGCGCTCGCCGATTTGCTGCCGGAGAACGACGCCGGCGAGGCGTTGAGCGCGCTCGGCGGGCCCGAGCGCGCGCTCCTGGCCGCGCTCGCGGCGCTGGCCGAGCCCGCGCCGCTCGGACGCGTCGCCCACGGCGCCGGCCTGGCCGCAGCGAGCGCCGCGGCAGCGGCGCGCGCGCTGGTCGCGCACGGGCTGGCCCGGCGCGATCCCTCGGGCCTGCTCGTCCCGGCGCCCGGTGCCGAGCGCGCCGCCGGCGCGCTCGAGCCGGAGCTGCGGACCGCGGTGCACGCGCGGCTGCTGGCGCTGCGGCGCACTGAACGCGTCCCCTCCGGTGCCGAGCCGCTGGTGCGCGCCGCGTGGCTGGCGCAGCTCGCGCGCCACGCTGCCGGCGCCGGGCGGCTGCCGCTGGCCGGACCGCTGGCGCGGTCGGCGGTGCGGGCCGCGCTGGCGGCCGGACGGCCCGAGATCGCGCGCGCCATCCTGGCCGCGCTGCCCGCCGCCGAGCGCGCCGGCCCGGCCCGCGGCGCCCTGCTCGAAGCCGCGGGCGACGCCGACATCGCCGCCGGGCGGCCCGAGTTGGCTGCCGAGCACTATGCGGCAGCGGTCGAGGCGCACCTCGCGGTCGGTCGCAAGCTAGCCGGCACCCTGGCGCGGGCACGGCTGGGGCGAGCGCTCGGCGATCTCGGCGCGGGCGGCACAGGGGGCGGCGCGCTGGCTCACGCCCGCGAGGCGTTCGCGCGCGCACGGGGCGAAGCGACGCTGCCCCGCGTCGCGGCGCTGGTGCGGATCGAGGAGGGGATCTTCCTCGCGCGGCAGGGCGACTACCACGACGCGCTGGAGGCGCTCGACGACGCGGTGCGGATGGCGCCGCACGGAAGCGACGTCGAGGCCCGCGCGCGCGCCGCGCGCGGACGCTGCCTGGTGCTGGCCGAGCGCGTGCGCGAGGGCGAGGCGGAGCTCGACCGCGCGCTCCCGGCGGCGCGCGCGGCTGGAGACCTCGCGGTCCTCGCCGCGATCCTCTCGGCGCGCGTTCAGGCCGCGCTGCGCGACGTGCGCCCGCGCCAGGTGCTCGACCTGGCCCCGGAGCTGCGGCGCCTGCTGCTGGCGCGCGGCGACCCGGATGCGCTGGCGCTGCTCTTCGGCACCGTCTCCGACGCAGCCCGCGCGCTCGGCCAGTTCGACCAGGCCCTCGCCGCCGCGCGCGCCGCACTGCGCTGGCGCGAGATCCACGGTCACCGCCGCTGGCTCGGCGCGGCGCACCAGCGCGTGGCCGCGAACCTGTTCCTGCTGGGCGACCTCGACGGGGCGGCCCGCGCGCTGCGCCGCGCGCTGGCGCTGGCGCAGGAAGAGGGCGTGTCGGCCGACCGGGTCGCCGCGCTCGCGCTCTCGGCGCGACTCGCCGCGGTGCGCGGCGACCCGGCGCGCTCCGCGCGCGCCGCGCGCCGTGCAGAGGAAGCGGCGCGCAGCGTCGCCGACCCGCGCCTCGAGCTGGAAGCCGCGATCGCCACGGCCTGGGCGGCGCTGGCGCGCCGTGACGACGACGCGGCGGCCGAGGCCCTGAGAGAGCCGGTCGAGCGCTTCCGCCGCGAGGCCGCCGATCCGCCGGCGCTGGCCGAGGGGCTCGCGCTGCGAGCCCGCGCGACGGCCGCGGCGGAGCCCGTGACGGCGTCGCGCCTGGCGCGGCGCGCCCAGGCGCTGGCCGAGCGGCGCGGCGACTTCGAGGCGGTCCAGCTGGCGCTCGACGCGCTCGAGCGCGCGCTGGCCGCGGCGGGCGACGTCGAGGGCGCGGCGCGGGCGCGCGGCTGGGCCCGCGCGCGTCTCGCCGAGGCCGCGGCCGCGCTCGGCACGGCCGACGAGGAGCGGCGCTTCGTCGCGCGTCCCGACCGGCAGCGCCTGCTCGAGGGGGCGGGCCCGAGCGATCGCCGCCGGCTCGAGACGCTGTACGAGCTGGTCGCCGAGCTGAACAGCCGCCGCGACCCGGGCGAGGTGCTGGAGACGCTGCTCGACCGCGCACTGGAGGTGCTGGGAGCGGAGCGCGGCGCGGTCGTGATGCTCCGCGACGGGCAGCTCGAGATGACGTCGTCGCGGCAGATCGAGCGCGAGACGAAGGCCGACGCGCTGAGGCTCTCGCGCACGGTGCTGGCCCGCGCGCGCGGCGGCGAGTCGCTGCTCGTCCCCGACGCGGCGTCCGATCCGCGGCTCGCCGGAGCGATCTCGGTCCGCCTCTTCGCGATCCGGGCCGTGCTCTGCGTGCCGCTGCGCCACAAGGAGGCGACCGCCGGCGCGCTCTATCTCGACACGCGCGACCCGGCCCGACACTTCGACCGCCACGATCTCGAGTTCCTCGAGGCGCTCGCGCACCACGCCGCGCTGGCGCTCGAGAACGCCCGCGCCTTCGCGCGCCTGGCGCGCGAGAACGAGCGGCTGCGCGCCGATCTCGCGCGCGAGGTCGGGATCGGCGCGATGGCCGGCAAGAGCGCGGCCCTCGCGCGGCTCGTGGCGGCGATCGAGGCCGCCGCGCCGACCGGCCTCCCGGTGCTGGTCTCGGGGGAGTCGGGGAGCGGCAAGGAGCTGGTCGCGCGCGCGCTGCACGCGCTGGGGTCAAGAGGCGAAGGGCCGTTCGTCGCGGTCAACTGCGCGGCGGTGCCGGAGTCGATCCTCGAGGCGACGCTCTTCGGCCACGCCCGAGGGGCCTTCACCGGCGCCGACCGCGCGCGGCCGGGGCTGCTGGTGCAGGCGGGCGGCGGAACGCTCTTCCTCGACGAGATCGGTGACATGCCGCTCGCGATGCAGGCCAAGCTGCTGCGCGCGCTCGAGGAGCGGGCGGTACGCCCGGTCGGCGCGTCGACGGAGGTGCCGCTCGACTTCCGTCTGGTCGCGGCGACGCACCGCGACCTCGGCTCGGAGGTGAAGGCCGGACGCTTCCGCGCCGACCTGCTGTTCCGGATCGACGTGCTGCGGCTCGCGGTCCCCCCGCTGCGCGAGCGGATCGAGGACCTGCCGCTGCTGGCCCGGCGACTGCTCGAGCGCCTCGCGCCGGCCGGCTCGCCGCCACTCATCGCGTCGGACGGGCTTCTCGCTCGCCTCGCCGGGTGGGAGTGGCCGGGCAACGTGCGCGAGCTGGAGAACGTCCTCGCCCGCCTCTCGCTCCACGCGCGGCGCGGCGCGATCGACGAGGACTCGCTGGCCGGCGACCCGGAGCTGGCGCTGCAGTTCGGCGTGGTGCCTGCGGCCCACGGGGCGCCGGCCTCGCTCGATCGGGCCGAGCGCGAAGCGATCCGTCGCGCGCTCGAGATCACGCGCGGCAACCGCGAGCGCGCGGCCCGCCTGCTGGGGATCGGGCGGGCGACGATCTTCCGGAAGATCCGGCAGCTGGGGCTCGAGGAGACGGGGCGGGAGGGGGGCGGGACGCCGCCGGGCGTCTCGGCCTGAGACGGTTCTGCAGTCGGAGCGGTCCGGCCGCCACTCAGCCAACTCGTTGGCCAAGAGCCGCTTGGGTCGATCGGCACAGCGCGGCACGCGAGTTGCTCTACCCGCTCTCACCTCCCGGCCGCGGAACGGGGATCGAAAGGCCCGGACCGCTGCCGACCCCACAACGGCCCTCCGGGGCCGGAACGCTCGCCGGTCCCAGTCAGTCCGACAGGGCTCGACGCACCCAGGGGACCGGCGAAACCCCGCCGCGGGGCGGGCCGTGCGATCCGCCGCCATCCTGTGCCGGACGCACGGCCGCCCCGCCCTTTTGTCGACGGACGATGCCGGACCGGCAGCGCCGGCGCGCCCCTCAGCCGTGCGCTCGCCCCAGCACGAGCGCACGCAGTTCCCGCGCCTCCGCCACGCCGTTCCCGCCTGCGGTCCGCCGCCCGTCGGCGCGCGCCGCCTCCCACCCGGGAACGAGCGCCGCGTCGAAGCGCGGCTCGAAGCGGCGCGCCAGTTCGACCGCCAGCGCCGCACGCGTCGCCGGCGCGCGCCCCGGCGCGAGCACACCCGCGAGGAAGAGCGCCCCCTGCGCCAGCGCGGCCATCAGGTTCAGCCGCGCGAGGAAGATCGCGTTGGCCTCCGGAACGAAGGTCGCGCCGCGCGCCTCGGCCGCCGCAAGCGCTCCGTCCACGGGGGTCGCGAGGGCCCGCGTGCCGGCCAGCCAACGGACGAACCGGGCGCGCTCGTGGGGCCCGAAGACAACCGGGAAGAGGTCCGCCAACCAGCGTGCGCGTCCCGCGCGCGTGCCTCGCGGGTCGATCCCGACCCCCTGTGCCAGCGCGTCGATCAGGCCGTGCACGAACAGCGGCACGTCCAGGTCGGGAGCCGGCGAATCCTCGCGCGCCCAGCGCCGCACGACGCGCGAGAACGCGGGGACGCGGCACCCCGGCGCGGCGCGCCGGCGCTCCAGGGTCCCCTTCCCCGCGCGCCGCCAGCCCGTGCCGGCCGCGTCGCCGTCGAGGTCGTGAAAGACGCGGACCAGCGCCTCGCCGCCGATTCCGTGCCGCGAGAGAGCGTGCGGCAGGTGCGGGGCGGCGAGGTGCGCTTCGCCGAAGACGACGATCACCGTACCCTGCGGTCCGAGCGTCTCGGCCAGCGCGGCGATCCGCTCGGCGGCGACGCGGTCGCGGCGCGCCAGGCTCTCGACCCCGCCGCGCGGCGGCAGGTCGAGCCCGAGCGCCGGCACGCCGTGCGCGCGGGCGCACCGCAGCAGCCGCGCCGATGCGGCCCACGGATAGCCCCATTCCTCTTCGTAACGAATCAGCCGCCGCAGTTCGGCCGCGCCGACGCCGCCGGAGAGGTAGCGATCGAGCGCGGCCTGGTCGCGCGCGTGGACCATCTCGAGTCCGAGCGCGAGCGGCCGCGCCGCGAGCCGGTGGACCAGCGCGACCGCGGTCTCGAGCGCCGAGGGGAGCGCGTGAAACTCGCCGAGCAGCACGACCCGCGCGCGGCGCACGGTCGCCAGCGCCTCGGCCGCGCGGCCGCGCGCGAATCGCAGGCCGCGGACTTCGCGGTGGAAGCGGCGGACGTAGGGGGATCCGGCGACCGGATCGAGGTCGACGGGCAGGTCGGAGGCGCTCAGCGCGGGCTGTCCTTGCGTGAATCGTCGGCGGGTCCGTTGGTGGAGTCGCCCGAGGCCCCGTCCTTCATCGAGTTGCGGAAGTTCTTGATCCCCTCCCCGAGGCCGCGTCCCAACGCCGGGAGCTTCGACACGCCGAAGAGCAGGACGACGATCACGAGAATCAGCAGCAGTTCGGGGAAGCCGAGATTGGGCATGAGCCGTCTCCTCCCTTTCATTATGGGGCAAGCGGGGTGGATCCGCCCTGCCGCTCGGCTCAGCGCGGGGGCCGGACCTTCCGCTCGTTGCCGATCCGCTGGGTCACGGCCTCGGCATCGAGCTTCTCGAGCAGTGGAATGGCGTACTTCCGGCTGATCCCGAACAGCTCCTTGAAGGTCGCGACGTCGATCGTCGCGCGGCCGGCCGCCGCTTCGTCACGCAGGGTCCGCACCACCCGCTCCCACGCGCCGCCGCCGAGCCAGAGGCTCTCCTTGAGCTTGATCGCCTCGCCCCGGCGGGCGGCGAAGGCGAGCAACTGCCGCGCAGCGGGGCCGCCGCCGAGCCGGGCCAGGAGATCGGCCTCCGGCAGCGCCTCGAAGGCGGCCGCATCCAGCGCGCTCTTGACCGAGGCAAGCCGCTCGGCCTGCTCCCCTTCGGGCACGGCCCGGTGGCTCGCGAGGCGGACCGCGTCGGGTCGCACCGCAATCGCGCCGCGGGCCTCGAGCCGCGCCAGCAGGCCGCGAAACTGCTCGGCGCTCCACCCCGGCGCCATGGCGCCGCGCAGCCGCTCGGGAGCCGGGCCGTCCTCGAGCGGCCGGTCGGCATGAGCCCGGGCCAGTTCCTCGGTGATCCGCGAGAAGAGCGTCTCGCGCGCCGGCACCGAGACGACCCGGTCCCCCTCGAGCAGCACCACCCGAGCCGCCGCGGCCGGGGCCTGCTCCAGCTCCGCCGCAGCCGCCCGGGCCGCCGCGCGGGTCAGCCCCAGGCGCACCGCGCGCTCGGCCAGATCGACGCCCTCGGGGCCGGCATCGTGCGTGGCGCGCGCCAGCCGCCCGGCCGGTGTGGCGCGCGCCAGTTCCTCCGTGCGCTGCGGCCACGCCGGATCGTCCCGCCGCCGACGTGGCGGATCGAGGTCGACCACGATCCCGCCGCCCAGCGTCGTCACCGGGCTGTAACGGCGCAGGATGAAGCGATCGCCGGGGAGGGCGGCGAGCGGCGCTTCCAGGCGGATCTGCGCTGCGCCGCGCGCCCCCGGCGCGAGCGGCCGTTCGCGCGGCAACCGCAGGCGCCCCAGCACCTCGGCCGTCCCGTGGTGCACCCGCACGCGCTGCTCGTCCTCCAGCGGCGCGGGCGCGTCCGCGGTCACCTCGACCAGTGCGTCGAAGACCAGGGTGACCGGCCCGAGCCCGGGCGGAACCAGCACCATCCCGCGCTGGAGCCGCTCGCGGTCGACCCCCTGGAGGTTCACCGCGACCCGCCGCTGCGGGCCGGCGACCTCGACCGCCGCGCCGTGGACTTGCAGCCCGCGGATCTTCCCGGTCGGGCCGCCGGGCACCGCTTCGAGCGGTTCGCCGACACTCAGCGCGGCCCCCTGCAGCGTCCCGGTGACGATCGTGCCGAAGCCGCGCGCGGCGAAGACGCGATCGACCGGGAGTCGCGCCCACGGCCCCGCGGCGCGCTCGGGGAGCCGCGCGGCGACGGCCACGAGCGCCTCGCGCAGCGCGTCGAGCCCGCGGCCGGTGATGCCGCTCACCGGGATCACCGGGGCCCCCTCGAGGAAGCTCCCCGCCACCAGCTCGCGGACCTCCTCCGCGACCAGCTCGAGCATCCCCTCCTCGACCAGGTCGCTGCGCGTGATCGCCACCAGTCCCCCCGGGATCCCGAGCAGCCGGCAGATCGCGAGGTGCTCCCTCGTCTGCGGCATCACCGACTCGTCGGCGGCCACGACGAGCAGCACGAGATCGATCCCGGTCGCGCCCGCGAGCATGTTGTGCACGAAGCGCTCGTGCCCCGGCACGTCGACGAACGAGACCACGACCTCGCCGATCCGCGCCGGCGCGAAACCGAGATCGATCGTGATCCCGCGCTCCTTCTCCTCCGGCAGGCGGTCGGGATCGATCCCCGTCAGCGCGCGGACGAGCGTCGACTTGCCGTGATCGATGTGACCGGCGGTGCCGACGACGACGTGGCGCAGGGTTTCGGTGGCGTCGCTCACGGCCGGAGGGCTCAGTGGTGCGTCGGCCCGCTGGGGCGGCGTCCGGCGCGCCACGCCGCGCGCGGCTCGGGACGCTCCTCCGACAGCGGGAAGGGCGGCGCCGTAGCCGCGAGCTCCTTCACCAGCCGGAGCACCTCCGCGACGCGGAACGGCTTGGCGATCACCGGCCGCGGCGCGGGCCCTTCCAGCTCCGCCCGCCGTGGGTCGCCGGTGCTGAAGAGCACGCGATCGGCGAGGTGCGGCGCGCGGCGGCGCAGCTGCTCGTAAAGCTCGAGCCCGGACAGCCGCGGCATGCGCAGATCGGAGACGATCACGTCGGCCCCACGCTCGAGCAGCCAGGCGAGCGCCGCCTCGGGGTCCTCCATCGCCCGCGCCTGGGCGCCGGCCTCGCGCAGCGCGGCGACGAGCACGGCGCCGACCGCGCTCTCGTCGTCGACGACCAGCACCGAGAGGCCGTCGAGCCGCGGCAGCAGCGGCGGGACCGTGTCGGGCGGCTCCTCGAGCGCCCGCCGCACGAGCCCCGGCGCGCCGGCCGGCAGGCGGACGCCGGCCACCGGCCGGTCGACCGATTGCGGCAGCGTCAGGATGAAGCGCGCGCCGCGCCCCGGCGCGGAGTCGACGTCGAGCGTGCCGCCGTGCTCAGCCACCGCGCCGCAGACGACTGCGAGCCCGAGACCGGTCCCCTTCCCCTCCGGCTTGGTCGTGAAGAACGGGTCGAAGATCCGGCCCATGTGCTCGGGCGCGATCCCGGGCCCGGTGTCGCCGACGACCAGCCGGGCGCCGCCCGGGGCGGGACCGATCTCGATCTCGATCTCGCGCCGGCCCGGATGCCCCTCGAGCGCGTGCAGCGCATTGGTCAGCAGGTTGAGCAGCACCTGGAGGATCTCGTCCGGCGCGACCTCGACCGCGGGCGTGTCCGGATCGACGTGCAGCACCGCCTCGACGTGCTCCGTGCGCAGGGTCGCCGCCATCGTGGACAGCGCGCGATCGGCGATCCCCGCCAGCGCCACCGGCGAACGCCGGTGCCCGCCGGGACGCGCGACGCTCATCAGCTCCGACACCAGCCGGTGGCAGCGCTGCGCCTCCTCCTCGATGATCGAGAGCCACGCCCCGCGCTCCACCGACTCGGGGTCGCGCCGCAGGAGCTGCGCGAAGCCGATCACGGTCGTCAGCGGGTTGTTGATCTCGTGCGCCAGGTTGGACGCCAGCTGCCCGGCCGTCGAGAGCCGCTCGGCCCGCGCCAGCAGCGACTGCCGCGCCCGCTCGTCGGTCACGTCGCCGATCAGCAGCACGACTCCCCGCTCGTCCGCGCCGGGAAGCGCCGCGCCCGGTACGGCGCGGACGGCGAGCGTACGGCCGTCGCCGGGCAGGAGCAGCTCGGCCGACGCGCGTCCTCGCGCTCGAACCTCCAGCAGGAGTGGCGCGAGCGGCAGCGACGCGATGTGCGCCAGCGGGGCCCCCTCCACCGGCCCGGCCCCGAGCGGGGCCAGCAGCTCCGCAGCGTGCCTGTTCGAGAGCCGCACGCACCCGTCGGGATCGAGCAGGACGAGTCCCTCGGGAATCCCCTCGATCACGCTTTCCAGCCGCTCGAACTGCTCGCGGCCCGGGGCCGCCCGGCCCGGCCGCCGTCCGAGCCCGTCGAGCGCACCCGCCAGCAGTTCTGCCGGCTCGGCGAGTGCGACCAGGTCGTCGATCACGAAGGGGACCTCGGCCCGCGCGAGCACCAGGACCCCGGCCCCCGACGTCGACAGCGGCAGGACGAGCTGCTCGCGCTGCCCGAGCGACCAGAGCAGGTCGTCCTTCGCGTCGCTCCGCCCGTCGGCCAGCGAGAGGGCGACGGGCTCGCGCCGGAGCGGCCCCAGCGGAACCGGCGGCGCGGCGAGCGGGACCCACTGCGTCTGATGGCGCCGGCGCACCACCTCGAGCCGCGCTGCCGACGGATCGCTCAGCGCCACCAGGTCGGCGGCCGGGTCGCAGGCCGCACACCACGCCGCGAAGACCTCCTCGCGGCCGTCGGCGGCGAAGAGTGCGAGCGCGAGGTCGGCGATCGTCGAGAAACGCCCCATGTCTCCCCGGCACGCGGTGCGCGCCGGGCCGATTCTAACCCCGGCACCCCGCGAACTGGGGCGGACCGTCACGGGTTCGTGCGAGGAGCAGCGACCGGGCGCGGGCGCGCCGCGTCAGGAGCGGCGCTTGGTGCCCTTGGATCGGACGGGCTGGGCCGCCGCCGGACGGGGCCGGTTGAAGATCCGGCGCAGGCGCTGCTTGGCCTGGGTCTCGATCTGCCGGACGCGCTCGCGGCTGACCCCCATCTTCTCGCCGATCTCCTTGAGCGTCAGGATCGGGCAGCCCTCGAGGCCGAAGCGGTGCCTGATCACCACCTGCTCCTGGTCGGACAGGTACTGCAGCGCCTGCGTCACCAGCGTCGTCCCCTCGCGCTTGAGGAGGTTCTCCTCCGGGCTCTCATCGTCGGGATCGGTCAGGAAGTCGGAGACCGGCGTCTTCTTGTCCTTGCCGACGGTGTCGTCGATCGAGGTCTCCCGGGAGTGCACCTGCAGCACCTGGTCGACCTTCTTGATCGAGACGTCCATCCGGTCGCTGATCTCCTGCCGCTCCGGCGAACGGCCCAGCTCCTTGCGCAGCGTGCGCTCGGTGTCGCGGACCTCGCGGACCTTCTTCATCTGGTAGGTCGGAACGCGGACCAGGTTGACCTGCTCCGCCAGCGCCTTGAGGATCGACTTGCGGATCCACCAGATGGCGTAGGTGATGAACTTCGTCCCCTTGGCGGGGTCGTAGCGCTTGGCGGCCTCGATCAGCCCGAGGTTCCCCTCGTTGAGCAGGTCCTCGAGCGGGAGGCCGAGGTTGCGGTACTCGCTCGCGACCTTGACCACGAACGAGAGGTTCGACGCCACGAGGTGATCGAAGGCGTCGGAGTCGCCGGCCTGCACCCGTCGCGCGAGCTGCTGTTCCTGCTCCTTGGTGAGCAGGGGGTACTCGCGGATCTCGGTGAAGTAGCGCGACAGGATCGTCCGGTCGGATGAGCCCCCGTCCGACGACCGCTCCCCGGGCTTGCGGGATGGGGAGACTGCGCGCGCGGGGCTGGGCCCGCGATCAGAACTGCTCGCCACGTGACCTGCTCCGCCACGGTCCGGGTCTACCGGACCATTGGCCAGATCGAGCACCCGTCTCCCCGTGGCGGAAGCTCCGCCTTACCCGTGATCCTCATCCGTCGGACAGCCTCGGTGCCAACTGGATCCGAACGGCGTGCGGGTAAGACGCTGGCGAGGGCGAATATGACGGCTGGATCGGCGGGCGTCAACAGAGGTTCTGTGACAGCCCCGAAACACCCGGTTTACGGTTCAGTTCGTCCACCGGTCGTCGTCGCGATCCCCGCGCACGACGCGGAAAGGCGGCCGCGAGGGGTCCCGCCCGCCCCCCCCGGTCCAGCCCCCGAATCCGCCCCCGAAACCGCGGCTCATCCCGCGCTTGAACAGCCACGCGGCCAGCGCCCCGACGGCCAGGCCGCCGAGGTGCGCCAGGTGCGCCACGGGGTCGCGCGGGTTGGACGAGACGCTGCCGAGGACCGTCACGACGGCGTAGACGATCACGACGACCTTGGCGCTCAGCGGGAACGGGATCGGGAAGACGAACAGCTGGCGGTTCGGAAAGAGGACCGCGAAGGCCGCCGACACGCCGAGCACGCCGGCCGACGCCCCGATCACCGGCGACGAGATGCCGCGCAGCAGGCCGACCGCGGCGTAGAGCAGGCCACCGCCGACCACGCAGTAGGCGAAGAAGCGCAGAAAGCGCGGGGTCCCGAACATCCGCTCGACGTCCCCGCCGAACATCCAGAGGCCGAGCATGTTGAACAGCAGGTGCCAGACCCCGCCGTGCAGCAGCGCGTAGGTCGCGAGGGTCCAGAGTGGGTATGGCGGCTGCAGCAGCATCGGCGGCCAGAGCGCGACGTAGCCCAGGATCCCGTCGGCCCGCACGACCGTCTCCAGCACGAACTGGATCGCGTACGAAACGCCGAGGACCCAGAGCAGGATCTTCACGCCCGGCGTGACGGGGGGGAAGGCGAGCGTGACGGACGTCCCCTGCGGACCACGGTAGTAGGACATGGGCGAGGCAGTATACCTTCCGGGACCGGGCCGGCTATCGCCGCGGAGCGCGAACGGGAGGAGGAGCGGGTTCGGGAGCGGGATCGCGTTCGAGTTCGATGATCCCCTCGGACAGCTTCACGTGGAGCCACACGCCGCCGGCGGGGAAGGTCCCCTGTGCGTCGGCCGGCTTCCCGTCCGCCGTGCAGCCCGACCGGCCGGTGAGCCCGCACGCGAAGGTCTCCTTCTTCCCTCCCACCTCGAGCACCCAGCGCCAGGCCCGCATCCCGCGCTGGTTGACCACCTCGGCGGTCAGGTGGTGCGGACCGTCGTCGAGCAGCGTCATCAGGTCGAACCACTCCGCGCGCAGCTGGGCCGGCGGCGCGATCTCCTCGCCGTCGAGCAGCAGCCGGACCGCGTCGTCGGCCTCGGCCACCTTGACCCGCGCGACGAGCGGCGGGGGCGGCGCGTCGCCGAACTCGATCCGTCGCACCTCGCGACGCTGGACCGTGCGGCGCGCGCCCTCGACCTCCACCACCAGCACGAAGGCATCCAGCGAAACGACGCGGCCGGCGAGTTCGCTGCCATCGGCCAGCGTGACGCGATCGGCAGCCTCGCGCGGCTCCGCGGCCAGGGACGCGTGCGCCGTGAGCGTGAGCGCGACCGCCAGGCCGAGCGCCAGCGCCGCGCCGAGGATCGGCGTCCGATTGCGTGAGCGGGACATCGCGCGCCTCCTTTTCGTCCACGCGCGGCCCGGCGGCGCTAGCCTGCCTCGGCCCGCGGAGGAGGATCATCATGGCAGCGCCCGTCGATTCCGTCAGCGCCTGGCCGCCGGGGTTGCGGCGGCTGGGCGAACGTCTCGCGCGGCGGCTTGACGAGCGGCCGGCGCGCGTCGCCGTCGCGGTCGGCGGCTCCGTCGTCGGGTCGCCCGGCCCCGGCTTCCGCTGGCCTTCGATCGTTCGCGCCGCAGCGGAGCGGGCGCTGCTTTCCGGGCGTCCGCGGGTGCTGCGCTGGCGGGGCCGGGCGTGGGCCGCAGGAGCTGTCGCCGAGCCCTGCCCCGCGCTGGTCGCGGCGTGGGGAGACCGCGCCCTCGATCCGACGGCGCTGATCCATGCGGTGGAGACGTGGGAGGAGGAGTTGGCCGGCGAACTGCTGCCGGAAGCGCTGCGGGCCGACCCGCTGCTGGGGGTCGAGGCCTCCGCGCCGTCTCTGGCCCCGGCGATCGCCGACCTGCGCCGGATCGCCGGCGCGCCGCTCAACCTGTTGCTGCTCGGCCCGACCGGCGCCGGCAAGGAGGTCCTGGCGCGCGCGGTTCACGCCGCCTCCGGGCGGAGAGGGCGGTTCGTCGCCGAAAACTGCGCCGCGATCCCGGAGTCGCTGGTCGAGGCCGAGCTGTTCGGGGTGCGGCGCGGCGCCTACACGGGTGCGATCGCCGACCGCGACGGACGGATCGCGGAGGCCCAGCAGGGAACGCTGTTCCTGGACGAGATCGGCGACCTGCCGCTCGCCGCGCAGTCCAAGCTGCTGCGCGTGCTCCAGGAGGGCGAGATCCGGCCGCTCGGCGCGACGCGCGCGCTCACCGTCGACGTGCGCGTGCTGGCGGCGACGCACCGCGACGTGCGCGCGCTCGCCGCGGCCGGGACGTTCCGCAGCGATCTCTACTTCCGGCTCGCCGGCGCCGTGGTCGAGATCCCACCGCTCGCTGCGCGCCGCGACGATCTCCCCTTCCTCGCGGCAACGCTGCTGGCGCGCCTGACGCGCGAGGGGATCGGCCCGGGCCGCCGGCTCGGCACCGCCGCGCTGCGCGCCCTGGCGCAGCACCCGTGGGCCGGCAACGTGCGGGAGCTGGACAACCTGTTGCGCCGGGCCGCGGCCCTCGCCGCCGGCCCCGAGATCGGCGCCGCCGAGCTGCGGCTGCGGCCGGAAGGGCGGGCGCCCGGGAACCTCGAGGTGGCCGCGATCCGCGAGGCGCTGGGCCAGTCGTGCGGCGTCAAGTCCGACGCCGCACGGCGGCTCGGGTGGAGCCGGCAGAAGCTCTACCGGCGACTGGCGGCGCTGGGGATCGATGGCCGGCCCGTCAACGCCCCGCAGCGACCATCGCCAGGTTCTCCTGCCGGGCCGTGACCACGCCGGCGGCGAGCCGCACCAGGAGAAGCGACAGGACCGCGGCGAAGACCGTCCAGCCGGCCACCAGCGCGAGCGTCAGCCGGGTGCTGTCCAGGACGATCAGGCCGAGCGCACCGAGCAGGACCGGAGGAACGGCGGCGAGCGCCGCCAGCAGCATTCCGAGCAGGCTGGCGGCCGGGCTGGGATTGCTCGCCGATCCGATCCGGCCGAGGTCCACCGCCTTCGGGAAGAGTGCGGAGAGCAGCGCGGCGAGCGGCGCGAAAACGAGGTACGCGGAGAGGCCCACCAGCAGGGACGCGATCCAGAGCCAGGGTGACGGGTCGGGCGCGAAGATCGCGGCCACCGCCAGGTAGATCAGCGTCGAACCGCCGAAGAAGATCCCCAGGCCCGCCGCGTTCCCGACGACGATGTCGCGCCCCGAGATCGGGGAGAGCAACTGCAGCGTCAGCCCGGCCCCGTCGGCGGCAAACTGGTTGAGCTGCAGGTTCTGCATCGAGAGCAGCGCGAGGAGCGCCGCGCCGGCGGCCAGAATCGGCCCCGTGTGCGGACCGAGGCTCGAAGCCAGGCCGCCTTCCGTGAGGCGGGTCATCGCCACGGCCGCGATCAGCATCCCGACCGGCGTGTAGAAGAGCGCCATCTTCCCCTGGATCGTCCGCAGGCTCAGCTTTCATCTTGGCCGAGGCCACCGCGGAGGCCGCCGCGCCGATCCCGGGGATCTTCAACGTGGCGGCGCGCGTCGACGCGCGCGCGCGGCGCGACGGGCCGGACTGCGGCGAATCGAGCAGGCGCCGGTACGCGGACCAGGAGATCCCGTAGAGCCCCGCCGTGATCAGGGCCAGCGCCCCGAGCGAGAGGGCGCGGGAGGATGCGAGAGCGGGGCCCGGCTGGATGGCCCGCGTGTAGAACACCGTGGGCGCGAAGCGCGTGATGTCGATCGTCGGCTCCCCGCGCTTGCGCCCGTCGCGTTCGGCGTCGTGGCGCACGCCGAGCAGCGCCGGCACGAAGCCGATCATCGACAGCGACACGAGGATCAGCAGCGACGCGAGCTCGCCGCGGCGGCGGTTGCGGTACAGCAGGGCCAGCACGTGCGAGACGCAGGACCCCAGCGCGAGGTAGAAGGCGAGCAGCACGATCCCCGCGACGAGAGCGACCACGGCCGACCCGATCGCGCCCGCCGCGGCGAGGCCGGCCGGCAGCAGGAGGACCACCGGGACGACGAGCGCGATCCAGGGATCCATCACCCCGGCGACGAGGTCGAGCAGGTGCAGCAGCGGGCGCGGGATCGGCAGCAGCAGGAGGCGCGTGAGGCTGAGGTCCTTGCGGCTGATCGATCGGACCATCGGGGCCACCAGGACCACGATCGTGATCGTCGCCAGGAAGGCGCCCAGCACGATCGGGATCATGCGGGCCGTGTCGGCATCGGCACCGCCGCCCCCGCCCGAGCAGGTAGCCGGCGACGAACGCGAGCGCGCCCAGGCCGATCAGCCCGGGAACGAAGAGGACTCGCGAGGACGATCGGGACGATCGCCGACAGCGCGCGCGCGCCGCGCTCGAGCGCATCGCGGCGCCGCGTCCCCCGGAAGGAGTTCAGGAACTCGCGCCAGCGCAGCCAGGCGAACGCGCGGAGCAGCGGGATCACGGCGCCGGCTCAGGCCTGGAGCCACGCGAGGGCCGGCTTCTGCAGCTCCCCCGCGCCGACCAGCCCGAGGAAGATCTCCTCCAGCGTCCGGCCCCCGGACGCACCGGCGCGCAGCTCCGCGACCGGGCCCTCGGCGATCAGGCGGCCCTTGTGGATCACGCCGATCCAGTCCGAGAGCCGCTCGACGATCTCGAGGATGTGCGAGGTCAGGAAGATCGTGCCGCCCCCCTTCACGAAGCCGAGCAGCAGGTCCTTGATCTGCCGCGACGCGATCGCGTCGATCCCCTCGAACGGCTCGTCGAGGAAGAGCAGGCGCGGCGCCGGGAGCAGGGCGACCGACAGCGCGAGCTTCTTCTTCATGCCGTGCGAGTAGTCGGCGACCATCGCGCCGGCGTCCCCGGCGAGGTCCATCACCTGCAGCAGCTCCTCGCTGCGCGCGCGGATCGTCTCGCGGTCGAGCCCGTGCACCTGGCCGACGAACGAGAGCGTCTCCGCCCCCGAGAGGCGCTCGAAGAGGGCCAGGTCCTCGGGCATGACCCCGACCCGGCGCTTCACCCCGACGGGATCCGCCAGCGGATCGATCCCGAGGATCCGCATCGTGCCGGCCGTCGGCCGCAGCAGGCCGGTGAGGCACTTGATCGTCGTCGACTTGCCCGCGCCGTTCGGGCCGAGGAAGCCGTAGAGCGACCCCTTCGGCACGGCGAGGTCGATCCCGTCCACGGCGACGAGGTCACCGAAGGAGCGACGCAGGCCCTTCGTTTCGATGGCGATGTCCATGGGCCGGGATTCTAGCGCCGCCGCCCCGCCCCCGGCAGCGCCAGCGGGTGCGCCGCCGCGGCCTCGATCGCGATCGCGATCAGCCGCTCGAGCAGCTCACCGTAGGCCACCCCCGAAGCCGCCCACAGCCGCGGGTACATCGAGATCGGCGTGAACCCCGGGAGCGTGTTCACCTCGTTGAGCACGAAGCGGCCGGTCTCGCGCGACAGCAGGAAATCGACGCGCGCCAGCCCGGCCAGGTCCAGTTCGCGGAACGCCCGCACCGCATGGTCTCGCAGCGCGTCCGCCAGCGGCGGGTCGAGCGGCGCGGGGATCAGCAGCTGCGAGTCGGGATCGTTGTACTTCGCGTCGTAGTCGTAGAACTCGGCGCCGGGGAGGATCTCGCCGACGACCGAGGCCTCCGGCCGCCACAGCCCGAGCACCGCGACCTCGACCTCGCGTGCCGCCGGGATCGCCTCCTCGATCACGACCTTCGGGTCGACGGCGCGCGCCGCGGCGACGGCCGCCGGCAGCTCCGCCGCGCCGCGCGACCTTCGTGATCCCGACCGACGACCCGGCGCGCGCCGGCTTGACGAAGACCGGCCAGCCCAGCGCCTCGGCGGCCGCCAGCAGGCGCGGCGCGTCGTCGGCCTCCGGCCCCTCGAAGACCGCGTCCCGCACGACCGGGATCCCGGCCTGCGCCAGCACGCGCCGCGTGCGGTCCTTGTCCATCGCCAGCGACGAGCCGAGCACGCCGGCCCCGACGCACGGGATCCCGGCCAGCGTCAGCACCCCCTGCAGCGTCCCGTCCTCGCCCCCCGAGCCGTGCACGATCGGGAACACGGCGTCGAGCGGCGGCGTCAGCGCGCGGCCGGTCGCCTCCTCGCGCAGCGCCCGGTCGCCGCGGTGCGACGGCCAGCGCACGACCGTCCCGGCCCCGCGGTCGAGGCCGCCGTCGAGCAGCTCCTCGCCGCCGACCCGCGGCCGCCCCTCGCGGTCGACGCCGACCAGCACGATCTCGTTCCGCGCGCGGTCGAGGTTGTCGAAGATCCCGCGCGCCGAAACCAGCGAGACCTCGTGCTCGACCGAGCGCCCCCCGAAGACCAGCGCCACGACCCGTCGGCTCATCGCGTCGCCTCCCCCGCGCCGTCGAGCGCGCGGCGCAGCTCGTCCAGCACACCCTCCGCCGCGCGCAGCGTGACCTGGAGCACCCCGCCGGGTCCCTCGTCGACGCGCTCGATCGTCCCCACCCGGTCGGCCCGCGCCAGCAGGTCGCCGCGCTCGGGCGGCAGCGTCAGCGTCGCGCTGGCTTCGCGCCCGAGCAGCCGGTCGGCGATCGACAGCACCAGGTCGTGCACGCCGTGACCGGTGCGGGCCGAGACGACGTGCGCCTCGGGCCGCCGCTCGGCCAGCCAGGCGCACTCTTCGGGCCCCAGGCGATCGGACTTGTTGAAGACCAGCAGGCGCGGCAGGTCGGCCGCGGCGGTCTCCTTCAGCACCGCCTCGGCGATCTCCATCTGCTCCAGGCCCGACGGGTGCGAAGCGTCGACGACCAGCAGCAGCAGGTCGGCCTCGGCCGCTTCGTCGAAGGTCGTGCGGAACGAGGCGACGAGGTGATGCGGCAGCTTGCGGATGAAGCCGACGGTGTCCTTCAGCAGGAATGCGCCGCGCTTGCCCAGCTCGACCTTGCGCACGGTCGGGTCGAGCGTCGCAAACAGCCGATCCTCCACGAAGACCCCGGCCGAGACGATCGCGTTGAACAGCGACGACTTGCCGACGTTGGTGTAGCCGACGAACGCCGCCTGCGGCGTCGTGGCCCGCCCGTGGCGCCGGACCTCGCGCGCCTTGCCGACCCGCTCGATGTCGCGGCGCAGGTGGTCGATCCGATGGCGGATCATCCGCCGGTCCAGCTCGATCTGCTTCTCGCCCTCGCCCTTCGTCCCGCCCGGGCCGCCGCCGACCTGCCGCGAGAGGTGCGCCCAGCGGCCGGCCAGGCGCGGCAGCAGGTACTGGAGCTGCGCCATCTCGACCTGCGTCTTCGCCTCGCGGCTGCGCGCGCGCGCGGCGAAGATGTCGATGATCAGCCCGGCGCGGTCGACGACCGGCAGCTCGAGCACCTTCTCGAGGTTCTTCACCTGCGCCGGCGTGAGGTCCTCGTCGATGATCACCAGCGAGGCACCGCTGCCGCGGGCGACGACGCCCAGGTCCGCCGCCTGCCCCTTCCCCATCAGCGTCGCCGGCGACGGGGCGCGCAGCGGGAGGATCGCGCGGCCGGCCTCGCGGAAGCCGGCGGTGTCGGCCAGCGCGGCCAGCTCGTCGAGGTGTTCCTCGACCGTCACGGACGAGGCCTTCGGCCAGACCAGCCCGACGAGGTAGGCGCTGCCGCGATCGCCGGCGTTCGCGCCGGGGACGGGCCGCGGCTCGGAATTCATCGGCCGGAGGGCCCCCCGAGCCAACCGGCGACCGCCGTCGCATCGGGCACGCCGTCGGACGCGTGGAGCACCGCGCCCTTGCTGTCGACGACGACGTGCCACGGAAGGACCGCGACCTCGAAGGCCTTCTCGAGCTTGCCGTCGGCATCGAAGACCAGCGCACCGCCCATCCCGGCGCCGCGCGCCCAGCGCACGAACTCCTCCTGCGTTTGCCGCTTGCCGGTGCCGACGACCACGACCCGCATCCCCTGCCGCGCGAAGCGGCCGGCCAGCTCGCGGACCGCAATCAGGTCCTCCTCGCACGGGGACCCGCACCAGCGGGCCACGAAGACGACGTAGGTGATCCCCGGTCGGCCGGACAGCGCGACCTCCTTGCCGTCGACCGTCTTCAACGACGGGGGCGGCTGGGCCGCGGCCGGAGTGCCGGCCAGGAGTGCCAGCGCGGCCAGCACGGCCAGCACGGCCGCGGTGAGGGCGGGGACGCGGTCGCGCGCGCTCACAGGAACTGCCACGCCTTGGTGAAGAACCAGATCCCGATCGCCAGCATCACCGCACCGGTGAGCTTCTTGAGCGTCACCATCCAATGCCCGGGCCGCGGCAGCGAGGCGGCGAGTCCCGAGCTGACGCCGAGCAGCAGGAACAGCACGCCGAGGCCGAGGCTGAAGACCAGCATCGCGATCGTCCCGAAGACGACGCGGCCCTCCCGCGCGACCATCGCCGCCAGCGGGAAGACGATCGGCGCCGCGCACGGAGCAGCGACGATCGCCGAGGTCGCCCCCATCAGCAACGCGCCGAGGCTCCCCTCGCGCGGCCCGGAGCCGAGCCGTTGCAGCAGGAAGGTCGGCACCCGGATCTCGAACAACCCGAGCAGCGAGAGCCCGAACACGGCCAGCACGGCGGCCACGATCGCGTAGCCCCAGAAGCTCTGCGTCAGGCTGCCGAAGGTCCGGCCGGCCAGGATCGCCGCCAGGCCGAGCGCGGTGTAGACGACCGCCATCCCGAGGACGTAGAGCAGCGAGCGCCCCAGCACGCGGCTTCGGCGCGACTCCTGGCTGGCGCCGGCGGCAACGGCAGCGGACTCCGCGCCGCCCATGTACGCGACCACGATCGGGATCATCGGGTAGACGCACGGGGTCAGGGACGTCAGCACGCCGGCGGCGAAGAAGATCAGCAGCGCGAACGGGTCCGAGGCGCCGCTCAGGCTCTGCGCCAGCCGATCCGACAGGCCGCCGATCCAGCTCTCGAACGTCTGCAGCACGCGCTACGCCCCCAGGATCCGGTCGAGCATCTTCATCCACGCGTCGCGCGGCTGGTTGCCGACCGCCTGGTCGACGATCTGGCCGTCCTTGAAGAGCATCACGGTCGGGACCGACATGACGCGGAAGCGGACCGCGGTCTGGCGGGCGTTGTCGACGTCGACGCCGACGAACTTCACCTTCCCCGCGTAGTCCTTCGACAGCGACTCCAGCGTCGGGGAGAGCATCTTGCACGGGCCGCACCAGGTGGCCGAGAAGTCGACCAGCACCGGCGTCGGGGACTGCAGTACTTCCTTCTCGAAGCTGTCGTCGCTCACCTGCGGCAGGTTCGCCATGGGATCGTCGGCTCCTTTCGTTCGGGGATCGCTTGCGGACAACCTCGGGATGATACACCGCGGCCCGCGGCCCGGCCCGCCGGTTCCCCGAACCCCCCGCCGTCCGCGGCCGTCTCGGTTGCCCCGCCGTCGTCCGGAACCGACCTTCTGGAGAGAGCCGGGCGCGAGCCCCGGCTTCGTGGAGCGCTCATGCCGGTTTCCCGTTGTCCGCAGTGCGGCGCCGCGCGCGACGTCGAGAAGCCGGATTCGCTGGCCCGCTGCAGTTCCTGCGGTGCGCTGCTGGCCGACGGCGCGGCGAGCGGCACGCTCGTCGCCCGCGCGCGGTTCGCACCACACGAGGCGCGCCTGAAGGTCGCGCGCGCCCTCTCGGCCCGCGGTCGCGCCTGGCTGCCCGGCTCGCCGGAGCTGGTCCTCTTCCCGTTCACCCCGACCGGCGATCCGCGGCAGCCTTTCCGCCCCCTGGCCGCCCTGCCGCCGCTGCTGGGTGGCGGCTGGCGGCCCGCCGGGGCCGATCTCGCGCGCGATCCGCACGCCGGCCCCGCGGCCGGGGAGCCGGCCCGCGAGACGGGGCCGCGAGCCGTCGCCTCGTGCGCGGTCGCGGCGCCGGCGCTGATCGTGCAGTACCCGCTCTACCGGGTGCCTCTCGAACACGGCGACTTCGCCTCCGCCGCGTGGTGCGACGGGGTCGATGGCCGCGTCGTGCTGCCTCCCGAGCTGGCGGCGCCCGAACCGCCGACCGGCGAGCTGCGCCTCGGGCGCTGGGTCGCGCTGGCGGCGGGGATCGGCCTGGCCGGCGGGATGCTCCTGCCGTTCCCGGCGTCGGCCGTCGCGGTGTCGGTCGGCGGCGCGGTCCTCTGGTGGGCCGCCGGGCGCCGGTGAGCGATCCCGCCCCTTCCCCCGCCCTCTCCTGCCCCCGCTGCGGCGGCTCGCCCGACCCGGAGGGGGGCCCCGGGTTGCTCGCACGCTGCCCCTCCTGCGGGGTGCTCGGCCGGATCGAAGGGGACGAGGCGCGCGGACAGGTCGTCGTGCCGGCCAGGCTGGCCGCGGGCGACGCGCTGGACCGCCTGGCGGCTGTGCTCTCCGAGCGCGGGCTCGGCGAGCTCGCGGTCGAGCGGCACGAGCTGGTCTACGTCCCGTACTGGCGGATCGAGACCACGCTGGCGGGGCGTATCGAAGGCGAGCGCCGCGTCGTGGTCGAGGAGATCAAGCAGGTCTTCGACGAGCAGGGGGCGCGCCGGCCGATCGTGCGCCGGCGCGACGACGGCATCGAACAGGTCGTGAAGGAGGTCCAGGAGCTGCACGTCGCGCTGGTCTCGGCCTGTCCGCTCGAGGAGTTCGGGCTGCCGGCGCTCGACCGGAAGCGCCAGATGGCGGGCGAGCTGGGCCTGCGGCGGCGGGCCGATCTGCTGGGCCCGCTCGTCGTGTTCACCCCCGCGCTGCGCGAGACGGCGACGGTGCTCGATCCGATCGTCGGCCGCGAGCGCGCGCAGGACGAGGCCCGCGCGATCGTCGCGCACCGCGCCGAGGGGCTGGCCACGGGGCTGCTCCCCGGTGCGGAGGTCGACATCGAGCGGCTGGGCGAGGACGCGACACTGCTCTTCTACCCGGTGCGGCTCGTCTGGTTCCGCGCGGCCGGCCGCCCGGGGCAGGCTGCGTTCGACGCCTCGACCGGCACGCTGGTCTCGCTGCGCACGGCCGAACCGTTGGCCGCGGGCCTGCACCGCCGCGCACTCGGGCTGGCGGCGCTCGCAGCGGGGTTCGTGGTCGGCGGCCTGCTGCGGGTCGCGGCGCTCCCGCCGCCGATCCTGGACGGGGGCGGGATCAGCGCGGGGATCGCCTTCGTCGCGCTGGCCCTCGGGGCGGGTGCGTCGTGGGTCCTCATGCGCGTCGTGCGCCAACTCGCCGCGGAGGCGCCGTGAGCGCGCCGCGCTTCCTTCCGCTGGCCTGCCCGCGCTGCTCGGACGACCTCGCGGGGCGCGCGGTGGACCGGGTCGCGTTCTGCCGGGCCTGCGGCCGCGCTTACCGGGTCGATGGCGGCGCCCTCGCGGACCTGCCGGCCCGCCGCGTGACGCTCGCGCCGCCAGGCGACGGGGCGTTGCTCGCGCTGCCGTTCTGGCTGCTCGGTCCGGTCGCGATCCCGGCCTTCCTGGGCGCACGGCCGCTGACGCTGGCTCGGATCGCGACGCGGGCGCTGTCGGCGTGGCCGACCGCGGAGGGGGTCGAATCGCCGCTCCCCTTCGGCGCGCGTGTGCCGCCCGGCTCGGCGCCTCAAGTCTGCCGGTTGGCGCGGCTCGCGGCCCCCTCCGCCGGCGCGCCGCTCTCGCTCCTGGCGGTCCCGGCACGCGTCGAGGGGGGCCGGTTCCTGCTCCCCGGCGACGCCGGCACGCTCTACCCCGACGATCTCCACGAAGGCCGCCTCCTCGCGCAGCCGTAGGGCCGGCCTCCGTGCCGGCCCGCTCCTCGCATTCGTGCTTCTCGCGCAGCCGTAGGGGCCGGCCTCCGTGCCGGCCCGCTCCTCGCATTCGTGCTTCTCGCGCAGCCGTAGGGGCCGGCCTCCGTGCCGGCCCGCTCCTCGCATTCGTGCTTCTCGCGCAGCCGTAGGGGCCGGCCTCCGTGCCGGCCCGCTCCTCGCATTCGTGCTTCTCGCGCAGCCGTAGGGGCCGGCCTCCGTGCCGGCCCCTACGGTTCGTTGCCGCGCGCGCTTCGGGCCGGCACAGAGGCCGGCCCCTACCGGCATCCCGGTGCGCGCGCTACGCTGGCGTGCGTGAAGACCGCCGACCGACCGGGAACCGTGCTGCACCTCGACCCGTTCAGCGGGGCCGCGGGGGACATGTTCCTCGGCCTGCTGCTGGACCTGGGTCTCGACCCCGCCCTGCTCGCCGCCCTTCCCGCACGCCTCGGCCTGTCGGGGGTCGAGGTGCGGACCGAGCGCGCCGCCCGTGGGCCGTTCGACGCCGCGCGGGTGCGGGTCGTGGTGCGCGGGCAGGAGGAAGAGCCGGCTGAACCGGCCGACGACCTGCTCAACGGCGACGGCCCCCCGCACGTTCACGCGGACCACGGCGATCACGATCACCGCCACGGCGAAGCCGTGCGTCAGCACGGCGAAGCCGGGCACCGCACGGCGAAGCCGGGCCCGCCACGGCGAAGCCGTGCATCAGCACGGCGAAGCCGGGCCCCGCCACGGCGAAGCCGTGCGTCAGCACGGCGAAGCCGGGCACCACGCCGGCCGCCAGCTGGCCGGGATGCTCGCCGCGTTCGAGCGCGCCGCGCTGCCGCCGCGAGCCCTGGCGCGCGCGCGCCGCGCCGCCGGCCTGCTCTACGCCGCCGAAGGGAAGGTGCACGGCCTCCCGGCCGAGGAGGTCCACCTGCACGAGGCCGGCGCCGACGACGCGCTGGTCGACATCGCGGGGACCTGCCTGGGGCTCGAGGAGCTGGGGATCGATCGCGTCACCTGTTCCGCCCCGGTCCCGCTCGGCGGAGGCGCGATCCGCTGCGCGCACGGCGTGCTGCCGGTCCCGGTGCCGGCCGTGGTCGAGCTGCTGCGCGGGGTCCCGGTCGCGGGCGGCCCGATCGCGAAGGAACTCGTCACGCCGACCGGCGCGGCGCTGCTGGTCGCGATCGTCGATGCCTTCGGCCCGCTCCCGCCGCTGACGATCGTGCGCGTCGGCCACGGGGCCGGCGGCCGCGACGACGCGGCGCTGCCGAACGTGCTGCGCGGCCTGCTGGGCGCGGCGCTGGAAGAGGTCGCGCGGACGCGGCAGGTCGCGGTGCTGGAGACGGCGCTCGACGACATCCTGCCGCAGGATGTCCCGGTGCTGATCGAGCGGCTGCTCGCGGCCGGCGCGCGCGACGCGATGGTCGCCCCGGTCCAGATGAAGAAGGGGCGCCCCGGGTTCCACCTGACCGTGCTCTGCGACCCGGGCGAGGAGCGCCGGCTGGCCGGCATCCTGCTGCACGACACGCCGACGCTCGGCGTGCGGATGCGGATCGAGCGCCGCGTCGAGTGGGACCGCGACGTCGTCGCGGTCGAGACGCCGTGGGGCCCCGTCCGCGTCAAGCGCGCCATGGACACGCGCGGCCGCGTGCTGCGCGCCCAGCCCGAGTTCGAGGACTGCCGCCGCGCCGCCGACGCCGCCGGCGTCACGCCCGACGCCGTGCGCCGCGCGGCGCAGGCCGCCCTGGGCGAGCCACCGGCCGAGGACCCGAAATGACCGCCCGTCGCTCCTTCTACGTCACGACCCCGATCTACTACGTCAACGACCTGCCGCACATCGGCCACACCTACACCACGGTCGTCGCCGACGCGCTGGCGCGCTTCCACCGCCTGGCGGGCGACGAGGTCTACTTCCTGACCGGGACCGACGAGCACGGGCAGAAGATCGAGCGCGCGGCGGCGAAGCGCGGGATCGCGCCGCTGGCGCTGGCCGACGAGGTGGTGCTCAACTACCGGCAGCTCTGGCCGGCGCTGGCGATCAGTCACGACGACTTCATCCGCACCACGGAAGCGCGGCACAAGGCCGGGGTCTACGAGCTGTTCCGCAGGATCCGCGAGAAGAGCCCCGACGCGATCTACAAGGGCACTTATCGCGGCCTCTACTGCACCGGCTGCGAGGCGTTCTACACCCCCGCGCAGCTGGTCGACGGAAAGTGCCCCGAACAGGGCCATCCGGTCGAGGAGGTCGAGGAATCGTCCTGGTTCTTCCGGCTCTCGGCCTACCAGGACCGGCTGCTCGCGCTGTACGACCGGCAGCCCGGGTTCGTGCTGCCCGAGACGCGGCGCAACGAGGTCCGCGCCTTCGTGGCCTCCGGGCTGCGCGACCTCTCGATCTCGCGCAGCAGGGACAAGGTCGGCTGGGGGATCCCCTTCCCCGGCGACCCCGAGCACGTCGTCTACGTCTGGTTCGACGCGCTGACCAACTACCTCTCGGCGCTCGGCTACGGCTCCGACGACCCGCGCAAGGTCGCGCGCTACTGGCACAACGAGCCGGGGCACACGGCGCTGCACCTGGTGGGCAAGGACATCCTGCGCTTCCACGCGGTCTACTGGCCGGCCTTCCTGATGGCCGCCGGCGAGGAGCTGCCGCGCACGGTCTTCGGCCACGGCTGGTGGCTGAAGGACGACGCCAAGATGAGCAAGACGACCGGCAACATCGCGCGGCCCGGTCCGCTGCTCGAGACCTTCGGGGCCGATGCGCTGCGCTGGTTCCTGCTGCGGGAGATCCCGCTCGGGCTCGACGGCTCGTACTCCGACGAGGCGGTGCTGGAGCGGACCAACTCCGACCTGGCCAACAACGTCGGCAACCTCTACTCGCGGGTGCTGGCGCTGATCGAGAAGAACGAAGCGGGCGTCGTCCCCGCCGCGGACGGCGCGCCGGCCGACGCGGTGCTCGACGGTCTGGCCGCCGCGGCGCGCGCGGCCTACCGCGCGGGGTTCGAGACCCACGACCCGTCGGCCGCGCTGCGCGCGGTGACCGAGTGGGCCGACGCGCTGAACAAGTACTTGGTGCGCCACGAGCCGTGGAAGCGGCCCGGGCGCGAGGCGCTGACCGCGGGGGTGCTGGGCGTCGCCGCGCAGCAGCTCGCGCAGATCGCGCTGCGGCTGCACCCGGCGATGCCGGTCGCCGCCGCCCGGCTGTGGCGGATGCTCGGCCTGGGCGAGGACCCGGCGCGCGAGATCGCGCCCGGCGTCGACCTGCTGGAGCTGGAGACGCTCCCCGTCGCCGGCCGCCGCATTGGCGCCGGCGAGGCCGTCTTCCCGCGCCTCGACCGCAAGGCCATCTTCGGCGACGTCGCTCCCGCTGCTGCGCCCCCCGTGGCCTCCTCCGGCGCGCCCACTGTAGGGGCCGGCCTCCGTGCCGGCCCGCCCACTGTAGGGGCCGGCCTCCGTGCCGGCCCGCAAGAGGCATCGACCGTGTCCGACACGCCACCCCCCGCCCCCGCCTCGCCCCCTTCTCCGCTGCCCGACGGCCTGATCGCGATCGACGAGTTCTCGAAAGTCCAGCTGCGCTGCGCGAAAGTCCTGGTCTGCGAGCGCCACCCGAACGCCGAGAAGCTCCTTCGCCTCGAAGTGGACCTCGGTGGCGAGACGCGGCAGCTCGTCGCCGGCATCGCCTCGGCCTACCGGCCGGAGGACCTGGTCGGCCGAACGATCATCGTCGTCGCCAACCTCAAGCCGGCCAAGCTCCGCGGCCTCGAGTCGCAGGGGATGCTGCTCGCGGCGACCGGCCCGGACGGCGTGCCGCACGTGCTGGGGCCGGACGGCGAGGTACCGCCCGGGTCCAAAGTGTCCTAGTGCCGTCTTTGCCGCGCCCCGGGGGCTTGTGTTCCGGCCCTGGCCGCGGTACCAGAGGGGGCCATGCCCGAGAAAGAGCCCCGCCGCGGCGCCTCCCGCGCCGAGATCGAGAGCGCGTTGCGGCGCGCGGGCGGCAACCGCGCCGAGGCGGCGCGCGCCCTCGGGGTCGGCCGGGCCACTCTCTACCGTTGGATCGAGGCCGAGGCGATCGAAGGCACCGACGGCTCGAGCCTGATCGGTGGTCGCTACGAGTTGCTGCGCCCGCTCGGCAGCGGCGGCCAGGCGACGGTCTTCCTGGTGCGCGACCGCGCGGCCGCCGGACGCGGCGAGCCGTCCGAGCGCGCACTCAAGCTGCTGCACGCCGAGGTCGGCGAACCGGAAGAGGTCGAGCGGTTGCGCGGCGAGTTCCGCGCGCTGGCCGGCCTGCGCCACCCGGGATTGGTGCGCGTCTTCGACTTCGGCGTGGACGACGCCAGCGGGCGGCCGTTCCTGGTGATGGAGGTCGTGCCGGGCACGCCGTTCGTCGCGGCCGCCGCCGGGCGCTCGACCCGGTGGGTCCTGGCCGCGCTCGCCGCCGCGCTGCGCGCGGTCGCGCACCTGCACCGCCGCGGGATCGTGCACCGCGACCTGAAGTCCGAGAACGTGCTCGTCGCGCCGGGAAGCGATCCGGGACGCCCGGGCCGCGCGACGGTGATGGACCTCGGCCTGTCGGAGGCGCTGGCCGGGCCGCAGCAGGGCGCCGGCGGCACACTGCTCTACGCCGCGCCGGAGTTGCTCGCCGGCGAGCGCGCCTCCGCCCGCAGCGACGTCTTCGCACTCGGGGTGACGCTCGAGCGCGCGCTCGACGAACGGCGCGACGACCGGCCGCCCGGTCTCGACGCGTTCCTCGCGCGGATGACCGCGGCCGACCCGGCGGCGCGCTTCGCCGATGCCGCGGTGGCGCTCGAGGAGCTGGAGCGGATCGCAGGTCCACTGCCCGACGCCGCCGGTCCGGCCGACGGGACCGCGGTCGCCTTCGTCGGCCGCGCGGCCGAACTGGCCGAAGCGCTGGCGCGCCTCGATCCGGCACGCGACGCGGCAACGCCGCCGTTGCTGCTGATCACCGGCGAAGGGGGCGCGGGCAAGTCGCGCCTGCTCGAGGCCGTGCTCGACGAGCTGCGCGCCCGCGGGACCGCGGTCGCGCGCGGCACCTGCCGCCCGGGCGGCGAGCACAGCCTCGATCCGCTGGTCGAACTGCTGGCCGAGGTGCTCGGCGGCGCCGACGGAACCGGGACGGCGCCGGCCGACGAGCTGGTGCGCCGGCACCGCGCCGCGCTGGCCGCGGTCGCGCCGGCGCTCGTCGCCCCCGCGGCGGACGAGCCCCCGCCCGACCGTCGGACCGCGATCGCCGCGCTGGCCGAGCTGGCGGTCGAGTCGGCACGCGCGCGGCCGCTGGTGCTGGCGGTCGAGGACCTGCACGACGCCGACCCGTTCGTGCTCGACCTCGTCGCCGCGATCGCCCGCCGCGCGCGCGGCACCGCGCTGCGCGTCGCGGCCACCGCCCGGCCCGACGAGGATCGACCCGCGTTCGCCGCCGCGGCCCGCGCGCTGGAGGCCGAGGGGCTGTTCGCGGCGCTGCTGCTCGGCCCGCTCTCGCGCGCCGAGGTTGCAGCGCTGGCCGCCGAGGTCGTCGGGCCGGCACGCGCCGCGCTGCTGGCCGAGCGGGTCCACGGGCTGACCTCCGGGAACGCGTTCTTCGCCGAGACGGTGCTGCGCGATCTCGCCGAGCGGGTCGGCGGCGACGGCGACGAGCTGCGCCTGCCGACCAGTCGCCAGGAAGCGCTGGCCGAGAATGTCGCGCGCAGCGGCCCGGCCGGGATCGCGCTGCTCGAAGCGCTCGCCGTCGCCGGCGCGCCGGAGACCGACGTCGACCTGCGCGCCGTCGTCAGTGGCGCTGGGGGCGGCGAAGCCGCAGGCGTCGCCGCCGCGGACGCCGTCCCGGCGCTGCTCGCACGCCGGATGCTCGTGCGCCGCGACGACGGGCGGCTCGACCTGGCGCACGCGACGCTGCGCGAGGCGCTGCTCGAGGCGGCGGGCGCGGAGCGCCGGCGCGCGCTGCACCGCGCCTGGGCCGCGCTCGCCGCAGACGACTCGGCGCGGATCGTCGAGCGTGCCGGACACCTGCTGGCGGCCGCGGACGGCGCGGGCCATGCGGACGCGCTGCTCGCGGCCGCCGACACGCTCGAGCGCTCGTGGCGGCCGGGGGCGGCGATCCCGTTCCTCGAAGCGGTGCTCGCGGCGTCGCTCGAGACTGCGGTCAGCGCGGCGTCGCTCGATGCCGCGCCCCGCACCGCGCGCGAGCGGCTCGCGCTCTACGCACGGCTCGAGCGGGCCTGGCACGCGATCCGCAACGACGTCCGCGCGATCGACCTCTGTCGCGCCTGGGCCGACGCCGCGCGGGCGCTCGGCGACGCGGCCTCGGAATCGCGGGCGCTCGGAATGCTCGCGGCACGGCTGCGCGGCCTCGCCCGCTTCGACGAGGCGCGGGCCGCGGCCGAGAGCGCGGTTGCGCTGGCGAAAGGCAGCGGCGACCCGGCGGCGCTCGCGCTGGCGCTGAAGATCCTGGCCAGCGTGCAGCTCACGGCCTGGGATCACGACGCCGCCCTGGCAACGATGGAGCAGGCGCTGGCGCTCTTCCGCGAGACGGAGGACCCAGGGCGCGCGGGCAGCGCCGAACGTGCCGGCGGCGCCGAGCGCTCCCGCGACGTCGCGACCTGTCTCAACGACATCGCGTTGCTGCGCGCGCTCGGCGGCCGGACACAGGCCGCGCTCGAGGCACTGGACGAGGCGCGGGCGATCTTCCGCGGGCTCGACGACCGCGTCTGGGCGGCGAACCTCCACGTCAACGAGGCGCTGGTGCGGACCTTCCTCGGCGACCTGGCGGGGGCGGCGGCGCGCCTCGACGAGACGCTGGCCGAGATCCCGGCGCTCGGCGCCGCGGTGCCGCTCGAGCTGGCGCTCGAGAACCTCGGCCTCGTGCAGCTCCGGCTCGGGCGCTACGAGGCGGCGCTGGCGACCGGCCGCCGGCTGCTCGACGAGGCGACCCGCTTCGACCGCCGGGCCTACCGCGTCTCCGGGCTGCTGATCGCCGGCGAGGCGCTGTTCTGGACCGACGAGCGCGACGCCGCGCGCGAGCACGACCGGCTCGCGCTCTCGCTGGCCGAGGCGCTGGGCGAAGCAGCGCAGCTTCAGTTCGCACGGCTCGCCGTCGCGCGCGACCGGCGCGCCGACCGCGCCCTCGACGCCGCGCGCGAGGCAGCCGACGCCGCGCTGGCCGACTCCGAGCGCACCGGAAACCTCAGGATCCGCGCACTGGCGGCGCTCGAGCGGGCACGGATCGCGCTCGACGAAGAGGACGCCCCGGGCGCGCTGGCCTGGCTCGACCGGGCCGAAGTCGCGCTGGCGGTTCCGCGCGAGGACGGCCCGGCCACGCGTGCCGCGCTGCTCTACGAGCGCGCCCGCGCGCGCCGACTGGCGCGCCAGCCGGACCTGGCGCGGGCCGACGCCGAGGAGGCGATCGGCCTGGCGCGGCGCTCCGGGATGACCGAGCTGGAACTGCGCGCGCTGGCCGTGCTGGCCGGTCTGTTCGCCGAGCGCGGCGACCAGCCGGCGGCGGACGAGGCGCTGGCCCACGCGGTGGCGCTGGCCGACGCGCTGGCCGGCGGGATCGCCGACCCGGCGCGGCGCGCGCGCTTCCTCGGCCGGCCCGACCTGCTCGCCCTGCGCGACGCGGCGGTCCGCCGGGGCGCGCTGCAGCCCGCCGGACGCGCCGCCGCCCCGGCCGGCCGGGCACGCGGCCTCGACCCGCTGGCCGCGCTCTACGAAGTCGCGCAAGCGGTGGCCGACGAGGGCGACCTCGACCCGCTCTTCCGCCGGATCGTGGCCCTCGCGGTCGAGCAGGCGGGCGCGGAGCGCGGCCTGCTGCTGCTGCGCCGCGCGGACGGCGGCGCGCTGGAGCCGGTCGCGGCCGAGGGGGTGGAGGACCGGACCGCGCACGACGCGGTGCAGATCTCGAAGAGCGTGCTGGCCCGCGCCGACGAGGGGCACGCGATCCTGGCCCGTGACGCGCGCTCGCATCCCGACCTGTCGGAAGCGCAGTCGGTGGCGCTGTTCGACATCCGCTCGGTGATGTGCGTTCCGCTGCGCCTCGGGCGCGAAGTGCTGGGCACGCTGTACGTCGACACCCGCGGCGCGCACGCCGCGTTCTCGGAAGCCGATCTGCGCTTTCTCGAGGCGCTGGCCGCGCAGGCGGCGGTCGCGCTGGGCTACGGGCGGCTGGTCGGCCGGTTGTCGCGCGAGCGCGAGGCGCTACGCCAGGCAGCCGACGCGGCGCGCGGTTTCGGCGAGCTGATCGGCCGCTCGGCGGCGATGCGCCGCGTCTTCGAGACCCTGGCCAAGGTCGCGCCGACCTCGCTGCCGGTGATCGTCACCGGGGAGTCGGGGACCGGCAAGGAGCTGGTCGCACGCGCGCTGCACGAGTCCTCTCCGCGTCGCGCCCACCCGTTCCTGACCGAGAACTGCGCGACGATTCCTGAGACGCTGCTGGAGAGCGTCCTGTTCGGCCACGCGCGCGGCGCGTTCACCGGGGCGGACGCACCGCGCCGTGGCCTGTTCGAGCTGGCGGACGGCGGAACCCTGGTGCTGGACGAGATCGGCGACATGAGCCCGGGGCTGCAGGCCAAGCTGCTGCGCGTGCTGCAGGACCGCGCCTTCCGGCCGCTCGGCAGCGAGCGGCTGGTGCGCGCCGACGTGCGGGTCGTCGGCGCGACCCACCGCGATCTCGAGTCGCTGATGCGGGACGGCGTTTTCCGGCAGGACCTCTACTTCCGGCTCAACGGAATCACGATCGAGATCCCGCCGCTGCGCGAGCGCCGCGAGGACGTCCCGCTGCTGGCGCATCACTTCCTGGAACGCGAGGCCCGGGCGGCCGGCCTTCCCGCTCCTCCCACGCTGGAGCCGTCGGCCCTTCGCGCGCTGGCCGCGCTCGACTGGCCGGGCAACGTGCGCCAGCTCGAGCACACGATGCGGCGTCTCCTGATCTTCGCCGAGGGGGGCCGGATCACGCGCGAGACCCTGGCCGCGGACCCGGAGCTGGCGGCGGCCGCAGGGCTGAAGGCGGGGGCGGCGGGCGGAGCGAGGGCGGCCGCGGGATCCGCGCCGGTGCCCCCGATCCGAGCAGGCGGTCCGGGAGGCGCTCGCCCGCACGGGTGGAAACCGCAAGGAGGCGGCGCGGACGCTGGGCCTGTCGCGCGCGACCTTCTACCGCCGGCTGGGGGAGCTGGGGATCCGCTGAGGGAGTGTCTCCAGGCGTGTGGTCCACGCGGCGAGTTGCGGGTCCGGGACGGTCCGCGTTCCGGCCGAGCCCGGGTTCGAGTTCACGCTGAGCGTGGTGCCGCTTCCCGATGGGCCGTGAGGGGAGCCCTTCCTTCACCTTCCCGTGAGACACCCTCCGTGTCTCACGGGGCGCGGACACGCCCTTCGGCCCCCTTCTCCGTGAGACACCGCAACCCCTTGCAAAGACACGATTTGCTGGATGAGACACCTCATCTCCCCCGTGTCTCATGGACACGGCCTCCCGAGTGTCTCATCCCCATAAGACAAGCAATATCAACCACTTGACGCCGCCGCTCCGCATGGCCCGCCTCTTGCAGTAGTGCTTTTCAAAGGAGGAAGGACCATGAAACCCGCACGCTGTTTCCTGGCACTCGCACTGGTGCTGGCGCTCGTCCCGCTCGCGCTTGCCGGGGGCAAGCCGACTGCGGTGCTTGCGCGCGACCTGGGCGCGGCGTTCGACGCGGCGAAGACCCCGGCCGGCACGCCGGTCGTGATCCAGCTCCGCGACGGCGCGAAACTTGGCGGTCCGCTCGCGGCGCTCGCGGCGTCGGGCCGCACGGTCGGCCACGGCGCGCTCGTCGCCGCGCTCGATCGGGCGACGCTCGACCGCCTGGCGGCCGACCCCGCGGTGCTCTCGCTTTCGCCCGACCGCGAGATCCGCGCCAACCTCGACGTCGGCCGCCCGGCGGTCAACGGCGACATCGCCTACACCACGACCGGTGCGACCGGCCGCGGCGTGACCGTGGCGCTGATCGACTCCGGACTCGCGCCGGGCATCGCGGTCCCCGAGTCGCGCGTCTTGGCGCGCGTCGACTTCGTCGATCCGAAGGGCAAGGCGCGCGACGGCTTCGGCCACGGCACCCACATCGCCGGGATCATCGGCGGGCGGGACGGCGTGGCGCCGGAGACCAACTTCGTCGTGCTGCGCGTGCTCGACGACCAGGGGGCCGGCCGGCTCTCGTCGGTGATCTCGGCGGTCGACTGGGCGATCGCCAACAAGGCCGCGTACGGGATCGAAGTCGTCAACCTGTCGCTGGGCTACACGCCGCAGATGTCGTTCCGGTTCGACCCGCTGAACGTCGCGGTGCGCCGGGCCTGGGACGCCGGGCTGACGGTCGTCGCCTCGGCCGGCAACCGCGGCCGCGATGGCCGCCTGACGATCAACGCACCGGGCAACGACCCGCTGGTGATCACCGTCGGCGCGATGAACGACTTCAACACCGTGGCCCGCGGGGACGACTCGGTGACCACGTTCTCCGGCCGCGGCCCGTCGCTGGGCGACCTGGTCGTGAAGCCGGACGTCGTCGCGCCGGGCAACCGGATCGTCGGGGCGATGGCTCCCAACTGCTCGCTGGCGACGAACTACCCCGACAAGGTCGTGGACAACAATCTCGAACTGTCCGGCACGAGCATGGCGGCCGGCTTCGCCACGGCGACCGCCGCGCTGCTGCTCGAGCGCTACCCCGACGCCAGCAACGACGCGATCAAGTCGATCCTGATGCGCTCGGCGGAAAAGGTGCCGGGCGACGTCTTCGCGCGCGGCGCGGGCTACCTCGACGCGCTGAAGGCGCTCCAACTGGCGGCTACGATGGCGACGCCGCGCGACTTCAACTCGGCCTCCCCGCTCGTGGCGCGCACGCCGAAGGGCGTGGCCTTCTACACCCTGAACGGCAAGACCCACCGCCCGGTGCTGCTGGCCAACGTCGGTGCGACTTACGGCAAGGGCGCGACCTATGGCGACCCGCAGTTCTGGCACGACGCGGAGCTGTGGGGCGAGCGGGCCGCGGCCTATGCCGACGGCGTGATCTGGGCCGACGGCGTGATCTGGGGCGACGGCGTGATCTGGGGCGACGGCGTGATCTGGGGCGACGGCGTGATCTGGGGCGACGGCGTGATCTGGGGCGACGGCGTGATCTGGGGCGACGGCGTGATCTGGGCCGACGGCGTGATCTGGGGCGACGGCGTGATCTGGGGCGACGGCGTGATCTGGGGCGACGGCGTGATCTGGGGCGACGGCGTGATCTGGGCTGACGGCGTGATCTGGGGCGACGGCGTGATCTGGGGTGACGGCGTGATCTGGGGCGACGGATTGCTCTGGGGCGACGGCGTGATCTGGGGTGACGGCGTGATCTGGGGCGACGGCGTCATCTGGGCCGACGGCGTGATCTGGGGTGACGGTGTGATCTGGGGTGACGGCGTGATCTGGGCCGACGGTGTGATCTGGGGCGATGGCGTGATCTGGGGCGACGGCGTGATCTGGGGTGACTCGCTCACGGGCGCCGTAGCCGACTGAGTTCTTCATGGGTTGACGGAACGGTTCCGCGGGGCCCCGTCTTCTCCCCCCGCCCCGCGGAATCGCCGAGGCCGGAATCGTCCCCCCACGGACCTCGGTTTCATCCCGCGCAGGGGTCGGGCGGTCCCTTGGACCCGACCCCTGCGCGATCTTTCTCTAGGATGGGCGCGCGTCCAGGTCGACGAAGACCGGCGCATGGTCCGAAGGCTTATCGCCTCGGCGCGGCTCGACGTCGATCTCCGCGGCCGCGGCCCGCACGGCGACGGGTCCGGTCGCGAGCACCAGGTCGATCCGCGCGCCGAGGTTGCGCCGGAAGGCGTTCATCCGGTAGTCCCACCAGGAGTAGCGCTTCGGGGCGTCGTCGCAGCGCCGATAGACGTCCGCCAGCCCCCAGTCGAGCAGGCGTTTGAGCCGGACCCGCTCCTCGTCGGTGAACAGGATCGAGAAGCGGAACTCCTGCGGGTCGTAGACGTCGCGCTCCTCGGGGATGAGGTTGAAGTCGCCGAGCAGCACGAGCGGCTGGTCCGGGCGGTGGGCCGTTTCGAGGTGGCGCGCGAGGTCGTCGAGCCAGCGCAGCTTGTAGGAGTACTTGTCGGTCCCGACCTCCTGACCGTTCGGCACGTAGAGGTTGAGGAAGCGGATCCCGCCGACGGTAGCGGCCACGGCGCGGGCCGCGGGGTCCCAGGCCAGCTCGGGGAGGCCGACCGCCGGGTCCTCGAGCGGGGCCCGCGCCAGCAGCGCGACACCGTTGTAGGTCTTCTGCCCGAGGACGACGGCCTCGTAGCCGGCCGCGCGCAACGCGTCGCGCGGGAAGTCGGCGTCCGTGAGCTTCAGCTCCTGGAGCCCGATCACGTCGGGCCGGCGGGCCGCGAGCCAGTCGAGGACCGCCGGCAGCCGGACCTTGAGCGAGTTGACGTTCCAGGTGGCGATGCGCATCGCGGCTCCGGGCCCGCGGCGCGGCCGCGGGGCGGCAGTGTAGCGCAGGCGCGCGGTGGCGATCCCGCGGCAGGGAGGGCGGTGCGACCGGCTCGGGAGTTCTTGCTTGACGGTTCGCACGCGAGCTTCCTACACTCCGTTCCGGAGCCCCTGGCCATGAGCACCCCCGGACACAGCCGCGCACCGATGACCGCCGCCGACTACCTTGCGATGGCGGACGACGGGCGGCGCTACCAGCTGTTCGATGGGGAACTCGCAGAGATGACACCGGGACCTTCGGTGCGGCACCAGCTGATCGTGATGAAGCTCGCGGCCTGGCTGCACGGTCACGCGGAGGCCCGCGGCCTCGGCAGGATCATCCCCTCCCCCGTCGACGTCATCCTCGGCCCACGGACGGTCGTCCAGCCGGACCTCCTGTTCATCGCGGCCGCGCACGCGGCGGCTCTCGACATGGACCGCGTGCGGATCGCGCCGGACCTCGTCGTCGAGATCCTCTCGCCCTGGACCCGTGGCGACGACCTCGGGCGCAAGGCGGACCTCTACGCCGCGGCCGGCGTCGCGCACTACTGGATCGTGGACCCCGAGGCCCGTTCGATCGCCGAGTGGATTCTCGAGGGCGGACGATTCGTGGAGCGCGCCCGTGCGTCGTCCGGCGGGCGGTTGCGGCCCGCGCTTTTCCCGGGGCTCGAGCTGGATCTCGACACCCTCTTCCGGGCCTGATCCGATGAACCGCTACATGATCTGGTTCGACATCGACGACACCTCCGAAGACCTCGCCTTCGTCGAGGCGCTCGACGCGTTCCTCGACGACCTCCGGGAACGCGACATGATCGGGGGCTGGCGGCTCTCGCGGCGCAAGCTCGGCTTCGGTCCGCCGGAGCTGGGCGAGTTCCAGCTCGAGATCGAGACCGAGGACCTGGCCCAGCTCGAGCGGGCCTTCCGCGAGGTCTCGCGGCGGGAGGGGGAAACGGAGGAGCGCCACGTCGCGGTCTTCTCGCGGGTCCGCAACATGAAGACCGGGCTCTACCGCGACTTCCCGGACCCCTGGCGACGCTGAAGCGGGGACAGCAACCGTTAGCCGGTAAGCCGCTCGAATCGGGGACAGCTACTGTTAGCCGGTAAGGCGCCACCCCGGCATCGACCGCGGCTCGTACGTTCCCGCTGCGCCATCGGCGTCTATCGCGTGGTGGCCGCGCCTGCCGGGATGGAGCGGACGCCCATGGCGGCGCTCCAGCCACTCGAGCATCTGGGGCCCTACGGATGGGCGCCCGGTGCTCGTGTTCAGCCGAAGGCGCTCGAGAGCCGCCTCGTCGATCCCCTCGCCAAGCCACGTCGCCCAGTCACGGATCGATCCCGGAAACGGGCGCGACGCGGCGAGCAGGTCGCTCGTCGCCCCAAGGGCATGAGTCCGCGCGCTGGACCAGGGATAGTCGGTCGCGAGCAGTGCGAGGTCCGCGCGGACGGGGTTCAGTTCGACGTACCGGACTGCCTCCCAGAGGTGCTGGTCGTCGAGTAGGGTCGAATAGAAGCGGTTCGCCCAGAGGTGCCCCGTCCACCCGTTCTGCTCGTTCACGAGACGGGAGAAGGCCCGGTGTGCATTCCCGATCGCCAGCGCCATCGCGTCCGCCCGCCGCGGCATGACGACGAGATGAACGTGATTCGGCATCAGGCAGTAGGCCCAGACGTCGAGCGCAAAGCGCTCGGCGTAGGCCTTGAGCAGGGCGAGGTAGCGACCCCGATCGGCGTCCGACGCGAAGATCTCGGCGCGGCGGTTCCCTCGGTGAGTAACGTGGTACGGGAATCCCTGCTGCACGAGACGCGCCATGCGTGCCATCTGCCCTCCGCCCTGCGTGTGTTTCGCGGACTCAATCTGCCACGCGGGGGAAGGGGCGCTTGCCGACGACCGGGAGACACTTCCCGGGGCGTGGAATGGAGGCCCTGCGGAACCGGTGCGCCCCCGAGAACCGCTTACCGGCTTGCGGTTGCTGTCCCCGATTTGACCGACTTACCGGCTTACGGTTGCTGTCCCCGATTTGACCGGCTTACCGGCTTACGGTTGCTGTCCCCGGAGACGATGCGGTCCCGGCCATGGCGATCGGGGTGCACGCGGAACTCGCACCGTCCCGCCGCGACGAACTCCGCTCCGACGAGCACGGTCTGGGACGGTGCGCACTCCACGAGGACCGGCGCGCCGGACGCGAGACGCGGCGCGACCTCTCGTACGAACGCTCGAATGACGGCCAGCCCGTCCCCCACCACGACCAGCGCGGTGCGCGGATCGTGTTCACGGACCTCGGGCTCGAGCGCGTCGAACTCGTCTTCGCGGACGTACGGCAGATTGGCGACCGCGAGGTCGAAGCGCGGCCCATCGGCGAGCGCGCCGCAGAGATCACTGCGCACCAGGCCGACGTGCTCCACCAGCCCGCAGCGCGCCCGGTTCTCCCGCGCGAGCGAGAGCGCCGCTTCCTCCCGCTCGACCGCCACGACCCGCGCCCGCGGCCGCGCCGCCGCGATCGCCAGCGCGAGGCAACCGCCACCCGTCCCGGCATCCAGCACCAGCGCCGCGCGGTCCTCCGGCAGCCGGGCGATCGCCAGCAGCGCCAGGTCCTCGGTCTCCGGGCGCGGGACGAGGGCGCGGCGATCGGTGACCAGGTCCAGCCCGAGGAACGGCCAGTGCCCGACGACGTGCTGCAGCGGCTCGCGCGCTTCGCGCCGGGCCACGAGCACCGCGAAGCGCGCCGCCTCCGCCGGCGCCAGGGCTTCTCCGCCGCGCGCGAAGAGCGCCCCGCGCGACAGCCCCAGCACCTCCCCCAGCAGGACCTCGGCCTCGAAGGCCGCGTTCTCGATCCCGGCGGCGGAGAGGCGGGAGCGCGCGTCGGCGAGCGCCTCGCGCAGCGACACGGGGCGGCGGGGCGTCCCGCTCAGGACGACCCCTCGGCCTGCAGCTTCTCGGCCTGGTCGGCGTTGGCCAGCGCTTCGATCAGCTCGTTGAGGTCGCCCAGCATCACCTGGTCGAGCTTGTGGAGCGTGAGCCCGATCCGGTGATCGGTGACGCGGTTCTGCGGGTAGTTGTAGGTCCGGATCCGCTCCGAGCGGTCGCCGCTCTTGACCATCGAGGAGCGGACCTGGGCCTCCTTGGCGTTCTGCTCGGTGCGCATCTTGTCCAGCACCCGGGCCCGCAGGATCTTCATCGCCTTGGCCAGGTTCTTGTACTGCGAGCGCTCGTCCTGGCACTGCACGACGATCCCGCTGGGCAGGTGGGTGATCCGGATCGCCGACTCGGTCTTGTTGACGTGCTGGCCGCCCGGCCCACCGGCGCTGTACTTGTCGATCCGCAGGTCCTTGGCCTCGTCGATCACCAGGTCGACGTCTTCGGCCTCGGGCAGCACCGCCACCGTCGCGGCCGAGGTGTGGATCCGCCCCTGGGCCTCGGTCTCGGGGACGCGCTGCACGCGGTGCACGCCCGACTCGTACTTGAGCCGCGCGAAGGCTCCCCTGCCGCGGACCTCGAGCACCGCCTCCTTCACCCCGCCGATCTCGCTCTCCGACAGGTCGACCAGCTCGCAGGAGAGCTTCTCGCGCTCGGCCCAGCGCTGGTACATCCGCACCAGGTCGGCGGCGAAGAGCGAAGCCTCGTCCCCGCCGACGCCGGCGCGCACCTCGAGGACCACGTTCTTGTCGTCGTCCGGGTCCTTCGGCAACAGCAGCGAGCGGAGCCTCGCGGCCTGCTCGGTGACCTGTTCCTCGAGCAGCCGGGCCTCGTCCCTCGCCATCGCACGCAGGTCGTCGTCGGACTCGTCGCGCACCATCGCCCACGCCTGGTCGAGCTGGCGCTCGAGGCCGCGGAACGTGCGGAACGCGCCGACGAGCGGCTCGAGCTCGGCGAATCGCCGCGCCTGCTCGCGATAGGCCTCGACGTTCCCGGCAATCGCCGGGTCGGCCATCCTCGCGGAGACAGCATCGAAGTCGCGCTCGAGATCCTCGAGCTTCGACCGGAACGGCAGCGTTTCGCTCACGGAGCTGTGGCCTCCCGGGGCGTCGCCCGGCAGGGAGGGGCGGCGCCGGTTCTACTTCCCGGTGCGGCGCTTCTCGGCCATCTTCTCCTGCTTGCCGTAGCGCTTCTGGAACCGCTCGACGCGGCCGGCGCTGTCGATGAGCTTCTGCTTCCCGGTGAAGAACGGGTGGCAGGCGGAGCACATGTCCACGCGCATCTCTTTCTTGGTGCTGAACGTCGTGAACGTGTTGCCGCAGGAGCAGACGACCTGGACCTCGTGGTATTCGGGGTGGATTCCGGGCTTCATCGCGGGTGTCCCTTCTCGCCCGACCAAGTCCGGTCGAAAGCCCGGTCTTGGCGGCGCGCAGCCGGCGGATAGTAGGCGCTTTCCCCGGGGGCCGCCACCCCCGGCTCCCGGGTGGCCTGGCGGGCCACCCGGGAGCCGGGGCTTCGCCCTCTTGCCCGGCGCCGGCCGACGGGCTCTGTCCGGCGCTCGTCGTGCCGGAGTGACCCCGACCGGCGGGGTCGAGCGACGGATCAGGCGGCCATCTGGTCGAGGAAGTCGGCGTTGCTGGTGCTCTTCCGCAGCCGGTCGAGCAGCAGCTCCATCGCCTCCACGGTGCTCATCTGGTCCAGCACCTTGCGCAGCACCCAGACCCGACGCAGCTGGTCCGGGGACATCAGCAGCTCCTCCTTCCGGGTCCCGGAGAGGTTGGCGTTCATCGCCGGGAAGACCCGCCGGTCCGAGAGGTCCCGGTCGAGGTGGATCTCCATGTTCCCCGTCCCCTTGAACTCCTCGAAGATCACCTCGTCCATCCGCGAGCCGGTGTCGATCAGCGCGGTCGCGAGGATCGTCAGGGAGCCCCCCTCCTCGACCTTGCGCGCGGTCCCGAAGAACTTCTTCGGCTTGGAGAGCGCCGCCGCGTCGATGCCTCCCGACAGGATCTTGCCGGTGGTCGGCTGGACCGCGTTGTAGGCCCGGGCGAGGCGCGTGATCGAGTCGAGCAGGATCACCACGTCTTCGCCGAACTCGACCATCCGCTTGGCCCGCTCGAGCACGATCTCGGCGACCTGGACGTGGCGACTGGCGGGCTCGTCGAAGGTCGAGGCGATCACTTCTCCCCGGACCGTGCGCTGCATGTCGGTCACTTCCTCCGGGCGCTCGTCGATCAGCAGCACCAGCAGCTTCACGTCCGGGTGGTTCTCGGCGATGGCGTGCGCGATGGCCTGCAGGAACATCGTCTTGCCGGTGCGCGGCGGGGCGACGATCAGGCCGCGCTGCCCCTTGCCGACCGGCGACAGGAGGTCGATCACGCGCCCGGTCAGGTTGTCGCGGGTCGTCTCCATCCGGAGCGGCGCGTCGGGGTGCCACGGCGTCAGCTCCTCGAACTTCTTCGTGCGCACGGCCTCGGCCGCGGGGCGCCCCTGGATCGTCTCGAGCTCCTGCAGCGCGAAGAACTTCTCGCCGCGCCGCGGGTGGCGCAGCGGCCCCGTGATCAGGTCCCCGGTGCCGATGCTGAAGCGGCGGATGATCCCGGGCGACACGTAGATGTCGTCCGGCCCCGGCAGGTAGCTGTGCTCGGGCGAGCGCAGGAAGCCGTAGCCGTCGGGAAGCAGTTCGAGCACGCCGAACGCGACGACGCGCTCGCCCTTCCGTACCTGCTCGACCAGGATCCGGTGGACCAGCTCCTGGCGCCGCATCAAGGACAGCCCTTCGATCGACAATGACTTTGCGAGCCGGGTCAACTGGCCCGCACGCATGTTCTTCAGGTCGTGGAGGTTCATGCGTCCTTCCCGGCGGGGCGCGCGAGCGCCTCGTCGACGATCTTCGACAGCTCCTTCATCCCGGCCCCGGAGTGGGCAGAGGTCGACACGACGGGAACCCAGGGCGGGAGCTCGAGCTCGCGCCGGGTCTCGGCCGCCGCCTGCGCGGCGCGTGATCCGGAGACCTTGTCAGCCTTCGTCAGCACCACGGCGAACGGTACCTCGCGCTCCGCCAGGAACGCGGCGAGCGCGTGATCGAGCGGCTGGGGCGGGTGCCGGCTGTCGACGAGCTGCAGCGCGAGGCGGAGCGGCTCGCGCCGCTCGAGGTAGCTCGCGAGGAGCTGGTCCCACGCCTCGCGCGCACCGGCCGACACTCGCGCGTAGCCGAAGCCAGGCACGTCGACGACGTAGGCGCGATCGTCCACCAGGTAGAAGAAGATCTCCCGCGTCCGGCCGGGCGCCTTGCTGACGCGCGCGATCCCCTTGCGCCCGACCAGCCGATTGATCAGGCTCGACTTCCCGACGTTCGAGCGGCCGAGCAGCACCACCTCCGGCCGCCCATCGCGAGGGAAGTCCTCCGGGCGCGCCGCGGCGCGCACCATCTCGACGCTCTTCGGTCTCACCGCCCTGCCTTCATCGGGTGCGCGGGCCACTGTGCCGGGCCCGCCGCCCTCATCGTGCTGCCGGGGTCGCGGGGCGAGCCGAAGCTGGCCCGCGACGGGGTCGACGCCCCGGTCGTGCCGGGGCACCCTCGCGCAGAAGACTATCCCAGGTCGCGCCGCCGCGCAGCCCGGCCGGCACTCGCTCGAGCGAGATGCCTCAGAACAGGTACTTGATCAGCAGGACCTCGTTCCCCTTCTCGCTGTAGATCAGCTCGTCGACCGTGCGACTGGCCAGGAGCAACCCGAAACCGCCCGGCCGCAGCCCCTGCTCGGCGCGCACGTCGGCGTGGTGCAACGGGTCCTCGGGCGGGTTCGAGACCGCAGCGTGGGGCAGCGCCTCGCGGTCGAAGCCGGGCCCCGGGTCGCGCACGTAGTAGACGATCGTGCGGCGCGTCCGGATTGCCGCGACCTCGATCACCTTGTCGGGATCCAGCTTGGCCCCGTGCTCGATCGCGTTGAACAGGATCTCGCGGAACGCCGCCATCAGGTTGTCGCGCTCCGGGTCCGGGAGATCGTCGCGCATCTCGGCCAGGAACTGGATCAGCCGCTCGCCCGTGACGCGGCGCGCGGTCAGGCGCAGCGCGATCCAGTCGGCGTTGGCGGAGGTGACTTCAATCGCCGTGCGCCAGCTCTCGTCGGCAGCCTCGATGGCCTGCCTCACCATCTCCGCGATGCGCGGAGCCTCGAACGGAGCGGTGAAGCAGGCGAAGACCCGCGCCCGGAGCGCTTCGATCACGTCCTCCGGACGCGCCGTGGCGGCCAGCAGGATGACCGGGACGCCGGGCCGCGCGGCGCGCAACTCGGCCAGCAGCGCGATGTCCTCGTGGATCGTGCGTTCGGGGTCGGTGACGACGGCATCGTAGGACTTGCGGCGCAGCCGCTGCAGGGCATCTGCCGAGCCGTGGGCCAGTTCGAAGACGCAGCCCGGCAGGGACGCCTGCCGGACGACTTCCTCCGCGAGCGCGGGGTCGGTCCGGATGAACAGGATCCTCGCTGCCATCGGGCCCTCGCTCCGCGCTCGCCGTCCGTTCCTACCTCGCCGAATCGCGATGTTCCTGGATCAGGTTGTCCACCACGTCGGGATCGGCCAGGGTCGTCGTGTCGCCCATCCCATCGTACTCGCCTCCGGCGATCTTGCGCAGGATCCGTCGCATGATCTTGCCGGATCGAGTCTTCGGCAAGCCCTTGGCGACGTGGATCACGTCCGGCGCCGCGAACGCGCCGATGACGTGCCGCACCTGCTCCTTCAGGGCGCCCTGGATCTGCTCCTTGTCCACCCCTTCGAAGCCGGAGCCGAGGATGACATAGGCGTAGATCCCCTGCCCCTTGATCGGGTGCGGGAAGCCGACCACGGCCGCCTCGGCCACCGCGTCGTGCGCCACGAGCGCGCTCTCGACCTCGGCCGTGCCGAGCCGGTGTCCGGAGACGTTCAGCACGTCGTCGATCCGGCCCGTGATCCAATAGTAGCCGTCCTCGTCGCGCTTCACGCCGTCGCCGGTGAAATAGTACCCCGGGTACTGCGTGAAGTAGGTCTCCTTGAAGCGGTGGTGGTCGCCCCAGACCGTTCGCGCCTGGCCCGGCCACGGCGTCGCCAGGCAGAGCGCCCCGGAGACGCCGTTCCCCTCGATGATCTTGCCGTTGGCGTCCATCACGACCGGCTTGACCCCGAAGAACGGCAGCGTGGCCGAACCCGGCTTGGTCGGCGTGACGCCGGGCAGCGGCGTGATCAGGATCCCTCCGGTCTCGGTCTGCCACCAGGTGTCGACGATCGTACAGCGCTTGTCGCCGACGACGTCGTGATACCAGCGCCAGATCTCCGGGTTGATCGGCTCACCGACGGTCCCGAGCACCCGCAGGCTGGTGCGCTGATAGCGCTTCGGGAAATCGTCGCCGGCCTGCGCGATCGCGCGCAGCGCGGTCGGCGCGGTGTAGAAGATGTTGATCCCCAGGTCGTCGACCATCCGCCAGTAGCGCCCCGGGTCGGGGTAGGTCGGGATCGACTCGAACATCACCGTCGTCGCGCCGTTCGCCAGCGGCCCGTAGACGATGTAGGTGTGGCCGGTGATCCAGCCGACGTCGGCCGCGCAGCAGTAGATGTCGCCGGGGTGGTAGTCGAAGACGATCTTGTGCGTGAAGGCCGCGTAGACCATGAAGCCGCCGGTGGTGTGCAGCACGCCCTTCGGCTTGCCGGTGCTGCCGGAGGTGTAGAGGATGAACAGGGGGTCTTCGGGCCCCATCCATTCCTGCGTGCAGGTCGAGCGCTGCTTGCGGCACTCCTCGTCGAGCCAGTAGTCGCGGCCCGCTTGCATCTCGACGTCGGCATCGGTGCGCCGCGCCACGAGCACGGTGTCGACCAGCGACATCCCCTCGATCGCGCGGTCGGTGATCTTCTTGAGCGGGATCTTCTTGCCGCCGCGCAGTCCCTCGTTGGCGGTGACGACGATCCGGCACTTGGCGTCGATGATCCGGTCGCGCAGCGACTCGGCCGAGAACCCGCCGAACACCACGGAGTGGACGGCGCCGATCCGGGCGCAGGCCAGCATCGTGTAGACGGTCTCCGGGATCATCGGCATGTAGATGCAGACCCGGTCGCCCTTGTGCACGCCGTGGGCCTTGAGCACGTTGGCGACGCGGCAGACCTCGTGCTTGAGCTCGCGATAGGTGATGTGCCGGTAGACGCCGGGCTCGTCGGCGGCCCAGATGATCGCCGTCTTCTCGCCCTTGTCCTTCAGGTGGCGGTCCACGCAGTTGTAGCAGGCATTCAGGCGGCCGCCGGAGAACCAGGCGAAATCGACCTCGTCGTAGTCGGCATCGAAGACGTTGTTGAAGGGGTGGTACCAGCTGATCAGCTTCGCTTGTTCCGCCCAGAACCACTCCGGGTTGTCGAGCGACAGCCGGTAGAGGCGCAGATACTCCTCCATCGAGTTGATGTGGGCGCGCTCCCTGATATGCGGCTTGACGGGGTAGACGAGCTCGGCGGACACGCTGGACCTCCTCTCGGCTTCCTTCCCACTCCGGGACGGGCACGAGCGGCCGCAGCCGACATCCCGCGGCGACTCGGGCTGCGCCGGATCATACGAAAATTGTGCGCAAGGGCGGAAGATCGCCGGGCGAGATTTCTCCGATCCGCTGCGTTTACAAGCCGGTTACTAGAAACGGCTGAGTGTGGGCGGATTCGCCCCGCTCAGTGGGCGCGGTCGCCGTTCTCGCGCGGCTCTTCCAGGATCGGAAGCGCGACCGGGGGCCGCTCGAGCGCGGCCGGGAGGACTTCGTCCATGTGGCCGACCAGGACCACAGTCAGTTCCCGCGCCACCTCGAGCGGGATCTCCGCCAGGTCCTTCTCGTTCTCGCGCGGCAGGACGACGGTGCGGATCCCCGAACGGTGGGCGGCCAGCACTTTCTCCTTGATCCCGCCGACCGGAAGCACCTTCCCGCGCAGCGTGATCTCCCCCGTCATTGCCACGTCCGGCCGGGCCGGGATCCCGGCCAGCATCGAGACCAGCGCGGTCGCCATCGCGATGCCCGCCGACGGACCGTCCTTCGGGATCGCGCCCTCCGGCACGTGGATGTGGATGTCGAGCTTCCGGTAGAACGCCGGGTCGGTCCCCAGCTCCGCCGCGCGCGAGCGGACGTAGGTCAGGGCGGCGTTGGCCGACTCCTGCATCACGTCGCCGACCTGCCCGGTGACGAGCAGCTTCCCGCGCCCGGGCACGGCCGACACCTCGGGCGTCAGGATCTCGCCCCCGACCGCGGTCCAGGCCAGCCCGGTGGCCACGCCGATCTCGCTCTCGTGGCGCGCCTCGGGCGGCCGGTAGCGCGGCACCCCCAGCAGCTCCTGCGCCGCTTCCGGCGTCACCGCGAACGAGCCCGACCACTCGCGATCGACGAGCTTGCGGGCCAGCTTGCGGCAGATCCGCGCCAGCTCGCGCTCGAGGCTCCGCACCCCGGCCTCGCGCGTATAGCGCTCGACGACCAGCTGCAGCGTCTCGGCCGGCAGCTTCACCTGCCGCGCGGCCAGGCCGTGCGCCTCGAGCTGCTTGGGTACCAGGAAGCGCTCGGCGATCGCCAGCTTCTCCAGCAGCGTGTAGCCCGCCAGGCGGATCGTCTCCAGCCGGTCCTGCAGCGGCGCCGGAATCGTGTGCATGACGTTCGCGGTGGCGATGAAGAAGACGTCCGAGAGGTCGAGTTCGACGTCGAGGTAGTGGTCGACGAAGGCGTGGTTCTGCTCGGGGTCGAGCACCTCGAGCATCGCCGCCGACGGGTCGCCCCGGAAGTCGGTCGACATCTTGTCGAGCTCGTCGAGCAGGAAGATCGGGTTCATCGCGCCGGCTTTTCGCATCGACTGCACGATGCGTCCCGGGAGCGCCCCGATGTACGTCCGACGGTGGCCGCGGATCTCGGCCTCATCGCGCACGCCGCCGAGGGACAGCCGCACGAACTCCCGGCCGGTCGCGCGGGCGATCGAGCGCGCCAGCGAGGTCTTGCCGACGCCCGGTGGCCCTACGAAGCAGAGGATCGTGTGGCGCCGCCCGCCCGGGGCGAGGCGCCGCACCGCAAGGTGCTCGAGGATCCGCTCCTTCACCTCGGACAGGCCGTGGTGGTCGTGCTCGAGCACGCGGCGCGCGCGCTTGAGGTCGCGCTTCTCGGGCGTCTTCTTGCCCCACGGAATCGCGATCAGCCAGTCGAGGTAGGTCCGCGAGACAGTCGCTTCGGCCGAGACCGGCGGCATCGCCTCGAGCCGCCGCAGCTCGGCCTCGGCCTTCTCCTTCGCCTCGTCCGGCATCGCGGCCCCGACGATCCGTTCGCGCAGCTGGTCGAGGTCGTTCTCCTTGCCGCCGCGGCCGAGCTCGTGCTGGAGCGCCTTGATCTTCTCGTTGAGGTAGTACTCCTTCTGGGCCCGCTCGAGCTGCTGCTTGACCCGCGCGTTGACCCGCTGCTCGGAGCGCAGCTTGTCGATCTCGAGCGTCACGACCTGCAGCAGCCGCTCGAGCCGGTCGCGGACGAAGGTGCGTTCGAGCAGGTCCTGCTTGATCTCCGCCCCGACCAGCAGGTGCGCCGCGATCGTGTCGGCGAGCCGTCCCGGATCCGTCACCTTCACCGTGGACAGCAGCGTCTCGGCGGGCAGCGTCGGGTTCTGCTTGACGTACTCCTCGAACAGCTCCTGCACCCGGCGCACGAGGCCGGCCACGTCGTCCCCGGAGGCCGGCGCCTCGTGGACCGGGATCACCTCCGCGACGAGGTACCCCTCCGGCGTGCGCACGATCTCCACCGCGCGGGCCCGGCACATCCCCTCGGCCAGGATGCGCACGTTCCCGGAGGCCACCTTCAGCGACTGCACCACCTGCGCGACGGTGCCCATCGGGTGGATGTCCTCGGGGCGCGGCTCGTCGACCGCCGCGTCGCGCTGGCTGGAGAGGAAGATGCGCCGCGGCTCGCCGGCCAGGACGTGCTCGAGCGCGAGGACCGACGACTGCCGGCCGACGACGAACGGCACCATCGTGCGCGGGAAGACGACTGCCTCCCGCAGCGGGACCATCGGCAGCCGTTCGATGCCCGTCGAGGTCATCGCGCTCCGTCGCCCGGCGCCCGCCGGGGCGCCGTGGCCGGAAAGACGCTAGCCGGCCTTCTCCAGCAGCCTCAGGGCACCCTCGCCCTTGTCCGGCCGCTCGATGTACTCCTTGGTGATCGTCAGCTCGCGCCGGTTGGACTGCGAGGGGATCTCGAACATCAGATCGAGCATCGCCTCTTCCATGATCAGGCGCAGTCCGCGCGCCCCGATCTTGCGCTCGAGCGCTTTCTTCGCGACCGCGGTCAGCGAGTCCGGCGTGAACTCGATCTTCACGCCCTCGAAGTCGAAGATCTTGCGGTACTGCTTGACCAGCGCGTTCTTCGGCTCGGTCAGGATCCGGACCAGCGCGTCCTCGTCGAGATCGTCGAGTGGGGCGACCACCGGCAGGCGGCCGACGAACTCCGGGATCAGCCCGAACTTGATCATGTCCTCGGGCTGCACCTGGGACAGCGTTGCCAGCCGCCGGCGATCCTTGGCCGACCTGACGTCGGCCTTGAAGCCGAGGGTCCGCGCGCCGACGCGCTGCTCGATGATCTGCTCGAGGCCGACGAACGCGCCGCCGCAGATGAAGAGGATGTTCGTCGTGTCGACCGGGATGAAGTCCTGGTGCGGGTGCTTCCGTCCGCCCTGCGGCGGCACGTTGGCCACCGTCCCCTCGAGGATCTTGAGCAGCGCCTGCTGCACCCCTTCGCCCGAGACGTCGCGGGTGATCGAGGGGTTCTCGCCCTTGCGCGCGATCTTGTCCACCTCGTCGATGTAGACGATCCCGCGCTGCGCCTTCTCGACGTCGTTGCCCGCCGCCTGGAGCAGCTTGAGCAGGATGTTCTCGACATCCTCGCCGACGTAGCCGGCCTCGGTGAGCGTCGTCGCGTCGGCGATCGCGAACGGGACCGAGAGCACCCGGGCCAGCGTCTGCGCCAGCAGCGTCTTGCCGGTCCCGGTCGGCCCCAGCAGCAGAATGTTGGACTTCTGCAGCTCGATCTCGTCCTTGCGCTTCGCCAGCTCCAGCCGCTTGTAGTGGTTGTAGACCGCCACCGCGAGCTTCTTCTTGGCCAGGTCCTGGGCGATCACGTAGGCGTCGAGGAAGTCCTTGATCTCCTGCGGCTTCGGCAGACGCTTCTCGCCGCCCGCCTCCTCCGGCTCACGCTCCTCCGCGATGATGTCGAGGCAGATGTCGACGCACTCGTCGCAGATGTACACCGTGGGGCCGGCGATGAGCTTGCGCACGTCGCGCTGGCTCTTGTTGCAGAACGAGCAGCGGAGTTCGCCGTCGTCGCCGCCTGGCTTCTTCTTGCCCGCCATGTCTACTCCCCGGCCGTCAGCGAGGACGCCGTTCGATGACCTGGTCGATCAGTCCGTACTCCGCGGACTCGGCGGCGGAGAGGAAATGATCCCGGTCGGTGTCCTTCTCGATCCGGTCCATCGTGGCGCCGGTGTGACGGACCAGAATGTCGTTGATGATCACCTTCAGGCGGTCGATCTCCGCCGCCTGGATCTTGATGTCGGTCGCCTGGCCGCCGAGCCCGAAGGCGAGCGGCTGGTGGATCATGATCCGCGAGTGCGGTAGCGCGGAGCGCTTCCCTTTGGCACCGGCCGCGAGCAGCACCGCCGCCATGGAAGCGGCCTGCCCGACGCACATCGTGTTCACGTCGGCCTTGACGAACTGCATCGTGTCGTAGATCGCGAGCCCCGCAGTCACCGAGCCGCCCGGCGAGTTGATGTAGATGAAGATGTCGCGGTCGGGATCCTCGGCTTCGAGAAAGAGCAGCTGGGCAATCACGAGATTGCTTACGAAGTCGTCGATCCCGCTGCCGATGAAGATGATGTGGTCCTTGAGCAGCCGGGAGAAGATGTCCCAGTAGCGCTCGCCGCGCGGGGTCTGTTCGACCACCGTCGGCCAGGGGACCGTCATACCCCGAACCGCTGCCTGCTCCCGGGCCGTTTCGAACACCCGCTCGATCATCCGCTATCCTCTGGGAAGGGCTTACCCCTCAGGAAATCTTAGCTTGCGAGTAGAGCCAGTCAAGGCTCCGGCGGCGCAGGAGATCGCGCTCGAGCCCCTCGAGGTTTCCCGCCTTGGCAAGACGGGTTCGCGCGTCGGCCACCGGCACGCCCGTCTCCCGGGCCAGCAACTCGATCTCGCGGTCGAGCTCGCCCGGCTCGATCGTCATCCCTTCCTTCTTCACGATCGCGTCCAGCAGCAGCCGCGCGCGCACCGACCCCTCTGCCGCGCCACGCTCCCGCTCGAGGACCTTGTTCCAGTCGAGCTGGACCTTGTCGGGATCGATTCCGCGCATCGCCAGCCCGCGGCCGAGGTCCTCCAGGCGGTCCTTCAGCTCCTGGCGCACCAGCGACTCGGGCGCCTCGAACGGGTGCAGCGAGAGCAGGTCCTCGAGCAGCCGCTGGCGCGCCACGGCGTCGGCCTCGCCGCCCTTCACGCGGTGGATCGCTTCGCGGATCTTCCCCCGCAGGTCCTCGACCGACTCGGCACCGGCGGCCTTGGCGAAATCGTCGTCGAGCGGCGGGATCTCCGGCTTGCGGATCTCGTTGACCTTCCCCTTGTAGTAGATCGTCTTCCCCTTGAGCTGGTCGCTCGGGTGATCGTCGGGGTAGCTGACGGAGAATGCGAAATCGTCCCCCGCGTGCAGGTCCTGGAGCTTCTGGTCGAACTCCGGCAGGTTCCCCTCTTCGCCCAGGCGGACCACGCGCGGCTTGCGCTCGATCACCGGCGCCTGGCCCAGTTCGGCGCCTTCCATGTCCACCGCCAGGTAGTCGCCCATCAGGCTGCCGCGGTCGGTCACCGGAACGAGCTTCCCCTGCCGCTCCCGGAAAGCTTTGAGTTCCGCTTCCAGCTCCTCTTCGGTCACCTCGACCGCGGGCCGGGCGATCGTCCGGCCGACGTAGTCGTGCGGCTCGATCGTCGGCGCGACGTCCACCGCCAGCGCGAAAGCGTACGGCTCGTGTTCCTTCGCTGGCTCGATGTGATCGTGCCCATCAGCGAGTTCGACCGTCACACCGCCTTCCACCGGGTCGAGCCCCTCGCGCCGGACCGCCTCGCGCGCGAAGGCCTCGAGCAACCGCTCCGCCGCCTCGTGGCCCAGCTCGCCGCCCAGCCGCTGCCGCACGACTTCGAGCGGGGCCTTCCCGGGTCGGAAGCCGGGGAGCAGCACCCGCTTCCGGTGCTCCCGGAGCAGGTCCTGGAAGGTCGCCGCCACGTCCGCGGCGGGCACCTCCACCTGGAGTCGGCGGCGGGTCGGGGAGAGCTCGGTCAGTTCGGTCTTCATGCCTGTCCTCTGGCGCTGGTGCGAAAGGGGGGATTCGAACCCCCACGGCCGAAGCCACGAGATCCTAAGTCTCGCGCGTCTACCAGTTCCGCCACTTTCGCACGGATCGGGGCGGCGGACGAACCATGGTCTGGATGATAAGGCGAAAGGCGTGACGCGGCGCCCGGGGATCCGGGCGCGGCGCCGGGCGCGTGGTTCGGCAGGCGCGTCGAACCTGGCGCGCGCAGCCGTGAGAAGGGTGTTGGTGAGCCGCCAGGGACTTGAACCCCGAACCCGCAGATTAAGAGTCTGCTGCTCTGCCAGTTGAGCTAGCGGCCCACCCGAGCGTTGCTGAGGCCGGAATCGGTCTCCCCTCCGGCGAGCGGGGGATTATACGCGACCAACCCCCGACGGCAACCAACTATGGTTCCACGTCGCGGGAAGATTGGGGTGGGCGACGGGGCTCGAACCCGTGACAACCAGATCCACAGTCTGGGGCTCTACCAACTGAGCTACGCCCACCACGTCGTTCCATGTTCCATCACGGCGCCGACACGCGGCACCCGCCCGGCGAACCGTGTCGCGCCCGGCGGGTTGGCGCGCCTGAAGGGAGTCGAACCCCTGACCTGCTGCTTAGAAGGCAGCTGCTCTATCCACCTGAGCTACAGGCGCGTGGCCGTTCCACCTTGTCGCCAGGCCCGCAGGGCCGGGGGTCGCCCGCCGGAATGCGGCGGGTATCGCCCGCGAAACGTCGTAACGTAGCCTCTCCCCCCCGCAGGTGCAAGGGGCCGGGCAGCGGGCGGGCCCCCATGGGGAGCGGGAGGCGGGGGTGGCCGGGCGCGCGACGTCGGCGACGGGGCGCAGCGACACAGGACCGGCGCGAATGCACATCCTCCGACAGAGGAGGGGGTCGAATGCACAGCCACCGGTCGACGCCGGGTCTGGCTGCCGCTGCGCGCTTCGAAACACCGCCGCGGAAGGCCCGCTTCCGACCCGGCCCCCTCCCGCAGCGTGCCCCCGCGCTCGCCCCGGGCGCTCGTTCCCCGCGGAATGGTGCATTCGACGCCCTTCTCTGTGCGCGGATGGGCATTCGAGGCGGCCCTCTGTCGGCACCTTCGCGACCCGGCAATGCATCGCCCAACGCTGCGGCCCGGGTCCGATGCGGACGGCCGCCCTCCGACGCTAGCTTGCCCCATGCTCCACGCCTCTCCCCGCGCCGCGCACGGCACGCTCCTGTTTCGCAGCTGGGCCGAGGCCCGCGCGCTCTGGGTTCGGCTCACGGCTGGCCTACGCTTCCGGGCCCTCGTGCTGATGCCGGACCACGTCCACGTCCAATTGACGGATGCGACGCAGTTGGCGCCCCTGGCGGTGGCACTCCGCAGCTATGCACAGTGGCGCAACGGAGCGCGCGGGGAGTCCGGCCCGGTCTGGGAGCACCGGGCCACTCCGACGCCGATCCGCGGAAGCGAACACGTCGAGCGCACGACGCGCTACATTCACCTGAACCCTTGCCGCCGCGGCCTCTGCCATGACCCGCTCGCCTGGCCGTTCTCGACGCACCGCGATGCGGTTGGGCTCGCGCTGCCGGCGGTGCGGCGTCCGGTCCCCGACCCTGAGCAATTCCACGCGTGGGTCTCTGGCGATCCCACGGTGGACGCGCGCGGCACCCCGTTGCCGGGCGCGCCGGGCGCGCCCGCACGCACCTGGTCGCTCCCACAGATCGCCGCGGCCGTCAGCGCGTTGACGCGGACGCCCGATTCGGCGCTGCGCACCCGCGGCCCGGTACGCAGCCTGCTGCTCTGCGCGGCCGCCCGGCTGGCGGTGGCACCGGACGCCGTCGTCGCGGAGTTGGCCGGCGTGGATCGGTCGACGGCCCGGAGGGCGGCTGCGCGCCGGGACCGGCGGGTGGCCGTCGTCGAGCGCGTAATCGGAGACGAGCGCTTCGCGCTGCTGCACGACGGCGACCTGCGGAGGGACCCGGCCTGGCGCGCGTACCGACATCGGTCTTGAGGGGGGGCCCTGCAATCGCGGAATCCGCCCCGGCACGCCTCGGCAAGGTCCGCCCAGTCATGCCTCGGGAAGGTCCGCCCAGTCATGCCTCGGCAGGCTCCGCCCCGGCACGCCGCCGCAGGCTCCGCATCGGGCACCCGCCGCGGGAGGCGAAGAACTGGCGCCTGGCGTCGTTGGGCGAGCGGCGAGGTCCGGGCCCCGGGACGGCCCGGCCGGGACCGGGTCCGACGGGAAGCGAGTTGGCGCGGCTGGCTGGAATCGAACCAGCGACCCCCAGCTCCGGAGGCTGGTGCTCTATCCGCTGAGCTACAGCCGCGCGCGGGCCGGGAATCATAGCGCAACCGCCGCCCGCCGCGCCGGTCGGAGCCCCGCCCCACCTTCCATCGCACTCACGAAAGGCCTGTCGGGCCGGTCGCCGCGCCTCGCCGGTTGCAGCGGCGACGCTGCGGCAACATCCTCTCCCGCGCGAGGGAGCTGCGATGCCGCTCGAACCCGGAACGCTCGTCGGTCCCTACAAGATCGTCGTCCTCATCGGCACCGGTGGAATGGGTGAGGTCTACCAGGCGCGCGACACGCGGCTCGGACGCGAGGTCGCGCTCAAGGTGCTCCCCCCCGAGCGGGTCGCCGAGCCGGAGCGCCGGCAGCGGTTCCTCCAGGAGGCCCAGGCGGCCTCGATCCTCAACCACCCGAACATCGTCGCCATCTACGACATCGGCTCGCAGGACGGTTTCGACTTCATCGCGATGGAGTTCGTCGACGGCCAGACGCTCGATCACCTGATCCCCAAGGGCGGAATGCGGGTCGAGCAGGCGCTCAGAATCGCGGTCCCGGTCGCCGACGCGCTGGCCCGGGCCCACGCTGCGGGGATCGTCCACCGCGACCTCAAGCCGGGAAACGTGATGGTGGCGCGGGACGGGCCGGTGAAGCTCGTCGACTTCGGCCTCGCCAAGCTGGGCCTGCGCCTCGGCTCCGGCGACGACGACTCGACGCGGACGGCGCTCTCGAGCGGCGCCCACACCGTGGAGGGGCGGATTCTCGGGACCGTCTCGTACATGTCACCCGAACAGGCGGAGGGGAAGAAGGTCGACGCGCGCTCGGACATCTTCAGCTTCGGCACGCTGCTCTACGAAATGCTGACCGGCGAGCGGGCCTTCCGCGGGGACTCGACGCTCTCCACCCTCTCCGCGATCCTGACGCTCGAGCCGCGGCCGCTGCGCTCGATCGCGCCGGCGATCCCCCCCGAGATCGAGCGGGTCATCACGCGCTGCATCAGGAAGGACCCTGAAAAGCGCTGGCAGAACATGACCGACATCCGCGTGGCGCTGGCCGAGCTCAAGGAGGAAACGGAGTCCGGCACGCTGATCGCGCAGCGACGGCCGCGCGCCGGGGCGACCGGCGGCCGGACCCAGTGGCCGCTCATCGCCGGAGCGCTGGCCGGGCTGGCGCTGGTACTGGCGGGCGCCTGGTGGCTCATCCGCGGAGCGGCCCCGGAGGAGCCGGAGGCCGTTGCGGTGGCGGAGCAGGCTCTCACAGACGCCGCCGAAGGAAGCGCTCCGGGCCCCCTGCTCGCGCCGGAGGAGCCGGACGCCGCGGCCGCCCCGTCCGCCGCAGACGAGCGGGCCGCGGCCTCCGCCGGGGCGGTCCCGTCCGTCGCGCCGGAGACCCCGTCGGTCCCGGCTGGTCTTCCCGCCGCGGCCCCCAGGCCCCCCCCGAAGCCCCGGGAGCGGGCGCCGGGGACCCTGCCCGCAGCCGTCCCCCCCTCGCATCCCCTCCACCCCCACCCGCCCCGGAGCCGGCCCGGGTCGTGCTCCCCGAGGGAGCGCGAATCGTCGTCGCCCTCGCCTCGGAGGTCCGGTCGTCGGGCGTGAAGCAGGGCGACCGCGTCGCGCTCGTCGTCAGCGAGGACGCGCAGATCGAGGGGACGGTCGTGGTCCGCAAGGGGACCCCGGCGACGGGCCAGATCCTCGACGTACAGCGCCGCAACGTCTTCGGCGGCGGCGGCCGGCTGGTGATGACGGTCCTCTGGACCACCGCGGTGGACGGCCAGGAGGTCCGCCTGCGTCCGGTGCCGACCCGCGGCGGCAGCAAGAAAGCCGAGGGGATCTCGCTGGTGCGCGAGAAGTCGGAGAAGGCGGGCCGCGGCGAAGACAAGCGCGAGATCGTGGTGCCGGCCGGGGCGTCCTACAACGCCTGGGTCGACTCGTCCAAGGAGATCGCCGCGCCGCGTTGAGTGCGGGCCCGTTGCGACCCGGTGCGTTGGACGGCCGGGTGGACGCAAGGCACCATGGGCGATGGCCGATCCCGATTCGCGAAGCGGCGCGCGCTACGCGACTGCAGACATCCTCGACTGGGTCGCCAAGGTCCACGCCCCGCACGACGCGGGGTTGGCCCGGGCCTTCGCGACCCCTTCCGACATGCCGGCGATCATGGTCGGTCCGAACGAGGGGCGCCTGTTGCACCTGCTCGTCCGTTTGATCGGCGCACGCAGGGTGGTCGAGGTCGGCACGCTGGCCGGCTACTCGACGATCCACCTGGCGCGTGCGCTGCCCCCGGACGGACACCTCTGGACGGTGGAGTTCGAGCCGCGCCACGCCGAGCTGGCCCGCGCGAACCTCGCCGCCGCCGGCCTCGCGGAGCGGGTCACCGTCGTGGTCGGCGCCGGCACGAGCATCCTCCCCGGGCTCGAAGAGCACGGCCCCTTCGACGCGGTCTTCCTCGACGCCGACAAGGCCAACTACGACCGCTACGCCCGGTGGGCGATTGCGAACCTGCGGCCGGGCGGCCTCGTGCTCGGAGACAACGCGTTCCTGTTCGGCGAACTGCTGGACGACGACGAGCGCGCACGGGCGATGCGCGCCTTCCACGAGATCGTTGCCGCAGCCTGCGATTCGGTCTGCATCCCGACCCCGGATGGACTGTTGCTCGGGATCAAGCGGTAGGCACCCGCTGCCGCCGCAGCAGCATGCGATAGACGACGTAGATCGCGGCCGCGGCCAGCAGGTGCTTGAGGGTGTGGCCGCTGACGCGGCCGCCGAGCATCGCCGCGATCGGGTGATCCAGGCGCTCGGCCGCCATCGCGCCGCCGTACAGCGCCGCAGCGCCGTACAACCAAGAACCGAGCGTGTAGGGCGAGCGGATCAGCGCGGTGGCCGCGAGGGTGACTGCGAGGAACCCGACCTGGGCCGCCAGGTAGGGCGCGACGTTCCCGCGGAGCGCCCAAAAGACGACGGAACCGACGCCGCTGGCCGCCAGCGCACAGGGCAGCAGCCAGCCCGGCCGGACGGTGCGATCGGCGAGCGTGCCCGCGACCAGGCCGGCGAAGCCGAGCGCCATCGGCAGCCGGTCCCAGACCAGCGTCGCGTCCCTTGGATCGAGGTGGTAGACGGCGGACCCGAGCGCGGTCAGCGCCACGCCGCAGAACATCGCGAGCCACGACGCACGCGCCGCGCGCGGCGTCGCGCCGCGCGCCATCGCTCTCGGCAGCGCGTTGAGACCGAGCAGGCCGACCACCAGGAACGGCAGGTTGGAGATCACGTCGAAGGCGTGCGGCACTCCCCACAGCGTGCGTTGATCGGCGAACGCGTGATAGGACTGCGGCTGCGCGATCGGGGGGAGCGCCGCGGCAACGAGCCACGGCGCCGAGGCGGCGCAGCAGGCCAGGACGGCGACTCCGGCGGAAGGACGACTGAGCCCGCGCCCCACGATGGCGTGAGCGTAGCACGGTGCCGCTGGAGTCGGCGGCGGCGGATTCCGTTCGCGTCGCGATCGAGGCGAGTCGTTCCCTGGTTCGTGAAACGACTGGTCGGGGCGGCCGGATTTGAACCGGCGACCACCTGCTCCCAAAACAGGTGCGCTACCAGGCTGCGCCACGCCCCGACGGCGTCCGGAGCGGATAAGCCTAGCGGTCGCGCCGCTCCCAGTCGAACGGGATCTCGTTCATCTCGGGATCGATCCGGTCCTCGTCGGGCAGCTTCGGGTCGTGCGGGCGATCGGTCACGACGATCACCAGCGACTCGACCAGGCCGCAGCCCTTCAGCCCGAACCAGACACCGGGCGGGATCGTCACCGCCAGCGGTGCGTGGTCGCCCAGGAAGAACTGGTTCAGCTCGTTCTCGGTCTTGGACCCCTCGCGCCCGTCGAAGAGCCCGATCCGCACCTGCCCGGCGACGACGGCGAGCGTGTCGGTGCGGTGCCGGTGCCGGTGCCAGGCCTTGACCACCCCCGGAAAGAGGGTCGTCAGGTGGACCTGGCCGGCGACGTGGCCGGCCGGCCCGTCGGCGCGGAACAACTCGACGACCCGGCCGCGCTCGTCGGCTTTCGGCTCGAGGGTGTGAACGACGACCCCTTCGATCATGGGCGCTCCGGGCGCCGGGTGGTGAAGGCGCGCCGGGGATGGTAGAAACCGCCCCCGCGCCCCGTCAACCGCGGCGCCCGTGCGCCGCCCCTCGGCGCCGGCGGGAGACGACGATGGAAATCTCGCTTTGCGGCCTGCCCCACTCGGGCAAGACGACGCTCTGGAGCATCCTGACCGGCACCGCGCTGCCCGAGGGGGGGAAGGTCGAGACCCGTCGCGGCATCGCCAAGGTGCCCGACGCCCGGCTCGACCGGATGGTGCCGCTCTTCAAGCCGAAGAAGACGACCTACGCCACGGTCACGTACGTCGACCCCGCCCCGCTGGAGAAGGGCGCCGGCAAGGCCGACAACCCGCTGCTCGCGCCGCTGCGCACCGCCGACGCGCTGCTGCTCGTGCTGCGCGCCTGGGACGATCCGTCCGATCCGCACCCGGACGGCTCGGTCGACCCGGCGCGCGACCTGTCGCTGGTGGAGACGGAGTTCCTGCTGGCCGACCTCGACGTCGCGCAGCGCCGGCTCGAGCGGCTCGAGGCGATCATCAAGAAGGCCGGCAAGGACGAGGACAAGCGCGAGCAGGAGATCCTCACGCGCGCGGTCCGGCAGCTCGAGAAGGAGGTCCCGCTGCGCGCGGCGCTGTCCGAGGACGAGCTGCGCGCGGTGCGCAGCTACGCCTTCCTGACCGCCAAGCCGCTGCTCGTTGCCGTCAACCTCGACGAGGACCGGACCGGCGAGTTCGGCCAGGGACCGGAGGCCTTCGGGCTCGGCACGCTGACCGGCCGCCCGGGGACCGAGTTCGTCGCGCTCTCGGCCAAGATCGAGCGCGAGATCGCCTCCCTGTCGGCAGCCGACGCCGCGGCGTTCCGCGCCGACCTCGGGATCGGGGAACCGGCGCTCGAACGGCTGATCCGTGCCAGCTACCACCTGCTGGGCTACATCTCGTTCCTGACGGTCGGCGACGACGAGTGCCGCACCTGGTCGATCCGGGCCGGCACCCCGGCGCGCGGGGCGGCGGGGGCGGTCCATTCGGACATCGAAAAGGGGTTCATCCGCGCTGAAGTCGTACCCTGGGACAAGCTGCTCGAGGCCGGCTCGCTGGCGACGGCCCGTGAGAAGGCGTGGCTGCGGCTCGAGGGGAAGGAGTACGTCGTGCAGGACGGCGACGTCGTCCACTTCCGGCACTCGGGCTGAGACGCGTGCCGGCAGCGGCGCAGATCTGCAACGACCTGGTCGAGGCGAGCGAGATCAGCGACGAGGTGTCGGCTCCGCTCCCGTGAACCGGCCGGGCCCTCCGACGGGCCCTACCCCAGCCCTGCCAGCAGCGCCTGGAAGCGCGGCAGCCCGCGCAGCGCGTCGAGGTTGCTGTCGTGCTCGAACCAGCCACGCTGGGTCAGGCCGCCCGCCACGGCCCGCTCGAGCACGGCGAGCGCCGCCTCGGAATCGCCCGCCATCGAGTAGATGCAGCCGACGTTGTAGAGCAGCATCGGCTCGTTCGGCTCCTCGGCCTCGGCCAGCCGCGCCCACTCGATCCCGCGCGCCGTCGAGCCGAGCGCGACCAGCGCGTTGGCTCCCATGTAGCGCGCGCGGGTGTCGTCGGGCTGCCGGTCCAGCCGCTCCTCCACCTTTTTGAGGCCGCGGCGATAGGCCGCCTCCGCCTCCCGCTTCCGCCCGAGGTCGGCCAGGATCTGCGCGCTGAGCAACGGCGACTGGTAGTCCTCGGGGTGGAAGACCTCCGCCAGCTCGTAGCGGCGGGCCGCCTCCTCCGCCTTGCCGGACGCGAACAGGTGGCGCGCGTAGAGGTACTGGGCCTCGAACAGGCCGGGGTCGAGCTCCAGCGCGCGGCGGAACGCGGTCTCGGCCTCGGCCTCGCGACCGGCGGTCGACATCGCGACGCCGAAGGAGGTCTGGGCCTCGGCCAGATCGGGGTCGAGCGCCAGCGCCTTGCGCGCCGCCTCCTCGGCCTGCGCGATTTGCTCGGGGACGCGGGCGACGTAGAGGTAGAAGAAGCAGTGGCAGAGCGCGATCCCGGCCCAGGCCCGCGCGTAGGACGGATCGAGCTCCAGCGCGCGCCGGAACAGCTCGATCGCGTACTCGACGCCGCGACGCCGGTACTGGAAGTAATAGCTGCGGGCGCGCAGGCAGCACTCGTAGGCCTGAAGGTCGCGCGTCGGCGGCCGGCCGAGCGCCTCCTGCTCGCCGTGCGTCAGGGTCACCTCGAGCGCGTCGGCGATCGCGCGCGCGATCTCCTCCTGGATCGCGAAGACGTCCTCGAGCTGGCGGTCGAAGGTCTCGGACCAGAGGTTGAAACCGCTCGCCGTATCGACCAGCTCGGCGGTCACGCGCAGGTGCTCCCCGGCCTTGCGCACGCTCCCCTCGAGCAGCGCCTGCACCGCGAGCCGCCGCCCGATCTCCCGCGTGTCGAGCCCCGCCCCGCGCAGCCGGAACGAAGCGGTCCGCGAGGCCACCGACAGCCCGCCGATCCGCGCCAGCGCAGCGATGATCTCGTCGGCCATGCCGTCGCAGAACCACTCCTGGTCGCGCTCCTGGCTGTTGTCGGTGAACGGCATCACCGCCACCGAGGGGCCGGCGGCCGCGACGGGCAGCGGGGGAAGCGGCTCGGCCCGCCCCTGGCGGGCCGCGTCGAGCGCCTCGCGCAGCGCCGCCGCGCCCGCGAAACGGCGCGCTGGGTCCTTGTCGAGGCAGCGCAGGACGACCCGGTCGAGCTCCGGGGGCAGGTCGGGGCGCAGCGCCGAGGGGGGCGGCGGCTCGTCGCGCAGGATCGACGCCAGGATCTCGATCGCGCCCGCGCCTTCGAACGGCCGCCGCCCGGTCGCCATCTCGTAGAGCAGGACGCCGAACGAGAAAACGTCCGCGCGCTCGTCGGCCGTCTCGCCGCGGACCAGCTCCGGCGCCATGTAGGGGATCGTGCCGGTCAGGCCGAGCGGAACCATCGTCGCGGTCGGCGCCTCGGCGGCGTCCTGGCGCGGCGGCGACGCGGGGGGATTCCGCTGGGCGATGCCGAAGTCGAGGATCTTCGGCCGGCCGTCCTCGGTGACGACGACGTTGGCCGGCTTGAGGTCGCGGTGGACGACGCCGCGGCCATGGGCGGCCGCGAGCGCGTCGGCCAGCGGCAGCGCGATCGCGAACAGTTGCTCGAGGGCCATCCCCCGTTCCGGGATCAGCGACGCAAGCACGCGGCCCTTGACCAGCTCCATCACCACGAAGCGGTGCGCGCCGGCATCCTCGACCGCATACACCGTGACGATGTTCGGGTGGTTGAGCGCGGCCAGCAGGCGCGCCTCGCGCTCGAGCCGCAGCAGGGCGTCCGGCGTCAGCGCGATCCGGTCGGGCAGCAGCTTGATCGCCACCTCGCGTCCGAGCCGGGTATCGAGCGCGCGCCAGACGACGCCCTCTCCACCTCCGCCGAGGCTGTCGAGGAAGCGGTAGTGGAGCAGCTTGTCGCCGGGTCGGATCACGGGGACTCCGGGGCGGGAACCGGGACCCAGTCTACGGCAGGGCGACGGCGGCGGGGTGGCAGACGCGGCGATCGACGCAACGAACGGCAGCGGAGAACGGGGTCAGGGGACGACCGTCAGCCCCAGCGCCTCGGCGTTGCGACGGATCCGGTCGTCGATGCTGAGCATGGCCAGCCGGCGCAGCGCCGGCAGCGCAGCGAGTGCGCTCGCCAGGTGGATCGCGTCCAGGGTCCGCACCGGCTCGAGCGGGAACGTGGCCCGGGCTCGCGCCATCACGTCGGGGCTGATGCGCATCCACGACCACCCGGCAGCCGTTCGGCCGAAGAATCCCGCGACGCACCATCGCCTCCGCCTCCGTCAGGCGCTTGAGTTCGACCGCGCGCCGCAGGGCGCGATCGCTCTCGAGGTGCGTGAGATCCGACGCGATGACCGCCTCGGCTCCCGCGAGGGCCTCGCGGATGACGGGAGCGCTGTCCTCCAGCAGCAGCCAGGCGGCGACGGCGCTGGACTCGGCGTAGAGGATCATCGATCGCTCCGGAGGTCGTCGAAGAGTTCCCGGAACTCCTCAGCGGTGAGCAGCGGTTCGAAGAGCGGGTAGCCGTCCGGGTCGTTCCCCGTGCCGAGCGTCACCAGCCCGGCCGCGGCCATCTCCTCGAGCTTCGAGGGGAGTTGCGGCTCGGCCGGACGGCGAGGCGGGCCGAGCTCCGCGACAACCACGCCCCGGTCGGTGACGAGCACCGTCTCCCCCTCCCGCACCCGTCGGAGGTACTCGCTGAGCCGCGCCTTGAGGTCGCGCACGCCGATGGCGATCATGCAACCATTATAGTCTCGTGTGACTACACTCACAACGATCCCCTTCTGCATCGGAGCCTGGGGCGCGAACGGACGTTGCGCTACCGCATCCGGCGAGGATCCTCCCGGGGGCGGGAATCGTGCGCATGCGGCGGGGCAGCTATACCGTCACCGCCCCCGCCACCGCCTCCGCAACGATCGCCGCCTCGCCCGGCAGCAGCGTGCGCGGGTCGAACAGCAGCGCGCCGTCCTCGACGCGCGCCACGACCGGCGGCTCGTGCCCCCGCAGCCGCGTCAGCAGCGCATCGTCGGAGAGGCCGGCCGGCGGGCGCACCGACACGAGCGTCGTCGGCAGGTCCTCCTCCGGCGCCGCCCCGCCGCCGACGCGCGACACGCCGGCGATCGTCTCCACCGCGAGGCCCGGCGCCGCCGCGCGCAGCGCCGCCGCCAGGTCGTCCGCCGCCGCGCGCAGCTCGCCCTCCGACAGCGACAGCATCCGCGCCGCCGGCAGCTCCGCCGCAGGGTCGGCCGCCATCGCGCCGAGCGCGGTCGCGGCCAGCGCCGCCAGCGTCAGCTTGTCGGGGCGCAGCGCGCGCGCCAGCGGGTGCTTCGCGCAGCGCGCGACCAGCTCGCGCCGGCCGACCAGCACGCCGGCCTGCGGCCCGCCGAGCATCTTGTCGCCGGAGAAACAGACCAGGTCGGCGCCCTCCTCGAGCAGCTCCTCGACCGACAGCTCGCTGGCAGGCCCGGCGCTGTCGCGGAACAGTCGGCCGCAGCCCTGGTCGGCCAGCACCGGCACGCCGGCCTCCTTTCCCAGCGCGGCCAGCTCCGCCACCGGCACCTGGTGCGTAAAGCCGACGATCCGGTAGTTGCTCGGCCAGACGCGCAGGATCAGCCCGGTGTCGCCCGAGATCGCGCCCTGGAAATCGGCGAGGTGCGTGCGGTTGGTCGTGCCGACCTCGCGCAGCAGCGCGCCCGAGCACTCCATGATCTCGGGGATCCGGAACGAGCCGCCGATCTCGATCAGCTCGCCGCGGCTGATCAGCACGTCCTTCCCCTTCGCCAACGCCGACAGCGCGAGCAGCAGCGCCGCGGCGTTGTTGTTGACGACATGCGCCGTGAAGCCCGGGAAGAGCAGCCCCAGCAGCTCGTCGACGTGGTCGGCGCGGTGGCCGCGCGTCCCCTGCGCGACGTCGTACTCGAGGTTCGAGTAGCCGGTCGCGGCGTGCTCGATCCACGCCCGCGCTCGCGGGCCGAGCGGCGCGCGCCCGAGGTTGGTGTGGATCACGACCCCGGTCGCGTTGATCACGCGCCGCGGCCGGGGCCGGGCCAGCGCCGCCAGTCGCGCCGCGCAGGCAGCGGCCAGCTCGTCCTCCGTGGGCGCCGCTTCACCGCCGCCGATCGCCGCGCGGGCGGCGTCCAGGGCGCCCCGCAGGACGGCCAGCAGGGCCCGCCGGGACCAGGCGGCGGCCGGCTCAGCGAGGGCCGGGTGGGCGAGCAGGCGGTCGACGGACGGGAGCTGGCGACGCGGGTCCATGCCGCCATTCTCGCCGCCCGATCCCGGGTTGGAAACGGCCCGTCGGCCCGGCGGGCCGCCGGGCTGGCCTCGCCGCCCGGCCGGACCCACCTTCTCCGGGAAGGGCCCGCGCGGCCGGACGGCCCGCCCCGCGCCCTTTCCCGAGGACCCTCGTGGCCGACACGCTCTTCACGCCGACCGAAGTCCGCGCCGACCTCGACCGCCTCGAGAAGCTGCTCAAGCGGCTTGCTACGGAGTACGAGATGTTCCTCGCCGGCTCGATCCGCTGGCCACCTTGGCAGCGCCAGGCCGAGGTCGAGGCCGTCGTCCGGCACTACGCGAAGAACCCGCCGCAGCGCACGATCGACCGCTTCCGCTTCAACACGATGGTGCACCGGCTGCGGACCAGCCAGGAGCGCTGGAACCGGCGGCAGCGCGCGATCGAGATGGAAGGTCACCGCACGCGGCTGGCGGGCCAGGCGCCGCGGCCGCAGGAAGCCGAGGACGTCCAGCGTCCGCACGTGATGGTCCGGACGTTCGCCGGGGGTGGCAAGCTCGACGCGACGCAGCTGCGCGACCTCTACACCACCTACAAGCAGGCCAGCCGCGCGCGCGGGCTGTCGGTCTCGGGCCTCACCTACCGCGGCTTCGCGGTCAAGGTCGACGCCGCGGTGGGACAGGCCCGCAGCCACCATCCCGGGCGGGACGTCGAGTTGCTTCTCGACGAGGTCGGTGGCAAGGTGAGGCTCGTGGTCCGGGCCGGCCCGCCCCGCGAAGAGGAAGAGCCGGCCGGCCGCTGACCCGGGAGCCCACGCCCATGCGCCGCGTTCTTCCGCTCCTCTCCGTGACGGTCCTTGTCGCCATCCTCGCCGCGCTCGCGGTCGCGCCGGCGCTCGCCCGGCAGAACAAACCGGCAGCCGATCCGGCCGCCCAGGCCGCTGCCGAAGCCGAGGCTGCGGCCGCGGCGGCAGCCGAGGCCGACGCCACGGCCGAGGCCGACGCCACCGCCGAAGCCGTGATCGACGAGATGGTGACCGAGGAGCCGATCATCGAGCTCGAGAGCGACATCCTGGCCCGCTTCCCCGAGGTGGCCGAGGCGCTGGCCGCCGTCGAGGCCGACCGGACGAACTCCGAACTCTGGCGCGTGCTCGGGGTGCGGCTGACCAATCGTGCCGGCTTCAAGGACGGGATCGAGGCGCTGAACGAAGCGACCGATCTCGACAAGAACAACGTCGCGGCGTGGAACGATCTCGGCACCGCCTACATCCGCAGCGGGAAGGCCAGCAGCGGAATGAGCGCGATCCGGCGCGCGCTGAAGCTCGAGCCGTTTTCGGCCGTGGCGCACTACAACCTCGGCATCGGCTACCAGGCGCAGGGGAACTACGACGCGGCGATCCAGTCGTTCGAAACCGCGCTGCTGCTGGACCCGAGCCTGGCCGACGTCAAGCGCAACCCGGGCGCCCTGACCAACCCGGCGCTCCCCTACGTGCAGCTCGGTGTCTACATGAAGCGTGAGGGGGCCGCTCCGGCGCTCTTCATGGACCAGGCGCCGCCGCAGGGGCTGGTGAAACCGGACGCCGCTGCTGCGCCCGCCGCACCCGCGGCCCCTGCGAAGTAGCCGCGCGCGCTACGTGCGCGCCTCGAGCCCGAGCAGCATCAGGTCGAAGAGCGGCTCGAGCAGGGCCATCGGCTCCGTCCCGTGCGTCACTTCGGCATACAGCGCCGGGATCAGGAGCGTGCGCATCGCGGCCTGGATCGCCGACGCGGTGGTCGCACGCGGCTCGATCTTCCGGAAGAGCCCGCTGCTTTCGCCGTCGACCAGGACCTCCTCGATCAGCTCGCGCTCGGCCTTCGAGTACGGGTGGTTGGGCTGCTGGTAGATGATCGCCGTCAGCTCCTCGAGCACGTCACGGTGCACGCCGAGCAGGTCCTTGAGCTGGGTGATGACACGCAGCCGCGCGTCGGCCATCGCGCGCAGCTTGCGGCGCGGGTCGTCCTGGCCCTCGACCGCGCCGCGCATCGCGGCCAGCACCTGGTCGAGGTCGCGCTGCAGGACGAGATCGAACAGCTCCTGCTTGCCGCCGGGGACGTAGTAGTAGAGCGCACCTTTCACGACGCCGAGTTCGGCCGCGATCTCGGAGAGGGAGGCCTTGCGGAACCCGAAGCGCGCGAAATGACGCCGGGCGGCGTCGAGGATCCGTTCCTTCGTGAGCTTCATGATTTGACCCTTCTACCGAAACAGTCGAGCAAGTCCCGGCTAGCCGAGACTACCCTTTTCTTGCCGATTTGACCACGGACAGGCCCGCGCCGGGCGGCCTCCGAACCGTCAAAGGTCGCGCCGCGCGCGGATCAGGACCGGATCTCCCGGAGCCCGGCGAAGCAGCTCGTCGAGCTCCGCCCGGGCTTCGTCGGCCTGTCCCTGTTTCTTCAGCACGGCGGCCAGCCCCTCGACCGCGCCGCGCTCGGTCGGCCGGAGCGCCAGCGCCTTCCGGTATGAGGCGAGCGCCCCGGCGTCATCGCCGAGTGCCGCGCGGGCATCGCCATCCAGCGCCCACCCCTCGGCATCGCGCGGATGCTCTTTCAGGTAGGCCGCCAGGCGCTGCGCGGCCGCCTGCGGCTGCCCGGCCTTGATCTCGGTGCCGGCCAGTCGCGTCTCGATCCCGACGTAGCCCGGCAGCAGGCCCGACAGGCGGATCCAGAGCGCACGCGCGTCGAGCGGCCGGTCCTTCCCCTCCAGGTAGGTGCTGTAGCTGCGGTAGCCGAGGTAGAAGGTCGGGTGCCGCTCGATCGTCCGGCGGTACCAGAGCTCGGCGTCCGCGTCGCGGCCGGCCCGCTCGCAGGCCTGGGCGAGCTTGAGCAGCACCTGCGGGTTGTCGGGATCAGTGACCGTGAGCTTCGTGAGCAGCTTGACCGCCGCGTCGGGCTGACCGGCGCGCATCAGTTCCTGGGCCCGGTCGAAGCGCTGGTAGTCCTCCATCGCGTCGCGCGGATTGCGGCCCGTCAGACCAGGGAGCGCCTCCTCGCCCGAGCTTTCCCCGCCTGGACCTCCGGCGGCATAGCCGAGACTCTCGAGCCGCGCGATCGTCTCGGGGTCGGTCCCGCCGCCGAACCCGGCGGCGGCGGAGAGACGCTCGTGGCGCACCAGTCCGGTTGCCATCTCGCGCAGCGAGCGCTGCATGGTGGCCGCACGCGCCGGCTCGCCCGGCGCGAGGTTCTTCCCTTCCTTCGGGTCGGCGGCCAGGTCGTAGAGCTCGGGACGCGTCGACTCGATGTACTTGCCGTCGCCGTCGCGCTGCGCGTAGAGCGCGGACCAGCCGAACTCCTCGTAGGGGTAGAGCGTCTCGGCGTAGAGCGTGCGGACCGGCGCCGCCCGAGCCGCTTGCGACGGCGGCCCGGCGGGCCGGGCCGCCGCGGCGAAGAGGTCGCGCCCCTCGGTCTCGCGGGGCGGCGGCTCGCCGAGCAGCGCGAGCGCGGTCGGAACGACGTCGACGACGCTGGCCAGCTCCTCCACCACCGTTCCGGGCGCGACCTTTCCCGGCGCGACGACGAAGAACGGGATGGCCAGCGTCTCCTGGTAGAGCAGCAGGCCGTGCTCGTCCTCGCCGTGCGTGCCGAGCCCCTCGCCGTGATCGGCCAGCACCACGATCGCGGTCCGCCCCGCCGCCCCGGACTTCTCGAGCGCGAGGATCAGCTCCCCGACCAGGTGGTCGGTGAGCGCGACCTCGCCGCTGTAGGGATCGCCCGGGTGACGCTCGCGGAACGGCGAGGGGGGCGAGTACGGGGTGTGCGCGTCGAACAGGTGGACCCAGACGAAGAACGGCTTGCCGCCGTGCTCGGCCAGCCAGCTCGCCGCGTGCGCGGCCGTCTCCGGCCCCGGGCGCTGGGTGCGCCGGGCGCCGGTGTCGTCGTTCCCCAGGTCGTCGTCGAACAGCTCGAAGCCCTGGCCCAGCCCGAACTGGCTCGAGGTGGTGAAGGACGAGACGAAGGCCGCGGTCGCCCGTCCGTGGCCGCCGAGCAGCTCGGCCAGCGTCGTGACGTCCTCCGGCAGCCGGAAGCGGGCGTTGTTGCGCACGCCGTGCGACGGCGGGTAGAGCCCCGAGAGGATCGAGGCGTGGGCCGGCGTCGTCAGCGGCACGGTGGTCCAGGCGTGCACGACGCGCGCCCCCTTCGCGGCCAGCGCGTCGAGGTGCGGCGTGGCCACCGGGGAGGGGCCGTAGCTCGAGACGTGGTCGGCGCGCAGCGTGTCGAGCGTGATCAGCAGCAGCGAGTCGGGCCCGCCGGCGGCGGGCGCGGCCGGGTCGCGGCGATCGCCACGGCCACCGCTGCAGGAGAGGCACCACGCCGCGGCGAGGACGGCCAGCATGGCGACGCCCCCGGCCGCGGCGAACGAACGCACGAAGAATCGACCGTCAGGCCGACAGCTCATCCAGCACCGCGCCGAGCAGATCGTAGAACCGCCCCGCCGACGCGGCGTGGACCTTCTCGCCGGGCGCGTGCACGCCGCGGATGTCCGGTCCGAACGAGACCATGTCCATCCCGGGCACGCGGTCGCCGATGAGACCGCACTCGAGCCCGGCGTGGATCGCCGTGACTTCGGGCACCTTGCCGTAGAGCTTCTCGAAGGTGCGCTGGGTCGCCGCCAGCGACTTGGAGGCCATGTCGGGCTTCCAGCCGGGATAGCCGCCCAGGTCGGTGGCCTCGACGCCGGCCAGGCGTGCGACCGCCAGCAGCTGGTCGACGATGTCCTGCAACGCCGGCGCGCTGGAGGAGCGCGCGAGGTTGGCGATTTCGACCGTGTCGCCGGTCGTGTTGATCACGCCCAGGTTGGTCGAGCTCTCGACGAGCCCCTTGATGTCCATGCTCATCGCGACCACGCCGGTCGGCGTCGCGCGCAGCAGGTCGACCAGCCGGCGCGAGTCGGTCTCGCCGAACGCGCCGCCGGACGCGGCAGCCGCCTTCTCCGGGGCGCCGACCGCGATCCTCAGCCCGTCGTCGAGCCCCTTGTACTGCTCGGCCAGCTCCTTCCGCGCGGCCTCGATCCCCTTGCGGAACGCGGCCTCTCCGGCCGCCTCGACGAACACGACCGCGTGCGCGTCGCGCGGGATCGCGTTGCGCTTGTTGCCGCCGTCGATCGAGGCCAGGCGATACGCGCCCCCCTTGCCGCCCTGGTCCAGGGCGCGAGCCAGGGCGCGGATCGCGTTGAGCCGGTTGCTGTTGATCTCCAGCCCCGAGTGGCCTCCCTTGAGGCCTCCGACCGTCACCTGAAGCGCGACCCAGCCCGCCGGCGCCGGGGTGCGCGCGGCCTTGAAGGTGTGCTTGACGTCGCGGCCGCCGGCGCAGCCGACGAAGAGGATCCCCTCGTCCTCGGAGTCGAGGTTGATCATCATCCGGCCGGCGAGCAGCTTCGGATCGAGGCCCGCGGCGCCGGTCATGCCGGTCTCCTCGTCGATCGTCATCAGCAGCTCGAGCGGGCCGTGCTTGACCGCCTTGTCGCCGGCGAGCGCGAGCATCGTCGCGATCGCGATCCCGTTGTCGGCGCCGAGCGTGGTCCCCTCCGCGGTCAGCCAGTCGCCGTCCTTGACGACGTGGATCCGGCCCTGCTCGGGGTCGTAACTGCTGGCCGGGTCCTTCTCGCAGACCATGTCGAGGTGCCCCTGCAGGACGATCGTCGGGGCCTTCTCGCGGCCGGGCGAGGCCGGCACGCGCACGACGAGGTTCCCGACCGCGTCGCGCGCGGTCGCGAGGCCGAGCGACTTCGCGTGCTGGAGGACGTACTCCGCCATCCGCTCCTCCTTGCCGGAGGGGCGCGGGATCTCGGTGATGTGCAGGAAGTGGTGCCAGAGCTCGGCGGGCGTCAGCCCGTGGAAAACGCGGTTGTGCTCGTGGTCGTGACCCATCGAACGAGCCTCCTGGGGTGCCGGCGGTGCGGCGGAAAGGACCGCGCATTCTACCCGCAGCCGGGGGCGCCCGCCCTCCGCGTTCCCTTCGGCCCGGCGATCCGGCAGAATAGGTGGTCGGCCCCCCGCCCGAGGGGGCCAGGAGGCCCGTCATGAGCCGCACCCTGGTCGTGATCCTGATCATCCTCGCGATCATCGTCGTCCCGGTGATCCTGATCGGTTCGTGGTTCGCGCGGAACTTCAACCAGCTGGTCCAGATGGACGAGCAGGTCAACGGCGCCTGGAGCCAGGTCGAGAACGCCTACCAGCGCCGGATGGACCTGATCCCCAACCTCGTCGAAACCGTCAAGGGGGCCGCCGCGTTCGAGAAGGGCACCTTCACCGAGGTCACCGAGGCGCGAGCCAAGGCCGGCTCGATCAAGATGACCCCCGAGCTGCTCAAGGACCCGACGGCGTTCTCCAAGTGGGAAGCGGCGCAGGGCGAGCTCTCGGGCGCGCTCTCGCGGTTGCTCGTCACGGTCGAGAACTACCCCGAGCTGAAGGCCAACCAGAACTTCCTCGACCTGCAGACGCAACTGGAGGGGACGGAGAACCGGATCGCGACCGCGCGCCAGCGGTTCAACGAGACGGTCCAGGGGTACAACGCCCGGGTCCGCAGCTTCCCGACCTCGGTCGTCGCCTCCTTCACCGGCTTCGCGCAGCGCCCGTACTTCCAGGCCAAGCCGGGAGCCGACACCGCGCCGGCGGTGAAGTTCTGACCGCTCGCCTCCGCCGCGCGCCGCGAGGCGCCCGCCTGCTGACGGTCGCGCTGCTGCTGGCGGCGACGGGGGTGGTCTACGCGCTGCCGATCCCGCCGCCGCCGCCGCGTTTCCTGCACGACGGCGCAGGACTGCTCTCTCCGGACGACCGAGCCCGGGTCGAGGCCAAGCTGGGCGAGCTCGACGCGAAGCAGGGGCTGCAGGTCGGCGTGGTGATCCTGCCGTCGCTCGAGGGGGAGATCCTCGAGGAGTACACGCGCAAGGTCGGGGAGGCTTGGAAGCCCGGCCTTCGAGAGAAGGACGACGGGGTGATCGTCGCGATCTTCCCGAACGACCGGAAGGTGCGGATCGAGGTCGGAACGGACCTCGAGGGGGCGGTCCCGGACGTGATCGCGGGGCGGCTGATCCGCAACGTGCTCGGCCCGGCCTTTCGACAGGGACGCTACGCCGACGGCCTGATCGCGGTGCTGGACGGTCTCGGCGCGGCGGCCCGCGGCGACACGACGCCGCTCGGGCGGGACGAGCGCCAGCGCACGCGCGAGTTCCGGCCCGCGATCTGGTTGCTGCTCGGCTTCCTCGCGCTGGTGATCCTCGCTTCGATGATGTCCCGGCGCTCGGCCAGCTCGCGCGACCTCTACCGCCGCGGGCGCCGCGTCGGCACCGGCAGCGGTCCGTGGTGGTTCCCGCCGAGCGGCGGGAGCTGGGGTGGTGGCAGCGGATCCGGCGGCGGCGGTGGCGGGTGGAGCGGCGGCGGCGGCGGATTCGGCGGCGGCGGCGGGTTCGGCGGCGGCGGCGCCTCGGGAGGGTGGTGATGGACGCGCCCGACCTCGCACCGATCCTCCGCGGACGGCGGCTGGCCCGCTGGGGCCGGCTGCTGTTCCTGGTCGCCCTGGCGCTGGTCGTGGCCGGGCTGGCCGACCTGGCGTCGCTCTGGTGGATGGCGCAGCAGGTCCCGACGACCTGGGAGGAGCAGCCGCTGCTGCTCGGCCTGGGCGCCTTCTTCATCGCGCTGGCGCTGTTGCTGGCCGGGCTCGGCCTGTGGATGCAGGCGCTGGGCGCGCGGCGCGCGCGCACCACGCCGGCGGCCTTCCTTCCGCCGGACGAGGAGCGGCGGGTGGTCGAGGAGATCCGCCGCTTCGAAGCGCGTTCGTCGGGCGAGATCGTCGTCCACCTCTGCGGGCGGTGCCGCTCGGGCGAGATCATGCGCGACGCCGCCGAGACCTTCGGCCGCCTCGGGCTGACGCGGACGCGCGACCGCAACGCCGTCCTGTTCTTCATCGCCGTGCGTGACCACCGCTTCGCGGTGCTCGGCGACAGCGGGATCGACGAACGTGTCCCGCCCGGCTTCTGGGACGAGGTGGTGGGAAGCGTCGAGCGCCACTTCGGCGAGGGCCGCTTCGGCGAGGGGCTGGCGGCCGGGATCGATCTCGCAGGCGAGGCACTCGCCCGTTACTTCCCGCCGCGCCCGGACGACCGCAACGAGTTGTCCGACGCGATCTCCCGCACCTGAGGGGTCGATGGCCGACGCGCGCGACCGATCCGCGGAAGCGGGGCTGCCCGGGACCGAGTTTGCGTCGCGCCGCGCGCGCGTGCTGGAGGCCCTGGGGACCGACGCGCTGGTCCTGGGGGCCGGGTCGCCGGTCCCCTACGCGCGCGACGTCGAGCACCGCTTCCGCGTCGACAGCGACTTCTTCTACCTGACCGGTCTCGTGGAGCCGGGTGCGGTGTTGGTGCTGCGCGGTGGCGCCGAGCAGCCGTTCACGCTCTTCGTGCGCCCGCGCGACCCGGAGCGCGAGGTCTGGACCGGACCGCGGATCGGACCGGAGGGGGCCGTCACGCGGTACGGTGCGGACCGCGCCTTCGCGGTCGGGGAACTGGGCCCGCGGCTGTCGGACCTGCTCGACGGCGCCGAGCGGCTCCACTTCGCGCCGTGGAAGATCCCGGCGCTGGACCACGCGGTGCAGCGCGCGCTGGGCGAGCTGGCGCAGAAGGAAGCACAGGGACGGCGAGCGCCGGGGGCGTTCGTCCTGCCCGGGGAACTGCTGCACGAGCTGCGCCTCGTCAAGTCGCCGGCGGAGCTCGCCGCGCTCGCGCGGGCCGCGGAGATCACAGCGCGCGGCGTCGCCGCGGGGATCGCGCGCGTCGGCCCGGGCCGATACGAGGTACCAGGTCCAGGCCGCGGTGGAGCGGGCCTTCCTCGAGGCCGGGGCCACCGGGCCGGCCTTCCCGACGATCGTCGCCGCCGGCGCCAACGCCTGCTGCCTGCACTACGTCGACAACCGCGCGGCGATCGGGGCCGGCGACCTGGTGCTGATCGACGCCGGCGCCGAGCACGCGCTCTACAACGGCGACATCTCGCGCACCGTGCCGGCGAGCGGACGGTTCTCCGCGGCGCAGCGGGCGCTCTACGAGATCGTGCTCGCGGCCGAGGAGGCGGCGATCGCCGCGGTCCGCCCGGGGGGCACGCTGCACGCGGTGCACGACGCGGCGCTCGCCGTGCTGGTCCGCGGGCTGGTCGATCTCGGCCTGCTCGCCGGCGACCCGGCGCTGCTGATCGAGACCCGCGCCGACCGGCGCTTCACCATGCACCGGACCTCGCACTGGCTGGGGATGGACGTGCACGACGTCGGCCGCACGCACCGGGCCGGTGCACCGCGCCCGCTCGTGCCGGGGATGGTCTTCACGATCGAGCCGGGGCTCTACCTCGTCCCGGGGAGCGAAGGTGTCTCGCCGGAGTTCGCCGGCCTCGGGATCCGCCTCGAGGACGACGTCGTCGTCACCGTTGATGGGTGCGAGGTGCTCACGCGCGGCGTCCCGATCGCGGCCGACGAGGTGGCGGCACTCGTCGCTGCGGAGGGTCCTTGAACGACGACCGGCCGGGGCCGCCCTCGCTGCCGCCCGATCCAACGACCCACCCGGACCGCCCGATCCAGCCGACCTCCGGACCGCCCGATCCAGCCGACCCGCCCGATCGCCCCAACCCGTTCCGTCCCGCCGGCGCGGCCCCCGCAGAGCGGGACTTCCCCGCCCCGCCCTGGGGCGTCGCCGGCGTGCTGATCGGCCTCGCGCCGGTGCTGGCGATGACGCTGCTCCCGCTGCTGGCGGGGGTGAGCGCCGACCTGGAGGCGATCGAGTCGCTCACCCTCCGGGAGCGCTACTTCGGATTCTTCTTCGTGCAGGGCCTGCTGGCGGGGATCGCGATCGTGGCGGCGCTGGCGTCGCGCGGCGGTCTCGCAGCGCTCGGCTTCCGGCGCCCCGGCGCCGCCGGCACTGCTCGTCCCGGCCGCGGGCGGCGCGGGGCTGGTCGGCGCTTCGACCTTCTGGGCGCTTTCGCTCGAACGGTTCGCCCCCGCCGCGTACGCCGAGATGCTGGCCGAGCAGGCGCAGCAGATGGACCTGCTCGCCGCACCCTGGCCGCTGCTGCTGCTGGCCGCCGTGATCGCCGCGCCGCTGGCCGAGGAGCTCTACTTCCGCGGCTTCGTCTACGGCGGCCTGCGGCGCGACCTGCCGTTCGCGGTCGCCTCGGGCCTGTCCGCCGCGATCTTCTCCGGGATCCACCTGATGGCCTGGTCGACGGTGCCGCTCTTCCTGGTCGGGCTGGCGGCGGCCGTTGCCTACGAGCGCTACCGGACGCTCTGGGCGCCGCTCGCGCTCCACGCCGCATTCAACGGGACGGCGCTGGCCGTCGAGCTGCTGGCCGGGCCGTGAGCGAAGGGCAAGCCGCCGGCGGTCCCCCCGCCCCGCCCCGCGCGGCCTGGCCGGCCTCCGGCCGGTCCCGCGCCCCGCGCGCCGCGCTGCGCCGCGCGCTGATCGCGGCCCTGCTCGCGACGCTCGCGATCCAGCTCCCGCTCGTCGTCGGCTACGCCCGGATCCAGTCCGATGCGTGGACCGAGATGGCGCGCCGCGGGATCTTCCCGGTGCCGGAGTACTACGGCTTCCTCCCGCTCCAGGGGCCGCGCCTGGTCGCGATGTCGCTGTTCGCGATCGACATCGGCACGTGGGTCGCGCTGCTGACCCTGCTCCCGCTGGAGGGCCGGATGCCGGGCGTCTTCGCCGAGGCCCGCCGCCGGCTGCGGCGGCGCTGGCTGCTGGCCCACGCGCCGCTCGCGCCGCTGGCCGCCGTGCTCGGCGGGACGCGGCTGTTCGGGGAGGCGATGCACGAGTCGGGCGCCGGCGCGGCGTGGTTCGTGCCCGGGCTGCTCGCGGTGCCCGGCACGCCGGCGGCCGGGCTCTGGGTGAGCGTCGAGCAGATCGTGCTGTTCGCGCTCTCGGCGGCGATGCTGGTCCACCTGACGCTGCTGGCCGGCGTCGTGCGGCCGGCGCGCTGGCTGCGCAACACGCTGCTGATCGCGGCCGCCGCGCTGCTGCTGGCGCTGGTCAGCTGGTGGGTCGTGGTGCCGGCCGCCGATCACGGCCTCTCGGCCGCGACGCGCGCGGCGCGCGCCGAGGGGCTGGAGGCCTGTCCCGGGAGTTGCGCCGCTCGCCGCTCCCGCGCGCGGCGCGCTGCTGTTCGAGGCCTTCGAGCGCACGACGGCCGACGCCCCGGCGCTGCGCGAGCGTGCCCCCTACGAGCTGCCGCTGGAGATCGCGATCCTGCCGCCGCTTCCCCTGCCGCTCGCGGCCGGGGTCGCGGTCGAGCTCGCGGCGCGCGCGGCGGACGGCTCCGGTGGCCCGGCCGGCCTGCCGGCCGGCTTCGAGCTCTACCGTCGACGGCGACGGCGGCGCGACCGTGCTGCCGCTCCCGGCCGAGTGCGGCGTGACGCGGGTCGCCAAGATCGACCGGATCGTGCGCTGGTCCACGGTCGCCCCGCTGCTCGCGCAACTGGGCGACGGTCCGCTGCGGTTCGGCTACCGCGCAGCGCCGACCGGCCGGCCGATCGCGCCGCTCGCCGCGGTCGACGCCCCCCGGCTCGCCGTGGAGCCGGCGAGCCTCCCCCCCGGCGTGCCGCGCGCGCGGGTCCCGCTGCCGTTCGCGCGCAAGCTGAGCAAGGGCGCGCCGCTCCCGGACGACGAGATCGGCCGCTGGAGGCGGTTGCGCCGCGAGCGCCTGCTGCCGCACGACCGGGAGGCCCCGCTCGACGTCGTCTGGCGCGACGCGCTCCCGCCGGCCGCAGCCGCCCGCGCTCGACGCCGAAGGACGCGTCGCGCTGGTCACCCCGGGCGACGCCGCGTGGGACGACCTGTTGCGCGCGATCGCGGCCGCGGCGCAGGCCGGGGCGCGAACGATCTACGTCGTCTCGCCGGAGCCGGAGCCGGGACCCAGCGCGGCGAGCCGCGCGCGGTAGAGCTCCGGGTCGAGCGGCTGCCCGCCGGCCATCAGCTCGTGCATCGCGCGGGCGAAGACCTCGAGGATCAGGTGCTGGGCGTCGTGCGGGTCGACCCCCGCGTTGACCAGCCGCTCGAACGCCTCGCGCGTGCCGGGCGGATCGTCCTGCGCCACCTGGCGGTCGATCACCTCGTGCATCACGACGTGCAGGAAGGGGTTCTCCTCGGGGCCCGGGTCGGCCCCCTCCCAGAACGGGCGGTACTCGCGATGGCTCTCGAGCAGCTCCAGCAGCCGCCGCTCGGTCGGGTGCAGCGCCTCGCGCTCGTCGCGGCGCGCCCACAGCGCGCGCAGCGCACCGCGGCCGGCCCCGGCGAGCGCCTCGAAGACCTGCCGGTCCTCGGCACCGCCAGATCCGCCGGGACCGCGACCCGCCATCACCGCCGCCTCCCCGTCATGGCCGACTCTGTTCCTCGCGTCACGTCCGCCTCACTTCGCCGCGGCGGGAGCCACCGCGCGCACGAGCGGCTGCTCGGCGGGCGGCGCGATCTGCTTCACCGTCGCCTGGTTGCCCGCAAAGAGCAGGTACGAGTACTTGCCGTAGTGGGTCAGCCGACGCGCGGTGAAGACCAGCCCCTCGGGCTTGATCGCGTCGACGATCCCCAGCGCGCCGGCGCCCGGCGCGGGGTGATCGATCACGATCACCGCCGCCGCTTCGGGCCCGGTGGCGGCGGTGCGGGCCACGGTGATGGTGTCGTCGGCCAGCAGCATCCCCTCCGGCATCCGGCCGGCGAGCAGCGCGGTGAACTGCGTCCCGGGCCGTCCGACCAGCCAGACCCGCGACGCCGCCTGGAGCTGCTCCTTCGTCACGTCGTGGTCCAGGCGGACCTGCGCCTTCCCCTGCGCCAGCTGGTTGGCAGCGGAGCGGCCGGCCTCGACGAACGACTCGCCGCGGCCGGTCCCGACGACCACCAGGTCGGGCGGCGCGGCGAGCAGCCGCGCCAGCGTCGGCGGGATCTCGCCCGGCGTCAGCAGCCGGAACAGGTCGACCTCCGCGTCGACCTCCACGCGCTGCGGCTCGAAGGGGGTGACGACGGTGGCGAGCGCGACGCCGCCCGCCGCCTGGGCCACCCCGCGCGCCCGCTGGCCCTCGCTGCCGACGACGTCCACCGGCACCGGGATCTGCCAGCCGCCCGGGACGCGCACCGCGACCTCGGTCCGGTACTGGTCGCCAGCGGTCTTCACCGCGGCCCGCTCGAGCACCAGCGACGGCGCACCCGGGCGCCCGACCCACTGCTTGAAGAAGGCCGAGAGGTTCTCCTTCGCGACCCGCGAGAAGACCTCCTCGATGTCGCTCCAGCCGGCGCGCTGGTACTTCTTCTCGGCGTAGAACGCGCGCAGCGCCTCCTGGAAGCGCTCGGTGCCGACGCGCTCCTCCAGCATGTGGAAGATCATCGCGACCTTGCCGTAGCCGAGCGCGCGGGTCGCCCGGTCGTGCCGCTCCCGGAACTCGGCGACCGCGGGCTCGGTCGCGCCGCCCGCGCGGGTGACGTACTCCGAGTAGTCGCGCAGGATCTGGCGCCGGTAGTCGACGTCGCCCCCCTTCGTGTCCTCGCCGGCCAGCGCGTGGTCGGCCATGTAGGCCGTCAGCCCCTCGCACCAGTTCCCCTGCGCGTAGTCGACGTAGACGCCGTTGCCCCACCAGTCGTGCAGCACCTCGTGCGGTAGGCTGGTCCGGATGATGAACGGCAGCCGCATCACGCCCGCCCCGAGCAGCGTGAACGACGGCATCCCGTAGCCGGTCGGCAGGATGTGCTCGGCGACCACGAACTGCGGCCAGGCGTGCGGGCCGACGAGCTTCGTGTAGCGCTCGAGCGAGGCCTGCACGGCGTTGAGGTAGCTGCGGCCGAGGTCGTCGGGAGTGTCGGGCAGGGTGTAGACCGCGAGCCGCTGCCCTTCCCACTCCATCTGCTGCACCTTCCACGGCGCGGCCACGAGGTGGATCCCTTCGACCGGGTGGGTGGCGTCGTAGCGCTCGACGCGCCACTCGCCCTGCGCCTCGTCGCCGGCCGGGTCGCGCCGCCCTTCGGAGACGACGCGCCACGCCGCCGGGACCCGGGCCTCGAGCGTGAACTGGCTGCGCACCTGCGTCCCGCTCGGGTACCAGCCGGCCCCGGGTGTCAGGAACGCCCCCTCGGGCGCGAGGTAGCCGTCCGGCATCCCGGCGATCTCCTCGCGGCTGAACTGGACCTCCTTGGGGAGTTCCGGCGGCGGCCCCGACCAGGCGACCCTGAGGACTCTCTCTCCCGACGGACTCCCGCCCGGTTCGAATGTCCAGAGCTGGGCCGGGGAGTCTTCTCCCTGCGCGGGACGCAGCCGCGGCGCCGGGAGCGCGAGCTTCTTCTCGGCGCCGGGCTGCACGAGCCGGGCCTCGGTGATCGCGTACGGCGCGCCGAGCGCGAGCGTGACCTGCTTCGCCCCGGGAGCGACGGTCAGCCGCGCCGTCCCCTCCAGCACGCGCCGGGCCGGGTCGAGCATGACCGCGAGCTCGTGGCGCGTGATCGCGGTCTCCGGGAGGGCGCCGCCGGGGGCGGGCGCAGCCGACGCCGGCGGGACCTGGGCGGCGAGGACCGCGACGGGCGTGAGGAGCACGAGGAGCGCGAGGAGGACCAGGGGAGCGAGCGGGCGCGGCAGCGTTCTCATGGCACGGATGTTAGCCTGACGCCCCCGGGAGGAGGAAGCTTGGACGTCGCCGCCTGGTCCCTCGCCTTCGCCGCCGCGCTGGCCCTCGCCGCGACGCCCGCGCGCGCGGACGAGCCGAAGGAGCCGAAGCCGCCGGGCGAACCGAAGATGCTCCCGTTCGCGGCCGAGGAGCGGGTGCTCGGCAACGGCCTCGCGGTGATCGTCGTGCCGTACGAGAGCTCCGGGCTGGTGACCGTCGCGACGATCGTGCGCGCCGGCTCCCGGCTCGAGCCGGCGGGCGGCCCCTCGGGCCTCGCGCACGTCGTCGAGCACATGGCCCACCGCGGCGGGCGGCGCTTCGACGCTCCGGCCTACGACCGGCTGATGCAGTCGCTCGGCGCCGACGGCAGCGCGCTGGTGACCGACGACTGGACCGGCTATCTTCGTCACCGCGCCCGGCGCCGCGCTGGAGCGCGTGCTCGAGGCCGAAGCCGACCGGCTGACCGGGATGGCCTTCACCGCGAGCGACTACCGGCTGGAGGCGGGGGCGGTGCAGGGCGAGCATCGCCGCACGGTCGCCGACCCCGCGTTCCAGGCCCGCGCGCTGCTGCGCTCGCTGGCCTTCCCGCTCGCGGGCTACGGGCACGACCCGCTCGGCCGCGCGGCCGACGTCGCCGCGCTGGCGCTGGCCTACGACGCCGCGCTGGGCTTCTACCGCCAGTGGTACCGGCCCGACAACGCGACGCTGCTGATCGTCGGCGACGTCGAGCCGGGGCGCGCCGCGGCGCTGGCCGAGCGCGCCTTCGGGTCCTGGAGCGGCGCGACGACGACCTTCGAGCCGCCGGCCGAGGCGCCGCAGTCCGCGCCGCGCGGCGCGGTGAAGTCGGACTGGCCGGTCCCGACCGCGCCGGTGGTGCTGGTGGCGTGGCGGGCGCCGGCGCTCTCCGGTCCCGAGGGCGCGGGCGCGGCCGAGTTCGCGGCGCTCGACGTCGCAACCGAGCTGCTGTTCGGGCCGGTCTCGCCGCTGTACCGCGAGCTGGTCGTCGAGCGCCGCGTCGCCGAGTCGATGACGGTCGAGCTGCCGGCGCGCCGCGATCCGTTCCTGGCGATCGTCGAGCTGCGCGGGCGGGCCGACGGCCCCCCGGGCGCCGAGGCCGACCTGCTGCGCAGCGCCGTGCGCCAGGCCGCGGCGGCGCTGGCCCTCGCCTCCCCCGAACCGGCGCGCGTCGAGGCGGTCCGGAGCCGGCGGCGCGCGCTCTTCCGGCGCAGCCTCGACTCGACCGAGGGGGTCGCGCTGGCGCTGGCGCCGTACGCCTCGCTCCCCGGCGGCCTCGCGGCGCTGGGACGCTACGAAGCAGGCCCTGGCGGCGGTCACGCCGGAGGCCGTCCAGGCCGCGGCGGCGCGCTGGCTGGTGGACGCCGGCGTGATCGAGGTGATCGTCCAGCGGAGCGCGGCCGGGCCGTGAGGGTCGGGCGTCGTCGCGGGTGGGCTGTCCTGCCGGCAGCGCTGGCGGCCGCGGCGGCGCTGGCGGCGCTCGCGGACGCTCGCCGTGCCGGGCTGCCGCGCCCGGGAGGCGGACCCGGCGGCAGGCGTCGGCGGCCCCCGAGGAGGATGCGGTGCCGGCCTCCGGCCGCGGTGCCCCGGTCGTCTCGATCCGGGTCGTGTTCGACGTCGGCGCGATCGACGACCCCGTGGGCAAGGAGGGGCTGGCCGCGCTCACCGCCGCGCTCGTCGCCGGCGGCGGGACGCGCGACGCGACCTACTCCGCGCTGCAGGAGCGGCTCTACCCGATCGGCGGCACGATCCGCGGCTGGGCCGACCAGGAGACGACCACCTTCGTGGCCGAGGCGCCAGCGGAGCACGCGGCCGAGTTGTACGCGGTGCTGCGCGGTCTGCTCGTCGCACCGCGCTTCGACGCCGGCGACTTCGACCGGCTCCGCACGGCGCAGGTCGCGGCGCTCGCGGGAACGCTGCGCGGGTCCGACGACGAGCAACTGGCGCGGCGCGCGCTGGAGCTGCTGGTGTTCGAGAACCACCGCTACGCGCACCTCCCCGAAGGGACAGTGCGCGGGCTCCTGGCGCTCGCGCCCGACGACGCGCGCGACTTCTATCGCGCGCGGTACCGCGCCGGGAACGCGCGCTTCGGCGTCGCCGGCGCCTACCCGACGGAGCTGCCGGAGGCGATCCGCACCGACCTGGCGGCGCTCCCCGCCGGCCTGCCGGAGCGCGAGCCGGTCCTGGCGGCCTCGCCGTCCGGCTTGCCGGAGGTCGTGATCGTCGAGAAGCCGGCGCCGGCGGCAGCGATCGCGCTGGGCTTTCCGATCGACGTCAACCGCTCCCACCCCGACTTCGCCGCGCTGCTGGTGGCGATGTCGTGGCTCGGCCAGCACCGCACCCCCTACGGCCGGCTCTACGAGGAACTGCGCGAGGCGCGCGGCCTCAACTACGGCGACTACGCCTACGCCGAGCACTTCGTCGAGGAGCCGGGGACGCGCTTTCACGCGCCGGGGCACCCGCGCTCGCAGCAGTACGCCAGCCTCTGGATCCGGTCCGTGGCCCCGGCCAACGCCGCCTTCGCGCTGCGCGCCGCGCTGGCCGAGCTGGACCGGATGATCGCCGAGGGGATCCCGCGCGAGGAGTTCGAGCGCCAGCGCGACTTCCTGCGCGCGTACGTCCAGCTCTGGCGCCAGACCCCCGACCGGCGCCTGGGGTGGGAGCTGGACGATCACTTCTACGGCACGCCCGACGGCCTGGCCCGGCTCGACGCCCAGCTCGCCGCCCTCACGCCCGAGACGCTGCAGGCCGCGCTGGTGCGGCACCTCCGCGCCGACCGCTACAAGGCGGTCGTGGTGACGCAGGACGCCGAGCTGCTGCGGCAGCAACTGACCTCCGGGCTGCCGACCCCGGCGGCGCCGGCCGACGGCGTCCCGGCCGAGACCCCCGAGGCCGACCGGCACTACGCGGCGTGGCCGCTGGGCCTCGGGAAGGCGTCGGTGACGATCGTCCCGGTGGAGCGGATGTTCGAGACCGCGGCCCCGCCGTGGCGCACGCGGCCGTAGGCGGTTAGCTTCTCGGCATGAGCAACTTCGCGATCATCGGGGCCGGCGGCTTCGTCGCGCCGCGGCACCTGGCGGCGATCCGCGACACGGGGAACCGGCTGGTCGCGGCGACCGACCCGAACGACTCGGTCGGCGTGCTCGACCGCTACTTCCCCGACGTGCGCTTCTTCACCGAGATCGAGCGCTTCGACCGCTTCCTGGAGAAGCTGCGCCGGAAGGGCGAGGACGAGCGCGCGCACTTCGTGTCGGTCTGCTCGCCGAACTACCTGCACGACGCGCACGTGCGGCTGGCGATGCGGCTGCACGCCGACGCGGTCTGCGAGAAGCCGCTGGTGGTCAGCCCCTGGAACCTCGACCAGCTCTCCGAACTGGAGACCGAGTACGGCCGGCGCGTCTACACCGTGCTGCAGCTGCGCGAGCATCCGGCGCTGCTCGCGCTGCGCGAACGGTCGTGGCGGCGCGGAGGCAGCGACGGGCCGGAAGCACGACGTCGTGCTGACCTACGTCACGCGCCGCGGGCCGTGGTACTTCGTCTCCTGGAAGGGCTCGGACGAGAAGTCGGGCGGCGTGGCGATGAACATCGGCGTGCACTTCTTCGACCTGCTGGTCTGGATCTTCGGCAAAGTGCAGTCGAGCGAGGTGCACCTGGCCGAGCCGGCGCGGATGGGGGGCCTGATCGAGCTGGAGCGGGCCCGGGTGCGCTGGTTCCTGTCGGTCGACGGGAAGGACCTGCCGCCCGGCGCCCTCGAGGCCGGGCGCCCGGCCTTCCGCTCGCTGACGCTGGACGGCGAGGAGGTCGAGTTCTCGGAGGGGTTCACCGACCTGCACACCCGCGTCTACGAGCGGGTGCTGGCGGGGCGCGGGTTCGGGATCGAAGACGCGCGCCCCTCGATCGAGCTGGTGCACCGGCTGCGCCACGCGCCGGTCACCGCCGCAGGCGGCGACCGGCACCCGGCGTTGACCCGCTGAAGCGGCGCCCTGCGGGCCGGCACGGAGGCCGGCCCCTACGGGTCGCGTCAGAACTGTAGGGGGGCCGGCCTCCGTGCCGGCCCGCCGGCGGGTCGCGTCAGAACTGTAGGGGCCGGCCTCCGTGCCGGCCCGCCGCGGGTCGCGTCAGAACTGTAGGGGCCGGCCTCCGTGCCGGCCCGCCGCGGGTCGCGTCAGAACTGGAACAGCTGGAACTGCAGCTGGTACTGGTTGCGGTCGGGAAGTTGTCCTTCTAGATCTTGGTGTAGGCCAGCTTCAGGTTCAGGTTGTGGTTGGCGATCCAGTAGGCGGCCCCGAGCTGCCAGCTCGTCTCGTCGTCAGGGTGCTCGTCGTCGAAGTTCTTGTTGGCGTACTGCACGTACGGCGTGAGGTGGATCGACGCCGATCAGGAAGCCCAGCTCCGCCAGGAATCGCCTGCTTGGGGATCGCCGTGATGAACGTACCCCCGTCGTAGTGCACGTAGTCGCCCTGGAAGGTGATCGCGTTCTTGCCGATCGGGAACTCGCCGAAGATGTCGCCGCCGTAGGAATCGGCGTCCTTCTGCGCGTCGTAGAGCGCGCCGATCGACATGATCTTCTTGGTCCCCTGGAGCGTGCCGGGGTAGAAGTAGCCGGTCGGGGCCTCGCACGGCCAGAAGGCGAGGCGCGCGATGATCGGCAGCGGGTTGGCGGCATCGACACCGCGGTAGCCCTGGTAGACGCCGAGCGCGGTACTCGATCTGCTTCTTGAACGGGTAGCCGCGGATCTGGACGCCGTAGTCGCGTCCGATCCTCTCCTGCGCCGGGGTCGACGTCAGGAAGGTGTACGGGCCCGTAGTCGAGCGTCAGCAGCTGCGCCGCGGACTGGTTGTGGTTGTAGGAGGTCGCGAGCAGCATCATGCCCATGTCGACCATGAAGTCGTCGTTCGACTTGTAGGTGATGTACATGTCCTGGATGTACATGTTGGGTGCGTTCTTGACGCTCGCCGCGTCGGGCCTTGCCGATGTTCGGGCTGTCGGTCTCGGTGAAGAAGCTCCAGCGGTCGGAGATCTTGCCGCCGAAGATCAGGCGCAGGCGGCGGATGTAGAGGTTCTGCGAGTAGTGATCGGTGTTGACGGTCTCGAGCGCCTCGTACTGCGGCTGCACGAGGATGCCGAACTTCAGGGTCTGCTTCTCGTCCTTCGAGGCGATCTGCCACTGCGCTTCTGCGGCGTGCGGCGAAACCAGCCACAGCGTCGCGGCCACCAGAAGAAAGAACACCCACCGTCTCGCCGAGCCTTCCCTCATCGAGCCTCCTCCGGTGCCGCCCGGTCTAGGCGCGGCTCGCTTGCCCGCGCTTTTACGGCCGGTGGGAGGCTTATGTCAACGGCTCACCGATGCAACTAATGCGTTATCTGACGGGCGTTAGGGAGTGTAGGGGCCGGCCTCTGTGCTGGCCCGAACGACTCATCCCGCGAAACGGGCCGGCACGGAGGCCGGCCCCTACAGGCTGACACGCCGCGTCTCGCGGGGGTAACGGGAGGCCCTGCGGGTCTACAGATAGGCCTCCACGGACGGGCAGGCGCAGACCAGGTGGCGGTCGCCGTAGGCGTTGTCGACCCGGCCGCACGGCGGCCAGAACTTGTGCTGACGCGTGTGCTCGTCCGGGTAAGCCGCCCGCTCCCGGCTGTACGGCCGGTCCCAGCCGTCGGCGGTCACGACCTGCGCGGTGTGCGGCGCGTGCTTGAGCACGTTGTTCGCGCGGTCGGCGATCCCCTGCTCGATCTCGCGGATCTCCCCGCGGATCGCGAGCATCGCGTCGCAGAAGCGGTCCAGCTCTTCCTTGGACTCGCTCTCGGTCGGCTCGATCATCAGCGTGCCGTGCACCGGCCACGACATCGTCGGGGCGTGGAAGCCGTAGTCCATCAGCCGCTTCGCCACGTCGTCCGGGTCGATGTCGGCGCTGGCCTTGAGCCCCCGCAGGTCGACGATGCACTCGTGCGCGACCTGGCCGCGGTCCCCCTTGTAGACGACCGGGAAGTGCTCGTTGAGGCGCTGCGCGATGTAGTTGGCGTTGAGGATCGCCACCTCCGACGCGCGGCGCAGGCCGTCGGGCCCCATCATCCGGATGTAGGCGTAGCTGATCGGCAGGATCGACGGGCTGCCGTACGGCGCCGCCGAGACCGGCCCGATCGCCTTCGCGCCGCCGATCTTGTGGAGCGGGTGGGTCGGCAGGAACGGCACCAGGTGCGCGGCGACGCAGATCGGGCCCATCCCCGGGCCGCCGCCGCCGTGCGGGATGCAGAAGGTCTTGTGCAGGTTGAGGTGGCAGACGTCGGCGCCCAGCTCGCCCGGCCGGCAGATCCCGACCAGCGCGTTCATGTTGGCGCCGTCGAGGTAGACCTGCCCGCCGGCCTCGTGGACGATCCGGCAGATCTGCTTGATCCCCTCCTCGAAGACGCCGTGGGTCGAGGGGTAGGTCACCATCAGCGCGGCCAGGCGGTCCTTGTGCTCGGCGGCCTTGGCGGCGAGGTCGGGGATGTCGATGTTGCCGTGGTCGTCGCAGGCCACGCCGACGACGCGCATCCCGGCCATGATCGCGCTGGCCGGGTTCGTGCCGTGGGCCGAGACCGGGATCAGGCAGACGTCGCGGTGGTCGTCGCCGCGGTCGTGGTGCCAGGCGCGGATCACGAGCAGCCCGGTGTACTCCCCCTGCGAGCCGGCGTTGGGCATCAGCGAGACCCCGGCGAAGCCGGTGATCTCGGCCAGCCAGCGCTCCAGGCGGACGAACAGCTCCCTGTAGCCCTGGGCCTGGTCCGCGGGCGCGAACGGGTGCAGCGCGCGCGAAGCCGGGCCAGGTGATCGGCAGCATCTCGGCCGCGGCGTTGAGCTTCATCGTGCACGAGCCGAGCGGGATCATCGAGGTGGTCAGCGACAGGTCGCGCGACTCGAGCCGCTTGATGTAGCGCAGCAGCTCGGTCTCCGAGCGGTAGCGGTGGAAGACCGGGTGCGCCAGGAAGTCGGAGGTGCGGGCGTGCGGCGCTTCGAGCTCGACGTTGACGCGGCCGGCGAGTGGACCGGCGTTCGCGGTGACCGCGGCCGGCTTCGCGCCGAACGCCTGCGCGATGTCGTCGAGGTCCTGGACGGAGACGGTCTCGTCGAGCGCGATCCCGACGTCGCCGTTGTCGAAGGCGCGCAGGTTGATCCCCAGCGCCAGGGCGGCGTCGAGCACCTGCCGCTGGGTCCGGCCGGCCGGCGGCGCGACGCGCAGGGCGTCGAAGAAGCGGGCTGTGAGCGGACCGTCGCGCCGAGCCCCTCCAGCGCGCGGGCCAGGATCCCGGCCTGCAACCGGACGCGGCGGGCAATCGCCTTCAGCCCGTCGGGGCCGTGGTAGACCGCGTACATCGAGGCGATCACGGCCAGCAGGACCTGGGCGGTGCAGATGTTGGAGGTCGCCTTGTCGCGGCGGATGTGCTGCTCGCGGACCTGCAGCGACAGGCGCATCGCCGGCTTGCCCGAGGAGTCCTTGGAGACGCCGATCAGGCGGCCCGGGAGGTGGCGCTTGTAGGCGTCCTTCGTCGCCATGTAGCCGGCGTGCGGGCCGCCGTAGCCCATCGGGACGCCGAAGCGCTGCGCGCTGCCGACGACGACGTCGGCGCCGAACTCGCCCGGCGGGCGCAGGACGGTGAGGGCGAGCGGGTCGGCGGCGACCACCGCCAGGGCGCCCGCGGCGTGGGCCGCCGCGATGAAGGGGCCGTAGTCGAGGATCTCGCCGTCGCTCGCCGGGTACTGGACCAGGACGCCGAAGACCGGGGTCTTCGCGGGGTCGAGCGCGGCGTGGTCGCCGACGATCACCGGGATGTGCAGCGGGAGCGCGCGGGTCTTCACCAGCTCGATCGTCTGGGGGTGGCAGCGCTCGGAGACGAAGAAGGACTTGCCGTCGGACTTCCGGTCGAGGACGCGCTTGGCCAGCGTCATCGCCTCGGCCGCGGCGGTCGCTTCGTCGAGCATGGAGGCGTTGGCGACCTCCATCCCGGTCAGGTCGATGATCAGCGTCTGGAAGTTGAGCAGCGCCTCCAGCCGCCCCTGCGAGATCTCCGGCTGGTAGGGGGTGTACTGGGTGTACCAGCCCGGGTTCTCGAGGATGTTCCGGAGGATCGCGGGCGGCGTGACCGTCCCGTGGTAGCCGAGGCCGAGGTAGGAGCGGAAGACCCGGTTCTGCTCGGCCAGCTCGCGCAGCTCGGCCAGCACCTCGGACTCCGAGACCGCGGCCGGCAGGTCGAGCGGCCGCTCGCCCCGGATCGAGGCCGGGACGGTCTGCTCGACCAGCTGGTCGAGGCTGGAGAGGCCCATCGTCTCGAGCATCTCTGCGATGTCGGCGTCGCGCGGGCCGAGGTGGCGGGTGACGAAGCGATCGGGGTGGCGGAGGAGGTCGGAGTTGTTCACGTCGGGCTCCACGTCGGCCTTGGCCAGGGTTTCCCGGGCGGAGTTGGGGGTGGGGCGGAGGCCCCCGCGGGGGATGCCGGAGGGGGTGGGAGCGGAAGGCTAGCACCGGGGGGCGGGGGGGGGCCAGCGGGGGGAGGTGGGGGCAACGCGAACCAGAACGGTCTCATCCGCGGGCGTTCGGAGTCCCCTTCCACGAGGCCACAGGCGCAGCCCGCTCCCACTCCGCGAGATCGGCGTGGCTTGCGGTTCCGGTTCGCGGCAAACTCCAACTCCGCCGTAGCGGTGATTCGAGACTCCGCCTCTCCTCCTCCGGACGGACATGGTGACGGAATGGGTCGTGGCAAGAAGTACCAGGAGCTCTATCAGAACCGTCGACTCGTGGAAGGCTACCCCGCGCTGGAGGAGCTTGAGCGGACCCAGGTCCTCGGGCGAACTCATCACTCGGGCAGCGACTGCGACGCGACCGTCGTCTACCTCACCCGCGTGGCCCGCCCACCGTTCGACGGCGCGCCCGCGCTCGTGGTCGGCTGCGGTTCCCGACCGGAAGTTCTCCTGGCGTTGCATCGCAGGGGATTTCGCGCCGTTGGGATCGAACCTGTCCCCAGCCTCGCAGTCGAAGCGCGCACCTTCCTGACGGGACGAGGGTCGGTGGTCGCGGGAACGGCAGAGTGCTTACCCGTTGAGGACGCCTCGCAGCGTATCGTTCTGCTGGAGAGCGTTCTCGAGCACGTCGATTCCCCAGAGAAGACCCTCGCAGAATTGTATCGCGTACTCGAGCCGGGAGGGATTGCCTACATCACGACGACCAATCGACTGCAATTCGGGAACAGTGAGTTCCGCATTCGCTTCTTTCAGTGGCTGCCGAGAACCTTGAAGGAGGCCTACATTCACCAGCAGCTCCACTTCGAACCCGCGCTAGGCAACTACACCACTCGCCCCGCAGTCCACTGGTTCAGCTTCGCCGAACTCTGTCGCCTGGGGCGCTCGGCCGGGTTCTACAAGTTCTATTCGAAGCTCGACGTCGTGGAGGCCAACGATGCGCCGATCGCGGGCAGCGTCCTGCGGCGTCGCGTCCTGCGCATGACACAGACTCGTCCCCTGGTCCGGGCCTTGGCACTGACGCAGCGCGCGGGCGGGGCTGTATTCATGGTGAAGCGATAGTCCGTAGATGCCGCCCGTCGCGCGGACCCGTCCCGTACGACGAATACGGGGGCACCCCGGGCGCCCCTACGTGCAGCCTTGGAGCACGTTCGATGCCATCACTTCATGCCATCAGCAGTACCGATACGCCGCCTCATGCGGCCGCAGTCGGCCACGCGCTGACCGGCTCCCCGCGATGCAACTTGCCGATCCTGGGCCGGACGACCCGTGCTACCTTGTCTCATGCCGTAGTCGACGGTCACGCAGGAGGGCATTGCCTTGATCAACGGGAAGCTCGCTCGCGGGATGCTTGCCGGTTACTACCGCACGCGCCTCGCACATGCGGGCCGCGGATCGCGGATCGGGCTTGGCACCACGATCCTCAATCCCTCCGTGATCTCGATCGGCGACGACGGGTACACCGGCCCCGGTGCCTTCACCGCGCCTCCAACATCGATCGACATCGGACGCCAAGCAATGTTCGGCCCTCAGGGCATGCTGATTGGCGGGGACCACGATCTTTCAAACAACGCGATTCCGCTTCGCTTCGCACCGGCCCCGCCGAACCCGCCCCCGATCGTAATCGAGGACGACGCTTGGATTGGTGCGAAGACGACGATCCTGAGGCGGGTTCCCATTGGGCGCGGGGTTGTGGGCGGGGCCTGTAGCCTCGTTGTGGGGGACATCCCGGCCTGGAGCGTTGCCGTCGGCAACCCGTGTCGCGCGCTGAAACGCCGTGAGCCGCCGCCTTGCGCGGCGTCGGTCCCGCTGATGATCGGCCCTGAGGAATAGTGCTGGCTCACAATCGCGGACGGAAAGATGTTGAGTGTATGAGATCCTGCTGCGTGGGAATCGTGCTCGTTCTGATGGCCGGGGCCAGCCTGGGCGCCCCTCCGGGCACCGTCGTCTCATCAATCGGGCCGCTCACGAGCCTGGCGCCCTCGGGCATCCAGCTACAGGGTGAGATCGGGCGCCGGTTCGGCGCGTCGATCGAGAACCGTTTGCTTCGGATTGAAGTCGATCAGCTACTCGCCTGCTTCGAGCGTCGGGACTGCACCGGTTCATGGGACGGGGAGTACGTAGGAAAGTGGCTCGACGCGGCCTCACTTGCGTACTCGGTCACGCGAAACCAGCGTTTGCTCGAGCGCATGGATGTCGTCACTCGCCGCCTGATCGCAACGCAGGACACCGACGGATACCTCGGAACCTACCCACGGGGTCGACGATTTGTGTTCGAGGATGTCTACACCTCCGATGTGTGGGTCCACCGCTACGTCCTGATCGGATTGCTCAGCTACTACGAGGCGACTCGAGATGCGGCGGTGTGGGCGGCGCTGACGCGCGCCGCTGACCTGCTCGTCGAGACGTTCGGCGACCGCCCCGAACAACGGAGCATCCTCGCGGTCGGGTACCACCAAGGGCTGGCCGCCACTGCCGTCCTGGAACCGATGGCTCGGCTCTACGCGTTCTCGCGGGAGCCGCGCTATCTCGAGTTCTGCCGGGCAATCGTCCGAGCGTGGGACTCGCCTGGTGGACCGCGGCTGCTGAGCCACCTCCTGTCACGCCAGCCGATCCAGGACCTCGCGGGTGGGAAGGCGTACGAGATCCTCGCCAACGTCGTCGGCCTCGTGGAACTCTACGACATCACCGGGGACCGAGAACTGCTCACCGCAGCCGTCAACGCTTGGGAGGAGGTGTCGCGCGAGCAGCTCTACGTGACCGGTGGCTCGAGCCGGTTCGAGCGATTCCAAGCGCAGGGACCCCGACCGTACACCGCCGCTGACGATGTGCAGGAAAACTGCGTCACGGTGACGTGGCTCCGCCTGAATCACCGTCTGTTGCAAGTGACGGGCGAGGCGCGCTTCGCGGAGTCCTACATGTGGACCGCTTGCAATCAGCTGTTAGCCTCTCAGGCGAGGGACGCCTCGCAGTGGTGCTACTACTGCCCGCTCGCCGGCAGGAAGCCCTACACGCCCTACCTGACGTGCTGCTCCAGCAACGGTCCACGCGGGATCGCGTGGTTCGCGGATAACAGCGTAATGACGGCGCCGAGTGGACCGGCGGTCCTGCTCTACGCACCGGGCTCCTATGGCTTCGTTACGCCCGGCGGACGCAACGGAACGCTCCGGATCTCGGGGGATTTCCCCTTCGGTGATCGGGTCACGATCAAGGTCGAGATCGAGGCCCCTGAGCAGTTCTCACTGAATCTGCTCACCCCTTCGTGGGCCCGGGGCGCGACGGTGGAGATCCCCGGCCGCACCCCCGACGCTTCCCGAATGGGCCAGCCTTTCTCGCTGTGCGGCGCAAGTGGACCGACGGCGACCTACTCGCAGTCGACTTCCGGTTTCGAGCACGCCGCATACCGCTCGAGCAACCCCATCCTGGTTTGGGGGCGCTCGCATTGGGGCCGTTGGTTCTCGCCTATGACGCGGCCGCTAACCCGAGCCACCAGGGAATCGAGTTCCAGGACCTGCTGCTCTCGCGGGTCCGCGTTGGCGCCCTCCGGCTCTCGGCGACTGGGAATCGGGGGGGGTCTGGCCCCGTCTACGAGGTGCCGGTACGGGGCTCCGGGACGGCCTCGTCGGTCTTTCTGCTTCGTCCGTGGGCCCTGGCCGGCGACGGAGGCTCCTACGTACGAGTCCTGCTTCCGACGCGTAGTCCCTCGGCAGACGAGGCTCCGTGGTCGCTCTTCGCGTACTGGTCGAACGCGAGCCAATCGGTTCTCGGAAATGTCTCCGGGTCCTTCAACGACGACCTGACGACCAGCTATTCTGTGACCTTCAATGGCGGCCCGCAGCCCGATGCGTGGTTCGCGCTCGAGGCGCCCCAGCCGCTCACCTTCACCCGGGTCACCTACTGCCACGGCCAGGTATTCCACGACGGCGGGTGGTTTGATGCCGCGGCTGGCGGTCCACGCTTCGAGATCAAACGGACCCGAGACGGAACCTGGGAGGACCTCGCACCGGTGGACGGTTATCCTGCGACAACTGCAACGAATCCATCCTCGCTCGTGGCGGGCCAGTGCTTCAGCACGGTGGTTCCGCAGACGGTCGCCATCGCCCTTCGCGTCCGTGGACGACCGGCTACGGGCGACCTGCCAGCGCAGAGCTTCACGTCATGCGCTGAACTCCAAGCCTGGCCTTGACCTCGATGGAACAAGGGTTTCCGGCAATCGCAAGGGCAGTATGCTCCGGACGTGCTCTCTTGGGGCTCGGACCACTGTGTCCAGCCGGTGCGCCGAAAGTACCGCTCGCGACGGTGGTCGGGAGTCGCGCTCACCAGACCTCGGGATTCCCGGGACGGTTCAGCCAGCAGGACGGCGCGACAACAGCCGCGTCACAACCGCCGCCGCAGCCGTACGGCCGCTCGATCAGCGGCGGTTCGTCCTTCGTCGCCGCCCTGGTGGCCGCACTCGCTGCGCTGAGTTTCCTGCTCGTACCTGCAGAGCACCGGGTTCGCTGCTACTCGGACGATGGGTTGTTCTACGGCATTATCGCTACGAATACCGTCAACGGTTCGCCCTTCAGCTTTGACGGCGGTGTCTCTCGCACCACCGGTTTTCATTGGGGTGGGCTCATTGGCCCCGGCGCCGTAGCCGCGGTCCGGCGCATGTTGAGCGGGCCCTTCTCGTACCGCGAGTTCCACCACAATCTGTTCACCTTCGACGTTCTAGCGACCTCTGGAGTTGCGTTTGCTCTCGTTTGGCGAGTCCGACAGCGCATCCGCTCGCCGTGGATCACGGCGGCGCTCACGGGGGCGCTGTGCCAGACGCTATTGTTGGGTTTCGGCATGGAGACCACCGTCGCCGCGTTGTGCCTCACGCTGTTCCTCATCGAGGCGTCGGCTGACGCGCGTCTCGGGCTGCTGTTCGGGTTCGGCGCCGCGTTGGCGCCCGCGCGGCTGGATCTAGTCCCAGCTGCGGCGGCGCTCGGTCTTATCGGCATCGTCTTGGGAAACGGCCGCAGGCGCTTCCAGGCGGTGATTGTCGCGGAGTCGGGACTTATCTTCGGAGTCGTTTTGGTCTTCGTGGCCAACGCCCTGGTGGCGGGTGAGCCGCTATCGACGAGTTTCTTCATCAAGGGGAGCCACGCCAGGATGTCGGTGAGTGACCTTGGCGCCGCGCTTGCCACGAAGTGGCCGTTCGTCATTGGTTTCGCGTCCATGATCAGCTTTGGTCTGTTGACTCGTCGCTCCGCCGGAACGAACGCGGCGCACGAGAGCTCCGAGACTAGACAGGGTCTGGTCTTACCCGTTGCCGGCGCGCTGCTCCTGATGCAGACGGCGGTACAACGGTCTCTTGGTGGGAACAACTTGGGCAGTTGGTACGATGTGTCGTGGATGACGCTTTTTTTCCTATCAGGGGCGCTCTTGGCGCAAGACATTGTGGACCGACGGGACAGATGGCGCGTGCCCGCACTCGCTTGTGTGGCTCTTGCCATTGCAGTGCTGATTCCGCGTGAAGCAGTACGTATGCGATTGCACCTCGAGACCGAGGCGGCGAATGAGTACTACTCGTCCCTCGAGGAGTTTGGCGCCCGACTGCAGGCGCTTGTCTCGCCTGATGCTCGGATCGGCGTAGACGACATCCCAGGGCGCCTGACATATTTCGCCAGGCGCCATGTAGTGGCGCTGGACGGATTGGTGAACGACCCCGAGTATGCGCGGCGCTGGTTGCTTACTGGGCGGGTGGCGGAATACGTCGAGTCGCACCTCGACTACGTCGTGCTTCTTGTCGACGATGCGCACCTGCGCATGCTCGAGGCCAAGTTGCATGATGGCGCAACCGAGCTCGTGTTGCCGATCGGGTTTCTGAAGAAGACGACCATCCCGGCGAGTCAATGTCGATTCGAGGCTGGCGATATTGCACTGCGTTCGCTGTGCCGAGGCTCCTGGGCCGAGCTCTGGCTCGTCAAGGTGCGGCGGACCCTGTTGGGGGCCGAGTGACAACAGGACCGGCGGGCGAGCGGGGCGGGGGGCCAGGCGGCGGGGCTCTTTGTGGAGTCTCGGGGCCTGGCTCAGCTCAGTCTAGCCTCCAGCATGACCCGCCGCGGCAACTGCTGGCACAATGTCCTCTGCGAGAGCTTCTTCGCGGCCCTCACGGTCGAGCTTGTCTACCGGAACCGCTGGAATCACCGGCCAACCGCGCAAGCCATGATTGCCGAGTATATCGAGCGGACTCCATTACCCCCGGCATCGGCACTCCTCGCTGGGCTACCTGAGCCCTGCCGACTGTGAGAAGGTCCATGACCGCACCGCAATTGAGCTGTTCACTTTGCCGGGGGAAGGCCACCCGAGCCCCACGGCGCCGTTGTTGGTCATCCGGACCGGCCGCGATTCCAGACCGGTCCTGACACTTGCGGAATGCGGCCCCACGGGGTATCCATCCCCAATGCACGATCGGCGCCAGCTCATCCCGCTTGCCGGGCTCGCCTTGGCCTTCTCGGTCGCGCTATCATTTTACATTAGCGATCTTGACACGTTGAGCCTCGGGGCTGTCATGGCTCCGCTCTGGCTCATTGCCGCCGGTGCCTCCGTTCTAAGCCCGCCGGTCTTCGTGTTCATGCTGCTTGCGGTTTCCACCAATGGCTTCGGCTTGATCGACATGAGCCAGCAGTTGGCTGCCGATCTGCGTCTCGACGACGCAACCCTTTTCTCATTGACTGCCGGGGTGATCATCTCCGCCTTGATGCGCATCGCCACCCGCCGCTTCGTTGCAAGAATCTCGGCATATTCGGCTCTCACGGCGTTGCTGCTGTCACTCGTGACGATCATCTGTGTACTCACTTCGATCCGGTGGGAGCAGGACCCTTGGCTCAGCGTGAAGGCGGCGCGCGAGTTCTTATTCTATGCGTTCATCCTCCTGGGATCCCTGGTCGCATACTCGGAAAAGAACGTCCGGGGCGTCGTCCGGGCCATCGTCGTCGCCGGCGTGATCTCGTCGTGTGTTTCAATCGTCGGCTTCTTCGTCGATCTGAGCCCGTACTTGGCAGGCATCAGCACGCGCGGCGCCGGACAGACGATCACGTCGATCGAGTTCTATCGCACCACGAATCCCGGGTATGCGGTCGACTTTCTCGCCCTCTTCATCGCGTACTTCGATCGAGTCGTTTTCCGGCCCGGGACGAGGACCCTCATCCTCGTCGTGACGGGACTCGCCTCCATCATGATGGGGTACAGGGCATTCTGGATCGGGATCCTCGGTTCCGTGCTCTGGATCCTGTTCTTTGACCCGGAACGACGTCAGGCGTTCAAGGCGTCCGCGCGACGTGCTATCGGCGGCGCCCTGTTGGTGCTCATTGTGCTTATGGCTTTCAACGCACAGCGCGTCGTGACTCATCGGGTGGCTGTCATCCAGGAAGAGCTCGGGAAGACACAGTCGCTCGGGTACCGGGTCGAGGTGATCCGCGGGCTCTGGACGCTCTTCCAACGGAACGTCCTGTTGGGTGTCGGATTTGCGCATCCCGACGGTGCAGGTGCATCACTCGCTCCCAGCGTCGGGCTCCGCTCAACTGCAACGATCGATGTCGGCTGGATCGACCTCCTCGTGAAATTCGGCGTCCTCGGCGGGATAGCGCTTCTGCTGATCGCTCGACGCCTGCTGCGAGAACTGAGACTCGAACGGCGTCCGGGACTCGCCGACTTCGCAACGGCGACCCGCGCCTACTTCATCATGGGCGTGTTCGCCCTACCCGGAGCTGCCATCTTCACCTGGCCCGGAGGGATTCTGCCTCTCGCTGTGGCGCTGTTCACCCTAGAGGCTAGCCGTCCGCATAGCTCTCTGGTCGCCATCCCGACCCGGACCCGGCCCATGGTGCAGCTCGCGCGCTGAGTGCCGGCGTCTGGAGGGCGCGCCGCGTCCAACGCAGAGCGAATCCACCCGACAGCTCGATGGCAGCCGTCCGCGCTCGCGTTGAAAATGAACCAGTTTCCGGGGGACACGTCACCCCGGAACGCCCGGTGCTCGCGCCGAGCCCGAACTGACAGGCGCGAGACTAAGGAGGGCCCGCACGGGTGAATAGGCGCTGAGGCCGAGCGTCGTCGTCGCAAGAGCGAGTTGCATCAACCAGAACCTCCCTCCCAGAAGCCAGCGCGCGGCAACGAACGGCATTGCAGCGACTGCGAGTCGCAGGAGTGTTCCTCGTAGGCCCCAAGCCCATCGGGCAAGGGAAATGCCGGCAAGTCGAAAGACCCATCCGATGTACCCGACATAGATCGCACAACCCACGGCGGAGAAGAGCGCAACCGCCGCGGTTGCCGAGCCCAGTCGCGCGCCGATCCAGATCGCGCCCAAGCGTGACGACGCCTCGGCAATCGTGATTAGGAGAATCGCGAACTGCTTCTGTCTCACCAAGGCGAACGTGCTGATCGGACTCGCAACGAACGCAGCGATGTACATCGGCGCGAGAAGTTGCGAGTAGTATCCAGCTTCCCGCCAACTCCCTCCGAACACAGCACCAAAGACGTCGGCCCCGTACAGTGCAAGAAGCGTGAAGAACGGAAGGCCTATCACTGTCAATACCTTCGCTGTGCGCGAAATGAAGTCCGTGCTGCCCGCTGGCGTCCCGTCCCTTTCCGCCACTGCTGGATAGAAGACCTGTCCCACGGACTGACCAATGACCACCACGGGTAGCCCAAGAATTCGCATCGACAGCGAGAAGAGCCCAGACGTTTCCGCAGAGAAGTAACTTGCGAGTTGGATTACCGGCAGCCCCATGCCGAGCGTCGTGATTAGAGCCGCGCTCGCGTTGTAGACCGGAAAGTCCCGATATTCGCGCACCAGCGACCAACGCGTCGCCCGGACGATGCTCCCCACTGTTGCGCCGGCGCTGGCCCACATCGGGCGCAAGCCGAACGCGAAGCTCGAAACGAACCCGACGATCAGCCCAGTCGGGCCTCCGAAGAGGCTCCCGGCACCGATCTGCAGCCCGCCCCGCGCTGCCGACTGCCAGGTGAGCGCACGGCCGATCACCGCAAAATGACCCTCGCGTCCCGCCCACGCGCGCAGCACCTGGAATAGCCCTCCGAACAAGACTCCGATCGGCAGCGCCCACAGATAGGGAGCTACTTCGACAACTCCGCGAGGAACCCACCCGGGACGAATGGCGACGGCAACGGCAACGGCAGCGGCGCTCAGGACCGTCGCCAGGAGGACCGCACAGAGAGATATTCCCAGAAGTCCTTCTGCCTCCTCGTGCCGCCGGGGAAGCGGCAATGCCATCTCGTAACGCAGGCTTGCGAATGAGAGTACGATCATCAGGAGTGAAGAGAAGATCGAGAACACCCCAAAGGCAGCGGGCGAATACTGACGCGTGAGAATCGGCGACACCACGACAGCGATCGCCTGGGCAGTGACCGTCCCTCCGACGAGCGCCGCAACGCGTCCGACGAAGGGACGCGTCGCTAGCCTCTCCCGCAACGATGAAAAACCCCGCATCATTCTCGGAGCTTTCGGAGGTCCTGACAGAGTGCGTCGTAGTCAGCCGCGGTGACACGCATGTCGAACATCGACTCCACCCGGCGGCGTGCGCTACGCCCGTGAGACGACCGGAGAGCCGAGTCCGAGAGGTACCGCTCGAGCTGGGCCGTCAACTCCGCGCGGTCTCCAGGGTCGAAGAGAAGGCCAGCTTCCTCATGCGATACGACCTCGATGAGGCCTCCGGCGCGGGCGGCTATCACCGGCACGCCGCATGCCATCGCCTCAGCGGCGACCATGCCGAATGACTCGACTAGGCCGTTCGTTGGCACGACTGCGATGTCACATGAGTTCCAGAAGGCGGCCATCTCGGTCTGTCGTCCGAAGAAGCGACATCGATCAGCGCCAAGCAGGTCCATCGCGAGTTGTTCGTATTCCCTGCGGCACGGCCCCTCGCCGGCAAGGACCATCCGGAACGGGCGGTCGGAGCGCACCGCCGATGCAGCATGGAGTAGATCCTCGATCCCCTTCCCTTTGCCAAGACGGCCTGCGAAACCGACCGTTAGCTGCTCCCCCCCGCGATCTAGGCCATACGGGCGGAACTCGCTCACATCGACACCATTGTAGATGCGCTTCGTGAGTCGCGCGTGCGGCTTGCGGGACATCGCATCGAGGACGAAGTCAGACACGGCCACGCCGACATCGACGAGGTACGCTTGACAGAGGTCCCCGGCGTGCTCGAGTGCGCGCCTGGAATACGAATGCCAAAAAAGCCCCGTGTGCTCCACATGCACGATAGCTGCGTTGCGCTTGGCTAGACGCACGACCGGAGCGAGCGTTGCCGCCTGTGCGAGAATCACCACATGCGGATCAATCTGCCGGATCGCGCGGATGAACCCGTGAGGCGTTCGAAACACATGCGTGCCGCGCGCAAGACCAAGCTCAATGAGGGGCACTTCAGTCTGGCGGAGTCGCTGATCGAGAGGGGCAGCCGAGCACAACGTGAGGACCCGTGCGTCCAGCCCCCTCAGCCGGAGGTGGTGCGCGAGGCTCGCGGTCTGGGTCTCGGCTCCGCCAATGCTCCCGCTCCAGATGACGAGCGCGACGCGCATTGGGGGAGAAACCGTGCGACAGCCCTCACGCGCGCTCATGGCTCCGCACCTTCGACACTCGGCCCGGACTCGCAAGACCGGCGTGGCGACCACGGCAGGTTCAGCAGTAGGAGCGCCGCGTCGAAAGGCATGCGGTAGCGCGGATCGGGAGACAGCAAGACCCCAAAGACGGTCGCAGTAGCCACGAATCCGACAAACACAGCGGCGCCCGGTCTACGCAGCAGGCTGGGAAGAAGCCATAGCACGCGCAAGAGAAGGACCAGGATCAGGAGATTCCACGCGAGTTTGGCGGCACGAACGGCGCCTCTTGCGGCTGGCGCGAGACTGGCGACTCCCGGATCCTCCTTGAAGGACGGCCAGGGGCGCCATGTTTCGAACAACATCCGCAGCTTCAACCGGAGCCACGCGCCCGGCTCGGCCTCCACGAACCGGCGTACTGCGGCGAAGCTGCGCGAAGACGCTGCGGCCTTCCCCCAGTCCTGTCCCACGGTCTTTCGATAGTCTGCCAGGTACTGCTGAGCCGTCCGTGTCCCGTCGAGGTACCCGAGGCTGAACTCGCAGTTCCCCCGCCAGAGGATCTCTGAACCCCCGTCCGTGATCAGGAGAAGTCGCCCCTCCTGGCTTGAACGTAGCGCAGCAACGGGGAGGATAACGGCCGCCATCGCGATTGCCCCCGTGGAGGCCCTGAGGAGACGTCGATTCGCGGACCCTCGCGTCGCTTGTATGACCCAGTAAGCGAGAACTGGGATAGCGAGGAGTAGCAGATTACTCCGGAAGAACGCTGCGAAACCCAGAAGCAAGCCGCAAAGCGGGCGAGACCACTTCCGCCACTCTGGGTACTGCACGTCGTGGAGGAACGCGAGCATGGCGAACGCTGCGATGGTTGCAGTCAGTGCATCGGTCGTCAACGCGAAGGAAGCACGTGCGTGGAAGGGATGCAGGACCGCAACACTCGCGGCCAAGATCGCGTAGAACATGCGCCCGGTCACTTGCCGCGCGGCGAGGAAGATCGCAACAGGAAATAGCGCGTTCAGGACGCCAACGAGCCAGCGGATCTCGGCGATGGAGAAGTTGAGGTGCATGAGGAGGCCAAGCAGGTATGGGAGAGCCGGCGCTCGGAACTCCTCCGGCCATTCCTTGTCAGGGCCGCCGTCGAACGTTCCGCTCGTCGCAATGGAGTGTGCGATCCGTAGGTAGTCTCGCTCGTCTGGGTATTGGAATCCAAGGCCCCCGGAGAATAGGACCGCGCGAACTAGAAGGGCAGATGCGAAGACTAGTCCGGCGATTACCACGATACCGCGGCGCGCCGGCCTGGATGGTTGCCCTGCATCTCCACGCGGAGAGGCGTCGTGTCCGCGGATGGGGGCTGAAGCGGGAATCAGCGACGACATGTCCCCAGCCTACCGCTCTCTTCCCTCACGACGATGATGTCCGCCGACGCGAGCGGTCGCCGCCCCCCGAGGAGTCCCGAAAGCCCGGTTGAGCGCATGCAGTGAGTGTATGCGCTCGATCGTCCCAGGGCTATCCATGGCCTTGGCGACCCGTCCGTCCGACTCCTCCCCTCAGGGCCAGCCCCCATGTTGGACCGGGCGGCCACGCCCTGCTCGCTTCCCACGCCCCGCGGAATCACTGCGGCCCGTTTCCCGAGGCTCCATTCGGCCCCCGAGTCCTGGCGCGGCGAGCCGGCTCGTCAGGACGGGCGCCCGACCCGCGTTGCAGATCGACCTCCCGTTACCCCGCGAGCTGCACCCGCCGATTCGGGTTGCCTCCGCGTCGCTGGCCGTAGTACCGTCTCTGAGCGGAGCGAGTGTGGCATCTCATCTGTTTCGGTGCGCGCCGATCACCCGGACACCACAGTCGGTAGCGCACGGGTAGGCGCGTGTTCCCAACCCACAGGATCCTCAAGACCGATGTTGCCGTGGCGAGCTACGAATCCGCTGCGGACCTCATCTCCAGTTGGGCAGGCCGCCGCGCGTCGAAGATGGTCTGTTTCTGCAATGTTCACATGACGGTCACGGCGCACGACTCCGCATCGTTCCAGGAGGTCCTGCGGTCTGCCGATCTCGTTCTTCCGGACGGCATGCCCCTGGTCTGGCTTCAGCGGCTCGCCGGGCTGCGCGACGCGTCTCGCGTCGCCAGCACGGACCTTGCTCAACGGCTCTTCCGGGTCGCCGCTTCCGAAGACCTGAGAGTCGGACTCTACGGGGGCTCACCGCGGACGCTCGATGCACTTCCGCCCGCGATCCGGGCGATCGAGCCGTCGATCGAGATTGCCTACGCCTTCTCCCCTCCCTTCCGCGCCCTGACGGACGACGAGGATCGAGCCGTCGTGGACGAGATCAACCGGAGCGGCACGCAGATCCTGTTCGTGGGTCTGGGGTGCCCCAAGCAGGAAGAGTGGATGGCGCGCCACCGCGACTCGATTCATGCGGTTATGCTCGGCGTCGGCGCGACTTTCGACTGGCTCGCCGGAACACTGCCGCGGGCGCCGCGGTGGATGCGGGATTTTGGACTCGAGTGGGCCTTCCGCCTGGGGACGGACCCTCGACGCCTCTGGTATCGTTACATGAGTACCAACCCCCGCTTCCTTTGGCTGGCTGGTCGGCAGGCCATCGCAGGCTCCTCGGGGCGAAAGGCAAACTCGTGAAGAAAGCTCTCGTGACGGGGATCACCGGCCAGGACGGGTCGTATCTGGCTGAACTGTTGCTGGAGAAGGGCTACGAGGTGCACGGCGTCATCCGCCGAAGCAGTTCATTCAACACCGCGAGAATCGAGCATCTCTACGCGAATCCGGAGATCTTCGGAAAGCGCCTCTTCACCTACTACGGCGATCTCACCGATTCGAGCAACCTGAACCGGCTCGTCGACCGGGTCGAACCGGACGAAGTGTACAACTTGGGGGCGCAGAGCCACGTCAAGGTCTCTTTCGAGGTCCCGGAGTACACCGCTGAGGTCGACGGAGTTGGGACCCTTCGGTTCCTCGATGCCATCAAGTCGCGCGCCTCGCAGATCCGCTTCTACCAGGCGTCGACGAGCGAACTCTTCGGGAAGGTGACGGAGATCCCGCAGCGCGAGTCGACCCCTTTCTACCCACGATCGCCCTATGGCTGCGCGAAGGTCTATGGGTACTGGATCGTCGTCAATTACCGCGAGGCGTACGGCCTGCACGCGAGCAACGGAATCCTCTTCAACCACGAATCCACGCGACGCGGCGAGACCTTCGTCAGCCGCAAGATCACTATGGCAGCCGCCCGCATTGTGCTTGGAACGCAAGCACTGCTGCGCCTGGGCAACCTCGACGCCCGCCGCGACTGGGGCTACGCCCCGGAGTACGTGGAGGGCATGTGGCGGATGCTGCAGCTCGACGAGCCTGGGGACTATGTCCTGGCGACCGGGGAAACGCATACGGTTCGGGAATTCGTTGAGTACGCCTTTGCGGACCTCGGCGTGAGCATCCAGTGGACCGGTTCGGGGGTCGACGAGAAAGGGCGGGACGTCCGCACCGGCCGGGTCGTCGTGGAGGTGGATCCCACCTACTTCCGGCCGACCGAGGTCGATCTCCTCGTGGGCGATTATTCGTTGGCTCGCACCCGGCTGGGATGGGAACCGAAGACGCGGTTCCGGGACTTGGTGCGCCTGATGGTACGCCACGATTTCGAGGAGTTGAGACGTGCTTGATCTCGGTCGGTCGCGAGTCCTCGTCACTGGCGCCGGAGGCTTCCTGGGCCGCCGTATTGCCGCTCTTCTTGCCGACCGCGCTGTGCGCGAGGTCCTCTCCGTCCGCCGCTCGGACTGCGATCTCACCGTCGAGGACTCGGTCAAGGCGCTGTTCGAGAGGGCCCGATGCGACGTCGTGATCCACGCGGCCGCGGACATCGGGGGGATCGGATACAGCAGCGCGCACCCCGGGCAGCAGTTCTACCACAATACCCTGATGAACGTCCTCACCCTGCACCACGCGTGGGCTTCCGGCGCGAGGAAATTCGTCGGCGTCGGCTCCGTGTGCGAGTATCCCGCCGAGACCCCCGTCCCCTTCCGGGAAGATCATCTCTGGAATGGATACCCAGTCGCGAGCAACGACGCATACGGGATCTCCAAGCGCGTCATGCTCGCGCAGTCAATCGCGTACCGCAAGCAGTACGGCTTCAACGCCATTCACCTGCTCCCGATCAACCTCTACGGGCCCGGCGACGATTTCGACCTGCAGTCCTCACACGTCATTCCCGCCCTGATCCGGAAGTGCCACGCCGCGATCGCCGCTGGCCAGACCGAAGTCAGCGTATGGGGTGACGGCTCCGCGAGTCGCGAGTTCCTCTACGTCGACGATGCTGCGCGGGCCGTGATCCTGGCCGCGGAACAGTATGATGACGCTGATCCCGTCAACGTCGGAACAGGAACGGAAATCACGATCGCCGAACTCACCCGGGAGGTCGCTGCGGTCACCGGCTTCCGCGGGCGCTTCGCCTTCGATGCAACGAAACCGGCCGGTCAGTCGCGCCGTCTGCTGGACGTTTCCAAGGCGAGAGATCTCTTCGGGTTCACGGCTACCACCCCGCTTCGCGAGGGCCTCGAGAAGACCTACGAGTACTTCTTGAGAAGCGTGTTGTGACCTCGACCCACCCGGCTCGGGTCTTGATGATCGGGCCGTCCCTCGCGGTGAGGGGGGGGATTTCCGCCATGGAACGGCTTCTGCTCGGCGCGGCCGGAGACGACATCGAGTTCCGTTTCGTTGCAACGCATCAGGACGGCACGAAACTCGCGAAGGCGGTCCGCTTCGCGGTTGGGCTGAGCCAGGCGGCGTGGACGCTGCTCGTGTGGAATCCCGACGTCTCGCATATCCATTTTGCCGATAGAGCCAGCACGGTACGGAAGGGGATCTGTACGCTCCTGAGCCGGATGGCCGGGGTACCCGTCGTTCTCCACGCGCACGCCGGCGATTTTGACGCCTTCTACCAGGTCCGGTCGCGACCGACCCGATGGCTGATCCGGCACATGCTCGATTCTGCGGCAGCACTGATCGTGCTGGGGCAGGGCTGGGCTCGCTTCTTCCACGAGGAATGCGGCGTGCCCATGTCACGGATCCACGTCCAGGCCAACCCCATCCGGATGCCGCCGTCGCTGGAGCGGATCGCTCACCCGGGGTTCCGAGTGCTATTCGTCGGTCGCGTGAGCGCGAAGAAGGGGATCTTGGATCTGGTGGACGCCCTTGCGGGCCTGCCCCACGAGTTGAAGCGCGAGACGCTGCTCGTGGTGTGCGGTGACGGCGAGGTACACCTGCTGGAGGCCGCCTGCTCCGCGCGCGGCGTTGCCATCGCGCTGCGAGGCTGGGTCGATCGGGAGGTGCTCGAGCGAGAGTACCAGCAGGCCGACGTGCTCGCACTGCCGTCGCGCTTCGAAGGGATGCCGATGGCTGTGCTCGAGGCGATGAGCTTCGGCGTGCCCGTCGTGGCGACCCGCGTCGGAGCGGTCCCCGAAGTCGTCATTGATGGAGAAACGGGCTTCCTGGTAGCATGCGATGATGTTGCCGGCCTTTCCGAGGCGCTCGGGATGCTGGGGCGGGATCTGTCGCTTCGGACGAGGCTGGGGCGGCAGGCCTTCGAACAGGCTCGCCGGTATGACGTCAGCGAGACCGTGCGGCGATTCGCGAGTCTCTATTCCGGCGTCATTCGCGATCGAACCACATCGGGCTGATCGTCGAAGCGTCAAGGCGCGATACGGACGATTCGATAGGAGCAGTTCCGGACCGGACTCTCGGCACATCCTCAGGTCAGGCCTGCCGCCCGCCGGCTCCGACCTGGCATCCCGCGGACTTCCTCGCGGCATCGGCCATAATCGACGCATGGAACTGGAACGAAAGACACGTGCCCTTCTCGAGATCATCCCGCCCGTTCCGCCCCGCGGGCGGCTGCTGGTCGTAGGCTGCGGGAGCGGGGGGAGGCCGGCGTCATCGCCCGTGCCCGCTCGCTGCAGGTGCTGGGGATTGACGTCTCCTCGGCCGATTTCGGCCGGCAGAAGGCCGCCCCTGCAGAACTCGCGCTCATGGATGCGCGACGCCTCTCGGTGGGGGACGCGAGCTTCGATTTCGTTTACTCCTTTCACGCGCTCGAGCACATCCTCCCGCCGGAACATGCGTTGCGGGAGATGAGTCGCGTGCTCGTAGGGGGAGGTGGCTTCCTCATCGGTACCCCCAACCGGAGCCGGATCGTTGGATACGTCGGTGCGCCTGCGACGTTGACGGAGAAGATGCGCTGGAACCTGGCGGACTGGAATTGTCGAATTCGTGGCCAGTTCCGTAACGAGCTGGGGGCCCATGCCGGCTTCTCGGAAGGTGAGTTGCGCGCACTTTGCACGGCGACGCTCGGTCCGTCTGTGCCCGTCACGATCAGTTATTACCGCGCTCTTTACCCCAGACATGGGCGACTGATCTCCGTACTGTGTCGCGCTGGCTTGGCCTCGCTGGTGTTGCCCTCGGTCTACGTGGTCGGGACGAAGCCACGCGATGGAACGGACCCGCGGGGCGGACACCCGGGAACGGTGCGGGAAGGTCTCCGGGGCCGAGCTTGAACGTCGGACGGGCCCGCTCTCGAACGGGAGCGGAGCGGTCCGGATCGCCCGCCCCCCGCCTCTCGAGGCTGCCCGCGGAACTGCGATGCCGTCCGCGCCCCGACTCGGCTGTTACGGGTCTGACTTTGGCGGTACATTCAGGGCCGTGCTTCGCGCCGACAACCGCCACCCGACGGTCTTGCTTCTGGCCGTGACCGACGTCGCCACCCTGACGATGTCGCTGCTGCTTGCGTTTCAGGTCCGGGCCAAGGTCCTGCCACGCGTGTCGGAGATCTGGACCGGCACCGTCCGCCTGCAGCCCGACTACTCGATCCTCTTCGTCGGCCTCCTCCCGATCGTCCTCGGCGCCCTCTACCTCGGCGGCGCCTACGAATGGCCGCGGATCCGCGGCGCGGTCCAGATCCTGTTTTCGGTCGGCCGGGCCTTCCCGATCGCGGTCGTCGGCGCCTTCGCCTTCGCCTACGTCCTGCGCGACCGGGTCTTCTCGCGCGCGGTCGTCGCCCTGGCGCTGGCCTTCGCGTTCCTCGGCTTTGCGCTGGTGCGGCTGGCGGTGCGGGAAACCTTCAACCTGCTGCGGCTGCACGGCTACGGGATGCTCAACGCGGTCGTGGTCGGGACCGGCCCGGCGGCGCGGCACATCGCCGATACGATCGCACGCCGGCCCTACCTGGGCTACAAGATCGCCGGCTTCGTCTCGCTGCCGGGGGAGCGCGAGGGCGACCCGGCGCGCGCAACGATGGGCACGGTCGAGGAGCTGCCGCAGATCGTCGACCGCTCGGTCGTCGACGCCGTCATCTTCGCGGTCGGCCTGGACGAAGCCGCGCGCCACGAGAAGACGATCTGGAAGCTGGAGGAGGTCGGCACGACCGTCCACCTGCGCGGCGACGCGGTCGGCGTGATCCTCTCGCGGACCTACATCGGCGAGTTCGAGGGGACGCCGATCCTGACGCTGCGCTCGACGCCGGCCGACCCGATCGCGCTGTTCCTGAAGCGCGCGATCGACGTGACCGTGTCGGGGCTGGGGCTGCTCGCGCTCTCGCCCGTGCTGGGTGCGGCCGCGCTGGCCGTCAGGCTCAGCTCGCCCGGCCCGGTCTTCTTCGGGCAGACGCGCGTCGGGCTCTCGGGCCGCCGCTTCAAGATCCTCAAGTTCCGCTCGATGTTCTCCGACGCCGAGCAGCGCCAGGCCGAGCTGCTGGCCCAGAACGAGATGTCGGGCCCGGTCTTCAAGATGACCAACGACCCGCGGATCACGCCGGTCGGCAAGTGGATGCGCAAGTTCTCGATCGACGAGCTGCCGCAGCTCTGGAACGTCTTCGTCGGCGACATGTCCCTGGTCGGGCCGCGGCCGCCGCTCCCCAAGGAGGTCGAGCAGTACGAGCGCTGGCAGCGCCGGCGGCTGTCGATGAAGCCCGGGATCACCTGCCTGTGGCAGGTCGGCGGGCGCAACGAGATCGACTTCGACTCCTGGATGAAGCTCGACATGGAGTACATCGACAACTGGTCGCTGGGGCTCGACCTCAAGATCCTGCTGAAGACGATCCCGGTCGTGCTGCTGGCGAGAGGGGCGAAGTAGGGGAAGGCCGGCGGCTCGAGGCTACGGCGCAGCGAGCCGAAGTGCGGCGAGTACCGGCAACTCGAGCGCGCCCCCGGCGGCGAGGCGGCGCGAGACGTACAGGATTTCGAGGTTCTCGACGTCGCGGCTGCCCGGGTTCATGCGCGCCACAACCCCCTCCTCCAGTTCCTCGACGACCTGGCCGGAGTAGGGCTCTCTCACGCCGACGTAGAGGATGTCCTCGTCGGGGTAGAAGCGGAAGGTCAGCTTCGCTTCCATTCCATGGCCCCTCTTGGTTCGCGGCTCGAGAGATACGCGGTGAGCACCTTCCCCCAGCGGGCGCGGCCCGGCTCGAGCCGGACGACGACCACGAGGTGCTTGCCCCCCATGCAGTCAGCATACCAGCGGTGGAGCACGCGGGCCTGTTCGTCCCAGCGGCTCCGGCGTATCGCGTCGGGCTCACGGATCGACTCCACGACGCGACGGAGGTGGCCGGCCATCTCGGGATGGCGCTCCACGATGTGCCGCCGGCGCGACACCGTCAGCGCGATCGTCGCTGCCAGCGGAGGGCATGGGATCAGTGCCGTCACGCCGCGAGCGTACCGGCCGCTCGCATCGGGTCGCTCCGCGAATCTCCGGGATCGTCCCGACCGCGGGAACGGAGGAACAGGGACAGCAACCGTAAGTCGGTAAGCTGTCCCCGATTCGGACGGCTTACCGACTTACGGTTGCTGTCCCCGATTCCGCTCCCAGGCCCATGCATCCTTCACGATCGTCCCGATCTCCGAACGCTCCGGGCGCCAGCCCAGTTCTTCCGCCGCCCGGCCGACCGCGGCGACCAGCACGGCGGGATCGCCGGCGCGCCGTGGCCCGATCCGGTGCGGGACGGCGCGGCCGGTCGCCGCGTGCACCGCGTCCAGGACCTCGCGCACCGAGGTCCCCCGCCCGCCGCCGAGGTTGCAGACCAGCGCGCCGCCCGGATGCGCGTCGAGCCAGTCGAGCGCCAGGACGTGCGCCCGCGCCAGGTCGAGGACGTGGACGTAGTCGCGCAGGCAGGTCCCGTCGGGGGTCGGCCAGTCGTCGCCGAAGACGGTCAGCTCCCCGCCCGCCCCCGCTGCCGCCCGCAGCGCGAGCGGGATCAGGTGCGTCTCGACCGGATGGTCCTCTCCCAGCGAGCCATCCGGCTTCGCGCCCGCCGCGTTGAAGTAGCGCAGCGCGGCCCAGCCCAGCCCGTCGGCCTCCCGCGCCGCCGCCAGCCGCCGCTCGATCTCCACCTTGGTCGCGCCGTAGGGGTTGGTCGGCGCGAGCGGATGCTCCTCCGGGATCGGTACGCGCGACGGCTCGCCGTAGACCGCCGCCGTCGACGACAGCACGAAGCGCCGGACCCCGGCCCGCCGGCAGGCCGCGAGCAGCCCCTCGGCCCCGCCGACGTTGTGCCGCCAGTAGCGCTCGGGCTCGCGCACCGAGTCCCCGACGATCGAGAGCGCCGCGAGGTGGATCACCGCGTCGATCCCCGCCCGCTCCATCAGCCCCGCGACCCGGTCGGTGTCGCCGCAGGAGAACTCCTCCAGCGGCCAGCCCTCCGCGGCCCGGCGGTGCCCGGTGGACAGGTCGTCCAGCACGACCGCTGCGAGCCCGCGTGCCGCGAGCGCGCGCAACACGAACGACCCGATGTAGCCCGCGCCGCCCGTCACCAGGACCGCCATCGCCTACCTCCGCGGACATCGTAGCGCCGGCACGCCCGGTCGGGCCGCCGGCGCGGCCGCAGGCGCGCCGCAGCGACGGCAACCGCCGCCAACCGCGCCTCGTTCGGTAGTGGACCTGGCCGGATGCACTGTTACCTGCGCAGAGGACCCGGTCGGATGCGCGCGTCGGCGCAGAGGACCCGGTCGAATGCACATCCGTACGCAGAGGACCGCCACGAATGCACGGCGACCTCGTGGGCGGGCCGCTCAGCCCCCGTCTGGCCGTTTCCTGGGGGGCTGCCCTCCGGGAAACCGCGCCGGCGGGAGGGGCGGCCCCCGCAAACTGTGCGTTCGAGTGCCTCCTCTGTCGGTGGATGTGCATTCGAGGGGGTCCTCTGTCCGCATCGGGCGCCGTCAGGGACGCCGGGTCGGGCGCGCGACGCCGGGCGCTGTGGCCGCCGGTCGCAGCCGCGCCCCACCCTGACCGCCCGGCCGCCCGGCCCGCACACGGCCGGCGCGCTCACCCGGCCGCCCGGCCCGCACACGGCCGGCGCGCTCACCCGGCCGCCCGGCCCGCACACGGCCGGCGCGCTCACCCGGCCGCCGCGCCCGCCGGCCCGCGCGCGCCCCGCGCGCCTTGACCGCCCCCCCCGTGCCCCTTATCTTCGCGGCCTCGACCGACTTCGGGCCGAGCTGCCCTTTCGGGCCGGGCCGCCGCGGCGGCGCGGCCTCCGGAGCACGCGTTGATCACTGCCGGTCTCCTGGCCGCATTCGGCGTCGTCGACATCTTCTGGGCGATCGTGATCGGCACGTCGCTGGTCGTCGTCGGCGACCTGGCCGTCTTCGTCCTCGGTCACGGCCTCGCCCGGCACCTGCACACCCACCCCCGCCTCCGCCCCCTGGTGCGGACCCGCACGATGACCCGCGCCCGCCACCTCTACGTCCACCGCGGGCCGTGGGTCCTGTCGGTCGCCCGCCTCATCCCCGGGCTGAAGACGCCGTTCGTGCTGACCGCCGGGATGCTCCGGATGAGCTGGCCGAAATTCCTGCTGTTCGACTTCGTCTCGGCGATCGTGATCGCGCCGGCGATCGTGCTCGTCGCCTATTACTCCTCGATCTCACTGGCCCAGCTGGAGGGCGCGGTACGCGGCGCCGCGCCGACCGCGATCCCCATCTTCCTGCTGCTGCTCGCCGCGCTCGCGTCGGCCTGGCACCTGAAGCGCCGGCGCCGCCAGCGCCGCCGCGCCGGCCGCCTGCGCCTGGCGATGGACCTCGCGCTGATCGCCGCCGGGCGCGACCCGTCGCCGGAGCCCGTCCCGGTCCGCGCCGCCGCGCCGCCCGAGGCGCGCACCCCGTCGGCGGCCTAGGGACGCTCGTTGCGCTACCTCGCGGTCCACACCCACCTCTACCAGCCGCCGCGCGAGAACCCCTGGTTCGAGCGGGTCGAGCGCCAGCCCAGCGCGTGCCCCTTCCGCGACTGGAACGAACGGGTTTCCGACGAGTGTTACGAGCGCCTCGGCGGCGCCGCCGTCCGCGGGCCGGACGGGCGGGTCGTGGCGCTGGTCAACCTCTTCGGGAGGATCTCGTTCAACATCGGGCCGACCCTCGCCGCGTGGCTCGAGGCCGAGCGCCCGGAGGTGCTGGCCGACGCGCTCGCGGGAGACCGCGCCGCGATCGAGCGCACCGGGCACGGCGCAGCCCTGGCGCAGCCCTACGGGCACCCGATCATGCCGCTCGCCGAGCCGCGCGAGAAACGGCTGCAGCTGGCCTGGGGCCTCGCCGACTTCCGGGCCCGCTTCGGGCGCGCGGCCGAAGGGCTGTGGTTCCCGGAGACGGCGGTCGACGTCCCCTCGCTCGAGGCCGCAGCCGACTTCGGGCTCTCGTTCACGATCGTCGCGCCCGAGCAGGTGCTGCGGATCCGGCCGCCCGGCAGCGCGACGTGGTCCGACGTCTCGGGCCAGCGCGTCCCGACGCATCGGTCGTACCGCGTTCCGCTCCCCTCCGGCCGCCCGTTCACGGTCTTCGCGTTCGACGGGCCGCTCTCCCGCGCTGCCGCGTTCGGCGGCACGCTGGCCTCGGGCGAAGCGCTGCTCGGCGCATTCCGCAGCGCGCTCGGCGCGATGCCGGAGGACGAGGAGGGGTTCCGCCTGCTCGCCGCGGACGGCGAGACCTTCGGTCACCACCAGAAGGGGGCGGAGGAGAAGCTGGCCGAGGCCCTGGTGCGGACCCGCATGACCGGCCTCGCGCACGTCACCCATCTCGGCGACCTGTTCCACCGGCTCCCGGCGCGCTGGGAGGCGCTGCTCGCCGAGCCGTCGGCCTGGTCCTGCGCCCACGGCGTCGGGCGCTGGGAGCGCGACTGCGGCTGTGGCGCCGGGGCCGCCGGCGGGGGGGCCGCCGCCGCCGGCTGGCAGTGGGGCTGGCGCGCCCCGCTGCGGGCCGCCGTCGCGACGCTGCGCGACCGCCTCTTCGTGCTGGTCGACCGCCACGGGTCGACGCTGTTCCGCGACCCGTGGGGGGCCGCCGAGGCTTACGGCGAGATCCTCGTGCGACCGCCGTCCCCCGAGCGGCTGGCCGACTTCCTGGCCCGACACGCCGCACCCGGACTCGACGACGCGGGCCGGCTGCGCGCCGCGGCGCTGCTCGAACTGATCCGCCAGGTCCTGTTCTCGGCTACCTCCTGTGGCTGGTTCTTCGACGACATCGCGGGCCTCGAGGCGACCCAGGTGCTGCGCCACGCGGCGCGGGCCTGCGAGTTGTCGCGCGCGGTCTTCGGGATCGATCCGGAGCCCGACTTCGCGACCCGCCTGCGCGACGCGGAATCGAACTTCCCGGGGCTGGGAAGCGGCGCCGACGTCTATCGGCGCCAGGTCCTCTCCGTCGCGCGCGGACCGGCCGACGCGCTCGCGCTGCACGCCGCGCACCTGTACGACGTTCAGCAGCACGGCAAGCTGTCGAACTCGGCGGTCGCGGCCGCGTACGGGGTCTTCGCCGTCAACGAGTCCAGCCCGCCGACGGCACTTCAGGGGGAGGACGGGGCGCTCGCGGTCGAGGGGGAGGCGCAGGTCGTCCACCTGCGCACCGGCGCCGCGACCAGCGCCACCTACCGGATCGCGGGCGAGGCGCCGACCGCGCCACTGGCGCTCGAGATCGACGGCCGCCCGGTCGCCGAGCCGTCGCCGCTGGTCCAGGAGGCGCTGCTCGATCTCGCCGCCGAGCGCGCCTCGCGCCGGCTGCCGGTGCTCGATCCCGCGGCGCTGGAAGAACTGGCGTGGATCGTACGCCGCTCGCGCGAACTCGGCGTGCCGCTCCCGTCCCCGTTCCCGGAAGCGATCGCTGGCGGCGCCCGTGCGCTGCTCTCGGCGCTGCTGCGGGAGCAGACCGGCGAGCCGGCGGCGCGGGTGCGCCGGCTGCGCGACGCGCTGGCCGCGGCGCGCGCCGCGGGGTTGACCCCCGAGGAACTCGCCGACCTGCGCCCGCTGCTCGATCGGCACCTGGCGCACCTCGTGTGGCTCGCGCTGCTCGCCCGGCCGGCCGGCCGCGCGGGCGAGGCGCCGCCGGTGGCGGAGCTGGCGGAAGCGCTGACGGCGGCCCGCGAGGCGACCGGCGAGGCGGTACTCAATCGAACGCGGCGCTTCCTGGCCGCCCGGCCGCCCGGGGTGGCGATCAGCGACCTGGTGGCGCTGGCGGAGGCCGCCGGGATGTCGGCCGATGCGTTGAAACCGGTCGACACGCCGGTCCGGCCGTACGACGGCGACCGGCACGACACGCTGGTGTAGCGGGAGGGCCTCGCTGGTGTAGGGTGCGGGCCGGCACGGAGGCCGGCCCCTACGCTGCGCGCGGCGCAGGAACCGGTAGGTGCCGCCCTCCGTGGCGGCCCGAGAAGCTGGAACGCACTGCGACGGAGACCGTCCGATGAGCGAACTGCGCCACGATCCGATCAATCGCCGCTGGGTGAACATCGCCGTCGAGCGCAGCCGGCGTCCGTCGGAGTTCCACTTCGCGCCGCCGGTCCCGCCCGAGGACGAGCCGCCCTGCGCCTTCTGCCCCGGCCGCGAGTCGTCCACTCCGCCCGAGCTGCTGGCGGTCCGCGAGTCAGGCCAGCCGAACGCTCCAGGCTGGCTGGTGCGCGTCATCCCCAACAAGGCGCCGGCCTTCGCCATCGAGGGCGAGGCCGACCGCCGCGGCTACGGCGTCTACGACAAGATGCGCGGGATCGGGGCGCACGAGATCGTGATCGAAACCCCGGTGCACCGCGTCAAGCCTCACGAGCTGCCGCTGCTGCAGAAAGCCGCGGCGCTCAACGCCAGCAAGGTCCGGATCGGCGACCTGCTGCGCGACCCGCGCTTCAAGTACATCCTGCTGTTCCGCAACTACGGTGTCGCGGCCGGTGCGACCGTGCACCATCCCGCACAGCAGATCGTCGCCACGCCGGTGACCCCTCCCGCGATCGCGCAGCAGCTGGAGACGGCCCGGGCGCACTACCATCACAAGGAGCGCTGCCTGTTCTGCGACGTGATCGACCAGGAACTGACGGACGGCTCACGCATCGTCCACGTCGACGACGGCTACGTCACCTTCGCACCCTACGCCTCGCGCTTCCCTTACGAGATCCACATCTACCCGCGCCGCCACCAGCACCAGTTCACCGACGTTTCGGGTGCCGAGATGGAGGGGTTGGCGGCGCACATGCTCGAAGTCTTCCGACGGCTCGACGTCGTGCTCGGCGACGCGCCGCTCAACTGGATGCTGGTCAACGCGCCCAACCCGCACGCCGGCGCGCGGCGCTCCGGCTACTGGACGACGCTGCCCTGGGACTTCCACTGGCACATCGAGGTCCTGCCGCGGCTCACGCCGCTGGCGGGGTTCGAGTGGGGGACGGGGCTCTACATCAATCCCTCCCCGCCGGAGGACGCGGCGGCCTTCCTGCGGGATGCGCGGTAGAGGGCCCCGCTTCGGATCCTGCGGGCCGGCGTGGAGACCGATCCCTACGTATTACTCGCTTGGCTAACCGAGTCATTCTTCTTGCCTTTAATTTCCGCCTGTTTGAGAATCGCGCCGCGTCAGATCTGGCCGTCCGGGGTGGGCCGGGCGAGCGGGAGCAAGCGGCTGCGTTCGGGGGGCGCCTTCGGGCCGCTTCCGGTGACACGAGGAAGGGGAAGCGGACATGAAGGTGCTGGTCATCGGCGGAGGTGGCCGAGAGCACGCTCTGGCGTGGAAGATCCGTCAGAGCCGGGTCGTCGAAGAGCTCTTCTGCAGTCCCGGTAATGCCGGCATCGCCGAAATCGCCGACTGCCCTCCCCTTGCCTCCTCCGATCTCGACGCCGTCGCCGATTTCGTCGCGCGCCAGGGGATCGACCTGACCGTCATCGGCCCCGAGATGCCGCTCTGCCAGGGACTGACCGACAAGATCCAGGCCCGCGGGCGCGCCGTCTTCGGACCGTCCGCCGGGGCCGCGCGACTCGAGGGGAGCAAGGCCTTCAGCAAGCAGTTCATGCGCCGGCACGGGATCCCGACCGCGCCCTTCGAGATCTTCGACGACGTCGACGCCGCCTGCCGGTTCATCGATCAGCACCCGTTGCCGCTGGTCGTGAAGGCCGACGGCCTCGCCGCGGGCAAGGGGGTCTTCATCTGCGAGACCCGCGAGCAGGGGCACGAGGCGGTGCAGCGCCTGATGGTCCAGCGCGCCTTCGGCGGCGCGGGCAAGGTGGTCGTGATCGAGCGCTTCGTGACCGGGCGCGAGGCCTCGTTCTTCGTGATCAGCGACGGCGTGCGGGTCATCCCGCTCGTCACCGCGCAGGACTACAAGCGCGTCTTCGACGGCGACCGCGGCCCGAACACCGGCGGGATGGGCGCCTTCTCCCCCGCCCTGCACCTCGACCGCGCGACGATCGCGTACGTGCTCGAGAAGGTCGTGGCGCCGACGATCAAGGGGATGGCGGACGAAGGGCACCCCTACCGCGGCGTGCTCTACGTCGGCCTCATGCTGAACGAGGCGGGACCGAGCGTGCTCGAGTACAACGTCCGCTTCGGCGACCCGGAGACGCAGGTCATCCTGCCGCGCCTGGCCTCGGACCTGGTCCCGGTGCTTGCCGCCGCCGCGCATGGCGACCTCTCCAACGCGCGCGTCGAGTGGCGGCGCGAGGCGGCGGTCACGGTCGTGCTCGCCGCGCAGGGTTACCCGGGCCAGTACCCGAAGGGGAAGAAGATCACCGGGCTCGACCTCTTCGTCGGCGGGCCCGACCTGCTCTTCTTCCACGCCGGCACCCGCACCGGGCCGGGCGGCGAGATCCGCACCGCCGGCGGCCGCGTGCTCGACGTGACCGCGCTGGGCCGCGACATCGCCGACGCGCGCCGGCGGGCCTACGACGCCGCGTCGCGGATCCATTTCCCCGGCGTGCACTACCGCCGCGACGTCGCCGTGGACGCGCTGGAGCTGCTGGCGCGCCGCAACGGAGCCCCCGCGTGAGCCCGGCGCCGAGAGTGGCGATCCTGATGGGCTCGGCGTCCGACCTCGACCAGATGGCCGAGGCGGCGCGCGAGTTGTCGCGCTTCGGCGTCCCGTACGAGATCCGCGTCACCTCCGCGCACCGCACCCCCGCGGAGACCGCCGCCTACGTCAGGGATTGCGAGGCCCGCGGCGTGCTCGTGTTCATCGCCGGGGCCGGCATGGCCGCGCACCTGGCCGGCACCGTCGCGGCGCACACCACGCGCCCGGTGCTGGGCGTGCCGCTGGGCGGCTCGACGCTGGGCGGCCTCGACGCGCTGCTCTCGACCGCGCAGATGCCGAAGGGCGTGCCGGTCGCGACGCTGGCGATCGGCAAGGCCGGTGCGGCCAACGCCGGCGTGCTCGCGGTGCAGATCCTGGCGCTCTCCGACCCGGCGCTGGCGGAGCGGCTCGCGCAACGCAAGCGCGAGATGGCGGCGGAGGTCGAGCGCGCGTCGGCCGGGGCGCGCGACACGCTCGCCGGCCTGCTCGCGGGCTGACCCGGCGTCCCGGGGCCGCCGGGCCGGTCGTCGCCATGCCGCGGTACCACGTCGTCACGCTGGGCTGCAAGCTCAACCAGTTCGACAGCGCCCTGGCCGAGGGACTGCTGCGCGCGCAGGGCTACACGCCGACGGCCGACCCGGCCGAGGCCGACCTGATCCTGCTCAACACCTGCACCGTCACCTCTGCCGCCGATCGCGACGGCCGGCGGCTCGCGCGCCGGCTGCGGCGGCTGAACCCGGAGGCGCGGATCGTGGCGACCGGCTGCTATGCCGAACGCGACCCCGGGGCGCTGAGCGGACTGGGCGTGCTGGACGCGGTCGTGGGACACGCGGCGCGGCACAGGTTGCCGGCGGCGTTGCTGGGAACATCCGCAGGGGCCGCCCTCCGTGGCGGCCCGCCGCAGGGCGCGTGCGGGAGGGCCGGCACGGAGGCCGGCCCCTACGGGGCGCGCGAGGGCGCGAGCTTCAGCGCGGCCCCGGCGTCGTCTACTTCGAGGACTCGGCGCGGGGCTGGCTGCGGGTGCAGGAGGGCTGCGACCTCGCCTGCAGCTACTGCATCATTCCCCGCGTCCGCGGACCCGGCCGCTCGCTCGCCGCGGCGGCGGTGGTGGCCGACGCCCGCGCGCTGGCGGCGCGGGGCGTGCGCGAGATCGGCCTCACCGGCGTGAACGTGGGCGACTGGGGGCGGGACCTCGCGCCGCGTGAGGAGCTGGCCGACCTGCTCGACGCGCTGCTCGCGGCCGAGCTGCCGCTCGTGCTGCGGCTCAACTCGCTCGAGCCGCGCACGGTCACGCCGCGCATCGTCGAGCGGCTGGCGTCGACGCCGGCCCGGCAGCTCGCGCCGCACCTCCAGGTTCCGCTCCAGAGCGGAAGCGACCGGGTGCTGGGATCGATGGCGCGGAACTACCGCACCCGCGACTACCGCGTCCTGATCGAGACGCTCGCGGCCCGCGCCCCCGACATCTGCCTCGGCGCCGACGTGATCGCGGGCTTCCCGGGCGAACGCGACGCGGACCACCGCGAGACGCTCGCCTTCGTCGAGAGCCTGCCGCTCGCCTACCTGCACGTCTTCTCGTACTCGTCGCGGCCCGGCACCCGCGCCGCGGCGATGCCGGGGCACCTGCCGCCGGAGGTCGTCGCGGGCGCGGACCGCCGAGCTGCGCGCGCTCGGCGCGGCGAAGAAGCGCGCCTACCGCGAGCGGCTGCTCGGCCGGACGCTCCCCGCGCTGGCCCTGGCCGGGCTGGCCGGCGACGGTTGGCGCCGCACCCTGACTGCCCACTACATTGAGGTCCTCGTTCCCGCGGCCCCGCCCGGCACGCCCCTCGCGGTGCGCCTGACGCAGGTCGAGGCGGACGGGGAAACCGTGCGCGGCGCGGTCGCCTGACCGCCGTCGCCGAGGGCCTCATGGGAACGCTCCGCCGGGGGACCGCGATCGTCACGGCGCTGCTCGCCGCCGCGCTGCTGCCGGCGCGCGCCGCGGGCGACCCGGCCGGGGGGGTGCGCTGGTTCTCCGGCAGCTTCGAACAGGCGCTCGCCGCGGCCCGGGAGCAGCACAAGCTCGTGCTGCTCGACGCCTGGGCCGCGTGGTGCAAGTACTGTCACGTGATGGACGCCGAGGTCTGGTCGAAGGACGAGGTCGGTCGCGCCCTCGCGCCGGAGGTCATAGCGCTGCGGGCCGAGGTCGACGCGGTCAAGGGGACCGGCCTCGACCTGAGGGACCGCTACCAGATCGAAGGGCTGCCGCTGGTGCTGCTGCTCGACCCGGCCGACGGGAAGGCGCTCGAGCGGCTCGAAGGCTACCGCAAGGCGCCCGAGATCCTCGCGGCCGTCGATCGCGCGCGGCTCGCGGCGGGCGGCGGGCGGGCCGCGACGGCGGCGGCCGCGGGCGATCCCGCGGAGCTGCTGCGCGTCGCCGGGCAGCTGCGGCGCAGCGGCGAGACGGCGGGCGCGCGCACGGCCGCCGAACAGGCCCTCGCCGCCGACCCGGCCTGCGCGGGAGACGCCGGCGACGACGCGGTGCTGTTCCTCGTGGAACTCGATCTCGGGGCCGCCCAGCCCGCGGCCGCGCTGGCCCGGCTCTCGGCCGCCGCCGCCCCCTGCGCGGCAGCCAGCGGCGCGGCGGAGATCTGGGATCGTTACGTCGAGCTGGCGGGAACCGTGGAAGGGGACGCGGCGAAAGGGGCGGTGCTGATCCGGCGCGCGGAGGCCTTCCCCGGCGACCCCGATGCGCAGCGCGCCGCCGCGGCCTGGCTGGTCCGCTCGGCCCGGGATCCGGGGCGCGCCGCGGAGTTCGCCGGCCGGGCGCTGACGCTCGCGCCCGACGACCCGCGGGCGATGGCCGCGGTGGCCGAAGTCGCACTGGCCCAGGGGAACGTCGCGCGGGCCCGGGAGCTGATCGAGCGCGCGATCAAGCTCGATCCGCACGATCCCGAGCTGCGGGAGCTGCGCCTTCGGATCACGATGGCGGCTCGGTCGTAGCCGCCCGCGTGTTTGTGTGGTTGTTAGTAATAAAGAAGAAAGGCCCAGGCGTGACCCGCGGCCGCATCCCCTTCCCGACCGCTGCCGGCGCCTGCCTCGCCGCGTTCGCGATCTGCGCCGCACCCGGGGTCGCCCGCGGCGCGCGCCGAGAACGCGGGGGACGTGCGGCAGGAGTCGTTCCGGCGCCTCAACGAGGGGATCCGGCAGCTCAAGACGGGCGATGCGCGGGCCGCCGCGGACAACCTCTGCTGGGTCGCGGCGCGCGCGCTCTCGTCGCACGACGCGCACTGGTACTGCGGGCTCGCGCTGATCCAGGCGCGCGACCCCGACGGGGCGGTCAAGGTGCTCGAGATCGCGATCGAGCTGGAGCCGAAACACCTCGGCACGCTGGTCGCGCTGGGCGACGCGAACCTCTCCGCCGGCAACCCCGACCGGGCCCGCGCCGCGTACTACATGGCGCTCGACGTGCGAAAGGACTACTCGCCGGCCTGGGACGGGCTGGCCCGCGTCGCGATCGCCACCGGCGACGAGGCGCAGGCGCTCGAGTTCTTCGGCAAGGCGCTCGACGCCAACCCGGCCGACGCGCGGACGCGGATCCACCGCGGCGAGTACCAGCTCTCGAAGAACCGGATCGAGGTGGCGCTCGACGACGCGCGCGAGGCGGCCCGGCTGCGGCCCGACGACGCCGAGGTGCAGCTGGGGCTGGCCCGCACGCTGCTGCGCGCGCGCCTGCCCGACCAGGCGCTCGCCCCGGCCCGCGAGGCGATCCGCCTGACCCCCCGCGACGCGCGCGCGGTCGTGCTGATGGCCGAGATCTACCTCGCGCTCGACGCGCTGCCCGAGGCCGAGGAGGCCGCACGCCAGGCGCTCGCGATCGACCCCGGCTTCGCCCGCGCGCAGGTCGCGCTGGCCGACGCTCTCGGCCGCTCGGGACGGCTCGACGACGCGCTGGCGCAGCTGGGGGAGACGGTCGGGGCGACCGCCGCGACGCGCGACGACGCGGGGGCCGTGTTGCGCCGCGAGGCCCAGCAGCGCTGGCACGCCCGGCTGAGCGAGCTGGCGACGCTCGGCGCGAAGGCGCAGAGCGGCGAGGCCACGCCGGCCGACCTGCTGGCGCTGGGCGAGACGCAGATCGCGGTGGGACGGGCCGCGGAGGCCGCCACGCTGGCCGAGTCGGCGGTGGCCCGAGCCCCCGGGGACATCGACGTCGCGCGGCGCGCGGTCTTCGTGCTCGGCTCCGCCGGCCGGATGCTGGAGGCCGAGAAGCTGCTGCTGCGGGTCGCGGAGCAGCAGCCGCTCGGCGGCGCGGACCTCGTCAACCTCGGGGTGCTGCGCGAGCTGACCGGCGATCCCGCGGGGGCGGCCGAGGCCTACCGCCGCGCGGTCGAGGCCGGGGGGGCTGGTCCGCGCAGGCCGGGCTGGCGCGCCTCGCGCTCGCCGCCGGCGACCGCGACGCGGCCACCGCCGCGCTGCAGGCGCTGCTCGCGGCCGGGCCGCCCCCGGACGACACGGCGCGCGCCGTGGAAGCGCTGCGCACGCTCGATCCGGCGGCCCGGCCGTCGACCCTGCCGGCCGACGAGAGGAAGAAGTGACCCGGCCCCTCGTCACGCTGCTGGGCGCGCTGGCCGTCACGGCCGGGGCCGGGGCCGGGATGCTGCCCGCGGCGGCGCAGGACCTCGCGCCGCGCCGGGGGTTCAAGGTCGAGATCGTCGAGCCGAAGAGCGGCGGGGTCGTGTCCGGCAAGACGACCCTCCGTGCGGCGGTCTCCGCCCCCCGCGAGGAGGACATCGAGCGCGTCGACTTCTACGTCGACGACAAGCTCGTCTTCAGCGACACCGCCCCGCCGTGGCAGGTCGTTCACGACTTCGGCAGGAAGGGCGGGACGCACGTGGTGCGGGTCATCGCCGTCCACCGCGACGGCCCGACCACCTCGGCCTTCGTGGTCACGAAGTCGGTCGACCTCCAGTTCGTGGTCAACGTCCAGCGCGTGGTGCTCGACGTCTCGGTCCGCGACGCCCAGCGCCGGGTCGTGCAGGGACTGGGCGTGGACAACTTCACCGTGACCGAGTCGGGCAAGCCGCAGAAGGTCCTCTCGGTCTCCACCGACAAGCGGCCGCTCGCGGTGGCGATCGTGCTCGACAGCTCCGGCTCGATGAAGGAGCGGATGGCCGAAGCCCAGGAGGCGGCCTGCGACTTCGTCGGTGCGCTGACGGAGAAGGACAAGGCGCTGGTCATCAACTTCGACGACAACGTCTTCCTGATCCACCCCGACTCCTCCGACCACGGTCGCTGTGCCGCTCGCTCCGCTCGACCGAGGCGCTCGGCGGCACGGCGCTCTACGAGGCGCTCCGCGCCGCCTACCGTCTGCTCCACGAGACGCCCGCGGAGCGCCGCGCGATCGTCGTGCTCTCCGACGGCGACGACACGCAGTCGCGGATCTCCTTCGAAGAAGTGCGGGACCTGGCGCGGCTGTCGGACGTCACCGTCTACGCGATCGGCCTGCAGACGGGGGCCCTCAGCAAGGCCCGGCAGGTGCTGCGCGAACTCGCCGACGAGACCGGCGGGCGGGCCTTCTTCGTGACCGAGGCGAAGGAACTCGCCGGGACGTACGAGACGATCGCGGAGGAACTGCGCACGCTCTACCAGGTGGTCTACGCCTCGGACAACCAGACCTTCGACGGGCGTTTCGTGCCGATCGGGGTCGAGGTCGGCGGGATCCCTTCCCGCGCCGACATCCGCTACCGCCGCGGC
>CAVPCQ010000017.1:0-258324 GCA_963702425.1 uncultured Acidobacteriota bacterium
AAGTCTTGCCGGTCCTCCAGTCCCGGGGAGCGCCCCGAGACTGTCGCCGCGGAGACGCCCGAGCGTCCGCGGCGAGGGAAGGGATGATCGGATGATGACGCGGCTGGAGACGCAAATTCTTGTGAAAGCAGGGCATACGCAGGCTGACATCGCCCGACGCCTGCACCTCTCGGAGCGATCGGTCCGCACCATTGGTCAGGAACCGGCGGTGTTCCCCGAGGCCTTCGTCGCCCCTCCGCCCGGCCGGGGTCGGCCGTCGAAGGTGGACCCTTTCCGGAACCGTGTCACGGCGGTGCTGGCAGGGGAGCCCGAGCTGCCCTCGCTCGAGATCGTGCGGCGGCTGCAGCTGGCGGGGTACGACGGCCAGAAGAGCGCGCTGTACGCGTTGATCGCTTCGTTGCGCCAGCCCGACGCGGCCGCTGGTGCGCTTCGGGGGCGTGGCGGGCAAGTTGGCAGCATGACTTCGGCCACGTCGACGTTCGTTTCCGGAATGGCAGGGTGAAGCGGATCCACTTCGCCTCGCGGCTGAAGTACTCGCGTGATGCCCGCGTGACGGTGGTCGAGAACAGCAAGTCGAAGCGCTGGTCCGTGCGCTGATCGGTCACTACGCCGCCTCGGGTGGCTTCATTGTTGTCGGTGTTCGATCGGCCGAAGACGGTGGTGTTGAAGTGGTCGAAGGACGGCACGGTCACGGACTGAATTCGACCTTCGCGGGGGTGATGCTCGAGCTGGGGGTGGGGATCGAGCTGTGCTGGCCGGGTCGAGGCCAGGAGAAGGGTTCGTTGAGAATCTCGTGGGCTGGGTGAAGGGGTCGTTCTTCAAGGTCCGGTGTTCTGGGACGATACGGACCTACGGGAACAGCTCGCCGAATGGCACGTCGAGGTCAACACAAAGCGGCCGTGTCGTGCGACCGGCGTGATTCCTGCAGCGCGCCTGGTCGAGGAGCGCGAACGTCTTCGCCCGCCCAAGGTGGCACCGGACGAGCTCGCGCTGCGGATCCCGGTCGTCGTCGGTCCGACGGCGACGGTGCTGCACGAGACCCACACCTACTCGATGGATCCGGAGGCGATCGGCATCGGCGGGACGCTCTTCCTCTACCCCCAGCGTGTCCGGATCGTCGCGGGCCGGTTTGCTGCCGATCATCCGCGGCTCTGGAAGCGCGGCGAGCGCTCGATCCTGCCCGAGCATCGCGCGCAGCTGGTGGCGGCAGTGTCCGGGAAACGCGCGAAACGGTATTTGAAGCGCCAGCACCTGCTCGAACTCGGTCAGGTCGCCTTCGACTACATCACGGAGATCGTGCATCGGCGGCCCCGGGCCTGGGTCGGGGACATCGACCGGCTCCACGACCTGCTGCAGCAGCACGGGCCGGAGTCGCTGCGCCGGGCGTTTCAACTCGGCCTGGCGCAGAACACCTTCGGAGCGGAGTACATCGCCCACTTCCTGGATGACCGCTTGGGTCCTCGCCGTGTCGGGGAGATGGCCCGATGAGCGACAGCGGGACCGGCCTCGATCCTCTCTTCCGTCGACTGCATCTCGCCAACGCGCCGCGCGTGTGGCGTGAACTGGCCGACCGTGCCGAGCGGGAACAGTGGTCCTACCACGACTTCCTCACCGCGCTCATCACCGGTGAGGTCGCGCATCGGCAGCAGACCCGCATCCAGCGGCTCGTCCGGCGCGCACGGTTTCCGTACCTCAAGACGATCGACGACTTCGACTTCTCGCGACAGACGGCGCTGCGGCCGGCCCAGCTGGGCTCGTTTCTCTCGCCCGATTTCGTCACCGACGGCCGCTCGTTGATCCTGCGCGGCAAGTCCGGCCGCGGCAAGACGCACCTCGCGATCGCGATCGCCTACAAGGCGATCCAGAGCGGCTTCGATGCCTACTTCGTGACCGCCGCCGCGCTCATCGACGAGCTGTCCCGCGCCAGCGACGAAAAGCGCCTCGAGGCGGCGCTGCCCACCTACACCCATCCTGCGGTGCTCGTGGTCGACGAGCTCGGGTATCTCACCTACGCCAACGACGCAGCCAACGTGCTCTACCACGTGGTCAACAACCGCTATCTGAAGCACCGGTCGATGATCTTCACGACGAACAAACCGCTCGATGTCTGGGGCGCCGTGCTCCACGACAACGACCTCGCCACCGCGATCCTCGACCGGGTCCTCGAGCGGGGCCGGGCCCTCGTCCTGGACGGTCCGTCTCACCGGACCATGCACCTCGGGATTGACGACCCGACCGCCCCTGTGGCATCAAACGAACCGGCAGGAGTTTCTGGAACCCACAGCGGCCTCCCGGCGCACGGTCTCCCGACCCCCGCGGCCGCTACCTCTCCTGGGCCGAGTTACTGCGCCGAGTGTTCGCTCTGGACGCCCTCCGCTGCCCGCGCTGCTCGTCCCGCATGAAAATCCTGGCCCAGATCCACCCACCTGACACGACCCGCGCGATCCTCGAATGCCTCGGGCTGGCCTCCCGGGCCCCGCCCCGCGCCCCGGCCCGCGCCGAGCCGGACCCGCTCCCCTTTCCCGGCCTCGCCGCGGCGGACTGAACTCCTGCACGAACGCCCCGGCCCACGCGGGTCCTGACCACCCGAAGGGCCGCACTCCGCCTCCACGGCGGCCCTCCGCGCGTCCCATGCGGGCCCGAGCGCCGCGACGCGCGGCGCCCGAACGCGGCCCGCCCCCGCGGCCTGCCGCTCCCCCATCCCGCAGGTCCGCGGCTAAGCGCTCCGCCTCAGAATCCGCGGCTTGAATCGCTTATCCTCCCTGCGGTTGCCGGAACGGTTACTCCTGCACAGGAACACAACTCGTTGAAAGGCAAGGCGGACGAGGTTTTGGCGAGGGACAGCTGGCGCAGCGCCGGCCTCCTGAAGCCGTCGCTCGTCAAGCCCGTCCTCGCGACCGTTGCCGCGCGGGCTGTCCGCTGCAGGCTGGGTGCGCTGGCCCCTGTCGAGACGGGGCGCCTTGCCCGGCATGCTCGGCGCTTCCTGGTTCCCTGATGTCGCCCTCGGATCGCCAAGGAAGCACGCGCGGCGCGACCAACCCTCAACAGTCACTCCGACGTCACATCCTCGTCGTAGTAGATCGGCGCACCGTACAGGAGCTCCAGAATCGCCGCCGCAACCTGCTGGCGTACCGCATAGACGGCGTCCGGGTCCGGCATGATCTCGTAAGTCGCAAGCCCACCATTGTTCGGAATCGAAACCAGCGCCCGTGCCGCGTCCAGCGCAGCGTTCCCCCGGTCCCATCTCCCATCGTCGACTGGTATCTGGGCCAGTAGATCTTCCAGGATGCGGTAGTAGTCGTAGTCATCCACGCCATCTCGGACGGCCTCGAGGCGGATACTCGGTACCAGACCGTCGACGCCAACGATGGCCCCCGGATACGTCAGGTATCCATCACCATTGTTCTCCTGAACACGATCGGCATGCGGGCCGAAGTTGTAGGTCGTGAAGGGCCGCGAACCAGTGATCCACGGATCTGTCGTCCAGTTCGACAATCCCCAATACTCGTATCCGCTCAGCTCGTAGGCAAAGCAATACGTGGGGAGCAGCCGTTCGTTTGCCAGGAACGGAGCGTCAATCGCCAAGTGGCCATCGGTCGTGAACCAGAGCTTTTCGCCAGCCTTTCGCCGCGCACGCATCTCATCGAGTGTGAACATCCCCGTTTGACCGGCGCCCCAATGGGTGATCGCACTGGCCAGTTGCTTGCAGTATCTCCATGTGCTCGCGAATAGCGGCAACTGGAGCGACTGCGGCAGGCTGTCGTAGATGCCCGTGATGAAGTGCAAGGCAGCAATGACGTTCTTGTCCTCACAGAACGGTTCGTCCGAGATGTATGTGGAGAAGCGATCCGACCATCCATGTTGATTCACAAGCCATGCGAATTGTGAGTATGCCGAACTCAGCGCGATCTCGTACCAGGCTCGCTCGGGTCGAGTCCGAACTTCCGTCCGAGCGGTAGTGCCCAGCCTTGCGCCGAAAAGAGCCGGGGGAAAAGCCCGCCGATGTGCCAAGTTCGTCGAATACGAACGATGAAACGTCCTCATAGGCGGCCGAGTCCATCGTCACCCGCGGGGGTTCATCTGCGGAACGCGTGAAGATCGGTTCCGGATACACGTGGCCAGGACTGATACGATACTGCGAAACAAACCGATACAGACTCCTCAGTCTGTCGATCTCGCCGTTCGAAGAGTGCCAGAGCTTCATTGAACTCGAAGACGGCCTGCAAGCCCGGCCGCTCGGGCAGGTCAAACCCCCAGACCTCGTGTTGAATCGGAATCGTCATGGCCACGACACCATTCCTCGAGACGGAGAGCGTGCCCGAGTACGTTCCAGCCACTGCCGACATGGGGACCGTGACGCGCAACCAGAGGGGCTGGGTGCGGTTCGCTGGGAGAGAAAAAGAAACGCTCGATGGAGATCCAGCCGTCGACGGAATGAGCGGGTCTGGCCATTCGCCTGGCCATCCGTCGGTAATGCCGTGGTAGTACGCCGGGTCGAAGGAGACGGGAAGGAACTCCCGTATCCAGTAGTAATCACTCACGAATCCATACCCGGGAGTTCGTGACGCCACTGGGACCATGCCCACCCTGAACACCTCGACCGTGGGAGGCTCTCACCGCCGCTGATTCTGGTCAGCGCCGAAGCAGTGATCGTGACATCGCACGCCTGCGTCGACCGGACGGCGATCTGCATCGGCTCGCGTTCGTTGCGAGCGCTCTTTGTCGCGATCACGCTGGCCGACCTCTCCGGATACGGATCATCGGGGAAGATCTTGACCAGTGGATTTCGCGACCACACGGCGACGACGCCTCGTCCTTCAGTGGTCTGATGTACTCGGTATAGACCTGTGCGGGAAACGCTTCTGCCAGCAGGACACCGTCGTACCAGATCGTGCCTCTGGTTGTGTCCGACGTGGACATGCCGAGGTTGCTCTTGACGTTCAGTGTCACCTCTGGCGAAGGCGAATGACTCAATCCGGACTTGATCGACCACTCTTCCGAGTACGGATCACCGCCCGCGCCATCTCCCCATGCTCCCCAGATGCTGATGAAGTAGTAGCCACTGTCGGCGTACGACCCCCAGAAGGAGTGGCGGCCCTTGATGCGCTGCATCTTCACGGCTGCAGCATGGAGATACGTCGTGTCGTGCCTTCCTCTAAGCCCCTCCTGGGCCCAGCAGGGGCTCTTCGCAGGTGGCGGGTCCATTATCGCCACCTTGAATGAGCCCATGGGCGGCCCGAAGGCATCGTTTGTTTGATCGAATGACAATGTGCACCAGTGAGGCTCGCAATCCCACTGCTGCCAGCCGCTTGATCCATTCACGAGGGGATTGCGGATCAGGTTCAGGGTCTCGTCAAAGACCAGGGCTCTGTATGTGTCCTTGACCTGGTCGAAGGTGTATGCCTCACTTGAGATGTACACGAACGCCCGCTTCTCCGTCTGCCATGGCGACACCATGGAGAAGGCAAGCGTTCGAGACGAGTCCCCGACCCCAGAAGGCCGGAAGCACGGTTCCCGTAGTCGGATCGACGACATGAACCCTGTACGGGAATGCGCTCCCCTCTGAGGTTCTCCACACCATGTGCGTCGCTTTTTCAAGGTCGACGGTGAGCACCCGACTCGGGGCATCTCCGGTCGCCGACTCGAAGTTCCGCACGCGAACGTCCACTCGCACCTTCCAGGTGCCCGGCAGGAGGGGTGCCCAAGTATCGGCGCCCAATTGGGTGGAGAGGTGGAGAATTTCCTCTGCAGCGACGGAGACCGCGATCGGCGGTGGGGGCGCGTGAGTCGACGGTTGTTCGGCTACCGTGATGTTGTCGAACCACGCTTTCCCTGTCGTTCCGTTCAGGGCCGCCGCCAGGGACATCTTGACGGCGTCCCTCTCGGTTCAGGGCGCGACTGTCGAATTCGATCGAGAACTGCGTCCATCCCTTCGACGTGCCGTGGAAAGGCACCCAGTTCTCATACAGGCCAAAGACGTTCTGGCCCGCGGCATTCGCCGCGATGACGGACAATCCGGCCCAGTCGTTGGGGACGACATTCTCATACCTGATCCAGCCCGAGACGGTGTACGTGTGGTTCGGCAGGAGCCGTATCCCCTCCTGACCCCAGAAGAAGTAGTCCGTGCTGTCTCCTCCTGGCTTGACGTCGAGCCGGACGCAACGAGAGTCATTGATGCCCTCGTTCCGCGAGTACGCGGCGTCGTGCAGATCGTCCGTGTACATGGTGAACCAGCGCTTCGGCCAGTAGTTCGCGACGTCACCTTGCTCGAAGTCTCCGTTGGTGAAGTAGCCGAGGAACTCATCCGGATCAGTGGCTGTCGGGTTGTCGGCGTAGACCCAGTAGGTGTGCGTCTGACCGCTGGGGATGATGTCAACCGCAAAATCGAGGGTATCTCCGTTGACAATAGGACCAGTTCGTCGGCCGGAGGGTCCGCGCAGGTAGAACAGATGCTCCTTGCCGGTGGGGCCGACGACACGAATCCCCTCGGCTGCCTTGCCCGCGAGATTGAATCCTCCCTGGCCAACCACCAACTCCACGACGGTACCTGCGGGGAATGAGTAGGCCCACGCCTGGACCGGCGGTATTGGTCACGGCAACGGGATAGCGTGAGTGCCAGTAGTCCGTTCCACCACGCACCATCGTGGTGTGCCACGGGTGTGGCGACGTGCCGCTGCGACCGAGTGAATCTGCTGCCTCGTTGCCGGCTTCGGATCCCAGGAATTCGCCCGATCCGATCGCGCCCAGCACAAGGAAGCACGCGGCCACGAACCTACCGATTCGACATGTCGACGCTCGCTGCGTGGAGTTCATCTGTCACCCCCTGGCAGAAAGAGGCATCATCGGATGGACCTCTGCGCACCATCACCGTCTGCTGCTCTCCCCTGCGATTGCCCGGCGTGCTTCCGGGACTACAGCTGGAGATCTCCTGCTGCCGACGCTCGGCCAGGCGCGGATGAGCGCGGTATCGAGTCGGTCCCCGCGAAGTCGCGGCCTCATCGACCGACCTGAGTCCTCAGCGGCGACATTCGGTCGGCGTTCAGGAGGTCGCGGATGCGCGCGACGAGCACCAGCGGCGATCGCCCGGCGCGCGGCAACCCAAAACGGACCACCACCACCGGATGACCGACGACAAGAGGGAGTTCTGGGCCACCCTAGAACGGGGCGGGAGACTGCCCATGACGTCGCGCATGGGGGCATGGGGCGAGTCTACCGCACCTCGCCTCGTGAGGAGCGACGATCCGGGGGTTCCGGGCTCCAGACAGTATTGCCGGCCGGCGGTCTGTAAGTCTTCCCGCCCCTTGAGCCCCGGAAGTGCCTCGAGATGAACATTGCGGGGGTATTGCGGCGACCCGAAGGCCTCCGGTGAGGCCTACCCCACGCCGCGTCGGTCTTGTCCACCTCCTCCCTGGACGGGGTCGGTCCGCCGAGAAGCACCTGGTACGGCGTGCGCCCGGGGGTTCGGTAGCCCTGGTGTGCCCGTTCGCGGTTGTAGAATTCCATGTACCGGTCGACGTCGGCCTGCAGTTGAGCCGGACTCTCGTAGAACATCCCACGTCTGCGCTACGACAATTACTTCTGCCGGCTAACGTAAAGGGTTTATCCCTCGTGCGCGGTTGGCATGAGGGATAACGACAACTAGATCTGCCGGTCGGGTCCCATCCGACAGGGCATGGGACGCTGCGGGCTGGAGGACGGCTCGTGGTCACCGACGCCCAGGTCAAGTTGCTGAGGCAGAAGATGATGGAAGGGAAAACGCAGGAGGCCGCCGCGGCCGCGGCGGGGTTGAGTGTCCGGACGGCCCGGGAGTGGAAGGACGGGCCGCTGCCGTCGGAGGCGAAGCAGCCGCGGGACTGGCGGACCCGTCCGGATCCGTTCGCGGTGGCCTGGGAGGAGCGAGTCGTTCCCCTGTTGCTCGCGGACAAGGACGGCGTGTTGGAAGCGACGACCGTCCTGGCGCAGCTGGAGGAGGAGCAGCCGGGGCGCTTCGGCCTGGCGCAGCTCCGGACGCTGCAGCGTCGGATCCGGGACTGGCGCGCGCTCCACGGGCCCGAGCGGGAGGTGTACTTCGAGCAGGAGCAGATCCCGGGCCGTGAGGCGGCGATCGACTTTACGCACGCCAAGGAGTTGGGCGTCACGATCCAAGGCCAGCCGTTCGAGCACCTGCTCTTCGTGTTCGTCCTGGCGTTCAGCGGCTGGACCTGGATCAAGGTGGCGCTCGGCGAGACCTTCGAGGCGCTCGTCTCGGGGCTGCAGGGTGCGCTCTGGGCACTCGGCGGCGTGCCGGTGGTGCTGCGCTCGGACAATCTCTCGGCCGCGACGCACGAGCTGAAGCACAGCGCCGGTCGCAGCCTCAACCAGCGGTTTGCCGCGGTGCTGCTCCATCTTGGCCTGACCTCGTCGCGTATCCGTCCGGGCCAAGCCCATGAGAATGGCGTCGCCGAGCAGGCCAACGGCCGCCTGAAATCGCTGCTGGTGCAGGCTCTGCTGCTGCGTGGCAACACGGACTTTGCCAGCGTGGCCGACTGGGAGAGCTTTGCCCGCGAGGTCGTCGAGCGACGGATCAATCGGCACGTGACGCCCGCTCTGAGCACGGAGCGGCCGCTGCTCCGGCCGCTCCCGTCGATGCCGGTGCCGTGCTACACGCGCTGGACCCCGATCGTGCGCCGGTGGAGCACGATCCGGGTCGGCGGGCGGACATACTCCGTGCCCTCGCGGCTGATCGGCCACCAGCTCGCCGTCCACCAATACGAGGATGCGCTCGAGATCTTCTTCAAGGGCCACCTCGTCGAGCGTGTCGAGCGCCTGCGGGGGGACAAGAGCCACCGCATCGACTACCGCCACATCATCTGGTCCCTCGTGCGCAAGCCGGGCGCTTTCGCGCGCTACCGGTTCCGCGAGGAGCTCTTTCCATCCCTGGCCTTCCGCCGGGCCTACGACCACTTGCGGGAGCGGTTCGGGGAGCGCGCCGACGTCGAGTACGTGCGCATCCTGCATCTCGCAGCAAGCACGATGGAGGCCACGGTCGCGCGCACGCTGGAGGCGCTGCTCGAGGCCGGGGTTCCGTTCGACTACGCCACCGTGCGCGGGGCCGCGGACCACGGCTCGCCGGCCGTCCCGGCGATCGCCATCCCGATCCCTGATCCCGCGCTCTACGACCAGCTCCTGGCGGGAGGCGCACGATGAGCGCCTCGACCGCGACCCTCGACCCCGCAGCGCGCATCGCCGAGCTGCTGGCAGCCTTCCGGCTGCCCACGCTCGCGGAGGAGCTGGTCCCGCGACTGCGCCAGGCCGGCTTCGACACGGTCCTGCCGACGCTCGCGGAAATCCTCGAGCTCGAAGCCGGTGAGCGCCGCGAGCGCCGCACGGCACGCCTGCTGAAGGCGTCCCGCCTGCCACCGGCCAAGACCTTCGACACGCTGGAAGAGAAGCGCTTTCCGGCTCCACTCGCCCAGAAGCTGCACGAGTTGGCCCGGGGCGAGTTCCTCGAGCGCGCGGCCAACGTCCTGGCCTTCGGCCTGCCCGGCGTGGGCAAGAGTCACGCCGCCTGCGCCCTGGGACATGCACTCGTCGCCGCAGGCCACAGCGTCTACTTCACGCCCGCCTTCCAACTCGTCCAGGAGATGCTCGCCGCCAAGCGCGATCTCCTCCTGCCCCGTTTCCTGCAGAAGCTGGACCTCTTCGAGCTCGTGATCCTGGACGACATCGGCTACGTCCAGCAGAACGCCGAGGAGGCCGAGGTCCTGTTCACGCTGATGTCCGAGCGCTATGAGCGCCGGTCTCTGCTGATCACCAGCAATCTCGTGTTCAGCGAGTGGGAGCGCATCTTCAAGAGCCCGATGACCACCGTGGCCGCCATCGACCGGGTCGTGCACCACTCCGTGATTCTCGAGTTCGACGTGAGCAGCTACCGCACCGAGGCCGCGAAGCGGGGCGGCGACCCCCCATCGCCACCAGCCGACAAGGAGCGCCGAAAGCGATGACGACCCTCGTGACGGCCCTCCCAGACACCGGAGCCCCGAGACCCGGCCCACCACCCTTGCTCAGCGCAGCCCCTCCGTTCGCCGTCCGTTCGCCCGCTCCGCGGGCTCACTCCCGGCTCTCTCCGGGCCTGCGCTGAGGAGCCACGGCATGCGATCCCTTGGCCGCCGACCCCACCCGCCGTCGATGAGGTCGCCATCGACGTCACACACCTACGGCCCGACCGGCAGAAATAGTTGTCGCCGACCGGCACGAATAGTTGACGTCGCGCACACGTCCCCCCGAGTCCGGGCGGGGAAGGACGCCATGCGCCGGATCGCTTCGCTTCTCCGTGTCGCCCGCTCGCCCGTCGAGGCGGCTCCGGCGGCTGCCTTGGCCGCTCTCGCCGTCCGGGCCGCCACCCCCTGCGCCGCGTTGGCCCTGTCCGCTGCCCTCACGCTGGCCCTGCTGGTGTCCGCCGCCGCCCCCGCGCTCGCCGACGACATCACCCTCAGCCTCTCGCCGCCCGAGCTGTACGCCTGCGGCTGGATCAGCGTCAACGGCGTCGTCTTCAGCGACCGGACGGTCTGGGACCTGGTCTGGGACTGGGGCGACGGGACGACCAGCGTGAGCTGGTTCCCGGCCTCGCACCGCTACGCCGCCGACGGCGCCCACACGATCACCGTGACCGCGATCGGCTGCACCAGCGAGGTCGAGGTGACGGTGGCCAGCACCTCCGGCGCCGAGGGCCCCGGCTGCCCGACCGACGACGCGCCCCCCTGCCACGCGGCGCGGCCCTGCCGCTACCTCCACCCCTACAACATGCACCTCGTCGACGACGCCAACGGTCCGGTGCCGCTGCACCTCCGCGACGCGGCCGGGACGTCAACGCCGTGCTGTCCTTCGCCACAATCGAGTCCGGGCACCCTTGATGGCTCGCGCGGCTCAGAATGGCAGGCGAACACGCGGGCCGAACGCACACCCGCTCTCGTCGGCGACGGTCATGCGTGGTGGCTGACGGCGATGGCGGTGGTGCGCCTCTCTGCAAGGGCACACGCCCTCCACGACGAGACCCCGGCGATGGACTTGTCGAGCGGAATCGTCAGGCCGCGCGGCGCCAAGCGTAGCGATGGTGAAGCCCGCCGAGGCGAGGCAGAGCGATGACCTCGGCGGCTGGATGCGGCTTCGGCTCGACGACTCGCACCGCGGGCGCGTCCTTCTCCAGGGACAAGTGCGTCCGGTCGTTGAGGTAGTACGAGGCGAAGCCGGCCAGAAGGCGCTGCAGGTGGTTCTCGTTGAGGACGATGACGTGATCCAGGAGATCGCGGCGTGCGGTGCTGACGAACCGCTCGGCGACTCCGTTCTGCCAGGGACTGCGAGCCGTGATCTGCTTTGGTTCGATGCCCATGTGGCGGATCGCGGTGAGGACCTCGTGGCCGTACCTGGCGTCGCGGTCGAGGATCAGGGAGCGCGGTGCCTGGTCGTAGGGGAACGCCTCGCGGAGTTGCTGCGCGATCCAGGCCGCCGTCGGATGGACAGTGACACGGAAGAGCATCAGCTCGCGCCGAGCGTGGTGGACGACGAAGAAGACGTAGAGCACGCGGAACGTGGCGGTGGGGACGGTGAAGAAGTCGATCGCGGCGATGACCTCGCGGTGGTTGGCGAGAAAGGTGCGCCATCGTTGCCGTTCGTCGGGATGGGCCGGGCGCCGGGGCATGGAGCGCGAGACGGTGCGCTCGGAGACCTCAAGGCCGAGCGTCTGGATCTCGCCGTGGATGCGCGGCGCACCCCACGTCGGAAAATGTGGAGCTCCACATTTTCCGACTTATGTGAAGCAGACGGTTATGTAGACATGCGCCGACATCGTCGCCGCCACGCCTTGACCGGAGGGGGGGCTCGACAGCGAAGCCGCCGAGCTACTTCACATAACTTTCCGACGCTCACAGATCCTCGAGCCACTGGATGATGTCTTTCCGGCAGCGCCATTGGCTTTCACCGGTCGGCTCGGGGACCGGCGGGGTGCAGCGTTCGATCGCCTTGCGCTTCATCGCCATGTCGATCTCGATGTACTGGCTCGTCGTGGTGATGCTGACGTGCCCAAGCCAGGACCTGATGACGTTGAGTTCCACACCGGATTGAAGCAGATGCATTGCCGCCGTGTGGCGCATGGCGTGCGGGCTGATGCGCTTGGTGACGAGGGACGCTCGGTGCGTGGCCGCGGTTGCGACGTGACGCTTGAGGATCGTGATGACGCCGAAGCGGGAGATCCGCTTACCGTGGGCGTTGAGGAAGAGGGGCGCGTCTGGGTGGTTCTCGTCGTTGCGTTGGCGGAGATACGCGCGAAGTGCGTCCGCCGTCTCCTGCCAGAGAGGGCAGGCGCGCTCCTTGCGTCCTTTCCCAAAGATCCGCACCTGAGTGGGAGTCTCGAGGCGCAGATCCTTGATGTCCAGGTCCACCGTCTCGGAAGCACGCGCGCCGGTGTTGTACAGGAAGGTGAGCAGCGCGAGGTCACGTAGACCGAGACGGTGCGAGGGGGACGGTACAGCCAGCAGCGCCTTGACCTCGTCCCGATCGAGATAGGTCATGGAGCTCGACGAGGTCTTCTTGACGGGGACATCCAGGACGCGACGGCAGAGTTCGGCGTTTAGGGGGTCCCTGTCAGCGACGTACGCGAAGAATCGGTGGATTGCGATCAACCGGCAATTCCGTGTGGCCGCGCAGTTCTTTCTTTCCGTCTCGAGGTAGTCAAGGAAAGGCATCACGGTGTCGGGACCGAGATCCGCCAGCCGTAGTCGGATCACCTGGCGACCGGTACGCCGTGCAGCGAAGCGCAGAAAGAGCTTGATGCTGTCTCGGTAGGCCAGGATGGTGTTGGGGCTGACGTCGCGTTGAGCCGCGAGATAGTCCTCGAAGAAGGCGCGGAGCAAGGTCGGGAGGGCGCTCTGGGCGTTCATGACCGACCTCCGGTTGGAAGGAGATCGTGGGCGAAGGCGTGGAAGCGGGTGTCCGCCTCATGGAGGAGGGCGGTGGTGACCCGCAGATAGGCCTCGGTGTCGCTAACGCAGGCGTGGCCAAGGTAGGTGCTCAGCAACGGCAGGCGGGCCATCACGTTGTCCCCGTCGCGGTACCACTGCAGAAGACGAGTCACGGCGAAGGTGGCGCGCAGGTCGTGCAGGCGGGGGCCGCGTCCTTTCGGCCCCCGTAGTCCCGCCTGGACGGCGACATCGCGGAACATCGCCTGCACATAGCCGGTGCTATAGGCTTTGCCGCGACCGGAGACGAAGAAGGCCTCGTCGAGATCGGCAGAGACCATCGCGACGCGGAGCTCGTGGTAGCGGCGTAGCACCTCCAGCGTCCCTGCCGAGAGTGGTACGAGGCGGGATTTGCGGAATTTCGACTGGTGGATCGAGAGCACGCCTGCTTTCAGATCCGCATCTTGCAACGTGAGGTGCAGTGCTTCGGAGATCCGCAAGCCCGACGTGGCCAGCAGCAGAATGACCGCGTGCATCGTCTTCGACCGAATCGGGCAGGGATGCCGGCTCTCCCAGTCTCGCAGCGACAGCGCGCCGTCCAACAGCAGACGGACCTCTTCTCGCGAGTAGATGTGGGGGCGTTTCGGCGGTCGACCACGGGGGCGGAGAGACTCGCCTGGGACGAAGGTGCCTGGAAGGCGCTTCGCCAGAAAGCGGCAGAAGCGACGCAGCAGGTGGTAGCGGGCCCGCCGGGTGTTGGGTCCGCGAGACTCGCAAGGTGCCAGCCACACCCTGACCAGCGCTTCGTCGATGGTGCCTGACCACGATGGGCTGTGCTGCGTGAAGCGATCCAGGGCCCGGAGCTGCGTGAACGAGGTCTTGTTGGCGCTGGCGCTGGCCTCGAGGGTCGCGATGAAGTCTGCGAATTCGGTGGCCAGAGGTCCTGAGAAGTGGGCCGTGGTCATGACACCACCTCCGGCTCCAACGCCACCGTCCTGAGATCGTCGACATGGAGCTTGGTGTAGATGAAGGTCGTATCTGGGCTTCGATGGCCGAGCACGTCGCCGATGGCCTTGAGGGTCTCGCCGCTGCGCAGCAGGTGAACGGCCAGCGAGTGACGCAACGTGTGGGCACCACGGCGGGGCGTCTCGATGCCCGCTTTGTCGAGCTGGCGGCCCAGCCAGCGGTTGATCTTGCTACGAAGCGGGCCAACGGGTGGCCGACTGGAGAGGAAAACCTCCTCGTGCACCGACGGAGGGCGTTCCTCGCGAAGGTAGTCCAAGACTGCCTCACCCACCGGGCGTGTCAGCGGTAGTCTGCGGCTGCGGCCGGTCTTGGGTGCGAAGATGGTGATCTCGTCGTGCGACCAGTCGATGCTGTCGAGACGTAGAGCCCGGACTTCACAGCCGCGCAGGCCGTACGTGGCGATGAGAAGGAGCATGGCGTAGTTGCGCCGGCCGTTGGGCTCGTGCCGATCGACCACGCCGAGCAACCGCTGCACTTGCTCCCACGACAACGCACACGGCACATCTGCGAGGCGGTAGCGTCGCCGCAGCGGCACCGCACCGACCAAGTGCCTGCCCCCGTGGCCCTGCAAATCCAGCCAGCGGTAGAAGCCGGACAACGAAGTGGCCAGGTGGTTCCACGCCGTGCGCCCCAGAGCTGCCCCGCGCTGGCGGCTGAACGCAAGCAAGTCGCCCGTGGTCAACTGCACCAACCCGGCGGGGCTCACCGCGCTCCCGCGGCTGGCCAGGAAGTCGCGAAGGTAGCGTCGGTAGTTGATCACCGTGGTCTCGGCGAGCCCTCGGTCGCGGCGCAGGAAGCGACAGTGTTCCTCGATCAGCTCGTGGTAGGGCGGCTTGGCGAATACGAGCCGAGGGATCGCACCTTCCTCGCGAAGCATGGCGAGGAGGAGTGCCAGCCCGCTCCGCACATGCTCCTGTCGCCGCCCCGGAGGTCGGCGATAGCAGCGACAGACCGGCAGGTGACGGTCGATGAAGTTTTCGACGACCGCCTCGTCGAGAATCCGCTCGGCACCTCCCACCTCTGCGTGCAGGACCCTGCCCAGGTGGACCACCGCGTGCCCGCAGTCCCGCCGTGTCCGCTCGGCATATCCGCAGTCGCGTAGCCTCAGGACCAGCCGAATGGCCTCCGGCCCCAGCGGAGCATCCTCCCACCGCGTGTCGAGCAACCCATTCCAGAATGCTTCGTGCATCTCTGCCTCCTTGGTATGTGTTGGAGGCAGAGCATTGAGGCCTGGAGGAACTTATGTGAAGCCCGCTGGAACAAGCCAGCACAGCTACAGGGTCGAGCCTCCCGGTTCCACATAATTGTCCGCTTCACATAAGTCGGAAAATGTGGAGCTCCACATTTTCCGTACGTGGGGCGCGCCGCGCATCCACGGCGAGATCCAGAAGCTCGGCCTTGAGGTCTCCGAACGCACAGTCTCGCGCTACCATGCCCCGGCGCCCGGCCAATCCCGACGAACGGCAACGATGGCGCACCTTTCTCGCCAACCACCGCGAGGTCATCGCCGCGATCGACTTCTTCACGGTCCCCACCGTCACTTTCCGCGCTACCTACGTCTTCTTCGTCATTTATCACGCGCGACGAATGCTGATCCACGCCCGTGTCACAGAGCCATCCGACGGCGGCCTGGATCACGCAACAACTCCGCGAGGCGTTCCCCTACGACCAGGCACCGCGCTACCTGATCCTCGACCGTGACGCCAAGTACGGCCACGAGGTCCTCGCCGCGATCCGCCACATGGGAATGTGACCAAAGCAGATCACGGCGCGCAGTCCCTGGCAGAACGGAGTCGCCGAGCGGTTCGTCAGCACAGCACGCCGCGATCTTCTCGACCACGTCATCGTCCTCAACGAGAAACACCTGCAGCGCCTTCTGGCCGGCTTCGCGTCGTACTACCTCGACGACCGGACGCACTTGACGCTTGCGAAGGATGCGCCTGCAACGCGCGCCGTGGAGTCGAAATCAAACCCCCAAGCCGCGATCGTCGCACATCCTCGCCTGGGCGGACTCCATCACCGCTACGCCTGGCGAGCGGTCGCCTGACGTCTCGCGTCGGCCCACCGATAGCTGCCGTGTTCGTTGCGCGATAGGTGTGTGCTCGCGAACTGCGGCGGCCCATTGGCCTCTTGCTCGTCGCACCTGCGAAACCCTTCGCGATCTCCCGGCGCGCACTCGGCCATCGCTGAGACTTCGCTTTCCCCCCGCTAAGGCCGCTGCCGCGAGCGACTTCACTTTTGGCGAGCCACATCCATCACCGCACCGCAGCGCAACTGAGGTGCTCACTCTCCCGGGGGAATACCACTCCGCCCGTATCGGACGACCACGTATTGGATCAACCAATTCTCTCACGGCACACGTAGCGCGCTCACCCGACGCGCCGCGGAGACGCGAGCACCAGAGCGATTGGAGCGGTCGCCAACCATTCCGCGCGGAAGCTTGAGCAGAGACCATCGCCTACCCAGAGAGCCTCGCACGCTCTTCGCGAGCGCGTTCCTGCCAGAAGGCGTTGCATGCCCCGCGGGGTCGAAGCTCGAGCGCACGATCAAGTGTGCGACGGGCCAGATCAATTTTACCAACACGTACCAGCGAGACGCCGTAGTCGAGCAGCGGCCATGCCCCCGACTCGGTGTCTTCTTTGATTGGTGTGACCTGAAGGAAACGCTCCCAGTACGATACTGCCTTCTCGAATCGCTCTGTAGCCATTGCGAATCGAGCTTCGTATTGCAGCAGCGAGTCCCGCGCGCCGAACTCGCGGATCCACGCATTCGCGCGCAGGTCGCGCAGATGACTCTCCAGTCGGGCAACGTCGCCAAGCAGAAAGCTTGCGTCGACGATGTGCAGGAGGGAGTTCATCACCCAGCGCAGCGCGCGCCGATCCGAGTTCTGCTTCTCGGTGAACATCTCCAGCGCGCGTTCCGATGCCGCCACAAGGCACTCGAGGCCGGCTCGATCAGGCGCGCACTTATAGGCGGCCCAGAGTTCGACTCCCTCTGAAATGGCAGCGCCGACTCGATCCCCGCCTGTTTCGGCGAGTTGGACGCTGCGACGAAGCGCGCGTGCGGCCTCCGGGTACTCGTCCTCCATGTACTCGACGTAGCCGATCTCGTACCAGCCGACGCCGAGATCGCTATTGTCCAATCCGGAATCGAGATCATCGACCACGACGAGCATCTTCCGCGCCTCGTCGAAAGATCGACTTCTCCTCAGCATGCCTCCGAGGTCGACGCGAGCACGCGAACGGATGCTGCGTGCGCGAGCCTCTGCCGGTCCACCGAGCGATCCGCGCGACAGATCGCCAACGAGGGATTCGAGCAACAGCCTGTAGAACGAAGTCCTCTCGCGGTAGGCGAAGAACGAGTGCAAGTCACCCGCCCGGAAAGTCGCTGCCAATACGGAATCCCCGTCCAGATACTGCCGCGCGAAAAAGCTCACCAGCGGCTCTGCGAATGCGCCCTCGACCCCATCCATCGCGACAAAATCCCGCAACAGATCGTCGGCGAGCCCGGAGCCGATCTTCGCATCGACGTGATCACGATCCGTCATCACGGCGACCAGCGTGTCGTATTGCGCCAGACTGCGCAGCTGATAGGGTAGTTCGTAGCAGCGGCGAGGGTTTGGGGCGCGCCCACCGTCGGTGTACCAGGCCGGCGAACGCCGGAAGTGACTGGCGAGATCACGGCGGAACTCTGCCGTCCGCGGTTCGAGGAATCGGTGCCGAGCGACGGTCTGGAGCTGACGATGATAGAAGCCGAGCACGCTCACCCCCGCAATGGTCGAGTCGCCGAGGAAGAGACCGAGATCGTAGAACAGCCGCGACCAGACCACCGGCGGCAGTCGGTCGATAGCATCGGCGTAGTCGTACCGACTACCGGTTCGGAATTCCTCGATGACGTCGGTGCGCTCGCCGAGTAACTCGACGATCTCGACTTCCGTGAGTCCGGACCGCGACGCCGCGAGCAGGCCAAGCGTCGCACCTACCAGCGCGCGGCCGTGATGGGCTTCCATCCCATCGAGGAATCGGTCGATCACGGTGGGGATCGATGTCGGCAAAGATCCGGCCGTGGTGTCTTCGCGCCAATGCCGCGCGATCTCCACGAGCACCCTCAGAAACAAGGGTCGGGGGCACGCTACTAGCGCACCTTCGACAGCTTCACGCTGCGGGCCGGAGAGTTGCCGGCAGTACGAGCGCAGCCACGCCGTCAACATTTGCTGCAGATCCGGCAGATCGGGTTCCTCGATTGACAGCATCGACTCGGGATCGAGTCTTCCCGCCAACGCGTCGAACACGCCGGAGCCTTCGTCGTCTAAGGCTCCCTCGGTCATGCACGTGGCGACGAGGCGGCAGTTGGCGGGGAGCTCTCGCGGAATCCAATCGCCACTCAGGGCTCGGTCATCGGGGGAGAGCTGGTCGAGCGCATCTAGGAGCACGACAACTGGTCGGTCCCCGGTCCCCATCGTCAGTGTGGTTCGAAGCGACGCCTGCGGATCACCCTTCATCGACTCACTCGCATCGACGGAGCGGGATTCCGCGGCGATCTGCGCGTGGATCGAGCGGACCAGCGAGCGCAGCCCTGTTGAGTCACCCGTGGCGCCGATGAATCGAACGACATCGATGCACCGGGGGCGGCGAGCCGCGAGGTCAGCAGCGAGCTTAGCTATCAGCGCGGTCTTCCCGCCGCCGGAGACGCCGTGCAGCACCAGCGGACGGCGATCATCGCGATCGAGGTACTCGTGCACGCGCGCTTCCACCGCCCGCGCGACGTAGTTTCGGCGGCGTTCGGCGCCGAACGCCTCGTGAGCCTCGATCTCGCGAGCCGCGGGTGGCGTCGCCTCAAAGTCCGCGATCTGGGAATCGATCGCTTCTTTCAAGTCGGAGTACACGCTCTTCTGAAGTCGAGCCAAGTACTGCGGATCGACCCGCCCGCCCACGAGACGGGCCGTATGGTCTCGCGTAGTGACAGCACGGTTCTGCTCGAGGCGCGTGTGTAGCGCGCGGAGCTTCTCGCTGGAGCGTGGATCGGCGAGGGTGCCCGCCTCGTTCAGGTCGATGAAAGGCTCCCGGAGGACATCTTGAGGAACGTCGAGCCGACGGAAGTAGACGAATGCCTGCCAGTTCGCCTGCGCCGCGTTTTCGGTCCCGCTCCGAATTTCCTTCTCGGTCAGCGAGAGATCCACGTCGTCAAGCGCGCATGGGACATCTGGCAGCACCTGCCGTGCGGACGAGAGCATCACTTCACGGAGCGGGTCCTCCACCGTCGTGCGCCACCATACTGCGTCGCGCTCCTGCGCCGTGGCCCTCCTCCTCAGCCGATATACCAGCGGCACGTTATTTCGATCTTCGAAGTACCATGCGTCGAGCAGGAACCGGCGCTCACCAGCTTCGCCGCGGATCGTCTCCCAGTCGGCAGCGGACAGCTCCATGGGCAGGGGACGCCATCCGTAGCGTTGACCGATCAGCGCCACGAAGTTTGGGCGCGGCGTGACCAACCGGCAGCGCCGGATCTCGTTCAGACAGATGGCTTCGGTTCGCTGATCCCAGGCCGCCTCATCGTTGACGCCCCAGCGGAGATCGATGACGTGGAACTGGAACCCGCTCGCCTCACAGTACGCCCGCAGGCGGGCGAATGTCTCGCGGTGGAGCGTGTTCCGCTCGTCTTGCATGTCCTTGAACGTCGAACTCAGAAAGACGCGGATCGTTTTCTCGAACATGACGGCTCCAAGGCAGAGATGAACGCACTCTCATGACCACAAGTAGGTAGTGACCCCGCCCCGCGAGCGAAACTGCCCAGAGGATACGACGAATCGGCCAGATCGCGGATTGCCATTCGTCATGCGTCGGGATTGTCGGGGTTCACCACGCCCGCGGCGAGCGGGAGGCAGCGCGCCCGCACGACCTTCGACTTCGACGCCGTGGGTGCTTCGCCGGCCTGTTCGCTCCTACCGAGATGAAGGCCGCCTGTCATTCGCCAAGATTGAATCCGCGCACTGCTGATGACCAACGCGGCTCGGAATGGGAGGCAGATTCGCCGGCTGAACCCGCCCCTGCGTGTGTCGGCGACGGTCATGCCCACCGGTTGACAGAGAGGGCGGCGGACTGCCTTCCGCAAGAGTACCCGGTGTCCCTCGCCAAGACCCCGTCCGCCTTGCCCTTCAACGAGTTGTGTTCCTGTGCAGGATACCCGAATCGCCCGCAGACGAGCCCGGTTGCCCTCCACCCCTACCCCATCATCGTGCGAGAATGCTCAACCGCGCTCCTTCCGTCGCCCGGACCCTGCTCGCGATCTTCGCCTGCCGGGCCGAGCTGATCCTGGAGAACCTCGCGCTCCGACAACAGCTCGCTGTCCTCCGACGGAAGCACCCTCGACCTCGTCTCCGCGCGTCCGATCGACTCTTCTGGCTTACCCTGCGCCGCTGCTGGCCTCGATGGAAGGAGACGCTCGCCATCGTCCAGACCGAGACCGTCACCCGCTGGCACCGCGAGTTCTTCAGGCGGTACTGGCGCTGGACATCGCGGCGCCACGCTGGACGACCGAGCACAGGAGCCGACATCCGTGCCCTCGTGCACCGGATGGTCGCCGAGAATCCAGCGTGGGGAGCGCCGCGCATCCACGGCGAGATCCAGAAGCTCGGCCTTGAGGTCTCCGAATGCACAGTCTCGCGCACCATGCCCCGGCGCCGGGCCAATCCCGACGAACGGCAACGATGGCGCACCTTTCTCGCCAACCACCGCGAGGTCATCGCCGCGATCGACTTCTTCACGGTCCCCACCGTCACTTTCCGGCTACCTCACGTCTTCTTCGTCATTTATCACGCGCGACGAATGCTGATCCACGCCCGTGTCACAGAGCATCCGACGGCGGCCTGGATCACGCAACAGCTCCGCGAGGCGGTCCCCTACGACCAGGCACCTCGCTACCTGATCCTCGACCGTGACGCCAAGTACCGCCACGAGTTCCCCGCCGCAATCCGCCGCGTGGGAGTGTGCCCGACGCAGATCACCGCGCGCAGCCCCTGGCAGAACGGCGTCACCGAACGTTTCGTCAGCACAGCACGCCGCGAGCTTCTCGACCACGTCATCGTTCTGAACGAGAAACACCTGCAGCGCCTGTTGGCCGAGTTCGCGGGCTACTACCTCGACGATCGGACGCACTTGACGCTTGCGAAGGATGCGCCTGCAACGCGCGCCGTGGAGTCGAAATCAAACCCCCAAGCCGCGATCGTCGCACATCCTCGCCTGGGCGGACTCCATCACCGCTACGCCTGGCGAGCGGTCGCCTGACGTCTCGCGTCGGCCCACCGATAGCTGCCGTGTTCGTTGCGCGATAGGTGTGTGCTCGCGAACTGCGGCGGCCCATTGGCCTCTTGCTCGTCGCACCTGCGAAACCCTTCGCGATCTCCCGGCGCGCATTCGGCCATCGCCGCGACTTCGCTTTCCCCCCGCTGAGGCCGCTGCCGCGAGCGACTTCACTCTTGGCGAGCCACACCTGCGTCTCGATCGATTCGGGACTACTTCGCCAGGCCGAACAGGGTGGACGGCACCCATCCCTCGTTGCCCAACTCGTCGGAGACCTTCCACCAGATCCCCTCCTTCTCGCCGGAGGGGTAGAGCATCATGCCCGGATCGAGGTCACGCACGACCGTAGCCTTGACGTCGGGCTGCTCGTACATCCGACCCGGCTTGGCCATCGTCACCGATTGCGTGACGTTGTCCGCCTTGGCATCAGGCGTGTTGCTCTTGACTTCGGCGATCAGTTTGGCGAAGGCATCCAGGTAGGCCATTGTCACCACCTGTCCGATCTCGGTGTTGGCATAGCTGCTGGCGCCTCCCGCGGCGAATCCTCCAAAAAACGCGCCGCCGCCCCCGCCCCAGCCAAGATCGGTTTTCTTGGCGTGGCCCTGCGCGAGCGCCACCTGCTCGGTGGAGCGAACGTCCGTCATGGTCAGGACGACGTCGGCCGTCTTGCTCTTGAGATTGACGCCACCGACAACCGCACCCGCGGCGCCGCCGAGCAATCCGCCGAGCATGCCTCCGACGCTCTTTCCGCCGGCTCTGGCGTTCTTGTTCACGAGGTCGGGCACGAGCACGTAGTCTGCGGCCTTCATCTGACCCTTCCCTACGTTCGACCCGCCACGCATCTCACCGCTGGAGGCCAGCGCCCGCTCTTGCTGCGCTGCCGCCAGGCCCTTGCCGCGATCCAGCAGCGTGAAGCACTTGGACTCGGACACGAAGACCTTGATCAAGGCCTCGGGCGATTCCAGGTTGTACTCGCTCCACCAGTTGCGCTCCGGCTCGACCACGGAGAGCGTGCCAATCTTCTTGTCGCAGACGGGGATCTCGGGCGGCTTGGCCTCGGCCGCGAGAGATCCCCCGACAGCGCACGCGCCGGCCAAGGCTGCCAGAGCGCTGTGGCGCAACCAAACGCGGGAGCTCGACATCGGGCTTCCTCCTGGGTGAAACCGACGATCCCCAATGGCCTGGATGATAATACCCATGGCAGCCCGCCCGAGCCACCGTTTGCGCCCGCTGACACGAGCTCTTGGCTCCTTGTCGGCTCGCTGTTGAATAATATGTCAGTCGTGGACTTGCGGTCGCATGCTCTTCCACTCGGGTTCTCGCACTTCGGCACAGGTCGGGCCCTCTTTGTAGCGCTGGTGAGCTGGTACATCGCCTCGCTCGGTGCCGGTGTCGGCGCCGAGTCGGGGAAAGTCGGGCACTCGCCGACCTGCGGTGGGGAGCAGACAGGCACGAGAGGACGGGCGAATCAGGCTGTGTGTTTGACTCGAGGGCGGCGCCGGTCGAACCAACCGGCCGACGGCTGCCCCGACGCAGGCCGCACGACGCATGGCGGAAGCGCATCGGCGATGGGGTCGCCGTGAAATCGTCGGCGCACTCCAGTGGCCGATGGTCGTACCTTCCCGCAGCTTCGCAGGAGACGTTCATGCCGCTCGCTCGTGTCGCCCGTTCACTTCGGCTCCTCTCGATCCTGGGTGTGCTCGCTTCCGGAGGCAGCGCCGGGGCCCAGCTCGTCATCGAGTCCACCTTCAACCCCTCGAGTGCAGTTGACCTCTGTGGCGTCGCGGTCGACTCGGCGACGGGAGACGTGTGGGTCTACGACTGCCTGTCCGCCGACATCCAGCGCTACTCCAGCGCGGGAGCGTTTCTCGCCTCGATTCCGCGCCCCGGCGAGTCGGCCAACGACGTCGACGTCGAGTTCTCGCCCGTGGGGTTCACGCTCGACACCACGCCGGTTCCTCCGGGGACACTCCTCTTCGTTAACGGGGAGACCGGGCCCGCGGAGATCTATGCGCTCGACAAGAGCACCGGCACGGTGGTCGAGACGCTCAACACGGCCTTCGGAGCCAGCCACGTCGTCGGGGGCGCATTCCACCCTGATCGCAGGACGGTGTTTCTCGTTCAGGACAACGTCCCCGCCGCGGCGGACAGGAACCGGATCGCGGAAGTCGATCCCACGTCGGGGCTCGTGCTGAGCTCCTTCCAGATCCCCTCGTTCCCTGTTTCGTACGGCGACGTTGAGGTCTGCGCCTCGACGGGAAGTCTCTTCGTCGTCAGCAGCATCCAGACCAGCATCGCCGAGTTCACTCCGGCGGGAACGGTCGTGGGAACCTATCCCCTGCCGGCCGGCGTCGTGACCCTCAGCGGCATCGGCATCAACGACGGCACGGGCGAGGCCTGGGTCTCGAGCACGAACGGCAACGTCTGGCGCCTGAGCGGGTTGCCCTGTCCGGCCTGCGCGCCCGCGTTGACGATCGCTAAGGCCGCCGGGGAGGTGCGGATCGCATGGCCCGGCCTGGCGTCGGGAACGCCGGTGGACATCGTGAAGGGCGACCTGCAGACGCTCCGCACGACGGCCGGTGACTTCACCGTGGCTCTCGACGCAGTCTTGCCGGCCGCGGACGTATGCGTAGGAAACGACGCGACGGCTGGCCTGGTCGTCGACGACGGCTCGGATCCTCCGTTGAACGCAGGCCGGTTCTACCTGGGCCGCTGCCAGGGAGGAACCTACGACAGCCCCGCCCCGAGCCAGGTCGCGAGCAGGGACTCGGAGATCAAGGCCGCGGTTGGATCCTGCCCTTGAGTTGAAACGCCTCGTCTCTCGCCGGGAGGGCCGCCGGCCCCGACGCTCCCGCGGCCATTCGCTGCGCCATGAGCTGCAACTCGAATCGCAGCTTTGCCGCCGAGTTCGTCCAGCAGACTCCCCAGCGCCGCCTTGGCGTGTCCACTGGTGTGCAGCTTGCCGGAGCTGACCTGCACGTCCAGCACCAGGCGCGGCGCGTCCTCGCTGACGACCTTGGCCAGGCCCAGGGCCTGTGCGGCCTCCGCATCGCCGCGCAGCGCGGTGATGTGCGCGTAGCGCCGGTGCCCAGCCAACAGCCCGAGCATCAGCGTGCCTAGCACGTCGCGCTTGTCCGGGGCGTTGCCGCTGCGGTAGACCAGCGGGCGCGCACCCGACCCATTGCGCGCATGGCCGCCGAGACCGCGAACAGCCGCAGCGTGCTGCTTGCAGCCGCCCGATTGGATGCGCTGGCAGCGTCACAGTCGCTGACCGGCACGCGTGGGCCCACTGCCTCGTCCCCCAGGCGAAGAGAGTCCACTCGCGCCGGGCTCGACGCCACACCGCGGACCGCAGTCGAATCTCCGCATCAGAGCATCGGCGTCAACCGACCGGCCTGGCAGTGCCGCCGGCAGCGGAGATAGCACCTGTGCGACTTGTGCACGCTCGCTCGGGCAGCGCTTCTGCAGGTGGCGCGCTGCGCCGATGCCCGACATGTCCGCGCCGACGATGAGCAGTTCCGACGGCTCGGGCGCGGAGGGCGGCGAGGGTGAAGCCGGGTTCACCGTGGCGATCGAGGCGTGAACGTCGAACGACCCTTTGGCGCGCAAGATATGGCAGACTGACTTCGCAGCACTGGCGCCTTCGCGACGCCGCGGCCAGTGCCAGGCGTCCGCGCCACAAACGTCAGGGGGAGCCGCTATGCCGTATCGCCCAGGGGGTCTGGATCCCGCCGACATCAACGCGGCTTTCACGGCCCTGGGCCGGGCGGCCTCGGCAGCCGATCTTGAGAAGGCAATCGCGGCGCAGCCAACGCTCCGTTCGCCGGTGTTCCACGGCATGGTGCGGCAGGAATACCTGCGGCTGGTGAACGCCAACAGCCCGCAACTCGCGGGGTTTCTGCCCCGCTACGACGGACTGTTCTCGCTACTGCACGAGCGGCAGCATGTCGCGATGGTAGGCCGTGCGCGCGAGGCCGCGCAACACTCCGCTTCAGAACACGCAATGGCGGGTTCGGCGACGCCCTCGCAGGCGCCGCCGCCTTTCCGACCGCCGTACTTCGACGCCCTTGCGCGCTTGCTCGGCGACGCGCTGCCCACCGACCACGGCCCGGTACTCGATCCGCAAGCCGACGCAGCCGCGCTCGGTGACGAGCTCGCGGCCCTGCTCGGGCACGCGTTGCAGCCGCCTGCCTACGAGCTGCTGGCCGGCACCCGCTGGTGCGCGCTGGCGGTGCAATGCGCCGTCTGCTCCCAGCGTCGATTCGAGGTACGCGCCTACGCTATCGACCTCGTCGTGGCTCCCGAGCTCGCCATGCCACTGATCGAAGGTCGCATCAACGCATCGCGCTGCCCGCGCTGCGGCAGCGAGGTAGTGTTCCCACGCCGCGTGTGGGTGGCGGAGGCTCCGGGGCCGGGCGATGCGCTCGCCGCCCTGAGTTGCGCCCTGCGCCTCGGCCCGTGGGCCTACACCCATCAGCCGCCGCCCGGCACCAGGCGCGAGCCGGAATACGACCGCGTGCTCGAGATCCGTTTCGATGCCTTGCGGCGCCGTGCGTCCTGGCCTGGCGTCGAGGAGCCGGCCGATGCCGCGGCCGCCCGTGCCATCGTGATGTCGGTGGCCTACACGCCGGCAGAGTTGCAGGCGATGTACCACGACGCCGTCAGCGCAAGCCCGGCAGAGGCAGGCGGCGGCGAGCAAGTGCTGCCGCGCGCAATGCGCGCCCTCATCGATGAGCTCCAGTCCAAGATCTCTGCGGGGGCAATCCCGCTGCACCAGGCGCTGCAATGGGCCTTCGATGCCGCGCGGCAGGCCGGGCAGGATTGGCCGCTCAAGCACCCGGGCATTGCACGCCTGTGGCAGGGGCCGCCGCTCGTGCACCTGATGCTGTGCCGCATTGCCGAAGGTCTGATTGAGGCGCGCGGCGAGGGCGCGGCGCACCGGGCTATCTTCGCGGCCAACACGGCCTCAAGCCTGCTGGCCATCGGCGAGCTCGGGCTGGCGGAGGCTGCGCTGGCACGGGCCGAGGACGCCGCGGCGCAAATCGCGCCTGGCCGCGAGCACGATCTCGCCCGCGCGATGGTCGATGACGTTCGCGCCGACTGGCTCGAAGCTGCCGGCCGCTTCGACGAAGCTGGCATGCTGCGCGCGCGCTTGCAGTCGATACCCGAGCTGCAGGGCGATGCGCTGGCGGCCGCGCTGGCGCGACAGGGTCTGGCGGCACAGCAGGCGCTCGCGCTCTACGAGGAGGGGCGCATGGCCGAAGCCCTGAGCGCGTTCCAGGATACGGTGCCCGGCTGGCAGGCGCTGGCCCAGCGGGCGCGCGACGAGGCCGCGGCTGCCGGTCCCGACCACGCCGAGGCCGCGGCCTCGCTCGAACGGGCATGCCTGCAGGGGCTGAGTGGCGACCTCGCCAACCTCGCCTCGGTGCTGACGACGTTGCTGGACGATCTGGCGGTGGTGTGCATCGCGCGCGATCCTGCGCTCACCGATGACGAGCGCCGCCGCCGCCTGCTCGCGGCCAACCCCGATCCGGCCGCAGCGGTGGCCCGCATAGAGGCTTGCTTCGGTGCACTCGAAGTTCTGTTGGGTGCCGAATTCACGCGCGCCCAACTCGCTGCGCGTATCGATCAGCTGCTGCGCCAGGCACTGCAGCTTGCGGAACAAAGCGCCGCCTGGGAGTTCGCCGGCGTGCAGGCGCATCGCCTGGCCGGGCTGCACGCAACCCATGGCGACCCGGCATTGGCCGAGCAGTTTGCGCAGCAGGCTGTACGCCACGCCGCGCGTGCTGGTGACCACGAACGCGTGTGGACGGCGCTGGCACTGTTGGCCGACCGCGCGCTGGCACGCGGCGATGGTGCAGCCGCGCTCAAACACCTCGAGGTGTGCGCCCGCCATTACATGCGGCATGAGATCGGCCTGGGCGGGCAGGCGCATTTGTTGCGTGCCACGCTTTCCATCGGTGTGGGTGCCTTGCGCGCCGCGGCCTGCGGCGGCGACACTTTGCGCGCCATCATGGTGGTGGAGAGCCTGCGCGCGGCGGCTACGGCGGCGCAGATCGTGACCGGTGCGCCCGAGCAGTTGGCGCGCGCCGATGGGGACGGAAGCGCAGCGATTGCGCCGCTGCGCCGACAGCGCGAGCAGCTCGAAACCGAGCTCCTGTGGGCCCCGGATGACGAGACGGCGGGTCGGGAGCTGACCCGCGTGAAAGCGGAGCTGTCCGATGCCCGCCGTAGCGCCGCGCTGCGCGATCCGCACTACGGCCGCCTCGTCGACGCCAGCGACATCGACCTGGCGGCCCCCCGGGCCCTGCAGACCGCACTCGGCACCGGCGCCCTGTGGCTCGGTGCGCTCGTAGCCGACGGCCGCGTGTGGAGCTGGAGCGTGGGGCTGGCGGGCGGTGCGGTGGCCGAGACGGCGCTGGCCCCAGCGCTCGTTACCAGCCTCGACACGCCCGACGCAGGCGCTGCCGCCTGGACGCCGCCGAGCCTGGAAGCGGCCGCCGCTGCGCTGCTGCAGCCACACGCCGTGGCGATCGGATTGCTAGCCACCGACGACCTGCTGATCGTCTCAGTGTCCGGGCCGCTGCAATCGCTGCCGCTTGCCGCACTGCCCTGGCAGGGCGGGTGTCTGTGCGAACGAGTATCGCTCGTCATGGCGCAGGGCTACGGCATCTTCGAAGCCGCCTGCCAGCGTCCGGTGCCTCCGTGGCAACGGTTCGCGCTCGCCGGTGGCCCCGCGCGTCCGGATGTCGAGTCGCTGCCCGGCGCCACCGCCGAGGTGCGCGCCATCGCGCAGCAGCTTCGAGAGGCTGGCCGCGAGGTGACACTCGCCACCGGCGCGAAGGCCACGGTGCAGTGCCTCGTCGATGTCGCTGCGGGTGCGGACGTTCTTCACCTGGCCTGCCACGCACTCGCGCAGCCCGACGCGAGCGGGTCATCGCGCCTGCTGCTGGCGCCCGATTTGCTCCGCGGCGATAGCGGCGACCTGTCCGAGGGCGAGGTGCTCGGACTGCTGACGCTGAAGCCCGGCGTGCTCGTCAACCTTGCCGGCTGCTCCACCGGGTGCACGCGCGAGTTACGTGCCTCGGCGCTCGGCGGCCTGGTGCCGGCGTTTCTCGTGGCGGGCGCGCGCTCGGTCGTGGCCACGCTCTGGCCTATTGCCGACGCGCCGGCCGCAGCCTTCCAGCAGGCCTTCTATGCTCACCTGGTGGGCGGCGCAAGGCCGGCGCACGCGCTCGCACGCACGCAGCGCGCCGCCGCGCGCGGTCAGCTCGGCGAGGCGCTGCGCGACGCATCGGTATGGTCGGCGTTCGGCCTCTACGGCGCCGGCTGAACAAGGAGCGGCCCTATGAGTGCGAGTGTCTTCATCTCCCATGGTGGCGAGGACACCCCCGCGGCCAGGGCGGTGACCGCCGAACTGCGCAAGAACGGCCTACAGGTGGCGCTCGATCGCGAGGTACTCGACCAGGGCGATGTGTTCCTGGCGTTCATGGAGAAGGCGCTGGCGAGCTCGACCTACTGCCTGCTGCTGTGGTCGCATGCCGCGGCGCAGTCCAAGTGGGTCGAGGTCGAGTGGCAGGCGGCGCTGTACCGCGCGGTGCAGCAGGCGCGTCGCTTCCTGCTCATCGGCACGCTCGACGACGAGCCAGTGCCCGCGCTGCTGGCACCGCGGCTGCGTACGGCCTTTCACCCGGCACTGTACCCGGGCTTGGAGGCGCTGCTCGCGATGTGGCGCGCCGACACTGCTGCCGAGCAGACTGCGCAGCGCCCGGTGGCCAGCGCGACCGTGCCGCTGGCACAGGACGAGGGCGCGCCCACGGTCTACGTGAGCTCCGAGCTGTTCGGCATCACGCAGCCGATGCGGCTGGACATTTCGCTGCCGGCGGGCGTGCATCTCGATCGCCTGGTGGCCCAGCTCGGCCTGCCGCGCCAGCTCGATCACCAGGGGCTGATGGGCGTGCGTTACGAATACCGGCTGGTTCTCGACGATCAGCCGCTCGAGCGCACCCGGCCGCTGTCGGCGCAGGGCGTGGCTCCTGGGACCGTACTGCTGCTTGAGGTGGAGATGAAGACATTCGCGCAAGGCGCGCCGCTGGCCGGGCAGCTTGCGGGCGCGCGCTTTCGCGGGCCGGATGCCGGGGCGAGATCCACCGAAGCCCGCAGGCACGTGCTCGCGGCAATTGCCCGGGCCGGGCTCGGACCGATGGCAACGCGCTGATCGCATGCCGACCCTCGGCCTGTCCCTCGCCATTACCCCGACCGCCCTACCCTTCAACGAGTTGCGTTCCTATGCAGGATACCCGACTCAGCGGCGGACGAGCCCGGTTGCCCTCCGGCCGTACCGCCATCATCGTGCGTAGATGCCCAACCGCCTCCTTGCGGTCGTCCGGACTCTCGTCGCGATCTTCGCCAGCCGCGCCGACCTCGTGATCGAGAACCTCGCGCTCCGCCACCAGCTCGCCGTCCTCCGGCGGAGGAATCCCCGGCCCTGCCTTCTCGTCATCGACCGCCTTCTCTGACTGGCCCTGCGCCGCGGGTGGCCCCGCTGGGAGGAGGCGCTCGCCATCGTTCAGCCCGCAACCGTCATGCGCTGGCATCGCGAAGGCTGCAGACGGTCCTGGCGCTGGACATCGCGGCGCCACGCTGGACGCCCGAGCACAACGGCCGAGATCCGCGCTCTCGTCCACCGGATGGCGGCCGAGAATCCGACGTGGGGAGCGCCGCGCATCCACGGCGAGATCCAGAAACTCGGCCTGGAGGTCTCCGAACGCACAGTCTCTCGCTCCATGCCCCGGCGTCCGGCACATCCCGACGCACGGCAACGATGGCGCACCTGTCTCGCCAACCACCGCGAGGTCATCACCGCGATGGACTTCTTTACGGTCCCCACCGTCACCTTCCGCGTACTGTACGTGTTCTTCATCGTCCACCACGCCCGGCGCACACTGATCCACGTCCGTGTCACGGGCCATCCGACGGCGGCCTGGATTACGCAACAGCTCCGCGAGACGTTCCCGTACGACCAGGCACCGCACTACCTGATCCTCGACCGTGACGCCAAGTACGGCCACGAGATTCCCTCCGCCAATCAGCGCATGGGCATCAAACCAAAGCAGATCACGGCGCGCAGTCCCTGGCAGAACGGAGTCGCCGAGAGGTTCTTAGGCACCGCACGCGGCGATCCGCTCGACCACGTCATCGTCCTGAACGAGAAACAGCTCCAGCGCCTTCTGGCCGGCTTCGTCTCGTACGACCTCGACGACGGCACGCACTTGTCTCTGACGAAGGATGCCCCCGCGATGCGCGATGGGAGTCGAAGCCCGATCCAGCCGCCGAGGTCATCGCTCGACCTCGCCTTGGCGGACTTCGTCACCGGTACAGCTGGCGTCCCGCAACCTGACGCTTCCGCTCGAATAGTCCATCGCAGCTGCTTTGTCGCGGAGCACGTGTACTCTTGCGGAAGGCAGTCCACCGCCCTCTATGTCAACCGGTGGGCATGACCGTCGCGGTCACACGCAGGGGCGCGTTCGGCCGGCGAAGCTGCCTCCCATTCCGAGCCGCGGCAGCCATCAGCAATGCGCGGACTCAGTACTGGCGAAGGACAGCGGTCGGGGTTATGGCGAGGGACAGGCACAGCGCTCCCTCCCTCTCGGCAATAGTCGAGACGCCTGCACAGACGTGCGTCGCCGGCTTCGCTGCGCCCCGAGATGGAGAGAAGCACGTCCTCTCGTGGACGGCGTCGGCGCGAAGCGGACCCCGAAGAATCGCTGGCACACTACACTTGGAGCGTCTCGCAATCCCAGGCGGGCACCATCGAGCGTCGCAACAAGTAGAGCCGCCCGAATCCTGCCCCGTATCCTCGACGGCGCACCAGCTCGAACCGCCCCGCGCACAGCAACTCCTCGCGAAGGAACCCTTCGAATCGGCAGATATCGAAACCGAGGTGGTCCGCCCATCCGTGACGGGGCGGCTCGCGGAACGGAGAGAGGTCGGCACCGGTCAGCAACGCCCACACGTACGGCCACCGAGGCCTTCCCGCAAAGAACACCGAGTAAGGTTCCCGGCGGAGTAACATGCGCCCGAAGAACTTCAGGATGCCGGGGAGTCCGCGCTCGTTCGGTACGGTGATCAACAAGTGGCCACCGGGCTTGCACGCACGCGCGAGGTTCCTGACTCCGGTGCGGTAGTTCCCAGTGTGCTCAAGAGTCTCGAGGCACATCACGACGTCGAACGAGTCAGGCAGCTTTCCTCCGGGGTCATCGAGATCGAACTCGACGAATCGGGTCCCGGGGATGCCGCGCTCCCTCGCGGCACGCACGTAGTGCGGCGAGTGGTCGAATCCCCACAGTTCCCAGGCATCGCTGCGGAAACACGAGTCACGTAGTTGCCGGACGATGAATCCGTTAGAGCACCCGAAGTCAGCGAGCTTTCCGCCCTCGGGAAGCGATGCGGTCCGAAGCATCTTGAGAATCGAGTGCAGCCGAAAACGGTGCAAGATCGCGCTCGGCGACGCGCCTCGGTAGGTCGACTCGTGGTCGACGGGCGACCGCGGAACGCTCACGATCCAGTCCTCCGTTGCCGACGGCAGGCGGCCGGCCGCCTCCCGATCTCTTTAGCCTGTTCCGATTCTAACGGATCGCCGGTATTGGCCGCGTTTCGTCATCGGCTCAGGTTGGCACCGGCGGGTGGGACTCGGCGCCGGCTTTCACCGAGGCATCAGCCCTGCCGACGCGTGGATGCAGTTTTTTCGAAGCACAGCTCTCGCCTTCCGCGCGGCGTGGCACGGCCTGGGGCGAAGCCAAGTCCTCCCGGCCGGGCTCCGCGGTTTACCGGTGCAATGGCCTCCGCGCGACCTCAGCCAGCGCCGCGATCCCCGCCTCGATCTCGTCCGCCGACAGGCTCGAGAAGCCGAGCCGCAGATGGCGCGAGCCGCCCTTGTCCACGCGATACGACGTGCCGTCGGTGACGAAGAGGCCGGCCCGCCGCGCCGCAACCGCGAGGCGCCGTGCGTCGGTCCGCGTGTCGAGCCACAGCGCCATGCCGCCGGCGGGCGTGTCGAACTCCCAGCCGAGCGTCGCCGCGACGCGCGCGAGCGCGCCGACCATCGTGTCGCGCCGGGACTCGTAGTGCCGGCGCATCCGGCGCATATGCCGTTCCAGTCCGCCCGAGTTGAACCAGCGCGCGATCGCGTCCTGGAGGATCGAGTCGTTCTGGTGCGTGACGATCCGGCGGAACTGCAGGAGGGCGCGCTCGGCCGAGCGCGGCGCGACGAGAAAGCCGATCCGCGCCGCCGGGAAGAGGACCTTCGACAGCGTCGACGCGTAGATCACGCGCTGCTCGGGATCGTAGCTCGCGAACGGCGGCAGCGGCTCTGTCCGGTAGTGGAACTCGTGGTCGTAATCGTCCTCGAAGATCACGATGTCGTGGCGCGAGGCGATCTCGTAGATCCGGAGCCGCTTCGCGACCGGCAGCGTCACCGTGGTCGGGAACTGGTGCAGCGGCGTCAGGAAGAGCAGCCGGATCGGGACCCGTCGCGCGAGGCGCTCGAACGCGTCCACGTCGAGACCGTCGCTTTCCATCGGCAGGGCGACGACGCGCGCCCCCGCCGCGCGGTACGTCTCGCGCGCCGGCGGGTAGGTGAACTCCTCCATCGCCACGACATCACCGGGGCGCACGAGCAGCTGCGCGACCAGGAACACCGCCTCCTGGGATCCGTTCGTCACGATCACGCCGCGTCCCGTGAGCCCGCGCATCCGGCGGAGGTAGTCCTCCAGGGCGGCCACGAGCGACGGGTATCCGCGCGGATCGCCGTAGTCGAAGATCGCGGTCCGGGGCCGGCGCAGGACGTCGGCCAGGTGCGTGCGGAGCTCGGCCACCGGAAACAGCGCGAAGTCGGGAAGCCCGGACTCGAAGTTGAACCGCACCCCCGGCGACGGTGCGAGCGGATCGAGCCGCGCCTCGCGCGCCCAGTCCCAGGCGTGGGCGCGGGGTCGTCGTGGCGCGGACTTGGCCGACGGGGGGCGGGCCTGGAAGTAGTCGACGGGCAGCGCCGGCGCGACGCGGAACGCTCTCCGCTGCTCGCCGACGATTCACCCCTCGGCCTGCAACTCGGCGAGGGCCGCGACCACGGTGTTGCGGTGGACCCCGAGTTCCTCGGCGAGGGCGCGGGTCGAAGGAAGTTTCTCGCCGGGCCGCGCCAGTCCCCCGGCCAGCGCGTCGCGAATCGCCCGCGCGATCCTCAGGTAGTGCGGGCCGCCCGATTGCGGCACGTTCAGGGTCAGAGCACGCACGGTCGCTCCCGTCGGCGAGTCCAATCTGGCCTAGGCGGATTATAGATTCTGGCTTTTCTGGGTGCTCCACCTGAATCGTACGCTCCTGATCGGAGGAGAAACGATGCCGGAACTGAACCCGTACAAGAGGCGCGTGCACACCGCCCTGCTCGCCCTCGCGGTCGTCGCCGTGGGCTGGGCCGCGCCTGCGTTGGCCCACGTCGTACCGATGACCGCGGACGAGATGGTCCGCGCCGCACGCTTCGTCGTCGTCGCCACGGTGACCGACAAGCACGCGGAGTGGAACGACCGTCACAACCTGATACTGACCCGCTACACCCTGTCCGTAGAAGACGGCCTGCGCGGCAGGCCGCCCGCCGCGCTGACGGTCGTGGTGGCCGGCGGCACGCTCGACGGCGAAACGCACGAGTCGTGCATGACCGTCGACCTTGCGGTCGGCAGGCGCTACGTCCTCTTCGTCAACGACCCGTCCGTGCCGACGTTCAGCTCGTTCACGGGCGCCCAGGCCGGAGTGCTCGCCGAGGTCCGCACGACCGACGGGAGGGAGCCGTCGATCGCGTCCGCCGGCGGAACGTTCGTCGCGCTGACCGGCGGCGAGCGCGTGCCGTTCCGCGAGTTCGTCGACCGGCTGCGCGCGTTCATCGACCTGGCGGACCGCACCCTCGGCCCGCCGGCCCGCTCCCCGTCGTGCACGACCCGCCGCTGCCGGCCAAGACCTATGACCCGGCTGGCGCGAGCTTCCCCGAAGGCCGGCTGTTCGTTCCGCAGACCCCCCCGGCGGTGACCGGGCCAGGCGAGCCGGAACACCCGGTGATGTGGCATCTCGACGCGTCGTCCGCGAGCCTCGTCCCGCCGAAGCCGGACCAGGGGACCGACTACAGCTACTCCCGCGCACCCGGACGCTACATCGTCTGGAACGAACTGGCCCCGAACTTCGCGCCGTGGTCGCCGCACGACCAGTACATGATGTCGCGCTGGAACGCCTACGGGGACATCCACCGCATCTCGGGGAACCCGACCGGGAACTGGGCGTGGCGCAACAACCGCTTCAACATGACCGGATGGCCGTCGAGCCAGGAGATGATGAACGCGTTCGGCCAGGGCTGGGGCGCTGACGAGCTGGCCGTCTGCTGGGCGCGCTGGTTCGGCAGCGGGCCGATCGTCGAAGCCGACATCTCGATGAACCCGGCCTTCGGCTGGACGCTCGAAAACGAGTGGGGGACCCGCGGCGCCAACGGCGATTGGAGCTACGAACAGACCGTGCTGCACGAGCTCGGCCATTCGTGGGGCCTCGGCCATCCCTGGGAGTCCCAGAACGTCTGGTGGGATTCGGTGATGAACTATGCCCCCAAGGAGTACCGCTCCCCGGTCCTTTTCGCCGACGACACGAACGCGATCCGCGCGGCCTACCCGGGGATCGGTGTCCACGACGGCCTGATCTCGATGTACCAGACCGTGGACACCGCCAACGACAGCAACGCGACCTACCTCGACTCGTACCCGTGGGAGTCCAGTGTCCAGCAGGGCGACAGCATCCACTTCAACCGGAGCTTCAAGGTCGAGAACGCCGGCACCGACAACATCGTCGATCCGCGCGTCGACGTCTACCTGACGCCGCAGAGGATGAACTGGTCGGGGAACGTCTACCTGCAGAGCCTCTACTACTCGCTGACGATGGCGGTCAACTCGACCTGGAGGCTCGATCCCGGCCAGGTCTTCGTCCCGTACGGCACGCCGCCGGGCGACTACTGGGTGGCGCTCTGGCTGAACGATCCCACCGACGCGTACGCCTACAACAACGGCGCCTGGGGCATCCGTAGCCTGAGCGAGCTGACCGTGACCTCGTACCCCTGGACGATCTACCCGATCTTCTACTGGCAGTACCAGGGCGTGACCCTCGGCCCGAACGGGCAGTACGACTTCTACTTCTACGGCTCCCAGGGGCAGCGCTACGATCTGAGCACCTGCCCCGGCGACGGCGCCGGCGCGGGGTTCGACACGGTGCACCGCGTCTACGACCCGAACGGCGCGCTGGTCGGGTACAGCGACGACGCGTGCGGCTATCAGTCGCGCACCTCCTTCGAGGCGCGGACCGAAGGGCAGTACCACGTCACGCTGCGCGGGTTCGGCGCGAGCGACTACGGCTGGGTGACGATGGGCTACCGCGCGCGGACGTTCCTGTCGAGTGCGGCGGCCTTCGAGGTCCCGCTCAGGAACCTCGAGGCCGACTCGGTCGCGCTGTCCTGGTTCGGGGACAACGGCCCGTACGACCTCGAGCGCGCGACCTCGCCCGACTTCTCCGACGCCGTGCGACTGCTCGACGGTACGCTCGATACGTCCTACAGCGACCCCGTGCTCTCGGACGGTGTGACGTACTTCTACCGCGTGCGCTGAGGCTCGAAGAAACGGCCAGGGGGTGGCCGTTCGCGGCTGCCCCTGTCCCTCGCCGGCCGCTACCTCTCCTGGGCCGAGTTACTGCGTCGAGTGTTCGCTCTGGACGCCCTCCGCTGCCCGCAGTGCATCACAGACTACGTACCGCGATCTTGAACTTCCCGATCGTGTCGTTGTCACCCATCGGCCGCATCCGCTGCGAGGGCAGTCGCTGCAAGTGACCCGCCTGCGCCGGTTGGGCAGCGGGGCCTGTTGGTGCGTTCGTCTGCCCGACGGCTCCACCGGTGTCGTGCCGTGCCGCTGGACCGACCATCCGCTCACGGACGTCCCGCCGGCGTCGTCGGAGGCGCACGGCCGCGCGACCCCGCGGGCGCTGCGCGATCTCACGCGACTGCTCGAACGGCTTGTCCTCCCGGACCCGGACCTCGATGCTCCCGCTGGCGATTCGGCAGAAGGAGGTCGGCATGGGCGAGCAAGGCCGTCTGTTCGAGCGGCACCCGCTCCCGTGGGTGGTGCGACTGTGGAGCACGATCGAGCCCGACGCGCGACGGGAGGTGGTCACGCTGCTGGCGGAGATGGCTCGCCGGTCGCTGCTCGCACGCGGGTCGGACGGCCCGGAGGAGTCGGATGATGAATCTTGACGAGATCACCCCGGCCCAGCGCGCGCGGTGGGCCTGCGTCTACGTGCGGCAGTCGTCGCTCCACCAGGTCCGCCAGCACCCGGAGAGCCAGCGTCGCCAGCGCGAGCTCGTCGAGCGCGCCGTCGCGCTGGGCTGGCCGCCCGAGCGGATCACCGTCTTCGACCAGGCCTGGGCGAGACCGCGGCCCGCAGCGGCGAGCGCGCCGGCTTCGACGAGATGGTCGCCCAGACGGCGTTGGGACAGGTCGGCCTGATTCTCGGCCTCGACGTCTCGCGCATTTCGCGGAGCAACCGGAATTGGTACCATCTGCTCGACATCTGCGCGATCCGTCAGACGCTGATCGGCGATGCCGAAGGGATCTACGACCCGCGGGCCTACAACGATCGGCTGTTGCTGGGCCTGAAAGGGACGATGAGTGAAGCCGAGCTGCACATGATGAAGCAGCGCCTGGTCGAAGCGATGCGCAGCAAGGCGCAGCGGGGCGCGTTCCGCTTCCGGCCGGGTCCGGGTTACGTCTGGGACGACGCCGGCCGCTTGGTGAAGGACCCGGACGCGCAGGTGCGGGCGACGATCGAGCGGATCTTCGCCTGCTTCGAGCAGCTCGGTACCGTGCGGGCCGCCCACCGCGCGCTGCTCGCCGACGGGATCGAGGTGCCCGTCCTGAGCGGTCCCGGCCACCGCACGCGCTTCCAGCCGCCGGACGAAGGCTACCTGTATCGCCTGCTGCGGAATCCGCTCTACGCCGGGGCCTACGTCTACGGCCGGAGCCAGGTCGTCGAAGCGCTCGATGCGGCGCAGCGACCGATCAAGCGCCTGCGCCGCCGGGCCCCGGAGCAGTGGCCGGTGCTGATCCAGGATCATCACGAGAGCTACCTCGCGTGGGAGCAGTTCGAGCGCAACCAGCGCCAGATCGCGTCCAACCGCAAGGGACCGGGACCCGGCCCGCCGCGCGAAGGCCGGTCGCTGCTGCAGGGGCTCTTGCTCTGCGGTCGTTGCGGCCGGCGGATGCAGGTGAGCTATGGCCGTCGCGGCCGGCACGTGCGGTACACCTGCGGGGGTCGGCGCCGGCAGTTGCAGGGCGGTTCGGCAAGCTGCCCGGACGTCGGGGCGCTGCGGATCGAACAGGCGGTCGAGAAGCTGGTCCTGAGCGCGCTGGAACCGCTGGGCGTGGAGGCGCTGCTCGAGGCCTCGGCGCGGCACGCCGAGGCGAGTGTCCAGGAGCGGGTGCGCTGGGAGCAGCAGATCGAGCGCGCGCGCTACGAAGTCGACCTGGCGCGTCGGCAGTACGAGGCCGTCGTAACCGTTCCGGCAACCGCAGGTTCCGCCCGGCAAGAATTCGAGCGAGCATGCGCATGCCATGAAACGGGACGTTGGCTGGCGGTTGGATCGGGGACGATCAGTCGGTGGATTCAGGCCGACTCTGGCGCGCCGCGGCCCAATGCGGCGGGAGGAGTTCCTCGATCTGGCGCTGGGGCCAGCCTTCGGCGAGCTTCTCGAGGACGTCGCGCAGGTACGCCGCGGGATCGACGCCATGCAGCCGGCAGGTGCCGAGGACGGTGTAGATCACGGCGGCGCGCTCGGCACCGACGTCGGAGCCGGCGAAAAGCCAGTTGACGCGGCCGATGGCGATGCTGCGCAGTTCTCGCTCCACCGGGTTGTTGTCCAGTTCGAGCCGCCCGTCTTGCAGGAACCGACAGAGCGCATCCCACTGGTTGGCGGTGTACGTGAGCGCCTGGCCCAGTGGACTCTTCGGCGGCGCCTCGCCGCGCATCCGGTCGACCCAGACCTTGAACTTGGCGAGGATGTCGCGCGAGTACTCGTCGCGCAGCGCCCTGCGCTGCTCGGGCGTGCAGCTGCGGCCGTCGGCCAACCACTCCACTTCGTACAGCCGGCGGACGAAGGCGATGCCCACGGCGGCGCGCAGATCGACCGCCAGCGCTTTGTGGTAGTACCGCCGCGCGTGGGCGAAGCAGCCGACCTCGACGAGCCGGGCCGCGGGGCCGCGGAACAGCCGGTCGAAGCCGGCGTAGGCGTCGGCCTGGAGCCAGCCCTTCCGCCCGGCCAGGACGGCCTGCGGTCCCGCGCCCGACCAGTCCGGGGTGTAGTCGTAGGTCACCCAGCGCCGGTCGCCGAGATAGGCCCACATGTGGCCCCGCTTCGATCCACCCGCCTTGTCGGCGTCGAGCACCCGCAACGGCGTGTCGTCCACCTTCAGGTCGTGAGCGGCGAGGGTGTGCCCCCGGATCAGGCGGGCCAACGGCTCGAGCTCGGTCGCGACCGCAGCGACCCAGCCGGCGAGGGTCGAGACCGCCAGATCGACGCCGTGGCGGGCGTAGATGCGGCGCATCCGGTGCAACGGCGCGTGGTCGAAGTACTTCCGGACGATCACGTCGGCCAGCAGGCCGGGGCCGGGGATCCCACCGTCGATCGGCTTGGGCGCGGGTGGGGCAATGCTGATCTCGCCCTCGCATTCCGCGCAAGCATCCTTGGCCCGCCGGATCTCGATCACCTTGAAGTGACCCGGCACCCACTCCAGCATCTCGCTTGTTTCAAAGCCGATGCGCTGTTGCTTTTCCTTCCCACAGACGGGACAGATGCGATCCGCTGCTGCGGGCTCCAGCACGACGACCTCGCGCGGCAGATGCCTGGGCAGCGGCTTGCGGATCGCGCGCCGCTTGGGCGGCGCGGCGGGCGCGGGCTCGGGCATGCTGACGGGTTCCGCCAACTCGTCCGGCGTCGCCTGGGCGGAGGCGAGCACTTGCTCGAGGAACAAACCGAGTTGCGCACTCGGGATCTTCTCCGAGCGGCGGCCGAACTTGTCGGCCAACAGGCGGGCCAAGCGCACGCCGAGCCGATCGTTCTCCTGCTTGAGCGTGGACAGCAGCGTGACCACGAGTTCGACCGCGTCGGCGTGCCGACCTGCGGCGAGCAAGGACTCGATCTCGCCGCGGAACGCGTCGATGCTGGCTTGGGTCGCGGGCAGCGTCGCCATGACGCAGGAATCAGACACCCATCCACGCGCCGTGTCAAGAGACTAAATCTAATATTGCAGTCCTGCTCGCGCACCACCCGCGCGCGGCTCCCAGCGCGGGCGGCGCCGAGCGCCCGCCAGCTCGATCCCCTCCAGCATCAGCAGCAGTTCACCCGCTTCGACCTCGAGCACCACCGCCCCCGGCGGCACCTGTCGCGGCAGGTGGAACACGCCGCGCTCGAGCCGCTTGTAGACGATCACGAACCCGCCGCGGTCCCACCAGAGGCACTTGCAGGCGTCCCCGCGACGATTCCGGAACACGAAGAGATGCCCCGAGAGCGGGTCGTCGCGCAGGGTCTCACGCACCGCCGCCGACAGGCCGTCGAACGAACGCCGAATGTCCACCGGATCGACGGCCAGGTGGATCCGCACCGCCGGCGGCAGCGTCAGCACGGGCCCTGCAGCTCGCGCACGAGCGCCGCCAGCTCGGCGACTCCGAAGCGCCCGGCCAAGCGCGCGACGCCAGCGGCCGTCACCACCTCGAGCGCGCTCCCCGCACCGTTCGGCGGCGTGGCGATCAGCTCCACCAAGCGCACGGGCATCGCGCGGGAACCCTCCGCGAGCCGCCTCCGCCAGCGGTACAGCCGCTCCGCGGAGTAGCCTTCGCGACCTGCGAAGGCCCACACCGACAGCCTCGAGCCGCGCTGCCGCTCCAGAACCGCCCGCGCCTGCTCCGGCGTCCAGCGCTTCGAATCCTTGCTGCTTGCCGCACGCGAACGTGACCGGCCTCGCGACATCGCCATGCCTCCCGATGCGGGAGTCAAGCATCGCGCGCGGCGCGGGGGGCGCGGAAGATGCGGTTGCCGGAACGCTTACAGGCCGTCGATCCGGCCCACCGCCTGGTCGCCGGGGAGCTGGAGCGGCGCTGGGAAGTCGCCCTGAAGGCGCTGGAGGACGTGCGGCGCCGGGCGGAGGCCCAGCTCCGCACGCTCGAGCCGGCGCTCGGCGAGGACGACCAGCGACGGCTGCGGCAGACCCTCGCAGCGCTGCCGCGCCTGTGGCAGGCGGCGACGACGCGGGTCCAGGACAAGAAGCGGGTCCTGCGCTGCCTGATCGAGAATGTCGTCGTCGCGATTCCGGACGACGGCCCGGAGGTGCGGGTCGAGGTGCACTGGGTGGGCGGCGAGATGACACCGCTGGCCGTGCGGCGCGGCCGCCCGGGCGAGACACGTTTCATCGCCGACGAGGCGCTGGTGGCGCTGGTGCGGGACCTTGCCGTGGAGTTCACCGATGACCAGATCGCGCGGATCCTCGGGCGCAAGGGGCTCAAGACCCCGACCGGGCTGCCCTTCACGCGGCTGCGCGTGACCTCGATGCGTGGCAACCACGACCTCCCCGGGCTCGGACGCCAGCCGTTGGACGGCGCGGATGTGTACGACGCCGATCAGGCCGCCGAGAAGCTCGGCGTCGCGACCAGCACGGTGATCCGCTGGGTGGAGCTGGGCCTGCTGAAGGGCAGGCAACGCACGCCCGGTGCCCCGTGGCGCATCCGCGTGACGGCGGACGACCAGCGCCGGCTCACCGAGGTCGACGCGCCCGCGGGCTGGCTCCCGCTCAAGGCTGCCGCCCTCGCCCTGGGTGTCAGCCAGCAGACGGTCTTGCACCAACTCAAGGGCGGGCAACTCGAAGGCGTCCGGGTCCGGGTCCGAGCCCGATCGGCCTGGCGAATCCACGTCCCGTCAACGCGTTACCCATCACGGACGACGCTCTTCGACTGAGCGGTATTCGAGGTGACTGAGTATGTGCGACACACCCCGCGCTGCTCGTCCCGCATGAAGATCCTGGCCCAGATCCACCCGCCCGACACGACCCGCGCGATTCTCGACTGCCTCGGGCTGGCCTCTCGCGCCCCGCCCCGCGCGCCGGCCCGCGCCGAGCCCGACCCGCTCCCCTTTCCCGGGAACGCCGCCGCGGACTGAGCTCATCGACGAACGCCCGGGCCCTCGCGGGTCGTGCCAACCCGGAGGGCGGGACTCCGCCTCCGCGGCCGACCTCCGCGCGTCCCTTTCGGCCCGCTCGCCGCGACGCGCCGCGTCCGACCAGGGCCGGCCCCCGCGGCTGGCCGCTCCCCCTTCCCCGGCAGGCCTGCGGCTACGCTCTCCGCCTCAGAATCCGCGGCTTGAATCGCCTATCCTCAGCACGGCCTGCTGCACCCACCGATCCACGACATTCGGGATACCGAGTCCCCGTTCGCCCCCGCCCGGCTTCGGAATCCAGACGCGGCGGATGTCTCCCGGGCGGTAACTCCCGTCCAGCAGTCTGCGTCGCAACGACCACAACAGACGAGGCGAAGCTGCGACCACCTCGTCCACGCTGCGACCGTCCACTCCGGGTGCCCCTTTGTTCCTTGCAACGTTCCTCAGGGCCACCGCCAGGTTTCGCGGCTCGGCAATCCGGTCGAGCAGCCGATCCGGGGTGACCCTACTGGTGCCGCAGTCGTTTGTCGCGCTGTTCTTCGCTATGTGCAGCAGAAAGTCCCTCTCCCCGGATGCGTCCGTGGAGCGTGGCTTCCCGCCCCCTTGCGGGCTGGCGGCGAACGCGAAGACCAATTGACAGGACTCCGGCTTTCTCAACCCATCTCCCCCTTCGCTCGACCGACTTTCATCGGCTTCATCGCTACTACGAGGAGATCTGACTTCTCCACCGGCGTCGAGCGCTCGTCCTTCTCTCCTCGCGCTCTACCGCTGCCTGCGGACCCGTGGAGATCTCCCTGGGTAAGAACGAGCAATGTCCCGCCGCCGCCGCCCTCAATACCGTCCTGCCTCGACTGGATATCGGGCGTCGCGTTGACGGGCACGCTCACCCGGATCAGGCCGGCCTTACGAGGGTTCACTTGCGTTCGGTGCTGCGGTTTGTCTAAGGCTTCTACCCCACACGCCCTCGCGGGTTCGGCCCGGTCAGCAGCCTTGAATGGCCGAGCCTCGTGCAGTTGCCTTCGACTCACGGTTGCCTCCAGTAGGCCCCGCAGGGGACTTCCACCCCCAATCACTCATCCATGCCAGGCACACCCGGTCGCCCTCCGGGCTCCCTCCGCGCCCACCGACGGACCCTTCTTCCGATCACGTTGCCGTCTCGTCATGGTCGTCCCCTTGGACATCAGTCTCTCCTCTAAACTGTGTCCAAGAAAACCGGGTCCGCCTCAGCGGGCCGTAGCGGAATAATGACAGGTGTCATGAATTGTGTCTGCGGAATGCCGAGTCGATTAGTTGGTGAAGCCACCCACGACGTGGCAACTTAGGCAGGTGCGTGTCCTCGCCTGCCCTCTGTGAATACAGGTTCAGAAGACCGGCCAAGTCTCCTTTCGCCGACGGGTCATCCTCTCGCGTCAAGAGATCTCGGACTACCACTTCAACGGCCTGTGTCGATCGGCCCTCCAGCACCGATTCCTGCGCAATGTGCGTCGGGACCGTGGGCAAGTCCCAATGATTGTCCAACATCTGCGCGAGAGCGACCGCCAATCCCCGCGCGAGTTTGTAATCGCCGGCCTCGTGTGCGCACAACATCGTCAGGCCGGCCCACGATAGCCACGGAAGACCCGTGAGAACACCCGACAGACGAGTGAGGTCCTCGAGGCACTCTGCGCCCTGTCCGAGGTGGTACATGCAGACTGCGCGATTAACACGAGCGAAGATGTTGTTCTCCGACTTAGCCATCGCCGCCTCGCAATGAGGAAGCGCTGTGGCAAAATCGTAAGATTTCTGCAGGTCGAGGGCCCGCCCGAGGAGATTATCGTAATCGCGGCGCCGTTCACGACATGACTCAATCTCCGGGCGCCATTCGCTGGCCAGGGTGCCTTCGACCAGCCACTCCTCCACGCTAGCAAAGAGCTCAGTGGCCTTCTCAGGAAAATCGAATCGGGTTGCGATCCTCATCGCAGCGAGCCACGATTCAAGATCCCACGGGCAGCGGGCCAACGCCTTTTCCAGCACGGTGAGCGCTTCCTCGAACCTGCCAATGCGGCACAAGACGCCGGCCGATGTCCGATACGACCACGGATCGTTTGGTTCGATGTCCCGGGCCTCTTCAAGCAGGGTGAGCGCCTCGCGTTCGCGGTGAAGGCTAGCAAGACAACCCGCTTTGTTCTGCAGGGCGTGGGAGTGTCTTGGATTGTGTTCAAGAATTTGATCGTAGACTCGGATTGCGCGACCGAGATCGAGTGCCTCTACCGCCGCGTGCGCGGTTTTCACAAGGGGTTCGCAGAACGCCTCATGATTCGGCCGTTCTGTCCCCACGTGCTCCTGAAAGATCACGATAGCTCCACCGGTCTCGTAAAATTCGGTGTGCAGCATCCTAACATTGGCTTGCGCTAACTCGACTTGGTGTTTCTTAGTAAAGGAGAGGATTGGGATATCACGCTGCTTCTTCTCCGCCTGTGGCGTGCCAGGCCGATACTTGAAGATTTTCCCTACGAACCAGATGAGGCCACTTCGCTCGTTTCTAAGCGGGTAGACGAACGCTTCGGCCCCCTCGGCCATCAAGGACTCGAAAACATAGGGACAGCCATTGATGGAAACGCGTTTGCCTGGAACGTCAGCGATGGAATGCGTCGTTAGGTCCAGCGAATTGTTCATGGCTCGTCCGAGATCCTCTCATTCGCGTATGCGACGTAGAGGGGGGTGCCAAGCATGACCCTCTTTGGCCCAAGTACGAATTGGTCGCTGATCTCCCCGTGCAGAAGTGTCTTGGCCAGAAACTCAAGCCGAACTTTGGGTCCGTCCATGCTCTTGACCGCCCGTGCAACGGCACTGAGTGACTGCGATGTGCTGTTGGATCACGCCTCACGTTCGCCCAATCGGGATAGGGAGGAAGCCTCACGGCTCCCCCCCTCCCACACCACCGCACGTACGGATCACGTATGCGGCGGTTCGGCGGATTCAGTAGTCGGGTCATCCCTCCACCAGACTCGGGAGCCCGAGCGCCGCGAAGTACCGCGCAGGCAGTGCGATCGCGAGTGCCGGGCTCTGACTCAAGCGCCACGGCCCGTGAGCTGACTTGGCGGTATTCCAAGCCAGATCCCGAGAAATGCCCCGTTTCCTCAGTTCCCGGTAGCCCCGCCGACCCCATTGCTTCCAGTGGTAGCAGCGCAGCCGGCGCCGGATCCACTTGTCCAGATCGAGAAGGGGTGAGGTCACCTCGGCGAAGCCGTAGTACCCTCGCCAGCCTAGGAGGTTGGTCCTGAGCTCCTTCATGATCTGACGCATCGTGCGTCCGCGCGTTCGACTCGTCAGCTCTCGCACCTTGGCCTTGAACGCCAGCAGAGACTTCGCGCTCACCTTCCGCCGGGGTGACCGGCCACGGGTAAACGTGAAGCCGAGAAACTTCCGGTTGGAGGGCCGGTCCACGGCGCTCTTGGCCTCGTTGACCGCGAGCTTGAGTCGGCGCTCCAGAAAACGGGTGACACTGGCCTTCACGCGCTCGCCCGCACGACGACTCCGGACGTAGATGTTACCGTCGTCGGCGTAGCGGACGAAGCGGTGGCCGCGCCTCTCCAGTTCCTTGTCGAGGTCGTCCAGCAGCAGGTTCGCGAGCAGCGGCGAAAGTGGGCTGCCTTGCGGCGTCCCCTCCGCCGTCGGTTCCACCACCTTCTCCAGCGTGAACACTCCGGCCCTCAGGAACCGGTGGATCAACCGCACCACTCGGCGGTCTCGCACACGCGCCCGCACACGGCACAAGAGGACGTCGTGGTGGACCCGATCGAAGAACCGCTCCAGATCAAGGTCCACGACCCACGCGTACCCTTCCCGGATGTAGGTCTGCGCCTGCTCCACCGCCTGGTGCGCGCTGCGCCCCGGACGAAAGCCGTAGCTCGATTCCGAAAACGTGGGGTCCCAGTCCGCTTGCAGTACCTGCAGCAAGGCTTGCTCGACGAACCGGTCGAGAACCACCGGCACTCCGAGATTTCGAGTACCTCCCCCAGCCTTCGCGATCTCGACTCGCCGTACAGGCTGGGGGTTGTAGGTACCCTCCAGCAGGGAGGTCCGGATGGCCGGCCAGTGTGCCTTGAGGTGGGGCGCTAAGCCATCCACGGTCATCCCGTCGATGCCCGGCGCTCCACGGTTGCGTCGGACCTGGCGGAGCGCACGCAGGAGATTCTCCCTCTCCAGCACCCGCTCCATCAGGGCTGTCCCTCCCACCGGAGCGTCTTCTCCTCGTGTCCCAATCGCGGTTTCATCCCCCGGATTCGCCAGGGGCAGCAAGAGCTGCCTGCCGGATGCAGTACCGTCATTCGACACGATGGTGACTTCTCCCTTCCTTCAATCCCCTCGCGGGGCACCGTTCGGGCCTTCATCCCGCGGCGTTGCGGCTCGGCCTATCCGTTGCCCCGCCTTTCGGCTTTGGGGTGCCTCACTAGCCTCGCCTGCCTCGGGCCTACTACGCCCTCTGCTGACTTCTCCCGGCCGGTCGGCGTCGGTTGCCCGAAACCCAGTCCTTGCGGACGACCGGGAGATCTCCCAGGGTAAGACACAGATCGTTCCGCGCGTGGACGCCGGATTTATAAAGCACACCCCGTTGCGGATGGAGGACTTCGCGGTCACGTGCCCGCTCGTCCCGGGTGCGCCACACCTCATATCCGGTTCCTGTTCGTCGCCCCGCGCGTTTTGGATTGGGCTTCCTCCAGACCCCAACTCGCGTTGACGCCCTTGCCCTTCTCCTTGCCTTCGGCTCCGCGATAACCTGGCACGGGGACTTCCACCCCGCTCGATCTGTGCCATGCCTGGCACACACGCCCAAGGTCAGCGGCGCGGCTTGTCCGCGTCCGCTGCAGCGCCTGGTTCGGCAGTTTCCCTGTCCTTGAGGATTGCCTGGATCTTCTCCACCACATCCGGTGATGGCAGGTTGCGCTGTCCCAGCACCAGAGATGCGAAGTTATCAGCCAATATCTCCTCGGGGTGAATGATGTATTCGGTGTTCTTGCCCACCTGCTCGAAGAATCCGGACACTTGCTGGATGTCCACGAGCATCGGCTTCGGGCCGTCGAACATCGGTGTGACCTTGTACCCATCATTGGGCCGCTCAACCAGAAGCAACCGGAACTGAAGGTAGCTGAAGAACTCCCCACCACGGTCCACGGAGTACTTCTCAACGCTCGAAAACAGAATGGGAATAGCCCACTGTTCCTTGCCGGAGACGTTCACGCGGATGCAATGATCATTCTTCGGTGCGTCGGGGTTCGTGAGCTTTCGCGACTTCATCTCCACTGGGAACTCAACCTCGCCGCACTTTACGAAGCCGATAGCGGCGTAGAGTGTCTCACGCAGACCAGGATTCGCTCTGGACATGATGTGAAAGAGTTCATGGGAAATAAGCTTCTGCAGACTGGCAACAGGTGCATTCAGAAGGCCAGTCGGCAGAACAATGGCATTGGCTCGGGTATACGCAGTTCCACCGTCTTCCTTTCCCGTGGTCTTGATGATCAACATCTCTTCCGGAAGCGGCAACGCCATCGCTTCAAGCGTTCTCTGCATGCCCTGCAAGGCGGAGTTGATCTTCTGCTTCTCTGCGTCGTTCCATTCGAGTACGTTCTTACCGACAAACTCCAGAAACTGGCCTTCCGAGACCTCCTTGTCTGTCTTCAGCCGTGCGGCACGGTCGAAAGGACTCATCCGCTCGACGAAATCATCACGGTTGGTCAGAAGTCGCTGACCTTCCGCGAGGGAAGCAAAGGAAAGCCTGACACCCCCGCGGCGTGCCACCTGCGCCATCACAGTCTTGGGGCCAATAAACAATAACGCCAAGACTGCGACGGACCTTGTATTCATCTCATCTCCTTACCGAACGCTGCGTTCAGCTGCGGGCGGCCCCGCGTCCGTTCCCGTCGCGATAGCCGCCGGGCCGCCCGACAGCTGCTATGATGGAATAGACTCCTCCCGATGACTGAACGCGGCATCGATCGTGCCAAAGTCATCGTGCACTGGGTGTACCGCCCAAGGAGAAGTCCACCATGGATTGTAGCGCATCGATCGCCGTAGACGTGGCCAAGTCGGTCTTCGAAGTCGCGGTGTCGACCCAGCCAGGCTGGGTCTCCGAACGGCACCGGCTAACCCCAATGCCGGTTAGTTTGGCCGAAGCCGGCGTCATGTCAGGGTTTCCGGCGGTAGCTGGACATCTTGACCTTGACCGCCCGCGGATAGCGTCGGGCGCCTCGTCGGGGTGGCAAGACGAGCAGCGCGGATTGGGCGTCGAGCTGCTCGAGACGCCGCGGGACGACGCCGGGGCTGGCGGCCCAGACGGTGAGCACCGCCCCTCGCCAGCGAGCGGCTCTCCCGGCTCGAGGACGGCCGCCTGCTCTACCGGCTCAAGCGCCGCTGGCGCGACGGCACGACGGCGCTCGTCTTCGAGCCGCTCGAATTGATCGAGCGGCTCGCCGCGCTGGTCCCGCCGCCGCGCCGACACCTCGTCCGCTATCACGGGGTCCTCGCCCCCGCCTCCGCGGCGCGCCCGTGGATCGTGCCCCAGCCGCCCACCGAGGACGGGATCCCCGCCGACGACCTCACTCCTAAGGCGTCACCCCCGGCCCCGGGTCCGGGCCCCACGCCGCCGGCTGACCGGCCTCCCGGCGCTCGGTCTCCCGACCCCGGCGGCCGCTACCTCTCCTGGGCCGAGTTACTGCGCCGAGTGTTGGACCGACCATCCAACTGCACCCGGCACCGCCGCTGCGGCGCGCCGGATGCGGATCACGCATCCGTTTCACCCGCTGCTGGGGCATGAGTTCGTCATCCTGGACGAGCGCCACAACCGCCACGGAGATCGCGTCTGGTACCGCGCTGAGGACGGGTCCGCGCAGACGGTGCCGCGCGGCTGGACGAGCCTGGCGGAGGCCGATCTCTTCGCGACGATTGCGGCCGGGCGGGCCTGGTTTCGGTGGGACGACCTGCGGCGGCTGGTGGCGTTGATCGAGGAGCTGCGGGAGGGGCTGGGCCCGGGGGACGCGGGGGGCGGGGGTGTCAAGTGAATTTCGTCCATTTTGTCTGGAGTATTATGCTCGTAGGGGCAGGGGACGCCGCATCCGATGGGGCCTTGACCAGATCGATATTGCACAGAAGAGCGAAAGATGGCACTCGGCCCATGGACGCGGTTCTTGATGTGTATATAATGGCCCTGACACACGGCGACGACCCAGGAGGAGACCATGGCCGCACCGAGCGACGACTCCAAGCGCCGCGAGCTGGCCCGCGCGGGGCGCTGCACCCCCACGCCGCACAGGTCACGGATCCGCTCTTCGCGCGCGAGCCGTTCTTCGACCGCCGCGACGCGGTGCAGGTCAAGTACGAGATGCTGCGCAGCGTGCGAGCCGAGGGCCGTCCGGTGAGCCAGGCGGCGGCGCAGTTCGGCTTCTCGCGCCCGACCTTCTACGAGGCGCGAGCGGCCTTCGAGCGCGCCGGTCTGCCGGGTTTGCTGCCGGCGAAGAAAGGGCCGAAGCGCGCGCACAAGCTCTCGGCGGAGGTCCTGGCCTTCATCGACCGGCAGCTCGACGCCCGGCCGGCGCCGACCATGGAGGCACTCAGCGCGCGGATCCACGAGCACTTCGGCCGGTCGGTCCATCCCCGCAGCATCCGGCGCGCCCTGCTGCGCCGCACAAAAAAAAACCCGTAGACCCGCGCCCGCCGGGGTCCGGTCTCGCCGCGCACTACGAGCGACTGCGGGAGGGTGTGCTCGGCGGCGACCGCCGGCCGTCGATCGGCGAGACGATCGTCCGTGGCCAGGGACTGTGGGCCTTCATCGCGCTCGCCGCGGCCGAGGCGCCGAGCGGCACGCCACCGCGCGTGGTCACGGGATCGAGCGGCGCTCTGCCGGCACCGGCGGTGGCCGAGCGGGGCGCGCTGCTCGCGGCGTGGGCCGAGCTCGTCGTCGCCGTCGTGCAGCGCCCGGAGGTCTCATGACCGAGGCCACGCCACAGAAGGTCGCCGCGACCCACCTGGCGCGCCAGGCCTTCCTCTACGTCCGCCAGTCGACGCTGCGCCAGGTGGTCGAGAATCCGGAGAGCACGCGCCGGCAGTACGCGCTGCGCGAGCGGGCCAGCGCGCTGGGCTGGCGGGCCGAGCAGATCGTCGTGATCGACTGCGATCTCGGTCGTTCGGGCGCGACGGCCGAGCGCGAGGGCTTCCAGCGGCTGGTCGCCGAGGTCGGGATGGGGCGGGCCGGGATCGTGCTCGGTCTCGAGGTTTCCCGCCTGGCCCGCAACTCCACCGACTGGCACCGCCTGCTCGAGATCTGCGCACTGACCGAGACGCTGATCCTCGACGAGGACGGCCTATACGATCCGACGCAGTACAACGACCGTTTGCTGCTCGGCTTGAAGGGCACGCTCTCGGAGGCCGAGCTGCACCTGCTGCGCGCGCGGATGCGCGGGGGTCTGCTGGCCAAGGCCCGCCGCGGCGAGCTGGGCCTCGGTCTGCCGGTCGGCCTGGTCTATGACGAGCTGGGGCGCGTCGTGCTGCATCCCGACGCGCAGGTGCGCGAGACCCTGGCGCTGTTCTTCCGCACCTTTCAGCGCACCGGGGCGGCTTGTGCGACGGTCAAGTATTTCTCGACGGAGCAGATCCCTTTCCCCGCGCCGACCCGCCCGGGGAGTCGCTCGGCGCAGGTCGTGTGGGGTCGGCTCAACCTCACGCGGGCCGTCAGCCTGCTGCACAACCCGCGCTACGCCGGGGCCTTCGCCTACGGCCGGCGCCGCGCGCGGCGGCAGCCCGACGGCCGCTTCCAGACCACGCGGGTACCGCGCGACCAATGGCTCGTGCTGCGCCTCGAGGCGCACCCGGGCTACATCGCGTGGGACGAGTTCGAGCGCAACCAGGAGCGGCTCGCGGCCTCGGCCCGGGCCTACGGGCTCGACCGCCGCGACGGCCCGCCGCGCGAAGGCCCGGCGCTGCTCCAGGGGCGCGTGCTCTGCGGCCGCTGCGGCGCGCGGATGACGGTCCGCTACCATCAGCGACGCGGCCAACTCGTGCCGGACTACGTCTGCTGTATCCGGACGCTGCAACACCGCGACCCGCCGTGCCAGGTCCTGCCCGGCGGCGCGGTCGACCGCGCGATCGGGCGTCTGATCGTCACGACGCTGACGCCCTTCGCCCTCGAGCTGACGCTCGCCGTCCAGGCCGAGCTCGAAACCCGCCTCGACGAGGCCGACCGGCTGCGCGGCCAACAGATCGAACGCGCCCTGCACGAGGCCGAACTGGCCCGACGCCGCTACCTGCAGGTCGATCCGACGCATCGTCTCGTCGCCGCCTCGCTCGAGGCCGACTGGAATGACCGCCTGCGCGCGGTCGCCGAGACGCGCGAGCGCGTCGAGCACCAGCGCGACGCCGACCGCGGCGCTTTCGACGAGCAGACCCGGCAGCGGATCCGCGACCTCGCCGCCGACGTCCCGGCCGTCTGGGACGATCCCGCCACACCGCCGCGCGAGCGCAAGCGGATCCTCGGTCTGCTGCTCGCGGACGTCACGCTGGCCCGGCAGGACGACGAGATCACGCTCGCGGTCCGCTTCCGCGGCGGCGCGACGACGACGCTTCGCGTCCCGCTCCGGATCGGTCCCTGGCGCGGGCGGAAGACCCATCCCCAGGTCGTCGCACGGGCCGCGACGCTGCTCGCCTCCCACACCGCCGGCGAGGTCGCCGCGCGACTCAACGCGGAGGGCTTCACCTCCGGGGCCGGCCTCCCTTTCAAGCCGGACACCGTCGAGTGGATGGGCCGGCACTACGGGCTGACCAGCCGACGCGACCATCTGCGCGCTGCCGGCCACCTCACCGCCGTCGAGCTCGCCGCACGGCTCCGCGTCAGCGTCGCCCGCGTCGGCTGCTGGCGCGCCGAAGGTCGGCTCACGGGAGCGCGCTGCAACCAGAAGGACTGGCTCTACGACCCGATCGAGCGGCAGTCAGCGTGGATCCGGGAGCGTGCGGCGTGCGAAGATCGACCCCTCGACAGGCCGCGCGAAAACCGCACGATCACAGCGGCGACACGGGGTGCAGTATGAATGACGCTCCTTCGCTCTGGACGCCCTCCGCTGCCCGCGCTGCTCGTCCCGCATGAAGATCCTGGCCCAGATCCACCCGCCCGACACGACCCGCGCGATTCTCGACTGCCTCGGGCTGGCCTCTCGCGCCCCGCCCCGCGCGCCGGCCCGCGCCGAGCCCGACCCGCTCCCCTTTCCCGGGAACGCCGCCGCGGACTGAGCTCATCGACGAACGCCCGGGCCCTCGCGGGTCGTGCCAACCCGGAGGGCGGGACTCCGCCTCCGCGGCCGACCTCCGCGCGTCCCTTTCGGCCACTTCGCCGCGACGCGCAGCGCCCGACCACGGCCGGCCCCCGCGACCCCTTCCCCGGCAGGCCCGCGGCTACGCTCTCCGCCTCAGAATCCGGCTTGAATCGCTTATCCTCACGCCGCAGAAGGAGTACAGCCCGACCGCCTACCATGTCTTCGGCCCCAAGCTCGTCGCGACCCGCGGGCGCTTCGAGGATCGTGCGCTCGAATCGCGCTGCCTCACGGAAGAGCTGGGGACGCGCCGATTGCGGGCCGACATCCCGATCAGTCTGCCGGCCAGCTTCAAGACCGAGGCCTTGGTACTCCGCAACCGGCTGCTCTCGTTCCGCTTCAAGACGTTCGGACGGGAGCACCGGCTGGAAGGCCTTTCCGACCCGGCGGTCGAGCCGCGCCTGAATCAGGTCCTCGTTCCGTTGCTCGCGGTCGTCTCGGACGAGCGCACGCGCGAGGAACTGCGGCAGCTCGCCCGTCGCTTCAACGCCGAGCTGGTCGCCGATCGCGGCCAGGGCACCGAGGCCCAGGTCCTCGAGGTGATCCGTGACTTGCGGGCCGCGGGACAGCCCCTAGCGGTCAAGGACATCACGGCGTGGTTCTCGGACCGCCACGGCGAGGACTACGAGCGCAAGGTCACGCCGAAGTGGATCGGTGCCGTGATCCGCAACCGGCTGCACCTCAAGACCGAGCGCCGGCGTGACGGATTCACGCTCGCCGCGGGAACGGACGCCGTGCTCAGGCACCTGTTCGAGCGCTACGGGATCGCCGCCAGCGCAGTGGATCTTGACCACGACGCCGCGTCGGACTCCGAGCGCCCGTGAACGTCGTGAACTTCGGGAGGGGCTGTGGCTCGCGGAAAACGCGAGCGTTCGCACCGCGAAGGTTAGCCAACGCCGGGCACCCATAGCCCCGGCGAACGTTCACAACGTGCACGACGTTCACGTTCACGGACGGCCTTCGTACCCAGTCGAGCGCCGGACTCCGGTTGGATTCAGGGCAACTCCGCGGCACGCCGCCGAGGAGTCCACTTACCGGGAGGGCTCGTCCATGACCGCCAGCCGCTCCTTCGCGTTCGCGAATCCGCCTGCCGCGGCGCGCTCGCACCACTAGCGGGCCTCCGCGAGGTCCTTGGGAACACCGAGCCCCTCCTCGAAGTGCTGTCCTGCGTAGTACTCCGCCAGCGCCGCCGCGTCGCCCGGATGCCCCGGGTCTACGCGCGCTCGCCGAAACCAACGGATCGCCTCCTCGTCGTTCCTCGCGGTGCCCCAGCCGAGTGCGTACATCAACCCGAGATGATACTGAGACTCCGAATGACCCGGTTTCGCGAGGAGCCGCAACCCACGCTCGGCGGTCGGGTAGTCTTCGATGTTCAGCGCGTCGATCGCACGGTGGTAGGTCGCCCGCGACCAGACACGGGCTCCCACGAACACACTACCGGCCGCGGTAACCGCTGCACACAGGATCAGGACGCGGGTTTCCCGGCGTCGATCCTCACCTCGGTGGCGCGCCACGGAGTCGCCACATCGACAGCACAACCACCGCACAGCCCACGAATGCGATGCCCACCACTGCAAAGCCGCCGATGTCGACCACGGACCGTGGTGGTGCCGCTGCTACGAGAAGGGGAACGAGCACGCCGCTTAGCCCGGCGGCGAGCCAGCACAGTCGTTGCGATCTCGTGACGATGATCGCGATCGCAAGTCCTCCGACAGAGATCGACGCTGCGAGGACCGCGAGGATGATGTATGCCGGCGATGCGGAGGCGGACAGCGGCACTCCCTGTGGAAGGTACCCGAGCATCGAACCCGCGTGTAGGAAACACCGATGGAGCACAACACCCCACCCCACGACAGTAGTCGTGAAGCTGAGCGCTAGGACTCGGCGATACGATGCTGGTGTCATAGCGTCAGCGGCCTCCCGTCCGCTTCCGCCACCAGGTAAGATCACGTGGGCGTGCGAGGTCGAACGGCGTGGGAGCGAAGTCCCCGAGCCCCGTCATCTGGTTGACGAGTGTGTAGCACTGTGCACTTGGCTCGACGCCCGGTGGTGTCCAGGCGGGATTCCGCGAGAGCCATTCGTACCAGCGCCGTTGGTAAGTGGCATCCGAGCCGCGACGCCACCACCCCGGCTTCCAATCTCCCAATATCTTCCAGCCTGCGTAGGGGTCTCGGTCGCCGTTCAAGACGACGATCGCAGCATTCGGGGAGCACTTCGCGCAGTTCTTCGTATTCCCAAAAGCGAGGATCAGCTCGTCGCCATTGCCATCATGGTCAGGAGTCGGGTCGTCCCACACGAAGGTGACGTCTCCACCAGATCCCGGTCGATTCGGGTCCTCGCGGTAGATAACGTCGCCTCGTCGATATAGCCCGAGAACATCAACCCACTTCATGGGGTTGCTTCTGACATAGGCGTACAAGAGGGGGCTGACGACCGCACCCAGCGGGTCGGCCTCGAAATACCGTCCGATCGTCGGCTCGTAGTCGCGAAACCAGTTCTGGTAGAGGCTTGTCTCCGCGTCACTGTACTGACCAAGGAACCGGAGGTTGTTCGTGACGAGGTTCACGGGCGTCGAGTCGAGGGCTCCGAACGGCCGGTGCTCCGCGCGCCACTGGACTGTCCCGGCTGCTCCGGTCATGGCGATCGGCGTGCCGATGTGGTCGCCGTGGTAGAAGAGCAGGCTGTCAGTGAACGTGCGCTTGAAGACCTCGTACTCGTAGTGGTTGCCGTTGGTCAGCACCGCATCGTCGAAGGTCCGCGTCGGGTCCTGGACCGTGCCGATGACGACGTTCCCGTCGAACGTCTTGTCGGCGTAGTTCACGATCTGCTTGCGCCGGACGATGTACTCGTTGTCGTTCTGGGCGAAGAGCGTCCAGTCGAGGTGAACGTTCGGACTCGACTTCGTGACGCGGAGGGCGTTCCCGAGCGTCAACTCGGACGGCGCCCAGTCGACGCGCCCGAGCGGTTCGAGACCGAGGAACACGTAGTCCTTGCCCGTTTCGTCGGCCGCGACGAGCTCAGTCAGGAGCGTTCCACTCGCGTCGTAGAAGAAGAGCGTCGTCTTGCCGCCGGCCGTCTTGCTCGCCCGGCGTCCGTCGCCGTCGTAGCCGAAGGTCGCCGTGGTGCCCGAATCGACGGTCTGCAGCCGGGCGTTGTCGCCGTACTGGTACGTGTGCGTCCCGTCGCCCGTGGTGTTGCCGCTGTTGTCGAACGCGTAGCTCGCGACCTCGCCACCCGTCGACGCCGACAGGCGATTCGTGCTGCCGGAGTAGGTGTAGGTCGTGGCGGGAGTCGTCTCTCCCTTGCAAAGGCGGTTGCCGTTCCTGTCGTAGGTGTAGGTCGTGCTGCCGGTGCAGGCTGTCGCGGCACCCCACGGCCCGGACCCGCCGATCAACCGATGCGCCCCGTCGTAGCCGAAGACGCGGTTGTTCGCCGAATCGAGGTCGTCCACGCGGGACGTGAGGTTCCCGTCGTTGTCGAACGTGTGCGAGTAGTTCAAGCGTCCGGTCAGCGTCCACGTGCCGAGCTGATAGCGGGAGTCGTAGGACCGGCTGTCGACGAGCCCGTTGCCAAACGTGACGCTCGTGTGCGGGCCGAAGGGCTTGTACGTGAAGCTGCCCGCGACGGTCGCCGTGCTGCCGTTGACCTTGGCCGTCACCAGCGTCACGCGGTCGGAGAGGTCGTACGCGAAGTCCGCCTCGCCCTGCCGGCGTGCGGCATGAGCCGTCGGGTAGAGGATCTGTGTTCGGTTGCCGCTCTTGTCGTAGCCGTATTGCGTCGTGTAAGTCGCGCCACCGGTCGTGCGCTCGTCCTTCAGCAATAGCCCGCGGCGATCGTAGTGGAACACCGACGACCCCGCGGCGTCGCTCATTCCCGTGCGCCGCCCAACGCCGAAGGACACCGACGGCGAATCGTAGGTGTAGCTCACGTTCAAGGGCGAAGTGGGGTAGATCACGCCCGTGATGCGGTTGAGCGCGTCGTAGGTTCGCGTGGCGGTGACGCTCCGCGGGTCGGTGTTCGACGTCAGGTTCCCGGCGGGGTCGTAGGCGTTCGTCGTTGCGCCGGTGTCGGGTGAAGCAACCGTCAACTGCCAACCGAGGTCGTGATTCGTGTAGGTCGTGGTGTAACCGTTCGGGTCCTGCACGCTCGTGATTCCGTCCAGGCGGTCGTAGCCGTACGTCGTGAGCAGCGTGTCGGCCCCGGCGGTCTGCGTAGCCGTCCGGAGGCGGTTCAGCTCGTCGTAGGTGTAGCTCGTCACGTGCCCGAGCGGGTCCTGATCAGTCAGGCGGTTCCCGTCGTCGTCGTAGGTGGACTCGCTGAAGATCGAGCCCGGGTTCTCTGGCACGGTCGCGTTGTGGTACACGTACTGGAGCCGGTTGTAGGTGTCATAGGCGAAGTTCGTGAAGCGCTGCACGACGTTTGCGGGATCCTGGTACTCCTCGCGCGTCCGATTGCCCTCGGTGTCGTACGTCGAGACGATCTTGTTCCCGACCGCATCCGTCACGCTCGTCAACCGGTTCACGTTGTCATAGCCGTAGACCACGCTCGCCGAACACCCACCGCCCGCGTCGACGCAGGTCGGGCGCTTAACCCAATCCTGGCGGCCCGCGGCGTCGTAGTGGATGATGGTCACGATGTCGTCGGCCGTCGTCGGACCGTTGATCCGCGTCTCGAGGAGCCGATCGCGCGCGTCGAACGTGGAGTCGGTCTCGACGGTGTTTGGGTCGACCACCACCGTCGCGTTGCCCCAGAGGTCGTACCCGCTGTAGGTCGTGACGTGGCCGAGCGCGTCGGTCACCTGTGAGACGCGGCCCCGGCGGTTGACGTCACTGTCGCCGTCCGCGTAGTAGTCGGTCGTCGTGACATCGGAGATATCGGTCCGCGGTCCGTTGACGGTCGTGACCTGGCCGTGGGCGTCGTAGGTGTAGGTCGTGGTGTACGAGAATGTGTTCGTCCCCGCGCATCCCGTCACCTGCTGCGTCAAGAGATCACCTGTCGAGGAGCTGTAGGTGTTGGTCGTCGTGCGGTTCGCGTTCGCGCACGCGCCCACGGATTGAATCTGCTCGGTCGCAAGAAGGGTGTAGGTCGGGTGGTACGTGAAGGTCCACGTGCGTTGCAGCCCGGCCACACCGACCGCGTCGATGCGCGTGCCTGGGTTCCCCTTCGCGTCGTAGTTCTGCCACTGGGTTCGAGTGCCGCGCCCGTCGACGCGCTCGGTCAGGTTCAGGAACCGATCATACGTCAGGCTTGTGTGCGTCCCGCCAGTTCCGCACGAGGCGCAGCCGGGACCCGTGCTCGACGTCACCAGGCCGTTGAACGAGTCGTAGGTGTAGACCGTGTCGTGGCCGAGGCTGTTCGTGACCGTCGTTTGCGTCGTCGAGTCGAACGACAGGTCGTAGGCGTAGTTGCCGCCGTCCGACTCCGTGTGCTGCACCCGGTCGTTGGCGAGGTACGTGTGGCTCTCGATCACATGGTGCAACGCGTCGCGAGCCGCTGTCAGGTTGTGCGCGTCGTTGGGATCCGCGTACTCGTAGGTCACGTCCGACGAATCCGGGAAGTCCACGCGCGTCAAGTTGCCGCCCGAATAGGTGTAGGTCACGGTCCGAGCACCGGCGACCACCGTCTGCAGTAGGCCGCCCGAGTGGTTCAGCGTGACCGAACGGCCGAAGAGGTCGGTGATCGTCGTGAGGGTCGACCCGCTGTACGCGAACGTCAGCGCGTTGCCGTTCCGATCGGCGATCTTCGTCAGCTTGCCGCCGCTGTCGAACTCGTACTTCGTCTGGTACTTGTCGGTGACGCGCCATGCCGGGGTGCCCGGCGCAGTGAGAACCAGGTGCTCGATCCGGTTCTCGTCCCAGCCTCCCGCGGCGTTCTTGGCGAAGTATACCCGCCGGCCCGTGGCGTCGACGAACACTTTCTGGCCCGCGGTGGGCGCCTCGAGCCGGATCGAGTAGCTGTGCTGCCAGCCGTATCCGAGCGGTCCGTTGTAGGACGACTGGTTGTCGTAGCGACGGGTGAAGACGATCGGCAGCGGGCCCTGTACAGTCAGGTCGGTCATCGCGTGAAACATCCGGCCGGTCGCGACATCGACCGGGTGCCCGACGGTGCTCTTGTTGCAGTCGGTGCACTGCGTGCACGCGCTGTAGTTGCTCTGCCACACGGCGATCGTGTTCGACTGCGGCTTCGGGCTGCACGGTGTGAGGCACAGGACCGGGCAGCGCGGCGGAGGATCCATGACGAGTTGGATCGTGTTCATGCACGAGCTGAACGCGTTGCCGTCGAGCGTGATCGTGAACGTCGTGTCGTTGCACTGGTCGGGGAACGTGCACCCGCACCCCGCGCCGGAGCAACTCACGGGGGCACCGTTGACATAGGGGGTGATCGCGAAGTTCGCGCCACCGCCGCCGCAGGTGTTCCCGGTGACCTGGAAGGTCACGTCGACCGTCGCGGGCGGTCCGCCGCCGCTGGTCAGGAACGCTTGGTCAGTCGGAGACACGATGGTGATTACCGGCGCGGCCGAGGCGGGGAGTGCCGCCAACGCCGCGAGGATCGGAACGACTAGGAGCCGCGCTCTCGTCATGGGTTCCCCCCTTCACACGTGCTCGGGATCGAGAGATATGCGATCTACGTGCCGGTTTCGCTCGGGGCGGGCTCGCCGGCAGTCCGACGACAGTGCCCTGCTACCGCTGACGCATCGCGTCCCACCGCGACGCACGAGCCAGGCAGCACCTGCAAGGGCTCGCGGGGAGCTGCCCCGTACTCGTTGGACGGCGCAGTAATGCGCAGCATCCTAGCACCCCGGCGGCCTGCGGGTCGCCGGGACTCCGCCTGTTACGGAACTGGCCTTGCAGTACCGCAAAGCGATGGGACCGGCCAGGCCCGGCCGCACCGCGCGCGCGACCCCCAAGGGCATGGGGTCCGAAAGCGCGACGCACCTGGAACGAAACCGTAGCGACGGTGCCGTCGCTACGGCCAGCATCGAGCAGAGTGGGTGCGATTGCCGACGATCCGGCGTCCGCTCGCGCGTATCACGATATCGGGACCACTTTGCGCTCCGGCAGGCGCCACTACCTTCGGCCGACGGCCTCCCGCGCCAGGAGCACAGCCCGACCGCCTACCCCGTCTTCGGCCCCAAAGAGCTCACGGTCCAGGCCGTCGCCGACTGGTTCTCCGACCGCCACGCCGACGAGTACGACCGCAAGGTCACGCCAAAGTGGGTCGGAACGATCCTCAGGAACCGCCTGCACCTCCGGACCGAGAAGCGGCACGGCGTGTTCACGCTCGCGGACAGCGAGGGACCGAAGCTCGATCTTCTGTTCGAGCGGTTCGGGGTCGCGAGCGGCGCCAACGACCCCACGTCGAAACGCTCACTCCCAGAGTCGATCAGCCCGAGCAGCCATCAAACACCGTGGGGATAATCGAGCCGCACGCGGAATCTCCGAGGGAGAACCCATGCCCGCCGATTCGAACATCTCCGTCTCGAGGCTCGTCACCCTCTTCCCCGAGACACTTCCGCTCGCTGCAGTGGTCGAGAGTGACGCCTTCACCGCTGCCGATCGTGATGCCCTGCGCGAGGCACTCCCATGGGGCACCATCTTCCATCTGAGCAACGTCTTCCACGCTCTTGCCCACGGCACCGTCACAGAAGGCGGTCTCGCCCCGCTCCTTCGGCTGACACGGGGGACAGGTGCCAGCGGGTGTGGGCACCCCGGTGGACAACGACTCGGATCGGTTCGGGGTGTCTCCCGACCTCGGGTACGGATCCTCCGGACTCTCGGCATGAGCCTGCTGGAAATGGCTGCGCAGGTATCGGGGCTGCGGTTGCAGGCCTCGAACGTCACGCGACTGCGGACGGTCATCGGTGACGCGGACCTCGGGACGTTCGTGGCGCTGCTGAACCGCTTGTGCGGCGAACGTGCGCGGACCATGGCGCGCCAGGGCATCGCGCGCGACGACACGCCATCGGAGCGGCGCCCGATCAAGCGCAACGCGGCACGGTTCGCGTCGTCCCAAGGAAGGTCGACCGCCCGTCGCCCCGACCGCCCGTAGCGCCGGTTCCGAGGGCGACGCGGTCGGCGCCCGATGAGCCTATTCCTCCGGGCTCGGAGTGAGCGGCAACGGGGGTCTTTGAGGAGCGGTGCTCGGCGTCGACGAAGATCCGACTTCGATCGGGGGACTTCGGGGACATTGGAGACTTCGCTCGGTGCAAGTACCAGGCGGATTCCGCGGCTCTTCGCCGCGCGAACCTTGGCCAAGTGCGCACCTGCCATCTCCCGGGCAACGTCCCCCTCATCCCCCAAGTCCCCCGAAGCGCCGCCTCGCAAGCCGAACACAGGAACGTGCCGCCTCCGGCACGTCCTCCACCCTAGGCATCCTGCGTGCAGTTGCTACGATGGACGGGTAACCAAGGAGGGAATGCCCAGACGCATCAACTATCTCCGCACCCATCGCAAGCGGTGCGGACTGTCCCAGACCGACGTGGCCTTCGTGCTCGGAGCCCACGGCGGTTCGAAGGTCTCACGCTACGAATGGCAGCATCGGACGCCACCGCTGCCGACGGTCCTCGCGCTCGAGATCCTCTTCCACGCCCCGGCCCGCGATCTCTTCGGCGGGCTCTACGCGGAGATCGAGCGCGCCACGCTCCGCCGCATCGCGCAGCTCGCGACGCGGGTCGAACGTTGTCGTCCCGGTCAACTGCGCGACCATCGTCTTGCCGCACTCCGCGGCGCCCTCGATCGCGCCAGAACGTCGCGGTCATGACGAGGACCCCGAAGAATCCGCTCGTTCTCGCGGTGCAGCCGTCCTGCCGCGGCTTCGGGTTCGTGCTCCTCGAAAGCTGGAGCCGGCTCGTCGACTGGGGCCTCTACGGCGCGAGGACCGCGAGGAACGACGCGTGTCTCCGACGCCTCGAGCGGCTGCTCGACGCGTATCGGCCCGATGTCGTGATCGTCGAAGACACGGCCGCTCCAGGTCGCGCGCCTCGCGACCCGCGTGGCGGGGAGCCTTGCACGCCTGCTCACGCGCCGTGGTCTTGGACCGGACGACGATCCCGAGCTCGCCGACCCGCTCGCCGCGGACGAGCCCTGGCTCGCGGCCCTCGCGGCGGCGTCGACCCGCGGCCGGATCGCGACCGGGCCGCGCGCCGGACAGCGCCCCCTGCGACTGGGCGACCGCGTCGATCCCGAGGATCTCCCGGCTTCCGGCGTCCCGCTCTGCGCCCAGGTCGCGGGGGTCTCGCTCCACGCCGCCGTCGCCGTTCCGGCCCACGATCGGCAGCGGCTCGAGCGGCTTTGCCGTTACGTCGCCCGACCGCCCCTCGCCAGCGAGCGGCTCTCCCGGCTCGAGGACGGCCGCCTGCTCTACCGGCTCAAGCGCCGCTGGCGCGACGGCACGACGGCGCTCGTCTTCGAGCCGCTCGAATTGATCGAGCGGCTCGCCGCGCTGGTGCCGCCGCCGCGCCGACACCTCGTCCGCTACCACGGGGTCCTCGCCCCCGCCTCCGCGCTGCGCCCGTGGATCGTGCCCCATCCGCCCACCGAGGACGGGATCCCCGCCGACGACGTCACATCCAAGCCGTCACCTCCGGCACCTGGCCTCACGTCGCCGGGTGCGCGGCCTCCCGGCGCACGGTCTCCCGACCCCCGCGGCCGCTACCTCTCCTGGGCCGAGTTACTGCGCCGAGTGTTCGCTCTGGACGCCCTCCGCTGCCCGCAGTGCATCACAGACTACGTACCGCGATCTTGAACTTCCCGATCGTGTCGTTGTCACCCATCGGCCACATCCGCTGCGAGGGCAGTCGCTGAAAGTGACCCGCCTGCGCCGGTTGGGCAGCGGGGCCTGTTGGTGCGTTCGTCTGCCCGACGGCTCCACCGGTGTCGTGCCGTGCCGCTGGACCGACCATCCGCTGGCGGACGTCCCGCCGGCGCCGTCGGAGGCGCACGGCCGCGCGACCCCGCGGGCGCTGCGCGATCTCACGCGACTGCTCGAACGGCTTGTCCTCCCGGACCCGGACCTCGATGCTCCCGCCGGCGATTCGGCAGAAGGAGGTCGGCATGGGCGAGCAAGGCCGTCTGTTCGAGCGGCACCCGCTCCCGTGGGTGGTGCGACTGTGGAGCACGATCGAGCCCGACGCGCGACGGGAGGTGGTCACGCTGCTGGCGGAGATGGCTCGCCGGTCGCTGCTCGCACGCGGGTCGGACGGCCCGGAGGAGTCGGATGATGAATCTTGACGAGATCACCCCGGCCCAGCGCGCGCGGTGGGCCTGCGTCTACGTGCGGCAGTCGTCGCTCCACCAGGTCCGCCAGCACCCGGAGAGCCAGCGTCGCCAGCGCGAGCTCGTCGAGCGCGCCGTCGCGCTGGGCTGGCCGCCCGAGCGGATCACCGTCTTCGACCAGGACCTGGGCGAGACCGCGGCCCGCAGCGGCGAGCGCGCCGGCTTCGACGAGATGGTCGCCCAGACGGCGTTGGGACAGGTCGGCCTGATTCTCGGCCTCGACGTCTCGCGCATTTCGCGGAGCAACCGGAATTGGTACCATCTGCTCGACATCTGCGCGATCCGTCAGACGCTGATCGGCGATGCCGAAGGGATCTACGACCCGCGGGCCTACAACGATCGGCTGTTGCTGGGCCTGAAAGGGACGATGAGTGAAGCCGAGCTGCACATGATGAAGCAGCGCCTGGTCGAAGCGATGCGCAGCAAGGCGCAGCGGGGCGCGTTCCGCTTCCGGCCGGGTCCGGGTTACGTCTGGGACGACGCCGGCCGCTTGGTGAAGGACCCGGACGCGCAGGTGCGGGCGACGATCGAGCGGATCTTCGCCTGCTTCGAGCAGCTCGGTACCGTGCGGGCCGCCCACCGCGCGCTGCTCGCCGACGGGATCGAGGTGCCCGTCCTGAGCGGTCCCGGCCACCGCACGCGCTTCCAGCCGCCGGACGAAGGCTACCTGTATCGCCTGCTGCGGAATCCGCTCTACGCCGGGGCCTACGTCTACGGCCGGAGCCAGGTCGTCGAAGCGCTCGATGCGGCGCAGCGACCGATCAAGCGCCTGCGCCGCCGGGCCCCGGAGCAGTGGCCGGTGCTGATCCAGGATCATCACGAGAGCTACCTGGCGTGGGAGCAGTTCGAGCGCAACCAGCGCCAGATCGCGGCCAACCGCAAGGGACCGGGACCCGGTCCGCCGCGCGAAGGCCGGTCGCTGCTGCAGGGGCTCTTGCTCTGCGGTCGCTGCGGCCGGCGGATGCAGGTGAGCTATGGCCGTCGCGGCCGGCACGTGCGGTACACCTGCGGGGGCCGGCGCCGGCAGTTGCAGGGCGGTTCGGCAAGCTGCCCGGACGTCGGGGCGCTGCGGATCGAACAGGCGGTCGAGAAGCTGGTCCTGAGCGCGCTGGAGCCGCTGGGCGCGGAGGCGCTGCTCGAGGCCTCGGCGCGGCACGCCGAGGCGAGCCTCCAGGAGCGTGTGCGTTGGGAGCAGCAGATCGAGCGCGCGCGCTACGAAGTCGACCTGGCGCGTCGGCAGTACGAGGCCGTCGATCCGGCCCACCGCCTGGTCGCCGGGGAGCTGGAGCGGCGCTGGGAAGTCGCCCTGAAGGCGCTGGAGGACGTGCGGCGCCGGGCGGAGGCCCAGCTCCGCACGCTCGAGCCGGCGCTCGGCGAGGACGACCAGCGACGGCTGCGGCAGACCCTCGCGGCGCTGCCGCGCCTGTGGCAGGCGGCGACGACGCGGGTGCAGGACAAGAAGCGGGTCCTGCGCTGCCTGATCGAGAATGTCGTCGTCGCGATTCCGGACGACGGCCCGGAGGTGCGGGTCGAGGTGCACTGGGTGGGCGGCGAGATGACGCCGCTGGCCGTGCGGCGCGGCCGCCCGGGCGAGACACGTTTCATCGCCGACGAGGCGCTGGTGGCGCTGGTGCGGGACCTTGCCGTGGAGTTCACCGATGACCAGATCGCGCGGATCCTCGGGCGCAAGGGGCTCAAGACCCCGACCGGGCTGCCCTTCACGCGGCTGCGCGTGACCTCGATGCGTGGCAACCACGACCTCCCCGGTCTCGGACGCCGGCCGTTGGACGGCGAGGACGTGTACGACGCCGATCAGGCCGCCGAGAAGCTCGGCGTCGCGACCAGCACGGTGATCCGCTGGGTGGAGCTGGGCCTGCTGAAGGGCAGGCAACGCACGCCCGGTGCCCCGTGGCGCATCCGCGTGACGGCGGACGACCAGCGCCGGCTCACCGAGGTCGACGCGCCCGCGGGCTGGCTCCCGCTCAAGGCTGCCGCCCTCGCCCTGGGTGTCAGCCAGCAGACGGTCTTGCACCAACTCAAGGGCGGGCAACTCGAGGGCGTCCGGGTCCGGGTCCGAGCCCGATCGGCCTGGCGAATTCACGTCCCGTCAACGCGTTACCCATCACGGACGACGCTCTTCGACTGAGCGGTTTTCGAGGTGACTGAGTATGTGCGACACACCCCGCGCTGCTCGTCCCGCATGAAGATCCTGGCCCAGATCCACCCGCCCGACACGACCCGCGCGATTCTCGACTGCCTCGGGCTGGCCTCCCGCGCCCCGCCCCGCGCGCCGGCCCGCGCCGAGCCGGACCCGCTCCCCTCTCCCGGCAACGCCGCGGCGGACTGAACTCATCGACAAACGGCCCGGCCCACGCGGATCCTGACAACCCGGAGGGCGGATCTCCGCCTCCACGGCGGCCCTCCGCGCGTCCCAGGCGGGCCCGATCGCCGCGACGCGCAACGCCCGACCACGGCCGGCCCCCGCGGCCGGCCGCTCCCCCATCCTGCCGGCCTGCGGCTACGCTCTCCGCCTCAGAATCCGCGACTTGAATCGCTTATCCTCTGAGGTTCAGGGCGTCCCCGAAGCGCTGGACGAAAGTCACGGCACCCCAGCGCGCGGCCCGAACCTTCCGCGCACCGCAATGCCGCTCCGATCCATCGCCAGGAGCTACAGTGACGGCGCTGGACTCTCCCCCGAACTCCGCTCCAGCACGATCCCTCCCCGCAGGAACTCCTGGATCGCCGCGACGAACCGTCGCGCCGCAGGGTAATCCGACGGCGGGACGACCGGCTTCTCCAGCATCAGCCCTCCGTCGAAGACAACCTCCCTAGCGTTCTCCCCCGGCCGCCATTCGGCCGAGAACTTCATCCCCGGCCCGTCGATCTTCAGCTTTGGCAGCGTCCCCGTTGCGTGATAGCCGGCGGGAATCGTGAACGTCGACCGGCCGAGCACGCTCCGGACGTATTCCCAACGAACGCTGCCGAGCCGCTCGTCGGTGATCGGGAGGCCGATTCTCGATGAGTAGATGTCCGGCGGGCGAAGGAGGAGGGCATCCTCGAAGCGGAAGGCCAAACCACGCGTACGGCATCCATAGCGCATCGTAAGCGTCTTCTCGACGTCGTCCTGATTCTCGACCGTCACGGCCAGATCCTCAAGCCTGCCGCCGAACTCGTCCTGCAAGGCCCTCCGGACGCACTCGTCATCACAGTCCCCCAGCCACTCCCTCTCGGCCACCGCTTCCTGCATGTACCACTCGACTGTGCCCTCGATCCGCGAGTCGCCGGTCTCCTCTAGCTGGACCTGCTGCAAGTGCTTCTGGACGTTGTGATCCGCCGCACGTGCGGGAATGACATCGAGCCACTCGGCCACGCCAGAGCAGATCGAGCCCTCCCGTTCCCAAGGATCGACGCCGCAGAAGCCGACGGGTACTGCGATCCCTCCGGAACCGGGCCCGGAGCTGCGCCAGTGGACTACTCCGGCTGGGCAGCTGTCACATTCCAGATCGATGAAAATCCCGCTCGCGTTGACTCGCACGAGCATGCGTTCGCCGAGCGATGGATCCAGGTAGAACTTCGAGAGGTCGGCGAACGATCTGTCGTATGCCCAGACCACGCTCGAACGAAAGCCAGCCGCCGAGATCATCGTCGCCAGAACGATGGCACGCTCTTCGGCATCGCCGGAGCCGCTCTCGAGCACAGTGTTGACGTCTCGGGGCTCCCCTTCGTGACTGGTGACGCTGACGTTCGATCTCACCCAGCGGACCATCGTGCGAATCTTGGCTTCTCTCGTTTGGGCGGTCGCCAGTATGGCAGGGAGCAGGGACTTGAGTGAGCTGCGCTGTGCGACTGCCCTTCCCAAACGAACTCCCAGCCGGCCCCGATGAGAGTTCTGGTAGACACCCGGTCCATCCGGGGAGAGCGTCGCGTAGGCCCGGAGCCGATCGACATGGATGGGCCCCGAATGTGGCTCGGGCTCGTATCGCGGGACATCTCTGCACGTGAGGCCCGTCGTGTTCTTCTCAGGGCGAGAGTTCAGTTCGCACCGTTTAGCGTCGCGTCCCACGATCTCGACCGTCGGAGACAGCCCGGTCTTGCCTGCCACGGTGAGTTCGACATGGAGCGCAGGGACGGACGAATCGAGTTCCCACCAGCCGAGCCGCGAGTAGCCCGGGTACCAGTATTCTATGGACCACCAGTACGTGGAACCCTGCTGGTGCTCGAGCGTCGCGCCGGGAGACCCGAGTGTCGCACGCCAGGAGACAATGCAGCCTGGTCTGGTGTCCGGGTGCGTCCACTTGAGTGCACGGACCTCCGTATCGCCCCGGCGGTAGAGCACCACGGTCTGCTGCAAGTCTTCTGGCACGCGCCGCGATCCGTGGCCGGGACACTCAGACTCGGCCGCGAACTCGAGGACCCTGTAATCTTCGGGAATCTGCAACAGTCCGTTTGCCTGGTCCATTCCACGGGGACTCTGAACGAGGATGCGCCGCAAACGACTCAGTCGACGACGCGTCCCGAATGGTCCATCGACAGACCAGGTCGTCGCATCCTCGAGCGCCACCGCCGGCGCGTCGGGGAAGAGCCGGGCAGCCTCCGCACGCGGGTCGGGCGCAGCCTCGACTGCGCCGCCCGGGACCGCCGGGCTCTCTGCGCGGGGTAGGCTGCCGGAACCTGCTGCGAGCACCGTGAGTACGATCGCGCGCACGACGGCTTGTCGCGGGCCGACAAACGCGCCAAGCCCGTCGCTCCGCTCCCTCACGGCTTGGCCCTCGTCTCCCGAACCACGACCACGCCTGCGTTGATCGAGGCGAGGGGGTCGCGAAGCGACAGCACCGCATCGCGCTTAGCGAGAGGGAGTACTGCCATCGCCAGCGTGAAGCTGCGAGAGACAACGAGCCGCCCGTCGGCGAAGGACACGTCCTGGGACACGCTGCCCACGTCGTTCGCGGCTTTGATTGCGCCGGGGTCGGACCATCCCGCAGCCGGCGGCAGCTCGATCTCGATCGTCTGACTCACGGTGCGCGGCAAGCCGGCGTAAGCCGAGCCTTCCGGCCCAGCGAGAGGCACGGGCACGGAGCCCAAGTCCACGAATTCCCCCAGCGGCAGTGCGAGGAAGGAGCCGAATCGCCCCCACGGATTCGGACAGCGATACCCGTACGTGAATCGCCAGCGCAACTCGTCGACCGGCAGCACGTCGGTGACCTCGAGATTCTCGAAGGCGGGGCAGCGCTCCGCCGCACTCTCCAGCACCCACTCGCGCAGGTCGCGACCGCGAGCTGGCCGCCCCTCCTCATCGACGAATCTCGCGCGCAGGCTGCCTCCCATCGCAACCGCGACGGAGACCTCGAACCCCGCATCGGCGCGTCGCCAGGTCTCGTGCACGTCAGCGCGGTTGCGGTCAGGGCTGGGGGGCGGAACGCGGAGCAGCCCCGTGGTGCGGGGATCCATCGCCAGTCCGGCCGCCCCATCCAGCGCGGGCGACAGGTCGAACGCTGAGTCCGGCTCCAGCGTCGCGTCGAACAGCCGGAGGCGACCGATCCCGGGGGCCTCGACGAGCGCCATCCCCGGGGCGGCGTCGCCCTTCCAGACGATGCCGACGATGGCGTGGTTGAACGCCTGGAAGGTCGGAAGATCCGGTGCGACGAAACCGTCTCGAGGGCTGATGATCGCAATCGGAACCGCCTCGAGACCACGGGCGCGCAGCAACGCGAGCATGAGCGCGGTCTTGTCCTTGCAGTCCCCGAATCCGCGACTCAGTGTCGTCTCCGTCGGACGGGGCACCCACCCACCCCACCCGATACTGACGGCAAAGTACCGGATGGATCGCGCGATCCGCCCCGCGGCGCCGATCGTCGCGACCTGGTCGGTCGGAAGCTCCTTGACCAGCCGATCGATGCTGGCGTTCCTCTCCATCGCGGGCCGGGCGAGTGTCGCGAGCCAGCCGGCAACTCCCCCCCACGTCGAAAAGCGGGGCTCGCCGTTCTCCGGGATGGGCTCCAGGGTCATCGCGAGCCGCGGCGGAGCGGGGACCCACCCGCCGCTCGAGGCGGCACGCTGCGCGCGCACGTCGACGAAGCGCCATGTTCCGCCCGCGCTCTCGCCGGCCGGTCCAGGATTGCGTCCCTCCCCCACGGTCGATAGCACGCGCCATCCACGATGCGTCTCGACGTCGACCTGGAATACGTCGACCGGCCAGGGTCCTTGCACGCGCAGGAGGTCCTGCGGCCAGTCCGACGCACTTTCGTAGCGGTACTGAACGGCGAAGACCGTACCGGGCACGGCATCAGGGGGCGCAAGAGAAAGTAGCTCCGTATCGTCGAGTTCCATGACGTTGCCGAGGGACCGGAGGGTGCCATCCTCCTCGTCGAACGTCTCGACCCGACCCGACGGGCGCATGACCCAGCCCTTTACCTTGCTGTAGCGGACGAATGACGAGCGGTGGAGATCGACGCGTGCGGCGTCCTCCCCGTCGCGCGTGAGCACCTTGACCGCGAACCGGCGCACGCAGGTGCGCCCGCCATCGGAGACCACTTCACATCGGTGGTGATCGAGAAGAACGACGGCATCATCTGTGGCGTGATGCGCTGCGCCTGCGGCGTCGAATTGCAGCGGGACCCAGTCCGGCATGGTTGCGGCGCGAGCGGACAGGCCAAGTACTTCCAGCAGAACAGCCAGCGTGAGGAAGCTTGCCAGCCTTGCGGCGGACGATGGACTACCCACTCCGCGATCCATGGCAGGTTAACCATAGCACGGAAGCGGTCGTAAAGAGCCCTCTGACGAGTGACATGCCGGACATCGGGACTCCCCTACGGCCGCCTTTCGCTTCCAGCCGGCGAAAAGAACAGTCCACGCGCTCCCGCAAGCCCGCAGTGCTGGTACGCGTCATAGGCACGTGCCCCGTCACCCCCGACCCCGGGACCTGGCCCCACGCCTCCGGGTGACCGGCCTCCCGGCGCTCGGTCTCCCGACCCCGGCGGCCGCTACCTCTCCTGGGCCGAGTTGCTGCGCCGAGTCTTGGACCGACCACCCGACTGCACCCGGTACCCGCGATGCGGTGCGTCGGATGCGGATCACGCATCCGTTCCACCCGCTGCGGGGGCGGGAGTTCGTCGTGCTGGACGAGCGCCGCAACCGCCACGGCGAGCGGGTCTGGTACCGCGCTGAGGACGGCTCGGCGCGGACGGTCCCGCGGGGCTGGACGAGCCTGGGGGAGGCCGATCTCTTCGCGACGATTTCGGCCGGGCGGGCCTGGTTTCGGTGGGACGACCTGCGGCGGCTGGTGGCGTTGATCGGGGAGCTGCGGGAGGGGCTGGGCCCGGGGGACGCGGGGGGAGGGGGTGTCAAGTGAATTTCGTCCATATTGTCTGGAGTATTATGCTCGTAGCGGTCGGGGGCGCCACATCCGATCGGGCCTTGATCGGTCCAATACCGCGCATCAGAGCGATAACTGGCACAAGGCCCATGGACACGGTCTTTGATGTGTGCATAATGGTCCTGACACACGGCGACGACCCAGGAGGAGACCATGGCCGCACCGAGCGACGACTCCAAGCGCCGCGAGCTGGCCCGCCGCGGGGCCCTGCACCCCCACGCCGCGCAGGTCACGGACCCGCTCTTCGCGCGCGAGCCGTTCTTCGACCGCCGCGACGCGGTGCAGGTCAAGTACGAGATGCTGCGCAGCGTGCGAGCCGAGGGCCGTCCGGTGAGCCAGGCGGCGGCGCAGTTCGGCTTCTCGCGCCCGACCTTCTACGAGGCGCGAGCGGCCTTCGAGCGCGCCGGTCTGCCGGGTTTGCTGCCGGCGAAGAAAGGGCCGAAGCGCGCGCACAAGCTCTCGGCGGAGGTCCTGGCCTTCATCGACCGGCAGCTCGACGCCCGGCCGGCGCCGACCATGGAGGCACTCAGCGCGCGGATCCACGAGCACTTCGGCCGGTCGGTCCATCCCCGCAGCATCCGGCGCGCCCTGCTGCGCCGCACAAAAAAAAACCCGTAGACCCGCGCCCACCGACGTCCGGTCTCGCCGCGCACTACGAGCGGCTGCGGGAGGGTGTGCTCGGCGGCGACCGCCGGCCGTCGATCGGCGAGACGATCGTCCGTGGCCAGGGACTGTGGGCCTTCATCGCGCTCGCCGCGGCCGAGGCGCCGAGCGGCACGCCACCGCGCGTGGTCACGGGATCGAGCGGCGCTCTGCCGGCACCGGCGGTGGCCGAGCGGGGCGCGCTGCTCGCGGCGTGGGCCGAGCTCGTCGTCGCCGTCGTGCAGCGCCCGGAGGTCTCATGACCGAGGCCACGCCACAGAAGGTCGCCGCGACCCACCTGGCGCGCCAGGCCTTCCTCTACGTCCGCCAGTCGACGCTGCGCCAGGTGGTCGAGAATCCGGAGAGCACGCGCCGGCAGTACGCGCTGCGCGAGCGGGCCAGCGCGCTGGGCTGGCGGGCCGAGCAGATCGTCGTGATCGACTGCGATCTCGGTCGTTCGGGCGCGACGGCCGAGCGCGAGGGCTTCCAGCGGCTGGTCGCCGAGGTCGGGATGGGGCGGGCCGGGATCGTGCTCGGTCTCGAGGTTTCCCGCCTGGCCCGCAACTCCACCGACTGGCACCGCCTGCTCGAGATCTGCGCACTGACCGAGACGCTGATCCTCGACGAGGACGGCCTGTACGATCCGACGCAGTACAACGACCGTTTGCTGCTCGGCTTGAAGGGCACGCTCTCGGAGGCCGAGCTGCACCTGCTGCGCGCGCGGATGCGCGGGGGTCTGCTGGCCAAGGCCCGCCGCGGCGAGCTGGGCCTCGGTCTGCCGGTCGGCCTGGTCTATGACGAGCTGGGGCGCGTCGTGCTGCATCCCGACGCGCAGGTGCGCGAGACCCTGGCGCTGTTCTTCCGCACCTTTCAGCGCACCGGGGCGGCTTGTGCGACGGTCAAGTATTTCTCGACGGAGCAGATCCCTTTCCCCGCGCCGACCCGCCCGGGGAGTCGCTCGGCGCAGGTCGTGTGGGGTCGGCTCAACCTCACGCGGGCCGTCAGCCTGCTGCACAACCCGCGCTACGCCGGGGCCTTCGCCTACGGCCGGCGCCGCGCGCGGCGGCAGCCCGACGGCCGCTTCCAGACCACGCGGGTACCGCGCGACCAATGGCTCGTGCTGCGCCTCGAGGCGCACCCGGGCTACATCGCGTGGGACGAGTTCGAGCGCAACCAGGAGCGGCTCGCGGCCTCGGCCCGGGCCTACGGGCTCGACCGCCGCGACGGCCCGCCGCGCGAAGGCCCGGCGCTGCTCCAGGGGCGCGTGCTCTGCGGCCGCTGCGGCGCGCGGATGACGGTCCGCTACCATCAGCGACGCGGCCAACTCGTGCCGGACTACGTCTGCTGTATCCGGACGCTGCAACACCGCGACCCGCCGTGCCAGGTCCTGCCCGGCGGCGCGGTCGACCGCGCGATCGGGCGTCTGATCGTCACGACGCTGACGCCCTTCGCCCTCGAGCTGACGCTCGCCGTCCAGGCCGAGCTCGAAACCCGCCTCGACGAGGCCGACCGGCTGCGCGGCCAGCAGATCGAACGCGCCCTGCACGAGGCCGAGCTGGCCCGCCGCCGCTACCTGCAGGTCGATCCGACGCATCGTCTCGTCGCCGCCTCGCTCGAGGCCGACTGGAATGACCGCCTGCGCGCGGTCGCCGAGACGCGCGAGCGCGTCGAGCACCAGCGCGACGCCGACCGCGGCGCTTTCGACGAGCAGACCCGGCAGCGGATCCGCGACCTCGCCGCCGACGTCCCGGCCGTCTGGGACGATCCCGCCACACCGCCGCGCGAGCGCAAGCGGATCCTCGGTCTGCTGCTCGCGGACGTCACGCTGGCCCGGCAGGACGACGAGATCACGCTCGCGGTCCGCTTCCGCGGCGGCGCGACGACGACGCTTCGCGTCCCGCTCCGGATCGGTCCCTGGCGCGGGCGGAAGACCCATCCCCAGGTCGTCGCACGGGCCGCGACGCTGCTCGCCTCCCACACCGCCGGCGAGGTCGCCGCGCGACTCAACGCGGAGGGCTTCACCTCCGGGGCCGGCCTCCCTTTCAAGCCGGACACCGTCGAATGGATGGGCCGGCACTACGGGCTGACCAGCCGACGCGACCACCTGCGTGCCGCCGGCCACCTCACCGCCGTCGAGCTCGCCGCACGGCTCCGCGTCAGCGTCGCCCGAGTCGGCTGCTGGCGTGCCGAGGGCCGGCTCACGGGGACGCGCTGCAACCAGAAAGACTGGCTCTACGACCCGATCGAGCGGCAGTCAGCGTGGATCCGGGAGCGTGCAGCGTGCGAAGATCGACGCCTCGACAGGCCGCGCGAGAACCGCACGATCACAGCGGCGACACGGGGTGCAGTATGAATGACGCTCCTTCGCTCTGGATGCCCTCCGCTGTCCGCGCTGCTCGTCCCGCATGAAGATCCTGGCCCAGATCCACCCGCCCGACACGACCCGCGCGATTCTCGACTGCCTCGGGCTGGCCTCTCGCGCCCCGCCCCGCGCGCCGGCCCGCGCCGAGCCCGACCCGCTCCCCTTTCCCGGCCTCGCCGCGGCGGACTGAACTCCTGCACGAACGCCCCGGCCCACGCGGGTCCTGACCACCCGAAGGGCCGCACTCCGCCTCCACGGCGGCCCTCCGCGCGTCCCATGCGGGCCCGAGCGCCGCGACGCGCGGCGCCCGAACGCGGCCCGCCCCCGCGGCCTGCCGCTCCCCCATCCCGCAGGTCCGCGGCTAAGCGCTCCGCCTCAGAATCCGCGGCTTGAATCGCTTATCCTCTCCGCTTTTCCGCCGGCTGCACCTCGCCAATGCACCGCGCGTGTGGCGGGAGCTGGCTGATCGCGCCGAACGCGAACAGTGGTCGTACCACGACTTCCTCAGCGCGCTCATCACCGGCGAGATTGCACACCGGCAGCAGACCCGCGTCCAACGCCTCGTCCGGCGTGCGCGCTTTCCGTATCTCAAGACGATCGACGACTTCGACTTCTCTCGGCAGACGGCGCTGCGCCCCAACCAACTGGGCTCATTTCTCTCGCCGGAGTTTGTTTCAGACGGCCGCTCCTTGGTCCTGCGCGGCAGGTCCGGCCGCGGCAAGACCCACCTGGCGATTGCAATCGCATACAAGGCAATCCAGAACGGCTTCGATGCGTACTTCGTGACCGCCGCCTCGCTGATCGACGATCTCTCCCGCGCCTCTGATGAGAAGCGGCTTGAGGCGGCTCTGCCGACCTACACGCACCCCGCTGTACTCGTCGTGGATGAACTCGGCTACCTGACCTACTCCAACGACGCCGCCAATGTGCTGTACCACGTCGTCAACAACCGCTACCTGAAGCACCGCTCCATGATCTTCACGACGAACAAGCCCCTCGACGCATGGGGCGCCGTACTCCACGACAACGACCTCGCCACCGCGATCCTCGACCGGGTCCTCGAGCGGGGCCGGGCCCTCGTCCTGGACGGTCCATCTCACCGGACCATGCACCTCGGCCTTGACGACCCGACGGCCCCTGTGGCATAAAACGAACCGGCAGGACTTACTGGAAATAACCGGCAAGAGTTTCCGGAACCCACACTCGTCTCACCGGCGAGCGACCCGGGCACCCAGAGCGATCGCTGCTCGTCTCGCTCACCTCGCTCCGGGTACATGATTGCGCGTCGGCGTAGACGCCGTCCGCGACGAGTTTGACGCCGCCCTCGCGCCGCACACAGCGTCCGGGAGCATGAGTGACGTCTACTGGTCCTGCTGTTGAGCCTTGATGAAGGGCGGTCTCGAAACGAGACTCAATCCGCCCAGGGAGAGTCGTTCATGCGTCGTGTTGCATGTGTCGCCGCTGCCGTTGTCTGCTGCCTCTTCTCATTCGCCCCGGCCAGGGCGGATAGGACGGTCTTCTTCGCGGACTGCCAGGTTGCTACGCCGGTGGATTCCGGTATCACGTCCGACACCATCAGCAGCAACGGCTACATCTTCACCTACACGCGCGACAAGTTGTTCACGGGCGGGACAGGGCAGCCGATCGGCCGCGCGGTCCGCGTGCCGTGGCCGGACGGCGTCGAAGCGCAGGCCGTGACGACGCCACCGCCGGGCGTGTTCGACTACAAGGCACGAATCACGCTCCAGCGGGTCGATGGGGGACTGTTCGACCTGCCGGCATTCACGGCCAAGCTGCTCGGCAACACGGCAGCGACCGGCGCGGCGATCGAGATCATGCCGCTCCTGAACGGAGAGGACGCTTTCGCCGATCCTCTGTACTTTGACGCTTCTGGGTACTATGGCCAGGACTTCTCTTACGACACGTCACCGAACCCGATGGGCAGTACCGCTCTGCTGGTCGGGTTCGACACGTACAAGATCAACCTGTTCGTTGATTTCGCACTGGTGGCTCTCACCCTCGACAGCACCGCGCCGGCCGAACAGTCCTGTTGCCTGGCCGGCCTCTCGTGCGCGGAGCTGAAAGCGGAGGCTTGCCTGCTGCAGGGAGGAACGCCGCTGGGCGCCGGAACGAGTTGTTCCTGCAACCCCTGCCTGGCGCCCACCGGTCCGCCTCCGGCCCCCGACGGCCGCGGCGCCACCGCGCCGCTGCGCGCCGCGAACCTGGCGACGACGGGTGACTCGATGCAGGTGACCTGGGACGCGTCTTCGTGCCCGGCAACCGACTACAACCTGGTCCACGGGGACCTGGCCCAGGTCGCCGGCTACTCGCTGGGCGGCGCCGTGTGCTCGATCGGAACGACCGGCAGTTTCGACTGGATCGGTGTGCCGGCGGGGAACCTCTACTTCCTGGTCGTCGGCACCGACGGCGCGGGAACGGAGAGCAGCTGGGGTCTCGATTCAGCGAATCAGGAGCGCAACGGGCCCGTTCCGTCGGGCGCGTGCGGGGTGACGGTCAAGGACGTCTCCGCAACCTGTCCCTGATGCAGCGGCCGGTACCTTCAGGCGGCGACCAGGTCGGACGCGCCGATCGTGTTGGTCCAGGTCGCCGTTTTCCGTCCCCCGCAGTCGGTCCCGGACGCTTCCGGACGCGGCGCTCATGCGCCCCGCCTCAGTACCGATCGTCGTCTCCTGTCGGCGCCATCGGCAGCACGGGCCAGGTGGTTGCGTTGATCGTGGTGCCGCCGTGCGAGAAGGCCCCGGCACCCCGCACGAAGTCCGCCGGGAAGTTGAGCGCCGGCGCCGAGACCTCGTCCAGCGCGGCCCGCTGCTCCGGAGCCAGCACCAGGTCCAGCGCCGCGAGGTTCTCGTCGAGCTGGGCCAGCGTCCGCGCGCCGAGGATGGTCGACGCCACGCCCGGGCGTCCCTGCACCCACGCCAGCGCGACCTGCGCCGGGGTCGCCCCGAGCTCCGCGGCGACGCGTGTCACGACGTCGAGCACCGAGAAGGCCCGCTCGTCGAGCGACGACACGACCCAGTCGCCGCGCCCCGGCGTCGCCTTCTGGACGCTCTCGCGCGTGTGCTTGCCGGTCAGCACGCCGTAGCGCAGCGGCGACCAGGGCGTCACGCCGAGCCCCAGCTCGAGCGCCATCGGGACCAGTTCCCCTTCGATCGTCCGCTCCAGCAGCGAGTACTCGACCTGCAGCGCGATCACCGGCGACCACGAGCGGAAGTGCGCCGTGACCTGGGCCTGGGCGACCTTCCAGGCCGGCGTGTCGGAGAAGCCGACGTAGCGCACCTTGCCCGCCGCCACCAGGTCGTCGAGCACGCGCATCGTCTCCTCGATCGGGGTGATCGGGTCCCAGCAGTGCATCCAGTAGAGGTCGATGTAGTCGGTGTGGAGGCGCCGCAGCGAGTCCTCGCACGCGGCGACGATCGCCTTGCGGCTCGTGCCGCCGGCGTTCGGGTCGCCCGGGAAGAGGCTGGAGAAGAACTTGGTCGCCAGGACGACGCGCCGGCGCTTGCCGGGGTGGCGCCCGAGGTGCTCGCCGAGGATCGCCTCGGAGTGACCCTTGGTGTAGAAGTTCGCGGTGTCGATGAAGTTGCCGCCCGCGTCGAGGTAACGGTCGATGATCGCCTTGGATTCGGTGGCGCTGGCGCCCCAGCCCCAGTCCTCGCCGAAGGTCATCGCACCCAGGCAGAACGGGCTGACGGCGAGACCGGAGCGCCCGAGGGTCACGTAGTGGTTCAGCGGCATGGGTCTCCCTCCGGGAACCGGGACAGTCTACGCCGCGTGGCGAAGGGGGCAATCGTGGGGCACGATCGGTCGCGGGAGGCTCGCCGAGCATGAGGAAGGCCAGGAGCGTCGAGGAGTACCTCTCGCGGCAGGCACCCGAAGCGCGCGCGGCGCTGGAGCAGCTCCGCGCGACGATCCGCGCGGCGCTGCCGGAGGCGACCGAGGGGATCGCGTGGGGGATGTGCGCGTTCAAGCTGGGCGGGAAGACCACGCTCTGCTACGCCGCGTTCAAGGCGCACTACAGCCTGTTCCCGATGTCGGCCGAGGTGATCTCGGACCACGCGGAGGAGCTGGGCGAGCGCGCCGCGAGCAAGGGTACGATCCGCTTCGCGAACGGCGAGCGGCTGCCCGTGCGCCTCGTCAGGAAGATCGTGAAGGCGCGCGTCGCGGAGGTCGAGGCGAAGCGGAAGCGGTGATCTCGCCGGGACCGGCGCGGCGCTCCAGCCGTCGCTCCGGGCCGGCCGCCGCGCCAGCGTGGCCGTGGCTACGGGCAGTTGGTCGGGTCGACGAATGACTGGCAGGAGACGACCGGCGCCGGTCGCGGTGCTCCGGTCGAGTCGCTGCCGCAGTTCCCCTCGGTGGTCCCGTGCAGCGGCGCGACGAGGAAGTAGCGCGCCCCCGACGCGGGCGTCAGCGTCGCCTCGAGCACGCCGCCCGTCGTGCAGGCGACGGGCCGATGGCTCTGCCACGCCCCCATCGTCCCCTCGTAGACGGCGAAGTCGCTCGCCGTGCCGCAGGCCGGGTCCCAGCGCAGGTCGAGCCCGGTTCCGCCCGCGTTCCGCACGACGCGCAGCCCGCCGACGCCGCCGGGGAAGGGCGGGTCGCCCGTCGCGCTCTGCGTGTAGTGGAACAGGACGAAGGGCGACTCCCCGACGACCGCGATCGTGCCGGTCGGCCCGCGGCGGACGCCGAGCCCGCGGACGGCTGCGTCGGTATAGGTGACCCAGTCCTCGTTCCCGGCCGCGGAGTACCGCACGGTGACGGTCTTGAGATAGCTCAGCTCGCCCGAGGTCGGGCCCGGGCCGCCCTGTCCCGTGACGTAGATCTCGTTCTCGGGACCGATCGTGACGAAGTAGGGGAACTCGTCGTTGTAGTTGTGGCGGTCGTAGACCTTCGACCAGAGCTGGGCGCCGCCGGAGTCGAGCTTGTAGGTCAGCCAGTTGGTGTAGATGCCGGTGTAGCCCGTGACGATGACGTTGCCGGCGGCGTCGACCGCGACGCGCCGCGCCGAATATCCCGGATACATCTTCGACCAGGCGATGTTCCCCGTCGGGCCGTACTTGACGACGTAGAACTGGTTCGAGGTCTGCTGGGTGTAGGTGCCGCCGACGACGTACGCTTCGCCGCCCGGCCCCAGGGCGATGTCGGCTCCGCTCGTCGACGCGGCCACGCGGGAGGACCACAGCAGGTTCCCCGCGGGGTCGTACTCGCCGGTGACGAACCAGCCGTTCGCACCGCCCGAGACGAGGACGTTCCCGTTCGGCCGGATCGCGAGCGCGCTCGGCCGATCGGCCGACAGGGCGTCGTACCCGAGGGCGCGGGTCCACGCCCGCTGGCCGCTCGCGGTGTACTTGACCGTGATCATGTCGTCGGTGCCGGACCAGGCCCGCGCGATGACGTAGGCGTTCCCCTGGGCATCGACTTCGACGCGATACGCGCGGCCGCGCGTGGCGGGGACGATGTCGCTCCAGAGCACGGTGCCGTCGGCGTCGTAGCGGATCGTGACGTAGCCGGTGGTGCTCGAGTCCGAGAAGTCGCCGGAGACGGTGTAGCCGGTCACGACGGCGCCCCCGGCGGGGTGCACGGCGACCCACGCGCCCTGCTCGCGCGTCCCCGGGTTGTCGAACTCGCGCTGCCACAGCTGGTGGCCGAGCTGGTCGTACTTGGCGGTGACGATCGTGGCGAAGGGGTACGAGCCGGTGACGTAGAGGAAGCCGGCGTCGTCGACCGCGACCATCGCACCGTAGAGACTGGAGGATCCCCACTGCGACACGGTGGCGGACCAGTCCTGCGACACCGAAGCGACGGCGAGCGCGGCGGGCCATGGAGCCAGCGCGATCGCGAGGGCCAGGAGGATCCGATTCCGGCAGGCTGCAGATCGGCGATGACGATGGCTGGACACGGCTCGTTCCCTCCCCGGGGCTGACAGCTTACGGCGGATACCGCGCTCCGCGCAGGATGGTGTGTGACGCCGGTCGCACGCGAGCTTACGGACTCGTTAGCATGCGGGTCGACGCGGCGGTGCTGGAAGGCCCCCGATCGGCAGCGGCTCGAGCGGCTTTGCCGTTACGTCGCCCGACCGCCCCTCGCCAGCGAGCGGCTCTCCCGGCTCGAGGACGGCCGCCTGCTCTACCGGCTCAAGCGCCGCTGGCGCGACGGCACGACGGCGCTCGTCTTCGAGCCGCTCGAATTGATCGAGCGGCTCGCCGCGCTGGTGCCGCCGCCGCGCCGGCACCTCGTCCGCTACCACGGGGTCCTCGCCCCCGCCTCCGCGCTGCGCCCGTGGATCGTGCCCCATCCGCCCACCGAGGACGGGATCCCCGCCGACGACGTCACATCCAAGCCGGCACCTCCGGCACCTGGCCTCACGTCGCCGGGTGCGCGGCCTCCCGGCGCACGGTCTCCCGACCCCCGCGGCCGCTACCTCTCCTGGGCCGAGTTACTGCGCCGAGTGTTGGACCGACCACCCGACTGCACCCGGTACCCGCGATGCGGTGCGTCGGATGCGGATCACGCATCCGTTCCACCCGCTGCGGGGGCGGGAGTTCGTCGTGCTGGACGAGCGCCGCAACCGCCACGGCGAGCGGGTCTGGTACCGCGCTGAGGACGGCTCGGCGCGGACGGTCCCGCGGGGCTGGACGAGCCTGGGGGAGGCCGATCTCTTCGCGACGATTTCGGCCGGGCGGGCCTGGTTTCGGTGGGACGACCTGCGGCGGCTGGTGGCGTTGATCGGGGAGCTGCGGGAGGGGCTGGGCCCGGGGGACGCGGGGGGAGGGGGTGTCAAGTGAATTTCGTCCATATTGTCTGGAGTATTATGCTCGTAGCGGTCGGGGGCGCCGCAGCCGATCGGGCCTTGATCAGCCGAATGCCGCGCATCAGAGCGATAATGGCACAAGGCCCATGGACACGGTCTTTGATGTGTGCATAATGGTCCTGACACACGGCGACGACCCAGGAGGAGACCATGGCCGCACCGAGCGACGACTCCAAGCGCCGCGAGCTGGCCCGCCGCGGGGCGCTGCACCCCCACGCCGCGCAGGTCACGGACCCGCTCTTCGCGCGCGAGCCGTTCTTCGACCGCCGCGACGCGGTGCAGGTCAAGTACGAGATGCTGCGCAGCGTGCGGGCCGAGGGCCGTCCGGTGAGCCAGGCGGCGGCGCAGTTCGGCTTCTCGCGCCCGACCTTCTACGAGGCGCGAGCGGCCTTCGAGCGCGCCGGTCTGCCGGGTTTGCTGCCGGCGAAGAAAGGGCCGAAGCGCGCGCACAAGCTCTCGGCGGAGGTCCTGGCCTTCATCGACCGGCAGCTCGACGCCCGGCCGGCGCCGACCATGGAGGCACTCAGCGCGCGGATCCACGAGCACTTCGGCCGGTCGGTCCATCCCCGCAGCATCCGGCGCGCCCTGCTGCGCCGCACAAAAAAAAACCCGTAGACCCGCGCCCACCGACGTCCGGTCTCGCCGCGCACTACGAGCGGCTGCGGGAGGGTGTGCTCGGCGGCGACCGCCGGCCGTCGATCGGCGAGACGATCGTCCGTGGCCAGGGACTGTGGGCCTTCATCGCGCTCGCCGCGGCCGAGGCGCCGAGCGGCACGCCACCGCGCGTGGTCACGGGATCGAGCGGCGCTCTGCCGGCACCGGCGGTGGCCGAGCGGGGCGCGCTGCTCGCGGCGTGGGCCGAGCTCGTCGTCGCCGTCGTGCAGCGCCCGGAGGTCTCATGACCGAGGCCACGCCACAGAAGGTCGCCGCGACCCACCTGGCGCGCCAGGCCTTCCTCTACGTCCGCCAGTCGACGCTGCGCCAGGTGGTCGAGAATCCGGAGAGCACGCGCCGGCAGTACGCGCTGCGCGAGCGGGCCAGCGCGCTGGGCTGGCGGGCCGAGCAGATCGTCGTGATCGACTGCGATCTCGGTCGTTCGGGCGCGACGGCCGAGCGCGAGGGCTTCCAGCGGCTGGTCGCCGAGGTCGGGATGGGGCGGGCCGGGATCGTGCTCGGTCTCGAGGTTTCCCGCCTGGCCCGCAACTCCACCGACTGGCACCGCCTGCTCGAGATCTGCGCGCTGACCGAGACGCTGATCCTCGACGAGGACGGCCTGTACGATCCGACGCAGTACAACGACCGTTTGCTGCTCGGCTTGAAGGGCACGCTCTCGGAGGCCGAGCTGCACCTGCTGCGCGCGCGGATGCGCGGGGGTCTGCTGGCCAAGGCCCGCCGCGGCGAGCTGGGCCTCGGTCTGCCGGTCGGCCTGGTCTATGACGAGCTGGGGCGCGTCGTGCTGCATCCCGACGCGCAGGTGCGCGAGACCCTGGCGCTGTTCTTCCGCACCTTTCAGCGCACCGGGGCGGCTTGTGCGACGGTCAAGTATTTCTCGACGGAGCAGATCCCTTTCCCCGCGCCGACCCGCCCGGGGAGTCGCTCGGCGCAGGTCGTGTGGGGTCGGCTCAACCTCACGCGGGCCGTCAGCCTGCTGCACAACCCGCGCTACGCCGGGGCCTTCGCCTACGGCCGGCGCCGCGCGCGGCGGCAGCCCGACGGCCGCTTCCAGACCACGCGGGTACCGCGCGACCAATGGCTCGTGCTGCGCCTCGAGGCGCACCCGGGCTACATCGCGTGGGACGAGTTCGAGCGCAACCAGGAGCGGCTCGCGGCCTCGGCCCGGGCCTACGGGCTCGACCGCCGCGACGGTCCGCCGCGCGAAGGCCCGGCGCTGCTCCAGGGGCGCGTGCTCTGCGGCCGCTGCGGCGCGCGGATGACGGTCCGCTACCATCAGCGACGCGGCCAACTCGTGCCGGACTACGTCTGCTGTCTCCGGACGCTGCAACACCGCGACCCGCCGTGCCAGGTCCTGCCCGGCGGCGCGGTCGACCGCGCGATCGGGCGTCTGATCGTCACGACGCTGACGCCCTTCGCCCTCGAGCTGACGCTCGCCGTCCAGGCCGAGCTCGAAACCCGCCTCGACGAGGCCGACCGGCTGCGCGGCCAGCAGATCGAGCGCGCCCTGCACGAGGCCGAGCTGGCCCGCCGCCGCTACCTGCAGGTCGATCCGACGCATCGTCTCGTCGCCGCCTCGCTCGAGGCCGACTGGAATGACCGCCTGCGCGCGGTCGCCGAGACGCGCGAGCGCGTCGAGCACCAGCGCGACGCCGACCGCGGCGCTTTCGACGAGCAGACCCGGCAGCGGATCCGCGACCTCGCCGCCGACGTCCCGGCCGTCTGGGACGATCCCGCCACACCGCCGCGCGAGCGCAAGCGGATCCTCGGTCTGCTGCTCGCGGACGTCACGCTGGCCCGGCAGGACGACGAGATCACGCTCGCGGTCCGCTTCCGCGGCGGCGCCACGACGACGCTTCGCGTCCCGCTCCGGATCGGTCCCTGGCGCGGGCGCAAGACCCATCCCCAGGTCGTCGCACGGGCCGCGACGCTGCTCGCCTCCCACACCGCCGGCGAGGTCGCCGCGCGACTCAACGCGGAGGGCTTCACCTCCGGGGCCGGCCTCCCTTTCAAGCCGGACACCGTCGAATGGATGGGCCGGCACTACGTGGCAGTTCCGGCGATCGTGATCACCCGATCCGGGATCGTGATCACTGATTCCGCTGATGGTGATCACGCGTCGGAGCGAAGCGACGGTCGGTTCGTTCTAGTTTCGCCTCCTGTCAAGCCTCGGCAGATTCTAACGCGGGATCCCGATCGGTTGAAGGCTGGGTGGCAGCAGGGCCTGTGGGGCCTGTGGGCGGCGCGGCCGTTCGCGCCGTCCAAGGGGCGGTGGGAAACGCGACGTCATGCGTTTTCCACGGACCCGCCAGGATCCATAGGCCGTCGCGCGTCAGCGCGAGTTCGGAGCGCAGCGACGATCATCGGGTCTTGTCTCCGCCACGGATCGGACTGCGGAGCTCGCGTTGCGAGGGCCCTTTGAGATCGATCTTGTGCGCGCGGTGGACCAGGCGATCCAGGATGGCGTCTGCGAGCATCGCTTCGCCGATCACCTCGTGCCAGGCTTTGATCGGGAGCTGACCGGCCAGGAGTGTCGAGCCACGCTCGGCGCGGTCCTCGATCACCTCGAGCAGGTCGCGGCGCCCGGCGTCCTGGAGCGGCGAGAGCAGCCAGTCGTCGATCACCAGCAGATCGAGCTTGGCCAGTCGGGCCAGCAGGCGGCCGGACGAGCCGTCGCCGCGGGCGACGGCCAGGGCCTGGATCAGGCGCGGGGCGCGGACGTACTGGGCGGTGAAGCCCTTGCGGCAGGCGCGTTCGCCGAAGGCGCAGGCCAGGTAGGACTTTCCCGATCCGGTCGGGCCGGTGATGATCAGGTTGTGCCGCTCGGTGATCCAGGTGCAGGTGCCGAGCGCGAGCAGCACCTGGCGATCCAGGCCGCGCCCGGGCTTGACCTCGACGTCCTCGAGTGCGGCGTCGTAGCGCAGCCGCGCCAGCTTGAGCCGCCGCGTCAGCTTGCGCTGCTCGCGCTGGGTCCACTCGTGGTCGACCAGCAGACCGAAGCGCTCTTCGAAGCTGAGCGCGACGTGTGTGGTGTCGTGTTGCTGCCGGTCGAAGGCCTCGGCCATGCCGTGCAGGTTCATCGCCTGGAGCTTGTCGATCGTGGGTTGGGTCAGCATTCGGTCTCCTGGGACACGTAGTAGTCCGCGCCACGGATGTTGGGATGGCCTTGCGGGGGGGGCGACAGAGCCAACGGCTCGTCCGCGATCGGGACACGGTCGAGACCGGCTTGCAGGATGTTGTGCACGGTCTTGAAGCTCACGGCGGCGAGGCGTTCGGCCCGCGCACAGGCCGCCTCGAGACGGCCGTCGCCGTGCTTCTTGCCGAGACGCATCAGACCCAGACAGGCCCGATAGCCCTGCTCGGGGTGGGGCCTCGAGCGCAGGATCTGCTCGACCACGCGCCCCGTGGCCGGGCCGCTCTTCTCGGCCCAGTGGATCAGCCGCGAGGGCGTCCACTCGGCGTGGGCACGATGCGACGCGGGCATGTGCTCGGGGTAGGTCGAGCTCTGGCCGCGGCCCCGCAACCGCCGGTGCGACGTGATCCGGCGGCCGTTGTGGAAGACTTCGACGACGTCGGCGGTGAGGCGGGCGTCGACCTGCTCGTACAGCAGCGTGTACGGCACGCTGTAGGTGTTGTATTCGATCGCGATGTGGTAGTCGATGCTGACCCGGCAGGTCTTCCACTGGCCCAGCTCGTAGCGCCGCGGTGGCAGCGGCTTGAGTGCGGGCCGGTCGAGCTGCTCGAACAGCTCGCGGCGGCTGACACCCAGGGCGCGGATCCGCCGCTCGTTGAGGTGTCCGGTCAACTCCCGAATCGCCGCGTTCAGCTCGTGCAGGCTGAAGAAGATGCGATGCCGCAGCACCGCCAGGATCCAGCGCTCCGCCAGCAGCACCCCCGCTTCGACCTTGGCCTTGTCCTTCGGCCGATAGCTCCGTGCTGGGATCACCGCGGTCCCGTAATGCGCCGCCATCTCGCCGTAGCTGCGGTTGACCTCCGGCTCGTAACGACACGGCTTCGTCACCCCGCTCTTCAAGTTGTCGGGGACCAGCATCTCCGGGGCTCCGCCCCAGGCCTCAAACATGTGGACGTGTGCCCGGATCCACGGCTCCAGCTCCTGCGATTCCACCGCCTCGGCGTAGGTCTCACTGCTCGCCCCCAGCACCCCGACGAACAACTCCACTTCGCGCACGGCGCCCGTCGCGGGGTCAACGAGCCGCGGCTTGCTCCCGGCGAAGTCGACGAAGGCCTTCTCACCCGCCCGATGGACCTGCCGCATGCTCGGCTTGAGCCGCGCAGCGAAGCGTCGATACAACTCGCAGAACTGGCTGTAGCGATAGTGATTCACCGGGTGCGCCGCGGCGTACTCGCCCCACAGCAGCTGCAGCGTCACGTGCTTGCGCCGCAGCTCCTGATGCACCCAGCTCCAGTCGGGGGGCAGCCGCTCGACCTCCACGCCCGGGGCCGGCGGGAACAGCCGCACCGTCAACGCCGCGTCGTCCAACTCCTCCGGCAGCGGCCAGGACAGACCGGCCGCCTGGGCGCGCTGGACGTAGGCGCAGACCGTACCCGTGCCGATCCCTGCCGACCGCGCGATCTCACGGTGCGTCAGCCGGCACTCCCATTTCAGTCGCAGGATCTCGCGCAACTTCCTCATCAGCAGCCTCTCGCCAGCCATCGGCCCCTCCGCAAAAGGGCCAGATTGACCGCGTTCGCTGCCGACGCCTACCAGTGATCACGATGCCCGGAATCCCTGATCACGATCCCGGAATCCCTGATCAGGATCCCGGAATCCGCGATCACGATCCCCGGAACCGGTGATCACGATCCCGGAATCCCTGATCACGATGCCCCGGAATGAGCGATCACGATGGTCCGGAACCGCCAACTACGGGCTGACCAGCCGACGCGACCACCTGCGTGCCGCCGGCCACCTCACCGCCGTCGAGCTCGCCGCACGGCTCCGCGTCAGCGTCGCCCGAGTCGGCTGCTGGCGTGCCGAGGGCCGGCTCACGGGGACGCGCTGCAACCAGAAAGACTGGCTCTACGACCCGATCGAGCGGCAGTCAGCGTGGATCCGGGAGCGTGCAGCGTGCGAAGATCGACGCCTCGACAGGCCGCGCGAGAACCGCACGATCACAGCGGCGACACGGGGTGCAGTATGAATGACGCTCCTTCGCTCTGGATGCCCTCCGCTGTCCGCGCTGCTCGTCCCGCATGAAGATCCTGGCCCAGATCCACCCGCCCGACACGACCCGCGCGATTCTCGACTGCCTCGGGCTGGCCTCTCGCGCCCCGCCCCGCGCGCCGGCCCGCGCCGAGCCCGACCCGCTCCCCTTTCCCGGGAACGCCGCCGCGGACTGAGCTCATCGACGAACGCCCGGGCCCTCGCGGGTCGTGCCAACCCGGAGGGCGGGACTCCGCCTCCGCGGCCGACCTCCGCGCATCCCTTTCGGCCACTTCGCCGCGACGCGCAGCGCCCGACCACGGCCGGCCCCCGCGACCCCTTCCCCGGCAGGCCCGCGGCTACGCTCTCCGCCTCAGAATCCGGCTTGAATCGCTTATCCTCTGAAGACGACCCTAATCCGGTTTGGTCGCAGACTGCAGCCCCCTGAGGCTTTTCCAAATGGCCGCGGGTAAACCGGAGGGTCGAGTTCCATAAAAGACAGCCTTCCGGTTAGATATGTTGATCGCAAGGTCCTCAGCGGCCTGCGCCACGAGAAGAACGTCCTTTCCCATGCCGTCCGCAAGCCCTGCCTCGTAGTAGACATTCGGATTGCGCCCGTCGGCGACCACGAGGGATAGCTTGCTCTTCCGTATTAGCTCTCGCGTGGTGCTCTGAATACCCTTCCTATGGGCCACTTCATCCGCTCGAACGCAATTGAACCCGTATTCCTTGATTGTGGGTCTGATGTACTTCGAGTACATCCCTTCTAGGTTCCTCGTAAAGGGCATCGCGACGAATACGTACTGTTGACTCCTCATTGAGCTCATTTTGCGGCAAAGATCTAAGTCAAAGCTCTTCAGTCGCTCCTCACTCGGCTTCGGCATGAAGTCGTAGCCAGGGCTGCGCTCGCGCATGAGCTCGGCGGTGATGAAACGAGAAATGACCAAGATGGAGTTCGATCCGTATCGAGGATGAAGCTCATCCGCGAGCCTTAGGCCCCCGAACTCCAATCCCCTGTAGTCGAGCTTTGCATCAATAACGACGATATCAAAGAGCTGTCGCTCGGCTAGCAAACGCGCTGCAGTTCCTTCCGTTTGGACGGTCACCCGGAATCTGGAACGCCTCTGGATTTGTCGCTTGTAGAGATATGCCAGGTCGGCGTTGTCATCCAGGAGAAGTACCTTCCACTCCATCTGTCTCATCTAAAGCCTCCGGCGGCAGGAGTATGGTGACGGATGCGCCGCCGCGTCGATTCGTCTGCAATACCACGTTTCCACCCAATCTCTCGACGATCCTATAGACGCTCTGTAACCCAAAGCCACGTCCCTTGCCTTTGGTCGAGAAGCCGCGACCTCCTCTCATTGATGTGTTGAGCCGATCCAGATGTGATCCCCATCCCGGTCCGTTGTCACTCACCCTGGCCACAAACAAATTCCCCGGTGGCTCGCTACGAAGAACTACGGAGACCCGTGGGCGTGCGGGATTTGTCGCCCTGGCAGTCAAGGTCTCCGCAGCGTTCGCCAGCAGTGGTCGTAGCAACACGGTAATCACTGCACGGGGGAATACGTGAGACGGGTGCACGCGCTCTGTGTCGACAATCAACCTGGTGCCGCGCGGCGCAGGATGCGGTAGCGTCCGAAACAGGTCGCGAACGTGCTTCTGCAGAGAAGGAGCGACGATGGTGTCCGGAGGTCTTGGCGGGCGGTAGAATTGACGTACAAGGTCGTGAAGATCAGACAGCACGCGACATGCACGCGTTAGGGAGGACGTGAGCACTTCGAGGTCTCGTTTGTGCTCTTGTTTCACCGCTTCTAGTTCTAGGAGGTCAGCGCAACCTAGGGAGGCGCCAAGACAGTTTGCCAAATCGTGGCAATAGCCGCCAACGATCTCTGCTATGGCTGTGGCTAGAGGATGTGACGATTTTTGGCGCGGATGTTGCTGAAAGTAGTGACCGTACTTCTGAAGAAGGATCGCTCGTCTGTCGACACCTGGCTCTGCACGAAGCGCTTCGTCGATGCTATGGGTAAGAGCAGGAACATCTTGCGGCTTCGTGAGCATCTCAAAGATACCCAGCTCGATTCCGAAGTCCAGCCGAAAGCCCGGGTACCCCGTCAGTAGGATCACGCGCGTGCCGCTTCCGGCGATGTGTCCGGCGGCAGCGACTCCCCCTATCCCGGGCATTACGACGTCGACGAGCGCGACATCCGGCTTGAAGGCGGAGGCGACAGCTATCGCCTCCTCGCCAGAAGCTGCCACCCTAACATCATACCCCTCGTGCCGTAGGGCCCTGGCTAGGCCTTCTCGAACGTCAGAGTCATCGTCTACAAGGAGAACCCTTCCCGTAGACCGGGTCGTATGTTTGACTTGTCGGCGATTCTGATTCATCTGCTGCGCCTTCGGTCGCGAAGACGATCTCTTAGCGATTCGCGCCTCTCGGAAGTCAACGTTGACCGAGGGCATTCCTAGCGCCAAGCACAGTTGGCACGCGGTCCTCGCGCACGCTGTGCTCTACTCTACATCATGGAGAGGCATCCGAGCGTTGTCGCGTCGCCAAGCGCGGGCGAGCCAACATGGGCGGGCGTTTCGTTCCCCGCGTGATCGCCGCCGCCCTGATCGCACTCGGCCTGGCAGCGATCGGGCACGGCCGGACGAGCGGGACAATAGGCCCGGCCCGCGCCCGCATGGTTGCCTCGTCTTGAGGCATTCGGCAGAGGCGTGCCGCAAGCGAGCTCACTCGCGCAGCATGAACGGCTGGCCACAGGCTGCAGGCAGGGCCGCGAGGGCGGATAGCCGGTATTGGCCGCGTTTCCCCACCGGCTCAGGCTGGCACTGGCCGGGGGGGCTGACAGGCGGCCGCGGGCGCGGCAGCAGGAGGAAGCGGCCCGACGGAACCTCACGGGAGCGGCCCAAGCCGGCCGAGCTCGGGCTTCAGCGGCCGGAGCCGCCGCAGCAGGGCACAGCCCTCGCGGCGCGAGGCCTCGCCTCAGTCGCTGGACCAGTCGGGGTCGGGCTCGAACAGCGCCGCCGTAGTCCGCCGCGGCGGAGCCACGGGCGGCGGCCGGGCCGACAGCCCGAGGCACTCCAGGATCGCTCCGGCCGTGTCGGGCGGATGAATCGCGGCAAGGATTCTCATCGGTCCGTGGCACCGCGGGCACTCCAGGACATCCACGGCGAAGGAGCGTCATTCATACTGCACCCCGTGTCGCCGCTGTGATCGTGCGGTTCTCGCGCGGCCTGTCGAGGCGTCGATCTTCGCACGCTGCACGCTCCCGGATCCACGCTGACTGCCGCTCGATCGGGTCGTAGAGCCAGTCTTTCTGGTTGCAGCGCGTCCCCGTGAGCCGGCCCTCGGCACGCCAGCAGCCGACTCGGGCGACGCTGACGCGGAGCCGTGCGGCGAGCTCGACGGCGGTGAGGTGGCCGGCGGCACGCAGGTGGTCGCGTCGGCTGGTCAGCCCGTAGTGCCGGCCCATCCATTCGACGGTGTCCGGCTTGAAAGGGAGGCCGGCCCCGGAGGTGAAGCCCTCCGCGTTGAGTCGCGCGGCGACCTCGCCGGCGGTGTGGGAGGCGAGCAGCGTCGCGGCCCGTGCGACGACCTGGGGATGAGTCTTCCGCCCGCGCCAGGGACCGATCCGGAGCGGCACGCGAAGCGTCGTACGCCGCCGCGGACTGAGCTCATCGACGAACGCCCGGGCCCTCGCGGGTCGTGCCAAGCCGGAGGGCGGGACTCCGCCTCCGCGGCCGACCTCCGCGCATCCCTTTCGGCCACTTCGCCGCGACGCGCAGCGCCCGACCACGGCCGGCCCCCGCGACCCCTTCCCCGGCAGGCCCGCGGCTACGCTCTCCGCCTCAGAATCCGGCTTGAATCGCTTATCCTCTACGCCGGGCCATGCCCCCGGCGGCTGGAGGCGCGCGCCGGGGCACGTAGCGCGAGACTGCGCGTTCCGGGACCTCAAGGCCAAGCGTCTGGATCTCGCCGTGGATGCGCGGCGCTCCCCGCGCCGGATAGCCCGGCCGCAGCCCGCCTCCGCGGCCGGCCGCTCCCCCATCCCGCAGCTACGCTCTCCGCCTCGGAATCCGCGGCTTGAATCGCTCATCTGCCCAAAGCGAGGCCGTAACCGCAGCGATTCCGGGAGCGACCTGCGTTCCCGTGAATGGTGTAGTTGCTCCCTCGGATCGAACGCCCCGGATTCTGCACCGCCGCCGGGCATCGATCAGTGACTTTCGTCACATTGGGGCGCGCGCCCATCCTCGCTGCGGGTCAGGGGGGCGGGCCGCTTCTGCCCTGACCTCCCCCAAATACGGTGTGTGCACGGGAAACGCCTAGCCGCGTCGGACTAATGGAAGTATATAAACGCGCCGCCGCCTGGACGGCGAACGAATCGGCGCGAGCGGATCGCAGCCCTGCGTTGGGCCTTTCCGATCGGCTGGAGCCCCCGACGGGGCGCGTAGAGGAGCTAGAAATGCGGGGTTTGATCACATCGATCGTGGGGGCCATCGTTCTGGCGACGAGCGCCGTTCCCGTGTCGAGTCAAGGCTCTCCGGATTCTGCACCACCCGGGAAACCGATCGAGTTTCGTTACTACCGTGTCGGAAACACCGGCTTGCAGGGCGACACGAGCGAAGCGCTGTGGGTCGGGCCTGACGGCGATCCCTGGATCGGCGGGTACGATCCGATCTTCGAAGAAGGGGGGATCGCGAAGTTCATCCAGGCCGAGGAGCGCTTCGTGAACCTATCCAATGTCGAGCTCAGGATCCTGGGTCATCCCAGCGACACCGGCACGGTGCGCGTCCAGGACATCGTGGCCGACCGCCGTGGGGTGCTCTGGTTTCCCTCATGGACGGCGGTGTTCTCGTACGACCCCGCGGTCGGTCCGTCGTCCCTGCAGCGATACGATCTCGACGGGTCGAGCGGTGTCGACGGGGGAGCCACCGACGCCGAGGTGGCGCCCGACGGAACGGTGTGGATGGCGAGAAAGCAAAGCGTCGCCCGGTTCAACCCATCGACCCGCCGGTGGATCCACTGGAACGTGATCGCGGATCATCTGGCCGTTCAGCCGAAGCCGACCGGTGGATACTACGTCTGGGCCGAGTTCCACGAGTCCTTCCTGTCTGGTTTCGTTACCCGGTACGACAGCGCCACCGGAGTTTGGACGGACATGCCCGCCCAGGGCGGCCGGGGCCGGATCTTCATCCTTCAGGAGAAGGACGCGGTCGACGACGCGGGGAACGTGTGGGCCTACGACATCGGCGATGATGTCTTCAACGATCCCCTGACGATCGGGTACCTGCCTCCGAACGGCCTCTGGGTCGAGGTGCCGACGCCCTGGCCTCTGGGCGAACTGAACGAGTGCGCGGCGTTCAAGGCCTACGGCAGCGGCCGGGCGCTCTGCGCGTCGAGCGGCGGAACCGTCTTCGGTTGGGACGGTGCCTCCTGGACCGACCTCGGCGTCGGTGGCGGCGACGCCTCGGCGATCGAGGCGGTCGACATCAACGTCGCCACTGGAACGGTGTGGACGACGGGTGCCGGCGGTGCGGCCAGGCGCGACCCCGCGACGGGGCATTGGCAGCGCTATCGGATCACCAACTGCTCGCAGGGGGACAACTTCGCGCTCGACCTCTCCCTCACTCCCACGGGGGAAGTGTGGACGACCGCCAACATCGGCACCGGCGTCGGTGGCTTCCAGCACTTCGACGGCACGAGGTGGCGAGGATTCAACCAGTTCACCTACGACCTCCCCGGAACGGGTCCTTTCCCGTTCCCGTCGGATTCCACCTTCGCTATCGCCTACCGACCGTCCAACGGTCACGTGGCGCTCGGAATGCCCGGAGGCGGGGTGCAGGAGTGGACCGGAACCGAGTACCTCGACCTGGGGTTGAGCAACTGGTACCCGACGCGTCTGTTAGAGGACTCCCTGGGACGTCTCTGGGCGGGTGCCGAAGACTCCATGATCGGCATTTACTCCGGCGGCGCGTGGAAGACGTTCGACCTGACCCTGTTCGCTGGAGCCCCGGCTGCCGACCCCGATCGGCCGGGTTGGGTGTGGCTCACGGGGCCCGACGGCTCGGTCTGGACTGACGGAACGACCGTCGAGAACATCCTGCTCCCGGAGGTGCCTCACGGCTCGGCCCCGGTCGGCAAGAGCCGGGCGTGGGTCGGCGGTTCGGGCCTGTACCTCGTCGACATGGCGACGAAGACCTACGAGTTCTACGGCCCCGAGACGACTCAGAGCCTGAATGCCCGACCGTTTGGCGTCTCCCCGGACGGGATTCTTTGGTTCGGGTGCGACGAGGGGCTGTGCTGGGTCGACACCAAGGTCACCCCGCTGCGCCGCGGCGGTGTCTTTCGCGCCCCGCCCAGCGGAGAGCCACAGTGGGGCGGGCTGCCCTGGTGGCCGGTCCGGGCCGAGCTCCGGGTCACGCCGGACTACTACGAGATCTGGATGACCACGCCGAGCCGCGGGATCACGGTGCTCAAAGTCGCGCCCATGCATTGACTGAAGGAGACCAGCGATCTCGGATCGCGGCCCGGCGCTGTTTTCGCCGTCGACAAAGGCGGTCGCGACGCGCGCTCAGCGCGGCGAAGTCGGGTCGAGCGTGAGCACAGTGACGGGGTTGTTCGTCGAGCGGCATGCTGGGCTGCAAGAGCTGTCCCTCGCCACAACCCCGTCATCCGCTGGCACCGCGAGGGCTTCGGGCGGTACTGGCGCTGGACACCGAGGCGCCACGCTGGACGACCGAGCACACGAGCCGACATCCGCGCCCTCGTGCACCGGATGGCCGCCAAGAAGCCAGCGTGGCGAGCGCCGCGCATCCACGGTGAGATACAGAAGTGTGGCCGCGAGTTCTCCGTACGCACCGTCTCGCGCACCATGCCCCGGCGCCGGGCCAATCCCGACGAACGGCAACGATGGCGCACCTTTCTCGCCAATTACCTCGCTACCTGATCCTCGACCGGGACGCCAAGTACGGCCACGAGGTCCTCGCCACAATCCGGCGCGCCATCGCGGCCCTGCAGGCCACGGTCGGGTGACGCTAAGGCCGACATCAACTTCCTCCTGACGGTGATGGGGAGGCGGTTCTTCGAGGCGACGCTGCCAGCGCTGGTCGCGGCGATCGAGAAGATGAACCAGAGCATCGACCGCCCGCACCAAGGGCTCGGCAGTAAGGTCCTCACCCTGAGCGCCTCCGAGCAGCCGAAGGGCGGCGAGGTGGCCGTCAACGAACGACTCGGCGGGCTGCTGCGCAGCTACCGACGGTCGGCCTGACGGCCAAACACATCGCGAGCACTGACCTCTTGACGTGGACCAGGGCCACCTGTCCCTCGCCAAAACCGCGTCCGCTCTGCCCATCAACGAGTTGCGCTCCTGTACAGGATGTCCGAATCGCCCGCGAACGAGCCCGGTTGCCCTCCGTTTCGACCGCCGTCATCGTCCGGGGATGCTCAACCGCGCTCTTGCCGTCGCCCGGACTGTCCTCGCGATCTTCGCCCGCCGGGCCGACCTGATCCTGGAGAACCTCGCGCTCCGCCAGCAGCTCGCTGTTCTTCGACGGAAGCACCCTCGACCTCGTCTCCGCGCGTCCGATCGATTCTTCTGGCTTGCCCTGCGCCGCTACTGGCCGCGATGGAAGGAGACGCTCGCCATCGTCCAGCCCGAGACCGTCATCCGCTGGCATCGCGAGGGCTTCAGGCGGTACTGGCGCTGGACACCGCGTCGCCGCGCTGGACGACCGAGCACAGGAGCCGATATCCGTGCCCTCGTGCACCGGATGGCCGCCGAGAATCCAGCCTGGGGCGCGCCCCGCATTCACGGCGAGATTCAGAAGCTCGGCCTGGAGGTCTCCGAGCGCACGGTCTCGCGTTGCATGCCCCGGCGCCCGGTCGATCCAGAGGCGCGTCAGCGCTGGCGAACATTCCTCAGCAACCACCGCGAGGTCATCGCCGCGATCGACTTCTTTACGGTCCCCACCGCCACGTTCCGCGTGCTCTACGTCTTCTTCGTCGTCCACCACGCTCGGCGCGAGCTGATGCACTTCCGTGTGACGACCCATCCGACCGCGGCCTGGATCACGCAGCAACTCCGCGAGGCGTTCCCCTACGACCAGGCACCGCGCTACCTGATCCTCGACCGCGACGCCAAGTACGGCCACGAGGTCCTCACCGCGATCCGCCACATGGGCATCACACCAAAGCAGATCATGGCGCGCAGCCCCTGGCAGAACGGAGTCGCCGAGCGGTTCGTCAGCACCGCACGCCGCGATCTCCTGGATCACGTCATTGTCCTCAACGCGAAACACCTGCAGCGCCTGCTGGCCGGCTTCGCCTCGTACTACCTCAACGATCGGACGCACTTGTCCCTGGAGAAGGACACGCCCGCGGTGCGAGTCGTGGAGCCGAAGCCGCATCCAGCCGCCGCGGTCATCGCTCTGCCTCGCCTCGGCGGGCTTCACCATCGCTACGCCTGGCACCGCGCGGCCTGACGCTTCCGCCCGACAAGTCCATGGACGCGGTCTCGTCGTGGAGGGCGTGTGCCCACGCAGGAAGGCGCACCGCCACCACCGGGGCAGCCCGCGCTTGAGGAACGCCTGCTTGAGGCAGTCCTTGAGACTGCGCAGATGCTGCTCCGGATAGAACTGCGCGTGGGGGACGAGACGCGTGGCGTCGTCGAGGACGCCGATCAGGTAGACCTTGCGCCGCGAGCCGTCGGGCGCGGGCAGCGCCGGCCCGACCAGCACGTCGGTCTGCCAGCAGTCGCCGGCCAGGTCGAACGCGAAGGCGCGGTGGTCGCGGTGCCGCGGGACCCGACGCTGATCGAGGCCCTGAGCGCGCAGGAAGCGGTAGAGCGTCGAGAGCGCGGGCGGGCTGACCACCCCGCCCGCCCGCAATTCGGCGACCAACCCCGGGCCGTCGAGCTCGACATGACCGCGCGCGAGCGTGACGATCCGCTCCGCGAGTTCGGCGTCGATGCGGCGCGACGCGCCGCGATCCTTGCGCGCTTTGGGCACCAGCCCGTCGAGCCCCTCGCGGCGATAGCGGTAGAACCACTCCTCGAGCGTGCCCGGCGCGATCCGCAGCGGCCCGCGCTGCGGGTGCGTGTGGACCTGTTCCGCGCACTGTGCGAGGGCGCGACGCAGGGCACCCCGCGGGCCCGCGAAACTCAGCAGCGGACCCAGCACCTGGTAACGCCACAACGCGATCTGCAGACCCGGAGCATCGGCCATGCCACCTCCATTCCAGGGGGGGTGGCAATGTCCGAGCACCCGGGCGAGCCGGCACTGCCGAAACCGTGTGGCGCGATTGACTTCGGCGCGCCGAGCGACGCCCGTCCGACGAGGTCCCGGAGCAATCCGGTGACGGCTCAGGCCAAACCGATCCCGAATCGCGTTTGAAACGCTCGCCCATGGCCGCGGAACGCCGCGCCCACCTCCGGGCAGCCCGCGCAGAGCCCGCCCACCAGCAGCGCCAGATCACGCCACTGCGGCCGCGTCTCTTGCTGCGGAGTCGGTGCTCGCGCCCGGCAACTCGCGAGGTACTCCAGCACGAACGCCCGCCGCCCCAGGAACCCCCGCAGCAGCGCCTGGGCCACGGCGTGGCCCGCCCGCCGCCGCACACGCTGCAACGCGCTCGACACGCGCGCACCGCGCACGATGCCGGACAGGAAGCACCCCAGTATTTCCGGACCGTGCTGCCGCCGCGGCAGGCAGAAGTCGGACAGCAACGACATGGTCCGGCCCGTCACCGCACACAGCAGCCGCCGGACCGCGACCCGTTGCTCCGGCTCCGGATCCGGAAGCAGCGCCCACCGCTCGTACCAGCCGTGGCACCGCAGGGGGTGCCGCGACGCGCAGTACGGACAGCACCGCGTCGCGCCCGTCACGAGTTGCTCGGGCTGCTCCAGGTAGGACTTGATCCCGCCCGGAACCGGACATACTCTCTGCATCGCATCGGTACGGGGAAACAGCCACTTGCGTCGAAACACGAGCGCTGCTTCCCACGCCTCACGAGCCCCGCAGTTGGCGCTGCGGGGCTCGACTCTTCTCGGGTGGGTGGTCGCCGGAATCTACCAGAGACTCATCCGGTCGTCGCCTCGGACGTCCGAGACCACAAGACCGTCACTCGCTCGGAAAGATCGCGGCGCACAAGAGGGCTCTCGGAGCGACGCGGGTGACATTGGTCTGCCCGTAGCACGTGCTCGCGACGTCTCGAACCGCGGTCCGCCTCGCTCGGCGGTCCGCAGTTCGAGACGCCCTATGCCAGTCGCGACAGCACGTGGCGCACTTCGCCGTCGACTTCGACGGGATCGTGCACCGTCGAGGCGATCTCCTCACGCAGCGCCTTCGCGTAGCGCTCGCGAAGTCGGTGCACCGCGATTCGCAGAGCGCCTTCCGAGCGTTCCAGCTCGGCCGCGAGCTCGCGATACGAGATGCGCGCTTCGCTTCCGTCGAGATAGCCCAGCAGCCGTTTGAAGTCCCGGAAGTAACCTCCGTGCCGAGCCGCGCGTTCCAGACGTCTCAAGGCCCGTTGCCGCACCCGCTCGGCCCACTGGAGCTCGAATTCGTCCTCCGGGGTCCAGTCGTGTGCGAGCACCTCGCCGAGACGTTCGGATGCGTCGTGATCGTCGACTTCGACGGCGAAGCTGCCGCCCCCGCGCTTCAGCGCGCCAGCGTGCGAGGCCTGGCTCGCGAGAAACTGCTTGAGGGTGTGAAGGAGCAGGGCCCGAAGCCGACCCGCTGCCGGGTTTGCCTTGGCCACGAACCGGCGCTCCATCAGGTAGACGAAGTAGGACTGGATGAGATCGCGCGCGTCCTCGTCGGGGTATCCTCGTCGTCGTACGTACGCGTAGAGCGGAAACCAGTACCCCTGATACAGCCGCGCCAGCGCCGCGCGCGATCGCTCGGGGTCGGAGTCGGCGATGGCATCGACGATGCTCCAGCGCGTCTCGGGAAACGAATCGGCCATGGATACACCTCCGATCAGTGTCGCGCCGGGTGCTCTGATTCGCCTCCCGGCCCGATGCAGGGCGATTCATCCGCGCGGAGCTACCGATCGTGACTCGACCAACCGCCCTCTCTGCACGGCTGGGAGCCTGTCCGAGTATTGACTCGGACCGGCCACGCGAGGGAGCGAATTCCGGCGGATTCAGCCGTATCGACGGTCAATTAGGTTTTCGCTCCAGGGCGCTTTGCGGAGCACCGCTTGCATCGATCTCACTCCTACTCAAACGGCTCTGAGATGGGTTCTAGCCGTCGCTCTCAGGCGTCTGGCTCGCGATCGCTGTCTCTTCCTCGTACCGGCCCTGGTCGTGATAGAGGCTGGCCAGGAGATCTATGGTCTCCCGCGTGTAGCGGGACTCGTTGCCATAGAGTTCGCGGCTGATCCCGACGGCTCCTTCGAGCAGCGGTTCCGCCTCCGCGTGAAGGCCCCGCTCCTTGTACGCCACACCCAGGTCCCTCATCGCCCAGAGCGTCAAGATCTGCTTCTCGCCCCAGAGGCGGCGACGGATCGCGAAGACGTCCCCGAACTCCCGGATCGCGTCGTCGAGACGGCCCTGTGTCCGGTAGAGTTGAGCGAGGCTGCGTCTGAGATCGAGCGTGGACGGGTGGTCCGGGCCGAGATCCCGTTGAACCGAGCCGATCGCGTCGAGGTACAGACGTTCGGCCTCCTCATACCGGTTCTGATCATGATAAAGGGAGGCCAGACAGCTCAAGGAACTCAGGGTGTAATGCCACTCGTCGCCGTGGAGCCGCCGGCTGATCTCGACGGCTTCTCTCAGCAGTGATTCCGCCTCCCCATAGAGCTTCCCCTCCTTGAGTGCCATACCCAAGTTCCTCATGACCCCGAGCGTCCAGACGTGCTCCTCGCCCTGGAGGCGCCGGTTGGCGTCGAACACCTCCCTGAGTTCCCGGATCGCGTCGTCGCGACGGCCCTCTCTTCGGTAGAGCTGGCCCAGGTTGTTCCTGAGATCGAGCGTGGTCGGATGATCCGGCCCCAGATCCCGTCGAGCCGACTCGATCGCGGCGAGGTATCTCGCTTCCACCTCCTCGAGACGTCCCTGAGACTTCTGGGTCATCCCCAGGTCGGCGATGAGCGTGAGCGTTTCAGGATGGGTATCGTCCCAGGTTGCCCGAGCACCCGCGAGGGCGCGCCGAAAAGCCGATTCGGCCTGGTCGTTCTGGCCAAGCGAGAAGTGGAGCCAGCCCAGAGTCCTCAGCAGGCCGATGGTCTGGGGGTGATAGTCGCCGCGGATCGTCCGGCTGATCTCGATGGCGCGTTCGCACAGCGTCATGGACTCGGGGCGACCGGCCCCAAGTACCTCGGCGAGTGTCTGCATCGAGGTCAGAGTAGTGGGGTGCTCTTCGCCGAGCGTCCGCCTGGCCAGGTCCAGCGTGCTCCGGGCCATGGCTTCCCTCTCCGCCAGGCGATGCGGGTGGGCAAGGGTCGGCTCCAAAGAGGCCAGGCTGTTCATCGCGAGGAGCGCGTCGGGATGGTCCTCGCTCCGAGACCTCCGGGTGATGTCGATCACCGCTTGATACTGCTCGCGGGCCTCGTCGAACCGGCCCTCCGATCGGTACGAATCCGCCAGGCTGAAACGGCAACTCGTGGCCCTATCGGAATCCTCGCCGTACAGCTGCGTGCACAGGCGCAGCGCACGTTTCAGATGCGGTTCCGCCCGGACGTACAGGCCCGAGTCCTTGAACCAGTTTCCGAAGGTGGTTCGAACGGCGGCCTCGGCGCTGGGCTGACCCGCAAACTGAGATCCGATGGAGGCCTCGGACTTGTCGAGCACCTCCAGGAGCGTCACGCTCCGCCCCTTCTTCTTCGCATCGACCGACGCCAGGATGTTGGCAAGGAACGACGAGCTGGCCTCGGATTGCTCGAGTTCTGCTTTCTGCTGACGGTTCGAAGCCACGAGGGCGAAGGCCAGCGCGCCCGACGCCATCACGACGCCGAAAGCGATCGCCGCTGTCAACGCCAACTTCGCACGGTTGCGTCTCGCCAGCTTTCGGAGCCTGTACATCGCGCTGGGAGGACCGGCCATCACCGGCTCATCGCGCAGGTAGCGGCTGATGTCCTCCGCCAGCGCGTCCGCGGTTTCGTACCTTCGGGTGCGATCTTTCGACATCGCCTTCAGGACGATCCAGTCGAGGTCTTCGCGCAGCTGCCGGGCACGCGCGCGCGTGTCCGTGTCGCGCCGGGCCGTCTGACCGCTGCGACTCTCAGGGATGGAAGCAACTTTCTTGCTCGGGGGCACCGGCTCCACGTCCCGGAGGATGCGCTGAATCTCCGGCCACCCGACACGGAACGATTTCGGGTCGAACGGCGTTGCGCCCGTGAGCAGCTCGTAAAGAACCACGCCCAGCGAGTACACGTCGGTGCGAGTGTCGACGTCCAGGCCGGTGTTGTCCGCCTGCTCCGGGCTCATGTACTCCGGCGTGCCGATCATCTGACCATGCCGAGTGAAGAACGTGCCGTCGTTGACGGACAGGTTCGTCGCCTTGGCGATCCCAAAATCGATGATCTTGGCCACCGGGGAGCCATCGACGAGTGTCACCAGGATGTTCGACGGTTTGAGGTCGCGATGAATCACACCCTTGTGGTGCGCGTGCTGGATCGCCCGGCAGACGGGAATGAACAGACTCAGCCGGTCCGGGATGGGGAGACTGTACCGGTCGCAGTACTTCGTGATCGGCTCGCCCCCGATGAGTTCCATCACGAAGTAGGGCCGCCCGAGAGCCGTCTCGCCCGCGTCCAAGGCCCGGGCGATGTTGGGGTGATCCATCAGCGCCAACATGTGGCGCTCGGCCTCGAAGCGGGCCAACACTTCACGGGTATCCATTCCGGCCTTCAGCACCTTGAGGGCCACGCGCCGGCGGACGGGTTCCTCCTGCTCGGCCCGATAGACGAGCCCCATGCCACCTTCGCCGATCTTGTCCAGGATGCGGTAGCAGCCGATGTACTCCGGCTGGACCTCGAATCGGAGCGCGGGCTGCCCGCCCGACGGACCGACGTCGAGGCGTGGCACGCATGGGGGGCCGGGACCCTCCTGAACACTGGGCGGGAGCTCCGCCGCAGACTTGGCGCAGCGCGCGGTCGCGCGGGTGCTGGACGGAGTGTCGCCGACGCCGACACGACGATTGCGGTTGCTGACGTTGTCCATCGAGGGCCTCGTTGCCCGAACCTGGATCGTCCCTGAGAGGTCGTCGTGCGCGCGCGAGCACAGGGGCCGGCCCGAGGACGTTGCCCCCACCCGGAGGGCCACGGGATGATAGCGCTTCCGCGAATCCCGTCAACTGTAGGGACTCACGCGTCGATCGCTCGGCGGTGGACGCTCGTGCGGTGAATCAGCCGCGCCTGATGGGCGATCACGGCGGCCGTTTCCACGATGGTTCCGTCCGGCTCCGCGCTTGCGCCTGCGTTGCTGCTACTGTGTCCACCTGCGGCCGTCTTACGGCTCTCATGCGTCACCGGACGACGGAGGCCCCCGAAGCGACACCTTCGCAGAACAACGTCACCTGCGGCCCGCCTGTTCCTGTTGGCGGCGCTGGCGCTGAGATTCGATTCCGCGCGAGCGGCCTCCGTGCCGTTCGACGCGACGCGGAACGAGATAGCCGGCAGCGCCGCCTGGATCATCGATCCGGACACCTGGGACCGGCGGCCCCTGTACGGGCACGGCCCTCGAATCGAACCCCGGCCGCTTCCCGGTTCCGCCGCAGGCCAGAATCACCGCCACGACGCCGGAGACGTTCTGGACCGGCGGGATCTCCGCGTGGGCGGTGGACCTGGTGAAGTCCGCGCATACGATCGAGCAGTTGCCGCACGGCGGGCGGATCACCGAGTGCCCTGAGTCCGAGATTCAAAGCACAATTCGACGGTTCTGCGCGCTTCTGGCTGCGTTGCTCGTCCTTGCCGTAGCCCAGGTACGCTGGCGTCCTCGCGCCTCGCCAGAGTCACGCAGCCCTCGCCGACTTGTGCCGCGAATCTCGGACTCAGGACAAGCTGGACCCCTCGAATCCGCAAGACCTCTCGCACTACGACGTCTTCGTCGTGGTCGAGCCGCAGAGTCCGTTCACGGTCGCCGAGAATCAGGCCATCCTCGACTGCGTCGCCGGAGGAGGCGGCCTCTTCATGGCCGGCGACCGCAAGACACGGCGGGCGGGCACGCTTCCGGCGCCTCGCCGGCCCTCCGCCGGCACCGTGTGTAACGAATCCCGGGGGATCGGGGTGGTTGGGGCAGGAGGACACCGGATACACCCACCTCTCAGCGACGATGTCGCTGTTGCCTCGGAGGACTCGCAATGACAACGGCCAACCTCACGTTCGGCAATCAGGTTTCGACGTTCCACGAAGACGCTCCTCATCGCCGACACCGCGGCACCCGGTTCCTGTGCTCGGCCGCCGCCATCCTCGCGATGATCGTCACCTCGATCCCCGTCACTCTCGCCGCAGAAGACGAGGACCGCGGCGCCCGGCCTCTCGGAGAGGTCTCGCCGGACAAAGCCCTGGTCTACCTCATTCGTCCCAGCGCCTACGTCGCCAAGTGGGCGAAGTCGTCCGTCTATTCGGACCAGGTGTTCCTTGGGACGCTCCGCAACTCGAGTTACGCATTCGCGTATGTCGAGCCGGGGGAGCACCTCCTCTGGAGCGTCATGCAGGGGCGCGTGCTGGCGACCGGGCGGTTCGAGTTCATAGCGGGCAAGCAATATCACCTGAGGGTGAATCCTACGGCGATCGCTCTCGTCCCCGAAGAGGAGGCGCGCGGCATCATCGAGGAGGTCAAGTCGTACGTCACGCTGACGGAGGAGGAGCTCGAGGACTCGAAGAAGAACCTGGACAAGAGGTGGGCCAAGGCCCAGGAGAAAGACGCCGCCAAACCGCGCGTGGCGATAGAGAAGATGGTGGCGGAAACGCCCCCGGCCGACGTGGCCGGGAAGTTGCGGATCCCGAAGGGGACCACGATCACGCTCGCGCTTCTCGAGAACGTCTCGTCGGCGTGGAACCAGCCCGGCGACAGCGTCCGCTTCCGCGTCGTCCACGATTTCGTCATCGAGGGCACCACGTTCCTGCACGCCGGAACGAACCTCGAGGCGAAACTCCGCGCGGTCGTGCGGGCCTCTGGCAGCGGACGACCCGGTGCCATCGACATCGCGTTCCCGGGTGTGCGCGCCGCGGATGGAACGCCCGTTCCCTTAGTCGGGTACGCGATGAGCACGGGGAAGAACCGTGAAGGGACCGCGCTCGGCACTGCCAGCGTCGGTGGACTGCTCGGAGGACTCATCGGCACGGCGATCAAAGGGGGTGAAGCGCTGCTCCAGATCGGCGCGCTCTACGAGGCGACTACCCCCGTCGATGTCTGGGTCGACCCCACGCGCGCAACGCCACCCGCAGCGGGCCCTGCCGGCTTTGCGCCTCCCGAGCTGGCCCTGCCCTCGAATGCTCAAGAGGTCGAGTGCAAGATCAAGACGGGTTGCCGGGGCCTGGATGACGTCTTGATCCAGCTCCAGTCCGAGCTGCAGCCGTCGCGGATCGCGATCCGCACGATCGATGGACGCGAGCTTCCGTCGCCGATCTCCGCGTCGGTGACGAAGCGGGAGAAGGACGGCCGCTGGACCTGCACGTTCCCGGGATGGAGTGTCGTGCGGAATCTCCCGCTGCGTGAGGGTACCGCCTCGTCGTCCATCCAGATCGAAGGGAGTCTCGAGAACGGGACCGCCTTCAGGAGCGACACGGTGGTCCCCGTGGTGGTTCGTCAGTGATCATCGGCGGAGAGAGACGACCGCCCGGGGGCGTGATCTCACTGCCCCCGGGCCGGCGCTCGGGACCGAGGCCGGGCTCGGCCTCGGTCCCTCCGCATCGTGAACACCGCACAGGTGTAGCGCGCCACGTGCGCCGTGAAAGGTCCGTTGGTCCAGCAGGTGCAAGTCCTGCCCCGGCAAAGGTCGTCCCGGCCGGGTGGCGATCCCAGCAGTGGTGGAGGCGACGAAGCGGTCGAAGCCTGGGAGAAAGAAGGCGACGCGAGGTCGTCTGCGAGCCAATAGGCCGCAACGCGAGTGAACACCGAGAGGGCCCCGAGAGTCACGATGCGAAGGCCGCCCCTCCCAAGCACAGGGGAAGGCTCCTACGGATGGCACGCAGTGAAGGACGACGCGTGCGGTCCGCTTCGCCGGGGTGGTGGGTGGCGGCATGCAGCGCGGAGCGGCGGGCAACACGGGAAGCCCGCTTCGGTGGCTGCGGCCAACGAGCGCGCGAGGCGCTCGGCCGAAGCGGGTGGCGGAGGGGCTCGTAGTACCGGTGAGACCGGGTAATGCCGGTGGAGGGATGGGGCCCTGGTTCCGGGGAGCCGACGGAGCAGCACGGGAGGGAGGCGATGGGCGATGAGCCTAGCAACGCCCGAGACGCCCCAGACGCGGCAGTTGACGCTATACCTGAAGGCCAAGCGAGAGTCGACCACGTCATCGTTCTCAACGAGAAGCACCTGCAGCGCCTTCTGGCCGGCCTCGCCTGGTAATACCTCAACGACCGGACGCACTTGTCCCTCAAGAAGGATGCGCCCGCGGTGCGAGCTGTGGAGAGGAAGCCCGGTCCAGCCGCCGAAGTCATCGCCCTACCTCGCCTTGGCGGACTTCATCATCGCTACGCTTGGCGCCGCGCGGCCTGACGATTCCGCTCGACCAATCCATCGCCGCGGCCTCGTGGTGGAGCGCGTGTGCCGTTGCGGACGGCGGACCGCCGCCCTCTCTGTCAACCGGTGGGCAGGACCGTCGCCGATACGCGCAGGGGCGCGTTCGACCGGCGCGTTTGCCTGCCATTCCGCGCCGCGTGCGCCATCAGCAATGCGCGAACTCGATATTGGCGAACAACACCAGTACGGCCGCCGCACGCGCCGCCGGAAGCAGCAGTCCCATCCGCTCGGACTCGGCGAGCGCCGCCTCGGCCGCGGCCGCCGCGGCGTCGCCTTTCCCTGCCGCCGCGAGCGCTTCGGCCCGCAGTGCGGCGGCGGCGGGACGCTCGGGCTGCGGCGCCCGCTCGACCGCGAGGGCCGCGTCGAAGGCCTCGAGCGCTTCGGCCTTGCGTCCGCGCCGCAGGGCCGCCTCGCCCTGCAGGGTCAGCGCCGGCACTCGAAGGGCGGCGACGTCCGCGCCGGGAAGCGCACGCGGAGGGCCACGCGGTGCGCGTCGTTCCAGCGCCCCTCGTAGGCCAGCGCGACGCCCCGCGCCAGTTCCACCCGCGCCTCGAGGTCGGACAGACCGGGCGCATCGCGTACCGCGCGCCGGGCAACGTCGAGGTCCTCGGCCGCTTCGCGATCGCGGCCCAGCGCGGACAGCACCTGCGCCCGCCGCACGCGCGCGTAGGTGACGTAGGCCGGCAGCGTGTGGGCGCTGAACACCGCGGCGGCGCGGGATGCGCCGTCGAGCGCGTCGGCGAGACGGCCCTGGCGATCGAAGATCTCGGCCAGGCCGGCCCACGCCCAACCGGCGGCCTGGGAGGCCCGCTCGACCGGGGCATCGCCGGCAATCTCGCGGTACGTGGCGATCGCCGCGTCGATCTCGCCGCGCTGATACCGGATGTCGGCCAGCATCAGCCCGCTGGTGGAGGCGCTGTCGGTGCGGCCGAGCGAGCGCGCCAAGGCGACCGCTTCGGAAACGAGCGGCTCGGCCTCGTCGATGCGCCCCGTGTACTGAAGCAGGCTGCCAAGGTTGACGAGCGGGTCCAGCATGAGCGGCTCGTTCTGCAGCTGTCGCGCCACGTCGAGCGACTCGCGCAGCTGCCGCTCGGCCTGGGCGAAGTCGCCCTGCAGGTAGAACTGCACGCCACGGCGCAGCAGCGCCTCGCTCAACAGCGCGAGGTGCCCCGTCTCGCGCGCGACCGCCTCCGCCTTCTGGAGCGCGCGCTCGGCTTCCCGCGGTCGACCCAGCCGCAGCTCGTTGGCCGCGACTTCCATCTCGGATCGCGCCGCGCCGACGGTGCGCCCGGCGCGCTCGAACTGGCCCGCGGCAGAGGCAAACGCCGTGCCGGCCGCGGCGAAGTCCGCCTTCATGTCCGCCACCTGGCCGCGCGCGAACTGCGCGACAGCAAGACCTTCCGTGCTCTCGAGCTGGTCATAGAGCCGCTCGGCCGCGTCCAGCACGGCCTCGGCCCGGGCCGGCTCATTCGCGAGCGTCAGCGTCTCGGCCTGGGCCAGGTACAGCGACGGATCGGCCGGCTCGCGCTCGAGGGCCCGCTGCAACACGGCGAGGCTCTCGGTGAGCTGGCCCGCATCGGCAAGCGCGCTCGCGTGCAGTCGCAGGAGTCCGGCCTCGTCGGGGAACCGCTCGACCAGCGCTGCCGTCGCCGCGACCGCCTCGGCGGCGCGCCCAAAGGTGCGGGCCCAGATGGCCTTCAGCGTCAGCGACAGCCGCTCCTGCTCGGCGGTGCCGGCGTCCGGCGCCAGATCGAGGGCGTGCGTCGCCGCGTCGCGCGCTCGCGCGCCGTAGCCGGCCTCGTTCAGCGCCTCAGCGAGCCGCGCGAACGCCATCGAGTAGCCGGCGTCGAGCTCGACGGCCGCACTGAACCGCGCTACCGCCTCGTTGACCTTTCCGTCACGCAGTGCTGCCTGACCGCGTTCGTACAGCAGCCGGGCCTCGTCGGAGGCGGAGGTGAGATCGACGAGATCGACCCGGTCGTCGCGCCAGGCGGTCAACCGCCCCACGCCGGGCAGTGTCGTCCGCAGCTGCCTGGAAAGCCGTTCGGCCAGGGCGAGGGGGTCGCCGGCCTCGGCGCGCAGGGCCGGGAGTTCCGGCCGGCCGCGCGACGGTGCCGGCTCGAGCGTCGCCACGTAGCGGTCTCCTTCCTTGTACAGCGTGCCGGTGAACAGGTAATCGAGCCCCATCGCCTGCGCGACCCGCCGCGCCGCGGCCGGCTCCAGCGCCGCAGGATCGCCGCCCGCCGCTCTGGCGAGCTCGGCGGGGCCACGAACGCGCGCGAGCCGCGACGCAGAGAGATCGGTGGCGACGAGGTCGGCGATCATCGTGGCGTGCAGCGTCCCAGCCGCCTCGCCGGTGCGATCGTCGAGTGCCGCGATCGCGATCGCGAAACGCGGCGCTTCCCAGGCGGGGGGCGAGAGGAACCAGCGGGACCCCAGCGCCGCGACCGCGACGGTGGGGACCGCCAGGGCTGCGAACGAGATCGCGACGCGCCGGCGCCGGGCCGCGGCTGCAGCGTCCTGGGCCTTGACCCACTCGCCGCGCTGCGCGCGCTGGAGGTCCTCCGCCAGCGCCGCGGCGCTCGCGTAGCGCTCCTCGGGGCGCTTGCGCAGCCCGCGCTCCAGGACCGCGCGCAGGCCGGGCGTCGCATCGAAGGTCCGCGAGGCCTCGCGTGCGGCGGGAGGCTCGGTCAGGATGGCGCTGATGGTCTCTGCCTGGGTCTCGCGACGGAACGGGTGAATGCCGGTGGTCAGCTCGAAGCTGACGACCGCGAGCGAGAACAGATCGCTGGCGGGGCCCAGTTCCTCGGCACGGAGCTGTTCGGGCGACATGTACGCCACCGTACCGACGATCGTCCCGTGGCGCGTCAGCGAGTCGTCGGCGGTCTCTGCCGTCGAGCCGATCGCGGACGCGGGCGCGCTTGGCCGCGCCAGCCCGAAGTCGAGCAGCTTGACGTGCCCGCTGCCGGAGACGATGACGTTGCCCGGCTTGACGTCGCGATGAACCAGGCCGTGCTCGTGGACCGCGCGCAGTGCCTCGGCCAGCTCCTCGCACCAGGCCAGCCGCTGATCCATGCCGATGGACGGGTCCTTGCCCGCCTCCATCAGCGTCCGGCCCTCGAGGTACTCCATCACCAGGTAGGTGTTGCCGTCCGCCTCGAGCACGTCGAATACGGTCGCGACGAACGGGTTCACGATCGACGCGGCGACTCGGGCTTCGCGCAGGAAGCGGGCGCGCACGTCCTGGCGCGCCAGCAGCTCCGGGTGGACCACCTTGATCGCGACGGGCCGGTGAAGGCGCGTATCCTGCGCCAGGAAGACCTCACCCATCCCGCCACGACCGAGCGGTCGCTCCATCCGGTAGGGTCCGATCTCCTGCGTGGGACCTCCCCCCTACGCCTCGGACGCTGGTCGTTCGTGGCCGTTGCGCGTCATATACGCCGCTTGGGGGCGCGGTTCAAGGGCCCTGCGACGCCGGCGAAACGCCGCGCCCGAAGGTGAGGCGGGGCGGTTGTCGACCGGTCCCACGGGGCCGATCCCCGCGCCGCGCCGTGCCCGACCGCGGCCCGCCCCCGCGGCCTGCCGTTCCCCCATCCCGCCGGTCCGGGGCTACGCTCTCCGCCTCGGATTCGCGGCTTGAATCGCCTACTGCAGCGCTCCGGCCGCAATCAAGTCGATGACCTTCGCGATCCGCCGGTGCACTCTAGCGATCGGACCCCGATCGGGTGTGAGATCCGTCCATGGACGCCTTTCTCGACAAGCACGTCGACAAGATCCACGGCTCGCTCTCCTGTTTCGACCGCGTGCTCTTCCGGGACTACCTGCCGTTCTTTTCCAGCCGCGAGATCACGCCGTTCCTCGAACGCCAGAAGGTCCGGCCCGACGGCCTGAAGGACTTCCTCGTCGGGCAGGCCGAGCGTTTGAAGCAGCACGTGCGCCCACTAGCCCAGCGCCAGGGCCGGCCCTTCCTGGTCTTCGCGGAGCGGGTGCGCAGGGACGAGACGGCACGCGAGATCGCCGCGCGGAGTGGGATCACGGAAGGACTGGCGTGCGTGCTGTCGACGCTCGAGCCGTGCTGGACGTTCATGCTCCGCTGGGATGAAGCACGACAGCGTCTGCCGGCGGGTCGGGACCGTGATCAACGAGCCCGGCGAGTTCCGGTTACGCCGCCGCGGCGGCCGCCGCGTGACGGCGTGTGCCGCCCTTGAGGAAGAGCGTGTCCACCCTCTTCCGCTACCGCGAGATCTCGCTCCAGAGCAACGCGCGGTATCTCAATGCCCTGGCCCAGGTCGATGATCCCTCGACGGGCGTGCACGTCCTGGACTCCCTCACGACACGCAAGAAGACCGCCGCCGCGCGGCCGGCCAACCCCTTCCATCCGCTCTCTCGACCCGAAACTCAGCTCTTCGCCGCCCTGATGCGCGCGAATGCGCTCCACGGATTCACGAATCACGACCTCAGCAACAGGCTCGACCCCGCCGCGTTTCGCCTTGACGACGATCCCCGCAAGCGCAACGCCCAGATCAGCCGGCTTCTTCATGGGCTCCACGTCTGCCGACTGATCGCCAAGATCCCGCGCTGCCGCCGCTCACGGTCACCGACTTCGGCTGGCGCGTCATGAGCACGGCTCTCGAGTTGCGCTACCGGGAGTTTCCAGCCCCCTTCACTGGTTTCGCTTGAAGCGGCTGCCCACTTCTCTGCAGAATACGGAGAAGTTGCGAAGAGAAGAGCTACCCGCCCTCCTCCTCGAGGCCACAGTTGAGAGGGATGCTGACGATGAAGCTGGAAGACCTGGGATACGACGAATTCTTTGAAGAAGGGCGCGAGGCGTCCGGGTTTCCAAGCTGCGCGGTAGCGCGGGTCGCGGCGGAGCACAGGGGTTTCTACAGGATCATCAGCCCGGACGGCGAGTGCCTGGCCGAGGTCGCCGGGAAACTGGCCCACGCGGCGTTGAAACGGGAGGATTACCCGGCGGTGGGGGACTGGGTGGCCGTTACCGGGATGGAGCCGGGGCCGGCGGTGATCCACGGCATCCTGCCGAGGAGGACGCTGCTCAGGAGGATGAACTCCGGTCGGCCGGAACCCCAGGTGATCGCCGCCAACATCGATCTCGCCTTCATCGTCGAGTCCATCGACCGCGACTTCAACCTGAACCGCCTGGAGAGGTACCTGGCCATCGCCTGGGACGCCGGCATCAAGACCACGGTCATCCTGAACAAGATCGACCTGATCTCCGTTCCTGAGCGGTCGTCATTCAGCTCTCGCATCGAGAGCAGGTTCCATACCGGCGAGGTCCTCATGGTGAGTGCCGCTTCAGGTGAGGGCCTGGGTGGATTGACGAACCGCATCCCGAGAGGAAAAACCGGCTGCTTCCTGGGGTCCTCGGGGGTCGGCAAGTCCAGCCTGATCAACCGGCTGCTCGAAGCAGCGGTCATCCGGACGGAAGTGATCAGCGCTCATACCGGACAGGGCCAACACACCACGACGGCCAGGGAAATGTACTTCATGAAGAACGGCGGGATCGTCGTCGACAACCCGGGCATGCGGGAAGTGGGAGTGGCGGCCTCGGCGACCGTGATCGAGGACACCTTCGAGGATGTGGCCGAACTGGCCGGGCGGTGCGCCTTCCGGGATTGCACGCATGAGCACGAACCGGGATGCGCGGTGCGCGAGGCGATTGAAACCGGCGGGTTGGACCGGAAGAGGTTCGCCAATTACCTCAAACTGAAGCAGGAAGCGGAGCACTTCGAGATGACGGCGCTGGAAAAGCGGCGGAAAGACCGGAGTTTCGGGCAGTACGTCAAGCGGGCGAAGAAGCAGTCCAGGAAACCGAGGGATTGAGGCACACCGGTTGGCCGGCAGCATCAAGGAGAAGGACATCGCGGGAACGACAACTTCCGGGATGTGGCTCCGAGCGCGGAAGGTCTCGGACGGGGGGAGCGGATCCGCGAGCTTGTCGGTCGCATGAGCTTGATGGAGAGGATGGGGCAAGCGGATCGGGGGGCCTTGGTAGGGTCGAGCACTGGCGCGGTACTTCTTGGATGCGGCCCATCCGTTGCTTGTGCTTCGCCAAGATCGCATCCACGCGTCGGCACGACTGATGCCTCGGTGAATGCCGGGGCAAGAGGCACTCGCGACGGCATCGGCGACGGTCGCGCCCAACGGCTGGCAGAAATGGCGGCGGGGAGAGCGACACCAAGGAACACGCGCTCGGCGACGACGCGGCGGCCGCCGCAGAGACGACATGGCCGAGCTTCTGGATCGCGCCGTGAAGGCGTGGCGCGCCCCTCGACAAGTTCTCGGCCGCCATCCGGTAGACGAGAGCGCGGATGTCGACCGTTGTGCTCGGGTCTCCAGCGTGGCGCCGCGATTTCCCACGCCCCTACCGTCTGAAGCCTTCGCGCTGCCAGCGCATGACGGTTGCGGGCTGCACGATGGCGAGCGCCTCCTCCCATCGGGTCCACCAGCGGGGCAGAGCCAGCCAGAGGAAGCCGTCGATGACGAGAAGGCGGGGCCGGGGATTCTTCCGCTGGAGGACGACAAGCTGCTGGCGGAGCGCGAGGTTCTCGATCAGAAGATGGGCGCGGCCGGCGAAGTTCGCGACGAGAGCCCGGAGGACGGCAAGGAGGCGGTGGAGCATCCATGCACGATGGCGGCCGTAGGGAGTGAGAGCAGCCGGGCTCATCCGCGGGCGATTCGGGTATCCTGCATGGAAGCGCAACTCGTTGAAGGGCAAGGCGGACGGGGTTTTTCGCGAAGGACAGCTCTCCGCCTCAGAAACCGCGGCTTGTATCGTTTCCGTGCCCTCATCGAACGTCTGGTTCACGACGGACTTCGACACAAGATCCCGGTAGAGGCCGGGCAAACGCGACCACGCGGCCTTTCGGCCGTGCTGGACGTGCACGACGCGGCCGGTCGCCCTGTTCGAACTCAGCAGTTTCCACTTCCCTTGACGGCTCCACCTCGGGTGGTGGATTCTGCGGCCGGCCGCCCTAGATTCTGCCGTGATGTTCGGCTTCTCTCGAGACGGGAGGTCGCTCGCCGCCGTTTCAAATTCATGACTTTTCCTCCGCGCGGGTGGTCATCCGTAAAGTTGATTGCCGATGAGAGTACTGACCCTGTTCGGTACGCGTCCCGAAGTCATCAAGCTTGCTCCCGTGATCCGGGAGCTGGAAGCGGCCGGCGAGTTCACGACAGTCAACGTGCATTCCGGCCAGCACGAAGGTCTGGCACAGCCCTTCGTCGAGGCGTTCGGCATACGGGTCGACCACGATCTCAGGGTCATGCGGCCGTGCCAGACCCCGAGCGACGTCTGCTCTCGCGTGCTCGACGCTCTTGACGGAGTGCTCGTGCGGGAAGCCCCTGACGCGATTCTCGTGCAGGGTGATACCACAACCGCTCTCGCTGGGGCCCTGTGTGCGTTCCATGCCAGGATTCCTGTGGGGCACGTGGAGGCAGGCCTGCGATCGGGCAACGATCTTAGCCCGCACCCGGAGGAGATGAACCGTCGGCTCATCACGCGGCTTGCGACCTGGCACTTCGCAGCCACCGAACTGAATCGCGAGAACCTCCTCCGCGAAGGCGTAGCGGACGCGCAAATCTTCGTCACTGGAAACCCTGTCGTCGATTCGGTCCAGCGTGTCTACCAGCGGCTGCGGCCGGGCCGGGCTCTCCAGCGGGTCCAGGCCGAGATGCGGCACTCCCGCATCCTCGTCCTGACCACGCACCGGCGGGAGAGCTTCGGAGAAGCGATGATGGAGAACCTGCGAGTACTCCGCCGTTTCGTGAACGAGCACCCCGACGTCGGCCTCGTGTTTCCCGTGCACCCCAACCCGACGGTGGTGAGCGCAGCACGCAGCGTCCTCAGTGACCACCCCCGCGTGCTCCTGATCGAGCCCCTCGGTTACGAGGACTTCATCGCTCTCCTTTCCGCAGCGTGGCTCGTCGTGTCCGACTCCGGCGGTATCCAGGAGGAGGCCCCCAGCGTCGGGCGCCCCCTCCTGATCCTCCGCGAGAACACTGAGCGGCCGGAAGCCGTAAGCTCCGGTGTCGCACGCCTCGTCGGTGGGTGTCCAGAGCGCCTGGCGGCCATGCTGGAGGAGGCGGCTTCGCCAGGGTCCTGGGCCGAGACGGCGGGCACGGTGGCCAATCCTTTTGGCCGTGGAGACGCCGGCATCATCATTGCGCGGACGTTGCGCGGACTGTTGAGGGGAAGATCGGAGCCTCGGGCGTACGCCCCGGAAGTTGGTCCGACTCCAGAGGATTCTTAGGAAGGTTGGTACTGCGTCGATAGTGACCAGGATTGGAATGGGCCCGGCTCACCGAATAGCAGATCTCGGGAGACGATACCGTCCGATCGCCGTGAAAGAGGGGATGTTGCCTTCTGCCAGAGAAGATCGAATGGTACAGTCGCTGTCAAGTCAAGCAGGGTGATCGCCCTGTCGAAGTAGGCGCGAAGGAGAGTCGGCCGCTGAGCCAGACGCTGATGGCCGTTGTGGCGCATGGCGCGGAGTCCGTTGAGGTCGTGCGGGCAGAGATCCGCGACGACCGGACCCTGGGGCCAGGCCTCATCGCTTCGACGGGATGAAACTGCGAGGCATGGTCCGGCAAGTGATGTCCGCGCGGCCAGGCGGCCTGCCGCTCCCCTTCCCGCAGGCCCCGCCTCGGAGATCGCCGCTTGAATCGCTTGTCTGCGGCCGGCCACCTGTTCGGGGAGAGCCCGGTGTCGTGCCTGAAGCACGCGGCGCTCAGCCGGGCAACCGACGGCTGGCGGAGGATCTCGATCACCGACTTCGAGCGACATCGGTTCAAGCGCGTCGCGGAGGAAACACGGAGGGCGTACCAGGTGGCAACGGAACCGGTCACGAGACCGCTCTGGCCATGTATCCGGTCGGCCCGACCATCAGGGGCGCCGAGCAACTGCAGTCGCTGCTTCGTTGTCGGGTCGTGGTTCGCGCTTCTCACGTCGCGGGGTTTCAGGATCCGCGATTGACGAGCACTGCGATACCTTCGGGGCCGGGATCACGCTCTTCGATGACGGAGCAGGGGCCGCGCGAGGGTCCGGGGGGGAGGAGTGGCAGACGTGACTGGCTGGCGGCCCCTCGCCACCCGTTCCCCGGCCGCGGTTGCGCGCGCGGGGTCGAATCAGTTACGGTTTAGAAGTTGACTGCGCTGCCTCGTTCCGGGATTGAGCCCCGAACGGCCGGAAAGGCGCAACCGTGACCGGCCCGAGGAGTTATCCGCCGATCTCTTCCAGCATGGGTGAGGCGAGGCGCACGCGCCGATGCTCGGGTGCGTGGCGGCGCACACCTCGCCCCCCGCGGCCTCTGTCGTGGTCGCTGACTGGTCAACCGACAAGATGCCGAGGATCCTCTCCGAGTACTCCTTACTCTCGCGCGTTCGGGGGATTGGTGCGAGAGGTGGTGCGGACGGCATCGACCGCCACCGCTGCCTCCAACACGGCTGGATGGGGAAGAGCGTCGCCGGCGAGCCTCTGCCCGTCGTCGACCTCCGGCCGATGGGATCGACCCAGAAGAGCATCTGGGCGGGGCGCGACCGCACCGGCTACGGGCAGTACTCCGCGGGAGCTTCGCCCCTCTCTTTGCTGGCGAGCGCTGCCTTCCGGCTGCCACAGCATTCCGTTCTCCGCGGAGACGTGGCGATGATCTGGGAACACCTTCGAAGGGCAGCCCAGAGCGCCCCCCAATGCGGGCACGCGGCGTCTCACCGTTGCTGGCGAGGCTGCCGACGCGGGTGTCTCGGGCGCAGCGAGGGCGAGGCGACGCGACCGCTCGGCGTGAGGAAGGCCGCAATCTGGCGGGCTGCGCACGGGAGCGTGGAGCGTGGGTAGCGGGGGCGCGGAGGACAGGAGAAGGCTCGAGGTCGTCGGGTGCCCGTTCGACCCCGTGACGATGGAATCCGCGGTGGCGCGATGTGTCGAGTGGTGTCGAGGCCCGCGGGCTCCCCACACCGTGATCACAGCCAACGCCGCCATCCTGTGCATGATGCGCAGAGACCCGGAGCTCCGCGACGCTTGTCGCCGCGGCGACCTCATCGTGGCTGACGGCATGCCGGTGGTGTGGACCTCGCGACTGGCGGGGAGCCCGCTGCCGGAGCGCGTGGCCGGAGTCGACCTCATGACGCGGCTCCTGGAGGCGGGTGACCGCAACCACTTGCGCGTTTACTTCCTCGGGGCGCGACCGGAGGTGGTGAAGGAGCTCACGGGGCACTGCGGGCGCAGCTACCCCGGACTGACCGTCTGCGGCGCTCGCGACGGCTACTTCGACCCCACCGACGACGGACGGATCGTCGACGCGGTCAGGAAGAGTGCGGCCGACCTGCTCTTCGTGGGAATGCCAAGCCCCTTCAAGGAGACCTGGTGCGAGCGGCACCGGGTTGCCCTCGACGTACCGGTGATCATGGGAGTCGGGGGCGGCTTCGACGCCGTCACCGGCTATGTACGGCGGGCCCCGCGCCTCCTGCAGTCGATGGGCCTCGAATGGTCTTGGCGGCTGGCGATGGAGCCCCGCAAGATGTGGAAGCGCTACCTGTTCACGAACACCGAGTTCCTGTGGCTCGCTGCAGGCGAGGTGTGGCGCGGGCGACGCTCGGGAGGCATGGCCAGACCCGGATGATGCTGGCGGCCCGGCGCATGGAGCGGATCGACGACCGGCTCGAGGTCGGACACCCCTACATGGCCTTCGTCCGGGGCGACACTGTGACGGTGTTCGTGGCGGCCCTCGCCTCCTTCCACCGGAAGATCCCGATCGACCAGGGCGGTCACCGTCAGACCCGTCTGAAGGTCGATGAGATCGCCTCAGACACCGGCCTCCGTCTCGATCACCTCGGGCAGTTCTGCAGCGGCGCGAGCGAGGGGTTCTGGCCGCGCTCGACGGCCGCGGGGAGAGAGACGATGGCGCAGTTGCGGCGCGAGGGAACTGGCATGCTAGGATTCCATGGGGATTCGAGTTGTTCGCGCAGGGCGGGAACGAAGTGAGCGGCAAGATCGAGACGAACGACGTGCTTCGCGCGGCCGCCGAGGCCATATGGGTCGCCGCTCAGCGGGAGACATGGGCGTCCCTCCTCCTCGTCCCGGCGGAGCCTGGCCTGTCTACGGCCGCCCTCGCGGAAGCAGTGGCAGCGGTCGGCACCGCCCAGAGGGGCGAGCGCGTCGAGGCGCTCGACCTGCGCGGGCTGTCCCTCGAGGGCTCCCGGACCGCGGCCGAGATGCTCGCCGACGAGTCCACCCCCTACCAGCGGGTCGCCGCCATCGACTGCCCCACCGATAGCCAGACCGCGCTCCTGCTCGCGTCCGCCGCGGGTGCGAGCATTCTGGTCGTCGAACTGGAACGCACGGAGTCGGCGGCGGCGCGCAGGGTGATGGACCTCGTGGGACCCGCGCGTTTCCTTGGGGCGGTCGTCGCATCGCCCAGCCCCACCTGAGCGGGCGCTACTCGACGATGACCGCGTCGCCCGGCAGCGGCGCGAACGACACACATGTCCCGTTGGGCAGCGGGAGCAGGCACCAGTCGAAGCGGCTGCGGAGTGGGCCTGGGGCGCCCGCCCCGGTCACGCGCGCGAGGGGCCGCCTCGTGGCGGCAGATCCTGCCGGTGAAGGAGCGGGCTCGTGGGGACCTCGGCGAGAATAGCCAACCCGAGGCCGCGCTCAACCTGCCAGGCTTGGACGATTCGGCCCCGCCTCGCCTCGAGGCCCAACGCGGCGAGCATGCCCAGGAAGAGCCCCCCGAGGATGCCCGAAGCCAGGATCGCCCACTTGACGCGGCGATTTGACGGCGTGCGAGGCGGGAGGGCCGGCTTGATCACCGCATAGCGGAAGGGCACGCTCGCGCGGACGGCGTCGAGTTCGAGCCGGGCCCCCTCGAGGCGATCCGAGATTCCGTAGTAGCGCGCGATGGCCGCCGTGACGCGGCTGCGCACGTAGTCCACGGCTGGGCGGACTGTCGGGACCTCGGGAGGAACCACCGGTGCCGCGGCTGACGAGGCCGCTCTCGCGGGGCCGTCGACAAGGTCGGCGGCGGTACCGCCTTGCGCAATGTAGAGGGCCTCGAGTTCATCGATTTCTTTGCGAAGTGAGGCGATCTGGGGAGAATCCACCGCCACCGCCTCCAGGCTTCTCCGCGTGTCGACCACGATCGGGTGCGTGTCCGAGTAGATCACTCTCTGCTCCGCGAGCTGGGTCTGCAACTCCGCGATCCGGCGCTGGCGGTAGCTCAGCAACTCGTCGAGGGCACGCCGCCTCGAGGTGATGGAGGAGCGCAGGCCGACCAGGCGGACGATCTCGTCGCTGTTCGGCTCCGGAGAAGGAGCGGTCACGGGCGTTGAGGCCGCAGTCTTCTTCGGCACCGAGGGCTCGCTGGCGAGGGCGAGGTCGAGATCGCGGCGGGCCTCGGCGAGCCGTGCCTCGAGAATCGCGATCGACTCCCCGAGGACCGCCAGATCGTTACGCTCCCGGAAGTCCAAGAAGCCCTTTATGGTGGCTTCGAGGAGGCGAACCGTCATCTCGGGGTCGTTCCACGTCAGACCCACCGTGAGCAATCCGGACCCGTCGTCCTGGAGCTCGGTCCAGGCCACGAAACGGCTCTCGAGGGTCGCGACGAGGATGTCGAAGAGCTGCTCGTCGCTCACGTCTCCTCCCATCATCAGCCGGTCCTTCAGACGGAGTATCGGGGAGCGGGTCGCCCTCCACTGCTCGAGCAGTCCTGTCTCCGCGATCGCAGCGACCAAGTTGCCGCGACGCACGAGCTCGGACGTGGCGCGGGCGTTGGCCCGGGCGTCGGCGCTCAGAGTCCGGCCCGGGTTGGTGAGGATCGCTATGAGGTCGGGACGCGGCGCCAGCAGCTTCGTCTCGACGAAGTACCGGTTTGGCACCACCCACGCGAGGAACATGGCCGCGGCCCCGATGAGGACGGTCGGAGCGAGGACCGCAAGCGGATGACACCGTATGGCCCGCCATCCATAGGAGAGCCAGTCAATGATGTACTCCGCGTCGAGGGAGCCCTCGTCTTCCTCGTGGGACGGCACGTCGTGTCTCATGGGATCAAGGATACCAGCAGGCGGGGGGGCGAGCGTGGCCCCCCGCTTCGCGACAGCGGAGCCTCCGTCCGGCGTCGCTCGAGGGGCATGGGCCCGCGATATGGGGCCTCGGGCCGATCCGGGCCTACGGACCCCGCTTCACGCCGTTGCCGGTCCGAAGGTGCTGCAGGCGCTCCGCCTCGCCGCCAGCGTGGCCGCCGCGCCGTGGCCCGCTGCGCTTCTCGAGCTGCGGTGTCGCGGTCTTCGGGCGTCCCGCTGGCGGAACGCGTCGAGGATCATGAAGGACGCGATGCTGGGCGTGAAATTCGCTGATGGCCTGCCCTGGAAGAGGTCGCGCTGCGAACGTCAGCGTCAGTCCAGGACTTGAATCGGCGCTGTCGACTCGCGCAACGGCTTGCGTCGAAGGGCAACTCATCCAGCGGCCGACGGTCGTCGATTCCAGAACATCGCGCGGCGCATTCTCTGCCGCAAGCCAGGAAGCATGAGCAGGGCGAACAGCCGTCGAGCGGCTCTGCGTGGCAACAGGCCGACCGCCACGAACCAGCCAGCCATGAGGACGCGGCGGTCCGACGGTATCCCCTTGTTCCGCAAAGCCGCGAGCGCGCCAGAGAAGCTGAGGCTCCAGACGGAGTCACCAGGGAAGGGGTGGGAGTCCGGAGCGAGCTTGCAGGAAACGAGACGGAACTGCACATGTCGCATGTGCCTCATCGGTAGCCTGTCAGAGACCGGGATTCCCCGTGCCAGCGCGTTGGTGCGCACCAACTGCAACTCCCTCGTGCTCATGGCGAGCAGGTCCCGAACTTTGCCCACGTCCACGCCTGACTGGTATTGGTAGGTCGTGGAGTCGTTTCCCCCGTGCATGCGGTAGCATCCCAGAGGCTTCTCGATGGCCGCGACCGGTCCGTAGAAAGGAACGGTGTGGACAAGATACCCGTCGGGAGCCCGGACGTACTCCTTCTCATCAAGGGGCAGCAGTCGCTCCAACACTTCGCGACGAAAGGCGTTCGCCGTGCTGACCATGCACGTGAAGGTCCCCCGGGACGTCAGGATCGACGTCACGTCACCAGAGTCCAGGCGGACCCGTTTCCAGGGGTATTCCGCGATGAAGCGGCCTTGCGCATCGACGATATTGAGGCGGAACTGGATCAGTACGGCGCCGCTCCGCGCGGCGTCGACGACCTCCTGGGTCGCGCCCGGAAGATACCAATCGTCGGCATCCAGGAACATGACAAGTTCACCTCGGCTTGCGGCAAAGCCGGTGTTGACACAGGAGCCATGCCCGCCATTCGACTTGAGAACGGGGCGGATCCGGCCGCCATAGCTCCGGATGATCTCGACCGACCCGTCAGTGGATCCGTCGTCGACCACAATGACCTCGACGTGCTTGTAGGCTTGTCCGAGGGCCGACTCGATCGACTGCCGAAGAAAGCGGTCGTAGTTGTAGTTGACGATCACCACGCTCACTAGTGGCTCATGCACGGAAGGCTCCTCGCGCCATGCGCCAGTAGAGGGTGCCTGATCAGATCGGCGGCGTTCTGACGCCAAGCGCGCGACGCCGGGCCGGCGAAATCGATCCACGTGCGCGCTATCGAGCCTCCAGGAGCGGACTCGGACTCTGGCGGGATGGGGCCGCCAGTCCGGGCCTCCTCCCCTCGGTGGCAAGCGGGTATCTTCCCGGTGTACGGGCCACGACCGACGTTGACGAAGCCCCATCTCGATCGGAGGAACTGTCCCCTGAGCGAACCCTCGACGCTTCGGAGGCGCTTCGCGCGTGCCAGGTCATCCTCCATCGCGAGGACATTCGCAACCTCCTCCAGGTGCGCCCTTCGCGGGAGCTCGAGCCGTCCTCGAAGGCGGCGCCACAGCAGTCCGGCACTCGGAGAGCGCTGAGGCCCGGCCGGACCGATCGCGGGAAAAAGCTCACCGTACCCGGGCGAGGGAGTGATCCCGACCTGCTCGAATTCCGTGGTGATCTCGCCCTTCCGGCCGGTACTGCTTGGCAGATCCCGCCCGAGACAGTCCCTCAGACTCATCCCCATGCGCGGGCGTACTCCTGTGGGATCGCGAGCGCTGCCAGGCCCGCGGCGCCGCCGGGGACGAACTCCCGTCGTGCCGCCGGAGTGAGCTCTCCCACTCGCACAACCAGGAACGCGTGGCGGGCCAGCTGAGGCAGGATGAGCTCCTGGCCTGCGACCTTGTGGAACTCGTTGGCGAGAACCTGAGTGAAGGCGAGCCATCGGTCGGTCTCTGCTTCGTTGCCGAAGACCTCCGTCTCAGCGCCTTCGATATTGTGCTGCGGCAGACAGAGGCGCGCCAGCCGCACGAGAGGCTCGTACAGCTTCTGGATAAGGCACTGGCGAAACACCGCCACGTCGCTGGCGCCCCTTCGAACCGCGATCTCATGCGAACCGATGTCGGCGTCGGTGTCCTCCAGCAAAGTCAACCGTCCCCTGCGTTCGACGTGGATGCGGTGACGGGGAGCCTCCCGGAGGAACCGCCAAGACTCGCCGTACGCGGCGAAGCCCGCCCGTCGAACTAACCGATCGGGAAGAAGCGCGGCGCCGAGCCGCCCCCACTCCCAAGGAGAGTACGACGCGGCGACGACGAGGGCGCGGCGATTCTCGTTGTGCGATCCCATGGCCGGTCGGTAGGGTACCCCGAGTCGGCTGCGCGTGTCACAACGTCCGGTAGCGTCCGCGGTGGCCGCTCGCTGCAATGGTCCGCAAGTCGCCCCGTTGTCTCGACCCCCTGCGGCGCTCCGTTCGGCCGGGAGCACGGGGTCGAGACCCAGTTGAACTCAGCTCCCCATGAGGCGTTCGGGCGGATGGCCGCGAACCGGCGATGGACGAAGTCGGGGGGCGGCGGCGCCTCGATCGGGGGCGTGATCGCTTCTGGCCCCGGACGGCGCTCCGAAGGCCCACCTGCGGCATTTCACTCTGGTGGGCGCGGTCGGCGAGGCGACCGAGCGCGGCCGCGGCGAGCAGCGGATTGCTGAAGGACTCGGGCCACTCGGAGAAGGCGCGGTTTCGAGGTGACGCTCATCGAGCCGCACTCGTAGCGTTCGTTGACGATCTCGTGGAGGTCCTCGGGACCGGGGGCGGGGAGCGCCTAGAGCCCGAAGTCGTCGAGTCATGTGGAGCTGCGCATAGCTCGACGAATTCGGCTTGCTGGTGCCGGCTGTAAGAGGACGTCATCACGAAGGCCCAAGACGTCCACACCGCCCCCGACCGGGGGTCGAGCAACCGGCCGGCGAAGCCGAAGTCGAGCTGGGCCTCGGCCCCTGGCTCGACCTCAGCCCGTACCTCCGCCTCGGGTACCCGCGGCTCCAGCCGTCGCACCAGCCGCCAGATCGACGAGTAGCTGCCGGTGAAGGCGTGCCCCTCGCGCAGCCGCTGGTGAATCGCCCGACACTCGACCCCTTGCCGGCGCAACGCCCGGATCTGCGCGATGGACTGCTCGGCCTACGACACCGTCAGCAGGGGGCTCACCGCCGGCAGGCTCACCGCAAGCCGCGCCGCCAACTCCGCAGTCGGGGGTAGCGCCGTGCCCGGCAGCTTATCTCTCCGGATCAGCGGGTTACGCCGGTCGCACCTGGGCGCTCCCGCACGATTCCGTCCTCTCACTCGGCGAGAAGACGCTGGATCGCGCGGCGCGGCCGTTGGCGACCACGCCGTGAAGCGGGTGGACTCGATCGTCGGTGACAGCCTTGTGATCCAGGTACCCGCGCTTGTGCCTCGCCGGTCTGTATCGGGGCCTTGCGATGAACCGCCCTGGGTCGTGAGGTCGCTGCTGGACGGGCAGCTGGGATTGCCGCAGGCTCTGGATCGCGAGTTCATCCGAGTCTCCCGTCCATGTCTTGTCCGCCTCCGCGCTCGGGGCTGGTGGGGCACGGTGGGAAACCCTGAGAAGATCGACCACCTGCCGCCAACGGTCAGCGCGGGCGGAACTCCGGCCCCGCGCTGAGCTCGACGATGGATCCGGGCGGATCTGCATCGAGCCGCACGAGCTCGAGAAGGTCGAAGACGACCACTGGACTGCGGCGGGACCCTTCCCACCATCTTTCCTCATGCCCCGACAGGACCGGCTCCGCCGAGCAGCCGCTCGTACACCGCGTCGAGCCTGTGAGACTCGCGCTCCCAGTTGTAGCGATCGCGCGAGCAGCGCAGGGCATTCTCCCGGAACGCGCGGTAGGTGTCCGGCTCATCGACGAGGCGCCGGACGGCTTCGGCGATGTCCCGCGGGTCCTCGCAGTCCACGGTCAAGCCCACTCGCTCTCCGCTCACCAACTCCCTCATCCCCGGGTAGTCGTTTGTGATCACCGGGAGGCCCATCATCATGTACTCGTGCACCTTGTTGGGGGCGCAGTAGTAGTTGTTTCGGCACGTGTTCCGATAGAGCAGCACCCCGGCGTCGGCGGACGCAGTGTAGTGGTGCAGCTCGTCGTAGTGAACGGGGGGCAGGACCACGGCGCGTTGGGGATCGGGAATCAGCGGCCGCAGGTCCGCATACTCGCCGTAGCCACTCCCGATCAGGACCAGGACCGTCCCGTTTGCGAAGTACCGTGTCGCGGCGAGAAGCTCCTTGACGCAGCGCTCCTCGTCGAAAAGGCCCTGGTACAGTAGAACGAAGCGCGCCTCGATTCCGCGTCGCCTGAGTTCCTCGGGAATCACGCTCGTCCTCATGGGCGGTCGGTAGGGCGGGCAGTTCATGATCGTGACGGGGGGCCGACGCGCGCCGGCCTCCTCTCGCATGATCCGCGAGCGGTTCGCCTCCGGCGTGATGACCGTGTCCACCAGTGGTACGAGTGTCCGCTCGAGATGTCTCCAGAAGCCAGCGAAGCGCACCTTCCGATGGGTCTCGGCGTGCAGTTCGTGAGCGTGATACAGCACGGGGCGTCCCTTCAGGGCGGCCGCGGACAGGGTAGCCGGCAGGGTGGGCAGATCATGCGCCTCGAAGAGATCGGCCTTCGAGCGCAGTGCGGCGGCGATGGCTCGAACGTTGTACTCGGCGTAAGTGGCGAAGTACTGGACGAAGGCCGTCAGCGTGGATCGGGGCGAGAGGCCGTACATCCGGCTGAACAGGCGGCGAGTCTTCGAGTAGATCCGCACGACATCGAAGTCGCCGGCATAGCGTTCGAGGCGTGGCAGCTCGGGACGCTCGGTGAGGCAGAGCACGCGCACGTCGTAGCCGGAACGGGCCAGTGACCGTGCCTTATTGAGTAGTGGCGGAAGGCTCGACGGATCGGACACGTAGGTGACCATGCAGATTCGCTTGCCGTGCATTCCCTGCCCGTCCTGGAGTGATGCCGGCATCGAGGGCCGGGTTCTTCGCGATCTTCGAGCGCAACAGAACCTCCGTCGTGGTAGAAAGCAGGCGCGAGCCAGCCTTCCTTGTCTCGGAGGCTTCGTGCGCGGGAAGCCTAGCACACGACAGACCCTTGTCCTCCCGCGCCTCGCTGACTCGACTTCGACGGAACTGCCCCGGGAAGCCCGGAGACCGGATCAGTCGAGTCCCACCTCCATGGCGACACTCTGTTGGTTGTCATGATGGCGCTGTTCGAACTCGGTCGCGGGACGTGCCCGATCGCGTCGAACCCGGCCGCTACTGCCCGCCGGCGTCTCCCCGCCGGCGGTAGCTTGGACGCACTTCCAGGCTGAGCGGGCGGCTCAGGTGCTGATGCCGACGTCGTGCCGTTCGCACCAGGACAGGAGCACGTAGAGTGCCCAGACACGGGACCAGTAGAGCCCGGGTCGGCCATCCAGGTAGGAGCGCCAGAGGATCTGCAGCGAACGGTTGTCCAGTCCGGCGCGCCTGGTGGCCTCGGGGTCGTGGAACAGGGCCTCCATCCGAGGCCGCAGGCTCTTGCGCGCCCAGGCCTCGATCGGGAGGACGAAGCCAGACTTTGGCCGCTCGAAGATGGCGGGATCGAGCCGAGCGAGCGCCAGATCGCGCAGGAGCTGCTTCCTCTGGAGGGGAAGGAAACGGCGCGCCGGATCGACGCCGGACACTTTCTCGAGCAGGACGTGATCGAGAAGCGGTACGCGTACCTCGAGGGAGGCTGCCATGCTCGCCGCGTCCGTGTCGCGTAGCAGGCGCTCGCCGATGAAGCTGAGGAGCTCGAGCAGCGAGACCCCGTGGAGCAGAGCATCTCCGGCGGAGCACTCCCGCCAGGACTCGGCGACGGCCACGGGAAGGCCGTACTGCTGCCGGGCCTGCGCGGCCCGCACGGTGACCTCTGCAAGCGCGGTCTGCGTTTCCCGGGTGAACAGGGCGTAAAAAGCCTGGTAGAGGCCCAGCAGGTCCGGAGCGGCTCGAGCCACTTCGTCGAGCTTGCCCCACCGAGTTTGGGGCGAGGCGACGCCGAAGACGTCCCAGTAGAGGCGGTGCACCGCGTGTGCGGCAAAGTTGACGCCTGCGTCCGTAAGCCGTCGAACTGGGCCGGGCAGTGCGCGAGGGATCCAAGCACTCACCCTGACGGCTTTCTGCAGCTCGGCGAAGCTGGGGTAGCCGCCGAAGACCTCGTCGCCCCCGGTGCCTGCCAGAGCCACGGTCATCCCCGCGTCGCGGGCTGCCCGACTCACGAAGTAAGTGTTGATGCCATCGAAGGTCGGCTGATCGATCGCCTCCAGCGCCTGGGGCAGCTGCTGCCTGAAGGCCTGCTCCGTGAGGGTCGCCGTCGAGTGCACGGTTCCGAGCAAGTCTGCGACGCGGCTGGCGTAACGTGTCTCGTCCCACGCTTCCTCGTCGAATCCGATGGTGAACGTGTGGACGGAGCCGGGCGCCGCCTCGCTCGCGAGAGCCGCAACCGCGCTGGAATCGATGCCGCCCGACAGGAAGACTCCGAGCGGCACGTCCGCAACGAGCTGCATCCTCACAGTTTCCAGGAGCTCCTCGCGCACCTCAGCGATCGAGATTCGACGGCCGCTCGACGACGGCATCCGCCAGTAGCGCCGCTCCGTACGCCGGTTGCTCGGCTCGCTCCCCGATGGCGGCTCGATCGTCAGGATGGTCGCCGCCGAAAGCAGGTTCACGCCGTCGACGATGGTCCCGGGGCCGATGACGAATCCTTGCCAGAGGTACGATGCGACGCCCGCCGGGTCGAGGCGCCGGGGCACCGCACCGGTCGAGAGGAGGGCACGGAGTTCGGAGGCGAAGAGAACCGCCTCCTCGCCGGTTTCGTTGTCGTGAACGATCGTCCAGTAGAGGGGCTTGACGCCCATCGGATCGCGGACGAGGTGGACAGCGGGACCGCCGGGGTCAAAGATCGCCAAGGCGAAGATGCCGCGAAGGCGCGGGACCGCGTCGAGGCCCCACCGCTTGTAGGCCTTCAGAACGACCTCAGTGTCGCTCGTCGAGACGAAGCGCTCCCCGACGGCCTCGAGTTCCTGTCTCAGGCTGCGGAAGTTGTAGATTTCGCCGTTGAACGTGACCGCGCAACCCGAAGCAACGTCCACCATGGGCTGGGCACCGGCATCGGAGAGGTCGATGATCGCGAGTCGCCGGTGCCCGAGGGTGACCTCACCCCCAGCTGATTGCCAGATCCCCGCGCCGTCCGGACCGCGATGCCGTTGTGCATCGCACGCCCTGCGGACGTGGTTCGAGAGGCTGTCTCTGCGGTCGCGTTTAGGCACCCGATCCGCCGGTGCGAGAAGGCCTATGGCGCCAGCAATTCCGCACATTGATCCACCATCCAGAGCACTCAGGGCCGCCCGGGCATCAGTTCCCGGACGAGTAGCATGACCTGGCGCGGGTGCACCACGCCGAACATGGTGACGAGGCCACCATAGACCGGCAGGTCGACAGCGAGTCGCCAAGGTCCGAGTGGAGCGAGAACCCAGTGGAGGGCGACCGTCAGGAGCACGGCGAGCCCCGTGCGGCCGAGGACCTGCCGGCGCCGCGCGTCGATGACCTGAGGGCCGACCGCGACCAGCAGTGCCCCGAGCACGACGAACTCCTTGGCCAGCATTGCCAGCGCCATGCCCGTGCCCGCGCCCCCAATGCCCAGTCTCGACCCGATCGCAGGCACCAGGAAGAGCGCGGCGGCCACCTGGAAGACGATGCCGACGATGGATATCCCCGTGAGACGCCAGCCGAGACCCTGCACCACGAGAGCGGTTGCCAGCAAGATCGAGAAGTAGATCAGCAAGATGAGCGCCGCCAGCGCGCGGAGGCTCCCTGCTCCCGGCGTGAATGGGGCGCCGAAGGCCAGGCGCATCCAAGTGTCCGCCCCGAGCGCGAGGACAAGCGCCACAGGCGTGGTGATGGCGAGGACCGCCTCAAGGGTCCGGCGGAATACCGCGACCATCTCTTCCCGGGAGCGCTCGAGCGCCCTCGAGTAGAGTGGCGCCAGCACCGCGTAGAGGATCGGGGTCAGGAGCAGCGCAATGCTTGCCATCGTCTGGGACGCACCGTACCAGCCAACGTCAGTATCGCTTGCCATAAGGCCCAGCAGAGCCGTATCGAGTCGAACTCCGAGGACCTGCGCGATGCTGTGGGCATAGAACCCGAGGCTCGCTCCGATCGCTGCCCGAGTCGCGATCCGGTCCACGCGGAACGCGACTCCGAGGCTGCGGCGCACCGACCTCCTGAGGACCAGAGCCTTGAGACCTTCGGAAACCGCGAAGACGAGCGCGAAGCTCGCGAGCGACCAGCGCGCCAGGATGCCGGCCGCCATGCCGACCCCCCACACCAGCTTCGCGAGCACGTTCGTGACCGCCAGCTCGTTAACCGTCGCATTGGCCTGGAGAAGTGCAGCCAGGCTGCCGTTCACGAAGAACAGGAGATGTCCCAAGCCGAAGGCTATCAGCAGGGGCCTGATCGCGGGAGGGCGATCTCCCAGCGGAAGCAGCAGGAGGAGGGCCAGGAGGGCGAGAGAGACGAGGAACCTCATGAGCAGGGTGCCGCCGAAGAACTCCGAAGCGTGCTGCGGCCGAACGGGAATCTCCCTCTGGATGTAGGCGTCGATCCCGAGCCCGGCGCAACCGAGGACGGCAGCGGCGAGGCCATCGGCGAAGCTCAGCAGACCAAAGGCTTCCGGTCCGAGGTGGCGTGGCAGCCAGAAGCGTATGACGAGGCCGATCGCCCACGTGACGCAAAGCGACAGGCTCAGCTTGCCCGCGTTACGGAGCGCGGTCCGCGTGTCCCGCGCCAGCGAATCCGGCGCGGCCGGCTCCGAGCCCGTGATCACGCCGTGCCGGTCTGTGTTGGTGCTGGTGTTGACTCCGCCTCTTTGAGTTTGGTGGGTGGCGGTTCCGGGCCGTCTCGTGCTACTGCCGAGGAGTTCAGGTCGTTCCGCCGCGTCGCTCTCGAGGGGGCAGCCTGGCGGGCCCACGTCGCCGTGGTCGCTGCGACGGCGATGGCCGTCCCGGCGACCAGGGTGCAGGCGAGCTGCTTCATGCCGAGATCGCCATAGCACTGGGCACCGAACGCCGGGAGCACCGCGACCGCCGCCATGGCGGCGGCTCGCTCCGGGGGCCGCCTGGCCCCCACGTAGCCACGGGTCCCGAGGAATGCTGCGACCGGCACGACGATCCACATCCCGAAGAGACCGACCAGGCCGCCGAAAGCGATCATTCCGATGAACGAGTTGTGAGGCATGTAAAGATACTGCCACCAATCAGGGCCGAAGTTCGCGAAGACACTCGTCGTCTTCTGGTAGGGCAGACCCCAGCCCTGGCCAAGGACCGGGTTCGACTCAGCGAGAGTGAAGAGCAGGTTGCGTACCTCCTCGAGCCGGGCGAGTGACGAGTTGTCCGCGTCGGAGCCCGCGCTCGAGAAGGCACGGAGGGGCTCGAACACCGCTTCCGTCCGCCCCCATCCCACCGCGGCGTAGAGGAGAAACAGCGGTGCCAGCGCCATCAACGCTAGGTGGATCCTCGCACGCTGCCGCCCTCTCGGCAGCTGAGCGTAGATGAAAACCATACCGAGGACGAGATTCACCCACGCGAGACGGCGACCGTTGAGGGTGATCGCCCAGAGCAGGTAGGCCGAGCCCATGCCCGCCCACAACCAGGACAGCCACCTGCGCCGGGCGAGTGCCCAGCTCAGGAAGATCAGGATTCCGGCCGCGAAGAGGAGTGAATCCTCGTGGGTCGTCATGTAAGTGGGGGGCGGGACGATCTTCCCCTTCACATGGTAGAAGTAGAAGTACAGCACGAGTGTCGCCCGCACGACGCCAGCCGCGAGAACGGTGGCCCCGACCGCAATCAGGTCGCGCTTGTTGCGCATCGCGCCCGAGAGAAGGGCGGCCAGCAGCAGCGCGGTGAGGAACGCTCTGAGCTGGAAGTAGGCCTGGTAGCCGCTCCCCCCGTGGGCCAATCCCCACGCCAGGCCCAAGGCGATGCTGGCCAGGCTCACCACGATCGCCCCGTCCAACACTGAGGACCTCCGGCGCATCGCGCCGGGCCAGAAGAGGCAGAATGGAGCCAGGGCGATCAGCGTGAGTTGCCATGGAGACAGGTTGATGCCCGGGAGGGACGTGACGATCGGATCGAGAACGGCGAAGATGCTCTTCCAGTGGCCTTCGTAGACCAGGCTCTGGCTCTCCTCCGTCCACGCCACGAATAGAAGCACGCACAGCACTCGACACATCAGGCGGGAGCCTCAGACCCAGCGGTAACGAAGGCAGTAGAGGATGAGCAGGTAGGCCACGTCGAAGATCAGGACCCACAGGAGAAGGCGCAGGAGGGCCGGACGCAGCCGGCGCTTCCTGCCCGCGAGGATGCCGATCAGGACTGGCACATAAATGACCATGAGGAGGAGGGTCTTTCCGCCGCTCATTGGACCAGTATACGAGAAGAAGGGGGACTCCTCTCCCCCGACCTGCGGGCCCGCTGCCTCGTCCATGCCTACGTGCTCGAGCCGCAGGTCGGGCAGCTCGGTCCGCGCACGGCTCACGGCTTGCGCCCCGAGCGGCGGGCTTGCCACAGCGCAGCCTGTTCTTCGTTCACCCGTCGCGTGGCGTCGCGCTTGCCGTACCGGAGGCACATGAGCTGATAGCGGCGCAGGAAAGGGCGAAACCCGGGCAGATCGTAACGGGGCACACCGCGCGCCCAGCTCGAGAAATAGCTCCACAACATGGCCGCGCTCCCTACGAGGACGGGGTGCCTCGGAACGCGGTACAGAGCACTCACAACGAAGTACAGCGGAGAGGTGCCCATGAAGTACTGGCCGTACCCGGTGCGCAGCCTCCCGGCCCAGATCCCATTCTGGCTCGAGCCCATGGGGCGCAGGTGGACGAAGCGGAGGGAGTCGTCGTCAACGCTCTCCGCGATCCAGCCCAGCATGCGACAGCAGTGGCAGTCGATTCCGTCCCACATGATCGTTCTCTCGAAGCCCCCGATCTCGCTGAAGCAGGCGGCGCGGTAGAACTTCGACGCGCCGACTGACATCTCGTCACCACACACCTCCGGTACGAGTCGGCCGGTGGAGGGGTGCACGAAGTAGGGTTTTCCGGACGTCGTTCCGATCCGTGGGTTCGACTCCATCCGTTGCATGAGCCCTTCGAAATAGCGGGGCGGGAGCTCGAGGTCGAGATCCAGCTTGCACAGGTAGTCGAAGGCCCCGGTGTCGACGACCCCCAGCCCCGTGCGAAAGGCCTCGATGACGCCGGGGCCCACGGCGCGACCGCCCCTGTCGGAGCGTCGGACGACCTGGAGGTACGGTAGCCGTCTTTCGTACTCGCCGAGAATCGCTGGCGTCGCATCGGTCGAGCCGTCGTCAACGATCACCCAGAGAGCAGGGGGAATCGACTGGGCGACGACGCTATCCAGGGTGCGGCGCATGAAGCTCGCTTCGTCGCGGCAGGGGGAGATCAGTGCGTATCTGCGCTCACTTGCCATAGGGGAGTATCGCGTACGGTTTCAGGATCTTCAACATGGGGCTCCTGTCAGCAATCCAAGCCCGCCGGGCGTGCTGTCCGAGAGCCCTTGACCACCGTGACGACGTTCATTGAATCCCAGGAGTGGAGGAACTACGTTTTCGGGGGCACCGTAGCCCGACGAATGAAGAGCCACGCCCGGCCTGTCACGGCCCGCGATCTAGGCAGCCGTGAGACCCCGGAAGGAGTAACCGCATGTGGGCCCGCCGCGCCGTGCCGCCTCGCCTGCTCGTGCTCGTACCGCTCTACGCCTTCGGACTAGGGCCGGCAGGCGCCGCCTGGGAGGCGCGGGTCGAACGCGAAGTGACGCAAGAGGAGACCCGTACAGAGAAGTTGCGCGACGCCGCTGGACGCTCCGCCGAGGTTGACGGCTTGAAGGGGGACGGCATTGCGCCCGCGAAGGCGGAGCGGCAACCGGGGAGCAGGGGATCGGCGGCGAGTTCGTCGTCCCTCCTCGGAGCGCGCTGTAGCAGCTTTGGCGGGAGTAGGGCCGGCCGGGGCGAACTGATCCAGAAGCCGCGTTTCTACACGTCCGAGGACCTCCCTGTGGGTCGTGTCGCCTCCCGCGGTGACGCGAACCGGAGGTCCGCATTGTCGGGCGGCCTGGATCCTCAGCCACGACCGGACCTGGACTCCTTTCCGGGGCTGGAAAGCCCGCCTGCCCAGACCGGTACGATCGCCGCGCCACAACCGACACCTGCCAGGAAGCCGAGGTTCGAGCATCTGCGTGGGCTCGGGCCTCGGAGTTGGCCCTTGCCACAACGCCCGCCTGGGCCGGGTTTAGATCCCCGTGACGTCGGGGCGGGTGTCATTCCGGTCGAACGCCTCACGGCGTGGGACCCGGGGATTCCGGGGGGGATACCGACCTATCACACGGTCTGTGCCACGATCGACGCGTCCAGCTACGGCAACGGCACGGTGGACTCGACGGCCGGCATCCAGGCGGCGATCGACGCGTGCCCGGCCGGTCAGGTCGTCCAGCTCTCGGCAGGGACGTTTCTGGTCAACGGATATCACCCCATCTTCGTGAACAAGAGCATCGTGCTGCGCGGTGCCGGGCCGCGGGCCACCCTGCTGACGAAATCGTCCATGAACGACAACCCGCTCGTATTGATCGGTGAGCGGTGGAACTCCGAGGTCGCCTCGGTCAACCTCACGGAGAGTGCCCCTAGGGGAGCGAGGTCGGTGCAGGTGTCCGACACCGCCGGCTTTCGCGTCGGCCAGCTTGTGACCTTGACCGAGCTGACGGACGACTCCTACGTCTACTGGGGCACCAACCCAGCCGCCGCGGAGGGCGGCGCCGCCAGGGGCTGGTTCACGCGCTACGATCGACCCGTCGGGCAGATGCTCGAGGTCGCGTCCGTGAGCGACAGGATCATCGGGTTCACCACCCCCCTCCACATCGCATTCGACATCGCACGCGCGCCGCAGCTGACGCGGTACTCGATTCCCTACGGCGCGAAGTTCGCCGGCGTCGAGGACCTCCAGCTGCACGGAGGCCGCGACGACAACATCACCCTCCGCCTCGCCATGTACTCTTGGGTCCGGAACGTCGAGTCCGTGAACTCATTAGGCGACAGCGTCGGGTTGGACCGATGCTTCCGCTGCGTTGTCCGGAACAGCTACTTCCACGACTCCGCGAACCCCACGCCTGGCGGGGGCGGCTATCTGCTCGCGCTGTCGACCTACACCGCGGACAGCCTCGTTGAGAACTCCATCTTTGTTGGCGGAAACAAGGTGATGGTCATGCGGGCCTCCGGAGGAGGCAACGTCATCGGTTACAACTACTTCGACGACGGCTACATCGACTACAACCGAGGGTGGATGGAAACGGGGCTGAACGCGTCACACCTCGCCTGTCCGCACTTCGAGCTGTTCGAAGGGAACCAGGCCTTCAACGCGGACGGAGACGACACCTGGGGCGGTGCCGTCTACATCACTTTCTTCCGCAACCACCTGACCGGAAAACGGCGCTCGTTCGACGACGTCTCGAACCGGCGGGCGATCGGCCTCATGTACGGGCACTACTACTACAGCTTCGTGGGCAACGTGCTCGGCACTCCGGACCAGGATCCGGCGCCCTTCTCCGGGTTCGCCTACGAGGACGACTATCCGTGGGAGAGCGACCCGATCGGCCTGTGGCGGATCGGGTACGCGCCGGGGGACTGGAACGCGCCGCCCGATCCACGGGTCGTCGGCACGCTCCACCGGCACGCCAACTTCGACTACGCGACACACTCGATCATGTGGGCCACCGGCTGGTCCGACACTCTGCCAGACTCGCTGTACCTCGCCAGCAAGCCCGCCTTCTTCGGTGCTTACCTCTGGCCCTGGGTCGATGCGACCGGAGCCACCAACCTGCACACCCTGCCCGCCCGGGCCAGATTCGAGGCCGGAGGCTGGTAGTCGCGAAGGCGAGGCGCTCGCGGGCCAACCGAGATCCGGGTCCAGGGGCCTGAGCACACACTGCAAGTGTCCCAGCTGCCGGCCGTCACGCCCAGCTCGGTCGCGTCCGTCAAACCCACGGCGGGGCCTGATACCCCGACTGGGGAAGCATGGAATCGCGCTGCGTGCGAACCGGCGATCTCGCGACCGTCCTCCAGGCCTGGACGCGCTGACCCGCCGGCGCCGTCGCGAGGCTCCCGAACTGGGCCCCGGTGCGCGCGACGACGGCGACCAAGCTGCAATCGGTGCCGTCGGACCGGGGAACCGACGCTGGCAGAAGGCTTCGCCTGGACCTCTGGAAGTGCGCCAAGGGCCGGCATTACACTGTAGGAGAGCATGGCTAGCGATCTCGGACGCACGCGTATGGATACGACGAGGAACTCGGCGACCCCAGACGATTCGCTCGTGCCGCGACGGGTGCGCCCGCTGGGCGTACCCGCGGCCTGGACCGGGGCCGAGTCGATACGGGTCTACCCCGCGGCTCGCCTCGACCAACTCGTCGCGCGTCAGGCCGAGCGGACCCCCGAGGCCATCGCCCTCAGCGACGGCCCGACGACCGTCAGCTACGCCCAGTTGATGCGGGACGCGCACAGGCTCGCCCACGTGCTCTGTGCACGCGGCATCGACCGTGAGGACCTGGTTGCCGTGTCTCTCGACCGATCGATCGACCAGATCGTGAGCGTTCTCGGCGTCCTGCTGTCAGGCGCGGCATTCGTGCCGATCGATCCACAGGGGCCGGCGGAACGACGCCGCTTCATGCTGGAAGACGCCCAGCCGCGCGCGATCGTGACCAACGCGGCGTCTGCCGGCTCGATTCCCTCCGAGCTTCGCAGGATCGTCGTCTCTTCCGCATCGTTCGGCCAGGCGCACGCGGAGCCCGGTGCCGGGAGTGCGCCGCTGCCGCTGACCGGAACGCCGCAGGATCTCGCATACGCGATCTACACATCCGGCTCCACCGGCACACCGAAGGGCGTGCTCAATCAGCACGACGGCGTGTCGAACCACCTGGCATGGATGGCGGAAACGTTTCCCCTCTCCACCGATGACCGCGTGCTCGTCAAGGCGCCGGCAGTGTTCGATGTCGCCGTCTGGGAATGGTTCTGGCCGCTCTCCCAGGGTGCGTGCCTCGTCCTGGCGCCTCCGGGCACCGACAAGGACCCGCGCAGCCTGCTCGACGCAATCGAAGCCCACCAGATCACGAACATTCACTTCGTGCCGACGCTGCTCCGCGTCTTGCTGGAGCGCCCGGATCTCGATCGCTGTCGGTCGCTGCAGCGGGTGTTCTGCAGCGGTGAAGCGGTGGCCGCGGACCTTCGTGATCGGTTCTTCGACCGCGTTCCGGGGAGACCTGTGCTGATCGACCTGTATGGCCCGACCGAAGCCGCCGTGCACGTCACCGCCTGGGTGTGCACGCCCGGAGAGACCGGACCGGTCCCGATAGGCCATCCGCTGCCCAATGTCCGGGCGTACATCGTCGATCACGATCTCAACCCCGTGCCCGAGGGCGTTCGCGGCGAATTGCTGATCGGCGGCGTGCAGGTCGCGCGCGGCTATCTGCGCCGTCCCGAGTTGACGCGCGAGCAGTTCGTTCCGGATCCGTTTGTCGAGGATCCGGACGCGCGGTGCTATCGCACGGGCGACTGCGTCGCCTGGCGCGCAGACGGCGCGATCGACTTCTTCGGCCGCTACGACTCACAGGTGAAGCTGGGCGGCGTGCGCGTGGAGCTGGGCGAGGTCGAGGCGGCGCTGCGCCTCCATCCGGCGGTCGGCGACGCGGCTGCCGTCGTACGGGAGGACGGAGAGTCGAAGCGGATCGTCGCCTATCTGCGACGTGCGCACGCCGGTGACACGCGGCCGGATCCCACGGTCGAGAGCCTACGCCGCTTCCTGGCCGACAGGCTGCCGGCCTACATGACGCCCGGCTGGTATGTGTGGCTCGACCGCTTTCCCGCCACGCCGACGGGCAAGCTGGATCGTCGAGCGCTACCGAATCCCGACGCGTCCCGGTTGTCGACCGAACGGGCGTTCGAACCCCCGGTCGCAGGCACCGAGGCGCATCTGGCGAAACTCTGGCGCGACGAGCTGAAGATCGATCAGGTCGGGCGGCACGACGACTTTCACCTGCTCGGCGGCGACTCGCTGGGCGCGATGCGGCTGTTTGAGCGGATTCGCGACACGTTTGGCGTGGACCTCCCGCTGGCAACGCTGTTCGAGGCTCGAACCGTCGCGGAACTCGCCGTACTGTTGCGGGATCGGATCGAGGGGAGCACGCCGCCTGAATCGGGCGATCGCACGCGCCTTGAGACCGGCGTGCCGGCCATAACCCGTCCAGCCCTGCGCTCACTGGTCGCGGTGCAAAACGGAGCCGGCCGGACCCCGCTTTTCGTCGTGCACGGTGCTGGAGGCAACGTCCTCAACATCTGGGACCTGGCGCGGGCAATGAGTCCGAAGCAGGCCGTCTTCGGCCTCCAGGCCTCTGGCATCGATGGCGTCAGCCCACCGGGAGCGACGATCGAGCAGATGGCGCAGACCTACCTCGACGAGGTTCGGGCGGTGCAGCCACAAGGCCCCTACATGCTGGCCGGATACTCCGGTGGCGGCGTCATCGCATTCGAGATGGCGCGGAGACTGGACGAGGCGGGGGAAGCGATCGGGGTGCTCGCCTTCATCGATACGTTTCATCCGCAGATGCGGCTCCCGCAGATCAACGCGTTGACTCGGCTCGAGCGGCTTCGTCGCGAAGGGATGCCGTATGTCCGTGATGCCTTCGACAGGCTGCGCAAGTCCCGCCAGGACGCTCGTGACGAGCGGCGACTCGAGGAGCATCTGGCGGCGGGCGAGCCGATCCCACTCGCCCTGCGTGAGCTGTACCTGATTCGCAACTTCCAACACGCGGCGCGCCGGTACACACCGCCGGCGTGGCCGGGGAAGGTGCTGTTGTTCAGGGCCGAGCAGGTCGATTACTACTACCGGGCCGGCGGCCCGGTCTACGGATGGGACGAGACCGTCCTGGGCGGCATCGAGATCATTCCGATCCCGGGCGATCACGACACGTTATTGCTCGGCGCCAACGCCCAGCGCATTGCGCACCGCCTCGGCCAGGCGATCGACGAAGTGGAGGCCCGAGGGGCGATCAGGACAGGGAGGGATAGACGAAGCGGAGCGCCAGAACGTACTGCAGATTGAATCGCGTGAACCACACCAAGGTCTTCTTGAGGCCTTGCGGCGGGTCGACCGCGGCCTCGAAGCGCCCGTCGCCCCGCCCGTAGTGGACCATCGTCTCCGTGCCGTACCCGGAGGGTGGATCATCTGCGGGAAGAACGAGGAGATCGGGAAGGCCGTCGTCATCGAGGTCGTGGAGCAACTGGCCCCAGTTCGATCCGATGATGCTCGTGACGGCGCCCGGCTCGAAGGTGCCGTCGCCTCGACCGAGGAAGGGCCGGACGTACTCGTCTGGAAGCGGTTCGAGGGAAGCCAGGAGGTCGAGCGTGCCGTCTGCATCGAGGTCGCCCGGGAAGAGCCGCGTGGGCCACGGTCCGAAGGACTCCCGGTAGCGGTCCGGCTCGACGAAGCGGGGACCGGGGAGGCCGCGGTACCAGACGAGGCCGTATTTGGGAAAGGAGTCATTCCATCCGGATGGGGCCGGCGTGAGCACCGCGTCGCGTACCCCGTCACCGTCGAGATCGCGCGCATCGATCAGCCCCGGCTGTCCCTGGCTGCGCTCTCCGACGATCGGTTCCGCATCCGGGCGGGAGAGCAGGAGCTGGTAGCCATAGCCCGGACCGCCGTCCCACGCCCCCGGGTTGAACCGCAGCACGATGTCCTCGAGGCCGTCGTCGTCGAGCTGCATCGGTTCCGCTGCGCTGGTGCCGGGCGGAATCTCGACCGCCCTCCGCCAAGCGAACGATGACCCTGCGGCGTCCCAGCGATACGCGACCAGTTGTGCCGTCGTGCCGCCCGACAGGATCATTTGGACCAGGATGTCCGGCAGGCCCGGGCCGGACCGGCCAAGTATGCTCCGCACGTAGGAATAGCCGCCCACGAATGTCGGGCTCCACGAGGCGAGCGGATCGCGAGCGTCGCCGAGCAACACGATGAACGCGGTGCCGTCCTCCGTGGAGCGCGTCACGATGTCATCGTCCCCGTCGCCGTCGACATCCGCTGCCTCTGCGCTCGCAGCGAAGCGGAACGGGAGGCGCGCCTCGAGCACCAGCGACCAGCCGGTCCCTTCCCCGAGGCCATAGGCGCGCACGACGTACTGTTCCAGGATCGCGAACTCGCTGCGACCGTCGCCGTCGAAGTCACCGACTGCCGAGACCGCCCACTCCTCGGGGAACTCGAAGGCCTCGCTCGGCGCGAAGCGCCCGCCGCCCAGGCCGCGAAACAGCTCGATCCGCGAAGGGGCCTCGTCAGGGCGCGGAACGAGGTGGAGGAGCAGATCGAGCGTGCCATCCCCGTCGAAGTCGGCGTCGTAGAACCTCACACGCTCGAGATACTCGCTGATCGGATTCCCCGTGGCGATGCACTCGCTCCCGAAGCGCGGGCCAGGCCCGAAGCGGACGCGGAGGATCGAGTGGGAGACCTCCGGAGCGAGTTCGGCGTGCGGAAGAGTCAGCGTGCTCCTCACCAGCAGGAGCAATTCGGGGCTTCCGTCCGCGTCGACGTCGGCCCTGTGGGTCGCCTCGATACGCTGATCCCCCAGCTCGAGCGGCAGCGGAAGCTGCGCGTGTCGGCGCGTGCACGCGGACGCTCCCGCGTCGGTCACGGTACCGGTCGCAGCCAGCAGCGCCAGTACCAAGGGACTGCAGGTGAGAAAAGAGCGAATGACCGATTGACGGAGGCACCAGCAGGCCATTGGACCTCCCCGAGGACGAGCATGAGCTTACGCCGAAGGCATAACGAACGCTAGGTTCTGCCCCTCCGAGGGAGAGCGGCGTACGGGGTCATGGCGAGGCACAGCGCGGAGCGCGAGCGTGGCGTCGCGGTCCTCCGGCCCGGAGCACGATTTCCTCTTCGCGGTGAGAGAGCGCGGCGAGCCGATCGGCGGGCTGCTTCGACTCCTCAGACGATCCGGCCGCAGCCGACTCGGTGATGTCGGACCTGCTCGCGCCCTAGCCGCCGTTCACCGGGCGACGACGAGCACGCGGATCACACCGCGGCCGGCGGCGAGCGGCTCGAGCGCCTTGGCGACGATCGTCCCGGGGAGCGCGACCACGGCCCGTGACGCATGGCCCGGGGCGATCGACGTGGCGAGCAGGTCTCCCGGCACGATCGGCCCGTCGGTCGCATCGACGCGGCAGGTCGCGACCCCGCCGAGCGCGACGAGGACCAGTCCAGGGGGTGCGGACCCAGCCACAGCAACACCGACGACGCGCGGGTCGAGCGCGGACTGGGCCGCGCGAACTGCGCCCGAGCCCTCCGGGTCGAGCGCCACGACGTCCCCCGGCTCGATCGGACCGGCGCTGGGGAAGGCGGCGGCGAGCACTGGCGGCGGCGCCGCGGCGGCCGCGGAATCGGGCGAGACGATCGACGCGATCGCAACCCCTTGCGCTTCCATCGCCGACTCGCTCCCCGGGACACCTCCCGCCAGACGACCCGCCGTCGCTCCCGTCGCTGCGCTCGCCGGCCTCTCCGCCATCGGACCGGTCGGCGCTACCACCGAGCGGTGGACGAAGGCAAGGATCTCGCCGCGACCGACTGCGAGCGGCTCGAGCGCAATGCCGATAGCGGGGCCACCGTCGCGAACGCGGATCGCGATCCCCGGGTCGGGCCCCGGCCCGAGCGGGTCTCCGGGGTGGATCGGGCCGATTCCTGCGTCGACGCGCACGCGCACGCGACCCGCGAGCGCGACTGGCGCGACACGACGCTCGAAGAAGTCGGCGAGTGCGAGCGACTCGAGCATCTCGGCATCGATCTCGGAACGCTCCGCCTCGGTCATCCGCAGGACGAGCCGTTCGAGAATCGCCGTGCTCTGGGTCTCGAACTCGGCGCGCAGTTCGGCGCCCCACCGCTCACCGAGCGCCTCCGCGTCGAACGGCGCACCGCCGAGCAGCAGCCCCGGCCCCGCGCTGACGACGCCCAGCACGAGCGGGTCGTCCTCGCCGGCTGTTCGACGCACTGCGCCGGGGCGCAGCGGGTCGGCGGCCACCAGTTCGCCCGCTGCGATCGGTTCGGACATGACGAAGCTCTCGGCCACATCGAACGCGACGTTCTCGGTCAGCGCGCCGCGGATCCGCAGGTCGCCGTCCTCCTGCAGCTCGGCGAGCTTGGACGTGTTCGCGGTCGATCCGTCGTGGAACCAGTCCGCGACCGTCGACGCCGCGTTGTTGTTGTCGTCGATCATCGTGCGGACGATCCCGTCCGAGTAAAGGTTGAGCGTCACGCCGTCGGGAGCGTGGACGAAGTTCGCGTTCACGGTGCCGTCGACCTCGAGATCCTGTGCGATGTAGACGTCGGCCAGGCTGCCGATCTCCGCGGCGTCCTGCCCGGCCGCGTCGCCGAACGAGTTGAAGATCTGGCCCGTGGTCGGGATCGCGTCGCCGGCGATCACCCCGCTGATCGCGTAGAACGAGCCGCCGACCTCCAGGTCCGACGTCACGTGGAGATCGTCGGCCGTCGTCATGTCGCTCGACTGCGGGTTCCCCGAGCCGTAGGCGCTGTAGGTTCGAGCGGCGTTGTTCCCCGTGGCGACGAAGAGCCGGCCGGCTGTGAGCGAGTCGCCGGCCTCGACATCGTGCATCACGAACAGGTCGTCGTCGTCGGTGACCCGCCCCGACACGGGCCCGCCGTGAAGGTAGCTGCCGAAGAAGTGGTATGCGCGCCCGGGCGCGGCCTCGGCGCTCGGGCCGGCGTGGAACATCCCCGACACGCTGAACGAGCGCGTGGTCTCGAACCGGTCGTCGGCGAAACCGGCGCCGTGCTCGTGGAGCCGGAGCTCGGGCATCGCGGGCTCGCCGTTGGCGAAGTCGATCGCGAGCACCTGGCCGCCGGAAATCCGCAGCGAGCCGCCGACAGAGAGGAGCGTCCCCGCGGCGAACGAGAGCGTCCCGGCCGTGTAGCTGTCGCTGACGTCGCTGCGCAGGAGCTGGGTCGAGTCGAGCCCGTCCAGCTTTCCCGCGTCGACGTTGGTGTGGATGTGGAGCACATCGGCGATCGCGCCGCTGGTCAGCGCGGTCAGGTTGGCCGGTGTCACGGTCGGCCCAGCGCCGTCGAGCTTGTTCAGCTCTGCGGCGCTGCTCGTCATCGCGGCGCCGCCGAGCTGCAGCGCGCCGGCGACGTTGAGCGTCGTCCCCGGGTCGAAGGTCAGCGCGTAGCCGTAGAGCGCGCTGCCGGTGAAGTTGTCGCTCCCTTCGCTGCGCAGGAACTCGCCCGGGCCCTTGTCCTGGAGCTGGGTGCAGTTGAAGGCGTAGGGCGCGGCCGCGAAACGGACCCGAGGGAGCAGCACGTCGCCGTCGACCTCGAGCTGGAGGAAGACCTGGTCGAAGTCTCCGAACATCACTCCGATGTTCGACCCGCCGTAGCCCGACGCGCCCGCGACGAAGGGCTGGCTGCCGAGCAGGATCTCGAAGAGGCCGCCGGTCACCGTCACCGCGGGATGGCTCTCCGAGCCGATGTCGTATGCGGCGTCGTTCGACGAGGCGTGGCTCCAGTAGCGCACGACGATCGGGTACGGCCCGTCGAGCGGACGATCATTCGTGTCCCGCAGGACCCCCTGGAATCCGGTGATCAGTGGGGGGATGTTGGCCATGGCCAGCGGCGTGACCGCGGCGATCAGCAGGACGAGTGAGCGGTGCAGGACGGTGTGCCGGATCATCGTTCCCTCCCCTCGATGCGTCGGCTTCACGGACAGGGCGCGGGGTTGCCGCGCTCGACGCCGCCGCTGGTGGATCCCTTCGTTCCTTCCTCGCGCAGTCGGTTCACGGCGGTGACGAGATAGAAGTAGCCCGCACCGACCGCGGGCACGCCGGGATCGGCATACGCGGTGCCCAGGACCTCGCCGTCGAGGCAGGCACCGAACCCGAAGCCCGGGAGCGCGGACAGCGCGTCACGGTAGATGTGGTAGCGCCCGAGGGACGGCTCCGCGTCCCAGTTCAGCGTCGCCCGGTCGGCGGCGAGGCGCAGGCCGCGGACCTCGCCCGGCGGCGGGTAGGCCGCCGCGAAGCCGAACTCGCCGCGGAAGCGCGCGCCGAGGAGCGCATGGCGGCCGACCCCTTGGCCGATCGACGCGGGCTGCAGTCGGAAGCGTCCGCCGCCGACGGTTGCCCCCGCCGGTGCGCCACCTGCGTTGGACGCCCTCTCGACCGCGCGGAAACGCGCTCCTTCCTGGGCGAGGACCGCCGGGACGACGAGGATGACGGCGTAGGGGGCCAGGGCGCGGAGCATGGAGTCCTCCTGAGCTCGTCCTTGAAGACAGTGCCCCCCCGAATATCTACTAGTCCGCGTGGCCGCGAGCTGGCGCGCTCCCACGCGGAGCGCGACCGATACCCGGCAGGAGGGGTTCTCCTTGAGGCCCGCATCCGGCATTCGGAGGTCCTTTCCGGAAATCGGCACGGACCCTCGGCGATCGTCTTCGAGACGCTCGAATCGATCGACCGGCTCGCCGAGTTGGTCCAGCCACCGCGCCGGCACCTCGTCCGGTATTACGGGGTCCTCTGCCCTCGGCCCGACGTGAAACGTGGCCATTCCCGCCCACCGCTGCGCTCCGGCCGCAGCCAAGTCGTTGACCTTCGCGATCCGGCGGTACACTTTCGCGATCGGACCCCGATCGGGCGTGCGATCGGTCCATGGACGCTATTCTCGACAAGCACGCCGACAAGATCCACGGCTCGCTCTCCTGCTTCGACCGCGTGCTCTTTCGCGGCTACCTGCCGCTGCTCTCGGGTCGGGAGATCCTTCCGTTCCTCGAGTGCCGGGGGGGCCGGCCTGACGGTCTGAAGGACTTGCTCGTCGGGCAGGCCGAGCGCCTGAAGCAGTGCGCGCGTCAACTTGCCCAGCGCCAGGACCCAGCCGTTCCTGGCCCTCGCGGAGCGGGTCCGCAAGGCCGAGAAGGCGCGCGAGATTGCCGAGCGGAGCGGGATCACGGAGGGATTGGATTGCGTGCTGTCGACGCTCGAGCCGTGCTGGACGTTCGCTCTCCGTTGGGATGAAGCACGACAACGTCTTCCTCCGCGTCGAGACCGTGATCAATGAGCCCGACGAGTTCCGGGTTCGCGGCGGCGGACGCCGCGTGACGGCGTGGGTCCCCTTGTGGAAGAGCGTGGCCACCCTCTCCCGCTACTGCGAGAGTTCGCTTCGGAGCAACGCGCTGTATCTCAACGCCCTGGCCCGGGTCGATGACCCAACGGAGGTCGTGTGCGCCCTGGACTCCATCACGACGCGCAAGCACACCGCCACCGCGCGGCCGGTCAAGCCCTCCCATCCGCTCTCTCGACCCGAAGCCCAGCTCTTCGCCACCCTGATGCGAGGCGAACATGCGCTTCATGGCTTCACGAATCGCGAGCTCGTACGAAGCTCGACTCCTCCGCCTTTCGCCTGGACGACGATCCCCGGAAGTGCAGCGCCCAGATCAGTCGGCTCCCCCACCGGCTCCACGTCTATCGACTAGTCGCCAAGATCCCACGCTCCCGCCACTGGTGGGTCGCCAAGTTCGGCTGGCGCGTCATGAGCGCGGCCCTCCAGCTCCGGTACACGAAGTTTCCAGCCTCCTTCGCTGCGGCTGATTGACCATTCCGCCCGCTTCCCTGGAGAATGCGGAGCAGTTACGAAGGAAGGAGATACCCCTTGTCCGCCGAGACGATCGATCGACTGATGTCGCGGGCGGGGCATCCTCTCCGCCAGCACCATGCAGGAGTCCGGGAGACAGTTCCCGGCTCTCCAAACAGGCAGGCACCGCCGACGGATCTCACGCGATGATCCGGCGGTCGTTCCCAGCAAGAGGAGGCTCCATGAGAAAGTGTCTCACGGTGCTGGGAGTGGCGGTCGTGGCCGTCCTCCTGACCACCTCCGCGTTCGCACAGAGCCGCGGAGTCACCTTCACCCCGATCGGCTTCATCGATCCCCCGGGACCGTTCCCGGCGTCGAGCATCCTCGCGATGAACCCGCAGGGCACCATCTTCGTGGCGAGCCCGTCCTTCAGGTCCAGCTACGCGGTCGTGTGGACGCGCGAGGGCGGGTGGGGGACGCAGATCGGCAACGTCGCTCCCCCCATCCGGATCTCGGAGGATGGCACGATCATGGCGAACGCGCCCTGCACGGGCTCGAACCCGCCCTACCCCCCGGAGCCGCCCCACCTATGGCCGAGCACCTGGCTCGACACGGTGAAATCATGGAAGCCGATCACGGAATGCTGGTTCTGCAGCTTCGGCTCCGGCATGTCGTTCTACGACATGGGCGGCAACGGCGATTACGCCGCCGGGCTGACCTGGTCGGGGTGCAGCGTCGCCCGGGGCTTCCTGTGGGACAAGGCGACGAACACCACCATCGACACCGGCTCCCCCAACGGTCTGAGCACCCGGGCGAACGCCGTCACCTGCGACGGCTCGGCCGTGATCGGCTGGGGTACGGCGCTGTGGGGCGGCCGGCGTGGCGCGCGCTGGGAGAAGGAGACCGGCACCTGGACCTTCTACGGTGACCCGGCCGGCCAGGAGCCCAAGGCCTGCAAGGTGACCCCCAAGGGCTGCACCTCGGATTCGGCCGACCCGGTGCGCGGCTGCCCCGAGTACGTCGACGACGGCTCCTGCCCGACCTCGAGCAAGGGGACCTGCACGGCCGGCGTCTGCGTCGGCGGCTTCGACGCGGGCAAGACCTGCACCAGCAGCTCGCAGTGCGGCGGAACGTGCGCCGGCGGGCCGAACGACGGCAAGCGCTGCACGTCGAACGGCAGCTGTCCCGACACGCCGGTCTGCCTGCCCAACCCGCTCTGGACCGACGACCTCTGGAAGGGCGAGGCGTTCGACGCCACCTCCGACGGCAAGTATGCGGTCGGCCGGAACTTCGACTACGGCCTGGGGTGGAACGACGGCTACCGGGTGAACCCGGACGGCAGCTTCGACCGGATCCCGACGTTCCCGGACTTCCCGTACATCCTCAATCCGTACGTGATCAGCGACAACAGCTACGCCGTCGCCGGTGCCGTCGGCGACTTCTTCTCCGGCACCGCGCCGTTCATCTGGAACAAGGACGTCGGCACGATCGACTTCCAGTTGTTCCTGATCGGGCAGGGGCTCGACGAGCTGTACTTCTGGTACCTGAGCTCGATCAACGCGATCAGCGCCAACGGCAGGATCGTCGCCGGTGCGGGAACCAACCCCGACGGTCTGCTCGAGGGCTGGATCGTCGACCTCAACTACGTCCTCGTCTGCCGCAATCCCGACCCGGCCGCCGCCGGCGCGGACCCCGGCTGCAAGGACGGGACCGGCGATGGTTGCCGTACGATGCGCGTCGCCTACGAGACCGTCGGCGATGCGAGCGAATACGGCTCCTGCGAGTTCAAGCGCTCGGGTGGTCTGGCGCGCGCGCAGGAACTGCGCCAGGAGCTGACCGAGAAGTACCACTCGGGCGTCTTCAACGGCCCGTACAAGTTCGGTCCCAAGCGCAACGAGGGCCCGAGCGAGACGCGCTAGTTCGAGAACGTCCGGTAGGCGGTCAGCGTCGATAGAAAAAACGGCGCGGCGGGTCGTGCAGCGACGGCCCGCCGCCGTCGTCTCACCGGGTGGCGCGCCTGTGCTCCTCGACCTCGATCCCGCTCAGCATTTCGAGACGGGCGCCAGATCTAGGAGCAGAGGCGGCGGACCATGCGTGACCTCCTTGCAGTGCGGACCGTGGTGATCGTAGCGGCCGTTGCACTCCCGGCCAGGGCCACGGACCCTGTCAACCGGCTTGGGGATACCCCCACGCACAGCGGGGTCGACACCCCGCCGACCGGCAAGGTGTTCTTCGACACCGTGGTGGGCCACTGTCCCAGCGGCCAGATCGTGTGCGGCGGGGTTTGCGATGTCGACAGCGACGCGGACACGTTCTGCGACCATCTGGACAACTGCCCGAACCGGGCCAACACGGACCAGGTCAACCGGGACGGAGACCAGGCGGGGGACGTCTGCGATTACAAGCAACGCCGTCACTGAATATCACACTCTCATGCTGGTTCGCGGGTTGTCGTTCATGTGGATCCAGGGCCTGGGCTTCGGCAGACTCTACGACTTCCTGATCTATCGCGGATTCGCGCGTGCGCAATGGGGCCATTTCTCCAACAGCTTCATCCCGTTGGACCTCTCGAGCGACGGTCGCGTCATCGTCGGTGGTACCGGGGCCGTCTCCGGCTTGCCCGGCTGGGTCGCGATCACGCGACACGACTGAGAGCGGTCGGTCTCTGCGCTCGCAGATGGCGGGTCGGTGACGATCCGCCGCCCGTCGACTTCGTGGCCGGACCGCGCACCTTCGGGCACGCTACTCCGCGAATCGCCGCCGACCTACCCCGGCCGATCCACGAGTTCGACCGGGCGCTTCGGTAGAGCAGCCGTCCGGCTGGTCTGGCCCCACGATCGGTCACCCCGCCCCTGGTGCCGTCCTCAGCCAGGGAACGAAACGCGGGCAGAACCCATTATCTACCGCCGTCTTCCGCTTCCGGACATCTGCCCGGCCTTCTCCCACTCCGCTCGCCTGTGTACTCCTCGTGCCTATTGGAGACGCTGCCATGCTGGCTATCGCGCGGCCGACCGCTTCAATCCTCCGTCTCGCATCGATGTCGAGCTGCGCCGCCGTTCTGGCCCTTGTCGTGCCGTCCTTCGCGCACGTGGCGGCGCGCCAGGTGCCCCAGGAAGAACTCCCCAAGAACGGGTTCCTCTCCCCGATGGAGTTCGAGACGCCCCTTGCCCTGAAGGTCCCGCCGCCCGAGCAGTCCTCTCGTTCGATCATCGAAGTGAAGGACTTCGCCGAGTTCATCTGTGACGATGTGCCCCTAAGCTCGTCACGTTCGAGGTCGGTCCGCAGAAGAAGGGGCAGACTGGCGTCCCGGTCAAGGTCATCGCGGAGATCTACACGCGGCCCAGCTACGACCGGGCGGTCAGCCTGACGTTCACGCTCCTCCAGGATGACAGGGTGGCCGGCCTTGCTTCGATTCTCGACATTGATGCGGAGGAGAAGAAGACGAGGCGCAAGTCGACGGCCTTCGTCCTGAAAGTGGATCCCTCCCCAGGTGAGCTGGAGCTTCGGCTCCGGGCTCGCGTCGAGGTACTGGACAACAAGTAGGGGGCGGATACGGGGCTGGCGGGACCGGGCCCGCGGTGGTGACCCAACAGGTTCACGCTGTGCTGAGGCCGGGGGATGCCGTCCTCGCGAAGGACAGTCGGGCGTGCCGATGCATTGGTAGATCCTATCGCGCCCGACCGGGTTGCCCCGTCGGACGTGCAAGACCCCCTTTCAAACCGTGCGTGCGGATTTCCCGCACACGGCTTACCGGTGGTCTCTCGAGGCGCGGCATTACACGGCCTGCCAGAAGGGCTGTTCGGGGGACTGGATCGTGCCCCGCAGCCGGTGCAATCCCAGGTTCCAGAAGTACTCGCGCGTCCACCGGGCCGCCTCGCCAGGCTGGAGCGACCGGCCTTGGCGCTGAAGCCGCAAGCGCCGGAGCCGTTGCCAGACGTAGCGATCGACCTGATTGAAGCGTTTGGCGGCATTCCCGGTGCGGAAGTAGGCCCCCCACCCGCGCAGGACGGGGTTGAGGACGGCGATCACCTCGCGCAGATCGGCGTGGCATCGTCCCCGCGGGGTCAGCTCCTTCACGCGCTGCCGGATCCGCTTCATCGCCCGTGGAGACGGCCACCGGTGCAGAAAGTACAGGCGCTGGTCCCGTCTGCTCCCAGACCTTGCCGCTCAGGCGCTTGTGCAGATGGCAGCCGAGGAAGTCGAAACCCTCCTGGCCGTTCCAGAGTTCGACCCGCCTCGTCTTTTCCGGGTGTAGTTCCAGACCGAGCCGCCCGAGGATCGCCCGTATCCGCTCCTCGGCCCGCTCGCACGCCACCTTCGTGCGGCACAGCACCACGAAGTCGTCACAGTAACGCACCAGCGTCCCCAAGGGAGCGCTGTGTCGCGTCCACAGGACATCCAGCACGTGCAGGTAGATGTTCGACAGCAACGGTGAAATCACCCCGCCCTGCGGCGTCCCCGCGATCGTCGGGGTCACCGTGCCATCCTCCAGCACCCCAGCCTCGAGCCACTGCCGCAGCAGCTTGAGCACCCGCCGATCCGAGACGCGTCGCCCGACGAGTTTCAGCAACTTGTCGTGGTCGATGCTCCCAAAGTAGTTGCGGATGTCCGCGTCGAGCACGTGATGGTGCCCCTTCGCGCCGAGCTTCCTCAGCGTCTCCAGCGCACCCTGCGCGCTCCGCTTGGGGCGGAAGCCATACGAAACCGGCAGGAAGTCGGCCTCGAAGATCGGCTCCAGCACCAGCTTCGCCGCCCTCTGCACCACCCGGTCCCGGACCGTCGGGATGCCCAAAGGCCGCTGCCTTCCGTCAGCCTTCGGGATGGACCGGCGCAGCACCACCCCTGCCCGGTACTCCTTCGCACGCAGGGCCTGGCCGAGCTCATCCAACATCCGCTCGACCCCATACCGCTCGACCTCGGCGATCGTCTCCTTGTCCACGCCCGCCGCGCCGCGGTTCGCCCGCACCCGCCCCCACGCTTCCCGCAGGACGTCACCCCTGCAGATGTGGTCGTACAACGCGTGAAAACGCCTCCCAGCCGACCGTTTGGCCGCACTCCACAGCCGTCGTTGCAGTCGTCGCACTTTGTCGCGCGCCGTTCCGGCGCCGGGGTCGTTAGGTCCGCTCGCGGCGGCCATTCCCTCGCGCTTACCTGCTCCGACGACACAACCACCGCAGGGACCCTTCCCTCCCGCCGCGTTCTTCGTCGCGACGATCACCGGTACTACGATCCCCTCGGACTCCCGCTGCGCAGCGGCCGATTTCGCCTCCGGCTGATACGACGCGCCTGGCCCCGACGTGGGCCGCGCAGACGGGTCTCTCGTGTTCCGCACCGCTCCTTGCACGCGTGCTGCGCCCCCTACCCCGCCGGGACCGCCCGCGCGCTCCGGTTCTGACGCGGGCGGTGTTGCCTTCGCCGTGACATGAGCGGCTCGGCCCCCGGATTGTTCCTCTGTCGAGGCTGCAGGCTTCACTTCAGGTTGCGGCCCGCGTGCTCGCTCCCTGCGGCACGGCTTCCGCCGCCTCGCAGGCTTTCGATGCCCCGCTCGGGCAAGGCGGTCTCCCGCCCTCGCCGGGGGCCTGCTACCCGGCGCGCCGGCGCTTACCGGGGCGGGACTTCCACCCGCTGGATCGGTGCAGCTTGAAACCGGCCCCATCGCCGTCTGCTGGCCCTGGCCACCGGCTTCTTCACGACGCACCATCGAGGTGAGGATACCGCTGCGGGGTCGCGCTCAGTCGCTCGTCCCCGTCGGAATCGCTCCCATGCGTGCCCGTCCGGACGCATCGCCGTCGCGGGGGCCGGGCGCGTCCCCGACGCCCGCACTGACCCCACGACCGGTCGCCCCGCCCCCGGGGCTATCCTCCCCAGAGTGCGAAGTCGACGGGCCGCGGATCGTCGCCGACCCGCCATCTGCGAGCGCAGGGGCCGACCGCGCTCAGTTGTGTCGCGTGATCGTGACCCAGCCGGGCAAGCCGGACACGGCCCCGGTACGACCGACAATGACGCGACCGTCGCTCGAGAGGTCCAACGCGATGAAGCTGTCGGAGAAATGGCCGAGTTGCGCACGAGTGAATCCGCGATAGATCAGGTAGTCGTAGAGATCGCCGAAGCCCACGCCCTGGACCCAGATGAACGGCAACCCGCTGGCCAGCATGTTCGTGTGGTATCCGGTGATGACGTTCCCGCCATCCGAGATCGCCACGGCCCTGGGGCTCCACTCCACGTCCAGGGTGCCAGGACCCAGGGGCGAGAGTCCTCCTGTGAAGGTCCAGCGGCACGCGCGATTCCCGGACGACACCGACGCCGCCGACCCGTCGAACGTGACGTCGTAGGCCACGCCGAAGTCGTTCATCCACTCCGGCCAGTACGTGGCCGGCGGCTGGTAGGTCCAGATCACGCCGGTCTCCGAGCCCAGCTCCGGGTTCGCGGATCCCACGATCCTGCCGCCGTCGCCCGACACGCCCTCGACGAGCCGCACCGACGTGTCCTCGGGACCACGGAACAGCTGCCAATCCTCGGCCGCGATGTCGTAGCGGTATCCGACCAGCTTGCAGGGTTGCTCGACCGTCGGCGTCCTGCCGTAGACGACCTTGCCGTCCGAGGTCATGTCGGCGCCCTCGCTGTAGAAACGGCACGCGTCAATGTTGATGGTGTCGTCGTACAGACCCAGAACCTCCCAGTTGCCGTTGGTCCGGTCGTAGATCGCCGCGGCACTGACCTTGGACACCGATTGCGGGACGTAGGTGTTGATGCTGGCCAGCACCAGGTTGTTGTCGTCGCTGAACCCGCGGATCTGGCTCACCCGCTCGATCCCCATGTACTCGTAGTAGCTGGTGTCCGACGGGTTCGCGATGAACGCCTCGGTCGGAATCAGGACGCCCCGCAAGGTGCTGGGCTCGAGCGCGGCGATCCACCGGCCGTCCCGCGAGACGCGTAGGGCCTGGTGGCCCGGCAACTCGGCGTAGAATCGGTCCGGCATGGAGAAGTTGCACAATCCCGTCGGGCACGAATCGCACGCATTCGGCAGGCCGCCGCGGTCGGAGTCCAGCGCATCGTTGCTGTTCGGACACTGGTCGTGGCAGTTGGGCACGCCGTCGCCGTCGCTGTCCGCGGTGTCCTCGACCTTGAAACAGCCGCACCTGCCGCGGTCGACTTTCGCCAGATCACTGATACAGTAATCGCAGACGTCTCCCGCCTGGTCGCCGTCCTGGTTGGCCTGGTCCGTGTTGGCCCGGCTCGGACAGTTGTCCAGATGGTCGCAGAACGTGTCGGCGTCGCTGTCGACATCGCAAACCCCGCCGCAGACGAGCTGGCCGCTGGGACATTGGCCCACCACGACGTAGAAAAACACCTTGCCGGCCGGCGGTGTGTCGATCCAGCTGTTCGTACTGGTATCCCCAAGTCGGTTGCCGGGGTCCGTGGCCCGGGTCGGATCCGTCGACCGGAATACGGTGTAGGTCGGAATCGTCCCGGTCCAGCTGAGGGTCACGGAGGTGGCGCTCTGTCCCCTCGACACCCTCAGGTCAATGCCCTCGGGCGCGGCGGCCCGGGCCGGGAGCGCAATGGCTGCGACGATCAGTACGGTCCGCACTGCAATGAGGGCACGCATGGTCCACCTCCTCTGATTCCAGTGACGATTCCGGTCTGCGAGCTAGTGAAACGGAGCATCGAAGTAGACCACGGACCCCTGCAGGCGACCCTCGGGGTCGACGCCATTCCGGATGAGCGCCTTCCCGTCGCGCGTGATCGCCGCGATCGTCTCGAACGACCAGCCGTCGATTCCGGGGACCTTGTCGGACCGCAGGTAAACGTCGAGATAGCGGAACGTATTCGGCTCGGCCCAAATCCAGGCGTCGCGGGGTCCTTCGAAGTAGGTGGCCCCGACGACGATCGAGCCGTTTTCGGAGGCATCGGTCGCGTAGCTTCTGCAGGCCCGGTAGCCGCCCGGCAACCCGCAGATCGGGCCAACCGTCTTCATTCCCGAGCCTGCCTTCCAGCGCCAGCCCCAGCCCGGACCGAGACCGCTCCCGACGATCACGCTCCCGTCGGAATTGGTCGCCTCGGCCTCGCCGACGAGGTCCGCCTGGTTGCCGAGGATCCACTCCTCGACGCCGTCGACCCGCTTCGCACCGCGCCGCGAGCTGTCCTCCTCGTCCTGCCAGCCGACGACGACGCGGCCGTTGCCCGAGACGCCGTTGGCACGAGTCGCGCTGCGATCGAAGAAGGTGCCGAGACTCGTAACGTCCTTGGTGACCAGGTCGAACTCGCCGGCAGTGGCCGAGCAGCGAGTTGGTAACCAGACCGAGCCGACCGCCTTGCTGCCGTCCGTGGTGATCCCCCAGCCGCTGCTCACGTTGAAGTCGCACGGCAGGCCCCCGGGCACCGTGCCGAGGGTCTCCCACGACTCGCCACCGAGCCAGCGTGCGGCGTTCCAGAGGCCGTTTTCATCCGTCGCGCAGCCGACGATGGTGCGACCGTCTCCCGAGATCACCGTGCGGCTCACCGGACGACCACCGCCGAGCAATACGGCCCCCCCGTCACGAGTCCAGTAGAAATTGGGGCCGTACCAGATCGATCCGACGACCTTCGTCCCGTCGTCGGAGATGTCTGAGAAGAAGGCGCCCAGCGGACCGACCGGCATGAACGTGATACCGCCGGCCAGCGCTGAACCAAACGCCGCGACCAGGAGAATGATGAAGGCGAGGCAGGCGACATTCCTGCGTCGTGACATGAGCATCTCCCTACCGTTTCTCTCGGTCTACCGCAGACGCCAAACGAGAGTATCGACAGAAAGCAGCCCCCGATTCAACGGCGGATTACCGAGGGAGGGATCAGCATTTTCCCTAGGGGTGAGCGTCCGGCCATCACCCCTCCGGCGTGCCTGGGCCACTTTCCGCCGAACTGTTGCCGGTCTCGGCGACCGGGTGCCCGACGATCCGCGGCCATTCGACGCTGAGTTGAACGCGGTCGGACGTGATCTCGGTCCGCGGGCTCTGCTTTAGAGGCTCTCCGACCAGCGGATCGGCAGAGACTTCAGCGACCCGCGAGTTGACGAACTAACGTGGTAGGGCAAAAACGTTGGGAAAGCAAATGACCCTGCGGTCTCCGGGCGCAGTGTGCCAGAGGCTCCTCGGGTCTCTTTCCACGCTTGGCACGTCCGGCCCGCGCCTCGCCCCTCCCCCGAACTGCCCGTGGTTGCGGGCCGAACCGCTCGCGCTGCTGCTACAGGGACGCTGGTCCCGGGGCGAAGGGACACCGGTCCTCGCGGTCGTGGACTCCCCGCTCTGAGCTGCAGTCGGCGCCTGCGGGCTCCCGCGAATCGGCGGTTCCGCCCGTGCTCAAGGATGCCGTAAGCGTTGGGCCGGTGGAGCGCCACGAGGATCCTTTTCGGGCCGTGGCAGCGCGGACACCCCCGCCACCGCGGTCGCGTCGACCCGTCGCGTCAGTCTTCCCGCCAGGAGGAGAAGGGTGTCGGAGTGTCTTCCGTCGTCGCCTTCCCTCCTTCTCCTTTCGCACGGGAGGCGACTTCAGTGATTGGAGGAACGAACTGGATCACGATGTATGACAAGGACGGTCTGGCCCTGCGGGTCGAGGCCGTGATCAACGAGCCCGACGAGTTCCGGGTTCGGCGCCGCCTCCGGCGCGGCGGCCGCCGCGTGACGGCGTGGGTCCCCTTGAGGAAGAGCGTGTCCACCCTCTTCCGCTACCGCGAGATCTCGCTTCAGAGCAGCGCGCCGTATCTCAATGCCCTGGCCCAGGTCGATGATCCCTCGACGGGCGTGCACGTCCTGGACTCCCTCACGATGCGCAAGAAGACCGCCGCCGCGCGGCCGGCCAACCCCTTCCATCCGCACTCTCGACCCGAAACTCAGCTCTTCGCCGCCCTGATGCGCGCGAATGCGCTCCACGGATTCACGAATCACGACCTCAGCAACAGGCTCGACCCCGCCGCGTTTCGCCTTGACGACGATCCCCGCAAGCGCAACGCCCAGATCAGCCGGCTTCTTCATGGGCTCCACGTCTGCCGACTGATCGCCAAGATCCCGCGCTGCCGCCGCTCACGGTCACCGACTGCGGCTGGCGCGTCATGAGCACGGCTCTCGAGTTGCGCTACCGGGAGTTTCCAGCCCCCTTCATTGGTTTCGCTTGAAGCGGCTGCCCACTTCTCTGCAGAATACGGAGAAGTTGCGAAGAGAAGATCTACCCGCCCTCCTCCTCGAGGCCACAGTTGAGAGGGATGCTGACGATGAAGCTGGAAGACCTGGGATACGACGAATTCTTTGAAGAAGGGCGCGAGGCGTCCGGGTTTCCAAGCTGCGCGGTAGCGCGGGTCGCGGCGGAGCACAGGGGTTTCTACAGGATCATCAGCCCGGACGGCGAGTGCCTGGCCGAGGTCGCCGGGAAACTGGCCCACGCGGCGTTGAAACGGGAGGATTACCCGGCGGTGGGGGACTGGGTGGCCGTTACCGGGATGGAGCCGGGGCCGGCGGTGATCCACGGCATCCTGCCGAGGAGGACGCTGCTCAGGAGGATGAACACCGGTCGGCCGGAACCCCAGGTGATCGCCGCCAACATCGATCTCGCCTTCATCGTCGAGTCCATCGACCGCGACTTCAACCTGAACCGCCTGGAGAGGTACCTGGCCATCGCCTGGGACGCCGGCATCAAGACCACGGTCATCCTGAACAAGATCGACCTGATCTCCGTCCCTGAGCGGTCATCATTCAGCTCTCGCATCGAGAGCAGGTTCCATACCGGCGAGGTCCTCATGGTGAGTGCCGCTTCAGGTGAGGGCCTGGGTGGATTGACGAACCGCATCCCGAGAGGAAAAACCGGCTGCTTCCTGGGGTCCTCGGGGGTCGGCAAGTCCAGCCTGATCAACCGGCTGCTCGAAGCAGCGGTCATCCGGACGGAAGTGATCAGCGCTCATACCGGACAGGGCCAACACACCACGACGGCCAGGGAAATGTACTTCATGAAGAACGGCGGGATCGTCGTCGACAACCCGGGCATGCGGGAAGTGGGAGTGGCGGCCTCGGCGACCGTGATCGAGGACACCTTCGAGGATGTGGCCGAACTGGCCGGGCGGTGCGCCTTCCGGGATTGCACGCATGAGCACGAACCGGGATGCGCAGTGCGCGAGGCGATTGAAACCGGCGGGTTGGACCGGAAGAGGTTCGCCAATTACCTCAAACTGAAGCAGGAAGCGGAGCACTTCGAGATGACGGCGCTGGAAAAGCGGCGGAAAGACCGGAGTTTCGGGCAATACGTCAAGCGGGCGAAGAAGCAGTCCAGGAAACCGAGGGATTGAGGCTGTGCTTCGCCAAAATCGAATCCATGCGTCGGCATGACTGATGCCTCCGTGAATGCCGGGGCAAGCGGAGGTCGGCCGCTGTGCTCGGGCCTCCAGCATGACGCCGCGATTTCCGGCGCCCGTACCGTCGGAAGCCTTCGCGCTGCCAGCGCAGGGCTGAACGATGGCGAGCGCCTCCTCCCATCGGATCCACCAGCGGCGCAGAGCCAACCAGAGAAGGCGGTCGATGAGGAGAAGGCGGGACCGGGGGTTCTTCCGCCGGAGGACGGCACGCTGCTGGCGGAGGGCGAGATTCTCGATCAGAAGCTCAGCGCGGCTGGCGAAGATCGCGAGAAGAGTCCGGACGACGGCAACGACGCGGTTGAACATCCGCGCCCGATGACGGCGGTACGGACGGAGGGCAACCGAGCTCGTCCGCCGGAGAGTCGGTTATCCTGCATAGGAACGCAACTCGTTGAAGGGCAGGGCGGTCGGGGATATGGCGGGAGACAGGTGCGCAGGAGCTCGAGGAGAACGGCCGCGGTCAGCTCGGCGTCGAATGCCAGCCGGTAGCACAGCGCGAACGGCAGCGTCAGCACCCAGCCCGCCCCCGCCCGTCCGCATGCCCTGCGGCGAAGGACTCACGGCTGGGCCGGTCTCCGCTTGGCAGGTGCCCCGGTCTCCTGAGTCGAACCGATCCCGGCCGAAGATCAACCCCATCCTCATGGTGTACACTCTAAAACCGACGACGGCGGGACGAAATACCGTTTATCCCTGCGCCGCGTCGAGGCGAGCATCTCCGGCCCGCAGAGGCGCGCATGGCAGCGGATGACGAAGGCTCCGGCCAGAAAGCACCGCATAGCGACATCCTGCAGGCGCTGGGTAACCTGATCGCCGGCCCCAGGAACCAGCCGTTGCTGTGGGAGCGGCGCGGCCTGGTAGGGTCGAGGACTGGCGCGGTACCCCTTGGACGCGGCCTATCCGTTGCTCCCCGTTTCCTCTGGGAGTGCCTCACTAGCCACATCGTGGGCCCGTTTCCAGCCCCCGCCACATCGCACGCAGCAAGCGGATTTCCCGCACTACGCGCTCCTGCACACTTCGCATCAAGGGTTATGAAACCGTTCGGCCGGAGCGACTTTCGGTGATGAGGACACGAGGTATCGGATCCGGTAATCGCCGAATAGTCCGAGAGTCTCGTACAGCCATCGCCTACTCCACCGCTTCCAGCCGAAGCCGGGGCGCAATCGGGCCCGCGCCAGGTGACGCCTGATCTTCTCTTCTACCCAGTTTCGGATGAACGACAGACACCGGCTCGAGTGCCCGTGCGCGAAGTAAGTCACCCAACCGCGCAGGATGGGATTGATCTTCTCGACCAACCTCCTGGTCGGTTGGGAACGAAGGCGGCGAAACCACGTCTTGACCTCGCGTAGCAACGCCGTCCGGTTCTTCAGCTGCGGCGTGCGCAGCGGCATCCACCGCCCTGCACGACTCCGCACTCGGCGAAACTCAAAGCCGAGGAATCCGAAGCTCTCCCCTCGCGTCAGGTCCACGTTCCGGCTCTTCTCCTCGTTCACCTCCACCCGCAGCTTGGCCAGCTCCTCCCGAAGCCGTTTCTCCACCGCTCGACGAAGCCACGCATGACGCGGATGAGAGTCCACCAACAGCACCAGGTCGTCGGCAAACCGAGCGTACTCGATCGCCGTGAATCGACCGTAGCGCGTGACCTCTTTCGCCCGCTCCAGCATCCTGTCCACCTCGTTGAGGTACAGATTGCTCAGCAAGGCTGAGATCACACCGCCTTGAGGAACTCCCACCTTCCCGGAAGCCTTCAGGATCATTCGCAGCAAGTGCATCACGTCCTCGTCATCGACTCGCTTGGCTACCTTCCCCAACACGATGGCGTGTGCCACCGTGTCGAAGTAGGAACGCAGGTCGAGATCGATGACATACGTCTTACCTTGAATGATCGCATCCGAGACCCGTTGCACCGCGTCCTGCGGTCTTCGCCTGGGTCGGTAGCCACATGACCCCGACTGAAAGCCCGCCTCGAAGATCGGTTCCAGGATGAGCTTGAGCGCTCCCTGGACCACCCGGTCCCGGATGGTTGGGATCGACAGGACGCGGAACGTGCCGCCCGCCTTGGGAATCTCAACCTTCCGGACCCGTAGGGGACGATGGATGCGTTCGCTCAGTTCCCTCCTGAGCTGCTCCACGAAGCTATCCACGCCCTGCGCCTCGATCGCTTCGAACGTGACCCCATCAATCCCCGGGGCCCCGTTGTTCTTCTTGGCGAGTCGATACGCCTCTCGTAGCGTCTCCGTCTTGCACACGTGCACATACAGTCCCCAAAAAGCGCCAAGACGGCTCGGCCTTCGCCTTGACGTATATCCTTCGTCTCAGGTCTTGCAGATCGACGGGTGCTTTTGTCATTTCACCCCTGCCTTCCATGTTGACGAAGGATTCGTGTGCAGCAGGGCCCCTTCGCTCTACGGGCGTTACCCCGCTTCTTCGCTACTTCGGACCCGGCCGCCACCGTCTCGTCTTCGGTCGATTTCCCGGGGTCTCCGGTCATTCGACCTACCTTGCTCCGTCGATTTCTCGACGGGACGAGGACGGCTTCTCCAGTTGCTCGGCATGTCCTTGTCACCGTGCTGCCCCTACCACCCCGCCGGAGTGACCCGCCGCCTCGGTCAGATTGCGACGGACCATGCTGCCTTCGCCCCGAGGCAGAGAGCTCGGCCTCCGGAATCATCATTCGTCGAGGCCACCTCTGGGTTCACTCGCGTTGCGGCCCGGTGACTCGCTCACCATCCCGAAGATGGCTTTGTCAGTCGGCTTCACCAGATTCGTTTCCTCCACTGATGCGACCCGAGCTACGGGGCTTCTGACTTTTGCCCCGGTGGGACTCACTCCCACTGAACATGCCAGCCTTCGCTGGACGCACTCCCTCGCCACAACCCCGTCCGCCTTGTCCTTCATCGAGTTGCGTTCCCATGTAGGCGACCCGAATCGTCCGCGGACGAGCCCGATCGCCCTCAGTTCCTACCGCCGTCAGCGCGCGTGGATGCTCAACCGCCTCCTTGCCGTCGTCATGCGATGCCATCGCGAAGGTGTCAGACGGTACGGGCGCTGGACATCGCGGCGCCACGCTGGACGCCCGAGCACATCGGGCGGCCTCCGCGCGCTCGTCCACCGGATGGCGACTGAGAATCCGTCGACCGCGACGACCGGACGCACTTGTCCCTGAAGAAGGACGCTCCCGCGATGCGAGCTGTGGAGACGAGCACCGATCCAGCCGCGGAAATCATCGCTCGCCCGCTCCTCGGCGGACTTCACCACCGGTATGGCTGGCGTCCCGCAGCCTGACGCTCTCGCTCGACCGATCTGCTGCCGCCGCCGCCGCGTCGTCACCGAGCGCGAGTGCCTCTTGCCCCGGCATTCACCGAGGCATCAGTCATGCCGACGCGTGGATGCGATTCTTGCGAAGCACACCTCAGCGTACCCCCGTGGGATCCCCTTGCCGCCGCGCCTCGTCTCGGGAGCGCGCGTTCGCCGATGATCGTTGCCTCCGCTGGTGTCTCGGTCGCTGTTCTCGACCCGATCCGGCTCGGGATGCTCATGGGCCGCTCGCAGTCGGTCAGATCCGCTCGATCGCGAGCAGCGACACGTCGTCGCGCAGGTGGCCTCCCGACCAGTCCCGAACGAGATCGGCGACGAGTTCGAGCCCTGCCCGCAGGGGGCGGTGCCGCCCCCGGTCGATCTCCGCTACCAGCCTCTCGTAGCCGAACTCCTGCTCCAACGCGTTCGGCGCTTCGATGACTCCGTCCGTGTAGAAGTACAGCCGATCCCCGGGTTGGAGGATCACGGTCTCGTCGTCGTAGGTCGCGTGCTCGATCATCCCGATCGGCAGGCCGCTGCCGTGAAGCCGGACCGGCGTCCCCGCCTTGGGAAAGAGGATGGGGGCGGGGTGGCCGGCCATGACGTACTGGAAGAGCCCTCGTGACGCGTCGAAGACCCCGTACACGAACGTGAAATACTGTCGCGTTCGATCCATCGGGAACTGCCGGTTGAGACGCTCCGCTACGCGCGATGGCGGAACTACGCTGAGTCCGTCTGTTTTCGCCTCGAGGAGAAGCGCCCCTTCGACCGATGGCGACAGCATGTGATTCAAGGTGAACGACAGGAGGGCCGCCCCCACTCCGTGGCCGCTGACGTCCAGCAGGTAAAGCCCCACCGGGCCGTGCGGGAAGGCGACCACTCCCACCGCATCACCCGCCAGGTCGGTGCAGGGGTGGAACGCACGGGCGATGCGCAATCCACCCAGGTGCAGTTCCGCCGGCGGGAGCAGGGCGTTCTGGATTCGCGCCGCCAGTTGGAGATCGTGTTCGAGCACCTCCTTGGCCCGACGCAGTCCGTGCTCGGCCTCGCGACGCACGCTGACGTCCGACTGGATGCCGATGAAGTGGGTGACCTCGCCGAGGTCGTTGCGGACCGGCGTGATCGAGAGCCGGTTCCAGAACGCGGTGCCGTCACGCCTGTAGTTCAGGATCTCGACGATGCACTCGCGTTGCTCGGCAACGGCGGCACGGATTTCCGCAACCGCGTCCGGATCGGTGTCGGGCCCCTGAAGAAACCGGCAGTTCCTGCCCAGCACATCCGCGATCGCGTACCCCGTCATGCGCTCGAAGCCCTCGTTCACGTAGATGAGGGGCCGGTCCGGCAGCCGGGCGTCCGCAATGGTGATGCCCTCAGCCGCGACGTCGAGCGCACGGTCCTTCAACTCGGGGTGGTCCGCCAGCGCTCGTTCCTGGAGACGGGCGGCGGCCGACGCTTCGATGTGTTGGTCAGGGGGCTCGGTTGACACGCGCACCACTCTCCGGGTCGGGTGTGATCATACTCCGGCTATCGGCGACCTCCGAGGGGGTAAAAACGCTGTGCGTCGCCTTGACTTCGTCCGCCCTACCCTTCAGCGAGTTGCGTTCCTATTCAGGCTACCCGAATCGCCCGCGGACGAGCCCGGTCGCCCTCCGGCCATACCGCCGTCAACGTGCGTGGATGCCCAACCGCCTCCTTGCGGTCGTCATGCGCTGGGATCGCGAAGGCTTCAGACGGTACGGGCGCTGGACATCGCGGCGCCACGCTGGACGCCCGAGCACAACGGGCGACCTCCGTGCGTTCGTCCACCGGATGGCGACCGAGAATCCGTCGTGGGGAGCGCCGCGCATCCACGGCGAGATCCAGGAACTCGCCCTGGAGGTCTCCGAACGCACAGTCTCTCGCTACATGCCCCGGCGTCCGGCACATCCCGACGCACGGCAGCGCTGGCGCATGTTTCTCGCCGACCACCGCGGGGTCATCGCCGCGATCTGCTCGACCACGTCATCGTCCCGAACGAGAAGCACCTGCAGCGCCTTCTGGCCGGCTTCGTCTCGTACGACCTCAACGATCGCACGCACTTGTCCTGAAGACGGATGCTCCCGCGATGCGAGCTGTGGAGTCGAAGCCCGATCCAGCCGCCGAGGTCATCGCCCGACCTCGCCTTGGCGGACTTCATCACCGGTACAGCTGGCGTCCCGCAGCCTGACGATTCCGCTCGAATAGTCCGTCACAGCTGCTTTGTCGCGGAGCACGTGTACTCTTGCGGACGGCAGTCCGCCGCCCTCTCTGTCAACCGGTGGGCATGACCGTCGCCGACACATGCAGGGGCGCGTTCGGCCGGCGACTCTGCCTCCCATTCCGAGCCGCGTGGGCCATCAGCAATGTGCGGACTCGATCTTGGCGAAGGACAGGTCGACATCCAGCTCAGAAAACGAACTGCAGCTCCGTGCCGCTTTTCAATACCCGGATGCCGCCGGGGTACCCTGAGCCGTCGTCCAGCTGGTAATACAGGATCGGTCCGTCCGGAGGTGTCCAAACGAACGGGCTCCGCGAAGCGACGCCGATCCTGTTCGTCGGGTTCACGACATTCTGCGGGTCCGTGGACTGGTAGACGGACACCTCCGGCTGGAACGTCTCCGCGGTGAGGGTGAAGACGCAATCGGCCGGAATCGTGGCGGTGAAGGTGCCGTTGCTGACGGGCACCTTGCCGGCATACTCGAGATTCTTCGCGGCCGATGTGTAGTAGAGGTCGAGGCTCGTCAATGCGGGCAGCGACGCCAGCCTCCCTTGCAGGGCTGCGGCCCCGGCCCCGGTGTTGATGCCGACGATCGTGACCCGGTTCGAGCCCGCGTGGTGGAACGCCAGGAGCGGCGAGAACGGGCCGGTCATTCCGTCGACGCCGATGCGCCGCGCGCCGGGACGAACGAACTTGGTGATCTGGGCCACGGTATAGAAGTTCTTGCGCGGCGTGTAGGTCTTCGGCACGGCGTTCTCGTCATCCACGGAGAACAGGCCCCAGAAGCTCCAGGTCGCGGGCGGGTGGGCGTAGAAGCTGTCGTAGCCTTCCCATACGATGCCGGACGAGGCGCCGTTGGCAAGGTGGTCGAGCAGGTAGTCCGCCGTTCCCCGGCAGTAGTTCCAATCGTAGTTGCCACGCGTGCCGCTGTCGCAGGTGGGGCACCAGACGTTGAACTCCGTCATCCAGAACGTGCGATCGGGGTAGGCGGAAGCGCGGATGAAGTCAAGCACGCCGGACGAGCCGCCGCCGTTGTCGGAGTAGCTGTGAACGCCGAAGTGCGCCAGCTTTGCCATGATGACGGGGTCCGCCATCATTTCGGGCATGTAGCCCGTGCCGCCGCCCGCGCGGTCGGGGCCGACGAATCGCAGGTCGCCGAGCCCGTTTGCATCCAGCTTCCGCGCCAGTGCGTGCAGGCTAGCGGTGTAGGGAGTCACATCCATGTGGATGCCTTCGTTGTAGATGTCCGGCTCGTTGTTCGGAGCGACGAGACGGAACTCGAGCCCACGCGTGTTGCGTGCGTACGCCAGCAGCGAGGTGATCGACTCCGCCCATTCCTCTTCCATGCCGGCCCCGAGCGTACCGCCTCCCATCCATGAAGGTCCCGGTCCCATGAAGTTGAAGAACACGCCGTCCGTCAGCCCGCGCTGGTTGAGGTAGGCGGTCATGTCCCAGAGGCCGGTGAAGGCGCTCGAGCCGTAGAGCGCGTTGTAGTACGGCCAGTCGAACACGGCGGGATCGGCGTTATCATTGATCGCCTCCCAATCGGTGTTGTCGAACACGATGCGGAACTGCGTCATCCCTGCCTGTTCGATGAGCGCGTCGAGTACCGGTTGAAGCTCCGTGCCGTTCCAACTGCGATGGTTGGCGTTCACGCCGAAGCCGTCAATCACCTGTCCGATCCGCGCACCGTCAAACGTGACTCCCGGGTCGCCGTTTCCGTCCGTCGCGTAGATGGAGTATGTGCTGTTGCCCGCGCCGGTGAGCGCGACGGGGTCGGGCCACGAGCCGTAGTTGTAGCGGCCCCAGCGCAGCGTGCCGCCGTTCTCCGCGTAGACCCGCGCGTCGGCGGCATCCGACCAGATGGCCAGCCAGTAGAAACTCCCGTTGGTTACCGATAGCGGCTCGGTCAGTGCAAACCTCTGCCAGCCGTCGGCGGGATTGGTAACTTCCACACTCGCACGCAGCAGCCGGTCTGCGCTCCCGCCGTTGTCGGAGTAGATGGCGCAGCGGTAGCGGCCCGTGCTGGCGGTCACTTTCGCGAAGATGTTCGTCGCCGTCAGGTCGGCGGACGCCTGGAAGCGGCTGGCGTTGATCCATGCGCCGTTGTCCCAGAGCGTGTCGGTGAACGTCCCTTGGTCCGTGTTGCCCAACACGGCTGCCGCGCCAGTCCCGGAAACGGTGACGGTCACGGGTGTCGACGTCTTGCTCAGACCGAGGTCGTCGGTGGCCCGCGCGGTGAACGTGTAGGTGCCCACGGGGACGTTGACCCAGCTGAAGCTGTACGGCACGGTCCTGTCCTCGCCGATCTTGGTCCCGCCGCTCAAGAACTCAACGGCGGCGACCGGGGCGGCGTTGCCGGTCGCGTCTGCGATCAGCGTGATCAGCGCCGGCGCCTCGAACGTCGCGCCGGCATCCGGGCTGGTGAGGCTGACGGTCGGCGGCAGGTTGCCGGGGTCTGTCGTGAGGCGCACCTGGCCGCCGCGTGTGTGATGGACGGCCACGGCATGATCGCCGCCGCCGAGGTCGCGGACCGTCCAGCCGTCGCTCGCCAGGTCGGTCCGCTGCGGCAGGCGCGAGCCGGCCAGGGTCACCTCCGTGGGCAAGTAGCTGAGTCGCAGGTACTCGGTGTCCGTCGCATCCTGCGCGGTGTACCGGACCTCGCCCGGACCGTACGAAACGTCGGTGAGAACTCCGCGGCTGTAAAGGATGTGGTCCTCCCGGGGAGGGGCCCACTCCGGCATCGCGGCGAAGGCATGGTAGAACATGCGAGGGGCTTCGCCATAGCAATCGGACCACCAGGTGGCGATACCGGGGGAGTAAGGGCTTTCTGTCGCCCGGCCCTCGGAATCACTGCAGTAAGTCACCCAGTTCAAGGAGCGGTAGGCCTTCTCGAGATAGGCCGTATCCCCCGACGCCCGGTACCACCGGGCGCACTCGGCGGCGTAGCGAGCCGTCTGATAGTCCATCTTGTAGAGGAAACCGTCCTGTTCCCCCACGATGGCGGCGCCGTAGGCCGTCGCCGGCTCGCCGCCGGTGGTGCGGTAGACGAAGTTGTCCTCGGTCCACTGAATGAGGGCGGGCAGATGGGTCTGCCAGTCCGGATCGAATTCCGGGTGGTCGTACATATAGAGAGCCGTGTTGCTCTTGCTCAGGTTGCTCTTGTAGGTATTGCTGTTGACGGGATTGTCGGAGTGCCCGTCGGTCCAGTACCCGGTCTGCATGGGGAACTGGAGGATGAAGTTCCGCGCGAGCGTCATGGCCTGGGCATAGGCGCTCGTATCGCCCAGCCCCGCCGTGACGAGGCTCTCGAGCAGGTCGTAGCTGCCGATCCAGTTGGCGCCGTACTCCGCCGTGATCGTGCCGCTGTCCATCTTCACCCGGTAGGGCCAGACCGACTGGGTTGCCGTCCCGACGCGGGCGTTGGCCGCAAGCGCGTCGGCGACATGAATGGCACTCGTCAGGTATTTCGCATCGCCGGTAAACTGGTACATTCGGAAATAGGCTAATCCCATGTCGCCTGCGTGGTCGACCTGGATCTCATGCAAGGCGAAGGTGGGAGTGAAACCTTCGAATTCGAGATCGCCGTGTTTGGTGGTCGTGTGCGGGAAGTTGGGCCAGGCGAAAGTGGCCGGGCTGGTGCCGTGGTCGATGGCGTAGTCCATGAGGTCGCGGACGATCGCCATGACGGCGACGTCACCGGTATAGGCGTAGTAGAGGCGGGCCGACTCGAACCAGTTGGGGATCTTCTCGCCGATGTCGTTCATCCAGTAGTCCGGAGTGATCTCCGCCTGGGTGGTTACGAAGCCGTCGTAGAAGTAGTACTGCGGGTAGGAGGAGCGCGGTGCCGGCCCCGGCGACGGCGGGACACTGGTCTTGATGAAATTCCACCGCCTGTCGAGGAACTCATCGTAGGCGTTGGCCGCCGGCGAGAACCACGGGACGATCTTGCTCTGGGCGTCAAGCTGAACAGTATGGCCGGCGATGGTATCGGCTGCCGCTCGCATCCCGGTGGCCGCGACGATGAGGACGAATAGCAGCAGGAGAAGCTGTTGCACGGGCCGCGCCCTGGTCATGGTCCGACCTCCTGGTCGCTGGTCGAGCGGCAGACGGCGGACGGAAATTCCGGGCCATGAGAAGACCCCGTCTTTCTCGCCAGAAATCCGTCAGCCTAGCCCTTCAACGAGTTGAGCTCCGATGTAGGATACCCGAATCGCCCGCGGAGGAGCCCGGTTGCCGCTGCGGTGCCCCCGCCCACGTCACAGCGTAGGTCCCGGCGACCCCTCCGGCGACGGCCGAACGCTCCGGTACAGTCGCAGGGCCATGCCACCGAGCGTGAGCGCGACGAGGACGACGATCGCGACCTTCGCTGTCCGATCGGTAGCCGGCGCCACGAACACCGGGCCGTCCAGCGCGATCCAGGCGAGGACGGCGCAGGTGGCGAGGCTCAGCGCCGTCTGGAGGCGGCGGCGGAAGGCCTCGGTGCAGGCGAAGGCCTCCCTCGCCGCGGGCACCGCGCGGCCGCCGAGCAGGAGGTCCAGGAACCAGCGCGAGTCGACGAGCACGAGAACCCCGCACACGATGCCGACGAGTCCCAGCACCGGCGCGGTGCGGCTCGCGTCGGCGCGATCGCCCGGGCACGGCTTCCATTCCGCGGTCCGCGGCCAGCGGCAGCGGGCCCACACGGCCGCGCCGAAGCCCACGACCAGCAGGCCGGGCCACCACAGCGCTGGGATCACGGTGGCGCCCCACCAGTCGCCGAGAGCCCGCAGCAATTCGGGCACGGAAGCGCGCAGGAAGGCGCGGCCGTCCGCGGGATCGATGATCGTCAGCACCGGGCGTTAGCGCGCGGCGACCTCCGCGGGACGGCCGAAGCCGTGCAACAGCTCGGTGGCCAGCGCCGGGTCGGCGTCGCGTCCCGCAGCCTCGGCCCGGGCCTGCAGCTCTTCGCGCAGCGGCACGCGCAACTCGAACGCTACGTCGTTGCGCTGCGCGCGTGGCCGGCGGAGGGCGACGTCGGTGACGTGGGCTTCGATCAGGTCGTTGGTGGTCATCGTCCGTCTTCCCTCAGAAGGCGGGCCATGGCGTCGTTCAGGCCCTGCCACGACTCGGTGAGCTTTCGGAGCAGCTTCCGGCCGCTGGCGCTCTGGGTGCAGTTGTCGCGCACAGCATGTCAAGCGCCGTTGCGCTTCGCCATGGCCGCATCCACGCGTCCGCATGACTGATGCCTCGGTAGGTGCCGGGGCAAGAGCGTTGGTGGAGCGCACTCGCGATGGCATCCGCGACGGTCGCGCCCAACGGCTGGTAGAAACGGCGGCGGAGAGCTCGACAGCAGGGCACACGCGCTCGGCGACGACGCGGTGGTTGCGGCAGTTTGGTCGAGCGAGAGCATTACGCTGCGGGACGCCAGCCGTTCCGGTGGGAAAGTCCGCCAAGGCGAGGTCGAGCGAAGGCCTCGCGGTGGTGGCTGAGGTCCGTTCGCCAGCGCTGACCCGCCTCTGGATCGACTGGACGCCGGGTCACACCCCGTGATGCGCCGCTACGGGCAAGCACCTCCCGGTGCAGGACTCGGTCGCTCATGTCCGTCGCTGTCGGTGCCGAACGACCCGTCACCGGCACCGTTTCGCCCGACCACGACGAAGCCGCACTGATCCGGAAGCTCCGGCAGGACGGCCGAGGTGCCGGTCCCGAGCACGGCCTCGCACTCTGGCTGCGAGCCGCCGCCAAGCGTGCCGAGATCGACGCGGTAGAGGTAGTACGCGCTGACCGCACCCCCGCTGATCGGCACGGACCAGGCCAACTCGAAGTCTCCGGAGACCCCACGGATCGTGAAGGGTGCTCCCGCGGCCATCGGATCGGAGGGCTCTCCCGGCGGTGCCAGGGCGAACACGTCCATCTTCGTGTAGTCGTTGGTGACCTGGTAGCCCGCGCTCAGGATGTTGTTCATCGAGCGGTCCAGGTAGAGGCGGAACGCGCTCGACGAATTGTCCGGGGCGGCGCTCGGGCTCGGCCAGGGGGGCGAGTAGCCGTTCGAAACGAAGCCGGGGATGAGGATGTTCTTCACGCTCCAGCGGTCGAGGGCGACGGGGTCCGTGCTGGCGACCAGCTCGTCGCGCCGGGTGGCGCCTGCGTACGTCGTAGCGGGCCCCGAGTACGGGTTGGCGTTGATCCAGATCGCGTCCAGGATGTTCAGATCCGCCGGTCGGACCTCGCCGATCACCGCGCCGAGGAGCCCGTAGCCGATCCCGAGGTGCGAGTTGGTGCTCAGGCTGTCGGTGACGACGCCCATGTAGTGCTTCACAGCCGCCGTCGCGCCGTAGGTCGAGTGGTGGGACTTCAAGACCGGCACGTTGATGAACTTCAGGTGGGAGCGGTCGTATAGGCCGGTGGCTTCATTCCAGAGACCGCGCTTCAGGCTGATCGGCGTGCCGTAGCTGGTCCGGAACTTGGGGTAGGAGGTTCGGCCGGAGTAGCCAGGATCGTAGGGTCCGACGACGTAGCCGCTGCGCAGGTCCCCGGTGTCGTACTCGGTGACCTGCGTCAGGCGAGTGCTGGTCCAGTCGAGGTGCGAGACACGGTATCCCTGCCCTTGGAAGTGAACGACCACGTCGTGCGGCGACTGGTGGCGGTCCTGGGCGTTGTTGGCCGCGCGATCGAAGCTGTCGATCGAGTTGAACTGCGAATTCTCGGCGACAACGACCTCGCCCGTGAAATCGTCGGGGTGATCGAGAATCCTCCGGATCAGCCCGCGCAGCACGTCGGTGTTCGTGCCCCCGCGTTCCGGCCACTGGTAGTTGATCTTGATCACCACCGTGTCGTCGGCCGCGACGATCCCGTCCGGACCCGCCGTCAGGGATGTCGTGGAGGACCTGTAGAACTTCGTCCCCTGGGCCCCCATGGTCGTGAGCAGCTCGTCGAGGCCCGGAAAGTAATCGCCGACGGGGTCCGGCGCGCAGTTGGTCTCGTGGAACAACTTCGCGCGGTACTCCGCGGCGGGTGCCAGCAGCGGTCCCGGATCAGGGGCCACCACCGGCTCCGGCCTCGCTGTGGCATCGGAGATGTTCTCGCGGACGCCGATGGTCAACGCGAGGCCGAGCACCGCGAGCGCAACGGTCCTCACCAGCGAGATGCGCGGGTCCAGCCAGCGACGAATGCCCACGACCGCCGCGACCAGCGGCACGCCGAAGGCGAGCGATGCGGCGGAGAACGCGGCCTGCTGGCAGGGGTATACGAGCCGGCTCGGCTTGCTGCCGCTGCGCAATACCAGCCACGCGAGGGCGGCGAGACCGGCGAGGAACGGGCTGGCAGTGAGCGCTTTTTTCCAGCGGCGTTGCGGCAGTTTCCCGCGTCTTGGATCGTGCGCGGAAGTGCTGTGGCCAGGATACGGATCACCGTGGGGATGCATGGGGCTTCCCTCCACCTGCTGACCCGGACACGAACGCTCGTGTGACGAGTGATCCTACACCCGGAACAACCACCAGTAGCCTGCCCCCCGTAGCCCGGCGAAGGGGGCCTGCGGGTCAGGGTCAACCCGTTGAAGCGCCTTGGGACGAACGACGCCTTGCCGCAGCGGTCAGGATCCACGGGAGGCCCGCTTCCGGGGTAGCATCGCGCCGCGGGCCAGGACTTGAGGAGTCGGGAGGATGGACCTCCGGCGAGGAACGCCCCCGGAGCCGCCGGATCCTACGCGGACGGCCGCCGGAGAGCGCAGGGGCTCGCCAGATCAGGCGTCCCGGGAGCGCTTCCTGCCCGGCGCTCTCGTCGGCGAAAGGTACCGGATCGTCGCCCTCCTGGGCCGCGGCGGCATGGGCGAGGTGTATCGCGCCGACGACCTCAGGCTGAGCCAACCTGTGGCGCTCAAGTTCCTGCCCGAGCCTCTCGAGCACGACACGAGATCTCTCGACCGGCTCCTGCAGGAGGTCCGCACCGCGCGCCAGATCAGCCACCCGAACGTCTGCCGCGTCCACGATGTGGGCGAAATGGGCGGCCGCCGCTTCCTGTCGATGGAGTACGTCGACGGCGAGGACCTCCGGTCGCTGCTGCGGCGGATCGGAAGACCCTCTCGCGAAAAGGCGTCCGACATCGCGGCACAGGTCGCGGCCGGGCTCGCTGCGGCCCACGGCATGGGGATCCTCCATCGCGACCTGAAGCCGGCGAACATCATGCTCGACGGACGCGGACGCGTCCGGATCATGGACTTCGGGCTCGCGGCGCTCGCCGCCGACCTCTCCCCCGATGACGCCCGCGCGGGGACCCCCGCGTACATGGCGCCCGAGCAGATCAGTGGAGGCGAGATCACCCTGCGCAGCGACGTCTACTCGCTGGGCCTCGTGCTGTACGAGTTGTTCACCGGCCGTCCCGCGTTCGAGGGCAGCTCCCCCACCGAGGACAGACGTCGCCCTGACTCCGGCCGGCCGGTCCCGCCATCCCGCTACGTTCCCGGGATCGACCCCGAGTCCGAGCAGGTCATTCTCCAGTGCCTCGAGCCGGACCCCGCGGCCCGTCCCGCGTCCGCCCGCGCGGTCGCGACTTCGCTCCCCGGAGGGGATCTCCTGCTCGCCGCCGTCGCTGCCGGCGAGACGCCGTCTCCTGAGCTCGTGGCCGCGGCGGGCTCCCGGGGCGTCCTCACGCCACGCGCTGCGAGCGCGCTCGTCGCGGCGACCGTGGCCGGCCTGGTGGGGGTGGCGCTGCTCGCGAACGTTTCGACCCTCCTGAATCGGGTGGTGGCAGACAAGTCTCCGGAGGCGCTCGCGGAGCACGCGCGCGGGATGCTGGCCCGGCTAGGTCACGAGGAACCCGCGCGGGATGCGTCCTGGCATATCGTCCCCAACCTCAGCTTGCTGCGCTGGATCGCAGAGAACGACCCGAGCCCGGGGCGCTGGGACGCGTGCGCCACGCCGGGCTCGCCCGCCATGCACTTCGACTACCGGCAGAGCCCGCGGTACCTGGTTCCTGCCGGCGCATCCGGTCTGGTCGACTCTCGCGATCCGTCCCTGCGGGAGGGATCGGTGTTCATCGAGACGGATCTGCAGGGGCGTCTCCTGCGCCTGCGGATCGTGCCTCCGCTCGCGGACCGCAGCGCGGAACCGAGCCCTCCCGCCGACTGGTCCGGTCTGCTCGAGCTGGCCGGGCTGGCCCCGGAGCGTGTCCGGTCCGTGGCGCCGACGCGGCAGGCGTCGCTCCATGTCGACGAGCGGGCCGCCTGGACGGGCACGCTCGCCGACGCCTGTGACCTGCCGGTGCGGATCGAGGCGGGAGCGCTCCGCGGTGCGCCGATCTTCCTCGAGGTGCAGTTCCCGGACGATCCGGCGCTGCCTGCCGAGCGGGAGGTCAAGCGACAGCGAGGACTCGGGTTCGAAGACCTGCTCTGGCTGCTCTTCCTGATCGCCATCGCCGCGGTCACGGCGACCCGGCTGCTGCATAACCTGAGGCTCGGGCGGTCGGATCGGCGCGGCGCGTTCCGGCTGGCGGCCGCCGTGTTCGGCTTGCGCTTCGGCTGGTGGGTGCTCGGAGGGCATCACGTTCCGGAGGTGTATGCCGAGATCGAGCTGCTCGTCATGGCGGTAGCGCGGTCGCTATTCCCGGCCGCCATCATGTGGGCGCTGTACGTCGCGCTCGAACCCGAAGTGCGCCGGTACTGGCCGCAGGCACTCGTCGGGTGGAGCCGCCTGCTCGCGGGCCGCGTGCGCGACCCGCTCGTCGGGCGCGACATCCTGGCGGGGACGCTCGTGGGCATTCCGGTGATCGTGTGGTTGAGCCAGCTTCACTACCTGCTGCCGACATGGATCGGGATGGCAGGGCCTCCTCCGCTCCCCTACCCCGGGCCCCTTTTCTACACCCCGCCGGCGGAAGCGCTGCTGGCGGGGCGGTTCACGGCGGCGGCGTTGCCGCTGGCGCTGCTCTCGACGCTCTACGGGGCCTTCGCCTTCGTCGTGCTGTTCGTCGGCCTGCGGCGTCTGTTGAGGTCGCCGTGGGCCGCTTCGGTGGCGATCGTCACGATCTGGGCGCTCGTCTGCTGGACGACGACGCTCAGCAACTACTCGCTCACCGGCCTGCTCCTCGCCGTGGCAGGAGGAGCGTGCCTGCTGGCGACGCTGGTCCGGTACGGGATGCTCGCGATGCTGGCGGCGGGCTTCACGGTGATGATCTACAACGCGTACCCGATCACGGCGAACCCGTCGACGCCGTTCTTCGGGACGTCTCTCGTGGGGCTCTCGTTCGTGGCCGGGCTCGCGCTCCTCGGCGCGTTCACGGCGGCCGGGGGCGCCCAGACCGGAGGCGGCCCGCACTTCCGATAGGGTTACGCCAGGTCCTGCGGATCAGCGGATCGGGCTGTGCTTCGCCGGAATCGACGCCGTACGTTCCGGACGACTCACGCAGCGCGGCGCCAGCCGTCGCGATGATGAAGCTCCCCGAGGCGAGGAAGTGCGATCACCGATGCAGCGCGCAGCGAGCCGGGCCGGAAGGCGCCGCAGCTGTTTCTGGTCGAGGACGATCACGTGGCCGAGGAGATCGCGTCTCACGGCGCTCACGAACCTCTCGACGACTCCGTTCTGCCAGGGACTGCGCCCGGTGATCAGCTTTGGTCCGATGCCCGGGCGCCGGACTGCCGGGGTCGAGGCGAGGCGCAGGTCAAGAGCCTCCGCGGGCCTCGTGTCGCAGTAGCATGGAGTCGCCAGCAGGATGTCGAAGGGAAGCGCGGACCGGGTAACAGCGAGCCAAAGGGAGCCGTCGTGAGCGATCCACGGCAGGTCGTCATGCGGAACGGGCGGATCGTCAGCACCTCCATCGGTGTGCTGGCTGCGCGTCACTGCAACCTGTCGTGCCGGGCATGCGTCACGCTGTCGCCCACCCTGCCGCCTTCGTTCGCCGATCCGGACGAGGTCTTCCGCGATCTCGGGACGCTCGGACGGTTTTACCATGCCCGTGCCGCGCGGGTCCGGGGCGGCGAGCCGCTGCTCCACCCGGCGCTCGGTGAAGTTCTTGCCGCGGTCCGGCGCTCGGGCGTCGCGGACAGGATCGCCGTCGTGACCAATGGTGTCCTGCTGTCGCAGATGCCCGGGTCCTTCTGGGAAGCCGTGGACGAGGTCCGGGTCTCCGCGTTCCCGCAGCCTGCGTTCGATCGAAAGCGGCTCGACGATTGGCGGGAAAGAGCGTGCGGCAACGGCGTCGACCTGATCGTCCTGCACGTCGACCGGTTCCGCGAGACGTATGCCGAGGCGGGTACCAGCGACGAGCGCCTGGTGCGGCGCCTGTACGCGACATGCGAGGACGCCCACGTCCTCCGCTGCCACGGCGTCAGCGGCGGGATCTTCTACAAGTGCGACCAGGGCTGGGCGATCGCGGCCGCGCGCAACACCGATGATGCCGCGGGCCGGCAGATGAACGGCGTCGAGATCTCCGATGCCCCGGCCTTCGCCGAGCGGCTGCTCGCGTACCTCGAGTCCTGCGATCCGCTTCCGGCGTGCCGGTTCTGCCTCGGCAGCGCGGGAAGACTCTTCTCGCACGAGCTGGTTCCGCGGGCGCGCTGGACCGCGCACCAGTCGCACTCGACCGAGCAGCTCCTGGATCCCGAACACCTGTCGCGTCTCGAACGCGGGCACTCGGGAGCCTACCTCCGCTGCGTGCGGGAAGTGACGTTGGAGGCCTTCCACGGGCACAGCAGCCGCCTGCTGCGGCTTGCCGTGGGCCTCCTTTCACGGCGCCCGGTCCGTGGGTTGCTGTCGCGACAACTGGAGGACGCGATCCGAAGCTATCGGGATCCGTGACAGCCGGTTGCCCCGCGCCACGACGCCCTCCGACTGGCTGTCCGGCCGGCTGCAGGGGTGCCCCTCGTCATGCGTCCCGCAGACTCGCCGAGGAAGCGGCCGCAGCCCTCGCGGGGGCAGGACCGGCGAATTCCGCTCCGGCGTGGGTTTTTCCGGAGTCCGGCGTACCTTTCCGACAGCTCGCGAGAGGGTCCCCCATGTTCTGGATGGCAAGGCTCGTCCTGATCCCGATGCTCGTTTGCACCGCCTCCGTCTCCGTCTGCGCCGCCGGAGATGCGGCAGCAGACCTCCCTTCCAATCTTCACTGGTGGGTCGTCCAGCACACCGAGAACGGCCAGAAGGCCGACTTCTTCGTCGTCCTCAGGGGACAGCCGGACGTCTCCGCTGCTCGCGCGCTCTCCGACAAGCGGGACAAGGGGCGCTTCGTGTTCTCCGCCCTCACGCAGGCCGCGGAGGCGACGCAGGGCCCCCTGCGCGCGTGGCTCGATGCACGCGGGGTCAGGTACCAGACGTTCTGGATCGTGAACGCCATCCTGATCCAGGGCGGTGACCGCGCGCTGGCGGTCGAGGCCGCGCGCCGGCCGGAGGTGGCTCGCGTCGAAGGCAATCCGGTCATCCAGAATGTTCTCCCCCGGCCGGGAGCGATCGAGGACCTGGGCGGCTCCGTGCCGCTCGCGCCCCCGGAGCCCGACGGGGCACCCGATTCGGTCGAGTGGGGCATCTCCAAGGTGAACGCACCCGCGGTGTGGAACCTGGGATTCCGCGGCGAGGGGGTCGTCGTCGGCGGCCAGGACACGGGATACCGCTGGACCCACAACGCGCTGAAGAGCAAGTACCGTGGCTGGAACGGTACGACCGCCGACCACGACTACAACTGGCACGACGCGATTCACGCGGGCGGAAGCAGCTGCGGCGCCGATTCTCCGGTCCCCTGCGACGACTACGGCCACGGCACCCATACGATGGGGACAGTGCTCGGCGATGACGGCGGCTCGAACCAGGTGGGCATGGCGCCCCAGGCGAAGTGGATCGGGTGCCGCAACATGGACGGGGGCGCAGGTACCCCCGCCACCTACCTCGAGTGCTTCCAGTTCTTCCTGGCGCCCACCCGTCTCGACGGCTCGGATCCCGATCCGACGAAGGCGCCCGACGTGACCAACAACTCGTGGGCCTGCCCCGTGTCCGAGGGCTGCTCGTGGGACACGCTGCAGGCGGCCGTCGACAACCAGGAGGCCGCCGGCATCATGACCGTCGCTTCCGCGGGCAATTCGGGATCGAGCTGCAATACCGTCACCGATCCGCCCGCGCTCTATCTCTCGGCCTACACGGTGGGATCCACCACCAGCTCGGATTCCATGTCGTACTTCAGCAGCCGGGGCTACGCGACCGGGACCGGCGCGATGAAGCCCGAGATCGTCGCCCCGGGCTCGGGCGTGCGTTCGTCGTACTACACGAGCGATTCGGCGTACACCACGATGGACGGAACCAGCATGGCCAGTCCTCACGTGGCGGGCGCGGTGGCGCTGCTCTGGTCGGCGCACTCCTGCTTCCAGAACCGCCAGGACGACACGCAGACCGCCCTCAGCGCGGCGGCCCTCGACCTCCCCGGCATCGTGGAGGGCTGCGGCGGCGATTACGCCGCGGGCCCGAACAACACGTGGGGCAACGGACGCCTCGACATCCTCTCGGCCGTGAACGCCGGCTGCCTGTGCACCGTGCCGGGAGTTCCCGCGGTCGATGCGGCCACGGTGCCCGGAGACAACCAGATCACGGTGAGCTGGACTCCGGGGTCGCCAGCCGGCGATAGCTACCGGATCTACCGCTCCGCGGGCGCCTGCCCCGGAGGCGCCTTCACGCTGGTACGGTCCGACCAGGCCGCTTCCCCGTGGACGGACACCAGCGTCAGCGGTGGAATCACGTACGCCTACAAGGTCGCGGCGCTCGACGCGACGGGCGGCTGCCAGTCCGCGCCGTCCGGGTGCGTCTCGGCCACCGCGACGGGACCGTGCACGCTGGCGCCCGCCTTCGCGGGGCTGTCGTCCGTCACGAACCCGGCGCAGTCGACCTGCGCCCAGAGCCTGTCGTGGACCGCGGCGACGCCGAGTTGTTCAGGGCCGGTACGTTACAGGATCTACCGGTCCACGACGAGCCCCGTCGCGCTCGTGCCGGCGAACGTGGTCGCTTCCGGCGTCGACGGCACGACCTACCTGGACGCCGCGGGCCTGGTCAGCGGGACGGTCTATTACTACATCGTCCGGGCCTTCGACCTGTCGAACGGCGCCGAGGACACGAACGTCGTGGAACTGGCCGGGTCGCCGACCGGCCCCATTTCGACGCAGACACTGACCGAGACGTTCGAGGGAGTGGGCGGATTCGACCTGCCCGGATGGAGCACGGCCGCCCTGAGCGGCTCGGTGAACTGGACGCGGTCCGACACCTACGCGCAGTCTCCCACCCACTCGTGGTACGCACGGGACGTCGGCAGCGCCGGGGACAAGGTGCTCGTCAGCCCCGCCTTCGGGGCCCAGGCGAACAGCGGGCTGTCCTTCTACCACGGCTTCCGGTTCGAAGGTACGCCGACGTCGTGCAAGGACGGCGGCACGCTGGAGTATGCGCTCGGACCCGGGTTCTCCACCTGGAGCGTCGTGCCGGCGGCGTGGTTCACCGCCAACGGCTTCGACGGCACGGTGAGCTCGTGCTGCGACAATCCGCTGGCCGGCAAGCGCGCGTGGTGCGTGTCGAACGGCTCCGCGCAGCCGGTGACGCTCGGCTTGGGCGCGCTCGACGGAAAGTCGGTCAAGCTGCGCTGGCACGAGGGCGAGGACAGCAGCGGTTCGTCGACCGGCTGGTACGTGGATACGGTCGTCTTCAGCAATGCCGCCGTGGGCGCCGCGTGCGCCACCGGAAGCGCTCCACCGCCTCCCGTCGCGGAGAGCGCGCTCTTCACGCGCTCCGCGGGGAGCATGCTGAACGTGACGTACGACGCCGCGACGTGCAATGCGCAGAAGGTAGTCATCCTGTACAACGCGCTCGGCGCGTGGAGCGGCTACTCCGGCTGCGCCCAGTCCGACGGAGGGAACAGCGGCACCGCGATGGTGGACAGCGCGGGTCAGGTCAACGTCTGGTACAACCTGGTCTGGACGAACGGAGGCACGGCGGGGCATCCCGGTTTCGCGTCGAGCGGCGCCCGGACGTGGAACGTGGGGACGCTCTGCGGCATGAGCGCGGACGACCACGGCAGGGCCGCCTGTCCGTGAACCGAACGTGATGGGGACTGACGGGCCGAAGCGCGCCCGGACCTCGAGCGCACGGCCCACCGACCCGCCCCGCGTTTGAGTGAGGACCAGGATCCGCGTCAAATCGGTGACCAGGGACATCGAGATTCGGAACCCCGACGCGATGGCGGGCGCCATCGTGCGGGGTCCGTATACTCGCCCGATGTTTGCGGACAGCGCAGTGGCCCGGCGGATCGAGGCGGCGGAAGCACGCCTGACGCACGGCGTCGGGAGCGCGGTCGCGTCCCGGGATCCCGCGCGCGCGGTCCTGGTGGCGGAGATCGGCGCGGGCGCCGCGGTCCACGCCGGGCAGGACTCGCCGTTCGACAAGGTCATTGGGCTCGGTTTCGGGCCACTCGACCTCGACGCATTCGCCCGCTTCGAGGAGCAGGTGCTCGCCCGCGGCGGTTCCGTGCGAGTCGAGCTGGCGACCCTCGCCGATTCCGAAGTGGGCGCGCTGCTGACGGAGCGCGGCTACGTTCTGCGCGGCTTCGAGAACGTCCTCGGGCTCCGGCTCGACAGGGCGGTGGCCGCGCGATTCGAGGCGGATCTTCCGGACGGCATCGAGGTCGCGCGCGCCGTGGAGGGCGAGACCGACGAGTGGATCCGCGTCCTCAACAGAGGCTTCTCGGTGCCGGACGTGTTCGACGGCCCGCCCCCGACGGAGTCGTTCGACAGCACGGCGCTCGAGCAGGTCTTCCGCGACATGCAGTTGGTGCCCGGGTTCACGCGCTATCTCGCGCGCCGCGGCGGCGCAATCGCGGGGGGCGCGAGCGTGCGCCTCGACGCCGGCGTCGCGCAGCTCGCCGGCGCCGCGACGCTGCCGGAGCACCGCCGCCGCGGCGTGCAGACGGCACTGCTTCGCGCGCGACTCGCCGATGCGGCCCGTGCCGGCTGCGACCTCGCGGTGGTCACGACACAGCCCGGCTCGGTCTCGCAGCAGAACGTGACGCGCGAGGGGTTCGCCCTGCTCTACGCGCGGGCGATCCTGGTGCGGGTGTAGCAGTCCGGCCTGACCGGATCCTTTCCACCACCCACGCCGACCTACACCCGCGCTTCCTCGTCGACTGCTGCACGACGGTGCAGCGAGATGCTTCACAACATCGCGCTGCACGCCGTCTCGACGCGCGTGCGGCTGTTGCCGTCGGGCGAGGCGCTGTAGTCCCCTCGCCCGGCGAGGCCCCGCTGGGCCCTACTTCGCAGGCAGAGCCAGCGGGATGGCCGACGAGATCTCGGCCGCGATCGAGGTGTCGATCTTGTTCTCGATCTGGTAGAGGCGCAGCACCTTGGCCGGCGGGATCGCCCGCTCGAACCTCGCGCGCCAGCGCGCCTTCAGCTCCCACTCCTGCTGCTTCAGGAAGAGCCACTCCTCGAGCAGGCCCTGGGCGGTCTTGTCGTCCATCGTGTCGCCGCTCTTCGAAAGGGTGTCGAGCAGCTGGATCCCGCGGTCGCCGAACCGCATCAGTTCTCCGCGGTACTGGAGATAGAGCGGCCAGAACTTCTGCGCCTGCTCCGGGGTCAGGCTGAGGTTCTCGCCGACGATCTTCTGCCGCTCGGCAGCGAGCAGCCCGCGCGTGATCCGGACGTCGTCCTTGGTCGGTTCCTGGGCCGGCACCATCGTCGAGCCGAGCGCGAGCAGCAGCAGCGCCGGGAGCACGGGCATCTTGCGGGTCATCTGTCGATCCTCCGGCCGCGGCGCGCAGTACCACCCTCTGACCGCCGAGCGGGATGATTCTACAGCGACCCGGCGGTCCCGGTGCTACTCTCTCCCGTTCAGGGTTCGCGGCTCGGATCGCGCCTCCGCGCAGTCCCCGCACGACGAACGAAAGGAGTTGCCATGAGCTTCTTCGGCACGATTCTCGAGAAACTGGGGCTCAAGCGCCCCGCGCCGCCGCCGATCCAGGTGACACCGCCGCCGAAACCGCTCCCTCTGCCCGTGCCCGCGGCACCGCCGATGCCCCCGGCCCCTGTCGAGATCCCGCTGGTCGACGTGCTCGCCCAGCTGGAGGACCTCGCGGCGAACAACCCGCAGAAGCTCAACTGGCGGACCTCGATCGTCGACCTGCTCAAGCTGCTCGACATCGACAGCAGCTTCGCGGCGCGCAAGGAACTCGCGATCGAGCTCGGCTGCCCCGCCGGCCTGATGGGCGACTCCGCGCAGATGAACATGTGGCTGCACAAGACCGTGCTCAGGAAGATCGCGGAAAACGGCGGCAACATCCCCCAGGACCTGCTCGACTGAGCCAGAGGGGCCGCATCGTTCGAGGAGCGTCACCAATGGCCGAACCCAAGACCAAGGTCAACGACGCGAGCGTCGACGACTTCATCGCCGGGATCGAGCACGACCAGCGTCGCGCGGACTGCGAGGCGGTGCTCAGGATCATGAAGCGGGTCACCAAAGCGCCGCCGAAGATGTGGGGCACGAGCATCGTCGGTTTCGGCAGCTACCACTACAAGTCCGCGAGCGGTCGCGAGGGGGACTGGCCCCTCACCGGGTTCTCTCCGCGCAAGCAGGACCTGACCCTCTACCTGATGGCCGGATTCGACGAGTTCCCCGACCTGATGGCCAGGCTCGGCAAGTTCAAGACCGGCTTGTCGTGCCTGTACCTCAAGCGGCTCTCGGAGATCGACGTCAAGGTCCTCGAACAGCTGATCGCGGCCAACGTCGCCTGGATGAAGCAGAACTTCCGCTGAGGCGCAGCGGCCGAGGGACCGGCGCCTACGCCAGCATTGCCGCTTCCTCGCCGATCACCTTCGCCGCGCGCTCGATCGCCGGCCCGTCGAGGTCGAGGTGCGTCACCAGCCGGAAGCGCCGGCGGTCGAGCGACAGGAAGTGCACGCCGCGGCGCGCGCAGCGCTCGAGCAGCTCCTCGGCACCGCCGGCCGCGAGCCGGACGATCACGATGTTGGTCTGGACCGACGCCGGGTCGATCCGCAGGTTCGGGCAGGGCGCGAGCGCGTGGGCCAGGCGCCGCGCGCGGAGGTGGTCCTCCGCCAGCCGCTCCACGTTGTGCCGCAGCGCGAAGAGGCCCGCGGCGGCCACGATCCCCGCCTGGCGCATCCCGCCGCCGAGCATCTTGCGGTAGCGGTGGGCTGCGACCCGGAACTCCTTCGTCCCGCACAGCACCGAGCCGACCGGCGCCCCCAGCCCCTTCGAGAGGCAGAAGGAGAGCGAGTCGAACGGCGCCGCGAGCGCCGCGACCGTCGTACCGGCGGCAGTGGCGGCGTTGAAGACCCGCGCGCCGTCGAGGTGCATCGGGATCCCGGCGCTCCGGCAGACCTGGGCGATCTTCTCGACTTCCGGCTGCGGAAAGATCACGCCACCGCCCATGTTGTGGGTGTTCTCGATCCAGAGCAGGCCGGTCCCGGGGGTGTGGAACGTCGGCGGCTTGATCCGCGCCTCCGCCTGGTCCGCGGTGAACAGGCCGTTCCCGGGGATCACCGAATACTGCACACCGGCCACCGCCGCCCCGGCGCCGACCTCGTGGAGCACGGCGTGGCAGTCCGTCCCCAGCACGACCTCGTCGCCGCGCCGGACGTGGACCATCTGGGCGATCAGGTTGGCCATGCAGCCCGAGGGGACGAAGAGCCCGGCCGCCTTGCCGACGCGCTCCGCCGCGACTTCCTCGAGTTCCAGCGTCGTCGGGTCCCCGTCGAGGACGTCGTCCCCGACCGCGGCTGACGCCATCGCCTCGCGCATCGCGGGCGAGGGGCGCGTCACGGTGTCGGAACGGAGGTCGACGAGTTCGTGCTCCACGGCCTAGCCCTCCGCGCGCCCCGGCTTCGACCGGGCGTACGCCAGCACCATCCACGCCACCGTCGCGATCGCGCCGACCAGCAGCAGCGCGAAGATCGCGATCGGGCCCCACTGCGGCTCGACCCAGGGGTTCGCCTCGAAGCCGGCCATTTCCAGCGCGCCGCGCCGCACCTGGTCGCGCGAGAGGATCATCAGGACGAGCGTCCCGACCACGGCGACCGACCCGATCCGGACGAGCTTCTCGGGCCGCGGGGCGTAGATCGCCAGCGCCATCAGGAACAGCGACACCAGCCCGAGCAGGATCCCCAGCCCCAGCGTCCCGGTGGCGAACATGTTCTTCCCCATGAAGCGCAGCATCACTTCCTTGGGGAGCGCGATCAGCCACCACATGCCCCAGACGATGTTGATCCCGGTCGGAATGCAGAACCAGAGCGACCCGTGCCGCAGCGCCCAGGTGCCGAACGCCGGGTCGGCGTCGCGCCGCTTGCGCCACAGGCCGTAGTGCGCGACGGCGATCCCGGTCACGGCCAGCGCCCCGAACAGCATGTGCAGGAAGCGCGGCCAGAGCGTCGGGTCGTCCAGGTTGAGCTGGAGGCCGGCCGCACTCCGCGCGTACTTCTCGACGAAGGCGTCGGGCCGCAGCATCAGCGTCATGTTGTTGGTGTAGAGGAAGCCGATCACGAGGAAGATCGCCGCCACCGTCCACGCGACCAGGCCCGGGGAGCCGCCGAGCCGTTGCGGCTGGAACGCGAGCAGGTAGGTCCCGTAGTAGGCCAGCATCAGCAGTGGGATCACGGCGAACCAGAACCAGGCCATCAGGACCGAGCTGGAGAAGAACAGCCGGCCGTACAGCGCCTGGACGAAGAGCAGCGGTGCAACGCCGAACGACACCGCCGCCGCCACTGCGATCGGCATCGACTTGGCGAAGTAGCGCACCAGCTCCCGCGAGTGCTCGCCGCCGGGACGGGCCGCGCGCAGGCGCGCGAGCAGCGCGATGAGCGAGCCGCCCAGCACGAAGTTCATCGGCAGCAGGTGCAGGAAGAAGGTCAGGACCAGCAGGAACCACATCAGCGCCGCCGGGGCGGCGAGCGGGGTCGGGTCCAGCTGGGGGATCGCAGCGAGGAGCGGCGGGTTCATCGACGTCTCCTCCCTACGGCGCGCCGGCCGGCTGGCCGAGGCCCGCGAGGTACTCCGCGAGCGCCCGCCGCTCCGCGTCGGTCCCCTCGAACGGGGGCATCAGCTCGTTGAGCTCGGGCAGCCGGCCGATCGCCGCGTAGAACGCGTCGGCACTCTGACCCTTGAGGTAGTTGGCCATCGGGAAGTCGCTCTCCGGCGCGTGGCACATCGCGCAGTTGTCCTCGTAGAGCTTCGCGCCGGACGGCGGCCCCGTCGCCGCCGCTGCGGCCGCTTCGACCGCGCCGCCGCCGACGGTCGCGAGGTAGACCGACAGCGCGTGGGCCTCGGCCGCGGTCCCGACGAACGGCGGCATCATCCGGTCGCGCCAGGTCTTGAGCGCGAGCTGCGGATCGTTCCAGGCCGCGGCCTCGCCCCTGGCGTTCACGGGCCGGGCGAGCCGGCCGAGGAGCCCCTCGATCGTCGAGGAGCTCTTCCCCTTCACCAGCCTGTCGATGCCGTTGTAGCGGTCGACCGAGTGGCAGGTGAAGCACTGCAGCCGGAAGACCTCGCGGCCCGCGGCCGCTTCCAGCTCGATCAGCTTCTCCGGGTCCATCGCCTCCGCGGTCAGCGCGCCGGGCGTGTATCCCGCCGGAAGCCGGGCCCAGGGCGACGCGGCGAGCACGCCGGACGCGTTCAGCGCCTCCACCGTGTAGCGGTCGGCGGGAAAGCCCGCAGGCGGCTTCGGCGCGGCGTCGCGGGGCGGCAGCCGGACACCGTTGACGAACATGTGCTCCCCGATGACCCACGGCTTGCGCAGGTCTTCCCGCACCCACTCCCCGCCGCCGATCGCGAGCAGGCCGGCCAGCATCAGGAGCGTCCCCGAGACCCGGCCGTAGCGCTCGTTGCGCGCGAAGACGACGAACAGCGTGACGACCAGCGCGAAGGTCATCGAGGCCAGCGCCACCCGGAGCGCGCGCTGCGCCATCGGGTAGCCGGCCTCGGGCAGCGGCCCGAACGCGCTGGCAACGATCGGGAGGAACCCGGGCGACGCGGTCCCGAAGATCTCGGCGACCGGCACGCCCGCGGACGACGCGGCCGCGAAGTACCAGGCGAGCGACAGCGGCAGCGCGATCACGGTCGGCAGGACCCACCAGGTGCCGGCCCAGCGCGCGACCGTGCGCTTCAGCTGCGGGTCGCGCAGGAAGCCGGCGGTGAACACCGCGTACAGACCGGCCAGCCCGATCGAGGCGAAGGTCCGCGCGAAGAGCGACGGGAAGTAGGTCGGGTTGAAGAAGCCCGACCAGAAGCTGCGGTTCTCGAGCCACGCCCCCGGCGTGAGCATGTAGGCCAGGATCCCGTTGATGACCACGAGCGAAAGCCACGCCGCCCCGAAGTAGATCCAGCCGACGGCGACGTGGGTGCGCGCCGGGAGCCGGTCCCAGCCGTAGTAGTAGACCATCGCCGCGGCGATCTCGGTCAGGAAGAAGGTCCACTCGATCGCCCAGCCCCAGACGAAGGTGTTGATCAGGCTCGCGGTGGCCCACGGGCTGACCAGCGTGATCGCGAACCAGATCCCGACGCCGGTGATCGCGCCGAAGACCAGCGTCAGGAGGATGAAGAAGCGCGAGAGGTAGCGCACGAAGCCGAGCAGCGCGGGGTCGTTGTCGCGGCGCGCCTTGCGCTCGGCGAGCACGAGAAACAGGCCGCCGCCGACCGCGAAGTGCGAGACGAAGACGTGGACGATGGAGACGATGGCGATCAGCAGGCCGGAGCCCTGCAGGTCCCAGATCGGGTAGTTCATGGAGCGGTCTCCCTGGTCGGAACGGGTGGCCGCCCGGCGACCGTCTCCGGGGGCCGGGCGGGCCGTACTCCATGATGCTAACAGGAGAGTTAGGAACGCCAAGGCGATATTAAGGCGAAGAAAATCCGGGTACGCCCGTCGCGTGGAGAAGGCCCGCGGCGCAGAATCGCGCCGGTCTCCCGGAGGAACGCGGCATGTCCACCGAATCGTCCGACGGCGGCGTCCGCCCCCTGCTCCCGTCGCAGCGGGGGCTCGGCGACATGCAGCCGGAGGAGTTCCGCGCCGCCGCGCACGGCGTCGCCGACCGCGTGGCCGACTACCTCGGCCGGCTCGAGAGCTTCCCCGTCCTGCCCCGGCTCGAGCCGGGCTCGATCCGCGCCGCGCTCCCGGCCGCGCCGCCCGCGCAGCCCGAGCCGCTGGAGGCGATCCTCGCCGACTACGCGCGGCTGATCGAGCCGAACATCACGCACTGGCAACACCCCGGCTTCATGGCCTACTTCCCCTCGGTCGCCTCGGGGCCCGGCATCCTCGGCGAGTGGCTGGCGGCCGGGCTCAACTCGAACGTGATGTTCTGGCGCAACGCCCCGTCGTCGACCGAGCTGGAAGAGGTCGTCGTCTCCTGGCTGCGCCAACTCGTCGGGCTGCCCGAGGCGTTCGACGGGATGTTCACCGACACGGCGTCGGTCTCGTCGCTGCTGGCGATCGTCGCCGCGCGTCACGCCGTGCCCGGCCTCGACGCGCGCGACGAGGGGCTCGCCGGCCGGCCGGGGATCGGGCGGCTGCGCGTCTACGCGTCGACGGAGGCGCACTCCTCGATCGAGAAGGCGGCGATCGTCGCCGGGATCGGCCGGCGCGGCGTGCGGCGCATCCCGGCGGACGGCGCGTTCCGGATGCGGGTCGACCTGCTCGAGCAGGCGATCCGCGAGGACTGGGACAGCGGCTGGTGGCCGTTCGCCGTGGTGGCGACGCTGGGCACGACGTCGTCGACCAGCGTCGACCCCGCGGCCGCGATCGCCGAGGTCTGCGAGCGCGAGAAGCTCTGGCTGCACGTCGACGCCGCGTACGGCGGGGCGATGATGGTCGCGCCCGAGCAGCGCGGCCTGTTCGGCGGCTGGGAGCGCGCCGACTCGATCGTGATCAACCCGCACAAGTGGCTCTGGACCCCGTTCGACGCCTCGCTGCTGCTGTTCCGGCAGCCGGAGACGTTCCGCGCCGCGTTCAGCCTCGTACCCGAATACCTCAAGGTCCGCGACCAGGGCGAGGTGCACAACTACCACGAGTACGGGATCCAGCTCGGCCGGCGGTTCCGGGCGCTCAAGCTCTGGATGCTGCTGCGTTACTTCGGCGCCGACGGGATGGCGGCGCGGATCAGGGAACACCTGCGGCTGGCGCGGCTGTTCGCGTCGTGGGTCGAAGCGGCGCCGGACTGGGAGCTGCTCGCCCCCGTCCCGATGGCGACGGTCTGCTTCCGCCACCGCCCGCCGGGCCGGCCGGAGGCCGAGCTGGACGCGCACAACGAACGGCTGATGGCGCGCGTCAACGAGAGCGGCGAGATCTTCCTGTCGCACACGAAGCTCGACGGGAAGTACGCGATCCGCGTGTCGATCGGGAACCCGCGGCAGGAGGAACGGCACGTGCGGCGGGCCTGGGAGCTGCTTCTCCAGGCTGCGCGCTGACTGCATCCGGAAGGCGACCGGTGCCCGCGTTCCGCTACAGCCCCCCGATCGCGCGGAAGCTGCCGCTCACCGCGGGGGACGGGCTGGTCCTTCTGCTGCTCGCCGCGCTGCTCTACCTCGGCGCGCGGCTGGCGCTGCGCGTCCCGGCGGTCGTCGCCGGGCCCGAGATCTCGCTCTCGCCCCGGGCCCTTCCGTGGTACGCGCTCTTTTCGGTCGGGCGGATGGCGGTGGCGTACGCGATCTCGCTGGCCTTCAGCCTGGTCTACGGCTACGCGGCGGCGCGCTCGCGGGGGGCCCGCGCAGTGCTCATGCCGCTGCTCGACGTGCTGCAGAGCGTTCCGATCCTGTCGTTCCTGCCGGTCGTCCTGCTCTCGTTCAGCGCAATCCTGCCGGAGGGGTTCGCGGCCGAGCTGGCGTCGATCGTGCTGATCTTCACCTCGCAGGCCTGGAACATGACCTTCAGCTTCTACCAGTCGGTGCGCGGTACGCCGCGCGAGCTGCGCGAGGCGGCGGCGGTCTTCCGCCTCGGTCCGTGGTTGCGCTTCCGTACCGTCGAGCTACCGTTCGCGGCGCCCGGCCTGGTCTGGAACAGCATGATGAGCTGGTCGGGGGGCTGGTTCTTCCTGATGGCGGCAGAGATCTTCGTGGTCGGCCGCCGCGACTTCCGCCTCCCGGGACTCGGCTCCTACCTGCACGAGGCTTCCGCCACGTCCGACTGGCGCGCGATCGGGCTCGGCGTCGCCACGCTGGTGACGATCGTGGTCCTGCTCGACCTGGTGATCTGGCGGCCGGTCCTGGCCTGGGCGGACAAGTTCAAGCTGGACCTGACGGCCGGCAGCGAGGCCCCCGACTCGCGCGTGCTCGACCTCGTGCGCCGCTCGTGGCTGCTCGACCGGCTGGCCGCCGGGACGCTGCGTCCCGCCGCAGAATGGATCGACCGGCGCCTCCAGCCGCAGGCGACCGGATCGCCGCCAGAGGAGCCCGAAGGGGAGGGCCGCCCCGGCGCGCTCGCCGTGGGCTCGCTCGTCCTGCTCGCCGCGCTGGCGCTCTACGGTAGCTACCGCGCGCTGCGCCTGGTCTCGGGGCTGTCGGCCGGCGCGTGGCTGGCCGTCGGTGCCGGGCTCGGGGCGACGCTCCTGCGCGTGACGATCGCGCTGGCGATCACGCTCGCCTGGACCGTGCCGCTGGGGGTGCTGATCGGGTCGAACCGGCGCTGGGCGGCGTGGCTGCAGCCGGTGGTGCAGGTCTTGGCCTCGATCCCCGCGACCGCCCTGTTCCCGGTCTTCGTGCTGCTGCTGCTCGGCGCGCCGGGCGGCCTGTCGGTCGCCGCGATCCTGCTGATGCTGATGGGTACGCAGTGGTACCTGCTGTTCAACGTGATCGCCGGCGCCGCCGCGATCCCCGAGGACCTGAAGCTGACGACCGCGCTGCTGCAGCTGACCCGGCGCGACCGCTGGCGCGTGCTGACCCTCCCCGCGATCTTCCCGTTCGTGGTCACCGGCGCGATCACCGCCTCGGGCGGGGCGTGGAATGCCAGCGTCGTGGCGGAGCACGTGACGTTCGGCGACCGGGTCTACGACACGGTCGGGATCGGCGCACTGATCGCCGAAGCGACCGCCCGGGGGGACTACGCGCTGCTCGTCGCGGCCACCCTCGCGCTGGTCCTGCTCGTCGTTTTGATCAACCGCTTCTTCTGGCTCCGGCTCTACCGCCGCGCCGAAGAACGCTACCGCCTGGAGTGACGATGGCGACCCCTCCCCTCCCGACGCCGACCTCCGAATGCCTGCTCGAGGCGCGCGGCATCGTCAAGGCCTACGGCCAGGGCGATCGCTCGTTCGAAGCGATCCGCGGCGTGGACTTGGTCGTCCGCGTCGGCGAATTCGTCTGCCTGCTCGGCCCCTCGGGCTGCGGCAAGTCGACGCTGCTGCGGATCGTGACCGGGCTCAATGCGCCGACCGCGGGCCAGGTGCTCTACCGTGGGCTGCCGCTCCACGGCGTCAATCCGCACGCGACGATCGTCTTCCAGACCTTCGCGCTCTACCCTTGGCTGACCGTCCAGGAGAACGTGGAGCTGGCGCTCAAGGCACGTGGCGTGCCCGGAGCGCAGCGCGAGGAGCGCGCACGGCGCCTGATCGACACCGTCGGACTCGACGGCTTCGAGTCGGCCTACCCGCGCGAGCTGTCGGGCGGGATGCGCCAGAAGGTCGGCTTCGCCCGCGCGATGGCGGTCGAACCGGAGCTGCTGTGCCTGGACGAGCCGTTCTCCGCGCTCGACGTCCTGTCGGCCGAGGCGCTGCGCGGCGAGCTGATGGAGCTGTGGCAGAACCACGCCCTGCCGACGAAGGCGATCCTGATGGTCACGCACAACATCGAGGAGGCGGTGTTGCTCGCCGACCGGATCGTCGTGATGGGCAAGGACCCGGGGCACGTCGTCACCGAGATCGCAGTCCCGCTGCGCCACCCGCGGCACCGCAAGGAGGCGGCGTTCCAGGCCCTGGTCGATCGCGTCTACGGCGCGGTCGCCGGGCGGACGCTCGCGGACCTGGCGCACGAGGCGGAAACGCAGTCCGGGCGGTTCGGCCCGCGCCTGGCGACCGCGCGCCCGAACGCCGTCGCCGGACTGGTCGAGAAGCTCAAGGCCGACGCCGGCCACGTCGACATGTATCGCCTGGCCGGGGAACTGAACTACGAGCTGGACGACCTGCTGCCGATCGTCGAAGCGGGCGAGCTGCTCGGCCTCGTCACCGTCCGCGAGGGAGACCTCCTGCTGACCCCGCTCGGCGAGGCCTACGCAGACGCCACGATCCTGGCCCGCAAGGAGCTGGTCGCTGGACGCCTGCTGCGGCTGCCGGTGATCCGCTGGGTCTTCGAGACGCTGCAGCGGCACGACGACCAGCGGATCGCGCGCGACTACTTCCTCGACGAGCTGGCCGCGCAGTACGGCGACTTCGCCGAACGGCAGCTCGACGCGGTGATCTCGTGGGGCCGCTTCTCGGAGCTGTTCGCCTTCGACAACGACACCGACGAGCTGTTTCTCGAATAGCGGTCCATCCGCGGGGCGGGGCTTCCACCCGGCTTCCGCGAGGTGCGGAATACCGTCGAGGCATACCCCGTAATGCCGGCGGTTTCGCCGTACCCTCCGCGCGGAGGTCCGCGCATGCCATCCAGGCTGCTCTCGACTTGGGTTCTCTGTGCCTCATCGCTCCTCCTGGTGCCTGCACCGGCATCGGCGTCGGAGGCCCCGCGCGTCACGAGCACCGCGGACGAGCTGACCGTCCGCGCCTCGTTCCCCGAGCCGGAGTTCGTCGCCGTCGAGAACGGGTTCGTGCCGGTGATCGGCGAGTGGTCGTCGCTCGCGGACGCGCCGGGGCTGCCGCGCCTGCCGGTCGTCCATTTCTTTCTCGTGCTCCCGCCGGGTATGGAGCCCGGGGCGCCGCGCGCACTCGGGCGGCCGCGCGAGCTTGCCGAGACCCACGCGATCGCCTGGGGCCAACCGCCGGAGCGGCTCTCCCGGCCCGCGAGTCTCCGCGCCGACAAGAACCCCGCGGTCTACGGACGGGACGATCTCTACCCCGTCGTCCCGGCGCGGCTCGTCGGCGTCGGTCTTTTCCGCGGCTACCGCGTCGCGACGATCGCCGTGACGCCGCTCCAGGTGCGGCCCGCGAGCGGCCGGGCCGTCCTCTGGTCGGACGTGGAGCTGCGCCTGCCGCTGCGCCGCGCCCCGAACTCGCACACCGCGGCCGCGCCGCGCGGCCTCCCCCGCGACGTCGCCGCGCTGGCGCGGTTCACGGCCAACCCGGAAGCGGCCTACATGGCCGGCGCCCCGGAAAAGGACCGCGACGCCGACATCCCGTACCTGATCATCACCACCGAGGCCCTGCGGCCGGCCTTCGAGCGGCTGCTCACCCTGCGCGCCTCGCAGGGGATCGCCGGCGAGATCCGCACGGTGGGGTCGATCCTGGCCGAGGAGCCGGGACGCGACAACCCGGAGAAGGTCCGCAACGCGATCGCCCGCGCCTACCGCGACCACGGCACGACCTTCGTCCTGCTCGGCGGCGACGACGCGCAGGACGACGGCACGCCGATCGTGCCGGCGCGCCACTGCGCGCCCTACGACGACATGGCCTCGGACTGGTACTACGGCGCCCTCGACGGCGACTTCGACACGAACGCCAACGGCACCTTCTGCGAGGGCGAGGAGGTCGACTACTTCGCGGAGGTCCACGTCGGCCGGGCGACGGTCGACACGCTCGAGGAGGCGAACCGCTGGATCGACAAGGTCGTCGCCTTCCAGGACGGCCTGCCCGAGGAGCGGCGCCTCGACCTGGTCTTCATGGGCGAGAAGCTCGACGACTCGACCTACTCGGACATTCACATGGACCGTACCGCGGCGCTGGTGCCTCCCGAGTACGGGATCGACAGGCTCTACGCCAAACCGGAGACGTTCACTGCCGCGAACGTGATCGCTGCGCTCAACCGCGGCCCGCAGCTGACGGACCACCTCGGCCACGCCGGCTGGGACTACACGATGGGGATCGGGATCGGCGACGTCGAGAGCCTCGTCAACGAATCGCCCTTCTTTTCCTACAGCCAGGGCTGCTACGCCGGCGCCTTCGACCACGGCGTCTCCGGCGCCACGGAGGCGATCTCCGAGCACTTCATCACGACCCGCCACGGCGCCGTCGCCGACGTCATGAACGACCGCTACGGCTGGTACTACGTCGGCTGGGACCAGGGGCTCTCGCAGGACCTCGCCCACCAGTTCCATGACGCGCTCTTCACCGAGGGGCTGACGACGCTCGGCGAGGCCAACGACGATGCCCGCGCCGACAACGCCGGCACGGCGCAGAGCGACGGCACGATGCGCTACTGCTTCCTCGAGACCAACCTTCACGGCGACCCCTTGACCCGCGTGCAGACGCGCCGCACGGCGCTGCGTGTCGCGTCGGTGCGGATCGACGACGCCGACACCGCCTACGCCAACGGCAACGCGGCGGCGGATCCGGGCGAGACGGTGCGGCTCTTCGTCACGCTGGCGAACGACGGCCCGATCGACGCCCGCGGCGTCTCGGGGCTGCTCACGTCCAGCGCCTCGGGCGTCGCCGTCCGCGACGGCTGGGCCGCGTTCCCCGACGTGCCGACCGGCAGCAGCGTCGAGATGGCACCGCTCCCGTTCACGGCCTCGCTCTCCGCCGCCTGCGGCGCGGAGCCGGGCTTCCGCCTCGAGGTCCTCCACGACGACGGCGTCGACGACGTCCTGACCTTCGCGATCGTCGTCGGCCGGCGCTCCGACATCGTGGTCCGCTCGTACGACTTCGAGGCCGGGACCGGCGGCTGGACGCCGGGGGGCGACGCGACCCAGGGGCTGTTCGTCCGCGAGGATCCCAACGCTGTGACCGACGGCTGGGTCGGTCCGGTCCAGCCGGATGACGACTGCACCGACGGGAGCGGCACCAAGTCCTGGATCACCGGGAATCCGTCGCTCCCTCCCGGCGCCGACCCCCACCTGGGCGACGTCAAGAAGGGGACCGCCTACATCACCTCGCCGTCCCTGGACGGCAGCGGCGAGGGCCGGCTGATGCTGCGCTTCGGCCGGTACTTCCACCGTACCAACGTCGGCACGGGCAACACCGGGTTGTTCCTCGCGCGGGTCAGTACCGACGGCGGCACGAACTGGACCGAGCTCGACCGCCTCGAGGGAAATGTCCCGCGCTGGACGATGCGGACGATCGACGTCTCGGCCAAGGTCGCTCCGAGCACCACGATGCGGGTCCGGTTCGAGGCCACGGAAAAGGTGAAGTACGTGCAGGGGAACGAGCCGCTCATCGAGCTGTTGATCGACGACGTGAAGCTCTTCCGCCGCGTCGAGACCTGCGCCGGCTTCACCGCGACCGAAACGATGCCGCCGGCCCGGGTCGAGCGGCACGCTGACTCGCGGTGCGCGCCGGACGCGACGTCGAGCTGCGGTGGCTCGCGCCCGGCGCCGACGCGACCCATGGCCCCGCGCGCTTCTACCCGGTCCACCGCTCGTCCGACCCGCACCGGGGATTCGCGGCGCTCGGCGAGCCGACGGCGACGCTCTTCCGCGACGTCGACGCCGCCGGGCCATGGAGCGGGACGCTGTACTACCTGGTCACGGCGAGGAACGCGGCCGGGACGTCCGGGGACGAGCCGGCGCCGTAGCCGCCGAGGCTCAGGCCGGCGGGGTGCGCAACGCGGCGCGCTCCGCCCGGCCCGCTTCCGCGTCGCGCGCGAGGCGCTCGATCATCCGGTCGAAGATGAACGCGTGGAACGGGTACGCCCCGTACCAGTAGAGCAGGCCGAACAGCCCCTTGGCGTCGAAGAAGGCGGTCTGCGTCAGGAGCGTCCGCCCGTCCGGCTGCGGCCGTGCCACGAACTGCAGCCAGGCCCGGCCCGGGACCTTCATCTCAGCCCGGAGCCGCAGCAGCGAGCCCGGTTCGAGCGCCTCGACGCGCCAGAAATCGAGCGCGTCCCCGACCCGCAGGTCGTGCGGATCGCGCCGGCCGCGCCGCATCCCCACCCCGCCGGCCAGTCGGTCGAACGCGCCGCGGAGCTGCCAGGCCCAGTCCATCGCCAGCCAGCCGCGCTCGCCGCCGAGCGAGACGAACTCGCGAAAGACCGCGGCCGGCGGCGCGTTCACGACGCGCTGCCGGCGCTCGATGTGCATCCCCTCGCGCTCGGTCAGCACGGCCGGCGGCGCATCCCCCTGCGTCGTGACCAGCGCGTCGTCCCACATCGTTTCGACCTCGCCGGCCTCGACGCGGTCGAGCGCGAGCTGCACCGCGGTGCGGTAGTCGAGCGGAACGATCTCCGGGAACAGGCGCCGCGCGGCGTCGTCGCGCACCACGACCTCGTTGCGCAGCCCTTCGATCAGCGGCTGCGCGATCAGCGCCGGGATCGGCGTCACGAGGTGGACCCAGTAGGACGACAGGCGCGGCGTGAGCACCGGGACCGGGATCAGCCGGCGCGACAGGCCGCGCACCGCGGCATAGCCGGTCATCATCTCGCCGTAGGTCACGACGTCGGCCCCGCCGATCTCGAGCACGCGGCCCGCGCTCTCGGGGTGATCCAGCGCGGCGACGAGGTAGTCGAGGACGTTGCGGATCGCGATCGGCTGGATCTGGGTGTAGACCCAGCGCGGGCAGATCATCACCGGCAGGCGCTCGGCCAGGTAGCGGATCAGCTCGAAGGAGAGGCTGCCCGGAGCCGACGATCACCGCGGCCCGGAACTCCGTGACCGGGACGCCGGCCTCGCGCAACGCATCCCCCGTCCCCTGCCGCGAGCGCAGGTGCTCGGACAGCTCGGCCGCCGGGTCGCCGAGCCCACCGAGGTAGAGGATCCGGCCGACTCCTTCGTCGCGCGCGGCCTCGGCGAAGTGCCGCGCCGCCGCGGTGTCGCGCTCCGAATAGCCGCCTCCGGCCGCGAGGCTGTGGACGAGGTAGTACGCCGCGTCGGTCCCGCGCAGCGCCGCCGGCAGCGTCTCGGGGCGCAGCACGTCGCCGGTGACGACCTCGACGCGATCGAGCCACGACCGCCCCTGCAGCCGCGACGGGTCGCGCACCAGCACGCGTACGCGGTGACCCGCGTCGAGCAGCCGGGGCACGAGACGGCCGCCGACGTAGCCGGTGGCGCCGGTGACCAGGACGGAGAGGGGGCGGGGCATCGGACGCATTATGCCGGGCCGAGACGGCGGCCTGGCCCGGCAGGGCGCAGGAGAAGCGCTACCGGAGTCGCTCCTGCCATCCGATCCGGATGACGTACTGGTCCCGGGTGCCGCGCGCGCGGCGCAGCACGAGCACGCGGCCATCCGCCGCGACGTCGTAGCTGACGAGGTCCTCCGCCTCGATCGCCGACGCGCGGTCGGGCGCGGAGGGCACGATCCGGCCCGCCTCGACCCGCAGCGGGACGCGCAGGATGTGCCCGTCGGGCGCGGCGAAGAGAATCGAGCGGCCGTCGGGATCCCAGCGCGGCGCCGAACCGCCGTTCACCGAGACCTGGATGATCGCCGCTCCACCGACGTCGCGGAGGAAGACCTCGAGCGTTCCGGAGCGGCTGGACTCGTACGCGATCCAGCGGCCGTCGGGAGACGGCCGGGCGCCGTCCTCCCAATCCGCGCTCGCCAGCCACGGCGTTCGCGTATCGGGGGCGTCCAACGGCACGCTCCAGATGTCGCTGCTGGACTCGGCAGTCGTCCGGCGCGCGTACAGCGTGCGCCCGTCGGGCGAGACCGCGCTCGCCGCCCAGTCGTGCCCGATCTCCTTGAGTACCAGCCGCGGCTCGGCGGATCCATCGGCAGCGACCCGGAAGAGGGAGTAGGGGCCGGGGGCGTCCGATTCGTAGACCACCTCCGAACCGTCGGGGAACCAGCAGCCGGCATCCTCGTCGCCGGCGGTGTTCGTCAACCGGGTCCTGATCGTGCGCGCGAGGTCGAGGACCCACAGGTCGTCCGCGCCGCGCGTCGCGTCCCGCTTCGACAGCAGGACCCGTCCGCCGTCCGGCGAGAGCCTGACCTCCGAGACGTTCTCGTCCTCGAACGCCGGGCCCGCGCGCTCGCCCCGTGCGTCGAACCACTCTCCGATGACCCGGACCCGCGGAGGCGTCGCCCGGACGAGCGTGTCGCCGACGACGGTCGCGGACGCCGCGGCCCATGTCTCGCTGTACCACGCGTTCTCGATCGCGGTGCGCCGCGGCCCGGAGACGCTGCCGGCCTCGGGGTCGAAGCGCTGCGCGAACACGACGCCGTGCTGCACGAAGAGGAGCCAGGGCGACGCGTACCCGATGAGGGCGTCCGCCTCCATCACGACCTTGCGCGGACCGCCGTCGAGCGACGCCATCTCGATCCGGTTCGACTCCTCCGCGATGGTCCGCGACAGGAAGAGGAAGCGCCGGCCATCCGGAAGGAACACGGGCCAGACGTGGCCCGACTCGCCACGGCTCGCGTCGAGGGTCGTGACGGCTTCGGGGCGGCCGCCGGTGGCGTCGACGCGCTTCAGCCCCTCGTTGAAGGCGGACGAGAAGAGGATCGTCCCCTGCCGGCTCCAGGTCCCCCCGACCCCGTAGGATGCGTCGCAGAGCGCCCGCGCCGACCCGCCGGCCGCGAACACGGCCATCAGCCGCGAGCCGGTGAAGTAGGCGATCTCGCGGCCGTCCGGGCTCCAGAACGGAAGCCGGGGGCGCACCGCGCCCTCGACGCGACGCGGCTCGGCATCGTCGAGGCGTCGCACCCAGAGCTGCCCGACTTCGCCGCCTTCTTCCATGTCGACGTAGGCGACCGACTCCTGGTCCGGGGAAACCGCCGCCGGGTTGGCGTATCCCGGCGCAGCGCCTCGAAGCGGCACCACGATCTCGGTGACGCGGGCCGGGGGCTCGGGACGGCGCATCCACAGCACGGCGAAGACCGCCGCGAGCACCAGCGCCCCGGCAGCCGCCGCCCAGGCTGCCCGCGATGACGAACGCGGCCTGGCCGCGCTCCCGGCGGCCGTTCCCGGCGTGGTAGCGGGCGACGCCGCGATCCCGCGCAGCTCGGCGGCGACATCCTGCGCGCTCTGGCGGCGCGCCTCGGGGTCCTTCGCCAGGCACTCGCGGACGAGCCGGTCGAGCGCCGGCGGCAGCGCGGGGACGAGCGAGACGGCCGGCGCGGGGTCGCGCTCGAGGATCGCCGCGATCACGCTGGCCTGGCTGGCGCCCTCGAAGGCGCGCCGGCCGGTCAGCATCTCGTAGAGCACGGCGCCGAAGGCGAAGATGTCCGCCCGGTGGTCGACCGTTCGGCCCTCGAGCTGCTCGGGGGCCATGTAGTTGAGCGTCCCGACGAGCGCTCCCTTCGCGGTGAGGGGTGCGGTCCTCGTCTGGATCGCGGTCGGCAGGTGGCCCGGCGCCGCGGCGCCGGGCTCGGCCAGCTTCGCGATGCCGAAGTCGAGCACCTTGGCGCCTGCTCGGGTCAGCATGACATTGCCGGGCTTGAGGTCGCGGTGGACGATCCCCGCCCGGTGCGCGACGGCCAGCGCCGAGGCGATCTCCTCCGCGACGCGCAGCGCCTCGTCGATCTTCAGCGGGCCGCGCTCGATCCGCGCCGCGAGCGTCTCCCCCTCGAGCAGCTCCATCACCAGGAAGTCCGTGCCCCTTCCCGGCCCACGTCGTGCAGCGTGCAGATGTGCCGGTGGTTGAGCGACGAGACGACCTGGGCCTCGCGCACGAACCGCTCGCGCGAGCCGGTCGATCCGGCGACCTCTGGCGGGAGGATCTTGACCGCGACCTCGCGCCCGAGGCGAGTGTCGCGGGCCCGGTAGACCTCGCCCATGCCGCCGGCACCCAGGGGACCGAGGATCTCGTAGGGACCGAGGCGCGCACCGGGGTCGAGGGCCATCCGCGGATTATAGGGAGTCCCGGGGTCGGGCGAGCGAGTCGCGGTGCCCGGCGCGCGCGGCTTAGAGCGCGGGCTCGGCGACCTCGATCAGGGGCGCGCCCTCCGCGCAGCGCCAGTGCCCCGGCGCGAGCGGCTCGAGCGGCTCGACGACGACCCAGCGGCAGCGCGGCGGCGGCGCGAGCCTCCCGCTCGACGGAGCCAGGACGCGGACACGCGCGGGCACGCTGCGCGCGGCGGTCTCGTCGATGCAGCGCCCCTCGGCCGCGGCGGACGTGCGGGCCTCGCCGCACTCGAGGCCGAGCAGGCGCGGGGACTCTCCGACGCGGAAGGAGGTGCGGCCCGGTCGGGGTCGGGACAGCCGACCCCCTCGAGCCGCGCCTCGCGACCGGCGACCATCCACCAGCCGCCGTGCTCCGCGGCGGCGAGGTCGGGGATCGTCACGCGGCGGCGCCGAACCGCCCCCTGCTTGCTCGCGGGGTCGTCGACGATCACGGAGAGGTTGTTCTCGCCGGGAGCGACGCGCAGCGGGACCGCGAGGGTCTTGCCGCCGGCGCCGGCGGCGAGCGGCGCGAGTTGCTCGCCGCGCAGACGGACCTCGCGCGACGCGGCCTTGCGCCCCTCGCGCCACGCGACGACATCGACGACCAGCTCGTCGGGCGGTTCGACGGTCGCGGCACCCGACGGACGCTCGATGCGGACGATGGCCAGCGCGTCCCACTCCTGGCCGTTGGCCGGGCGCAGGGGCCAGATCCCGACGTCGGCCAGGTAGCCCTGGCTGAGCTCCGACATCAGGAACATCGCCTCGCGCGTCACCTGGCCCGTGGGCCGGCGGCCCTGGTCGGCGAAGGTCGTCGGCGCGCGGAGGTCGAACTCCGCGGTGCGCCTCGTCGACAGGCTGATGCTGTGACCCAGCCGACCCCGCCGGCCGACCTTCGGCTTGAAGGAGAGCAGGAAGCGGCAACCCGCCACGCGCCGCAACTCGTTCACCACACCGGTCGCTCCTTGGCCCTTGGAGAAGCGCCGCCCACCGAGGTTGGCCGCCAGCGGCCCGACGAACTCGTGGAAGCAGCACCGCACATTCATTGGCCATCCAATCGGAGTCAGCGAACAGCTCATGAGGTCGACCGTGTGGAGGACGACGTCGTTCTCCTGGGCCACGCTGGCGAGCTCGCGAATCTCCTCGGCGGAGTCGGCTCCGAGCTGGAAGTGGCAGGTCGGGAAGATCACTTCCTTGGGGCCGTCGAGCTGCCCGAGCGCCCGGAAGAAGCTGATCATCCCGGGGTACCAGTTGTCGACGTGCGCGGCAGACTGCTCCCACGTCACCCAGCGCATCGCCTTTTCGAGCTCGTCGAGCCGGGTGAATGCCGCTGTCGGGTCGTCGAGCCAGCCGGTCTCGGCCTGCGGCCAGAAGGCCATCGTCGCGATCAGCACCCGGTCGCCGGCCTGGAACGACTCACGCAGCATCTGTCGCGCCGTCTCGTAGGCGGCGTGCCGCAGGATGGGGGCCCCGCCGGGCGGAGGACCCCGTCGCAGCAGGAAATGCGCAGCGCGCAGGCCGGGCAGCTGTGATGGAACTCGTCGATCAGGATCACGAGCGACAGCCGCGGCGCGCGTGCGGGCGCTGGCTCGGCGGCCGCCGGGCAGGCTCGACCGGGACCTCCACCGCCGTCTCGCCGTAAGGGAGCAGCGACAGGATCGGCGTCGGCTTGCCGTCGACGTCGAGCGCGAAGTCCTCCCGGGTGAGCGTCGCGCAGCGCGTCGCGTCCCCGTCCTTCGGCCACGCGGTGACGAGAACCTGGACCTCGTGGACCTCGACAAGCTCGACGACGCCGCTCTGGGGGCGCGGGGACTGGGTCGGAGCCGGTGCCTCGACCGGCCCCGCGTGGGACCATCGCGCCGCGGCGAGGACCAGCGACGCCACGGCGCACGCGACGCCAGGCCGGGGGGCTGGGCGCACGGAATCTCCTCCTTCGGCCGGCGTGCGGGCTACTTCGGAAGCGGCGGCGGCGCCGAGGTTCTTCCCCGTCGCGTCGATCCCGATCCGCACCTTCGCCGGCAGCTCCTCGTACGTCGCGGGGGCGAACGTCCACGCGCGCACCTTCTTCGCGACGCCCGCTGCGCCCTCCGTCACCGGGTCGGCGAAACGCACGTCGATCACGCGCCCCGTTTCGTCCAGCGCCAGGTCGAGGCGCACGCCCGCCGGTCCCGCCGCGGCGAGCGGGGCCCGCGGCGCCGGCGCGGTCCACTTCGGGTCGGCGGGATCGAACGGCTTCGGCTTGTCGGGACCGGTCAGCAACTCGCCCGAGCCCTCGCCCGCCTCGCGGGACAGCACCCGCTCCGGCACCGCGCGCCGCGCCAGCGTCACCTTGACCGGCACCGGCGCGAGCGGGTTGTCATTCAGGTCCCGCGGCAGGTCCGCGATCTTCTTCGCGACGTCGAGCCCGCTGATCACCTCGCCGAAGATCGTGTACTTGCCGTCCAACCGCGGCAGGTTCTCCAGCGCGATGAAGAACTGGCACGAGCCGCTGTCGGGATCGGTGTCGCGCGCCATCCCGACCGTGCCCGGCCGGTAGTGCAGCGTCGCGCTGAACTCCGCTTGTGAGCCGGCGGTCCCCTTCGCCGTCGCCGTCGTCGGCGCGGGTGGCGTTCTTCGAGTTCGGATCGCCCCCCTGGACGACGAAGTGCGGGATCACGCGGTGGAAGGTCGTTCCGTCGTAGAAGCCGCGCCCGATCAGCTCCTTGACGTAGGCGACGTGCCGGGGGCCGCGTCCGGCAGGAAGCGCCAGACGATCTCGCCCTGCGGGGTGCCGACGACGGCGACCTCCTCCTCGGCCGAGGCGGCGGCAGCGTCCGCAGGAGCCTCGACTGCGGCTCCGGCTGTCGCAAGAGCGATGGCGGCCGCGAGGATCGCGCGGCGTCCCGGGTTGCGGATCATGTGTCGCGGCGCTCCCGGCCCCGCGAAGGGACCGATCGACAGACTAGCACCGGGACGGCCCGCCACCCCGCCCCCGCCCCCGCTCCTCCCGCCGCCGGCCCCCGCTCCCGGGCTGCCCCGGGACGGGCTGGATTTGTCCTGTTTCGGAGTATATTCTATCCGTAATCGGAGAAACGCCATGGGTACCCGGCCGCTCGCCTACCCCGCCAGCCGCTTCGAGCCCACCCGCTCGTCGACCTGTCCTCCCGCGAGGAGCGCGAGCGGCTCTCCCGTTCGGCATTGCGCGGCTTCTTCCGCCTGGCCGACCGCTGGAAGCTGCGCGACGAGGACGCCCGCGCCCTGCTCGGCGGCGTCTCGAGCAGCACCTACTACGAGTGGAAGAAGCGCCCCGAGCGACTGCTCGACGTCGACCGGATCACGCGCATCTCGTACCTCGTCGGGATCTACAAGGCGCTGCACGTGCTCTACGGCGACGCACTGGCCGACGATTGGGTGACGCTCCCCAACAGCAACGTCATCTTCGGCGGCCGGACGCCGCTCGAGAACATGACCGCGGGTGGGCTGCTCGCGATGCAGACCGTGCGCCGGCTGCTCGACGCGCGCCGGGGCGGCGTGTGAAGGGCGGGCTCCGCGCACGACCGCGCTGCGGCAGTCCGACACCGTGCGCCTCGTCCCTCGCGCTTCGCCGCGCGCGAGGAGTCGGTGCTGGCCAGGATCGCGGAGGACGACGCCCAACTCGCCGACCTGTTCGCGCTGGAGGCCGCAACGAACGAAGCCTGCGTGCACAGTGCGGCCTGCTGCCGGGGATCGGGTTCGATGAGCTGGTCTTCGGCGTCCCAACTGGCGCTTGGTGAACGCCGCCTTCGCGCACGCCGCCGGAGGGGAGCCGCTTCAACGGCCCCCAGCGCGGCGCCTGGTACTGCGCCTTCGAGGTCGAGACCGCGCTGGCCGAGGTCGCCTTCCACAAGGCGGTGGAATACGCGGAGATCGCGCGCTTCGACGACAGCGTCACCTACGAGGAGCTGCGCGCTGACTTCAGCGGCGAGTTCCACGACCTGCGCGACGACCCCCGCTTCACCCGCTGCCTCGACCCGGCGAGCTACGTCGCCTCGCAGCGGCTGGCGGAGCGGCTGCTCGAGCGCGGCGCGCTCGGCGTCGTCTACCCGAGTGTGCGCCGGCGGAGCGGGACGAACCTGGCGTGCTTCCGGCCGCGGCGGTCGGGAACGTGCGGCGTGGTGGGGCTTGGCGACTCACCTGGTCGGGCGGGCCGGAGCCGGCGATCGAGGCGGAGTCCCGCACGAGGCGCCGGAAGTAGGGGCGCTGCGGCGTGCCGGCCGGGTTCGCGTGGGGGCGAGGTGCCTTCCTGGTGGACACGTAATCCGTGCGCACTATTATGTGTGCATGAACCTCACCCTCTCCCTCGACGGCCGGCTGCTCGAACGCGCACGGAAGGTCGCCGCGGCCCGCGGCAAGAGCCTCAACCAGGTGATCCGCGATTACCTCGAGGAGATGACGGGCGGCTCCGATCCCGCGGTGGAGATGAGAGAGCTGCGCGAGCTGAGCCGCCGCTCCCAGGGGCGCTCGAAGGGCGTCAAGATCGTCCGCGACGAGCCTCCACCAGCGGGGCCCGGGACGGAGGGCATGAGAGAGCGCGCGTTCCTCGACACCAACATCCTCGTCTACACCGACGATCATGACGCTCTCGCAAGCAGGCAGCAGCGCTGGACCTGATCGAGCGCTGCCGGATCGCAGGCAGCGGCGTCGTTTCGACGCAGGTCCTGCAGGAGTACTTCGTCGCCGCAACGCGCAAGCTGGGCGTGGCGCTGCCGATCGCGCGTCGCAAGGTCGAGCTGTTCGCGCGCTTCGAGGTCGTGATCCCGGGGTGGACGACGTGCTCGCAGCGATCGACCTGCAGCGGCTGCACGAGTTGTCGTTCTGGGACGCGCTGATCGTCCGCGCAGCGTCGACGGCGGGCTGCGGAATCCTCTACACCGAGGACCTGCAGCACGGGCAGCGATTCGACGGCGTCACGGTGGTCGATCCCCTCCGGGGTTGACGCCGCCCCCTACGCCTTCCGCTGGGCGCGGATCTCCTCGATCAGCGCCGCGTTGGCGCGCTCGAGCTGCGCGGTTCGCTCGCGCACCAGGAGGTCCAGCTCCTCGTGGAACCGGCGCTGGAGCTCGTCGGTATCGTCCCGCCCGCTGAGCGTCCGCGCCACCCCCGCGGTGCCGACGACCTCGCCCCGCTCGTCGAAGATCGGCGTCTTGATCGTCTCGTACCAGCCGTCGCGGCCGTCGCGCGCGACGAGCCGCTCGACGATCCGCTTCGGCCGGCGCAGCGCCAGCACCTCGCGGTCGTCGCGGTCGTAGCGCTCGGCGATCTCGGCCGGAAAGAGATCGAGGACCGTCCGCCCGACCATCTCCTCGGGCGTCATGCCGGCGCTGGTCGCCATCGGCCGGTTGACCGCGACGATCCGGCCGGCGGCGTCCTTGAGCCACGCGAGGTCGGCGATGCTGTCGAGCAGCGCGCGCTGCTGCTGCTGGACGAGGCGCAGCCCGGACTCGATGTGGATGCGCTCCAGGATCTCCGCCTGGAGTTCGGCGACCGTGCTCGTGAGCTGCAGCGTGCGCTCGTGGACGCGGACCTCGAGCAGCTCGTTGACCCGCTCCCGGGCCTCGTCCGCCTGCTTGCGGAGCGTGATGTCGCGGGCGATCCCGACCAGGCAGAGCGGCCGGCCGTCCTCGTCCCGCACGAGCGACTTGACGGTCTCGTACAGCAGCCGGGTGCCGTCGGGGAACGGCACCCACTCCTCGACCGCGAGAGGTGCGCCCGACTCCATCACCCGCTTGTCGACCGAGCGGTACCAGGTGGCCTCCGCCTCCGGGAACAGATCGAAGTCCGTCCGCCCGATCAGCTGCTCGCGCGACACGTCGGCGTAGCGCAGGAAGGCCGCGTTGCAGCCGAGGTACCGCCCGTCGAGGTCCTTGTAGAAGATGAGGTCGGCGATCGCGTCGAGCAGGCCCTGGCGGATCGCGCGGTCGCGCGCCACCTGCGCATCGCTGTCGCGAAGGGAGATTCCATGCGAGGCGCTCCTGCGGGTCACGCGGTCGGGGGCGCGGCACCGTCGAGAGCTAGGGTAGCGGACGGAGGGTCCGGGCGGGGACCGGAGCGACGCCTCCAGTCGGATTTCCGGCTACCCTTCCCGGCCGCGGGCCGGAGTCCGGCCCCGCCGCCCTCCGGGAGGCCGCCGTGGATCGTCTCGAACAGATCAGCACCGGGTTCATGGAGGCCAAGGTCCTGCTCGCCGCAGCGGAACTGAGGCTCTTCGACCGCCTCTCCGGCGGCGGAGCGACCGCGGCCGAGGCCGCCCATTCGCTCGGCGCCCCCGTGCGGCCGATCGAGATGATCCTCGACGCGCTGGCGGCGATGGGGATCGTCGAGAAGCGGCAGGACCGCTACCGGAACCTCCCGGAGTACGAGCCGCGGCTCGTCGAGTCCTCCCCGACGCACTACGTCGCCCTGCTGCGCCACCGCAACCGGCTGTTCCGGCGCTGGGCCTTCCTCGAGGACAGGGCGCGCGGGCTGGCGCCGCCGCTGCTCGACGACCTGCGCGAGGGGCTGACCGATCCCGTCGCCAACGAGAACTTCATCCGCGCGATGTACGCGGTGTCGCACGCGAACGTCGGCGCGATCGCCGACCGGATCCCGCTCGACGGCGTCCGGACCCTGGCCGACCTCGGGGGCGGTCCGGGGCACTACCTGGCCGAGTTCGCGCGCCGCGCGCCCCGGGCCGAGCCGTTCCTGGTCGACCTTCCGCTGACGCTCGACGTCGCGCGGAAGGTCCTGGCGGACACGGAGATCTTCCCGCGGGTCCGCTTCGTCGCCTGGGACTTCTACGAGGAGCCCGCGCCCCCCGGGATCCCGCCCCTCGACCTGGTCTTCCTCTCGCAGGTCGTGCACGCCGAGGACGGCGCGAAGAACCGCGCGCTGTTCGCGAAGATCGCCGCGCTCACCGCGCCCGGCGGCCGGCTCGTGGTTCACGAGCGCACGGTGGAGGAGGATCGCAGCACGCCCTACCCGGCAGCGATCTTCGCGATCAACATGCTGGCGATGACCGAGGGCGGCGCGACCTACACCGCGCGCGAGATCGAGGAGTGGGGACGCGCGGCCGGCTTCGAGCCCGAGCGGGTGGAACGGCTCTCGCCGCTCTCGGAGCTGATCACCCTGAGAAAGCCGCGCTAGAACAGCGCCGGATCGAGCAGCGCGCGGGGATCGAAGGCCTCGCTGCCCACCTTCCCGCCCCAGTGCAGGTGCGGCCCGGTCACGCGCCCGGTCGCGCCCGAGAGCCCGAGCGGGCTGCCGGCATCGACCGCCGCGCCGTCCTTCACGTCGATGCGCGACAGGTGCGCGTAGAGCGTGAACAGCCCGCCGCCGTGGTCGACGATCACGGTCAGGCCGGAGTAGTAGAGGTCCTTCGCCAGCGCGACCACGCCGGGACCGGCCGCGACGACCGGCGTTCCGCTGGCCGCCTTGAGGTCGATCCCCGAGTGCGGCGACCGCGGCTTGCCGTTGAAGACGCGCCGCGCCCCGTAGGTCCCGGTCGCGTCGCCGGGGACCGGCTTGACGAACGCGGCGGCCGGCGGCGGCACCGGGCGCAGACGGGCGTAGATCGCGCCCAGCTCCTTGCGCTCGCGCTCGAGCCGCGCCTGGACCGCCTTCGGCGGCTCGACGTACTTCGGCTCGACCGTCAGCCGCTCCTCCGGAAAGGTCCGCTTCTCGATCGTCACCGCGAGCGCCCCGACGACCTCCGCGCCCCGCTGCGCGCGCCCCTTGAGATCCACGGCCGCCGCGCCGGGCTTGCGGTCGAGCGGCACGGCGGTCCAGCCGGACCACTCCTCCTGTCCGTCCCGCTCCCCGGCGCGCGCGAAGAAGACCGGCTTGCCGAGGAACGTCCCCGTCAGCGACGCGAGCGGCTCGGGAGCGCGGACGACGACGCGCACCGGCTCGCCCGGGGCGACGGCGCGCGCCCGCAGCTCGATCGTCAGCGCCACGGGAGCCTCGCCCCGCGCGGCGCCGGACGCCACGGCGAGCCCCAACGCCGCGACCAGCACCAGACTCCTCCGCATCGCGCTACGGCGCCGGCTGGACGGAGCCCTGGACCTCGAGGGTCACGTCCACGTCCTTGCCCACGCGCAGCACGAACGCACTCGGGTCGTTCATCCCCCAGGCGACGTAGGGGATCTTGAAAGTCCCGCTGGCGGTCACCTTCGTCCCCGTGGCCGTCACGTCGAGCGGGATGGTCAGCGGGTGCGGGCCGCCGTGGATCGTGATCGTCCCGATCAGCTTGAGCTTGGAGACGCCGGTGTTGTTGAACGGCCCCTCGACCTTCTCCGGCACGAAGACGAACTCGGGGTACTTCGCGCTCTCGAGCACCTCTTCGTGCATCTTCCTGTCGCGGCCCTCGCTGTCGGTCGTGGCCCTGGTCGCGTCGTAGACGATCTTCCCGGACGCCGTCCCCGTGGCCGGATCGAAGCGGATCTCGCCCGACTCGAGCGGCACCGAGCCGTGCGCCTTGTGCAGCGTCGCGGCCAGCACGAAGGAGGTCTTCGTCGCGGCCGGATCGACGGTGACGACCAGTTCCCCCGCCATGGCGGCCAGCGAGGCCGTCGCGATCATCAGGAAGAGAAAGAAGGCCGTGATCCTGCGCATCGCATCTGCTCCTAGGGCCGGGTCCACTGGTTCAGCCACTCGATCACGGTCTCGTGCCAGAGGATGCTGTTGGCGGGCTTGAGGATCCAGTGGTTCTCGTCGGGGAAGTGCAGGAACCTGCTCGGGATCCCCTTGCGCTGCAGCGCGTTGAAGGTGCCGATCCCCTGGGTCTCGACCACGCGGTAGTCCTTGCTGCCGTGGATCACGAGCATCGGCGTCTTCCAGTTCTTCACCAGCTCGACGGGGTTGTGCTTCGCGTAGTCGGGCTTCTCCCACGGCAGGCCGCCGTGATCGTACTCCGGGAACCACAGCTCCTCCGTGTCGAAGTACCCGAAGGCCTCGTCGAGCGTGCCGGAGTGGCTGACGAGGCACTGGAACCCGTCGGGCCACGCGCCCGCAATCCAGTTGACCATGTAGCCGCCGAAGCTCGCCCCCAGCGCGCAGGCCCGGTCCTTCGACAGCCACGGGAACTTCGCGCGCGCCGCCTCGAGCCCCTTCTGCAGGTCGACCAGCGGCGCGCCGCCCCAGTCGCCCTTGATCGCGTCGGTGAAGGCCTGGCCGTAGCCGGTCGAGCCGGTGGGGTCGATCATGATCACGGCGTAGCCGGCCCCGGCGTAGGTCTGCGGGTTCCAGCGGTAGTGGAAGTCGTTGTTCCAGGAGCCCTGCGGGCCGCCGTGGATCAGGAACGCGATCGGGTAGCTCTTCGTGGGGACGAAGTCGACCGGCTTGACGACCCAGCCGTAGACGGTCCGCCCGGCCGCGCCCTGGAACGTGAACAGCTCCGCCCCGCCCGTCCGGGCGGTCGCGAGGCGCTCCTTGTTGAAGGCGGTGATCTGCGCCAGGCCGCTGCCGTCCGGCTTCACCGTGAACAGCTCGGCCGGCTGCGTGAAGCTCTCGCCGTGCGCCAGGACCAGCCCCGCCGCGGCGTTGACGCCGCCGAAGTTGCCGTCCTTGACCAGGTCCTTCACCGCGCCGGTCGCGACGTCGATCGCGAACAGCGAGTGGTGGCCCAGGTTGTCGGCCGTCGCGTAGAGGGTCTTCCCGTCCGGCGAGAAGACCAGCTCCGACGGCGAGCGGTCCCACGTCGGCGCCAGCTCGCGCTCGGTGCCCGTCGGCCAGTCGCGCAGCATGATCCGGAAGCGGTCGGCCTCGTAGCCGGGCTTCGCCATCGCCAGGTAGGCCAGCGTCTTTCCGTCCGGCGAGAAGACCGGTCGCGCATCCCAGGCCTTGTTCGCCGCGGTCAGGTTGCGCGGAGCCGCCGAGCCGTCGGCGGGGGCGACGTACAGGTCGAAGTTCGTCGTCCAGGCCTCTTCCGCGGGGTTCGATCCGAGGGTCTTGGCCGAGAAGACGATCGACTTTCCGTCGGGGGTGAAGGTGTAGTCCTCGGGACCGCCGAAGGGCCGGCCGGGGCAGTCGGCATCCATCCCCTTCATCACGTCGACCGCCGCGCCTCCGGCGACCGGCACGACGAAGACGTGGTTGCGGCGCCCGTCGAGCCAGGTGTCCCAGTGCCGGATCATCAGCGAGTCGTAGATCGTGCCGGACGACTTCTTCTTCGACTGCTCGTCGACCCGCTTCGCCGTGCACGCGGCGTCGGGGCAGTCGGCGAAGGTCCGCATCGAAATCGCCAGCGTGCGCCCGTCGGGCGAGATCTGGAACGAGTCGACATCGAGCGGCTGGCTGGTCACGGCGCTCGCCTCGCCGCCGTCGAGCGGCAGGCGCCAGACCTGGTCGCTGCCGCCGCGCCCCGCTATGAAGTAGACCGACCGGCCGTCGGGCGACCAGCGCGGGCTCGATTCGTTCTCGGCGTGCGACGTCATCTGCCGCAGGTTCTTCCCGTCGACGTCGACGATCCAGAGGTCGGTCCGGCCGCGGTTCGCCTCCAGGTCGGTGGTGCGCACGACGAAGACGACGCGCTTTCCGTCCGGTGAGAGCTGCGGGTCGGAGATCCGCTGCATCGCGACGAGGTCCATCACCGAGAACGGGTGGGAGGCGGCCGGGACGACCGCCTGCGCGCCAGCGAGCGGCACGACGAGCGACAACGCGGCCAGGGCAAGCGCCGCGCACTTCCTGATCGACATCTTCGGCTCCTTCGGGGAACTCGCGCCGGCCGGCGCGGGGAACGGGAGATGCTACTCCGCGGGCGCCGGGCGTCCCATCGCGGGAGGCGGCGCGGGGGGGGCCCGGGGGGAGGCCGCGGGAAGCGTCCCGCCGGCTTGACAGGGGGAGCCGATTGTCCATATTGTCCTATGACATTAGGACAATGGCGATGATCCTCGACCTCGACCCCGCGCTCCCCACCCCTCTCTATCTTCAACTGGTCGAGGGGATTCGCCGCCTCGTGGCGATCGGGGCCCTGAAGCCGGGCGACCGCCTCCCGACCGTCCGCGAGCTCGCCGTCCAACTCCGGCTCAACCGGAACACGGCCGCCCGGGCGATCCAGGAACTCGAGGCCCGGGGGGTCGTCCGGACGCGCGTCGGGCAGGGGACGTTCGTCGCCGAGGAGGCCGGCGAGCGGGGCCTCGCGCGAGGCGCTGCTCGAGCTCGCGGTCGACCGGCTGATCGACGAGGCGGCCGCGCTCGCGGTGCCGGCCGGGACGCTCCCCGAGCGCGTCGCCGCGCGCGTCGCGGCCCGCGCCAGCGACGCCACGCGCCCGGCCCCGACCTGCGACGGGGACACCACGCACCAGGAGGACCACCGATGACCGGCCCCGTGATCGAGTTCCGCGACGTCACGCGCACCTTCGGTGGCGCCGCCGGCATCGGCCGGCGCACGGTGGCGCTCGACCGCTTCTCGCTGGCGATCGAGCCCGGCGAAGTGGTCGCGCTGGTCGGGCGCAACGGCGCCGGGAAGACGACCGCGCTGCGTCTGGCCAACGGCGTGCTGTGGCCCGACTCGGGCACGGTCCGCGTGCTCGGGCTCGACCCCGCGAAGGACGGCCTCGCGGTGCGCACCCGCGTCGCGCTGCTCTCGGAGGAGAACGCGCTCTACCCGTGGATGACGGTGCGCGAGATCCTGCACTTCGGCGCCGCGCTCTCGCCGCGGTGGGACGCGCGCTTGGCGGCCGAGTTCGTCGAGCGCCTGGCGATCGAGCCGCGCGCGAAGATCCGGACCCTCTCGCGCGGCACCAAGGCCAAGGTCGCGCTGGCGCTCGCCGTCGGGGCGCGTCCCGACATCCTGCTGCTGGACGACCCGACGGCGGGGCTCGACCCGCTCGTGCGGCGCGAGGTGCTGGAGGGGATCCTGGCCGCGATCCACGGCGAGGGGGGCGCGGTCGTCTACGCCTCGCACCTGATCCACGACCTCGAGCGCGTCGCCGACCGGGTGGTCTACCTCGACGGCGGGCGGATCCGGATGCAGGGATCGATCGACGAGCTGCGGCGGCGCGTCAAGCGGCTGACCGCGATCTTCGAGGGTGATGCGTTCGAGCTGCCCCCCTTCCCCGGGCTGCTCGACCAGCGCGTCGCGGGCCGCACGCTCGCCGTGATCGCCGAGCGGCGGGACGGGACGGAGGCCGCAGACCTCGCCGCGCTCGCGGAGCGGTTGCGGGGGCTGGGCGCGGCGCGCGTGGACGTCGAGGACCTGGGGCTCGAGGAGATCCTCGTCGCCGCGCTGCGCCGGCGCGAGCCCGCGCAGGAGGCCGTCCATGTTTAGTGCACTGCTCGGGAAGGGGCTGAAGCAGCAGCGCGCGATCGTCGCCGCCGGGATCGGGACCGGACTGCTCTTCGCGCTGCTGCTCTGGCTCGCGATCGGCGGGCTCTACGGCTCGCGCCCGGTGAGTGCGGAGGACGCGATCGGGTCCGCGCTGTCGCTCGTGCTCGCGCTGGGGATCTGGCCGCTGTGGGCGCTGCTCGCCTTCAGCCAGGCCTTCACCGGGGACCGCGCCGCGGGCACCGAACCGTTCCTGCTCGACCGCCCGGTCCCGCCAAGGCAGCTGTTCGTGGCGCGCCTGCTCGCGGCCCTCGCGGGGTGGGGTGCCGTCGCCGGAGGGACCTTCGCGATGCTCTGGGTGCTGGCGCGCACCCACGGCGTTGCGACCGACGGCGTGCTCGGGGCCGGCGGGATCGGCCTCGCGTTCTCGGCCCTCGCCGCATGCAGCGCGCTCCTTGCGGCGGCGTTGGGCGCCGTCTCGCTGGCCGCGGCGCTGCTGGGCCTGCTGCTCGGCCTGGCCGCGCTGGCCGTCGCGTTCCAGCTGTTCCGGGCCTTCCCCGTGCTTTTCGAAGCGCTCGGCTGGTTCACGCTCTGGCCGGCCGTCCTGCTCGTGCTGGCCTACCCGCTGGTCGCCTGGATCGCCTTCACGCGCGGCGAGCCGGCCGGCCGCGGACGCACGGCCCGCGCCGCGACCGTGCTGGCCCTCGCCGTCGCGCTGATCGCGGTGCTGTTCGTCGCCGCCACTCCGGCGCTGATCCGCGCCGGATACGGCACCGCCACGGGCTACTTCGAGGTCGCCCTCGCGCCCGGCGGAGGAGGTGCCGTACTCAACGCCTGGCGCCACTTGTGGATCGTCGATCCTGCGACCGGGGCGCGGCGCCGCTTCATTCCGCCCTGGTCCTCCTTCCTCGGGTGGCGGGCGGACGGTGCGCTGTTCGCGGTCGCGACCCGCGCCACGCGCCTCGGCGGCGAGTCCCGCCGCGAACGGATCGCCTTCTACGACGCTGCCGGCGGGCGGGCGGCCCCGGACGTCGAGTTGGGCCGGGATGCGGTCCAGATTTTCGGCCTCGGAATGGACGGAGGGCTGTGGATCGGTGACGAGCTGTTCTTCGTGACCGCAGCGGACGGCGAGGAGCCGTCGCTCTGGCGCGTCCGGCCGGGCGAGGCCGAGGGCCGCCTCGAGGACGCCCGGCTGCCCGCGCTGACGCGGCCGCTGAGGGGCAGCTCCGACGGGATGCTCTACCTCGTCTCGTACCCGAAACGCGAGCGCGCGTCGCACCCCGTCAAGCCGTCGCTCACAGAGGACGCGCAGCTGTCGCGCTTCGATCCCCGCACGGGAGTCCTCACGCCGCTCGGCCCGATCTCACCCGGGCGGATCCTCTACGCCGGCCTCGCGCCGAGCGGACGCTACTGGCTGGTCGACGCCGGCGACGAGCAGTCGGCACGGCTGGTGGTTCGCACGATGGCCACCGGCGAAGAGTCCGAGTATCCGCTCGGAGACTCTGCGTTGCTCGAGTGGGAGTGGCTCGCGGACGACCGCCTCGCGCTCGTCGTCGAGCGCGAGGGTCGGGCCCATCTCGTGCTGACCGGACCCGGCGGGAACGGCGCGCGCGAAGAGCTGGGCAGCTGGCCGGGGCGCCCGGCGTGGGGCTGGCTGCAGGCGTCGCCCGATGGCTCGATGCTGCTGGTGCGCGATCACGCGACGCGACGGGCACGGGTGCTGCACCTCGCCGACCGCCGCTGGTCCGAGATCGACGCGCCAGCCGGCGCGGCGCGCGCGCCGGGCGGATCTGTTCCCGTCCAGTGGCGCTGGGCCGGCGAGCGGACGCTCACCGTTCCGGGAGCGAGGGGACCGCTGCTGATCGACGTCGACGATCCGTCGCGGCAGGTCGCGATCGCCTGGTAGGCGGCGCCCGGGCCAAGCCCGGCGGCGGCAGCCCCGTTCAGGCCACCCGCCGCCGCAGCGCGTCGAGCGCCTCGCGCAGCTCGGTGACGCTGTCGACGAGGCGCGCGTCGACCGCGCCCAGCACGCCCGCGTAGGCCTCGGCCGCGTCCCCCCCCACGATCAGACCGACCCCGGCCCCCACCAACCGCCGCAGCCTCTGCAGCTCGTGCGGAAGGCGCGTGTCGTCGGGCGGATAGATCAGCGACAGCGCTACCCCGCGCGCGGCACTCTGGCGCGCCGCCGCAGCGATCTCGTCCGCGGGAAGATCGATGCCGAGGTAGACGACGCGCCAGCCGGCCGCCTCGGCGACGAGCGCCGCCATCAGCGCGCCCAGCTCGTGGATCTGGCCAGCCGGAGTGGCGACGACCAGCGCCGGCGCGTGGGCCTGCGGTGACCGGGACTGTCGCGCCCCGACGAGCCAGGCGCGGATCGCCGCGGTCGCGAGGTGCTCGTGCCGGATTCCGAGCCGCCCGTTGCGCCAGCCCGCACCGATCTCTTGCAGCAGCGGAACGAGCAGTTCCTCGAGCAGCTGCGGAAGGGTCAGCGTGAGCTCCGCATCGGCAAGCGCCTGTTCGAGGGCGGCCCCGTCCAGCCGTTCCGCCGCCGCGATGCATCGCGCAAGGGTCTCGCCTTCGGAGCGGATCGCTGCGGGCCGCCCGGCCGTGCCGGTCCCGGGACGCGGACGCGCCTCGTCCTGCGCGACGAGCTGCTCGAGTTCCTCGAGCGGGAGCCGCGCCACGAAGCCGATGCGCCGGCCAGCGTCGAGCGCCTTCCGGATCAGCGTCAGTCGCGCGATGTCCGCATCCGAGTAGAGGCGGTGCGCGCCGGGGGTGCGTCCGGGGTCGACGGCGTGGTAGCGCCGCTCCCAGGCCCGCAGGACGTCGGGGGAGAGGCCGGTGGCACGGACGACGACCTGCATCGGGTGCCGGGGCTGGTGGTTGCGGGGGTTTCGGGGTTCGCTCATGGTCTGTCTCGTGTTTGTCTATATTTTTTCTGGAAAGTTCCTTGACAATACTTCATGGAGCCCGTATTGTCCACCCTGTCGAACGAAACAGACCGCGCCGGGGGGCCCCCCTCCCCCGGGCTAACAGCAAGGAGGCCCTGATGAACCGCTCGGTTATCCGCCCCACCCTGATCGTCCTCGCGCTCGTTGCCGCCCTCGTCGCCCCGTCCGCCGTTGCGGGCTCCGCAAAGAGCACGCCCGGCAGCGCTGCTGCCTCCATGAACATCGTTGACACCGCGGTCGCGGCCGGGAACTTCAAGACTCTCGTCGCCGCGCTGCAGGCCGCCGGCCTGGTGGACACGCTCAACGGAGCCGGCCCGTTCACGGTGTTCGCCCCGACGGACGAGGCGTTCGCGAAGCTCCCGCCGGGCACCGTCGAGGCGCTGCTCAAAGACAAGACCAAGCTGGTCGAGATCCTGACCTTCCACGTCGTCTCCGGGAAGGTGACGTCCGGCGACGTGGTGAAGCTCACCTCCGCGAAGACCGTCTCCGGCAAGACCGCGGAGATCGACACCAGCAACGGCGTGCGCGTCGACGGCGCGCTCGTCGTGAAGGCGGACATCCTCGCGTCGAACGGTGTGATCCACGTGATCGACACGGTGATGATTCCGTAATGCTCTCCGGCCCCGACCCGATCTCCTAACCCATCCCTTTCCACTGAGCAAGTTCAGTTCACCCGAAACAAGGAGGCTTCCATGACCCGCTCGATCCGCTCGCTCTTCGTGACCGCCCTCGCCGCCCTGGCGATCCTGGTTCCCTCGACCGCCCTCGCCGCCGATAACGCGGTCTACGTCGTGCACGGTATCCCGGGGGCCGTGGTCGACGTCTACGTCAACGGTGGCCTCGCGCTCGAGGACTACACCTTCGGGACCGTCGTCGGACCGCTGCCGCTCCCCCCCGGGACCTACACCGTGGAGGTCTTCCTGGCGAACTCCGACCCGACGACTGCCGAGGCGGTCATCCGGCTGGATGACGCCGCGCTGCCGGGCGGCCTGAACCTCTCGCTGGTCGCGGCGTTGACCCCCGGCGGCACGCCGGCGATCCTGCCCTTCGTCAACGACGTCTCGCCGGTGATGCCGAACTTCGGCCGCCTCGGGCTGCGGCACGCGGCCGACGCCCCAGGCTTCGTCATCAACTCGCGTGGTATCGGCCGCGTCAACTTCTCCGCCGGCAGCGGAATTGACCTTGACGTGCTCGCCCGGACCTACACGCTCCCCTTCGCGCTCTTCAACGGCGGCAACGGGATGCCGGTCATGGGGCCCGAGTTCCTGACCGTGAAGACCGGCACCTTCACCATCGGCTACGTCGTGGGCTCCGCTCCCGCAGGGAACCTCTCGTTGGTCACGCAGGAGATCCCGCTCGAGACGATGAAGGCCGCCCGCGCGCGGCGCTGACCCTGCTCCGGGGCCTCCCTGCGGCCCCGTTCTCCTTCCTCCCCCGCACCGCCGGCCGTGGGCTTCGTGCCCACGGCCGGTTTTCTGTACAGCCTCTTCGCCTGCGAGTTGCAGCCGTTCAGTTCGTCTGCGTCTCGAGGTCGGACTTGGGGCTCGTCGTCTTCGTCGCGCGACACGGACAGCCGTCCTTGTTGCCGCAGTTGCACGTGCCCAGGCAGTCGTCGCGATCCTTCGAGACCACGGTGCCGCACCATTCGACGGTGATCCCCTCCTTCGCCGCCGCGAGCAGTCCGGCCGGCAGCAACTCCGCCGGGAGCGCGGCGAAGCTGCCAAGCGGCCGGGCGACCTGCCTGGCCTCGGGTTCGTGCCCGAGCGTGGAGAGCCGGTCGCGCAGCCGGGCGAACGCCGTCGCCGAGACGAGCGCGCTGCCGTCCATCGCGCGGCCGGCCGGCTCGCAGCCGGGAACGGAGATCTCGGCCAGAACCGTGGGTCCCTGGAGCGCGCGGATCGTCGTCACGTGCTGCTGGAGATCGCAGATGTAGGCGATCTCGAGTGGCGGCGGAGCAGCGGCGGCGGCCGCGGCTGGGACCGCGAGCACGGCAAGGACGACGAGCAGGGCGGGATAGGTACGGGTTCGGAGCGGGATGGGAAGCATCGGGGAACCTCCTTCGGCGGTCGCGGACGCCGCGCCGCAGGCAGGAGAGTCGGGCGCAGGGCGCGGGAATGCGAGCAGGAAGCTGCCGGACCGTCCCCGCCGCGGGATCGGAGGGCCGCGGGATGCGCCAGTGGCGCGGTGCGCCAGAAAGACGCGGCCAAGGTCACTCTTCAGCCCGGTAATTCCTCGGAAGGGGCGACGGCAAGGGGCCTCGAATCAATGACTTGACCCGACGCGGCGATTCTCCGCCTGCTGGCATCCGCCTTGCTCTATTAGGAGCGACAAGATCAAGTCGGGACATCGCCGAGAGCCAGCGACAGGGCAGATGTTCGATGGGCTCCGAAGGCCCGACCTGACCTCCTCCTCCCCTCCCTTGGCCCCCGGTGAAAACCGGGGGCTCGTCTTTTTCGATCGAGCGGATTACGGCCCGGCGCGCCGCATCACCTGCGCGAGCGCGCCGTCGAACATCGCGCGCGTCAGCCTCCCGGTGTTCGTGTTCTGACGCGACACGTGGTACGAGTCGATCAGCCACCGCCCGGCCGGCAGTTCGTGTTCCGCGCCGTGCGCGAAACGGTGCGCCGCCGCCGGGAGGCCGAAGCGCGCGAGCAGCGCGTCGTGTCCGATGCGCCCCAGCGCCAGATAGGCCCTGGTCTCGCCGAGCAGCGCCAGCTCGCGTTCCGTCCACTTCGCGCAGGCGACGATCTCCTCGCGCGCCGGCTTGTTGGCGGGCGGGGCGCAGCGCACCGCCGCCGTGATGTAGACGTCGTGCAGCACCAGCCCGTCGACCCGATCCCGCGATTCCGGGGCCGACGACAGCCCCGCGCGGAAGAGTGCGTCGTACAGGAAGAGCCCCGACGCGTCGCCGGTGAACGGGCGGCCGGTCCGGTTGGAGCCGTGCGCCCCCGGCGCGAGGCCGAAGATCACGAGGCGTGCCGCGGGATCGCCGAACCCGGGGACCGGCCGCGCCCAGTAGACGTCGCCGCGGTGCGCGCGCTTCTTCGCCCGGCCGACCTGCTCGCGCCACGCCACGAGCCGCGGGCAGGCGCGGCAGTGCACCAGTTCCTGGTGCAACCGCTCGAGGGGACCGGGTTCGCGGGGGCGAGGCGTCATGCGCGGCATGCTAACGCCTGGCCCGCGAGCCGGGGCAACGGGCGCGCTTTGCGGGCAGGGTCCGGTCGGCCGGAGAATGTCTCCCCGCGGAGGATCGCCATGAACTTCGGCCTCATCGATCGTGTCGTCATCGTCACCGGGGCCGCCGGGGCCCTCGGCTCCGTCGTCGCCCGGCAACTCCTCGGCCAGGGTACGCGCGTCGCGCTGGCGGACCTCGTTCCGGACGCGGTGCGGGCCGAGTCCGGCGCGCGGGCCGCGTCGGAGAGCGCGTGGGTCGCCGAGGCGACCGACCTGACCGATCCCGCGGCGGTCGCGCGGATGGTCGACGGTACGCTGCAGCGCTTCGGCCGGGTCGATGGTCTCGTCAATATCGCCGGAGGCTACCGAGCGGGCGCGCCCGTGCACGAGATGACGCTCTCCGACTGGGAGTTCATGTTCGCGATCAACGTCCGCTCGGCGCTGCTCGCATCGCGCGCCGTGGTGCCTCACTTCCTGCGCCAGGGTTCGGGCGCGATCGTCAACGTCGGCTCACGGGCGGCGCTGGCCGGCGTCGGCGACGCGGGAGCCTACAGCGCGGCGAAGGCTGTCGTGGTGCGGCTGACCGAGAGCATGTCGGCCGAGCTGAAGGACCGCGGCGTGCGGGTCAACTCGGTCCTCCCCTCGATCATCGACACCGAGGCCAATCGGGTCGCGATGCCCGACGCCGACTTCGGCCGCTGGGTCGATCCGGAGGCGCTGGCCGAGGTGATCCTGTTCCTGCTCAGCGACGGCGCCCGGGCGATCCACGGCGCCGCGATCCCGGTCTTCGGGCGGGCGTAGCGCGGGCAAGCGCTACGGTTTTCGCCCCGCGACGTCCACGCTGGTGAAGTAGTCGACCGGTGTGGTGCCGGCCGGCAGCGACTCCATGATCCGCCGGTAGAGCGGGTCCTCGAACTGCTGCATCGCGGCGACGTACTCCGGCTTGGGGTTCAGCGTGACGTCCGCCAGGCCGGCCGCTTCCAGGGCCCGGCGGTAGTCGTCGATCAGAACCGCACCGGCGATGCAGCCGACCCAGGCGACGATCTCCTGCTCGACCGCCTCCGGCAGGGGCCGCAGCAGCGCCATGTCCGACACCGCCACGCGGCCGCCCGGCTTGAGGACCCGCGCGATCTCGCGGAAGACCTGCGGCTTGTCGGGCGAGAGGTTGATCACGCAGTTCGAGATCACCACATCCACGGAGCCGTCGGCCACCGGCAGGTGCTCGATCTCGCCGAGCCGGAACTCGACGTTGTCGAGGCCGCTCTGTCCGCGATACCAGCCGATCCCGCCGCGCGCCTTGGCGATCATCTCCGGCGTCATGTCGACGCCGATGACGCGCCCCGTCGCACCGACGCGCGGCCCCGCCAGGAAGACGTCGAAGCCGCCGCCGCTGCCGAGGTCGAGCACGACCTCGCCCGGCTTCAGCGCGGCGATCAGCGCGGGGTTGCCGCACGAGAGGGCCATGTTCGCCCCCTCGGGAACCGCGGCCAGGTCCGCCGCCGCGTACCCGATCTGGGCCGCGAACTCGTGCGCCGGCATCGCACCCGGCATCCCGCAGCAACCGCCCGGTCCTTCGACCGCCACGCGCGCGTACCCCTCCCGCACTTCGCCCCGGATCCGCTCGTCGTTTGCCAGCTTGTCGTTCGTGCTCATGGCGTGGCCTCCAGCTGCCTGGGCAGCGTTTCGATGAAGCTCCTGATCTCGTCACGGACCCGCCGGTACGGGGCGAGCGCGTCCTCTTCGGTCTTCGCGTCGCGGGCCAGCTTCGGCGGGTCGTCGAACCCGTGGTGCAGGCGCCGGGTCGCGCCGGCGAAGACCGGACAGCGCTCGTCGGCGGCGCCGCAGACGGTGACGACCCAGTCGAAGTCGGTCCGCTCCAGCTGGTCGATCGTCCGGGAGCGCTGCCCGCGGATGTCGACGCCCGCTTCGGCCATCACCTGCACGGCGCGGGGGTTCACGCCGTGGGCCTCGATCCCGGCCGAGTACGGCTCGATCCGCTCACCGTGCAGGGCGCGCGCCCAGCCCTCGGCCATCTGGCTGCGGCACGAGTTGCCGGTGCAGAGGAAGAGGACTTTCAGCCGCGGTAGCACGCCGTCACCTCCTCGAGGTCCAGCCCGCGCAGGTGCGCCAGGCGCTGGGCGTCATCCCGCACGCCGGGGTCGTCGCGCAGGGTGTCGAGCACCCAGCCGAGCGCCCAGCGCGCCGCCGGGCTGGCCTCCCGCCGCGCGAGCCGGAAGTAGCGCCACTTGCCGCGCCGCTCCATCTCGACCAGCCCGGCCTGCCGGAGCTGGTCGACGTGCTTGCTGACGGTCGAGGGGGCCAATTCCAGGAGCCCGATCAGGTGGCACAGGCACAACTCGCCGTCCCGGAGGGCCGCCAGAACCCGGACCCGAGAGGGGTCCGACAGCGCCTTCGCGATCTCGACCAGCTCGTCCTGGCTGCCCATGAGAACACTCCGTTGATTCGCTAAGTAACGAAGTGAATCTACGCCGGGGTCCCCGGCGAGTCAAGTCGCCCGGGCGCGGGAGAGCCGTTCCTCGACCAGCTTGCGGTAGGGGCCGGCCTCCGTGCCGGCCCGCCCGGCGCCTGCGGGAGGGGCCGGCCTCCGTGCCGGCCCGCCCGGCGCCTGCGGTAGGGGCCGGCCTCCGTGCCGGCCCGCCCGGCGCCTGCGGCTTTCGGGCCGGCACAGAGGCCGGCCCCTACAGCCGGGCGGCGTAGTCCCGGATCAGCCCCTCCACCATGACCCCGATCCGCTGCATGTTCTCGGCCGACGACGCGCCCAGGTGCGGCGTGAAGATCGTGTTCGGCGCCGAGAGCAGCGGGCTGTCGGCGGCGGGGGGCTCGGAGCAGAAGACGTCGGTGGCGTAGCCGGCCAGCTTGCCGCTCCGCAGCGCATCGGCGACGTCCTGCTCGACGATGATCTCGCCGCGCGCGGTGTTGACCAGATACGCGCCGTCCCGGAAGTGCGCCAGCAGCGCGGCGTTGATCATCCCGCGCGTCTCGTCCAGCAGGGGCATGTGGATCGAAACGAAGTCGGACTGCTGCAGGGTGTCGTGCAGCGAGGGCACGATCTCGGCGAAGTCGGTGAAGAACTGGTCGGGGTGCCAGCCGACGACCCGCATCTTGAAGCCCCGCGCCCGCGCCGCCAGCGCGAGCCCGATCCGGCCCAGGCCCAGGATGCCGAGCGTCTTGCCCGACAGCTCCGTGCGCTCCAACTGCCCCTTGGGCCACTGGCCGGCCCGGATCGCCGAGTCGCCCGCGGTGATCCGGCAGGGCATCGCGATCATCATCGCGAACGCCAGCTCGGCCACGGCGGTCGTCGACGCTTCGGCCGTGTTGCGCACCAGGATCCCGCGCTGCTCCGCGTAGGGCCGGTCGATGTTGTCGAGCCCGACCCCGCCGCGGATCACCAGCTTCAGCTTCGGCGCCTTGTCGATGTACTCCTTCGTGACCTTGGTCTTGCTCCGGACCAGGACGATCTCGGCCTCGGCGACGCGCGCCGGGTCGGTCGTCACCTCGCCGTATCTCTCGAGCATCTTCGGGAGCTGCGCGTCGAACTTGTCGGAGATCAGGATCAGCATGGAAGCCCTCGCCGCGCGCTCCGGGCGCGCTCGGCTGGCATTCTAGCCCGGGCCCGGGCGGGGCTCCGGGCCGTCGGTCCCGGGAGTAGACTGGCCCCGATGGGAGCCTCCTCCGCCCCGCGGAACCGCTCCGAGGCCCAGCACCGCGCCGACCGCGTCCGGGCCTTCCAGGACGAGCTTGCCGCGGCGCGCGCGGACGGGGCGCTGGCCCTCGCCCCGGAACAGGACGCGTCGCTCGGCGCGTACCACGACCGCGTGCTGGCCGAGCTCTCCCGCGCCTTCGACGTCGACGTCTCCGAGCAGCAGAAGAAGGTCTCGCTGGGGATGCAGGTCGCGGCGCTGGTCGGCGGCTTCGCTCTGGCGGCCAGCGTCGTGCTGCTGTTCTTCCGCGTCTGGGGGCTGATCCCGATCGCCGCGCAGGTCGGCCTGCTCGTCGCCGCGCCGGTCGCGATGATGATCGCGACCGACTGGACGTCGCGCCGCGGCGGCCTGCGGTTCACGACGATGGTCCTCGCGGCGGTCGCCTTCGCCGCGTTCGTGCTGACGCTCGAGGGGCTCGGCCAGGTCTTCGCGATCACGCCGACGGCGGCGCTGTTCCTGGCGCTCGCGCTGCTCGCGCTCGTGCTGGCCTACGGCTACGACCTGCGGCTGCCGCTCGCGGCCGGGCTCGTCTGCCTGTCGCTCTGGCTGGCCACGGTCCCGATACGGCTCGCGGGGGGCTGGTGGGGCGGGGTGGACGACCACTTCGAGAACTTCCTCTTCGCCGGGGCGGTCGTCTTCGCGCTGTCGTTCCTGCGGCAGCCGCGCACGCTGGACTTCCCGCCCGTCTACCGGCTGGTCGGTCTGGTCCAGGTCTTCGTGGCCCTGCTCGTCATGAGCTACGCCGGACACACCAGCCGGCTCCCGTGGGACGGGGACACGGCCGAGGGGTTCTACCAGGTCGCGTCGTTCCTCGTCGCCGCGGGGATGATCGCGCTCGGGATCGTCCGCCGCTGGCCGGAGACGGTCTACCTCTCGACCGGCGCGCTCGTCGTCTACCTCGTCGCCAAGTACTCCGACTGGTGGTGGGACGCGCTCCCGCGCTGGCTGTTCTTCCTGCTGCTGGGTCTCTTCGCGCTCGCGCTGCTGTGGGTCTTCCGGCGGCTGCGGGCACGGCTGGCGGGGACGCCATGAGCCGGCGGCTGCCGCTCTGGGCCGGACTCGCGGTGATCCTCGCCGTCAGCGCGGGGACGCTGCTCGGCGTGCTCTGGAACCGCACCGGCACACCCGATGCCGTGCTGGAACTCGAAGAGCGCGAGCTGATCCTGCTCCCCGCCGAGCGCGAGGACAGCGGCCGGACGATGACCTGGATCGTCGACGGGTCGCGCGGAGAGTGGTTGCGCCCGACCCCGGCCTGGCTGGACCGCGAGAAGCTCGGCGCGCTGGGGTTCGACGTGAGCGTCGACCCGCTGACACCCGGCGCGGAGCGTCACTACCAGGTCCAGCCGCCGCGAGCGGTCTTCGTCGCGCTGGAACTGGGCGGCGACGCGTACCGCGAGTCCCTCGCGGCGTGGACGAAGCGGCTCGAGGAGGAGGCGGCCCGCACGGGTGGGGCCGCACCGACTGCCGAGCGGCGGGCCGAGATCGAGCGAGAGCTCGCGGCCGCGCCCGGGACGGCCTCGCGCCTTGCGCTCGTGGACGCCGATCGCGACGCGGCCGCGCTGCGGGCCCGCCATCCCGACCGTCAGAAGGTGGCCCTGCTCCGCGCGGTCCTGCGGGTCCGCTGGCGGGAAGATGCGCCGGGCCCGGACCAGTCGGAGAGGACCCGCATCGAGGGGACGCTCAGCGACGTGACCCCCGCAACGCTCACCGTCCCGCCGCGCCTGCTCGCGACGCTCGAGGCCCTCCCGCTCGAGGAGTCGGGACCGCAGCGATTCGTCCGCCGAGCGGGTCGCGCTGCTGGGCCGTCCGTCGCGCTACCGGGTGCGCGTCGCCTTCGGGCGCTCGCTCGAGCCGTGGATCGAGTCGATCGAGCCGCTCGGAAAATGAAGCGGCGCGCCAGGCTGAGCCGGCGCGCCGTCCCGTCCTCCGGACTGCAGAGAGCTGAGCCTACTGCACCCGGCCCCCCGACACCCGCACCTGATGCGACACGCTCTTGTTCTTCAGGTTCGCGGCCGGCGCCGTCACCTTGCCGCTGATGTCCCTGCTGAGGGTCAGCTTCCCCGTCTTGACGACGCCGGCGACGATGGTCTGGTCGCGGTCGACGACGAGCTGCCGCGCGGTGCTCTCCAGCAGGCTGGCGAAAAGGACGAGCAGCAGCTCCCTCAGCTCAGCCGGTCGGCCACCCGGTTGTAGATCCAGGCGATCACCGACCCGCTGATCGTCCCCAGGACGAAGCCCCAGGCGGCGCCGATCAGGCTCCCCACGAACGAGACCTTGTAGCCGATGAAGAACTGCCCGAGCAGCTGCAGGTGTGGCCCGACGATCTGGTTGCCGTACTTGTCGACCGGCCCCCCCTTGAGCAGCAACCAGTTCGTCGCGATGAACACGAGCAGCGCGAACAGGATCCCCAGGACCAGTCCGAGCACCTTGCTGTTCAGGCGCGCGGTAGCCCGGAAGAGCTGATCCATCTCGTCTGGCGTGCGACCCTTCATCGGTGGCCTCACTCCGGGACCGGCCCGGGACCCGCTCAAATGTAGTCGAAGAAGTTCCCGAGGGATGCCGCCTCCGCCCGCCGTCGGATCCACTGGGCGTAGATCCCCAGCGAGAGATTCCTGAGGTAGGCGACCAGCCAGCCGAGGGCGAACCCCCACACGAACCCGTATCCCGCGCCGACCAGCGCGCCGGTCCAGCTCACGGTGTAGCCGACGAAGTACTGGCTGAGCAGCCCGAGGTACATCTCGACTGTCGGGCCCCCGCGCCAGAGGACCCACGCGGTGGCCGCCAGCATGTAGCTCGCGCCCAGGGTGCCGATCGCGGTCCCCAACGCGGCCTTGTGCAGCCGCGCGAAGGCCAAGCGCAGGGCCTCCCGCATCGGGTCCGGAACCGGCGCGCCGAGCGGCAGCGGGACCCTCGGCTGCGTCGCCTCGAGGGCGGCGGCCTCGGCCGCGCGGCGTTCGGCCTCCTCGCGCGTGATCTCCTCCTGGTACTCCTGGTCGACGTTCACCGACCAGACGTCGTGCTTCGCACCCAGGACGTTCTCCGCCGCCAGCATCGCGGTCAGCATCGAATGGTCCTGGTTATTGTACTTGTGCATCCCGTTGCGGCCGACCAGCTGGAGGTTCGGGAGGCCGTCCAGCCAGCTCCGGATCTCGGCCAGGGCGGCCGCGTAGACGCCGTCGTAGACCGGGTAAGCCTTGGCCATGCGCACCACGGCCCCGTCCTCGACCTCCGCCGCGCGCACCAGCCCCAGCTGGTCCATCTCGCGCGCCCCCAGCGCGACCAGCTCCCTGTCGTCCATCGTCCAGAGCCCGTCCCCCTCGAAGCAGAAGTACTCGAGCCCGACGCACGACTTCTTCGGGTCGGGCACCATCTCGGGGCTCCAGTTCTTGAAGTTCTGGACCCGCCCCACCTTCACGTCCGGGTCGTGGATGTAGATCCAGTTGTCCGGGAAGAGGTCGGGGTTGTCGACGATCAGCGCGACGGTCAGGAAGTCGCGGTAGCTCAGCTTGTCGGCCGCGGCGAGGATTTCGGCCGGCGGAGGCGGATCGAGCTTGTGGACCAGCTCGCGCACCGGCATCGTGCTGATGAAGTGCGTGCCCTCGATCCGCTCGGTGCGGCCGTCGACCGCCGCCTCGATCGCTGTGACGCGACCGCTCTCGTGGAGCACGCGGACCGCGTCGGCGCCGGTCTTCACCTCGCTGCCGGCCTGCTGGATCTTGTCGGTGACCGTCTCCCACATCATGCCCGGGCCGCGCCGCGGGTACTCGAACGAGTCGATCAGCGTCTTGATGACGCTTCCCTTGTCGCCGCCGCTGCGCTGCGGAATCAGCGCGTTCTTGACCGCCGTGAGCAGCGACAGTCCCTTGATCCGCTGCGCGGCCCACTCCGCCGACAGCTCGCTGCAGGGGATCCCCCAGACCTTCTCGGTGTAGGTCTCGAAGAAGATCTTGTAGAGCCGCTTGCCGAAGCGGTTGGAGACCCAATCGGCGAAGGAGCGCTCGTCCTTCACCGGGAACAGCCTGGACTTCAGGTAGCTCAGCAGGACCATCAGACTGGTCCACGGGCCGAGGCCGAACAAGGCGTTCGAGGCGCGCAGCGGGTAGTCGAAGAACTTCTTGTTGTAGTAGATCCGCGACATCCGGCCGCGCACCAGGAAGTCCTTCTCGGGAAGGACCTCGTGCCACATGTCGTCGACCGCTTTCACCTTGGTGAAGAAGCGGTGACCGCCGATGTCGAAGTGGTAGCCGCCGTGCCGTGCGGTGCGCGAGAGGCCCCCGACCGTGTCGTCCTTTTCGAGGACGACCGAGCGCACCCCCGCCTTGCCCAGTTGGTAGGCGGCGGTCAGTCCGGCCGGACCGGCCCCGACGATCACGACCTTGCGGCCGTCGGCAGGGGTGGTGGGCGATGGGGTGCGGGGCAGCGAGGGCATCCGGCTCTCCGGCGGCCCGGTCGCCCGGAGCCCGCCGCGGCCCTCAAGATACGGTGTTGCGGGGTGGATTCCACGGGGACCGGGGCCCCTGCCCGGTTTTTGCACGCGGTCAACGCAAACGAGGACCGAGATCCCCGCTTCGTTGTGGAGGTGGCCACCGCGGCGGGGGGGCCGTGAGCTCCCCGTCGGCGATCGCCTGCGGCCGGGCGTGTCCGCGCTGCTAGTTCCACTCCCCCTGGATGACGAACCCCGCCCAGTAGTACGGCGACGCCCAGCGCTTCTGCCGAGACATCTCCACCTGCGCCGCGCGCAGGGCTGCGGCGGGGCGCTGGCCGTTCTGCAGCATGCCGCGGTAGAACAGCCGCATCAGTTCGGACGTCGCAAGATCGTCGACGCGCCAGAGGCTGGCGACCACGCGCCGCGCACCGCCATACATGAAGCCGCGTGTCAGCCCGACGAGTCCTTCCCCCCGGACCTCCTTGCCGAGCGCGGTCTGGCAGGCGCTCAGCACGACCAGCTCGACCGGCAGCCTGAGGTTGTAGATCTCGTTCAGGCGCAGGAAGCCGTCCTGTGGATTTCCGCGCTCGTCGACGAGTGAGAAGACCAGCCCTGACAGCTCGGGGTGGTCGGTGTCGAGCAGCCCGTGAGTCGCGAAGTGAACGATCTTGAACTGGCCGAGGTCGTCGTTCATCGCCCCCTTCCGGCTGGCTGCAAAACCGGTGGCTTTCAGCAGCGAGTCGGCCGGCACCATCGACGCGATCATCTCGGCTTCCTCGCGCGAGAACGGCAGGCGGGAGAGCCGCCCGCGCATGTCGGACTGGAGGGCGGCGGCGGCCGGCCGCGCTGCGCCTTGCTCCCGTTCCGCGGAGAGGACGCGCGGATCGCTCGCATCGAACACGGGGTCCGCGAAGACCGCCACCTGCTTCTTGCCGCTCGGCCGCCCCGCGGTCTCGACGCGCACCGCCCCCAGTACGGACGCCGAGGGCAGGCTGATGATCTCGTGGTTCGCAATCAGCGGTCTCGCGCCGGCGCCGATCCCGTCCTTGCGGCCGACCGGCTCGGGAAGCGACGCGAACGGCACGTACTCCAGCGCTCCGGGCGCGACGATCACGAGCCGCTTGTCCCGCCAGTCCCGCGCGAGGCGTGCGGCCGCCTTGCCCAGGAGCATTTCGCTGAGCGCCGCCGCCTGCGACGCCAGCTCGGCGTCGGCCCGGGACAGGCGCGTTTGTCGCGCGGCGCCGTTCTCGTCGCTCCTTGGCTGACGGGCAGTCAGCGCGTCGTAGACTGCGCGAGCGAGCTTTTCGATCGCGGCTCGCGGCGGAAGTTCGTAGCTCGAGATGGACGAGGGCGTGACCGCCCAGAGCCAGCTCCGCCGCTCGCCGAGCGCGATCTCGAGCAGGACGGTGTCCTCGTCGAGCAGCTGCCCCTGGATCGCGGCAGCCTTGAGCGACTGCGGCTGCGTCAACGCCGCGTAGCGTGGACTGGAAGCGCGAACCTGCGCCTCGACCGCGCTCAGCTGGTCCGTCAGGTCTTCGAGCTCCTTCGCGGTGTCCGTCGCCTGCGCCTCGGTGTGTTTCCCACCAAGCAGCCGCTCCCGATCGAACGCCTTGAGATGAACCCGCCGGCGGAGCGCCTGCTCCCTTGCGAGCAGGGCCGCGTCCGCGCCTTCGCGCGGGTCGACGCCGGACTCCGCGAGCATGTCGAGCAGGCCGCGCGCCCGGCTGCGCTCGCTGAGCTCGAGGGCCAGCGCCATGTCGCCCGCGCCGGACCGCTCGCGCGGCCCGGACATCAGGATCTCGATGAAGAGCGAGTACTTGTCCTGCACGGTCTCGAAGTACGACGAGCGCCAGTCCCGCCGCGTGAAATTCTGACGCAGCGATTCGCCGATCCGAACCGCCTCCTCGATCTGCTGCCGCGCCCGATTCCTGTCCCCGGAGGAGAGGCTCCAATCGGCGAGATGCGAGAGGGTCCGCGACTCGAGGTCGCGGGCCCGCAACGCGCGGGCGATCGCGAGCGCTGCAGTGCTCTCTTCCCGCGCCCTGCTCAGGTCGCCGAGCCGCGCATGCGCGACCGCGAGCAGGTTCAGGGTACTGGCCTCGGCATAGCGGAGCCCGGCCTCCCGGTACAGCTTCAGCGCCTGCCCCAGCGGTTCCAGCGCCCGGGTGTCGTGGTGCAGGTCGAGTTCGATACCGCCGAGGATCCGCAGCGCGTACGCCTCCCCGGTAGGGTCCCTGATCTCGCGGCTGAGTTCCAGCGACTGCGTGGCGTAGGCCGTCGCCTCTGCGGTGTTGCCCGCGCTCCGGTGGACACGGGCCAGGCCGTTGAGCGCGGAGGATTCGCCGTTGCGCTGGCCCATCTTCCGGCTCGCCTCCAGCGCCCGCCGATAGCGCTCCTGGGCATCCTCCCACTCGCCGAGATGCTCGTACGCCACCGCGAGGTTGTTCTGGACGGACGCTTCGGCCCGCCCGTCGCCGGCACGGATCGCCGCTTCGAGCGCGCGACCGAAGACTTCGGTCGACTTCTGGTACTCGCCCGTCCCGTTGTAGATCATGCCCATCCGCGCGAGGATGTTCGCGATCCGCCCCGGCTCACGCTCCGGCGAGGTCAGCGCAAGGGCTCGCTCGAAGTCCTCGATCGCTGCCGCCACGTCGCCAAGCTCGTAGTGGGCGAGCCCCAGGTCCGACAGAACCCTGCTCTGCCCCGGCCGATCGTTCGCATCGGCCCGCAATGGCAGCGCACGCTCGTAGTACTCGATCGCCTTCGGCCGGTCGCCGACCCAGCGGTAGTACCAGCCCAGCCGGTTCAGCGTCTCGGACTCCCAGTAGAGGTCGGCGATCGCCTCGTGGATCGACAGCGCCGCCAGGTACGACTCCAGTGCTTTCGGCTTGTCGTACGCCGTGTAGGCCGCGAGGCCGACCTGGCTCAGCGCTCGCCCCTCCTCGCGCTTCCGGCCGGTGCCGCGCCAGAGCGCGAGCGCCTGGTCCGCCGCCGCCTGCATTTTCGCGGTGTCGCCCAGGTCGTAGTAGACGTCGAAGAGCTCGCCCTGGGTTTCCGCCTCGCCGACAGGATCCCCCAGCGCGCGCCAGAGCACGAGCGCCCGCTCGAGCCTGACGATCGCCGCTCTCCTCTCTTCGTCGCTCGTGGCGCCGTCGAGGAGAGTGCGGCCTTCGCCCACGAGTCCCCACGCCTCGACTCGCTCGGGGTCGGACGCCTCCGCGGGCCGCTTCTCCGCGAGCGTCAGCCCGTACCGTAGCTTCTGCCCGGTGTCCGGATCGCTGGATGCGATCACGAGGCGCCACGTTCCCGACGCGTCGGCGATCGCCGCCATCTCCAGCGAGACCGGTTGAGTCGCGGCATCGTCGTGCTCGCGCAGCGACCGTCCGTCCGGTGCGATGAGTGTCGCCGACAGCTCTCCGACGAAGATCTCGATCGAGATCTCGACGTAGTCACGCGCCCGGGCCTCGAAGGTGAACTCATGGGATTCGCCGGCCGGCAGCTCCCGCTCGACGACGGCGCCCAGAACGAGGTCCTTCGCTCCGGGCATCGAGCCGGCGAGCGACGCCGAAAGCAGGATCGCGAGCAGCCAGATCGCACCCGACGCCGCCAGCGGGAGCGGGAGCCCGGGCGGCGGGTGACGATCCATGCAGGTTCCTCGGTCGGGGCGAGGAGCCGATTATACGCGCGGCCCCTCGCGGGGTCGTGCCGCCGGCCGGGACCGCCCGGGAAATCGAGACCACCCGGGAGGGCAGCCGGCGGCGCCGCAGCTCACTCGGGATCGGTCGGGTCGGCGAACAGGACCTGCAGCTTCACGCTCCCGTGGCCGAACTGCGGGAAGTCGGGTGTCGCGATGTTTCCGGGATCGAGGTTCGACGCCGTGTCGTCGGGCGGGAACAGCACCAGGCTGTGCAGGAATGCGGCGATCGCCTGCTGCGCCCCGGCGGGCAGCCTCGCGAAGTTCGCGCGCGCGCCTTGCGCTTCACCGCCGTGGCGCATGATCACGTCCTGGAGCGTCATGCTGCGGCCGTCGTGGCCGTACGGACCGGTCGAGCCGACGCCCCACAGCGCGGTCGACAGGAACTGCGTGCGCAGCTGACCGTCGTATTCGCGCTCGTAGAATGCCGGTCCGACGTCGTGGCGCTTGAAGTCGGTGTAGATCCCCTCCACGAGGAACGGCTTCCCGAGGGGCGCCTTGCGATGGGGGAACGCACTCCCGTCATCGACATCGCCGTGCAGCGGTGTCGCGGTGGCATAGAGCGCGTTGAAGATCCCGTGCACCGGGTCGTACGCGGTTCGCACCGACGCCACGCGCCGATCGCGCGAGATCGGCAGGTCGGGGACATGACAGCTCGCGCAACCGGCCTCTCCGAACAGCCGGCGGCCGGCCTGGGTCTGCTCGCTCTGCTCCCCGCTCGCGGGCGGGAAGTAGTTGAGCAGGTAGAACTCGAGGTAGTCGACGAGCGCGGTCGGCGCCTCGTTCGTGACCCCGTCGCCGTCGAGGTCCGCGGCAGGGTCGGCGGTCGGCGGACCCTCGATGGTGTCGCGCGAACCGTCGAAGACGCGTCCGGCCGGGCTCACGACTCGTCCGCCGAAACTGGCCGCCCGGAGCTCCGGATCGACCGCCTGCAGCCCCATCTCGTTCTGCAGCGCGCCGACTACGAATTCGCGGATCGAGGCCGTGCCGCCATGTGCAAAGAACGGCCTGACCCGCAGGTCGGCGTCGACACCCTCGACCTTCGAGGCGTCCACCGTGCCGTCAGGCAGTGCGGTGATCGTTCCATAGCGCAGACCCTTGCTCGCGAGCGGGACGATCACTGCCTTGCCGAGCGCCCTCGCGGCGATCACGGCCCGCGCACGGGTCGCGCGAAGATCCTCCGTGATTTCGTCGCCCAGCATCTCCTTCAGTCCGAGGCCGAAGAGATGGGGCGCATCGCGGCTGTCGGGCCTCGTCGCGACGTCGCCACCGAAGCCGGCGGAACCGCGCGGACGGCCGTGACACAGAGCGCAGCTGTCGGCCAGGCCGGCACCGATCGCCAGGTTGGTCTCGATACGGCCCGTGCCGTCGCCGGAGTTCGGACCGAGTCCGTTGGCGAGGCCGAACTTGCGTTGGAAGAGCTGGCGTCCGCGTCGGATCGCGCGAAACGGATCGCGGGCGATCAGGAAGGCGGACGAGTTCGGAGTCATGTCGTCGCCGCGCCCGGCACCGACTTCGTCCGGCAGCGACTTCGCGATCCCAGCCCCGGCCGCATTGGGGGCTTTGGTCTTGTCGACCAGTTGGGCCTGCGCGACCGCACTGCAGAGCAAGGACGCGAGCGCCAGGACGACGAGTCGCGTCCGGTACGGGCCGCTTGCTCCAGGCTGCCGCGTCGCGAGCTTCGGCGGCTCTTCGTTGCAGGCTGGTTCAGCGCCCCGGGGCTTCCACAGCGGCGCAGGTCGTCCGGCAGTCATCGGCGTCCTCCCTCGAATCGCGGCCGTCGCCGGCGGGATTCATCAGTAGGTGACACCGAAGCGCAAAACGTGTCGCAGTGCCCCCCCGGAGCCGGGTCGACCCGTCAGGGCGTCTCCACGCGGAAGAAGTAGCGCTGAACCTCCGTCTGGCCGGCTGGGGGGCCCGCTTGCCCGAGCGAAAGGAAGTAGTCCCCCCGGGCGAGGCGCACGGCCGGAACCGTCACGGTCGCCACCGTGTCCTGCGCCGCCGGGCCTGTCGCAGCGTCCGCCGGCCCGCGCCAGACCTCCGCCCCTGCGAGTGACCGCACCGTCGCGACAAAGGGCGGCTGGCCGTCGATCTCGCCGCGCTCGAGGCGGAAGACGACGTTCCCCCGCCCGGCGACCAGCCGAACCGTCGGCGTCTGTCCCTCGCCGCGGACCATGATCGCCGGGAGCGTCATCGTCACCTCGGCCAGTTGCAGGGGAGCCGGCCCTCCGTCATTCCCGGTGCCCGGCGCCGATCCACGAGCCGCGAGATCCGCGCCTCCGCGCGGAGAACGTGTCTGCACGAACCATGCCGCGCCCACCGCACAGGCGGCGAGCGTCGCTGCGATCGCTCCTGTGGCCAGGGCGCGCCGGCTCCAGCGTCGCCCGAGCCAGCGCCTGCGGCGCAGTGCCAGTTCGATCGCCAGCCGTTCCCGGTGCACGGGGCTCGCGAGGTAGTGGCTCTCGAACAGCGCGCGCTCGGCCGGCCCGAGCCGCCCGGACAGGTAGTCCCCGACGAGATCCCGCTCGATCTCCGAGAGAAGATCGAGCGATTCCTGGCACGCGAAGTACTCGCTTTCGAGAACGTCCGCGTCGCGTTCGGGGAGGGTGCCCATCAGGTATCGGCGGATGGCCGCGGGATCGGTCGTCGGTGTCGTCATGTCGTCACTCACTGGTGACTAAGGGGTCCGAAACGTGTCGCCCGGCGCTCGCCCATGCCCCGCGCCGTCCGTCGGACCGGATGCGCAGCGCCGGATGCAGTCTTCGAGCCGGTCTCGAAGTCGCTGCACGCGGCTGCGCAGCGCGTTGTCGGTCAGGTCGTGGCGCAGTGCGAGACGGCGCCGGTTCTCGATCTTGTCCCGCCCGCCGTCTTCCGCATAGTAGGCGAGAACCAGGCCGCGGCCCTCCGCGGGAAGCTCGGCGAGGCAACGCTCGAGGCACGCGGCGATCATCGGCTCGGGGGAGGGCTCGCGGGCCGGGACGCGGGCCAGTTCGCGGGCATCGAGCGGCACGACGGGTGCGGCCGCGCGCCAGCTCTCGCGCAGGATCATTCGCGCGATCCCGAGCGCGAAGGCGGGCACGTCGGCGACCACGACCCCTTCCTGCAGCTTGCTCCCAAGACGGTCGAGCGCTTCGTCCGCGCACTCCTCGGGCCAGGTCGCGCCGCGCCAGTCGAAGAACTTGGTCAGCGTGCGGCGCAGCCGCTCGAACTCCGCGCCGGCCTGTTCGGGGCTCGTGCCCAGCCGTTCGAGGAGGAGCGCGAAGCCGCGCTCCGGCGGATCCTCGGCGCGCCCGTGCCTCATCGCTGTCCGTGCCGGGGAGCGAGGGGAACGGGCGCTGCGCAACCGGCGCCAGCCCGTGCGCGGCCCGATCCTGTGGACGCGCGCCGCCTCGCCATCGAACAGTTCCCCCGGTCTCGCGTGAGGGGGCGGATGATAGCGATCCGGCCGGTTCTCCGCCAAGCGAGGCCACGCGGCGAAGGGCGCGCAGGTCGAGCTCCGGCTGCTACCGCGGCGACGCCCCCGCCATCCGCCAGGCGAAACGCGCGGCGTTCCCGACCCCCAGCGAGCGCAGCTTCGCCTGCCCGTCGTTGATCGCGAGGAAACGCTGGAACACCCGCGGCTCGCTGGCCAGCGCCGCGACCGCGCGGCGCCGCAGCGCCGGGTGGCGCTCGAGCAGCAGCAGCAGGCGGATCATCCGGTAGGGCTCGCGCTTCAACCGCGCGTGCGCCGCGACGTAGCGCGACGGGTCCCCCGCGGCGAGCGCCTCGGCGAGCGCCTCGCCCTGCTGGAAGCCGAGCGACAGTCCCTCGCCCGTGATCGCATCGAAGTAGCCCGAGGCGTCGCCGACCAGCACGACGTTCCCCGCGACGAGCCCCTTCACGCGCTGCCGGAACGGCCCGGCGCCGCGCTCCTCGGAAACCGGCCGCGCCCCCTCGAGCCGCGCGAAGAGCTGCGGGAAACGGCGCAGCAGCTCGTCGCAGTGCAGACGACCGGGCGGCGCCAGGAACGCCACGCCGACCACGCCTTCGCAGACCGGCGTGACGTAGGCATCGGCCCGCTCGCCCCAGTGGACCTCGACCAGGTCGGTCCAGGCGTCGACGGCGTAGTGCCGCCGCACGCCGAAGCGGCGCTCCCGGAACGGCCTACCCTCGAGACCGGCCCAGCGGCGCACTTTCGAGTGCAGCCCGTCGGCACCGACGATCCAGCGCGCCTCGAGGCGCCCCGCTCCGGTGTCGATCGCGCGGTGAGCGACGCCGTGCACCGCCTCGCCCCAGTGCAACTCGACGCCGACCTGCTCCGCGCGGCGTGCCAGCGCGAGCTGGAGCTGCAGCCGCCGCACGCCGAGCCCGTGCCCCTCGGAAAAGCGAGCCTCGGCGACGAGCGCCCCCCCGGCGGGAAGCGGCTCGACGTAGCGCACACCGACGAACGGCCGGCCGCAGTCGTCGTCCGGGCAGACGCCGAGTCGCGTCAATGCCGCGACGCCGTGCGGCATCACCCCTTCCCCGCAGGCCTTGTCGATCGGCGGCGTGGCGCGGTCGAACAGCGCGACCGTCATCCCCTTCGCGCGAAGCGCGATCGCGGTCGCCAGGCCGACCGGGCCGCCCCCGACGACGATCGCGTCACGCACGGTACGCCTCCGCCAGCGCGCGCTCCTCGGCCGGGATCCGCACCGCCATCAGGATCGCGTTCAGCACGCTGAAGACGATCGCGGTCAGGACCGCCGTGTGCACCAGCGGCAGCGCGAGGATCTCCAGCGCCACGACCAGGTAGTTCGGGTGGCGCAGAAAGCGATAGGGACCGGTCGCGACGGCGGGCTCGCCCGGCACGACGACGACCCGCGTGCTCCACCTGTCGCCGAGCGTCTTCAGCAGCCAGACCCGCAGCACCTCCGCCGCCAGCAGCAGGGCCACCGCCGTCAGTGCCAGCGCCGGCACGAACGGCCGCTCCAGGAGCACGACCTCCAGCGGCGCCGCGACCAGGAACGCGGCGTGCAGCGCGACCATGAAGGGATAGTGCGCCGCCGCGACCTCGCGCCCGCCGCGCGCCTTCAGCCGTCGGACGTGGACCCGGGCCAGCGACAGCTCCGCCAGGCGCTGCAGGGCGACCAGCGCGACCAGCACGACGAACGCGGCGCGCGTGCCGCCCGGGAGCGCGCTCACCACTCGAACAGCACCAGCTCCGAGCAGAACCCGGGACCCATCGCGAGCAGCAGCCCTTTCTCGCCGGGCTTCCCCGGCCGCTCGCGCATCGTGTCGGCCATCACGAACAGCACCGACGCCGACGAGAGGTTCCCGACCTCGCCCAGCGAGCGCCACGACAGCTCGAGCTGCTCCCGCTCCAGCCCCAGCCCCGCGGCCACCGCGTCCAGCACCTTGGGCCCCCCGGGGTGGCAGACCCACGTCCGGACGTCCGCGCGAGCGAGCCCGTTCTCGGCCAGGAACGCGTCGACGTCCTTCGGCAGCTGGTTGCGCGCCAGGTCCGGCACCGAGGGATCGAGCACGATCTTGAAGCCGCGCTCGGAGATGTCCCAGCCCATCGCCCCCTCGGTGTCGGGATAGAAGACCGAGCGGGTCGCGAGGATCCGCGGGCCGGGGGCCTCGACGCGGTCGCCGGTGATGATCGCCGCCGCCGCGCCGTCGCCGAACAGCCCCGACGCGATCAGGTTGGGCAGCGACAGGTCCTCGCGCTGCAGCGTCAGCGAGCAGAGCTCGACCGCGAGCAGCACGGCGACCTCGTCGGGGAAGGCCTTGACGTAGTCCGCCGCGCGGGCGACTCCGGCCGCGCCGGCGACGCAGCCGAGACCGAAGATCGGGTTGCGCTTGACGGTCGGCGGGAAGCTCATCCGGTTGGAGAGGCGCGCGTCGATCGAAGGGGTCGCGATCCCCGTGACGGAGACGAAGAAGATCGCGCCGATGTCGCCGACGGCGAGGCCCGCTCCCTCGAGGGCGCGCCGGATCGCCAGCTCGCCGACGTCCTGCGCCACGCGGATCCAGGCGTCGTTCGCCTTGCCCCAGGTCGTGAGGTCCGGGTAGTCGGTGATCGGGATCGCGAGGTGGCGCCCGCCGACGAGCACGTTGCGATGCAGGTTCTCCAGCCGCGCCTGCTGGTGGGGCGGGAGGTTCCAGTGCGCGGTGAGGGCCGCCAGCAGCTGGGGTTGGTCGTAGTAATGCGGCGGGACGGCGGTGCCGACCGCGGCCAGGCGCACGGTGACGTTCCTCCGGGTCGAGGTGGATTTGACGATACACCCGGCTTGGTCGAGTCGCCCGCCAAACCGACCGTAACCGCGACGGCGCGACCCGCATCGTTGGATGATAATCGGCTCGGCTTCCGCGACGGGAGCCGGCCACAGGCGGCGCGCCGCCGGAGGAGTTCCGATGCCCGTGGAAAGTGCCGTCCGCGCGATGGCTGGCGTTCTCGTCCTGGCCAGCCTCGCGCTGGGTCATTTCGTCAGCCCGTGGTTCTACCTGTTCACCGCGTTCGTCGGCCTGAACCTGTTCCAGTCGGCGTTCACCGGGTTCTGTCCCGCGGCGATCGTGTTCAAGAAGCTCGGAGCGACCGGCGAATTCTGCGGCGCGACCCGCAGGCCGGCCTGACCGCCGCGCGCCGATACCGCTTCGTTAGTCGCAGCCGGTCGGGCACCGTCGTATAACCGGCCGATGACTGAAGGCCGGAACCGGCTGGGCGCCGAGAAGTCCCCCTACCTGCTGCAGCACCGGGACAACCCGGTCTGGTGGTACGCCTGGGGTCCGGAGGCCTTCGCCGCCGCGAGGGCCACGGATCGCCCGATCTTCCTCTCGATCGGCTACTCCACCTGCCACTGGTGTCACGTCATGGAGCACCAGAGCTTCGAGGATCCCGCGGTCGCGGCCGTGCTCAACGACGGCTTCGTCGCGATCAAGCTCGACCGCGAGGAGCGCCCCGACGTCGACGCGATCTACATGGACGTCACGCAGGCGCTGACCGGCCACGGCGGCTGGCCGATGTCGGTCTGGCTCACCCCGGAGGGGCGGCCGTTCTTCGCCGGGACCTACTTCCCGCGCGACGCGTTCGTCGATCTGCTGGGGCGGATCGGGCAGGCCTGGCACGCGCGGCGCGACGAGATCGAGGAGCAGGGGCGGGCGCTGGCCGAGGCGGTGCGCGAGCGCGCCGCAGCCGAGCGCGCCGGCTCGCTCGACGACTCGCTGATCACCGCCTTCGTCGACGGCTGGCGCGGCCGCTTCGACGCGCGGCACGGCGGAACCAGGGGCGCGCCGAAGTTCCCGCACGCCTACGACATGCAGGTGCTGCTGCGCGCGCACCGGCGGGGCGGTGACCCGTTCCCGCTGCAGGTCGTGACGACGACGCTCGACGGGATGGCCCGTGGCGGGATCTACGACCACCTCGGCGGCGGCTTCGCGCGCTACGCCGTCGACGCCGAGTGGTTTGCGCCGCACTTCGAGAAGATGCTCTACGACCAGGCGTCGCTGGCGACCGCCTACACCGAGGCCTGGCAGGCCACGGGAAGGCGCGAGTACGAGCTGGTCGCGCGCGAGATCCTCGACTACGTCCTGCGCGAGATGACCAGCCCGACGGGGGCCTTCCACTCCGCCGAGGACGCCGACTCGGAGGGGGTCGAGGGCAAGTTCTACGTCTGGACCTGGGACGAGCTGTCCTCGCTGCTGCCCGACGACGGGTTCCGCGCGGTCGTCGACGCCTTCGGCGTCACGCGGCACGGCAACTGGGAGCACGGCGCGAACATCCTGCACCTGCAGGCCGAGCAGGACCGCGCCCGCCGCACCCCCGTCCTCGCGGCGGCGATGGAAGCCCTGTTCGCCGCGCGCGCGAAGCGCATCCGCCCGCACCTCGACGACAAGGTCCTCGCCGACTGGAACGGCCTGATGATCGCGGCGATGGCGCGGGCCGGCCGCGCGTTTGGCGAGCCGCGCTACGTCGGCGGCGCGCAGCGCGCGGCGCGGTTCGTGCTGGCGGAGATGCGGCGAGACGACGGTGGGCTCTGGCACCGCTGGCGCGACGGCGCGGCCGGGATCCCGGGCTTCCTCGACGACCACGCCTTCCTGGTCCACGGCCTGATCGAGCTTTATCAGGCCGACTTCGACCCGGCCTGGATCGACGCGGCGGAGCGGTTGCAGGCGCGGCAGGACGCGCTCTTCCGCGGGGAGGGTGGCGACTACGTCGTCCACGACGGAGGAGATCCCCACGTCATCGCGCGCCGGGTCGAGCCGGTCGACAACGTCATCCCCTCGGGCCGCTCGGTGACGGTCCTGAACCTGATGCGGCTCGGCGACCTGCTGGTGCGTCCCGAGCTGCGCCGGCAGGCCGCGGAACTGCTGGCCGCAACCCCGGCGGCGGTGCGGCGCGCGCCGGGCGCCTTCGCCTTCCTGGTGCTGGCGCTCGACTACGCGCTCGACCGCGCGAAGGAGATCGCGATCGTCGGCGATCCCGCCGCGGACGACACCCGCGCGATGCTCGCCGCGCTGACGGCGGGGTTCCGCCCGAACCAGGTGGTCGCGGTGGGGCGCGGCGGCGCTGGCGCGCGGCCCGGCCTGCTCGCCGGGCGATCGATGCGGGACGGCCGCACCACGGCCTACGTCTGCGAAGAAGGGACCTGTCTCGCCCCGACGACCGATCCGGCAGAGGCCGCGCGCGCCGCGGCGACGATGATCCCGCTTGGCGGCCGGGACGCACGGGCACCGCAGTGACCGGGATCCTCGGCACCTTCGGCCTGGAGCTCTGGCAGCTGCTGCGCGAGATGGGCCCGTGGCTGCTCATCGGCTTCACGGTCGCCGGGTTGCTCTCCGTGCTGATCGAGCCGGAGACGATCGAGCGCCACCTGGGCGGGCGCGGGATCGTGCCGGTGCTCAAGGCCGCGGGGGTGGGCGTCCCGCTGCCGCTCTGTTCCTGCGGCGTGATCCCGGTCGCGGCGTCGCTCCGGCAACACGGTGCGAGCCGCGGCGCGACGGCCGCGTTCCTGATCGCGACCCCGCAGACGGGCGTCGACAGCATCGCGGTCACCTACTCGCTGCTCGGTCCGCTGATGGCGTTGGTCCGGCCGCTGGCCGCGCTCTTCAGCGGGATCGTGGGCGGGATCGTGGTCGACGGCGTCGAGGGGCGGCACGACCGACCCGTCGCCCGCTTCGCCGGCCTCACCGCGCTGCCCGGGTTCGAAGCGCCGGCGGCGGACCCCGCCGCCACACCGACGCCGCGCTGGACCGACCGGCTGAACGACGCGCTCCGCTACGGCTTCGTCACGCTGCCGCGCGACCTCGCAGGGCCGATGCTCTGGGGCCTGCTGGCCGCCGCCGCGATCGGCGTCGCGCTGCCCGACGACTTCTTCGCCGGGACGCTCGGCGCCGGGCTGCCCGGCATGTTGGCGATGATGCTGCTCGGCATTCCGGTCTATGTCTGCGCGACGGCCTCGGTGCCGGTTGCCGCGGTGCTGATGGCGAAGGGGCTCTCGCCGGGCGCCGCGCTCGTCTTCCTGATGTGCGGCCCGGCGACCAACACGGCGACGCTGGCGGCGGTCTGGAAGCTGATGGGGCGGCGCACTGCTGTCCTGTACCTGCTGTCGATCGCGCTGACCGCGCTGGCAGCCGGCCTCCTGCTGGACGCGCTGGCCGGCGGCGCGATCGCCCACCAGGCCACTCACCACGGCGAGTTCCTGCCCGGCTGGCTGGAGACCGCCTGCGCGATCGCGGTCGCCCTGCTCCTCCTGGCCGCACTGGCACCGCCGCGCTGGACGGCTATGATCCTGCGATCCGATTCGCGGAAAGGAGACCTCGCATGACCCGTCGCAACCTGCTCGTGACCACGCTCGCGGTCCTGTTCCTGGCGGCCATCGCCTTCCCGATGGCGCTGGCCGAGGACAAGGCCCCGACCCCCTACCCGCTCGACTACTGCCTCGTCTCGGGCGAAAAGCTCGGCGAGCACGGCGCCCCGGTCGTCAAGGTGCACGACGGCCAGGAGTACAAGTTCTGCTGCAAGAGCTGCGTCAAGGACTTCGACAAGGACCCGGCGAAGTGGCAGGCCAAGCTCAAGGAAGAGGTCGCCAAGCAGGGCAAGGAGAAGAAGGGCTAGTTCCCCGCGAGCGGGCGGCGGCCGCGCAGCGCGCGGCGCCGACTGCGCGGTCTCCTTCCTCCTGTCGCCCACCGATGCGGCCCTTGGTTCGCGCCCTGCTCGTGTTCGCCGCGCTCGCGCCCGCCGCTGCGGCCGCGGGGACCGCGTCGACAGCGAGTCCGGGCGCCGACGGCACGCCGGCCGCCGCCGCCGCGCTCCCCGCGGGTGCCAACACGATGTGCCCGGTGCTCACCGACGAGCCGGTCGACCCGTCGATCTGGGTCGACTACCAGGGCCAGCGCGTCTACCTCTGCTGCCAGCGCTGCCGGAAGAAGTTCATCGAGGATCCGGCCCCGTACCTGGCGGACCTCGCAGCGAGCCCCCGCGCGGGCGGGGACGCGCCCGCGGCCCCGCTCTCCGGCAGGGAACGCCTGGTCCGTTTCGCCGGCCGCTTCCACCCCTCGACGGTCCACTTCCCGATCGCGCTGATCGCCGCGGCCGCGCTGTTCGAGATCCTCGGCGCGGCGCGCCGCGACCGGGCGCTGGCCGTGTCCGCCGTCTGGCTCGCGGCGCTCGGCGCCTCCGGCGCGGTCGCCGCGGCGGCCCTGGGCTGGTCCGCGGCGGCCTTCTCGGCCTTCCCCGGCGACCTGGCCTGGATCCTGGAAACCCACCGCTGGCTCGGCGTCGGGACCGCCGCGACGGCGGTTCTCGCCGCGACGGCCGGGGTCCTCTCGCTGCGCCGCGGCGGCGGCTGGCCCTTTCTTTTCCGGCTGCTCCTGCTGGCGGCGACGGTGCTGGTTCTCGTCACCGGCTTCTTCGGCGGCACCCTGATCTACGGCTTCGACCACTATCGCTGGTAGGGGCCGGGCTCCGTCCCGGCCCGCTTCCGCGCAAGCGGGCCGCCACGGAGGGCGGCCCCTATCGCTGGTCCCTGAATGGTCGCGAACGGCGCCACGGGCGCCCGCGCAGTGCCTACAATGGAAACAGAGGGAGGGCTCGCGGCCGTGGATTGTCCCGCCTGCCGCCAGGTGCTGATCGTCGTCGAGCGCGAGCGGATCGAGCTCGACTGCTGCGCGGCGTGCCGCGGCATGTGGTTCGACGCCGGCGAGTTCGACCTGCTGGCCGAGATGCACGGGCTCGGCCCCGCCGAGCGCGACACGGCGCGCTTCGCGCTGGCCGCGATCGACGAGCGCGGCCGGCTCTGCCCGCGCTGCGACCGTGCGATGGACAAGGTCTGGTTCGACGAGCAGCACACGATCCTGGTCGACCGCTGCGTGCACGGGGTCTGGTTCGACCGGGGCGAGCTTGGCCACGCGCTCGAATCGGTCCACCTCGGGCGTTCGGACGCCTGGGGCGTGATGGTGTCGTTTCTCGGGGAGACGTTCCGCCGACCGGCGTGACGCTCCGTCCTGAAGGGAGAGAACATGATCGGTGCTCTCGTCGTCCTCGGCGTCCTGGCGCTGCTGGCCGTCTTCCTGGTCGGGCTCTACAACGGCCTCGTGCGCGCGCGCAACGAGGTGAAGAACGCGTGGAGCCAGATCGACGTCCAGCTGAAGCGGCGCCACGACCTGATCCCCAACCTGGTCGAGACCGTCAAGGGCTACGCGGGGCACGAGCGCGGCACCCTGGAGGCCGTGGTCAAGGCCCGCCAGCAGGCGATCGCCGCGAGCGGCAACGTGGCCGAGGCGGTCAAGGCCGAGAACGCGCTGTCGCAGACCCTGCGCTCGCTGTTCGCGGTGGCCGAGGCGTACCCCGACCTCAAGGCCAACCAGAACTTCCTGGCGCTGCAGGAGGAGCTGTCCTCGACGGAAAACAAGATCGGCTTCGCCCGGCAGTACTACAACGACTCGGCGATGCGCTTCAAGAACCGGATCGAGGTCTTCCCCTCGAACATCTTCGCCAATGCCTTCGGCTTCGCACCGGAGCCGTTCTTCCAGGTCGAGACCGAGGCCGAGAAGCAGGTGCCGCAGGTGAAGTTCCCCTGAGCCCGGACGGAGCTCCGGGAGCCCGCGCCCGATGTTCGAGCTGATCCGCGCCAACCAGCGCCGCGGCCGCGCTGCTCGTCGTCGCGATGGCGGCGCTGTTGGCCGCCGTCGGCTTCGCCGTGGGCGAGGTCCTGGCCCCCGGCGACGGCGGCGTGCCGGGGCTGGGGGCGGGGCTGCTCCTGTGGGGCGTGCTGGGCCTGGTCGCGTACGGCTCGGGCGACACGATCTTCCTCGGCCTCGTCGGCGCGCGGAAGATCGAGAAGCAGGACCACACCGGTGCTCTGGAACGTGGTCGAGGAGATGACGATCGCGGCCGGCCTGCCGAAGATGCCCGACGTCTACATCATCGACAAGGACGCACTCAATGCGTTCGCCACCGGCCGCGGGCCGGACCGCGCGTCGATCGCGGTGACGTCGGGACTGCTCGAGACGCTCGATCGCGACGAGCTGCAGGGGGTGGTCGCGCACGAGCTGGGACACGTGAAGAACCGGGACGTTCTTTACCTCCTGCTGCTCGGCGCAATGGCGGGCGCGATCGTGATCCTCGCCGACGTCGGGCGGCGGGTGCTCTGGTACGGCCCGCCGCGGCGCCGCACCTCGGACAAGGGGAACCCGCTGGGGGCGGTGATCATGATCGCGGCCGTGCTGCTGATCGTGCTGGCGCCGCTGCTGGCGCACCTGCTGCAGCTCGCGGTCTCGCGCCGCCGCGAGTACCTGGCGGACGCCTGCGGCGCGCAGTTCACGCGCTACCCGGACGGGCTCGCCGGCGCGCTCGAGAAGATCGGGCGAGAGGGGGGCGTGCTGAAGGACGTGCCGCGAACCGTCGCGCCGAGCTTCATCAGCGACCCGCTGGCGAAAGCGTCGCTCGACGAGGAGGGAGCCTCGGCGTGGGGCAGCACCCACCCACCGCTCACCGAGCGGATCCGGATCCTCCGCGCGATGGGCGGGATGCCGGGCTATGCGCGCTACGACGAGGCGTTTCGCACCGTGACGCGCCGGCCGGTCGGCGTGATGCCGGCATCGGCGCTCGCCGAAGCGATGACACCGTGCGCGACCCCCAACCCGACCCGCGCACGCGGGCCGACCGCGTGCGCGGCGCCACCGACGCGATATGGCAGGCCAAGGACTACGCCTTCATCCCGTGCGCGTGCGGGACGACGCTCAAGCTCCCCCCGGCGTGGGCCGGGCGGCAGGTCGCGTGCCCGCACTGCGGGACGGCCCACGTGGCGGGCGCGTGACCGGGCGGATCCACGAGGTCGGCGAGCGAGCGCGGAGCAGGGCGTCATCGCGCGTCCTGCCAGCAGGACGCATTTCCGCGATGACCGTCCCGCAGGCGCTACGCATCCGCCCGGCACCGGCCCCGCATCTTCTCGCCCCGCGCCGTAACCAAAGGTTGCCGTGGGAGTTCTTGTGACCCGGGTCACGCCGGCCGGCGAAGCCCGCCGCTGGCGCGAGAATTGCTTGGGTACAGGGTGCCCCGGCCCGCCAGCCGAGGCGATGATCCGTGTCCTGCCAGCAGGACGTACGGGGCCACCCGTCGTCCCCGGAGCGCGACATGCTCGCGAGCCGACCCTCCCGGGACTGGATCGCTCCGGGTCGTAGTCGGCGCGTTTCGTGGGACTTGCTGGGACCGGGGTCGCGCGCGGCGGCGGCGGCGCCGCTGGCGTGGAGTTTGCTTGTCTCCCGGTGCCCCGGTTCGCCAGCCGAGGCGATGATCCGTTCCACGAGTCTTCCGCCGGCCAGGTTGGGTGTCTCTGAGGGGGGCAGCCACGGACCGGCGGGGCCCCGCCCGCGAGGGCGGGGTTTTTCTTTTCCGGGCCCCCCCCGCCTGTCAGTGCAGGCGGAACTCCTCGAGCTTGCGGTAGAGGTTGCTGCGCGCGAGCCCCGCGAGGCGGGCCGCTTCCGCGAGGTTGCCGCCGCAGCGCTCGAGCAGCCGGGCGAAGTAGATCCGGTCGAAGCGCTGCCGCGCCTCGCGCCAGTTCCCCTCGAGCCCCAGCAGCATGCCGCCCACCGCCGCATTGGACCCGCCGGCAACCTCCGCCGGGAGCAGGCTGAGGTGCAGCACCGGCCCGTCGGCGAGGGCGACCGCGCGCGCGATCGCGTGGCGCAGCTCGCGCACGTTGCCGGGCCAGGCGTAGCCGACGAGCATCCGCGCCGCCTGCAGGTCGATCCCGCGGAACGGGTGGCCCTGCACCGCGGCCGCCTGGCGGGCGAAGGCGCGCGCGAGCGGGAGCACGTCCTCCGGCCGCTCCCGGAGCGGCGGCACGCGCACCACGGCGCCGGCGATCCGGTAGAGCAGGTCGCGCCGGAAGTGTCCCTGTTCGGCCTCGGCGTGCAGGTCGCGGTGGGTCGCCGCGACGATCCGGACGTCGACCGGGACGGCGGCGGGCGCGCCGACCGGCTGGACCTCCCCGGACTCGAGCGCGCGCAGCAGCTTCGGCTGCAGCGCCGGCGGCAGGTCGCCGACCTCGTCCAGCAGCAGCGTGCCGCCGGAGGCCTGCACCAGCCGCCCGGTGCGCTCGCCGACCCCGGTCGCGACCCCCTTCTCGATCCCGAACAGCTCGGCTTCGAGCAGCTCGCTCGGCACGGCGGAACAGTTGATCGCAACGAACGGACCCGAGCGGCGCCGCGACTGCGCGTGGATCCGGCGCGCGAGCAGTTCCTTGCCGGTGCCGGTCTCGCCGACCAGCAGAACGGCCAGCGGGCTGGCCGCCAGGCGATCGACCTCCTCGAGCAGCTGGCGGCAGGCCTCGGAGGCGAAGACGAACTCCGGCATGCCCGCCAGCGGGTCAACCCCGGGGAGCGCCGCAACGGGCGGCGCGTCGACGGCCGGCCCGTCGAACAGCCAGCGCAGCAGCTCGCCGAGCAGCTGCAACTCGGTCTCTCCCGCCGACGGGTGGTCCCAGGGGTGGGCGCAGAGCACCGTGCCCGTCCCGACCCCCCCGAGCCGCCGCAGGAACACGCCGTCGGGAACCGCCTCGTTCCGCCCCGGCGCCGACGCCGCGCCGAGCACCGTCTCGAGCGCCGCCGGGAGCGGCTCTCCCCAGGCCGCGACGATCGCCGCACCCCCGGCTCCCAGCTGCAGCAGGGCCACACCGCGCGCAGCGCCGGCGAGCGCGACGCGGGCGAGGAGTGCGGCCGCGAGCGCGTCGCGATCGGGCGCTTGGGCCAGCAGGTCCGCGACCTCGGCGATCCCCTCGCGCGAGCCCTTCGCGGCCGGCGTCCGCAGGTCGAACGCGTCGAGCGGCGGCGTCGCCTCCCGGACGCGACGGGGCGCGCCGGGAGGGAGCTGCATTCCGTCGTCCGATCCCGCGAGCGAGATCCCCTCGCGCAGCGTCAGCAGCACGCGCCCAGCCACGAACCAGTCGTCGGGCCGGACCGTCGCCGAGGCGACGCGCTGCCCGTCGACCCACAGGCCGTTCATGCTCCCGAGGTCCTCGACGTGCAACGCCCGTCCGCGCAGCTCGAGCTGCAGGTGCCGGCTCGACACGGCCGGATCGTCGATGAGGATCTCGCAGGAGGGGTCGCGGCCGGCGTAGAACGTCCCCGAGCCGAGCGGCCAGCGCACCGAGCGTCCATCGATCCGGGCTTCGAGGTAGTGCAACGTCCATCCCCCCCGGGAATGGTGTGCATTGTACGGCGGATGACGGACAGCGTGTAGGGGCCGGCCTCCGTGCCGGCCCGCAACGTGCGCCGCGCGGCCTGCAGGGGCCGGCCTCCGTGCCGGCCCGCAACGTGCGCCGCGCGGCGTGTAGGGGCCGGCCTCCGTGCCGGCCCGCAACGTGCGCCGCGCGGCCTGCAGGGGCCGGCCTCCGTGCCGGCCCATCGTGTCGTCGGAACGACTCGGGCCGGCACGGAGGCCGGCCCCTACAGGTCGCGCAGCAGGGGGTGCGTCAGGCAGTGCGGTCCGCCGCGCGCACGGGAGAGTTCGTGGCTGGCGATCAGCACGCAGACCCGTCCGGGGTCGTCCGGATCGATCTCCTCGCGGCCGAGCAGCAGGTCCTCGCCGGTCACGACCCGGAAGCCACGGCGCGCCAGCTCATCGGCCGTCGCGACGTTGCGGTCGTAGAGCGCGATCACGCCCGGCGCGAGCGCGAAGGCGTTGGCGCCGTCGGTCCACTGCTCGCGCTGCTGCGCGACCGGATCGCTGCCGCCGCAGGGGACCGGCTCCAACTCGACGCCATGGCGCCGCAGCGTCGCCAGCGGGTGGTCCGCGGCCTGCGCCTGCGGGCCTGGCGCGTGAAGGTCCACCTGGTAGACCCGCGCCTCCTCGAGGCCCCCTTCGAGCATCACCGGCGGGTAGACCAGGGCCATCCCCCGATCGATCGGGGTGAACAGCGTGTCGAGGTGCATGTAAGCCCGGCGATGCGGCAGCTCGACGATCACCAGCCAGCGCGGTGCGCCCTCGCGGCGCGCGAGACCCCGCGCGAGCCGCTGGACGCCGAGGCGGTTCGTCCGCTCCGACAGCCCGACCGCGAGCACGTCCGGCGAGAGGACCAGCACGTCACCCCCCTCGAGGCAGGGCCGGTGCAGCCCCGCGACGAGGTGCCGTTCGGTGGCGGGATCGAGCGGATCGAAGAGGACCGGCGTCGCGGCCAGCCGGGGGTGGAAGCGGAAGATCGCGCGCGACAGCAGCGCCTCGCGGTAGCGGGCGGTCGTCGCCATCGCAGCGAAGACGACGCCGTCGCCGACGACGACCTGGGGGTCGCGCTGGAAGCACCAGTTGGGCAGGGGCGGGAGCTCGTAGAGCTCGTCCACTCCGAGGCCGTCGTGCGACGGGTCCAGGCGCACGCCGCGCACGAGCATGTCGACCAGCTCGACCGGCGCGGCCGCGACGAGCCGCTCGCGCGCGGCGGGCGGCAGGTCCTCGGACACGGCGTCGAGGATGTACGCGCGCGCCTCGTCTCGGGCCAGGGTCTCGGCCAGCAGGTCCTCGGCGAACAGCAGCTCCGCGCCGAAGAGCTGCAGCACCCGCTGGAAGCGACGGTGCTCCTCGCGCGCGCGGTCGCCGAAGAGGATGTCGTCGAAGAGCAACTCTTCCATCATCGCCGGGACCATGCGGTCGACTTCCGGTCCCGGCTCGTGAACCAGCACCTGCCTGAGGCGGCCGACCTCCGACGAAACGGAGACCATCGAAGCATCAGCCTCGTGCCGCGTCGAAGGCATGGTCGAGGTCGGCGAGCAGGTCCTCGGCGTCTTCGAGCCCGCACGACAGTCGGACGAGCTGCTCAGTGATGCCGATCCGGTTCTTCTCTTCCGCCGGGATCGAGCCATGCGTCATCGAAAACGGGTAGCAGACCAGCGACTCGACGCCGCCCAGGCTCTCGGCCAGCGTGAAGACGTGGAGCGCGGCGAGGAAGCGCTCCAGCTCGGCGCGCCCCCCCTTCAGCTCGAACGAGACCATCCCGGCGTGGCCGCGCATCTGCTTCTTCGCGACCGCGTGGTGCGGGTGCGAGGGGAGGCCCGGGAAGTAGAGCGTCCCGACCTGCGGGTGGCGGCCCAACCACTCGGCGACCGCGAAGGCGTTCTTCTGGTGCCGCTCCATCCGGACTTCCAACGTCTTCATGCCGCGCATCACCAGGTAGCACTCGAGCAGCCCCGGCACGCCGCCGGCGGCATTCTGGTAGAACCGGATCGGCTCGTGCAGGTCGGCGCGGCGGGTGACGAGCGCCCCGGCGACGAGGTCGCTGTGGCCGCCGAGGTACTTCGTCATGCTGTGCGCGACGAGGTCGGCCCCAAGGTCGAGCGGGGTCTGCCAGCAGGGAGTGGCGAAGGTGTTGTCGACCGCCAGGATGGCCGCGGCCGGCTTCCCCGCCGCGACGCGCGCGATGTCGATCACGTTGAGCAGCGGGTTGGTGGGCGTCTCGAGCCAGATCAGCTTCGTCTTCGCTTGGGTCGCGGCCACGATCTCGTCCGCCGACGAGGTCGCGAGGCAGTCGAACGCGATTCCGTACTTCGCGAAGACGCGGTGGAACAGGCGGTACGTCCCGCCGTAGACGTCGATCGTCGAGACGACGTGGTCGCCCGGCTGCAGCAGGTTGAGCACGGCGGTGGTCGCTGCGCAGCCGGAGGAGAAGGCCAGCCCGTGGATCCCGTTCTCGAGCGCGGCCAGGGTCGCCTCGAGCGCGCGGCGCGTCGGGTTGTCGGTGCGGGCGTACTCGTAGCCGTCGCGCGTCCCGCCGAGGCCATCCTGCTTGAAGGTCGAAGAGAGATAAACCGGGACGTTGACCGCCCCGGTGCGGGGATCAGGCTCCTGGCCGGCGTGGATCGCCTTCGTCGCGAACTTCATGGCTTCTCCTGGCGTAGAAATGGATCAGGTCGATGCGGGACAGGACCGCCTTGGGCACCCCCCGCTCCATCACGACCGCCGCCCCCGGCTCGCCGAGCAGCATCCGGTAGAGCTCGGTCACGTCGGACTCGGCGTCGATCTGCGGCAGCGGCGCCCCCATCACGGGGCTCGCCGGCTGCTGGCCGGGATCGACCCCGTCGTGGATCAGCTTCATCAGCGCCATCTCCTCCAGCGTGCCGACGACGCGGTTCCCCTCCACGACCGGGACCTGCGAGATGTTGTAGCGGTTCATCGCGTCGAGCGCCTCGGCGATCGCGCCGTTCGGGCGCACCGCGACGATCGGCGGGATGCCGGCCTTCTCCGTCAGCACGTGCGCGACCGTGACGCGCCCCCCTTCCGGCTGCTCCCACAGGCCGTTCTCCTGCATCCAGCGGTCGGAGAAGACCTTCGAGATGTAGTTGCGGCCGGTGTCGCAGAGAAAGACGACGATCAGCTTGGGCTCGCTCAGGCGCTGGGCGTAGCGCAGCGCGGCGGCGACGGCGGTGCCGGCCGAGCCGCCGACCAGGATCCCTTCCTCGCGCGCCAGCCGCCGCGCGACGTTGAACGACTCCTTGTCGCCGATCCGGACGATCTCGTCGATCAGGTCGCGGCGGAAGATCTTCGGGATGTAGTCGACGCCGATCCCCTCGACCTTGTACGGCCGCGAGATGTCGCCCGAGAGCACGGACCCCTCGGGATCGGCCCCGACGATCACGACGCCGGGGTTCTGCTCCTTCAGGTAACGCGCGGTGCCGGAGATCGAGCCGGTCGTCCCCATCCCGGCGACGAAAGCGTCGATCGTGCCGTCGGTGTCGCGCCAGATCTCGGGGCCGGTCGTGCGGTAGTGCGCTTCCGGGTTGTCCGGGTTGGAGAACTGGTCGCAGAACCACGCGCCCGGAATCTCGCGCGCGATCCGCGCGGCAACGTTGTGGTAGTTCTCGGGGTCGTCCTTGGGTACGGTCTTCGTGACGACGACCTCGGCGCCGTAGGCCTTGAGCAGGGCGATCTTCTCCTCGCTCATCTTGTCAGGGAGGACGAAAATGCAGCGGTACCCCTTGACCACGGCGGCCTGTGCCAGGCCCACGCCGGTGTTGCCGGCAGTGGCTTCGACGATCGTCCCGCCCGGCTCGAGGCGGCCGTCCTTCTCGGCCGCTTCGATCATCGAGACGCCGATCCGGTCCTTGAAGCTGCCGCCGGGGTTGACCGACTCCAGCTTGCCGTAGAGCACGGCCTTGGTGCCGGAGGCGATGCGGTTGAGGCGCACCAGGGGGGTGTTGCCGATCGCGTCGAGGACGGTATCGAGGTAGCGGGCCATCGGGAGGGTCCTCGCCGGGCCGCGCCGAAGGGGCGCGGGGCGGGGAACGATATCACCCCCGGATTTCCATGCGCAGTCCCCGCGCGTCGTACGGGGGAGCGGCCGGAAGCCGGATCGCGGCGCCCGCCGCGATCGCCTCGGCCGTCAGCGCGAGCGCGGCGGCATCGAGGACGTCGTCTCGGGCGACGCCGTGCGCGTTCCAGTCCGCGATCGTCCGGGCGTGAGCGCCCCAGCCGTGCGCCGCGAGTGCCTCCAGCCGTTCCTCCCGCCCGGCGGACCGGCGCTTGCGGTGCCGCATCGGCTCCCCCGCCAGCCGCGCGAACGCCACCTCCGGGTGTCCCTCGTGCATCCACTGCTGGCGGTCCGGCGTCGCGAAACGGTCGATTTCGGCGATCTTCGGCGCGATGCACCACGCCTGGATCGAGAATCCCACCGCGTCCGCGGAGCTCGCGCGCTGGATCGCCAGCGCGTGCCGATAGCTCGGCGCCGCGAGCGCCGCGCGCACCGGCGGGGAGAAGACGCTCCGCGCGCGAACGGGCCCAAGCAGCTCCCGTGCGGCCGCGTCGCACGCCCGGCCGCCGCGCTGCGCCGCGTCGAGCAGACCGATCGGCATGTCGACGGCCACGGCAGTGCAGCCGGACAGGCCGGCCGCGAGCGCGGCGAACGTGTTCTCGACCAGGATCTCCGGGGCCGAGCCGGGAATGCGGACGACCGCCACCCACCCGGCGCGGCAGCCGTCGACGCCGGCGAACCGCTGGACCCCGCTCACGCCGCCGCCCGGGCCAGCAGCCAGAGTACGAGCACTCCGCGCGTGCTCCACGCCACCGTGCGCAGCCAGTTGCTCATCACGAGCGCGTGGTGAGCCGCCGCGTCGTACCCGCGCTCGAGTCGACCGTGCCGCGGTACCTGCAGCAGCGCGGTGGAGAGCCAGATCACCGCGACGAGCGCGAGGCCGGCCCACGCCGCCGCCCGCGACACACCAGCCGGCGGCGCGACGGCGAGCGCGATCGCCGTCAGCGCCTCGATCAGCATCGGCAGGACGACGACCCACGCCGTGCGGCGCGCGTTCTCGCGCTGGTAGGCCGCGAAGCCGGCCTCTGAAGTCCGGCCGGGGCCGCCGAGCAGTGGGTAGTGAACGAGCTGCACGAACCAGATCACTCCGACCATCGTCCACGTCGCCGCGGCGTGGACGGCCAGGAGCGACGTCACGCGATCGTTCCGCGGCGCTCGCTCTCCGCGATCAGCGCCTCCGCCGCGAGCCGCCCCGAGACCAGCGCGCCGTTGATCGACGGGTTTTCGCGGTGGTCGCCTGCGACGTAGAGCCCGTCGCGCAGGCGCGCGGCCCGCGACGGCGGATCGAGTTCAGCCGGCGTCGCCGACGGGAGCGCGTACGGGATCCGGTAGGTCCGCAGATGCTGCCAGCCGCGCACGGCCGCACCGAACCACCCGGTGAGCTGGTCGAGCACGGCGGCCAGCAGCGCCGCATCGCCCAGCGCCGGCACACCGAGCACCGTGACGGAGACCAACGACGCCCCCGGCGGCGCGTAGCCCGGCTGGACCTGGCTCGGCACGCAGAGATTGTTGACCGGGCCGTCGCCGTCGCCGGCGAGCACCAGGATCGGCTCCGCGACGGGCGCGTGGCTCGCGGCGAAGTAGAGGCAGGTCACGCCACGCGCCGGGGCCGGCGCCGGGCCGAGATCGCCGCCGGCCAGCCGCGCCGCCTCCGGCCCTTCGGTCGCAACCACGACCGCACGCGCCGGCAGCCGCTTGCCGCCGGCGAGCGTCACCCCTTCGCGATCGACGCCGACGACGACGGTCTCGCTCCGTACCGCCCCGACCGGCAGGCGCAACGCGAGCTGATCGGGGATCGCCTGCATCCCGCTCACCGGCAGTGCGGCGTCGCCGGCCGAGAACATCCGGAAGACGAACTCGAGCATCCGGCTCGAGGTTGAAAGCTCGCGCTCGAGGAACACGCCGCCGAGGAACGGCCGGAAGAAGGCGTCGATCATCGCGCCGGAGAAGCCGTCGCGGCGCAGCGCTTCCAGCGTGGTCGTCTGCGGCGCGCGGAGCCGCTCCTCGACCGTGCCACCGCGCGCGCGACGGCGCAGCGCGCGCACCCTGAGCTTGTCGCCGAGGGTCCCGACCGGCGAGGCCAGGCCGGCGATCGCATCGAGCGGCCGGCGCCACGGATCGGCCACCTTGTGGAACCTCCCGCGCCGGCGGACCAGCGCACCGGGGTAGAACGCCTTCAGCCCGAGCGCCTCGTGGTCCAGGACCCGCTGCCCCTCGGGATAGGCGGACAGGTAGACCTGGAAGCCGCGGTCGAGCGCGAACCCCTCGACCCGGTCGGTGCGCACGCGGCCCCCGACCCGATCCGCGCCCTCCAGCACCATCGCGGCAATCCCGTTCTGCTGCAGCCGCAGCGCGCAGGCCAGTCCCGCCAGCCCGCCGCCGATCACGATCACGTCGTGCACCATGCGTTGCGCGTCCTTCCCGCGCCGGCCTCGCAGCCGGACGTCCCGCCGGTTCTCTATGTGACTCCGGCGCTGGTGCTCACCTCCGCCGCCTCCCGCCCCAGCTCGTAGCGCAGCGCATCCTCGAGCCGCGCGTGCAGGAACGGGAAGCCCGCGTCGAGCAGCCGCCGCGGCTCGACCCGGGCGCCGTCGAGCAGCAGCTCCTGCCCCATCTCGCCGAACAGCGCGCGCACCGCAAACGCCGGCAGCGGCAGCACTGCCGGCCGGCGCAGCACGCGGCCGAGCGTCGCCGCCAGCTCGGCCTGTCGCACCGCCTGCGGCGAGACCGCGTTGATCGGGCCGCTCCACGACTCCTCGAACAGCGCGGCGTGCGCGATCCCGACCAGGTCGTCGAGCGCGATCCAGCTGACCCACTGCCGCCCGCCGCCGATCGGCCCGCCCAGCCCGGTGCGGAACGCCGGCAGCATCTTCGCCAACGCCCCGCCCTGCGCGGCGATCACGACGCCGAGCCGCAGCGCGACGATGCGGATCCCCGCCGTGCGTGCCGGCTCGAGCGCCGCTTCCCACGCTTGCGTCAGGTCGGCGAGGAAACCGGTCCCGGGGGGCGCCTGCTCGTCGCACGCGCGGTCGTCGTCGCTCGCGCCGTACCAGCCGATCGCCGAGGCCGCGACGAGCACCCCCGGAGGCCGCGCCATCCGCGCCAGCGCTTCGCAGAGCAGGCGGGTGGAGGCGACGCGGCTGTCGCGGATCGCCGCCTTCCGCGGCGCCGTCCAGCGCGCGGCGCCGATGTTCTCGCCCGCCAGGTGAACGATCGCGTCGCAGCCCTCGAGAGCCGTCGGGTCGAGCGCCCCGCGCGCCGGGTACCACGCGATCTCGCCGGAACCGGGCCGCGCGGCGCGGCGGACCAGCCGCTTCACGGTGTGCCCGCCGGTAGTCAGGAGCGGCGCCAGCGCGCCGCCCACCAAGCCGCTCGCTCCGCTCATCGCCACCACCAGCCGCGGCCGGTCGACGTACGCGGCGTGGCGCGTGAGGTCGTCGCGCGTGCGACGGTGGCGGAAGCGGAACAGCCGCGCCAGCTCGCGCTCCGCCAGCGCACCGCCGAGCGCTGCGCCCGCCGCACCAAAGGGCAGCCGGTACGCAATCTCGTCCACGAGGCGGCTCGTGCCTTCCCCGTCCGCGACGAAGCGGTGCGTGTGGACCCACGACGCGAACGGGCCGCGGAGTTGCTCGTCGGTGAAGCACTCGCCGGGGACCGCGTCGCGAAGCACGGCGACCCAGCGGCGGGTGAGGGGACCAAAGCGTGCGTCGAAGACGACGCGACCGCCGGCGTCGATCCCGCCGCTCTGCTCGACGATGCGCAGCGCCTGCCAGGGCGGGGCGAGCCGCTCGAACGCCCCGGGGCGCGCGTGCCAGTCGTACACGGCGGGGGCCGGCGCTCGGAGCAAGCTCTCCCGGGTGAAGCGCTGCGGTGTCGCTGCGGGCATCGTGGGCCTTCCGGTGAGGGGGCTACTCTCCGCCCTGTCGTGCGGGGAAGCCAGCCGGGGCGCCGCAACGCCCGCCCGCGCGCCGAGGCGCTGACGACTAACCGCTCGTAATCTCCCGGGGCGCCCCTGCGGCCGGCGCCGGCCGAGGTAAAGGCATGACCTGGATGGACTTACCTGTATTGAATCGGCATTCGACCCCGAGCGCCCGGACCCGCCCCCACCGGACGCCCCTTGACGGATGGGTCGGTAGGGTGTTGTCTATGCGCGATTCGGCAGCGGGGCGCTTGCGCCTCCGCGCCTCGAACGAAAGATGGGAGGGCCCAGGCGGCCGCTCGGAACCGATCCGGTGGTGGCTCCGCCGGCCCGAGTCCGGATCGGGAGGGTCCGGCAGTCGGCTGAAGGCTCCCAATACGGAATGTTTCGGTGTTGCATGCCCGCACCCGGCGGAGGTTTGATCGGCTGCGGGGAGTAAGGGTGAAGTAAAGGTTCGGTGATAGGATCGCAGCGCGGGATGTCCGCGCAGAAGCGTCTCCGCAGAGCGGAGAGCTTTCGGAGGATGAAAGATGAGTAGAAAGACCCTGTATCTCGGCCTCGTCGTGCTCGCCCTGGTGGCCCTCGTGGGCTGCGCCAAGCCGCCGCAGGAGTTGGTGAACTCGGTTCAGAGCGCGATCGACGGCGCCAAGCAGGCGGGCGCCGAGATGTACGCGCCGGACGCACTCGCCAAGGTCTCCGACCTGTTCACTCAGGCCCAGGCCGAGATCGAGACCCAGAACGGCAAGTTCGCCCTGTTCCGCAGCTACAAGAAGGCGGAAGAGGTCCTCAAGCAGGCGGCAACCGCGGCCGACACCGCGAAGCAGGAAGCCATCGCCAACAAGGAGAAGGCCAAGCAGGAAGCGACCGCGATGATCGAGTCGGCCAAGATGAAGTGGCAGGCTGCCGTCGACGCGCTCGCGCTGGCCCCGGTCGGCAAGGACACCAAGGCCGAGATCGAGGCCATGAAGTCCGAGCTCACCGCGCTCGAAGGCGCCGTGAAGGAAGCCGAGAACGCGATGGGGACCGAGGACTACCTGAACGCCAAGGCAAAGGCCGAGAGCGTGGCGATGAAGGCCGACCAGATCGCGTCGGACATCGCCCAGGCGATGGAGAAGGTCAAGGGGAAGAAGCGCTAGTTCCTGGCCTTCCCGCATTGCCCGGCCCTCGGGTCTGGAAGCCGAGCGGCCGAGATCGTACGTTATCGGAGGGGGGCGGACCTTCCCGCCCCCCTCCGTTTATGCAGACCCCGATTCCATGCCTCCTTTCTCGACCTGGTGACCGAAACCGATGGCGGGTGAGTGGATCCCTGACGCCGGGACGGCCTACGCGGCCGGTGCCGGCCTCCGTCGCTCGCAGGGCGGCATCCTGACCCGGCGGCGCATCGTGCTGGCGGCCGTCTTGCTGGCCGTCCTGGGCACCGGCGGCTTCGTGGGCTGGTATGCCCTCGATCCCCCGCCCCTTCCCGTCAGACAGATCGAGAAGGCCAGGGCTGCCCTCCGCGATGCCCGGACGAGCGCCTCGGTCCTGGCCAAGCCTGAACTCGAGGACGCCCGATTCAAGGCGGCGATCCTCGAGCGTCTCGTCGCCGAAGAACGGGCGAAGCCGGTGCGTTTCTCCACCAACGAGCGGATCGCCCAGCTGGCGTTCGACGTCGAGCGCTCCTCGCGCGAGGCGATGGCGAAGGCCGAAGCGATCACCGCGCAAGCGGTGACGGAGTCGGCCTCGCAGCGCGGCCTGCTCGAGGCGCGGCTGGCGGAGATCGAGCCGCAGGTGGGCGCGCTCAAGGGCGACCGCTCGGTGCAGCGAGCCTACCGCCGCGCCGAGCACTCGGTCGAGGAGCTGGCCCAGGTCGAGCGGATGAAGAACCTGCCGATGATCGCAACCCGCATCGCGGAGGCGTCGGAGGACGTCGACGCGGCGGAGAAGGCGCTCGGCATGCGGATGGAGCGGTTCTCGGACCCGACCCTGCGCCGCCGCTGGCAGGCCTGGGTGGACGACACGCTGCGTCAGGGCGGGACGGTCATCCTGGTCGAGAAGAAGCGCCAGAAGCTGATCGTGGTGAAGAACCGCAAGGTGATCGCGTCGTTCGCCGCCGAGTTCGGTCGCAACGGCTTCTCCGACAAGCTGGTGCAGGGCGACGCGGCGACGCCGGAAGGGCGCTATCACGTCACCGCGAAGAAGACGACCAGCCGCTACTACAAGGCCCTGCCGCTGAACTACCCGACCGCAGCCGACGTCGCCGAGTACACGGCCGCGAAGCGGCGCGGGCTGGTCCGCGGGCGCGGACCGGGCGCCAACATCGAGATCCACGGCGGCGGCGGCAAGGGAACGAACTGGACCGAAGGCTGCGTCGCGGTCCGCGACCGCGACCTCGACCGACTGTTCCAACTGATCGACGCCGGAACGCCGGTCACGATCGTCGGCTCCGCGCGGCTCCCGGGGGATTGACCCCCTCCGCCGCGTCTGCCGAGCTTGTCCGCCCGGCACAGTTGTCGTAGCGTGAGGGGCGGTTCGCCCCCGGAGTTTCCCCCGTGTCCCAACCCATCGACAACGCCCCCGGCACACCGGTTCCGCCGCCGGCGACGTCTGTCGCCGCGCCGCCGCGGCCGGTTCCCCGGCGGCCTGTCAGGAGTGGGAGCGGGCGCGGGCGCACGCTGCTGTGGGCGCTCGCGGGCTTCCTGGGGGTGCTGGCCGGGGCCGCCGGGATCGCGCTGATCGTCGCCTATCTCGGGGGCTACGCCTACGCGCCCGTCGCTTCGGCGGGCCTGCCCGCATTGCCGACTGCGCCGCCGGCCAAGGCGCTGTCGAAGCTGGAGAAGCAGTTCGCCGCGCTGCAGCCGAAGGGAAACTACATCGTCGTCGACGTGGTCGAGCAGAAGGTCTGGCTGCGCCGCGGCGACCAGACCCTGCGCGAAGCGGTCTGCTCGGCCGGCACCGGTGCCATCCTGCGCGATCCGAAATCGGGCAAGGAGTGGATCTTCGACACACCGCGCGGCGTGCGGAAGGTGAAGGAGAAGAAGAAGGATCCGGTCTGGACCAAGCCCGACTGGGCCTTCGTGGAGGAAGGCGAGCCGCTTCCCAGGAAGTGGAGCGAGCGGATCGACGAAGCGACGCTGGGCGCCTATGCGCTCTACCTCGGCGACGGCTACATGATCCACGGCACGCTCTACCAGCGTTACCTCGGCCGACCCGTCACCCACGGCTGCATCCGGCTGGGTGACGAAGACCTGGAAGCGATCTACGCGGCGTCGCCGGTCGGCACGCCGGTGCTGCTGTTCTGATGCGCCGCGCGGTCCCCGTTGCCGCTGTGCTGGCCGCGCTCGCGCTTCCCGTCCTCGGCGGCGGCGACGCTCCCGGGAACGGCGACATGCGGGCCGCCTTCCTGCAGCACGAGTTCGAGGCGGCGAAGGGCCAGAAGTTCTACCTCGTGCTCGATCCAGCGGCCCGCGTGCTGGAGCTGCGCGTGATCGGCGTCACGCTCAAGCGCTTTCCGCTCGAGCAGGCGATGATCGGCGTGTCGCGGCTGCGCGGCGGCGGCACGCCGCAGTGGCCGGCGCTCGGGTTCACGCTCGCGTCCGAGGTCGACGAGCCGGACCGGCCGGTGATCACGCCGCCAACCGCGGGGCAGGAGCAGGCCTCGGTGCAGGCGGCGAGCGCCGCCGCGCCCGCCCCCGGCGGGGACGCGAGCGGCGACGGGAGCGCCAACGCCAAACCGGCCTCGCTGGCCGACTCGCTCTCCTCCTTCCGCCAGGCGACCTATGCCGGCATCCCGCCTGTCTACCGGCTGCACTTCGAGCCCAACCTCGACGTGGTCATCCGCGGCGAACCGCCGGCGCAGGATTTCAGGAGCCGGATGCGGCGCCTGTGGTTCCAGTTCGAGGAGGGATGGACCGGCTTCCGGCACTGGATGAAGGGGCAGCCGATCTCGACGCGAGTGACCCTCTTCATGACGCCCGACGACGCGCGCCGTCTCTACCTGGCGCTCGACCCATCGATTCCGCTGCTGGTGGAGCCGGTCGGGCTGGCCGGCTCGAGCGGCGGCTGATCCGGGGTGCGCGTCGCGATGTCCACGTCCGGCGACCGCATGCGCGCCACGGCGACGGCGCTGCTGCGCTGGGTCGACAGCCATGCCGGATCGGAGCGCGAAGGGGAGGGATCGCTCCGGGTCGACTGGCTGCGCGTCGTGCCGTTCGTCGGGCTCCACGTCGCCTGCCTCGCCGTGTTCTGGGTCGGTTGGAGCTGGTTCTCCGTGGCGACGGCCGCTCTGCTCTACCTCGTCCGGATGTTCTCGATCACCGGCTTCTACCACCGCTACTTCTCGCACCGGACCTTCAGGACGACGCGTGCCGGCCAGTTCGTCTTCGCGCTGATCGGGATGACCAGCGTGCAGCGCGGTCCGCTCTGGTGGGCGGCGCACCACCGCCACCACCACGCCCACTCCGACGAGGAGCAGGACGCGCACTCCCCGCGCCGGCACGGCCTGCTGTGGGCGCACGTCGGGTGGATCACCGCCCGCGCCAATTTCCCGACGCGCCTGCGGCTGGTCCCCGATCTCGCGAAGTTCCCCGAGCTGCGCCTCCTCGACCGCTTCGACGTCCTCGTCCCCGCGCTGTTCGCGGCCGCGCTGCTCGGCCTGGGAGCGGCACTCGAGAGCTGGGCGCCGGAGCTGTCCGTCACCGGGCCGCAGCTGCTGATCTGGGGCTTCTGCATCTCGACGGTGGCGCTGCTGCACGGCACCTTCACGATCAACTCGCTGGCCCACCGGATCGGCCGGCGCCGCTATCCGACCGCGGACGACAGCCGCAACAGCTGGCTGCTGGCCGTGATCACGCTCGGTGAGGGGTGGCACAACAACCATCACCGCTACCCCGCTGCGACGCGCCAGGGTTTCTACTGGTGGGAGTTCGACCCCACCTACTACGGGCTCCTCGTGCTCGAGTGGCTCGGCTTGATCTGGGACCTCAAGCCGGTCCCGGCGCGGGTCCGGGACTCGTGGCGGACGGAACGGGGGGCGGCCTGAGCCGCGGGGAGCCGGCGTGAGGATCGCGGTCGTCGGGGCGGGGATCTCCGGGCTGCTCGCCGCGTACATCCTGGGCCGCGAGCACGACGTCACGCTGTTCGAGGCCGACGAGCGGCTCGGGGGGCACACCCACACCGTCGACGTTACGGAGCCCGACGGCACGGTCCGCGCGATCGACACCGGCTTCATCGTCTTCAACGACTGGACCTACCCGACCTTCATCCGGCTACTCGACCAGCTCGGCGTCGCGTCGCAGCCCTCCGACATGAGCTTCTCGGTCCGCTGCGCCGAGCGGGGCCTCGAGTACAACGGGGCGAGCCTCGACACGCTCTTCGCCCAGCGCAGCAACCTGTTCTCGCCGCGCTTCCTGCGGATGGTGCGCGACATCCTGCGCTTTCACCGCGACGCCCCGCGGATCCTCGAGCTGCCGGAGGACGGCTTGACCCTGGGGCAGCTGCTGGAGGCGGGGCGCTACTCGGCCGGGTTCGTCGAGGACTACATCGTCCCGATGGGGGCGGCGATCTGGTCGGCGCGGCCGGAGACGATGCTCGGGTTCCCGGCGCGCTTCTTCGTCCGCTTCTTCGCCAACCACGGGATGCTGTCGGTCGACGAGCGGCCGGTCTGGCGGACCGTCCGCGGCGGCTCGCGCCGCTACGTCGAGGCGCTGATCGGGCGTTTCACGGGCCGCGTGCTGAGCGGCACGCCGGTCGCGCGCGTCGAGCGGCACGTAACGCACGCGCTGGTGACACCGCGCGGCGCCGAGCCGCTGCGCTTCGACGAGGTCGTCCTGGCCTGCCACGCCGACCAGGCGCTGGCTCTGCTGGCCGATGCCGATCCGGTCGAGCGCGAGATCCTCTCGGCGTTTCCCTACCCCGAGAACGTCGCGGTCCTGCACACCGACCCGTCGCCGATGCCGCGCCGGCCGAAGGTCTGGGCCAGCTGGAATTACCTGCGCCCGGCGGGCGCCGAAGCGACGGACGGCGCGCGGGAGGATCGCCCGACGGGCGATCGCCTCGTCCTGACCTACTGGATGAACCGGCTGCAGGCACTCCCCGGCCCGCGGAACGTCTTCGTCACGCTGAACGCCGAGCAGCCGATCGACCCGGCAGCGATGATCCGCCGGATCGTCTACCACCACCCCCGCTACACTCCCGCTTCGGTCGAGGCGCAGGCGCGCTGGGAGCAGATCAACGGCGTGCGCCGGACGTCGTTCTGCGGCGCCTACTGGGGGTACGGGTTCCACGAGGACGGGGCGAAGAGCGCGCTCGCGGTGACCGAGCGCTTCGGGATGACGCTGTGAGCCGCGCCAGCGCGATCTACGCCGGCTGGGTGCGGCACCGACGGTTCGCGCCCCACCCGCACGCCTTCTCGTACCGGATCTTCCTGATGTACCTCGATCTCGACGAGCTGCCCGAGCTGTTCCGCGGGCGCTGGCTCTGGTCGGCGGAGCGGCCCGCGCTCGCGCGGTTCTCACGCGCCGACCACTTCGGCGATCCGGCCGTGCCGATGAAGGCCACGGTGATCGAGAAGGTGCGCGCGGCGACGGGGCGCGCCCCGGCGGGGCCGATCCGCCTGCTGACCCATCTCGCGTACTATGGCTACTGCTTCAACCCGGTGAGCTTCTTCTACTGCTTCGACGCCGCCGGTGAGCGGGTCGAGACGATCGTCGCCGAGGTCGACAACACGCCGTGGGGCGAGCGGCACGTCTACGTGCTCGACCCCGCGCGCGACGAGGGGCGCGACGGGCGCCACCGCTATCGCTTCCCCAAGGAGTTTCACGTCTCTCCCTTCATGCCGATGGCGATCGACTACGACTGGCGCTTCGTCGACCCGGCGCGGCACCTCGCGATCCACATGGACTGCCTCTCCGGCGGCGGGAAGCTGCTCGACGCGACGCTGACGCTGGCGCGGCGGGAGATCTCGGGGGCGTCGCTGGCGGCGGTGCTGGCGTGGCACCCGTTCATGACCGGCAAGGTCCTGGCGGCGATCTACTGGCAGGCGCTGCGGCTGTGGCTCAAGCGGACGCCGTTCTTCGCGCACCCGGCGAAGCGGGCCGGCGAGGGTAGTCCGTGATCGAGCGGATCGCGAACTTCCTGTTCTTCCAGATCGGCTGGGTGGCGACCGTGGCGGGCGCGGCGATGGGGTTTCCGTGGGCGGGGCCGATCCTGGCCACGGTGCTGGTCGCCTTCCAGCTGGCGGTCGCGCCCGACCGCGGGGCGCGCTTCAAGACGGTGGTCGCGGTCGCCGCGCTCGGGACGCTGCTCGACACGGTGCTGCGCTGGACTGGCGTGACCGCGTTCCCGGCCTGGCCCGCCACGCCCTGGCCCTGCCCGCCGTGGATCACGGCGCTCTGGGCGCTCTATGCCAGCACGCTGGGCTCCTCGATGGCCTGGCTGCAGGGCCGGCCGGTGCCGGCCGCGCTGCTTGGCGCGGTCAGCGGGCCGCTGTCGTACCTGGCGGCGGAGCGGATGGGGGCGGTCGTGCTGGCGGCCGACCCGCTGCGGCGCTGGGGCGTGCTGGCGCTGGCCTGGGCGGTCGCGGTGCCGGTGACGCTGGCGATCGCGCGGCACTTCGCTAGCGCGCCCCCCCGAACAGCGCCCGCCGCGCCGTGAGCAGCTCGCCCAGCCCCGCCGCGCGCCGTGCGCGCAGCAGCAGGTAGACCGCCGTCACCAGATTCCCCAGCACGAACAGCAGCGCGATCCCTGCGATCGCGACGCGCCGGTCGGCCTCCACCGCGCCGATCCACAGCGCCGCGAAGAACAGCCCGCAGAACAGGTCGATCAGCGTCACGAGTCCCCATGGGTCGCGGCCGATCTCCCGCATCGCGGTCAGGACGTTCGCCTGCCCGGAGGCGATCACGATCGTGACGACGAGGGCAGCCGCGAAGAGCACGAAGACGGTCAGCGCGAGACGCATGGATCACCTCTCTCCGCACAGGATCGCGGCCGGCTGCCGCCGGGCGGACCGGAGGACGACGGGCGGGGACCCCCGGGAGGGGCGCGCCGGAGACCGTCTCGGCCGCGAAAAGGGAGGCTAGCACGGCCCCGAACGCATTCCGGGGCTGACCCGCCGCCGGACTTGCGATAGGCTGCGCCCCTCGATGAGCGCCCCTTCCCCCCCGCCGGGCGAGCGCCCGGGACCCGATCCGCTCCGCCCGCACCCGCTGCTCACCGACTACTACGGCGACGAACAGCAGCGGCGGCGCCAGGTCGACGCGTGGTTCGACGCCTCCGCACCGCACTACAACTTCATCACCCAGGCGATGAGCTTCGGCTCCGGGCACTGGTACCGGAAGCAGGCCCTCCTGCGGGCCGGCCTGGGCCCGGGAATGCGCCTGCTCGACGTCGCCTGCGGCACCGGCGTGATCGCCCGCCACGGGCAGGAGATCGTCGGGGCGAACGGCGTGTCGGTCGGGCTCGACCCGTCGATCGGCATGCTGCACGAGGCGCGCGCGCGCGGTGTCGCCGGCCTGGTCCAGGCGCTGGCCGAGGCGCTCCCGTTTCGCTCGGCGCAGTTCGACCTGCTGAGCATGGGTTTCGCGCTGCGCCACGTCGTGGACCTGCACCGGACCTTCGACGAGTACCGCCGCGTGCTCAAACCGGGGGGCAAGCTGCTGATCCTGGAGATCACCCCGCCGCGCTCGCGCCTCTCGTTCCACCTGCTCAAGTTCTACCTCGGGCGGGTCGTCCCGCTGGTGGCGCGGATCGGCGGCGGCGGGAGCGGTTCGCAGACGCTGATGCAGTACTACTGGGACACGATCGAGCACTGCGTGGCGCCGCCGGTGATCATGAAGGCGCTCGAGGAGGCCGGCTTCCGGCAGGTCTCGCGCTACGTCGAGGTCGGGATCTTCAGCGAATACACGGCGGTGACCTGATGTCCGGAGCGGTCGAATTGACAGGTTTTCCACCGACTCACTAGACTCACCTCGCGGCCCGGATCCGGGCGGAGGAGGACCTCCGGTTGAGCGCGATGAGCACGCCGTCTCCGGGTTCCGTGGCGGCCTCGTGGGCCGCGGCAGGCCCGACCGCGTGCCGCGCGGGCTTCGGCCTGTCGCTCCTCCCTGTCGAAGCGCTCGAGGACGCTGCCCGCCGCGACGCCGGCCGTCTGCTGTTTGCCGTGCGTTACGGGACGCCGCGGGCGGGGCTCGTCGACACCCCCTACCCGGCGATCGACATTCCGAACGCCGTTCTCGGCGGCGGCCCGTCGGTCGAACTGTGGCGCTCCCCGGAGCCCGTGCGAGTGCGGCACAGCGGGCGGTTCGTCTGCGCCGAGAACGGCACCGTGCTGTTCGGAGCCGCGGTCTACCCACTGGGGGCCGACCTCGAGTCCGACGCGGTGGCGCTCTACCGCGAGCTGCTCACAGTCGCAGCCGACTGCGGGTACCCGGCGATGCAGCGGCTCTGGAACTACCTGCCCGACATCAACGGCGACCAGCACGGCGTCGAGCGCTACAAGCGATTCTCCGCCGGCCGCGCGCGCGGGTACGAGGACCAGTTCGGCCCCCCGGCCGAACAGCACTTCCCCGCGTCGACCGCGATCGGCACCACCGGCGACGCGCTCGTCGTCACCTTCCTCGCCGCCCGCGAGCCGGGGCAGCATGTCGAGAACCCGCGCCAGGTCAGCGCCTTCCGCTACCCGTCGCAGTACGGTGAGAAGAGCCCGTCGTTCGCGCGCGGGACCCTCTCGCCCGAGGCGCTCGGCCACGCCTTCCTGCTCTCCGGGACGGCGAGCGTCGTGGGCCACGAGTCGCGCCACGAAGGGGACGTCCGGCGGCAGCTCGACGAGACGGTGCGCAACATCGAAACGCTGTCGGAGGCGGTCGGAGCGGTTTCGGCGCGACCGGCGCCGAACCTCGCTCGCTTCGACTACGTCAAGACTTACCTCCGCCGCCCGTCCGATTTCACTGCCGTACGGGATGCGCTCGCACCGCGCCTCGGCCCGTCCTCGTCGTCCGTCTGGCTGGAGGCCGACATCTGCCGCGCCGAGCTGCTGCTCGAGATCGAGGGGCTCGCGCTCTAGTCGGTGTCGCACAAGTTCTTCATCAAGAAGGAGATGTGCGCTGGCGTGAGTCTTACCTGACGACTCTTAGCAGGCAGTAATCGGACTTACCGAAACCTGCGAGCGTTTTTTCGCGCTCCTGCGCATCGGGGGTGTGACTTTGGACACAGTCAGATTCCCGGTAGCCACGGTACGCTCCCGGCCGGAACACGAGAACCTGCTTCGCGTCGCCCGGCCCGGGCGCGCCGTGTTCCGGGAGGAACGTCACCATGCGCGGCCGCCGACTCGTCGTCCCCTGTCTCCTGCTCGCCACCGTCCTGCTCTCGAGCGCCCTCGCCGGCGCCGCCGTGCGACTGCCCTCCCGCTGGGTCCCCGGCGATGCGGCGATCTCCCCCGCCGCTGCGGACCAGTCGATGGTGTCGCTCGCGCCGGGAGGCGGGATGGTCCTCGCGCTCTGGTCCGACAATCGTGCGAACAGCACGGGCGGATACGAGGGCGAGACCTCGCGAGACATCTACGGGCTCCGGCTCGACGGCAACGGCACGCCGCTCGACGCCGTCCCGTTCGCCGTGACCGCCGCCCGCGCGACGCAGGAGTACCCGCGTGCCGCGTTCAACGGGACGAACTGGCTCGTCGTCTTCGAGAGCTATGACCTGACGGGCACCGGGTACTACTACCAGAAGTCGCTCGCCGCGGTGCGGGTCGCGCCGGACGGGCGAGTGCTCGACTCGGCCCCGATCCGGATCTTCAACGTGAGCCCGGTGGGCGCGGTGTGGGCCGTCGCCTCGGACGGCAAGGACTGGGTCGTCGCCATGGAGGGCTCGGCGACGGGCAGCGATCTCACCGCGGTGCGGATCTCGGCGGCGGGGGTCCTGCTCGACCCGAACCCGCGCCTCCTCGTCAAGGAGACCTACTATCTGCGCGGCACGATGCGCCTCGCCTTCGCCGGCGGCGTCTACCTGATGGCCTACGAAGAGGCGATGACCGGCAGCTCCGAGACCTCAGCGCTGCGCTTCGACGCGTCGCTCACACCGCTCGACCCCGCGCCCCTCACCCTCCTGCCCCACCCGATCGGCGCGCTCGTTTCGAACGGATCGGGGTTCTACGCGATCTGGACGGGACAGCTCCCCGACTACAGCGCGGCGGTCTTCGGCACGCGCATCGACACGGCAGGACAGGTGCTCGACGGCGCCGGCGTCAACATCTCCGGCACCAATTCTCCAGCGGCGTACACGACGAACTCGGTCGCGTGGGACGGCAATTTCTGGAAAGCGACCTGGGGCGCCGCGTCAGGGACGCGCCTCGCCCGCATCAGTACGGGCGGGCAGGTGCTCGATCCGGGCGGCGTCTCGGTCCCCGGTCCGCAGACGGGGCCGAGCGCCAGCACCGGAAACGGCAGCGTGCAGCTCGCCTGGACCGTCTACGCCGCGAGCACCAACGACGTCCTGACCGCCAACATCTCGTCCTCGAACGTCGCCGGCCCGACGCGCACGGCGTCCGTCGGCGCGCCGTCGCAGTCGCAACCCGACCTCGCGACCGGTGCGAACGGCTTCATGCTCGTGTACCGCAGCATGACCTCGGCCCGGCACCGCATCCTGGCCCAGCCGCTCGACGCGGCCGGCAATCCGCTCACCGCCGAGCCGACCGAGGTCGACGCCGGCGACCCGAGCGCCCTGCCCGGAGCTCCCGCGGTCGCCTGGAACGGGGCCTACTACATGGTGGCATGGCCGAACGCGAGCGGCGTCGTCGCGCGGCGGCTCCGGCCCGACGGCTCGCTCGTCGATCCCGCGCCGAGCGTCGCGCTCACCTCCAGCTTCGGCTCGGTCGACGTCGAGGCGCTGGGCGGCGACTTCCTCGTCGTCGGCCTGCGCTGCGGCTATACCTGCCAGTACATCAACCCCGTCGCCGCCCGCGTGCGCGGCAGCGACGGCCTGCTGCTCGATCCGAGCGCGATCGCGCTCAGCGGCACCTACAGCAGCAGCCCGCGCCTGACGGTGCTGGGCGGGCGCTGGCTCGCGGCCTGGCAGGACAACTGGAGCCACGACGATTCGGGCGCGAGCACGGCGGGGACCTTCATCGACGCCGGCGGCGCACGCTCGAACAGCTTCAGCATCCACGGCCCCTACTCGACCGCCGGCGGGAACGGGATCTTCAGCCTCGGCCTGGCATCGAACGGCAACCTCGCCCTGCTCGTCCAGTCGCAGGAGCTGACCTCGGGTGTCGAGAACGATCTGCTGGGCGTCTTCATCCATCCCGACGGATCGATCGACCCGTATTTCAACATCACGCCCTGGGCCGGCAACCAGTACCGGCCGCGCGTGGCGTGGGACGGGACGAACTTCGTCGCCGTCTTCCAGGACCAGAAGGCGCGCGTCACCCGCTGGAGCCTCGAGCAGCTGGACGCCCGCTCCGACCTGTTCGGGATGCGGATCAGCCCGGCCGGGGCGATCCTGGACCCGCAGGGGTTCCTGTTCTCGAACAGCCCCATCGGCGAGGCCTACCCCAACATCGCCGCCGTCGACGGCCGCTCGCTGGTGGCCGCGTCTCTGGTGCGCAACGAGTCGCCGCTCGCCAATTCCAGGATCGGGTACGAGCTCTTCGGCGCGGGGGGCAACGCGTGGCCGGTAGCGACGGCCAGCGCGGCGCCGGCGGGCGGCGAGGTGCCGCTCGGGGTCACCTTCAGCTCCGCGGGCTCGACCGATCCGGACGGCACGATCGCGTCCTATGCCTGGGACTTCGGCGACGGCGCGACCTCCGTCGAAGCGAACCCGACGCACGTCTACGGCGTCGGCGGGCCGTACGTCGCGACCCTGGCGGTCACCGACACGGCCGGCGCCCGCACGATGCAGGAGGTGCCGGTCGACGCGGTGACGCCGAACGTGATACCCGTCGCGCACGCCTCCTCCAACCTGACCTCGGGCCGGGCGCCGCTCGACGTGATCTTCTACGCGACCGGCTCGTACGATCCCGACGGCTGGCTGGGTAATATCCAGTGGAACTTCGGCGACGGGTCCGAGTCGTGGGGCGCGACGGCCTACCATACCTTCTACGACGCGGGCACCTGGACCGTGAGGCTCACGGTCTACGACGCGAGCGGCGCCACCGGAACGGATACCCTGACGGTCACCGTCAGCGCCGAGATCCCGCCCAACGCCCCCTCGAACCTGGTCGCCACCGCGGTGACGACGACGCAGGTCAAGCTGACCTGGCAGGACAACTCGACCAACGAGCGCGACTTCTATATCGAGCGCTGCACCGGAACGGCGGCGGTCTGCAACGCCTCGCCGGAGCTGTTCTCGTTCCTCGACTGGCCCCTCGCCGATGCGACGATCTACAACGACTACATGGTCGCGCCGAACACGACCTACAGCTACCGGATCAAGGCCCGCGGTGCGACGGTCGATTCGGCCTGGTCCAACACGGCGCAGGTGACGACGACGCCGACCGGCAAGCCGGCCGCGCCGAGCCAGCTCACCGCCACGAGCGTGCTGCGCTTCATGCGCGCCAATGTCGACCTGCGCTGGAAGGACAACTCCGGCAACGAGACCGCGTTCGTGATCGAGCGCTGCAAGGGGAGCGCGTGCACGAACTTCGCCGCCGTCGGGCAGACCGGCGCCAACGCCGTGACGTGGCGCGATACGAACGTCGCGCGCCGCGCGATCTACCGCTACCGGGTGAAGGCGCGCAACGCGTCGGGCGACTCGGGCTACTCGAACATCGCCTCGACGATGACGCCGTAGGGGCAGGCCGTC
>CAVPCQ010000018.1:0-219900 GCA_963702425.1 uncultured Acidobacteriota bacterium
TCCGGCGCGCCGCAGCGGCGGCGCCGGGTGCAGTTGGATGGTCGGTCCAACACCCGGCGCAGCAACTCGGTCTCCGGCGTGCACGCGTCGCCACCGTCGCACCGAACCGCCGGTGGCATCCCGCGGCGCGGTCGGGCAGCATCGTTGCCCCGCCCAGGAGCCGCACGGCCGCCCGGGACCGCCGCTTCGGGAATCGGCTGCTGCGCGAGCGCGAGCGCGCGGCGGTCGTTCAGGAAGAGCGAGAGCGGCGGCTTGTGGAGCTTCTGGAAGACGGCGTAGGCGCGTGCGGCCTGACGGCGCGTCTCCTCCTGCCCGAGGCCCCGTGCGAGGCCATCGTAGAGCGCGAGGGCGACGTATGCCTCCGGCGCCATGTTCGTGGTCGTGAAGAGGAGCGGTTCGATCACCTCATCCACGAACTTCTGCGGAAACCAGCGCGCGCTCTGGCAGCCGACGAAGAAGACTCCGCGGGGCAGCGTCGCCACGGAGCGCGGCGCTTCTTCGAGGTCGTCCGAGTCGATGCCGCCGAAGTAGATGTTGTGACCCCAGTAGCCGATGACGTAGGCACGGGAGAGAAGCGGACCCACGATCGGGTCGGCGGCTAGGTCCGGCGGCCCGCTGCCGTGCTTGAGATGGAGGGCCATCTCCCGGACGGCGCGCGGCATGTCCGAGTAGGCGAGGTTCACGACGGTGAGCCGTCCTGGCACACCCGGCACTCTCGCCTCCCAGACTTCGACGGAGATGGGGTCCTCCGTGCGCACTCTCCGGCAGGTCCGGGTGTAGTCGGTCACCTGCAGGAACGGCAACCGGCTGCGGATCTCACGCGACCTCGCGAACAGCGCGGAGTGTCCGTAGAGGCGGCCCCAGTACAGGTTCTGGCCTGGATCGCCCTGGTTCTGGGACCAGAGGCCGACGTACGCAGCCACGACCACGTTCGTCCCCCGCGAGAGGCCCCCGCGGACCCGCTCGGCGACGGTCGTGGCTTCGACCCGCGCCGCGCAGGCGATCGCGATTACGGACAGCAGGCCGGCGCGCGCGGGCGTCACCTTTCCTCCTCGCTGCGGCGCCTCACGCCGACGACGTTGGGCACGGGCCATGCCCGCGCGTTGGAGTCGTCCTCGCGGAATCCGGTCTCGAAGCTCCCGACGAATTCGTGCACCTCCTCTCCGGACCGTACGTAGAGCTGCGCCTCGGGCCCGCCCTCGACGTACATCGCGCGGTGCAGGTTGATCGGCAGGACTCGCAGCGCGTCGACGAGGTCGTGCGTGGCGTACGGAGAGCGCACGTGGATGAAGAGCACCCTCCCCTGGCCGTCCACTCCGATGGCCGCGGTGCTCCAGCGCTTCGGTTGCCGGCTCCAGACGTTCCGGCCGCGGCAGGACAGCATGCGGATGTTCTGGATCAGGGTGCCGTAGTGCCGGCGGAGCGTCTCGAAGTCGTCGCATTCGAGATCGAGGAGCTGGACGCCTGAGATGCCGGGGAGGAGCGGATCGAAGGCCAGGACCGCCTTGTCGCCCTCGCGCTGCCTCGCGTTGTTCACGTGCGTCCGCGTGCGCAAGAGGCCCACGCTGGTCCGGTGGTCGGTGCGGTACATGCTCGCGTTGGTCGCCGCCACGAGGCCGTTCCGCCGGCACCACTCGGCGGCCGTGAGCGGCGCGCCGCCCTCGACCGCCGACGCGCTCAGCAGCGTGAGCTCGAAGCGACCAGGGTCGATCCGCAGGACTCGGATGCGGGAGTCCCCGACGTCCGAGGCCCAGGGGGCGTCGAACACTCCCAGCTCCAGGCCGGGCTCGAGCAGCGCCCACGCTGGGGACGGCTCGGGCGCGATCCTCGGCGCGGCGGGAACTCGGGCGGCCGGTGCCACCGCCTGGGGACCGAGGCCGGCCCCGTCAGCGCTCGCACGGACCTCCCCTGGCAGGCCGCCCGCAGCCTCGAGGAACGCCACGAGTACCACGTGGCGAAGGACTACTTTCGTGTTCATCACGTCCCTCCCCTCCTCGGCCGGCCAGGATCACGAATCCCGCCGGATCGTGACCGGGGTCCCGTCGGGCAGCAGGTCGAACAGCTCGCGTATGTCCTGGTTGCGGAGGCCGATGCACCCCTGCGTCCAGTCGGTCCTCACGAAGGGCGTCTCCGGGTCGCGGTCTCCTGGCTGGAGCCCGGCCAGCTCGTGGCGCTCGGCATCACCCCCGACTCCCAGCCAGTAGGCCGTCTCTTCCGGATGCTGGCCGTGGATCAGGATCATGCCCCCGAGGGCCGTGTCCTGCGGCGGGCAGCGCTGCGACGCGATGGCGCGCAGGATCGACGTCCGTTCCTCGCGGTCGATCAGGCCCTGCGCGAGACCCCGATCGGCATCGGCGTCATTCGGATACGCGAGCAGGAGAGCTCGATGGTAGCGCGTCGCGTCGCGGTGCTCGCAGATGGAGTACTCCCCCTCCGGCGTGCGCCCATCTCCGATCCGCTCCTTCGGCCGTTCGGGATCCGGTCCCAGCTCGATGCGGTAGGTCTTGAGTACGACGTTGCCGCTCCTGACGACGAGCCGACGAGGTCCCTTGAGAATCTCGACGCGCGCTGCCCGTATCCGACCTTCCGCGAGCGCGCCGGCCGAAGACGCCGCGGCCCTCAGCGAGCCGGAGGACGGGGCGGCCGGTGAGCCGGATGGCGCCTCCACTCGCGTCTCCGGCTGCGCGCGCGGGCCGGGCGCCGCGATGCCCGCCACGAGGCTCGCGAGTGTCATCCCGAGCCAGAACGCCGCGCGTGGCGGGACCCGCTCACCGGCCGCGATCCGCATCAGGACCCTCCCGCGCCCCTCGAGCCGGGTTCCTTCCCGACCACGCTTCGGCGAATCCAGGTTTCCCCGCGGCCCAGGTCGCGCGTTTCGAAGACGACCGTTTGGGCGCCGTCCACCGTCGTCAGCTTCATCCTCCCGCCGATCTCCTCCTCGGAGCGCCTGCCGGCCGGCGGGTCTTCGAGGAACGCGCGCACCGCTTCGATCGCCGGGGGCGTACCCGGCACGGCCTGCGCCTCCGCGAGCGCTTCGACCGCCCCCGCCTCGAGGAGCTTCGACCACTGAGCCCGGAACAGCGCCGGAGATGCGTACAGCTCCGCCGAGCTGAGGTTGCCGTTGACGGCGAAGGCGCATCCGACGACGTCGCTTTCGCCGCCCGTGACCCTTCCCAGCGCCTCCAGGTAGGGCCGGATCCCGGCCCTCACGGCCGAGGTTTCCATCGTGAGCTGCATGCTGCTGGGCGAGCCCGCGTCCAGCGCGCCGATCCCGGTGTTCTCGTGCAGCTTTCGCTGGGTCTCGGCCACGGCGACCCAGACCTGCCCCTGCTGCTTTCGTTGCCGCGCGGCGAGCTTCAGCTCCTTGCCGGCCAGGGATCGCGACGACTCGCTGAAGTGCCGGGAGGGCTCCACTCCGCGCTGCGCCCAGCGCCGCTGCTCGACGCAGAACGCAGCCACGTCGACCTTCCCTGATTTCGGCGGCACGACGACGTCCACGCCCAGCGTACGGTCCTGCCGTCCCCCCTTCACGAGGTCGCCGGCCTGGACGAACACCTCGTCGTCGGAGATGTTCTCGATCGCGAGGCGGCCCACATCGTCCGTTTCGTGCACGATCACCTTCTTCGCGCGGAGCGCGGCGTCGAGGGTGATCGGCGTCCTTCCTCCGAGGCGATCCGAGCCATGCACGAGGTAGACGGCCAGATTCGCATGAGCATGGGGTCCCGAGATGGTGGGCGCGCCAGGCATCGCGCCGCCGCCACCCGACGCCCCAGGCGCCCCTGCGGGCGGGGAGCTTTCCGTGCAACCCGCAGTGAGCCCCGAGATCGCGAGGAGTAACACTGCTGCGGCCGCAAGGAAGGGCGCCCCGACCGATTCGGACGACGTCTTCGCGTTCATGAGAGCCTCCTTGGGATGAGAAGGGTGCGCCCCCTGAGCACGCTGTACCAGACATCCGCGCGCAAAATGACTGATCCTTTCTTTTGCGTTTCTTTTACGATCAGATCCTGCTCGAGAGAGGCCCTCGGGCATCATCCTGATGCATCATGGAGAGGTCGGAGCGCGAAGGAGACGAGATGCCCAAGCCGACGGCGGCACCTCCCAAGGTCCGCATCCTGATCGTCGAGGACGAGGATCCCATCCGCCACGGACTCGTCGACGTCTTCCTCTACCACGGCTACGAGGTGACGGCCGTCGCGGACGGCCGAGAGGGCCTGGAACAGTCGCTGTCCGGCGGCTTCCACCTCATCGTCCTCGACCTGATGCTCCCGTCCGTCGACGGCTTCGCGATCTGCGATGCGGTACGGCAGCGGGATCGTACCCAACCGATCATCATGCTGACGGCGAAGGGAGACGAGGACGACATCATTCAAGGCCTCAGGAGCGGGGCCGACGACTACGTCGTCAAGCCGTTCTCCGTGCGCGAACTGGTGGCTCGGGCGGAGGCCGTGCTGAGGCGCAGCCAGAAACTCGCGGCGGACCAGGAGAAAGTCTGCTGGAAAGGGATGACGGTGGATCCGCGGACTCTCACGGCCGAGATCGATGGACGGCCGGTGGAGCTGACACGACGCGAGCTCGACATCCTGCGATACCTCATCCGCGCCAGCGACCGCCCAGTCAGCCGCAGCGAGCTGCTGCGGGAGGTGTGGGGCTACCGCGACCCCGACATCGACACCCGGACGGTCGACATCCACATCGCGAAGCTGCGACGCAAGATCGAGCAGAATCCCGACGAGCCTCGTCGAATCCGGACCGTGCGCGGCGAGGGTTACCGGGTGGACTCGTGAGATGAAACGCCTCCGCCGGCAGTTTGCGATCTTCGCCATCGTGCTGGTCGCGGGCTTCGTCCTCGTCGTCGTGCGCTCGTTCCGGCAGGTGGACCGCGAGGAGCGGGATCTCGCGCGCGGGTCCGCCGAGCGAGTCTTCGAGCAGGTGCAGAGCCGGCTCGACGCGCTGCTCGAGGCCGAGACCGGGCGCCCCTTCGGGGAGTTCCGCTTCTTCCAGGCGGCAATGGGCGAACGCGCGGGAGAGCCCTCTCTCGCGCGGTCACCACTCTCCCGTTTGCCGAGAGACGACGAAGGAGGGCTCGTCGGGTATTTTCAGATCGACCCGAGTGGCTCCTTCACGACGCCGCACCTGCCCGCGGGCACGCTCCCCCGGTCCGGCCTGCCGGCCGAGGAGCGGAGCGCCCGCGAGGAACGTCACGCGCTGCTCGCCCGCCTCACGACCTCATTCCAGGCGCGGATGACCGAGGGCGCGACCCGGAGCGACATGGCCGGGGGTGCCCCGACCGCGGTCGACCTCGGGTCGACCTCCAAGGACCTGATGGTCGAGGACCTCGGCTACCTCGAGGAGAAGGCGGCGCTGCGTGCCCGCGCGCGCGAGGACGCCCGGCGCCGCAAGATCGCCGAGAAGCGGCTCCTGTCGCGTGGCGAGGCGCCCACGGCAGAGGAGTTGCGCGTCTTCGAGGAGCAGACGCGGTCCGTCGCGGATGCCGGAACGCCGCTTCCCACGAGCGTGCGGGGGGCGCGCGCGGTGTCGATCGATCCGTTCCAGGCCCGGCTCGTCGAGAAGCGGTTCATCGTCTTCTACCGCAAGCTCTGGCTGGACCGCACGCTCTACCTCCAGGGGTTCGTGCTCGACGGGCGTCAGTTCTTCGACTCACTGATGGCGCAGACGTTGGTGCGCTCGCCTCTGGCCGGTCACGGCGTCGCGTCGCTGATCCTCGGGAGCGACGAACTGGCGCGTTACGAGTCGGCTGTGGACGTTCCGCCCGACGAGCCGCCCCTGTTCGAACGATCACTCGACTACCCGCTCGACCGCTTCGTCTGGCGGTTCTGGGCCGCGTCCTATCCGCGACTAGCGACGCGCGATGCGCTGTCGGTGCTCGCGGTCCTCGGCGGTGCGATCCTGGCGCTCGGCCTCGCGTCCATCTACCGGACCGCCTCCACCGAGGTTCGTCTCTCGCAGAAGCGCCAGGACCTCGTCTCGGCCGTGACGCACGAGTTGCGCACTCCGCTGACGTCCATCCGGATGTACGCCGAGATGCTCGAGGAGGGCATGGCGACGGACGACGCGAAGAGGTCCGAGTACTATGGCCAAATCAGCCGGGAGAGCGCACGACTGTCCCGCCTGATCGAGAATGTGCTCCAGCTCGCGCGGCTGGAGAAAGGCGTCTACCGCGTCGACGCCCAGGTGCGCGAGCCCTCCGTCGATTTCTCGGAGATCTGCCGCGAGCTGACGCCGCTCGCGGAGCGCCAGGGCTTCCATCTCACGAGCACCGCGCCGCCGGGCCCCCTGCCGGTCATCGCCTACGACCCGGACGCCATCCGGCAGGTCTTCCTCTCGTTCCTCGACAACAGCGTGAAGTTCGCCGCCGGCGCCGCGGAGCGCGTGCTCGAAGTGTCGCTCGCAGCGGAGGGCGAGACCATCGTCTGGGCGTGGAGCGATCGCGGCCCCGGGGTTCCCAGGGCCGAGCTCGGACGCATCTTCGAGACGTTCTACCGCGTCGAAGGGGAAGCCACGCGCCGCACGAAGGGAACCGGGATCGGTCTTGCCATCGCGCGGATGCTGGCCGAGGCGATGGGGGCCCGGATCGAGGCGCGCAACCGGCCGGCCGACGACGGCGGCGGGCTCGAGATCCGGCTCGTCTTCCGCGTAGCGCGAGCGGGAGAGGCGTGACGTGGGATGAGCGTGGCCACCCTGGTGACAAAGTTCTCCCGCGAGGGTGAGATCCTGTGGGATGCACGGTCGGCGGATAGTCGCCATTGGTCGCATTCCCACGGACACAGGGCGGCGCCGATGAGCGGTTCGGAGCTGACTCGGGACCGCAGGCGTGTCACGGCCTGCCACCGCGCTGGGTGCGCGCAAGTTCGCAGGGACGACAACGCCGCTTTCACGCGACTCGATGATGCGGCTGCAAGAGATGCGGATGCCCTGAGCGCGGACGATGCGCCCTTCGCGGACAAGGAGCGCTCTTGGATAGCCCAGTGAGCGCACGTGTTGGGATTGACTTCGGGGGGGTGATCGTCCGGACTCTCAAGGAGGTCCCGGGCGAAGACACGGGGTTCGAATACTCTGCTGGGTCGCAGGTCGCCCGTGACGGGGCGTATGAGGCGATCCGCCAGATCGTCTCGGCCTGTGACGGTCGCGTATGGATCGTCTCGAAGGCGGGGCCCCGCATGCAAGCGCGGACACTTGCGTGGTTGGACGCCGTTGACTTCTTCTCACGCACCGACTTGGAGCCCGATCATGTGCGCTTCTGCCTCCAAAGGGAAGATAAGGAGAGAATCTGTCGAGACCTCGGAATCACCCACTTCATCGACGACCGTGTGCACGTCATGCAGATTCTCCGGGGCACAGTTCAGCATCTTTATCTGTTCGGCGAGCCTGGTGGTGAGAAGTTCTGTCCGCCATGGGCGACCTTCGCATCATCCTGGGCTGACGTGGTCGACCTGGTGACGCGCTCCGCCCGAAAGGACCGCCCACCAAGGAAATGATGCGGACCGGGCACCGCCTGTCCGCATATTCGAAGGCGTTGGACACGACAGGAGCCCGGAGGTTGGCGCAAGTGCGGAGACGACCAGTCCTGAGCATTCTGGCTATCGGCCTCGCGCCATTCGGCGTCACATTCGGAGAGAATCCGACGGACCCCGAGCCGCGATAGGTGTCCTTCCTGGTGCGCGTCTGTGAGAGCGACGAGCCGAGGCTGCTTTGAGGAGCGGTGCGCAGAGAAGGTGTGGGTCCAGTGCGAGCGTCCGGTCGATGCCATTCCGGTAACGCTACGGGCAGGCATCTTCCTCGCCGCCGGTGCCACCCTGAGCCGGTGCTGAGACGCGGGCAATTCGGCCCATTCGCCATCCATGGTGGACATCGTGGACGACCGGGTTGCCTTCGGCGCGGAGAAGGCGCTGCTGGACGCGTTGTTCGAGGCGCCCGGGAAGTGATCCGGGTCGGGAGGCCCCCCCCCTTGCCGTAGCTCATTGACCCCGCACACGTCCCGTCGGCAAGATAGGGGCTATGCAGACTTGGGCCGTCCTCTTCGACGTGTTCGGGACGCTCATCGACCTGCCGGAAGCCTCCCCATACGCCGATCTGCTCGCCCCGCTGGGGCTGCCGGGCGCCCGCGTCAGGGAGCTGATGGATGGCTTCCTGACCGAGCCACTCCCCACCCTGGCGGAGGCGGTTCGGAGTGTGGTGGACGGCCAGGCCGGGGTCTCCATCCGCCCGGAGACCCTGGCGCGGGCTGAGGCTTCCTTGAGCGCCCAGCTCCGCGGCTGCCGGCTGGTCGATGGAGCCCTGGAAGTCATGCAGGAGCTGGCAGCCCGCGGGCTGCAGTTGGGGCTGGTCTCCAACATGGCCGGACCGTACGTGGAACCGATTCGCTCGCTCGGCCTGGCCCGTCTCGTCCAGGCGGAGATCTACTCCTTCAATGTGGGCTGGCTCAAACCGGATCCCCGTATCTTCCACCTTGCCCTGACGCGACTCGGCGTCGAGCCGGCCGAGACGATCATGGTCGGCGACAACCCGCTCGACGACGTCGAGGGGGCACGCTCTGCCGGGATCGGGGCCATCCTGATCGACCCTGCGGCCCCATCGGGTCGTGGGACGATCCGGAGCCTGCGGGAGCTGCCGGGGCCGTTGCCCGCCCTTGCGGATGTGTCCACTGGGGGCGGGCTTCCCCGAAAACCCGGTCCGCGGTGACTCCCCGTCCTCGGGCAGGTGCGGGCCGGTCCCCCGTCAGTCTCGAGCCCGACGAGGATCTGTTTCCGGACGCAAACGCCTGCGTGGCTTACGCGTGCGCCCCTTCGCGCCCTGTCACCGAGGACCGGTTCCGACTGCTCGGCCGCTTCGTGCCGCTGCTCGACGCCGCAGGCCGGGGCGAGCTGTTCGCGGTGTTCGATGGTGTATCGACCAGTAGGAAGGGCGCCATCGCCGCGCAGGCGATGTGCGACGCGCTACCACGCTGGTACCGGGAGTCGGAGTGGTTCCCCCCAACGGCCGAGAGCCTGAATCGTCTGATCCTCGAGGCCAACGACTCGGTCCGCTGCCTGGGAATCGACCCGGATTCCGGTCTTCCCCTGGGCGCCTGCGTCGGGACCGTGGGCAGATAAGCGATTCAAGCCGCGGATTGTGCGGCAGAGAGCATAGCCGCGGGCCTGCAGGAAGGGGGAGCGCCCGGCCGCGGAGGCGGACCGCGGCCGGGCGCGGCGCGGCGCGGGGATCGGCCCCGCATGGGACCCGCGGAGGTCGTTCGCGGACGCGGAGTTCCGCCCTGTGGGTGGGTCAGACCCGCGTGGGCCGGGGCGTTCGTCGATGAGTTCAGTCCGCCGCGGCGTTGCCGGGAGAGGGGAGCGGGTCCGGCTCGGTGCGGGCCGGCGCGTGGGGCGGGTCACGGGAGGCCAGCCCGAGGCAGTCGAGGATCGCGCGGGTCGTGTCGGGTGGGTGGATCTGGGCCACCGCGGGCAGCTCGGACAGCAGCTGCCGCCCGAAGAAGCCGAGATCCTGCGACGCCGCGTCGCCAAGCAGCAGGCGCGCGTCGAGGCGACGCAGAAGGCCTGACGAGACATCGCTCCACGAGGCGTCACGGGGCGCAGTGCCGGACCGGCGATGCGCCCTGTGACATGCACTCAGTCGATCCAGGTCACCCCGCGCACGATCCGCGCGTCCAGTTCGGTATTCAGCTCGGGACGGGCCCAGTCTCGCAGGCGCAGCGCGTGATGATCGGGATGACGCACGACGCCGCGCACGAACTGGCGACCTCCGACGATCACGCTCTCCGCTGCGCGGTGTGGCTTGCCGGGGCGGCGCACGGCAACGCCGCGGCTGGATGGGATGACCGCCCCGGCCCGGGGCACGGCGCGGCCGGTCGAGAGCGCCTCGTCGATCGCATCGCGCTCGGCGGGAGTGATCGGGAGAAAGAAGTGTTCGCCCTGCCGCGGAACGCGCCGACCCTCCCGGCGGGCGGCGTGCACCTCGGCCGGAGCGAGGACGGCGTGCGCCTCGGCGACCGAACGGGGCGTACCGGCCACGCGTGACATGAAAAGGTGCGCTTCGTCCATCCCGACGAGCAGCGTGCGGCTGTCGGGGAGGATCGGACGGCGGATCCAGTGATTGCGAAGGCGGAAATCCCGAGCCCATGCGTAGCGGACTCCCTCTTCGACGCGGAGCACGACCTGACGCCGCCCGCGGTCGACCGCGACCACTTCGATCCTGGCGTCGCCGGGCCAGAGGAGGACGGTCTCGCCCGGCACCGGTGCCCCCGCGACCGGGCGGATGTCGATCGTCATCGTGTCGCGGCTGACGACGACCCAGCCGCGCCCGTGCACGAACGGACGCGGCGCGAGACGCAGCGGAACGCGCCCGTCTTCGAAGCGGCGCCGGAGATGGTCGAGGGCGGCAGCGGTCATCGGCATCGTCAGGGTCCCTCTCGAGCACTCATAGGCCGACGACATCGCGGGCCGCCGCGTCGCGGATCAGCGGCGCGTAGCGTTCGGCCGCGTCGAGCAGTTCGCGGCGGTGTTCCTCGAGACGGCGGGTGCGGGTGAAAGCGCGGTGTGCCTGAGAGAGAAGCTCGGCGCGAAGCTTCCAGGCGATCCCGGCGCCGACGGTCGCGACGACCCCGCGCGCGACACCGCTGCACGCGGAGCGCGCGATGGTGCCGGGAGTCTCCGGACGGAGAAGCCAACCGGCCATGAAGTCCTGCAGGACGTCGGCGATCCAGTCGGTCGGCATGGCGTGATAGCGCGCGAGCAGTGCTGCGACGGCCTTGTGCATGCCGGGGAGGTTCACGGGATGCGGAAGCTCGCGCGCGACCGCGGTCGCGGCGGTCCATTCGGCGCTGGGTTCCTGCAGACGATCGACGATCCAGTCGATCAGTTCGTCGGCACAGTCCGGCGGACCGGCCGGACCACGGGCGGACATGGGGCGTCTCCGGTCTGGAGCGCGCGTGCGCGGCCACACGGCAGGTCGATCCCGCGGCGTGCCGGGCCATTCCGTGGCGCTCACCTCGTTCGCATGACCGGAGTCCTTTCTCAGGGAGGGAGGTCTCCCTTCATCTCACTATAGGCCTCCTCACCTGGCCCCGTCTGCGCCTCGCCCGGCGCATCCTCCGACTCGCGACGGGCCGGGGCTCCTCGCCCGGGTCACAGGAGTAGACTCCGCTTGCTCGAACGCCGGATGGCGCGGAAGCAATGCGGCGGCGCCTGCTCGAGGGGATGTTCCGACGGAGCGGGCGGCAGATAAGCGATTCAAGCCGCGGATTGTGCGGCGGAGAGCATAGCCGCGGGCCTGCAGGAAGGGGGAGCGCCCGGCCGCGGAGGCGGACCGCGGCCGGGCGCGGCGCGGTGCGGGGATCGGCCCCGCATGGGACCCGCGGAGGTCGTTCGCGGACGCGGAGTTCCGCCCTGTGGGTGGGTCAGACCCGCGTGGGCCGGGGCGTTCGTCGATGAGTTCAGTCCGCCGCGGTGTGGCCGGGAAAGGGGAGCGGGTCCGGCTCGGCACGGGCCGGCGCGCGGGGCGGGTCACGGGAGGCCAGCCCGAGGCAGTCGAGGATCGCGCGGGTCGTGTCGGGTGGGTGGATCTGGGCCAGGCTTGTTCATGCGGGACGAGCAGCGCGGGCAACGGAGGGCGTCCAGAGCGAAGACCTGGCGTGGGAACTCGTCGGCATGCAACTTGATGAGCAGCTACGCGGGCGGAGATGTGGCGAGGCACAGGTGACGAAGGCGCGACGCGCCGGCCTCATCTGAGCCACGGACGTTCCTCAGACCAGCCTGTCGCGAAGCGCCCGCGCGACGGCGTCCGTCTTCGAGTGCACCTGGAGCTTGCGGTAGATGTTGCCCAGGTGGAACTTGATAGTGTTCGGCGAGCAGCCCAGCGCCGTGCCCGCCGAGCGGTAGGTGTGCCCGTCGACGATCAGCCGCAACAGCCGGTGCTCGTGCGGCGTCAGGCCGCAATCCGACGCGGGGGGCGGGCTGAAGCGCTGGAACATTGTCACGACCCGCCGCGCGATCTCGGGCGAGATCGGCGAGCCACCGAGCATCGCGTCCGTGATCCCTTCGAGCAGCCGGTCGGGCGCCGTCTTCTTCAGCAGGTAGCCCTGCGCGCCAGCGCACAGCGCCTCGAAGACGCGCTCGTCGTCGCTGTGGACGCTCAACACCAAGGTCACCAGCGCCGGATAGCGCTCGCGGAGCAGCCGGATGCCTTCGATGCCGCTCATGCCCGGCAGCCCGATGTCGCAAAGCGCCACGTCGGCGAGTCGCGCCGGCAGCGCGGCGAGCGCGTCCTCCATCGAGCCCCACGCCCCGGCGCAGCGGAATCCCGGCGCGCCGTCGATCAGGAGGGCGAGGTCGTCCCGGATGGCGTCCACGTCTTCGACGAGGACGACCCGGATCGGCGACGGAAGCGGCTTGGCTGCGGTGTTCATCACGGTCTGGATCCCACGCCGAAGCTACCCTCTCGGCGCCGGGCGCGACCTGCCCATACGGGTAGCCATCGGCGGCCCGCCCGGTGCAGCGGCACCGTCAGGACCGCCTCCGTGCCGCCGCCGGGGCGCGGGCCGATCACAAAGCTGCCGCCCATCGCCGCCGCGCGCCGTGAGACATTGACCAGGCCGTTGCCGACGCGCGACGGGCCGGGCGCGAAGCCGCACCCGTCGTCGCGAACGGCGACCTCGAGAACCCCGGCGTCCACAGCCAGCGTGATCGACACGGTGCTCGCCCGCGAGTGGCGCGCCGCGTTGTGTACGAGTTCCTTGAACGCGAGGTAGACGTCGCGCCGCACGTCGGTGTCGAGCGACTGGCCGAGCGAGTCCGACGGCGCGTCGAACTGCAGCGCGATCTCCCGCGGCTCAAGCATCTCGAGTGCGCTGTGACGCATGCGGCTGACGAGGTCTTCGAGGTGATCGCGCGCGGGGTTGATCGCCCACACCACGTCGCCCAACCCGTCGACGAGGTCGGCCGAGAGCCGCGCGATGCCCTCGAGCCGCCGGCGCGCGTTCTCCGGCGCCGTGTCGAACTGCCGGCGCAGCACGCCCGCCTGGATCGCGATCTGCGTCAGGCTCGAACCAATGTCGTCGTGGAGGTCGGTCGCGATGCGCGTCCGGATCCGCTCGGACTCGACGAGCCGCCGCACCCGCTGCCGGTGCGCCCAGGCCGCCGACGCGCCGAGCGTGAGCCCCGCGAGTGCGAGGAACCATGCGCGGCGCCACACCGGGGCCAGCACGCGGAACGCGACGGAAGCCGGCGCACCGGAGTTCCCCTCCGCATCGACCGCGCGCACTCGGAAGTGGTAGCGCCCCGGCGCGAGCCGCGCGTACGTCACGGAGCGCGCTTCGGCGGCGGCGGTCCAGCTCTCGTCGGCACCCTCGAGCAGGGTCTGGAACCGCAGCCGGCCGCCCGGCCGCCGGCTCACGCCGGTGAAGTCGATCTGGAGGTTGTGGTCGTCGGGGGCGAGTTCGAGCGCCGGGAGCGTGACCGCGCCGCGCGAGGGGATCTCCAGCGGCTCGCCCGCGATCCGCAGCGCCACGATCGACGCCTCGGGCGGCGCGCCGGCGCTCTCGAGCGACGGATCGAGCCGCGACAGTCCGTCTGCGGTGCCGAACCACAGCTTGCCGTCGCGCGTGCGGAACGCGAGGCGCAGCTCGGTGTTGGCGAGTCCGTCCTCGCGCGAGAGGCGGCGCACACGACCGCTCTTCGGATCGAGGCGATCGACGCCGCGCGCGTTGCCGATGTAGATCCGCCCCGCGCCGTCGCGCACGAGACAGCGCACGTCGTTGCTCGAAAGGCCGTTCGTCGTCGAGAAGAGCACCGGATGAAGATTCCCGGGCCGCGTGTCGTCGATGCGGTAGACGCCGCGCCCGCGGGCCGCGATCCACAGCCCGCCCGCTCCGTCGAGCAGCAGGTCGGACACGGCGTCGGCCGTGAAGCCGTCCGCGGCCGTGAGCGCGCGGCAGCGCGCGCCCGCGCACCGCAGCAGCTCGCCGGAGCCGGTACCCGCCCAGACGCCGTCGGCTCCGTCGTCGGCAAAGACGCGCACGGTGTCGCGCGGGCCGCCGGCGGCCGGCGGGATGCAGTGCATGCGGTCGGCCGCGCGCTCCCACCGGCAGACCCGCGCCTCTTCGCCCTTGACGTAGTCCATCGCGAGCCACACGTCGCCACGCGCGTCCTCGTGGACGACGGACGTGAAATCGGACGGCAGCCCGTCGCGGCGATCGAAGATGCGCTCGGGGAGGCGGCGTCCGATCGACGTAAGATCGTTTGATCCCGGCCACCGCAGCAGCCCGTTGACGGTCGCGAACCAGAGCGCCCCCCCGCGATCGAACAGGAACCGCGTGCCGATGCCCCAGCCCGTCGTCTCGCGCGAGAGCACGATGCGCTCGAAGCGCCGCCCCGCGTGCCGGAACAGATACGTACCCCTGGCGAGCACGAGCAGCTCGCCGCGCGGCGACTCGCCGAGCGCCTCGATTTCCTGATGCAGGAGCCCGTCGTCTGCGCCGTACGACGTGAAGCCCTGCGCGGCGACCCGCGCGAGACCGCGGCTGCCGGCCGCGAACCAGAGGTTTCCCGCGCGGTCCTCCGTGACGGCGAGCCCTTCGGGCCGCGAGGGATCGACCGCCTCGAACAAGAACGCGCCCGAGGGGAGGTGTTCGATCCTCACCGGCCCGCGGGCCGTGGCAGCCCACAGGCCGCCGCCGCGACGACGCTCGAGGTGGAACACGCGATTGGCGGGAATCACGACATCGGGCGAGAAGTCGTGTTCGACCGGACTGACGCCGGCACGGGGATCCACGGCGAGCCGCCAGCAGTTCTGCGAGCCGCCGACCCACAGCCGGCCCTCGTCGTCCTCCGCCATCGTCATCAGCCACGTAGTCGGCCAGTTCGGAAGCTCGCGCGCCGTGGCCCAGTAGTCAGCGTGCCCGTCGGGCGCGAGGCGGTAGAGCCCGAGGAAGCCGCCCGCCCACACGTTGCGACGCGTGTCGACGAACACGAACTCCAGGCCTGCGGCCGAGGACCCGGCGGCCGTGCGCGGAAGGGCGATCGGTTCCCAGGCGGGAGCGCCCTCGAGCCGGAGGCGGTACAGGCCCTCCCCTGTCGCGCAGAGCAATGTTCCCGGTGCGCTCGCCAGCGCGTGGATGTCCAAGGGGGCGCCTGTCCCCGTGAGGGGAACGAAGGCGGGCTCGCCGGGACGCGTGGTCTCGGCCAGTCTCGCGAGGCCGCGGTTCGTCGCGACGAACAGTTCGCCCGCGGCGGTCTCGACGAGGTCGGCAATGTCCGTACCCGGCAGCCCATCGCCCGTGCCGTAGCTGACGAACGTGCCGCCGTCGAAGCGCGCGAGGCCGTCCCGGGTTCCGATCCAGAGGAAGCCGTGCCGGTCCTCGAGGAGCGCCGTGACGCGGTTCGAGGGGAGGCCGTCGACGATGTCGTAGACGTGCGTCGGCGGACTCTCGGCGAGCGCGGGGACACAGGCCGCGAGGGCCATCACGAACCACGGCGCGACTGACAAAGCAGCAGTGTTAGACACGCGGGCCTCGGGGCGGAGATGGCGACGAGAAGGCTACCCGATCGGGTAGGCCGCTGCCCGCGCGCGCGGCCGATGATCTCGCCGGGCCGGACAGAGGCAGAAACCGGCCGGAGGGAAACCATGCGCGTGAGTCGTTTAGCTGCCATCGTGCTCGCCGCGTCACTGTGCGCGCCGGCACTCGCCAGTCAACCGAAGACACCGCTCACCATCGAAGGCCAGGCCGTCCCCGCGAAGGACGGGCCGGGCGTGCGCGTCACCGCGCGGCTCGCCAGCCTCGAGCCGCTGGCAGCGGTCGGTGTCGCGATCACCGTCGACACCGGCGACACGCTCGATCTGGGCGCGGGATCGCCGCTCGCGACCGAGGGCACGTCGAGCAACGACCTTGCCCGCAGCCGGACGACGCATCGCTTCACGATCGACATGTCGCGCACGGACACGTTCGCGTTCCGAGTGGTGCCGCGCGGCGCGGGCAATCACCGGATCGAGGTCGTTGCCCTCGTGCTGCGCGACGACGGCGACACCTGGGGTGACATGTTCGCGTGGTTCTACCACGTCACGGGGGACACGATCGCGGCCGGCTTCGACCTTCCCGCGGTCGCGGAGAGCGTGGGCGCGCGGCTCGACGGCCCACCGCCGCCGGTGCCGTTGGCGGCCTTCGCCGGGCGGGCGACCGAGCCCGGACCGCTCCGGCCGCTCGCGCCGCTCGAACCGCTCGAACCGCTGGCGGCGCCGGGGGCGGGGCCGGGCGACGCCACCGCCGGCACGCTCGTCGTGAGCGGGTACTGGTACATGTCCGACCAGAACGACGCGTTCATCCCGCAGATCGAGCGCCTCGTCGAGCTGGTCAACACCTCCGGCACCGTGGTCTCGCAGACCTACACCGACCTGGGCGGCTACTACCAGTTCCCGGCCGTCTCGAACCCGCAGAGCTTCTACGTCCGCCTGCGGACGCAGGTCGACTACAACCGCGCGGGCGGATCGGACTTCCTGCAGATGCGCAACCAGTCGGGGAACGGCTACTTCGTCACGACGGGCACCCAGTTCAACGTTCCCGACGGCAGCTACTCCATGGGCACCTGGTCCCTCAACAACGGCGACGTGAACGAGGGAGCGTACTGGGCGTTCAACGCGATGCAGGCGACGTGGCGCGCGTTCTTCTACATCCGCGGCGACGGCAACAGCTACGCCGGCCCGATGCAGGCGGTCTGGTACCCCGGCTCGACCGAAATCGTGGCGTACTACCCCGGCGAGTTCATCCACCTCAACGACGCCGCGCCGAGGTCCAAGGACACGGTTGCGCACGAGGCGGGCCACAACACGATGTACAACGCGTACGGGAACTACATGCCCCCCAACGACTGCGTCAGCCCGCACTACCTCCACAAGTTCGGCGGCACGAACTGCGGCTGGACCGAGGGCTGGGCCGACTTCACGTCGATGTTCGTATGGGGCGATCCGGTCTACACGTTCGCGGATGGCACCGCCACCGACATGGAGTCGCCGCGGCGGGACAGCTACGGCTGGGACGATGGGGCGACCGTCGAGGGACGTGTCGCGGGCGCGCTGTGGGACATCATCGACGCCGCCAACGAGGCCACCAACGACTTCCACACCGACCCGGTGACGCCGATCTGGGACACGTTCTGGAACGTCAACCACGACACCTTCTGCCCCTACTGGGACTCGACACGCGGCTACGGCATCAAGCGCAGCCGGGACAACTCGCTCTACCAGAACTCGATCGACTCCTGCAACACGTGCATCGAAGATCCGTACGAGCCGGACAACAGCTGCGCGCAGGCGACGCGGGAGAGCGTCCCGTCGACCTACACCTACAACCACTGCGGGAGCCTGGACTGGCAGTACGTGGACGTGCAGCTGGACTGGACCTACACGTGGGAGACGACCGACCTCGGCTACAACGGGGACACGGAGCTCTGGATCTACGACAGCAGCTGCGGCACGGAGCTCGCGAACAACGACGACAAGCAGTACGGCAACTGGCCGTACTCCTCGCGCATCGACTGGCAGAGCGACCGCAACGGGCGCGTCTACGTCGCGGCGAACGAGTACCAGGACAACTATCGACCGCACACGTCGTACGACATCTCGCTCTCGCGCTCCTGCGGGATCCCGGCCGCGGCCGACGCGCCTTTCCCGGCGGACGGCTCGGCGACCTGCAGCGACACGTTCGACGCGAGCTGGACCGGACACGCGCGGACGTACGACGTCGTGCTCGACGGGGCCTACGTGTGCGGGGGGCTCTCCGCCACCAGTTGCGCGTTCTCGGGACTCGCGGATGGCGTGCACACCTGGTGGGTGAGCACCCACAACGCCTGCGGCAGCATCTCGTTCAGCCCGACCTACTCGTTCGAGGTGCGGGCCGGCACCGCGCCCGCGGACACGCCCGCGCTCGACGTGGGCAGCGCGCTCCTCTCCTGGACGTCGTCGGCGTCCGCGACGACGGGGTACGACGTCGCACGGGGCCTGCTCTCCACCTTGCTCGCGACGAACGGCGATTTCCAGGCCGCAACCGACGCGTGTCTGGCCAACGACTACGGCGCCGCCGCCCTCGACAACCTGGACGTCCCCGAACCGGGCGAGGGTTTCTTCTACGTGGTCCGCGCCGTCGGCTGCAACCAGCTCAACGGCAGCTACGACGACCTGGTCCCCGAGCAGACCGGCTCGCGCGACGCGGGGATCGACGCGGCGGGGTATTGCCTGCCGTAGCCCGAACTGCAGGGTACAAAAGGCAGGGGGATACGGGCGGCGGCGCGGACGGTGCCGCCGCCCGTGCACTGGCTTACCTGCTCAACTCTAGTGAAGAGATGATCGAGACCGCGAACAGAGAGCGAGAAGGAGCAATGAATGAAGAGGACCCTGGGTGAGCCCCGATCAACAACCAGCTTCTGCCTGCGGATCGCTGTGATGTTCGCGACGGTACATGCAGCACCAACTGTTCGCGCTCTCGAGCCGGTGAGCGTCAACCCACAGGGCCAACCGGGCAACGGCGCCTCGGGTCCGCAAGGTGAGACTATTCACTCGCGGATCACCACCGATGGCCGGTTCGTTGTGTTCGAGAGCCAGGCAACGGATCTGGTCCCGCCTCCGAGCAGTGGGCTGCTTCAAGTCTTCGTACGCGATCGCGCGGCTGGCACCACCACTCTCGTGAGTCGCTCGAGTTCTGGCGCACGTGGTAACGCCGACTCGGTGAGCCCCGTGATAACACCCGACGGACGCTACGTTGCGTTCGCTGGCGCGGCATCGAATCTGGTTCCCACCGACACGAACGGTGGCCGGGATGTGTTTGTTCACGATCGGCAGACGGGAAGCACCGAATGCGTGAGCGTGACACCGGCGGGCATTCCACCGGCGCTTGCGAGTTCCAACACACCGGCCATCAGCGCAGACGGACGCTTCGTGGCGTTCTCCAGCAACGGGTCGACGCTCGTGCCGGGCACACAGTTTCAAGCCTTCCAGATCTACGTGCGCGATCGTCAGCTTGGAGTGACCGAGCGCGTCAGCATCGGCGCTGCCGGCGAGGAGCCCGTCTTTGACTCACGTCTCCCGGTGATCAGCGCGGACGGGCGGTTCGTTGCCTTCGAGTCGCGCGCGAATCTGACGAATGTCCCCGGTTGCCTCTACGGCATCTACATCAGGGATCGTGCCTTACTGACCACGACCCTGGTGAGCGTCACGCTGCAGGGCAAGTGCTCGTACGGGTTCACTCGAAACCCAGCGATATCGCCGGATGGGCGTTACGTCGCATGGGACGGCTACGGAAACGACTTCGTGCCCGACGACACGAACGGTATTGCGACGTATGACGTGTTTGTACACGACCGGAGTACTCACACAACGACGCTGGCAAGTCGGAACTCCGCGGACGGGATTGGAAATGCCGGCTCGGTCCAACCGTCGATCAGTGCCGACGGCCGGTTCGTTGCGTTTCAAAGCACGGCGTCCAACCTCGTTGCCGGTGATACGAACGGGGAAGGCGATGTCTTCCTCAGGGACTTGCAATCCGGTGTCACGACGCTCATCAGCCAGGGGCTTTCCGGAGCATCGGCGAACGCCGAATCGAACTTCGCTGCCGTCAGTCGGGACGGTTGCTTGGTGCTGTTCAAGAGTGCCGCAAACAACCTGATCGCCAATGACCCAAACGGTCGACCCGACATGTTCCTCGGCGCCGATCAGGACATCGACGGCGACGGGATGGGCGATCGTTGTGATTGCGCTCCCAACGATCCCGCGACATTCCGCGGAGCCCCGGAGGTCAACGACGGGCTCGACAACCAGTGCCCCGGTGATCTCGGATATGGAATCATCGACGAAACGTCAGGCGATTCGGGCTTCCACAATCGCTTCGACAAGACCGAGTACTCCTGGGTGCCACAGGTCGGTGCGACGCTGTATGAGATCGCTCGATCGACACGTAGCGACTTCGCCAGCGGGTGCTTCATCGTTCAGCGAGCCGCGCCCCCGTGGAACGACCCTGCGGTCCCGACTCTCGGAACCGCCTTGTTCTACCTGAATCGACCGCTCAATCCGCAGGCGGGAAGCTGGGGTCTTCGCTCGAATGGGGCTGCGCGCGCGGTCTGTCCCTGATTGCGACTCGAGTCATTCGATGAGGGCCGTATCTAACGTGGCGTTGGTGCCACGCAACAACGCGACACGTGCGACGTGAGGGAGGATAAGCGGACTGGCCCGCTTGTGATCGGGGGCTGAGGGTAGCTCCGGCGAGCCGGGACGGGGCTGACCGCGGGCTGAGATCGAGTCAGGGGTAATCAGGGTTCCGCTTCGACGCCGGACCGGCGGGCCGAGGCTGCGGGTGGCGGTCGGGCCGGCAAGCCGAGGCACTCCAGGATCGCGGCGGCGTCGTCGGGCGGGTGGTTCGCAGCGAGGATCTTCATCGGCGCGTGACAGCGCAAGCAGCGGAGGTCGTCCAGGGCGAACACTCAGCGCAGTCACTCGTCGGAATGGTACTTGTTGAGCAGCGACACGGACGGAGATATGGCGAGGTACAGCCGGGATTCGGCGTCTCGGGCCGCCGAAGGCGGAGACCGGCTCGCCGGGGCCGCTCTCGCTCCCTGACTCGCCCGCGGCCGCCTGTTCGTCCCCTCGTCCTTGCCGTCGGTGCTACCCTGAGCGCGCGCTGAAACGAGGGCCATTCCCCTTCTCCTCCGGTGGTGAGGTGGGTTGCTTAAATGATCGAGGTCTTGTGCCGTGACGGGGCCACGGGGGGCAGGTCATGAACAGGAGCATTCCGCTCATCCTACTCGTGCTGTCAACGAGTGTCGCCAGCCGCGCCGAGGAGGTCGTCGTTCCCCTGCCGAGCCTTCAGGGCCACTACGACACGACGCAGCAGCCGTTGCGGCAGGATCACGCTGACGCCGGGCTGACGTTCTACGCGGTGTATGGAGCGCGCATTCACCTCGCTGGCGAGGCCAGCGGCGTATTCGGCTATGAGGATGGGGGCGAGTGTGAGTCGCAGACGTGGTTCGTGCTCGGGTCCTACTTCTCGTCCTTGCTGCTCGAGGGTGAGTTGTGGAATGCGAATGCCCACACGGATGCCTACGGCGAGTGGACCTACCCGGACCCCGAGCCCTTCGACACCGCGCGTCCGTACAATCTCCGGTACGGGAGGAACTGGGGCTTTCTCCTCGACGGCCAGGCGGACGTGAGGATCGAGTTGTCGAACAGCTACGAGGGGTTCTGCCAGTTCTTCCCCACCGCGGGAACTTCCCAGGGCGTCCTCGATGCCATCGAGCTTCTGATCTCCGGCCAACGGATGGGAGACTTCGACGCCGACGGCGACGTCGATGCGTCCGACGCCGCGGGCTTCGAGGGCTGCTACACCGGCATCGGGGGCACCGCTCCTGCCGTATGCGGTCCGGGGGATTTCGATCGCGACGGAGACGTCGACTGCACGGACCACGATCGCTTCGTCGCGGCGTGGACGGGCGAGGGCACGCCACCGCCGTTGCCCGCGTGCGTGTTCCCGACGCTCTCCGTGAACGCGGCCTCGCTCTCGTGGACCTCCGTCGAGCCGGCCCTCGCGTACGATGTCGTCCAGGGTTCGGTGACCGCGCTGCTCGAGACGGCCGGGGACTTCGCGGCCGCCGTCGATCTCTGCGTGGCCGATAATCACCCCCTGCTCGTCCTCGAACACACCGGCCGGCCGGACGCCGGCGAGGCGCTGTGGCTTCTCGTGCGCGCCGTGACGCCGACAGATGCGCTCACCTACGACACGCTGCGCGCTTCCCAGGTGGGCTCGCGGGACGCGGAGATCGAGAGCTCGACGCAGGCCTGTCCGTAGTGTGAACAGCCCGGGAACTGCACAGCTCCGAGGGCGGTGGGTTTCGGTCCCGATGGCGACTCGGACGAAGACCTCGCCCATCGGCACCGCGTCGCAGGCCCGTCTGCGAGTCCGAAAACGGCCTGTGGTTCGCCAGAATCGAATTCACGCGTCGGCATGACTGATGCCTCGGTGAATGGCGGGGCGAGGGAGACACGCACTCGGCGATGATGCGGCGGCCGCGGCAGATCGGTCGAGCGAGAGCGTCAGGCTGCCGGACGCCAGCCGTACCGGTGATGAAGTCCGCCAAGGCGAGGTCGAGCGATGACCTCGGCCGCTGGATCGACGGGACGCCGGGGCATGAAGCGAGAGACTGTGCGTTCGGAGACCTCCAGGCCGAGTTTCTGGAGCTCGCCGTGGATGCGCGGCGCTCCCCACGCTGGATTCTCGGCCGCCATCCGGTGGACGAGAGCTCGGATGTCGGCCGTTGTGCTCGGGCGTCCAGCGTGGCGCCGCGATGTCCAGCGCCAGTACCGTCTGAAGCCTTCGCGATGCCAGCGCATGACGGTTGCGAGCTGAACGATGGCGAGGGCCTCCTCCCAGCGGGGCCACCCGCGGCGTAGGGCCAGCCAGAGAAGGCGGTCGATGACGAGAAGGCGGGGCCGAGGATTCTTCCGCTGGAGGACGGCAAGCTGCTGGCGGAGCGCGAGGTTCTCGCTCACGAGGTCGGCGCGGCTGGCGAAGATCGCGAATAGAGTCCGGACGACGGCAAGGAGGCGGTTGAACGCCCACGCACGATGACGGCGGCACGGACGGAGGGCAACCGGGCTAGTCCGCCGGCGAGTCGGGTATCCTGCATAGGAACGCAACTCGTTGAAGGGTAGGGCTGACGGGGTCATGGCGAGGGACAGGCGGCTGGTGTGTCCGGTCCGGACCCTTCGCGCGCAAAACCACATCTCCTCGATTAGACTCTGCGCGTGAGTTTCTTCGACCAACGCAGCCTTTCCCTCATCCCCCGCCGAACCCGCAAGTGGGTTCTTGCGGTGCTCTTGGCAACGACCGCAGGTTCGTTGGCGCTGGCAGTCAGCCTCGCCCTGCGAGGTGTGAGCGATCCGTTGGTATCGGTGACGCTAACCACCTTCCAGACGAGCGCATTCGCCACCGCTTTCTGGTTGGTCTTCATGATTGGGCAGAAGGCCCAAAGCCGGGAGGACCTGCTTGGCCAAATCTCCGAAGTATTGCTCGTCGAACTGCCATCGAGCATTCGCTCTTACTCGATGCAGGAGCCTAAACTCGAAGTGATTGGTGGCAGGCACCGTCAAGCCCCGCCTTCGAACATCAGCGAGTTCAAGATCGCGCACGCGCGCGGCACTACAACTGCGGTCTACGAAATGACGTGGTTCATGCAGCCGATCCGGATGTATATCCAAATGAACGTGACGCGCATCTCTGTGGTGTACATGCTGCCGGAGTCTACGAACGCCAGGTTCTCGGAGATGTTCTCGTCGACCATCATTGGGGCGAAATCCGCGGGGTGGGACGTTCACGAATACGGTGTGCAGAAGAGCCACTACTGGAACGAGGAAGCAAGCTTTGCCGAACTCGCGGCACTGCGCATGATGAACGACGAGTTTCTCCACGATCCAATCCAGCGTCTCTTCATCACCAACGACATTGCTGCGATGACACTGTCCGTCGCTGTCAGCTGGCATCGGTGGACACAGCGTCAAACGGCCCGGTGACGCTGCGTCCGGCCGCCGTGCCAGCGCTGCTGCCCCAAAGTACCGGCCGCCGTTACGGCTCGTCCGGAATGTCACCGGCGTAGAGGCGGGGCAGCAGCCAGGGCTTCTTCGCCAGCAGTTGCGCGATAGGCGGATGGACGTCGCTCCCTTTGCGCGCCTGCGCAGGAGTCTCGGGCCACACGAACGGCAGTTCGACGTAGGTATCCGGCGATTCGGCGGTGACGAGTAGCTCGAGTAACGCGGCCAGCACTCGACGCTGTCCCTCGGCGTCGCCGGGGCGCCCGATGGGCCGCGACATCGGATAGCCCAGGCCTGCCAGCCGGGACACGCCGACGGCGCGAGTGAAATCGGGGATCATCGACAACGACACGCTGGGGATGCCCGCCGCCTCGAGCACGCGCTGCACCAGTCCCACGGACCGGCAGCAGTAGGGTCAGGCCGGCACGAGGGCGGCAGCATCGACGCCCTGTGCCCGCATCTCGCGCGCGATCGCCGGAGCGGTCTCCTGCTCGAGTGCCCCCGTCCGCAGCTGATACCCCATGATCGAGTAGTGCCTGTCCGCAGGGCGTCGGATGATGCCCTGCGCCGCCAGCTCGGCCAGGCGCCGCATCGGCAGCACGACGTCGAGGTCCTGCTCGCCGAATCTGCGGTCGATGTGCAGGTGGTGCAGCGCGACGTCGTTCTCGGTGGCGCTCTGGGGGATAGTTCGGTACGTCGGGTCGCCCCACCAGGGGTTAGCCCGCTCTCCGTCCTGGTCGAACGGCTCGTCGTTCCTGCAGGCAACGCCCGCGGTGGTCACCAGAGCGATCGTGCACCCGGCGAGCGGCTTCGTCATGGGCGCCCACGGGATGGGGCGTCCCCCACGTGCCTCGCGACTGACCCAGGCTTTGATGATCTGCCGCGTGGCGAAATCGAGGAACCGGTACGAGTCGATGGCCATCGCACGCCTCCAGGGCCGCGTCGATCCTGACATGACCCGAGCGGCCGTGTCGATGCGGCACAGGCTCCGCGCGTCGTTCCGCCGCGGTGTCGCTCGCCATAACCCCGTCCGCCCTACCCTTCAACGAGTTGCGTTCCGATGCAGGATACCCGACTCACCGGCGGACGAGCCCGGTTGCCCCTCCGGCCGTACCGCCAGCATCGTGCGTGGATGCCCAACCGCCTCCTTGTGGTCGTCCGGACTCCCGACGCGATCTTCGCCAGCCGCGCCGACCTCGTGAGCGAGAACCTCGCGCTCCGCCAGCAGCTTGCCGTCCTCCAGCGGAAGAATCCTCGGCCCCGCCTTCTCGTCATCGACCGCCTTCTCTGGCTGGCCCTACGCCGCGGGTGGCCCCGCTGGGAGGAGGCCCTCGCCATCGTTCAGCTCGCAACCGTCATGCGCTGGCATCGCGAAGGCTTCAGACGGTACTGGCGCTGGACATCGCGGCGCCACGCTGGACGCCCGAGCACAACGGCCGACATCCGAGCTCTCATCCACCGGATGGCGGCCGAGAATCCAGCGTGGGGAGCGCCGCGCATCCACGGCGAGCTCCAGAAACTCGGCCTGGAGCTCTCCGAACGCACCGTCTCGCGCTCCATGCCCCCGGCGCCGGGCCCATCCCGACGAACGGCAACGATGGCGCACCTTTCATGCCAACCACCGCGAGGTCATCGCCGCGATCGATGTCTTTACGGTCCCCACCGTCATTTTCCGGGTGCTTTACGTCTTCTTCGTCATCCATCACGCGCGACGAATGCTGATCCACGCCGGTGTCACAGAGCAGCCGACGGCGGCCTGGATCACGCAACAACTCCGCGAGGCGTTCCCCTACGACCAGGCGCCGCGCTACCTGATCCTCGACCGTGACGCCAAGTACGGCCACGAGGTCCCCGCCGCAATCCGCCGCATGGGAGTGTGCCCGAAGCAGATCACCGCGCGCAGCCCGTGTACTCTTGCGGAAGGCAGGCCGCCGCCATCTCTGTCTACCGGTGGGCATGACCGTCGCCGATACACGCGGGGGCGCGTTCGGCCGGCGACTCTGCCTCCCATTCCGAGCCGGGTGGGCCATCAGCAATGCGCGGACTCGATCTTGGCGAAGGACCCCCGGCAGCGATCGCGGTAGGGGCGCCGGGCAACCGGCGTCCCTACCGCGATCCCATGTCCCACCGCGAGCGGATGATGGAGAAGCTCGACATCCACTCCCGGACCGACCTGATCAAGTTCGCGCTCAAGCGAGGCGTGATCCGGGTCTGACGGCGGAGATGTCGCGTCGGTCAGCGCGGCTGGCGTAGTCGAACCGTCCCCTCGCAGTAGTCGATCGTCAGTTCCAGGTGCTGCAGCGCCGACATGCCCAGGACGCCGCCGATTCGAAACCCGCACGTGTCCCCCTGGGGTTTCAGGTCGATCGCCACCAGGCTCGCGTTGCGCTGCCGGAATGCCCCGAAGACCAGATCGACGTCAAGGGCCTTGGATACCGACCGGACGCGTCCCTGGACGCCGTAAACCCTCGTTCCATCGCGGTAGACCTCGGCGACCTCGGAGGCCACCCCCGAATCGATGAGGTTCATTTCCGCCCCCGAATCGATCAGGAAGAGCTCCGCGTCCCGTTCGCCAGCCCGCGTCGGAATCGCGAGGAGATGCTTCCACCGGGCCACTCGGTGATACCCCGCGGAAACCGGACCTGCATCGTTGGGTACGGCCGGATCCCGGTGACACGCGCTGGTCGCCGCTTCCAGAATCAGCTTGCGGCCGACAAAGTCCACCCGCACCAGGAACTGGTTGAAGAGGTCGGTCCCGATCAGGCCGTCGACGATCCCCCCCTTGACGCCGCCGAAAGCGTCGATGGGGACATCCGCGAAGGCGACATCGCCGATGCGGACGCCCGAGGCGACATACCGGGTGCCGCGACGCAGCGGCCCGTCCCCGATGCCCCCCGCCTTGAACTCCGAGGCCGGGACCGCAAGCAGCCCCGCCTTCTTGGCCGCTGACGGTGAGACGCAGATCCCGCTCGCCCCGGTATCGAGAAGAAGCCGTAACGGTTTGCCACCGTTCAGACTCACTCGGAGCCCGAACCCGAACGGCGATTCGGGCCGGTCTCCCATCGGCACGAGGTCGACGGTCGAGGTACGGTACGGCGTGACCAGACGCCCAAACCGGCCGAGCTTCGCCAAAGTGATGGTGGAGAGGTACTGCCCGTCCGAGCTGTCCGGCGCCGCGCTGGGGTCGAGCATTCCCGCAGCTTCGTCCATCACCCGAGCTGCCTCGCTGGACTCGAGGAACACGGAGGCCGCGAAGATCGCTTCCGGATCATCCGGAGCGACTTCCCGGGCGCGAAACGCCAGCCGCCGAGCCGACATGAATCGCGACATCGCCGATTCGACCGCGCCGAGACCCAGCAGCGCTCCCGCATGGTCGGGGTCGATGGCGAGCGCCGCTCGAAAGCGGTCCTCCGCCTGGGCCAGGTCCCCCATTCGGTGCTCCGCCATCCCGGCGGCCGCGAGAGCCCCCGCCGAGCCGGGAGCCCGCTCGTGCCCTTGTCTCGCCACGGCGAGGGCCTGTCTCGGGCGGCCCGAGCGGATGAGCGCACGGACGAGCCCGTAGTACGCCTCCCCGTCTTCGGGTTGCCTCTCGAGGGCCCCGGAGTAGAGAGCTGCGGCCCGCTCGTACCGACCCGCCATGAGTTCCCGGCGCGCCTCGGTGAGGTTGTCGGCGGCGCCGGACGGAGCGGCGAGAATGGCGGTCACGAGGAGCGTCGGCGCCGCGGTCAGCAAACGCTGGATCTTCGACGGCATCGGGATCGCCTCCCATGTCGGTCGCCGGCGATTCTCGTCGAGGATAAGCGGAATGGCCCGCCTTTCATCGCGGGCTGAGGGTAGCACCGGCGAGCCGGGACGGGGCTGACCGCGGGCTGAGATCGAGTCAGGGGCAATCAGGGTTCCGCTTCGACGCCGGGCCGACCGCTCCGCGACCGCGGCCGGCCGAGCCCGGTTCGCGGACACCCAGAAGCCGGCCCTCGAGCGCCGGCGCGTGCGGCCGAGCCCGAGGTGGCGCCGGCGACGGAGAGACGCTGAATGGAGGTCACGTCCCCGGCATCAGCAGCAGGAACACCTTGATCACGATCGCGTTGGCGACGTCGAGGAAGAACGCGCCGACGATCGGCACCAGCAGGAAGGCCAGGGGCGCGCGCCCGAAACGGTTGGTCACCGCCTGCATGTTGGCGATCGCCGTCGGCGTCGCGCCCAGCCCGAAGCCGCAGTGACCGGCCGCCAGCACCGCAGCGTCGTAGTTGCGCCCCATCACGCGGAAGGTGACGAAGATCGCGTAGCACGCCATCAGCGTGGCCTGGGCCGCGAGCAGGACGAGGATCGGCAGCGCCAGCGAGCCCAGCTCCCAAAGCCGCAGTGACATCAGCGCCATGATCAGGAACAGCGCCAGGCAGACGTTCCCCAGCACCGAGACCGCGCGGTCGAAGACCTCGTACCAGCCCAGCGCGGCCAGCGCGTTGCGCAGCACGACGCCGACCAGCAGCACGCAGACGAACGACGGCAGCTCCAGTACCCCGCCGCGCAGCCAGGCCGCCAGCAGCGTGCCGAAGAAGACGCAGACCGAGAAGAGCGCCAGCGTCTCGATCACCGCCGGTGCGGTGATCAGCCGCTCCTCTGCCGGCCGCTCGAAGCCGCTGACCTTCTCGCCCTCGTGGAGGCCAGGCACCTTCACGCCGCGCAGCAGCACGCGCGCCACCGGCCCGCCGATCAGCCCGCCCAGGATCAGGCCGAAGGTCGCCGAGGCCAGCGCGGCCTCCGGCGCGTTGGCGAGGCCGAAGCGCTCCGCGAAGACCTTGCCCCAGGCGGCGCCGGTGCCGTGGCCGCCCGAGAGGGTGATCGACCCGGCCAGCAGGCCCATCGCCGGGTGCAGTCCCAGCAGCTTCGCGATGAGCATCCCCATCGCGTCCTGCACGATCAGCAGCCCGACCACGACGGCGAGGAAGATCGCCAGGCTGCGCCCCCCCTTGCGCAGGCTCGCGAGATCGGCGTTGAGCCCGATCGAGGCGAAGAAGATCAGCATGAACAGGTCCTGGCGGCTGGTGTCGAAGCGGACGTCGAACCCGGCGAAGAGGTGGATCGCCAGCGTGATCAGCGCGACCAGCAGTCCGCCGACGACCGGCTCCGGGATGCTGAAGGCGTTGAGCACCCGGACCCGCGCCACCAGCACGCGGCCGACGATCAGCGCCACGCAGCCGATGAAGAAGGTGACGTAGAACTCGGACCCGAACGTCGACATGGGATCTCCGGCGGAGGATTGTCGGCGAACACCGCCTGCCGGGTCAATAAGAGTTGCGGCTTCCGCCGTCCCGGGCCCCGCTGGTAGCATCGCACCGTGCGCAAAACTCTCGTCGCGATTGCCATGGTGGCCTTCCCGCACGCCGCCCTCGCGCTCCCCCCGCCGCGCGACGCCTGGAGCGAGCTGCGTACCCAGCACTTCGTGATCTACAGCAACGCCGGCGAGCGCCGCACGCGCCAGGTCGCGACGGAGTTGGAGACGATGCGCGAAGTGATGCGCCGCGTCGTCCCCGACGTCCGGCGCGGCACGCTCAGCGTCGACGCGCACATTCCGACGCAGGTCTACTTGTTCGAGAGCGCGCGCTCGTTCGAGCCGTACCGGCTGCTGCCGGGAGCGGCAGGGTTCTTCACGACCCGGCCGACCGGGAACCTGGTCGCGATCGACGCCTCCGTGGACGAGCCGCTGCAGGTCGTCCGGCACGAGTACCTGCACCACTTCCTCGAGAACAACATCCCCGGCGTGCCGCTGTGGGCCGACGAGGGGCTGGCCGAGTTCTACTCGACCATGACGCGCGGGTCCGAGGAGGTGCTGCTCGGCCGGCCGCTGCCACACCACGTGCAGTGGCTGCGGGCCCACGGGCCGATGCCGGTCGAGAAGCTGATCGCCCTCGGGTCGGTCCGGGCGGAAGGCGAGGAGAAGGAGAAGATCGGCGCGGTCTACGCCAGCTCGTGGCTGCTGGTTCACTACCTGCTGGCCGGCAGCGCGGTGCGCCACAACCAGCTCGGGAACTACCTCGCACGCGTCAAGGACGGCGCCACGCCGGCGGGGGCCTTCGCCGCGGCGTTCCGCTGCGAGCCGGCCGAGCTCGACACTGAGCTGGCTGCCTACGCGCGGAGCATCCAGAAGTCGTACGCCTACTGGAAGGTCCCGGTCGGCGACCTCGACGTCCCCGAGCCTGGCACGCCCCGTGCGATGCCACGCGAGGAGACGCTGGCGCGCCTCGGCCTGCTGCTGGCCGATCCGGCGTCGGCCGCCGCGGCGGACGAGCACCTCGACGCGGCGCTGGCGATCGCGCCGAACTCGGCCCTGGCGCTGGCCGGCAAGGGGCTGGTCCGTTTCGCCCAGCGCGACGCGGCCGGGGCGCGGCCGTGGCTGGTCCGCGCGGCCGCGGCCGATCCGTCCAACCCGCAGATCCAGTACCTGGCGGCGCTCACCATGATGCAGGCCGTGGGCGGCGAGGATCCCGCCGCGGCCGCCACCGCGGCGATCCCGTTCCTCGAGCGCGCGGTCGCACTCGACCCGGGCCACGCCGACGCGCAGGCCCTGCTCGGGATGGCGCTGGCCGCCGACCCGGCGCGCGCCGCCGACGCCACGCGGGCGCTCGAGGCGGCGCTGCTCGCGAGCCCGGGCCGCAGCGATCTCGCGCTGTCGCTGGCGACGCTCTGCCTGAACGCGGGTCGCTTCGGCGAGGCGGAAGCGCTGCTGCTCCGGGTGCAGCGCACCGACCGGCGGCCCGAGGTGACCGCGGCGGTGGACACGCGGCTCGCGGCGGTCCGCTCGCGCCGCGCGGTCGACCGCTTCGACGTGGGCCTGAATCAGCTCGCGGCGGGGCGGCGCGACGAAGCGCTGCGGACGATGCAGGAGGCGATCGATGCGACCGACGACCAAGCCCTGCGGATCGAGTTGAAACGCCGGTTGGAGGAGATCCGGGCGAGGTCCTCCGCAGGGAGCGAGCCCACGGTGCCCGGCGGCGACGGGTCCAACGTGCGCGCGGCGGCGGCGGCGCAGTCCCTGGCGGAAGCGGGTCTGTCCCGGCCGCCCGAGTCGACCTTCGAAAGCCACGCGCGGCTGGTCAAGCGCTACAACGAGGCGGTCGCGAAGGCCAACGCGGGGAACCTGGCCGGCGCGTTGCCGATCATGAGGGAGGTCGAGGCGCAGGCCGCCGCCGCCGCCGACCAGGAGGTGCTCGCCAACGCGCAGCGGCTGGTGAAGAAGTGGAGCGAGAAGCTGAAGCGGCCGAAGTAGCCCCGCGCGGGAGGCACCGCCGACGGGCCCGAGTGCCGCCCGCGCTCAGCTCACCGCGTCGAGCCCCTGCTCCAGGTCCGCTTCCAGGTCGGCGACCGACTCGCAGCCGACCGCGAGCCGCACGAGCCCGGCGGTGATCCCGCAGGCCTCCAGATCGGCCGCGGCGAGCCCGGCGTGCGTCATCGACGCTGGGTGCTCGATCAGCGTCTCGACCCCGCCGAGGGACACGGCGAGGGTCATCAGCTCCAGCGACTCCAGCAGCGTGACCCCCGCGTCGTAGCCCCCCTTCAGCTCGAAGGCGATGATCGAGCCCGGGCCGTCCATCTGACGTCGCGCCAGCTCGAACTGCGGGTGGGTTCGCAGGCCCGGGTAGAAGACGCGGGCCACGGCCGGGTGGGCCTCGAGTTGCTGCGCCAGGTGGATCGCGTTCTGCTGCGAGGCCCGGATCCGCATCGGCAGCGTCTTCAGCCCGCGCAGCGTCAGCCACGCCTGGTGCGGGTCCATCGTGCCACCCAGGTAGGTGCGCCCGCGGCGCAGCGTCTTCAGCAGCGCCGGGTCGCGCGCGACGATCACCCCGCCGACGACGTCGCTGTGGCCGTTGATGTGCTTGGTCGTGCTGTGCAGCGTGATCTGCGCGCCGTGCTCCAGCGGCCGCTGCAGCACCGGCGAGGCGAAGGTGTTGTCGACGGCGACGATCGCGCCGTGCCGCGCGGCGAGCACCGCGCAGGCGGCGAGGTCGGCGAGCCGCAGTGTCGGGTTGGCCGGCGTCTCCAGGAAGAGCAGCTTCGTCTCCGGACGGAAGGCGCGCTCGACGGCATCGAGATCGCCGGTGTCGACGAAGGTCGAGCCGACGCCGAAGCGCGCGAAGTCGTGCTCGAGGACCAGGCGCGAGGGGCCGTATAGCGCCTCGGTCGCGACGACGTGGTCGCCCGAGCGCAGCAGCGAGAAGAAGACGGTGCAGACCGCGGCCATCCCGGTCGCGGTCGCGAGCCCCGCCGTGCCGCGCTCGAGCGCGGCGACGCAGTCCTCGAGCATCCGCGTCGTCGGGTTGTCGATCCGCGTGTAGATGTACCCCGCCTCGGTGCCGGCGAACCGGCGCGCCCCCTGCGCGGGGGTGTCGAAGGCGAAGGTCGAGGACTGGTAGATCGGCGGCGCGACCGCGCCGGTGAGCGGGTCGGGGGCCTGGCCGGCGTGGATCGCGAGAGTGTCGAGGCCCTGCTCCGGCGGGTGGGCGACCGGAGGCTGCGCCTTCTTCGTCGTCATCGGAGGCACTCTCCGGTTGTCACGGGAAGGGAGGAAAGAGGATACGCCCGTTTGGCGACGCGGCGGCCGCGCCGACGGGGGTCAGTGCGCCCGCCCGAGCTAGACCTCGTCCGGAAACGCCACCGCATCGCGCGCCCCGCCGAGCCCCAGCACCAGCGCGACCAGCCGGTCGACGCCGAGCGCGATCCCCGCGCACGGCGGCATCCCCGCCTCGAGCGCCGCGAGGAACTCCTCGTCGAGCGCCGGCACCTCGCGCCCGGCGGCCCGGCGCGCGGCGCGGTCGGCCTCGTGGCGCCGGCGCTGCTCCGCAGGATCGGTCAGCTCGTCGAAGGCGTTCGCCAGCTCGACGCCCGCCGCGTAGAGCTCGAAGCGCAGCGCGACCGGCCACGCGGCGTCGTCACGCACGCGGGCCAGCGCCGCCTGCGAGGCCGGGAACTCGGACAGGACGGTCATCCGGCCGCGGCCGAGCTGCGGCTCGACGCGCGCGAGGAAGATCCGGAAAAAGAGCTCGTCCCAGCTGTCGTCCGGGGCGGTCGCGACCTCCAGCCGCCGCGCCGCCGCGGCCAGCGCGCCGGCCTCGCGGCGCGCGGCGAGGTCGATTCCGGCCCAGCGGTCGAACGCCTCGCGCACGGTCAGCCGCTCGGGCGGCGCGGTCAGGTCGCAGCCCGGCACCGCCGCCGGGTCGCGCCCTGCCGCGCGCGCCGCCGCCGGCAGGAGCGCCGCGCAGTCGTCGGCCAGCGCGTCGAGACCGGCGTGCGCGCGGTACCACTCGAGCATCGTGAACTCGGTGAGGTGCTGCGCGCCCCGCTCGTCGCCGCGCCAGCAGCGCGCCAGCTCGAAGACCCGCGGCGCGCCCGCCGCGACCAGCCGTTTCAGGTGCAGCTCGGGGCTGGTGATCAGCCAGCGGTCCGCGCCCGCCGGCAGCGCGACGAGGTGCGGCTCGAGTCCGGGGCAGACGACACGGGCCGGCGTCTCGGCCTCGAGAAAGCCGCGCTCGCGGAAGAACGACCGGATCCCCGCCAGGACCTCGGCGCGGGCGGCCAGGACCGGCAGCCGCCGCGCCAGCTCGCGGTGCGCGGGGGTGGGCACGCGCCCGCGCCTAGCGCTTGACGCGCTCGACGTACTCGCCGGTGCGAGTGTCGATCCGGATCCGCTCGTCGTTGCCGACGAACATCGGGACCATCACCTTGGCGCCGGTGGAGAGCACGACCTGCTTCATCGCGTTGGTCTTGGTGTCGCCCTTGACCGCCGGCTCCCCCTCGACGATGTCCAGCTCGACGAAGTTCGGCGGATCGACCGAGATCGCCCGGCCGTTGTGCAGCAGGATCCTGACCTCGAGGTTCTCGGTGAGCCACTGTCCGGTCTCGCCGAGCTGGTCGTCGGTCAGTTCGATCTGCTCGAAGTTGCCGGTGTCCATGAAGTGGTAGGCGCCCATCTCGTGGTACATGAACTGCATCGGGCGCTCTTCCAGGACGCAGGGGTCGATCGTCTCACCGGACTTCCAGGTGCGCTCGATCGTGCGCCCCGTGGTCATGCTCCGGATGCGGCAGCGGACGAAGGCGTTCCCCTTGCCCGGCTTCACGAACTGGGACTCGACGACGATGTACGGCTCGCCCTCGATCTCCAGCTTCGCCCCCTTGCGCAGATCGCTCGTTTCCAGCACGACACACCTCGATGACGGAGCCCGGCGGCGGCGCCGGACGGATCCTCAGGACGATTCGGGGTCCAGAACCGCGGGATTATAGGCCAGCCCGGCGCCGCGGGGCCAAACCGGGCGTGGGGCTGTCGATTCCCGTATCTTCTCGGCCGTGCCGAACCGCGATCCCCACGAGACCAGTGAAGCCCACGAGGCCCGCACCGGCGAAATCGACGGAGGGATGGCCGCGCCGACGCACCGCTGGGCCGGGTCCCCCGCCGTTCCCCTGGCCGAGGTCGCGGCGCGGCTCGGGGTGCCGCTCGACCCCGCGGTCCGCGCCGCGATGCGGCGCCTGCCGGCGCGCTTCCCGCGCCCCTACGTCGAGCTGTTCCGCGACGGTGGGCCGGCCGACCCACTGCGCCGGATCGCCTGGCCCGACCCCGAGGAGACCGCCTTCGACGCCGACGCGATCGACGACCCGGTCGGCGAGCAGCCGCTGAAGTCCCATCCGTTCCTGGTCCGGAAGTACCGCGACCGCGCGCTGTTGCTCGTGACGCACCGTTGCCACTTCTACTGCCGCTTCTGCTTCCGGGCCGGACAGACGGTCGAGCCGCGGCTGGGCGAGATCCTGGACGCGATCCGCTCGCTGCGCGGCGAGACCGGGCTGCGCGAGGTGATCCTCTCGGGCGGCGACCCGCTGGTGCTGCCCGACGAGGAGCTGGCGCAGATCCTGCGCGCGCTCGACGCGCTCCCGAACCTGCGCAACGTGCGGATCCACACCCGCGCGCCGGTCCACGACCCGCCGCGCGTGACCGACCGCCTGGTCGGCCGGCTGATCGCGGCCAGCCCGGTCCCGCTGTGGGTCGCGGTCCACACCAGCCACCCGCGCGAGCTGTCGGAGGGCTTCTTCCGGGCGGCCCGGACGCTGCAGGGGGGCGGCATCCCGCTGCTGAACCAGACCGTCCTGCTGCGTGGAGTGAACGACGACCCGGCGACCCTGGCCGAGCTGTTCGGGGCACTCTACGGCGCGGGGATCAAGCCCTACTACCTGCACCACCCCGACCGCGTCGCCGGCACCGCGCGTTTCCGCGTGACGATCGAGCGCGGACTCGCGATCCACCGCGCGCTGCGCGGCCGGATCTCCGGCCCCGCGATCCCCGAGTACGTGCTCGACCTGCCCGACGGCAGCGGGAAGTTCCCGGTCGAGCGGCTGGAGCGCTTGCGGGACGGGCTCTACCGGGCCGATCACGGCGACGGGCGCGCGTCCCACTACTTCGACATCAAATCAGTCTAACTTGCAGTAAGTGATCCCCGTCCCGCCGCAGCTTGCCGAAGCGGGCGATGTCCCTATGATCTCCCGACGGACCGAACGGTCCGCCTTTCCTCACAGGAGAACACGAAGATGCGCAAGACCCGAATCCTGCTCACCGCCGCGCTCGTGCTCGCGGCCCTGCCGCTGGCCTGGGCCGCCGGCTACAAGATCGACGCCGCACACACGACGGTCCTGTTCTCGATCCGCCACATCTTCACCGACGTGCAGGGCAAGTTCCAGAAGTTCGACGGGGCGATCCAGTACGACCCGGCGAACGCGGGCGCCTCGACCGTGCAGTTTACGGTCGATGCCAACACCATCGACACCAACAACGAGAAGCGCGACGGGCACCTGCGCTCGCCCGACTTCTTCGACGTCGCCAAGTTCCCGACGCTGAGCTTCAAGAGCACGAAGGTCACGCCCAAGGGCAAGGAGATGCTCGAGGTGACCGGCGACTTCACGATGCACGGCGTGACCAAGTCGATCACCGTGCCGGTGAAGGTCCTCGGCGTGCTGGACTCGAAGGACTTCGGGAAGAAGGCCGGGTTCTCGACGACCTTCACGATCAACCGCAAGGACTACGGCATGACCTGGAACAAGGTGATGGACGTCGGCGGCGCGCTGCTCGGCGACGACGTCAAGATCGAGATCAGCGTCGAGGCCGACGGCGTGTAGGGGCGGCCCTCTGTGGCCGCCCGTTCGCCGCGGGGCGACTGTAAGGGCCGGCCTCCGTGCCGGCCCGCACCGTCTCCGGGGCGATTCGGGCCGGCACGGAGGCCGGCCCCTACAGTTCCCGAATCCGACACAGCCAGGGAGGAGTCCATGGACGGCGCACTGCGCGCCCTGATGGCGGGCCTGATCGATTACGCGGGCCTCTTCCCACCCGCGCGGCTGGCGCTCGACCCCGCGATCCGGCACTACGCCGCGTACCGCGCCGGAGCCGACGCCTTCATGCTCGGCCGCTTCGTGATCCCGGCCGCGCGCCTCCCGGAACTCGACCCCTTCGCTGCCGAGCTGTTCCCGGCCGACCCCGGGCAGCCCTTCCGTTTCGCCGCTCTCGGCCGTGGCGGCACCGACCCCGCCGACTTCCTGGTCGGCCTCGACGCCGACCTCGCATCGATGCGCGCCTTCGAGGCCCGCCACCGCGAGCGCGTCGCGGTCGACGTGATCGAAACCCGCCTGCCGCCCGGCGTGCTCGACGACGCCGACGCGCTCTCCGCCCTGCTCGACGACGCGCTGCCGCGGATCGGCGCGATCCGCCCCTTCTTCGAGGTCCCGCTGGCCGGCGACTGGCGCCGCGCTCTCGACGTCGCGAGCGACGCGCTCGGCGCGACCGGCGGCGGCGCGGGCTTCAAGCTGCGCACCGGCGGGCTCGAGGCGGCCGCCTTCCCGTCCTGCGAGCAGGTGGCGGCGGTACTCGTCGCCTGCCGCGAGGCCCAGGTGCCGTTCAAGGCGACCGCCGGCCTGCACCACCCGCTGCGGCATCGGGACGACGCCTTGCAGGCGACGATGCACGGCTTCCTCAACGTCTTCGGCGGCGGTGTGCTGGCCTTCCTGCGCGGCCTCACCGAGGCCCAGCTTGCCGGGCTCCTCGAGCAGCAGGGCGCGAGCGCCTTCCGGTTCGAGGACGGTCATTTCCGGGCCGGAGCCTGGGCCGTCGGCGCCGACGAGATCGCCCGCGCGAGGCGCGAGGCGGTGCTATCGTTCGGCAGCTGCAGCTTCGACGAACCGCGCGCGGATCTCGCCGCGCTCGGGCTGATGTGAGGTCTCGCCGATGAGTTCCGCCCCGCCCCTCGACGCCACCCACGACGCGAAGCGCCGCTCGTGGGTGCCCGTCCCCGCCGGCTCGGACTTCCCGATCCAGAACCTCCCCTACGGCATCTTCCGCTGCGGCGGCTCGCCGCCGCGCCTGGGGGTCGCGATCGGCGAGCAGGTGCTCGATCTCGCCGCGCTCGACGCCGCGGGGATGTTCCGCGGCACCCCGCTCGACGGCAGGCGGCTGTTCGAGCGCGCCTCGCTCAACCCGCTGATCGCGCTGGGCGGCGCGGCCTGGAGCGCCGCGCGGCAGCGGATCGCCGACTTGCTCGACGCCGCGAACGCGGAGCTGCAGGGGAACGAGCGGCTGCGCGACGCGGCGCTCGTGCCGCGGGCCGCGGCGACGCTCCTGCTGCCGGTCGAAGTCGGCGACTACACGGACTTCTACTCCTCGCGCGAGCACGCCACGAACGTCGGCGTGATGTTCCGCGGCAAGGAGAACGCGCTGCTGCCGAACTGGCTGCACCTGCCGGTCGGCTACCATGGGCGCGCCAGCTCGATCGTCGTCTCGGGCACGCCGATCCGGCGCCCGCGGGGCCAGACGATGCCCGACGGCGCGGCGGCGCCCGTCTTTGGCCCCACACGCCAGCTCGACTTCGAGCTGGAGGTCGGCTTCTTCACCGGGCCGGGGAACGCGCTCGGCGAGCCGATCCCGCTCGGGCGGGCGCACGAGCAGATCTTCGGCTTCGTGCTGGTCAACGATTGGAGTGCGCGCGACATCCAGAAGTGGGAGTACCAGCCGCTCGGGCCGTTCCTGGCCAAGAACTTCGCGACCTCGATCTCGCCCTGGGTCGTGACGCTCGACGCCCTCCTGCCGTTCCGCGTCGAGGGCCCGCCCCAGGACGACCCCGCCCCGCTCCCGTATCTCGCCGAGCCGGAGCCCTGGTCGTTCGACATCGCGCTCGACGTCTGGCTGAAGACCGCGAAGATGGCGGAGCCGGCCCGGATCGCGCGCAGCAACCACCGCCACCTCTACTGGAACGTCCGCCAGCAGGTGGCGCACCACACCGTCACCGGCTGCAACCTGCGCCCGGGCGACCTGATCGCCTCGGGGACGATCAGCGGCCCTTCGAAGGAGTCGCGCGGGAGCCTGCTCGAGCTCTCCTGGCGCGGCACCGAGCCGCTCGCGCTGCCCTCCGGCGAGACGCGCACCTTCCTCGAGGACGGCGACGAGCTGGCGATCACAGCCGGCGCGGAGCGGGACGGGGTGCGGGTCGGCTTCGGCGAAGTCACCGGCACCGTGCTGCCGGCCGCCGAGTGACGGGCGAGAGGAGGATCCCGCCGATGAGCGTTCCGGCGCCCGAGCGGCCGACGGTCGTCGTGATCGAGGACAACCTCTTCCTGCGGGCGAAGATCGAGGGCGCGCTGGCCGAGGCGGGCTTCCGGCCGCGCTGCGTCACCGCACCCGACCCGCTGCGGGCCGCGCTGGCCGCGGAGCCGCTGCTCGTGCTGGTCAATCTCGCCGCGCGCGCGCCGTGGGAGACGCTCGTCGCGCTGGTGCGCGAGCAGGGCGCGGTGCCGGTCGTCGGCTACGGCCCGCACACCGACGAGGCGCTCCTCGCGCGCGGCCGCGCCGCGGGCTGCAGCGAGGTCGTTCCCAACGGACTGGTCGCTGGAAACCCCGGCGCCGTCGTGGTGCGCCATGGCCGCAGCCGCTGAGCCGGGGCTCCCGCTGCGGGTGCGGCAGGGGATCGAGCTGTTCAACCGCGGCGATTTCTTCGAGTGCCACGAGGTGCTGGAGCTGGAGTGGAAGGCCGACGCCGCACCGCACCGCGTGCTCTACCAGGGGATGCTGCAGGCCGCCGTCACGCTGCACCACGTGCGGCGCGGCAACTGGCAGGGGGCGACGATCATGCTGCGCCGCGCCCTCGCGCACCTCGAGCCGTTCGCGCCGAGCTGGCGCGGGATCGACGTGGCGGGGCTGCTCAACGACATGCGCGGCTGGCAGCGGCAGCTCGAAGTCGCCGGCCCGGACGGCCTCGAGGGACTCCGCTCGCTTCCGCTGCCGCGGATCCGGGTCAGCCCTGCAGCATCTTGAGCATCACCGCCGAAAGCCCGAGGAAGGTGAAGTAGCCGCTCATATCCGTGCAGGCGGTGACGAACACCCCCGAGGCGACGGCCGGATCGAACCCCAACCGCTTGAGCAGGATCGGCACCGCCGAGCCCATCAGTCCGGCGACCAGCAGGTTGATCAGGAGTGCGGCCCCGACGATCGCGCCGAGCACCGGGCGACCGGACGCCAGCGCGACCCCTCCCGCGATCACCAGGCCGGTGACGGCGCCGAGGCCGAGGCCGATCAGCCCTTCCTTGAAGACCGTCCGTCCCGTGCGGCCGACCTCGCCCAGCGCCAGGCCGCGCACGATCACCGCCAGCGTCTGCGTCGCGCCGTTGCCGCCGACCCCGGCGACGATCGGTCCGAGCGCGGCGAGCAGCGGCAGCGCCTCGATCGTGCCCTGGAAGCGGGAGATGATCAGCGCCGCCACCGAGGCCGTGCCGAGGTTGACGAGCAGCCACGGCGCCCGCAGCCGGAGCGAGCGGCGCGCCGGCGTCTCGGCGGACTCCTCGGGGGAGACACCCGACAGTCCCAGCAGCTCGCGCCCCGCTTCCTCCTCGACGATGTCGATGATGTCGTCGACGGTGACGATCCCGACCAACTTCTCGTCCTCGTCCACGATCGGCACCGCGAGCAGGCCGTACTCCGAGATCAACTCCGCGACCTCCTCCTGCGGCGTCTCGGTCGTGGCGCGGATCGCGTCCGGCACCATCACCGACGACAGTTTCTCGGAGGGGGGCCGGATCAGCAGTTGGCGCATGCTGACCACCCCGACCAGCCGCTCCTCGGCGTCCACGACGTAGAGGTAGAGCACCGTCTCGGCGTCTTCGGCTCGCTTGTGCAGCGCCGCCACGGCCTCGGCGATCGTCATCTCCTGGTGCAGCGAGAAGAACTCGGTCGTCATCAGCCGGCCGGCGGTGCGCTCCTCGTGCTCGAGCAGCGCGCGCACGTCCTCCCCGGCTTCTTTCTCCATCCGCGACAGGACCTCGGCAGCCAGCGGCTCGGGCAGGAGCGAGGCCAGCAGCGTCGCGTCGTCGGCCTGCATCTCGGACAGCAGGCGGGCGATCGCGTCGGGTGGCTGGCCGTCCAGGAGCGCGACCGCATCGGGACCGTCCATCTCGGTCAGGATCGACGCGACCCGCGCCGGCCCCGACTCCTGGATCAGCGTCTCGAGCAGGCGCGCCCCCTCGGCCGGCGTCAGCGAGGAGAACAGATGAGCAGCGTCCACCGGATGGATGCGCGCGAACATGTTGGCGACGTTGCCGCGCGCGCCGCGGTGCAGCAGGCGCCGCACCGTGCCGAGCTGGTAACGGCTGCCGGGTGCGGGGCGCGGCTGCGAATCGTTGGCCGGGGGTTTCATGGGCCGGTCTCCGGGACGGAGGAGCTGGGCGGCGATGGTAGCCTAAGCCGGTGCTGAGGCGGACCCGGAGACGGTGGCGAGGAGAGCGGCATGACGACGACGAAACGGGTTTCCCTGGTTGCCGGTGTGCTCGGTGCGCTGCTCGCCGCGTGGGCGGTCTCAGCCGGCTCCGAGGCGCCTCCGGCCGAGCTCGAGCGGGCTCGCGAGGCCGCCCGGCAGCTCAAGGGCGAGCTGATGAAGAACCTCACCGCGGCGCTGGCCGAAGGGGGCGCGGCGCAGGGGGTGCGGGTCTGCGCCGAGATCGCGCCGGGAATCGCCGCCGGCCTCTCGAAGGACGGGATGACGGTCCGCCGCGTCACGACGCGGCCGCGCAACCCCGCCAACGCGCCCGACGCGTGGGAGAAGGAGCAGCTCGACGCGCTCGCGGCGGCGCACGCGCGAGGCGAGATGCCGTCGGAGATCGTGGAGGTCTCGGAAGCGGTTCCGGCCGACGCCGGCCGCGCGGCCCATCGCGACCTGCTCTACCTGTCGCCGCTGACGATCGCGGCGCCGTGCCTGCAGTGCCACGGCGACCCGTCGGGGATCGACCCGGCGGTGAAGGCGGCGCTGGCGGAGAAGTACCCGCGGGACCAGGCGACGGGCTACAAGGCCGGAGATCTTCGCGGCGCAGTCTCGGTGCGGATCGCGCTGCCCTGACCGGAGCTGCCCGGGAAGCGAACTCCGCACCCCCCACGCCCGACGGTCGCTCCCGGCACGGCGAGTTGGGGAGGCGCGCAGGGCCGGATCTTCGCTGGTGGGGTAGGATGCCGCCCGCGAGGACCGTCGAATGTGGCTCTACTCGGTGTTGTCTACCGCCCCCCGGCTCGTCTGGCCGATGATTCGGGCGCGCGCCGAGGGAATCGAGCACGTTCCCGTCGCCGGTCCCCTGATCGTTGCGACGAACCACTCGTCGTTCATCGATCCGTGGTTCGTCCTCTGCTTCTTCCCGCGCTCGCCTGTCCGGTACCTGGTCACCGCGCGCTGGTACGAAGGGTCGGCTTTCTGGAAGTGGTTCTTCGACGGGCATTGCTGCATTCCTGCGGCGCTGGAGGATCCCGTCGAGACGATCGGCCGTTCGGTGGAAGCGCTGCGCCAGGGCGCGACCGTCGGGATCTTCCCGGAGGGGCGCATCTCCCACGACGGCAAGATCCAGCGCGGTCGCGTGGGGATCGGCTGGGCGGCGGCCCTGACGGGGGTCCCGGTCGTGCCGGCGGCGCTTCACGGCAGCTTCGACGTCCTCCCGCGCGGTCGCCGCTGGCCCCGGCCGGGACGGATCGAGCTGCGGATCGGTCCGCCGCGGATCTTCCCCGCCCCCGCGTCGATCGACCCAGACCCGGGGATGGTGCGCGACTTCGTCGGCGACGTGATGGAGGATCTCTGCCGCCTCACGGGGCAGCCGGAGCGGATCGACGCCGTGCGGCCGCGCGTTGCGGTCGATCTCTCGGGGTCGCTTGCGGCGTGGTTCGAACGCCGCGGGCAGGGCGCGGACGATCGACCGCACCCCACCCGATAAACGGCTTGCCGGTCCCGGGGTCGTGACGTACAAGAAGGGCTGGACGCGTTCGCACGCGGGGTGAGGGCGACCTCCCCGGGGACCGCGTGGCCGCCGAAGGACCGGTGCCACAGCTCGCCGAGGTTGTTCGCGCTCTCTCCGACCCCACCAGGGGAGGCTCCCTCCTGCGTCCCGCGCGCCGGCCGTCGGGGTCGGTCGGCCGCAGAATCCGCCGGGGGAGCCGGGAGACGGTGCACAACTCGTGCTTTCTCGGGGAGCTTGTCCCCGAGAGCCGGAGGCCCCCGGTGAGCCCTGCGCGACGGATCGTGTTCCTGATCGCTGTCCTTTCGCTGCCGCTCGTGGCGTGGCCCGGGTTCGGCCCGGCGTTTGCTGCCTCGCGGCCACCCTCGGCGCGGCTCGCCGGCCCCGCCCTCCCGTCGAGCGACGCCTCCGGCGTGCCACTCGAAGCCGGCCTCGGAGTGGCCTGTCGTTCCCCGCTCCCGCTCCTCGTCGCGGCGCAGCAGGACGGCCGCCCGCTCCTGGCGTCGTTCGGCGCCGGGTCCACCGATGCGGCTTGCCTCGACGCGCAGCGCACATCTCCGCCGGCCCGCCTCGTCGCGCATGCCGGCGGCTTCGCGGCAGCCTGGGTCACCGCCGGGGCTGCTGCCCGTGCCGATGGATCTGGCGTCGACGCGCTCCACCTCGCGCGGATCGACGGCGCCGGGCAACTGATCGATGGGCACGAGATCGCGAGCGCTCCCAGGGACACGATCGCGGGCGTGGACCTGGCCGCCGGGCCCGGGCCAACGCTGGGGGTTGCCTGGATCGAGCGCGGCTCCCGGGGCGATCGCGTCCTCGTTACGATCCTCTCCGGACCGGGCGAGTCGGCGGTGAGCGCGGCCTTCGAATCCGTGACCGGGGCTCGGGCGGAGGCGCCGCGCCTGGCGTGGGACGCGTGGCGCGCGCAATGGTTCGTGCTCTGGATAGAACGCGATGGCGACGGGACCCCGGGGCTCCGCTCGGCGCGCCTCGACGCGCGGGCCGGGATCGTTGCGCCGCCGGCGGAGGTCGACGGCGTCCGGCCGGCGGGGATCGCGATCGCCCTCGGCGAGGGCGTGCTCGCCGTCGCGGTCGACGGCGAACGTGAGCGGCGGCGGGCTGCCGAACTGCGGCTGTTCTCGGTGAACGCCGAAGGACGGCTCGCCGCGATCGCGCCGCCGATCGCGCTGACGGGCGACCTCCCGGCGGACGAAACGCTCGCGCCGGCCACCGCCTGGGACGCGCTTCGGGGCGTCTTCTTCGTCGCCTGGCTCGCCCGCCCGGGCGCCGGCGGCGATGCGTCCGGCGCTTCGGTCGCGCTGCGGCTGGCGGCCTTCGATGCGTCGGGCGACCCCGTGCAGCGCGCGGTCGAGCTGGCGCGGGACGGTGCGCCGCGCGGCGGCGTGGCGTTGACCGTCTCGGGCGGCCGGCCGCTCGCCTTGTGGGGCGCGCTCGATGTCGCGCTCGCCGTCGGCCCCCCCGACGACGGCGCGTCGGCGCCGGCCGATCCGCCGGCCGGCCCGCTCGCCCCGCTCGACTGCACGCCTTCGGACGAGCTCTGCGACGGCACCGACAACGACTGCGACGGCTCCGTCGACGAGGTCACCGGGCCGCGCTACGTCGCGCCGACCGGGAGCGACGCCGCGAACCTCTGCACCGTCAGCACGGCGCCCTGCGCCACGATCTCTCGCGCCGTGCTCGCCGCCTGCGCCGGCGAGACGGTCAACGTCGCGGAGGGGACCTACAGCGAGAACGTGACGATCGACAAGCCGCTCGTCGTGGACGCCAGCGGCATCGCCCCCAACACGCAGCTGGCGGGGACCAACACCGGCGACGTGCTGCGGATCCTGTCCTCCGGCGTGATCTGGGACGGCGTCGAGGTCAGCGGGGCGCCGGGCCATGCCTGTGTGCGCATCGGCGATCCCGCGCACCCGGCGCTGCGCGACGTCTTCGTCCAGAACATGGCCGCCTACGGCTGCCGCCAGGGGATCGTGCTCGACAGCACCGGCTCGCCCACCGCGGCCGGCCTGTGGAACCGGCTGCTGGCGGTCGACATCCGCGACGCGGTGGCCGACGGGACGCCCGACAGCGGCGTCGGCCTGCTGGCGATCAACGGCAACGGCAAGCTGGAGCTCAAGGTCAGCCTGATCCGCAACAACGCCGGCAGCGGCGTGCGGTTCAAGAACCCGGGGACCGGCGGAACGAACCGCACGCTCGTGTTCGCCGGGGACTTCGTCCAGGGGAACGGCCTGGCCTCGAATGCCGACGGCCGGGCCGGGATCGAGATCGCCGACGCCAGCGAGGTCCGGTTCGAGGGGAACGACGTCAGCCTGCACACCGGCGTCGCCGCCGGCGACGACGGCCGCGGCATCGTGCTGACCAACGTCGCGAGCGGGACCTTCTACTGCAACCGGATCCGGCAGAACGATACCGGCCTCAACGCGCGCGGGAGCACCGCGCTCGCGGTGCTGGTCGAGCAGAGCCGGTTCATCAACCACGGCTTCGTGGGCGTGCTGGCCGAGGCCCCCGCCCTGCTGACGATCGGCCGCTCGATCCTCCAGGGAAACGCGACCGGGCTGGAGAACCGCGGCGGCACGGTCGCGGTCGTTGCGCGGGAAAACTGGTGGGGTGCGGCCAGCGGTCCGGCACCCGTCGGCACGGGCGACCGCGTCGTCGGGCTGGTGGATACGACCGGCTTCATCGCTCGAACGAACGCCCCCTGGTTCGTCCGGCAGCCGGCCGACTCGGGCTGGGATCCCGGGCCCGACCTCTGCTTCCAGCGCTTCCAGCCGGCGATCGACGCCGCCGCGGACGGCGACCTGGTCCTGGGTGGACCCGGGACCTACTTCGAGCACATTGCACTCGCCAAGCGGCTCGACATCGAAGGCACCGCCGCGCCGACAGGCTGCCCACTGAGCGCGATCGACGCGACGCAGAACCCCGGCGAGCACCTGCCGGGGATGCGCGTGACCGGCGTGACCGGCCTCACGCTGAAGAACCTCACGATCCACTCCGCTGGCGAGGGGAACCCCTGCGGCGCGGCGACCGGCGCCGAGATCGGGCTCGATTTCGTCAACGTCTCGAACGCGAGCGTGACCAACCTCTGCCTGTCCGAGAACGGCGTGTCGGAGCTGCGCCTCTACGGCAACTCCGACGGCAACACCTTCACGAACCTGACGATCGACGGGATGATCCGGAACTTCGCGGGCGAGGACGTCTGCGGCCACCGCTCGCGCGAGGGGATCCTGGTCGACGGCGGCCCGGTCTGCGAGGCCGGCAGCGGAGCCTTCGCCAACGGCAACGCGTTCCACGGCGGATCGATCGTCAACGTCGTGCGCGGCGCGGCGCTGAAGCTCGCGCGCACGACCGCGATCACCGGCTACTCGATCGACGCGACACCCGCGCCGCTGTGGGGGACCGCGAACGCCTACGGAGTGCTCGTCGCCCTCGCCGAGGACACGCTGATCGACTCCTGCACCCTGGCCAGCAACCAGGCGACCGACCAGGTTCGGATCGAGGGACGCGCCGCGGGGTCGTGCGTCACTGAGCTCACCAACAGTGCGCGCACGACGGTCTCGAACAGCACGATCCGCCGCGCCACGCAGGCCGGCGTCCACTTCCAGCGCAACGCCGGCGACCCGGGCGCGCCGATCCTCAGCCGCCTGAACTGCAACGAGATCACCCAGAACGTCTTCGGGGTGCTGTCCGACGCCGCCGGGATCCCGCCAGGGACCGACAACGCGCTGCGCCTGAACGACGTGCGGGGCAACACGACGAATGGCATGCGCAACAACGACTCGCCGCCGCTCGAGGCCGCCGCCAACTTCTGGGGCGCCACGAACGGACCGAGCGGCGCGGGGCCGGGGAGCGGCGACTCGGTCTCCGGGTCGGTCACCTTCTCCCCCTGGCTCACGTCCTCGGTCTTCAACGACTTCGACGGCGACACCTTCTCGGAGTGCGCGGGCGACTGCAACGACACGGCTGGCGCGATCAACCCGAACGCGACGGAGATCTGCGACGGCCTCGACAACGATTGCGACGGCAGCGTGGACGAAGGCGGCCTGACACGGACCTGGTACCGCGATCTCGACGAGGACGGCTACGGCAACCCGGCGGCGACCCAGACGACGGCCTGCGGCGCGGCGGCCCCACCCGGGTACGTCGCCAACAACCAGGACTGCGACGATGGCAACGGCAGCCGGTTCCCCGGCAATCCGGAAGTCTGCGACGCGCTGGACAACGACTGCGATTCGACGGTGGACGAGGGGCTGTCCCAGAACACCTACTACCGCGACGCCGACGCCGACGGCTACGGCAACCCGTCCCAGACGAGGGGCGACTGCTCGGCGACGCCGCCCGCCGGCTACGTCGCCGTCGCCGGCGACTGCAACGACGCGAACCGCGCGATCAACCCGGGAGCGAGCGAGATCTGCACCGACGTGGTCGACAACGACTGCGACGGCTCGGTCGATGCCCAGGACACCCCCTGCTCCGGGCTCGGGATCACGAATCTCCGCTTCGTCGCCGGGACGCGGACCGACCTCTCCTGGAGCACGGCGGCCAGCGCGAGCAGCTATGCGGTCGTGCGCGGGTCGCTCGAGGGGCAGGTCTTCGCGTACAACCACCGCTGCCTGGCCAGCGAGCTGTCCACGCCGACTGCCAAGGACACGGCCGTGCCGGTGCCAGGCGCGGCGTACTATTACCTGGCCACCGGGCTGTCGCGGAACCCGACGACGGGAGACCTCATCGGGGGGCCGCTCGGCAACGCCTCGAACGGCGCGACGCGCCCCGACTCGGCGAGCGTCTCCTGCGGTCCGCGCGTTTACGTCAATCCTGCCGCGGCCGGCGCCGGCAACGGCCTGTCGTGGGCCGATGCCTACACCACGATCAGCGCTGCGCTCGGCCACCCGAAGGCGCCGAGCCGCGGGCTCGAGATCTGGGCCAGGGGGGCCTCGACCGGAAAGAACGGCAGCCTCGTCGCGGAGACCCGGCCCGGCGCGATGGTCCTGGGCGGCTTCAACGGAACCGAGACGGCGAACTGGCTGCGCAACCCGGCGACGAACCCCACGAGCTGGGCGGGCCAGGCGACCGGCGCGCTGCTGGCGCTGGACCGCTCGAGCATCGTCATCGACGGGGCGACGCTCAGCGGCTCGCCGACCGGGATCGACGCCACCGTGCGCGGCGGGACGGTCGAGCTGCGCGGCCTGACGATGAACGGGTTCTCGGCGCGCGCGGTCGACCTGCGCGCCGACAGCGCGGCAGGGGCGACGCTCGTCGTCGTCGGCAGTACCGTGGGCAGTGGCGGGGCCCAGGCGATCCGGGCGGTCGCGAGCGCCGGAACGCTGTCCGGCGTGATCCGCGCGAGCACCTTCGACGGCGGGACCGACGCGGCGCTGCGGCTTGAGGCACGGCCGACCGCCGCTGCGGCGACCGTGGCGCTGAAGGTCCTGTCGAACACCATCCGCGGCGGCGCGGTCGGAATCGTCGCCGGCGCCTACGGCTCCGACAACGGGCTGTCGGCGACCAACTCTTCGACGATCGCGTCGAACCTGATCCGAACGACGACGGCGGAAGCGTTGCGCGTCGAGGCCGCCGGCAGCTACGCCGCGTTCGCCGGCGCGAACGCCGTGCGCGCCGTGCCGTCCGTGACCGGCAACACCTTCACCGACGCCGGGGGAGCGGGCCTGGTGTGCACCGCGACGCGGACCGACACCAGCGGCGTGCCCGGCTCCCACGAGGTGCGGGCGGTGCCCCAGGTCTGGGACAACCTGATCACTTTCAACGCCTCCCAGGGGATCCGCGAGTCGACGGACAACGTCGCCCAGAACCTGGTCGCCGACCCGGTAGTGATCGGCAACGACCTGTTCGGGAACGCGTCGCTCTACCTCGACGAGGGGACCACGACGCTGCCGACGATCGGTGACGTGAACGCCAGGCCCGGCAACCGCGAGAACTGGTCGACCGATCCGCTCTACGTCAACCGCGCGGCGCGGGACTACAGGCTGCAGGCCGGATCGACGGCGATCAACCGGGCCCACCTGGACGCGCCGGGCCTGACGACGCTGGACGTCACGGGCGGCCCGCGGGTCAAGGGAACGGCGCCGGATACCGGCGCGAACGAGTGGTAGGGGCCGGCCTCCGTGCCAGCCCGCACGGCGCACGATCAGTAGGGGCCGGCCTCCGTGCCGGCCCGCACGGCGCAGCTCCTTCCGGGCCGGGACGGAGCCCGGCCCCTACGGCCCGTAGCCGTTTCCTTCGCAGAAGGTCCGGATCTCCGGGACCTGGGCCGCGAACGGGCGCGCCGCCGCGCAGGCCGATCGCGCCCCGGCGGGATCCCCGCGTCCATCGCGCGCCATGGCGAGTCCCAGGTGCGCTCTTCCGAGGCGCGGGTCGATCGCCAGCGCGTGCGCGTACAGCGCCTCCGCGGCGGCGAAGCGCCCGGCCAGCAGCTGCCGCGAGCCCGTGCCGAGCAGCAGGTTGAGCTGATTCGGATGCGCCGCCAGCGCCGGCTCCAGCGCGGCGAGCGACCGCGGGCCATCGGGCTCGCAGGCGTAGACGACCATCGCCGCGATCCCGCGCTCGCGCCGCAGCCACGGCGCCGAGCGGGGCACGAACGCGGCGTGCGCGAGCGCGTCCTCGCAGTCGCTGGCAGCCTGGGCGCGAATCGCCTCGCCGAGCGCGGCCTGCGCGTGCAGCTCGCCGCGGCCGGCCCACCCCGCGGCCAGCCCGGCGAGGATCGCTAGCGCTGTGGTGGCGTGTCGCGCCGAGGCCGGCCAGCCGGGCCGCGGTGCGGCCCAAGCGAGCCCGGCGAGGGTCCAGGTCAGTGCGGCCGTCGCGGGCGAGCGCAGCGGGAAGCCGACGAGCCCGTGAACGAGCACGCCGGCCAGCGCCGCCGTGCGCGCCGCCGCCGCGGTGTCGCCGCACGTCGCGGCGCGTGCCGAGCGCACGAGCGCGCCGGCAAGCAACGCGAGCAGGCCGAGCGCGGCCGGCAGCCCGAGTTCCACGGCCAGCTCGAGTGCGTCGTTCTCGGCGTGCTCGGCCTGCCGCTCGGTTCCGAAGCTGGGCGTCGCGATCGAGCGGGCCTGCACCAGCGGGTAGACGACCGGAAAGCGCCCGGCCCCAACGCCGAGGAGCGGTGCGTCGGCGACGAGGCCCAGCGTGTTGCGCGCCAGCGCGGCACGGATCTCGACGGTGCGGTCGCCGGCGCGGATGGCTTCGAAGCGCGACGCCAAGGACGGGAGCCGCTCATCCCGACCGGAGGGCAGGATGAGCCCGAGCGCGGCAAGCACCAGCGCGAAGAGCGCCGGCGCCGCGAGGCGCCTTCTCCCCCGGTCGCCGCCGTGGAGCCGCACGCCGCGCGCCGCATACGCCGCCAGCCCGGCGCCGAGCGACCACCCGGCGACCGCGGCGACGATGCCGCCGCGGCTGCGCGTCGCGCCCAGCAGCGCCGCGCCCAGCCCGGTCCCGATCGCCGCCGCCCAGCGCCCGCTGCGCGTCGTTGCCGTGGCCAGGGCCCACGCACCGAGCGGTACGAGCGCAACGAGGAACTCGGCCACGGCGACCCGGCTGACGAAGGTCGCGGCCGGTGCGCGCGCCTGCGCGATGCCATCGAAACCGCCCCAGGCCTGCGCCAGACCGAGCGCCCCCAGCGCCGGCAGCGCGAGCAGCGCCGCGCGACGCAGGCCCTTCAGCACCGCGGGTGCGCCGACGGGGCTCGACGCGGCGAGGGCCAGCAGCCAGGGAGCGGCCAGCAGCGCCAGGTCGCGCACCACTGTGATTCGCTCGGGTGCGGGCGCAAGCGTGACGCCGGCCAGCCCGAGGGCCACGACCGCGGCGATCGTCCACGCGAGCGCCGGCGCGGGCGCGAACCCCGGCCGGCGCGACGCGAGCGCGAGCAGCAGCGGCGCGGCGGCTAGCAGCACGGTGCGCCGCGGCGCATCGCCGGGCTGCTCGAGGCCGGGGAGAAACGACAGCGCGAGCAGGATCAGCACGAGGGCCCACGCCGCGGGCTCGAACTCGGCGGGAATCTGCGGCGGATGGTCCGGCTGTCTCACGGAGGCGAGTGTACGGGATCCGGGGACGACCCGGCGCCGCTACCAGTGGGCGAAGATCTCCTCCAGGAAGGCCTGGAAGAAGCGCTGCTGGAACAGCCAGGCGAGGATCAGCCCCGAGAGCCCCAGGAGCGCCGGCCCGTAGGCCGCGGCACGCGGCGCGGCGGCGACCGCCGTCGCCGAACGCGGTGCCGGCGGGTGCGCCGCCGCCCCTTCGGCCTGCAGGCGCCGATCCTCCTGCAGCAGGCCGGACAGCTCGCGCGCCACCTCCTCGGCCGAGGTGATGCGCGCGTGTGCCGGCGCGAGCAGCCGCGCCAGGATCCGCACGAAGCCCTGCGGCAGGTCGACCCGCCGGGCGAGGTTCGCCACCGCGTCGTCCACCGACTCGGGCGGAGAGGCCGCGAAGAGCATCTCGTAGATCACTGCGCCCAGCGAGAACAGGTCCGCCGAGTGCGAGCGGCCCCCCTCGGGGGCGGCGTACCAGTTGCGCTGCGCCGAACCGTCGTTGGCATAGTGCTCGGGGAGGCCGAAGTCGGTGACCTTGACGCCGCCGTCGCGACCGAACATCACGTTCGACGGCCGGACGTTGCCGTGCACGATACCCTCGCGCGCGGCGAACGCGAGGCCCTGTGCGACCTCGCGCGCCACACGCACCGCTTCGCGCCACGGGTGCGGCTGCACCAGGCGCTCGCGCAGGTCGCCGCCGTCGCAGTGCTCCATCACCATGATGAACGATTCGTCGCGCTCGCCGACGACGTGGATCTTGCAGATGTTGGGGTGGTCGACGCGCATCATGGCGCGGGCGACCCGCAGCGCCTCGTTGTCCCTCTGGTAGCGCTTGACGACGATCTTCTCGCCGCCGGGGCCGCCCTTGCGGACCAGGTAGACCGACCGGCGGTCGTCCTGGCGGATGACGTCGAGCAGCTCGAATCCGCCGGGGGTGTCGAGCGACGACGCCGCGCCGCGCCGGACGCGGTCTTCGATATGGCGGCCTTCCAGCGCGTTGATCAGCGCCTCGCGGAAGACGCCGGAATCGGTGAAGCGCGCCGTCGGGTTGACCGCCAGCGCCTTCTCGATGATCGGGCGGATCCGGTCCGGAATGTCCGCGCCGGGCAGCGTCAGGCCCGGTCCCGGCGGCAGCTTGCCGGTGATGATCCGGTGCAGGATGACGCCGAGGGAGTAGACGTCGGCCTCCGGGCCGACGAAGTCGAACGCCGAGCGCTGCTCGGGCGCCATGAAGGCGCGCGTGCCGAGCGCCGTCTTGGGCGAGGGTCCGGTATCGAGATCCAGGCCCTCCGCCGCGCGCCGCACCGCCGCGATTCCGAAATCGGACAGCTTCACCTGCCCGTTGCGGCTGACGAGGATGTTGGCGGGCTTGACATCGCGGTGGATGACCTTGTTGCGGTGCGCGTAGGCCAGTCCTCGCGACGCCTGGACCAGGATCCAGATCGCGCGGTCGCGGGACAGGTCGCCTGCCGTCAGCATCTCCTGGAGCGTCTTCCCCTCCACGTACTCCATCACGAAGAACGGCCCCGCGGGCGTCGCGCCGCGGTCGATGATGTGAACGAGGTTGGGGTGGTTGAGGCGGGCCAGGACGCGCGCTTCCTGCTCGAAGAAGGCGACCATCTCCTGCTGGCTCAGGTGCTCGTGGCGCAGGATCTTGACGGCCACGCGCCGGCCGAGCGAGGTCTGCTCCGCCTCCCAGACCTCGGCGAAGCCGCCGCGGGCCAGCAGACGGATGAGGTCGAGGCCGGGCACGAGTTCGAGCCGGTCGCGCTTCGGCAGCGCGGCCGGCGGCCGTTCCAGGATTGTCCCCACTCCCGTCATCGCTCTCCCCGTCTCCGGCTTCGAGACGCCCTGCCAAGAACTTAGGTCGCGGGAGGGTCCGCGTCCGCCCCGAACGGGCCGCGTCCCGCGATCGGCTGCGGGGCGGCCGGGGAGGGCCCGCGACCGACCGCCGAATCCGGGGAAAACCCCGTCAGACAAGAGGTTCCGGGGAGGTTTGGAACTCAATGAAACTCAGTTAGACTGAGGCCTTCTTGCTTGGAGAGCCTCGATGCAGCGCTTTTTCGCGCCCATGACTCGCCATCCGCTGAGCCTGGCGGGTGCGGCGCTGACGACCGCATCCGCGGTCCTGATCCTGAGCGTCTTCCTGCTCCAGCTCGCCGGATTCGAGGGGGGGCCCTACAGCGGGATCCTCGCCTACCTGGTCCTGCCGGGGTTCTTCGTCTTCGGCCTGCTGCTGATCCCGATCGGGTTGCGGCTGCAGCGCCGGCGGGAAGCGATCGCCGCCGCCGGCGGCGCGCCGGTGAAGAACCTGCCGGTCATCGATCTCAACGTGCCGCGCACGCGGCAGTTCTTCCTGACCTTCCTGGGGCTCACGGTCGCCAACGTCCTGATCCTCGGGCTCGTCGGCTACAAGGGCGTGGAGGTCCTCGACTCGACCCCCTTCTGCGGGCAGGCCTGCCACTCCGTCATGGACCCCGAGTTCACGGCCTACAGCCGCTCTCCGCACGCGCGCGTCGGCTGCGTCGACTGCCACATCGGCCCCGGCGCGGACTGGTTCGTGAAGTCGAAGCTGTCGGGTGCCTGGCAGGTCGTGTCGGTCAACCTCAACCTCTACCCCCGGCCGATCCCGACCCCGGTCCACAATCTCCGCCCCGCGCGCGAGACGTGCGAGCAGTGCCACTGGCCCGAGAAGTTCGTCGGCGACCGGCTGCGCGTACGCACCCACTACGACGAGGACGAGGCCAACACCGAGAAGAAGACCGTGCTCCTGGTCAAGGTCGGCGGGCTCAAGCGCGAGGAGGGGATCGCCGGCACGATCTCGCAGGGGATCCACTGGCACATCGACAAGAACATCCAGATCCGCTACCTCTCCGACGAGTCGCGTCAGAACGTCTACGCGGTGGAACTCAAGCGCGCCGACGGGACGGTCGAGAGCTACGCCCGCGACAAGAAGCCCGAGGCCGGCGAGAAGACCGAGTGGCGCACGATGGACTGCGTCGACTGCCACAACCGTCCGACGCACATCTACCGCCTGCCGCAGAACGAGATCGACGGCGCGCTCGATGTCGGCCGGATCGACCGCTCGCTGCCGTTCATCAAGCGTGAGGGGATGAAGGCGCTGAAGGTCGAGTACTCCTCGCACGAAGCGGCGAAGGCCGGGATCACGGCCCAGATCAGCGAGTTCTACGCGAAGAACTACCCGGAGGCCGCCCGGGAGAAGAAGGTGGCAGTCGAGGCCGCCGGCGCGGAGCTGGGCCACATCTACAGCGTCAACGTCTTCCCGTCGATGAACATCCAGTGGGGGACCTATCCCAACCACCTCGGCCACCAGGACTTCCCGGGCTGCTTCCGCTGCCACGACGACGAGCTGAAGTCGGCCAGCGGCAAGAAGATCGAGCAGGACTGCACGCAGTGCCACTCGCTGCTGGCGATGGAGGAGGCGAACCCCGAGATCCTCGCGCAGCTGAACCCGTAGGGGCCGCCCTCTGTGGCGGCCCGAAAAAAGCGCAACCGGTAGGGGCCGCCCTCTGTGGCGGCCCGAAAGAAGCGCGCCATGCGGGCTGAACCCGCAGGGGCCGCCCTCCGTGGCGGCCCGAAAGAAACGCGTCGTGCGGGCCGGCACGGAGGCCGGCCCCTACTCTTCTTCGGGGATCCGCTCCGGCATCCCTTCCACCCGCACCCAGTCGCTCTGCTCCGGCAGGTGCGGCTTGCCGGCGAAGTCGATGAAGTGGCCGGAACGGTTGGCCTTGGTCTGCAGGTAGAAGAGGTTGTGCGGGTTGGAGGGGAGGATGTGCGGCACCCGTCCGCTGACCGTGACGCCGTACTCCCGCAACTGGTCGACCTTCCGCGGGTTGTTGGTCATCAGCTGGATCGACTTCGCTCCCAGGCTGTCGATCATGTGGGCGGCGATCGCGTAGTCGCGCTCGTCGTCGCGGAAGCCGAGCGCGAGGTTGGCCTCGACGGTGTCGAGCCCCCGGTCCTGCAGCGCGTAGGCGCGGATCTTGTTGATCAGGCCGATCCCGCGGCCCTCCTGGCGCATGTACAGCACGATCCCGTGCGGCAGCTCGCCCACGCGGCGCAGCGCGGCTTCGAGTTGGTCGCGGCAGTCGCAACGCAGCGAGCCCAGCGCGTCGCCGGTCAGGCACTCGGAGTGCAGGCGGCAGGGCACGTTCTCCTGCGCGCGGACGTCGCCCCGGAGGATCGCGACGTGCTCCTTGCTGTCGCGGTTGTTCCAGAAGGCGACGATCGAGAAGTCCCCGAAGCGGGTCGGCAGGTCGGCGACGCCGACGATCCGGACGCACAGGCGCTCGGGGCCGTACCCCGGGCATTCGTGGTCGCGATCGCGCTCGACGAGCTGCTGCAGTTCCGCGGTGACGGAGGTCATGCCGTGTCCTCTTGGATCCGGTCGGCCAGGCGCCGGCCGGAAAGGTACGCCGCTTCGACGCCGCCGCCGGGAGCGAAGAGCTCGCCGGCGAGCCCGAGCCGCGCGCCGCCGGGGAAGCCGACGAGCAGCGGGTTCGACAGCTCGGAGCCGCGATCGACGCGCGCGTAGCGCCAGCGGTGCGTCTGGTGCCAGACGGGACGCACGGCCCATTCGCCGCACAGCCGACCCGCCTCCTCCAGCATCTCGGCGGCCCACCGCGCCGAGTCCGCCTCGAGCCGCTCGCGCGACCAGCCCGGGCGCGCCTGGTAGACCATGACGCACTGGGTCGGCGCTGCGCGCTTCGCCGAGTCGTGCGCGATCAACTGCATCACGCGCGACGACTCGGGGTAGCAGAGATCGAACCGCGTCGCGTCGCCCATGCCCTGCGGATACCCCGCCATGACCGTCAGGCAGGGGAGCGTTCCCAGCATCGCAAGCAGCGCGCGGACGCCGTCCAGCCCCGCGATGCCGGCCGGCAGCGTCGCCAGCAGATCCCGCGCCTGCTCGAGCGGCAGCGCCAGGACGACCGTCTCCGCGTCGAGCCGGCCGCCGTCCTCCAGCTCGAGCCCGAGCCGCGTCCCCGCCAGCGCGAGCGAGGTCACGCGGGTCTGCAGCCGGATACGCAGGTTGCGCGCCAGGTGCTTGGGGAAGGCGCTCGCCCCCTCGGCAAAGGCGACGCGGCGTTCGCCCGGCGCGAAGGCGTCGGGCTGGCACGGGCTCCCGCTGCCGATCACCGCGGCGGGCCAGCCCTCGAGCGCCGTTCCGGCCCCGTCGGCGGCAACGGCGTCGAGCGCGGCGAGAAAAGTGGGGTCCCGGCCGTGCAGGAACGCGATGCCGTGATCGACCGGCTGTCCCTCCACCCGGCGCGTGGCGCAGCGCCCGCCGACGCCCCGGGCCTTGTCGATCACGAGGACGTCGTGCCCGGTCAGCGCGAGGCTCCGCGCGCACTCGAGCCCGGCAACGCCCGCACCGACGATGACGACGGGACCGCCCAGCAGGACCCACCTCCCGGAAGCGGCCAGTCTATGCCCCGGTCGCGTCGCCCGCCCAGCCGGCGGCGGGTGCCGGTGGCACCGGCGGCGGCGGTCCGGGTGCCGCGGGTCGTTCCGGCGGCGTTCCGTCCGGGTTCCAGTCCGGCAGCGCCGGGTCGAGCGCACGCACGAAGGCGTAGGACCAGGCGCGGAAGAGCAGCGGGATCGGCACGGTCACGGTGGAGAGGATCCAGGCGGCCATGAAGAACGCGGCGAGCGCGATCGGGGCCAGGATCACGGCCGAGGCCGGGAAGCTGGCGACGATCAGTGCCGCCACGACCCCGACCGCGGCCGGCCAGATCCAGAGACAGCAGCTGAAACAGGTGGCGAACGTGATCGCGAGGATCGCGACGAGGCCGACCAGGACCCGCATCAGGAGAAAGAAGAGCGACGGGCCGAGGCGCGAAAAGAACAACCGGAGGGCACGGGCGAAGCAGGTCCAGAAGCCGGCTCCGGACGTCCACGCCAGGGGGACGACGAAATCGTGCGCGAACCACTCGGTCAACCCGAGCGAGACGCCGACCGGGAGCCCGTAGGCGATGGAGAAGAGGACCGGAAGCGCAAGGTCTCCGGCTTCGGGGCTCCACCCGCTCATCACGTCGCGGAGGATCGGCCACCAGATGACGGCCAGCGGCAGCAGCAGGACGATGGCCGCGAGCGCGAGCAGCAGCTCGAAGCCGAAGTAGGCCAGGCCGGGGCCGGCCGTGCGCGCGAACACGCCCCTGATCCGCGGCGCTCCGGAGAGCACGCCGTCGAGCAGGACGAAGCGGAAGCGGCAGCGCAGGTAGAGCAGGAACAGCCCGAGCAGGACCGCGAGGCCGAGCAGCGTCGCGATCAGCGGCACGGTCCAGGCGATCTTCGCGAAGGCCGAGAACGGATCGGCAGGCAGACCGCTCGCCGCCGCCGCGCGGGAGCCGGAGCGGAGGAGATCGGGATCTCTCCAGCTTCCGCCGGTCCCGTAGTGGTTGCCCAGCCCGCCCGCCAGCAGCGCGAGCAAGCCCCACCAGAGCCAGTTCTCCAGCCGCGCCTCTCGGCCGTGGAAGAGCAGCCAGGTCATCCGCCGCCAGCCGGAGGAGAGGGCGTCGATGACGGGGGCGAGGGGATCAGAGGTCGGAGCGCTCATCGAGGCCTCCTCGGCGCGGACGCGGCCGAGATCGCGGAGAATGATAGGGCTGGCCGCCGGGGACACAGGCGCCGCTCGCAGCCCGGCGGGAGCCGTCCGGGCTGGCGCGGCGCTCGGCCGGCCGCTGGAGAGCGCATGGCGCGACGGACAGGGGCGCGGGGCGGGCCGGGCGCGAGGGTGCACGCGGAGGTGCCGGCTGCCCGCGGCGGGGCTTTTGCCGCGATCTACGCCCTGGTCCGCCGCATTCCGCGGGGGCGGGTGATGACCTACGGCCAGATCGCGACCCTGCTCGGGAACCGGCTCTCGCCGCGCGCGGTCGGCTGGGCGATGCACGGCTGCCCGCCGGGGGTCCCGTGGCAGCGCGTGGTCAACGCCGCGGGCGGCTGCTCCACCGAGCGGATGCCCGACGTTCCGCCGGGCCTGCAGCGCGCGCTGCTCGAGGCCGAAGGAGTACGCTTCAAGCCGAACGGGACGCTCGAGCTGGAGCGCACCCGCTGGTCGCCGCCGGTGGCGCGGGGCCGGTCCCGGCGAGGGGAGGAAGCGTGAGCGCGGAGACCTGGCTGCCGCTCCTGCTCGTTGCGCTCGGTGCGATGGCCTTCGGTGCCGCGGCGGCGTGGCTGGTGACGCGAGCCCGTCTCGCCACCCTCGCGGTCCAGCTCGAGGAACGCGACCGCGCCGCCGCCGCGCGCGAGACGCTGCTGGCGGACTCCGAGAGTGCGCTGCGCCAGACCTTCGAAGCGCTCGCGGCCCAAGCCCTGCGCCACAACAACCAGTCGTTCCTCGAGCTGGCCGCGTCGCGCTTCGGCGAACTGAAGGCCGACGCGGGCCAGGAGCTCGAGGCCCGCCGCCAGGCCGTCGAGCAGCTCGTGAAGCCGATCCGGGAGGCGCTGACCGGGATCGACGGCGAGCTGAAGAAGGCCGAGTCGCTGCGCCTGCAGGGGACCGCCCGCCTCGACGAGCAGCTCAGGATGATCGCCGGCGCGCACGGCGACCTGAAGGCCGAGACGCAGCGGCTGGTCCGTGCGCTCCGGGCGCCCGACGTGCGCGGCCGCTGGGGCGAAATTCAGCTCCAGCGCGTGGTCGAGATGGCGGGGATGCTCGAGTACTGCGATTTCGTCCAGCAGGAGACCCGCGACGGGGACGAGGGCCGGCTGCGGCCCGACCTCGTCGTGCGGCTGCCGGGCGGGAAGAGCATCATCGTCGACGCCAAGACGCCGCTCGTCGGCTACCTCGCCGCGGCGGAGGCGACCGACGACGCGACGCGCGACGACCGGCTGCGCGAGCACGCGGGGCACGTCCGCGCTCACCTGCGCAAGCTGGGCGAGAAGGCGTACTGGAGCCAGTTCAAGGCGGCGCCCGAGTTCGTCGTGATGTTCCTGCCCGGCGAAGCCTTCTTCGCCGAGGCGCTGCGGCACGATCCCGGGCTGATCGAGTACGGCGTGGAGTCGCACGTCATCCCGGCCAGCCCGATCACGCTGATCGCGCTGCTCCGCGCCGTCGCCTACGGCTGGCAGCAGGAGCGGATGGCCGAGAACGCCGAGCGCGTCAGCGAGCTCGGGCGCGAGCTCTACAAGCGCCTGAACCTGCTGGTCGAGAAGTTTGCAGCGGTCGGCCGCAACCTCGGCCAGGCGGTGCAGGCGTACAACGAGGCGGTCGGGTCGCTCGAGTCGCGCTACCTGCCCCAGGCGCGGAAGTTCCGGGAGCTCGGCGTCAGCACCGCGGAGGAGCTGCCGGTGCTGGAGCCCGTGACCCGCGCCCCGCGCCCGCTGGCGGTCGAGCCCGAGCCCGACGCCGACGCCGGGGTTTCCGAGGAGGTGGCCGCGCTCGCGGCCGAGGCCGACAATCCCGGGGAGAGAGAGGAAAAACGATGAACTTCCGCACCGCATCGACCCTGCTCGCGAGCTTCCTGCTGGTTCCGATCGCGTCCGCGCAATCGAGCGGATTCGACAACAGCGCGCTGCAGTCCAAGGGCTACGATGACGGCACCCTGCAGTCCAAGATCGCGACCAAGCTCTCCCAGGATGCCGCGCTCCAGGACGACCGGCTGACGGTCGCCGTCTCGAACGGGGTGGTGACCGTCTCCGGCACCGTGGACACGCTGTGGGAGACGTGGAAGGCGCGCGACGACGCGGCAAGCATGTTCGGTGTCGTCGGCTTCGAGTCGCAGCTGGAGATCGAGGACAGAGGGGTGCCCGACTCGTCGCTCCAGAACGCGGTCGAGGACGCTCTGCGGCGCAATCTGCTGGCCAGCCCGCAGGTCGGCACGATCGAGGCCTCGGTGCAGAACGGCGTGGTGACCTTCACCGGCACGGTGAGGGACGCGCGCAAGCGCTACGACGCGCGCGACGCGGCAGGCAAGCAGCCCGGCGTCAAGCAGGTCGTCGACCAGCTGCAGTCGCCGGCCAGCACGGACGACCTGATCCAGCAGTCCGTGGCCTCGATCCTCGCCGGCGGGACCGGGACGCCGATCAGCGGCGACATCCGGACTACGGTGGAGGACGGCGTCGTGACGCTCAGCGGGACGACCCTGCTCCTCTCCGGGATCTACGGCGCGGAAGAGCGCGTGATGGGAGTCAACGGCGTCACCGGCGTCGTCCTGCAGCTCACCGTGCAGCCGCCCTCGCGCGAGGTGAAGACCCTGAGGCCGTAGGCGGTGCGCCGGGGTCGAGAGGGTTGGCGCGCGCGGGACGCCACGGCACACGCGGCGCGCGTGGCCTGCGCGCTGTCGTGCCTGGCCGCGCTGCTCCCGGCCGTCGCGGCGCCGCCGAGCGACGCCGAGCTGGCCCGGGCGGTCGCGCAGCGCTTCGCCGGGGCGAAAGGGCTCAGCCGCGAATCGCTGCGCGTGAGCGTCACGGACGGCGTCGCGGCGATCAGCGGCATCGTCTCGGACCTCTACCGCAGCTGGCGGGCGCGTGAAGTCGCAGGCGGGGTCCGCGGGATCGTCGAAATCGTCGACCGGACGACCGTGCGCGGTGCCGGGCGCCCCGACGCCGAGATCCTCCCGGCGGTGCAGGACGCGCTGCGGCAGGGCAAGGAGACCGCACGCCTGGCGCTCACGGCGACCGCCGATGCCGGCGTCGTCACCCTGTCCGGTACGATCAACGACGGCCGGCGCCGCTTCGACGCGCGTGACGCCGCGGCGCGCGTTCCCGGCGTGGTCGCGGTCGTCGATCGGATCGAGACCCCGGCGTCGGACGGCGAGCGCATCCGGCAGTGGGCCATGGCACAGCTCGACGGATCGGTCGGCGAGGGGGTCGAAGGGAACTACGAAGTGGCGGTCGCCGGAAGCGTCGTCACGCTGCGCGGAACGGCGCCGACGGTGCGGGACAAGGACCGTGCGGGACGCACCGTGCTGGGCCTCAACGGCGTGACGGGGCTGGTGGACGCGGTCACGGTCGTGCCGGGCTCCTGAGCCCGCCGGCCGCCCGTCGCGTCGGGTCAGGCCTCGCGCAGCGCGGCGGTGATCGGGACGCGCGAGGCGCGGATCGCCGGCAGCAGGCCCCCGATCACGCCCAGCACCAGCGCCACCATCATCCCGATCAGCATCCCGCGCGGCGTGATCTTGAACGCGAACGAGAGCTGGCTGAACGAGGCCCCGGCGGTGGCCGCGGTATAGCCCTCGAAGGGGAGCGTGAACAGGATCCCCAGCACGCCGCCGAGGAGCGCCAGGAAGACCGATTCGACCATCACGCCGAGCAGGATCGACAGGCGCGAGAAGCCGAGCGCGCGGAGTGTCCCGATCTCGCGCGTCCGGGCGCCGACGATTCCGTACATCGTGTTGATCACGCCGAACGCCGCACCGATCCCCAGGATCACGGTGACGAAGTAGCCCAGGAGCAGGAGCGCCGTCCCGACGCCGCCGGCCTGGGCCTCGTAGTAGGCCTGTTCCTGCTTCATCTCGACCTGGAACCGCGGGTCCTTCGCCAGACCGTCGGCGAAGGCGGTCAGGGAGGATGGGTCCTTCAGCCGCAGCGTGACCGACTGCCAGCCGCCGGTCCGGTTGAAGGCCTGTCGCATCAGGTCGGCGTCGCCCCAGATCTCGCTTTCGAAGCCCGAGCCGTCGGCGGAGAAGACCCCGACCACCGTCCAGGGGCGGCGCTGCAGCGTGATCGTGTCGCCGATCTCGAGCCCGTCGAACTGGTCGAGCAGCCGCTTGCCGACGACGATCTCGCCCAGCCCGGGGGTGAAGTTGCGCCCCGACTCGATCTCGATGCCGTGGCGCACGGCGAACGCCCGCGCCGTGACGCCGCGCACCAGGACGTTGATCGCCGAGCCGTCGCTCCGGCGCTTGAGGGACGCGACGACGACCATCTCCGGGGAGGCGAGCGGCCGCCCGTCCGGTCCGCGCCGGACCCGGTCGTCGACCTCGATCAGGCTGGCGGCGTCGTTGCCGACGCCCGAGGTCAGCTCGGAGTTGGAGCCTTTCTGCACGACGATCGCGTTCTCGGGGATGCCGGTGGCCTTGAGCGTTGCGCGCAGCCCGGTGGACATCGCGACCAGCCAGCCCAGGACCCCGACCACGAGGCCGATGCCGAAGATCGCGAGCAGGCTGGTGCGCCAGCGCTGCAGCACGCTGCGCAGGTTGTAGGACCAGAGCAGCGAGAGCCTCACAGCTGCCTCAGCGCGGTCGTGATCCGCTCGCGGTAGGCGAAGACCGCCGGCAGCAACCCGGCTGCCACGCCGAGCGCGACCGCGAGGCCGAACGCCAGCGCGCCCAGCTCCGGCGACAGGCCGCGGTCGGCCACGCCCCGGAAGATGTCCCCGATCATCGGGATCTTCGGCAGCAGGTGGATGAAGCGGTCGCCGAACACCAGCCCGAGGCCGCCGCCGAGCACGCCGAGGACCACCGCCTCGCCCAGCACCAGCCCCATCACCTTCCCGCTCGTGAAGCCGAGCGTCTTGAGCGTCGCGATCTCCTTGCGCCGCTCGCGGACCGCCATGCTCATCGTGTTGGCGGTGACCAGCAGGATCGTGAAGGTCGTCGCCAGGCCGATCACCCGCAGCAGCAGGGAGATGTTGCCGATCAGCGCGATGAAGCTGGCGCGGAAGGCCGCCTCGGTCTCGGTCCTGGTCTGCGACGAGGAGTTGTCGAACAGCGCGTCTACCTCGCGGCTGATCGAGCCCGCACGGGCCGGGTCGTCGATCTCGACGACGAAGGAACCCTTCCCGACGCGCCGGCCCGTGGACTCGTAGAGGTAGCGGAAGTGGAAGAACATCTGCTGCAGGTTGGTGCCCGGGTAGCGGGCTTCGTCGCTTTCGTAGATCCCGCGGACCACGAACTCGAACGGCCGGCCGACCCGGTACGGTGGAATCGTCGACTCCATCTGGAAGACGTCGCCCACCTTCCAGCCGAAGCGGTCCGCCAGCTCGCGGCCGACCACGCAGCCGCGAGGGTCGCGCAGGAAGGCGTCCTTCTGCTCCGGCGCCAGGATGTACTCCGGGTAGATCGCCAGGTAGGGCTCGGCGTCGATCGCGAAGTTGGCGAAGAAGTTCTTGCGGTCCTGATAGATCCCGCCGAACCAGTTCGCGCCGGCGACGCGCCGCACCCCCGGGAGCGCGGCGATGCGCCCGCCGTAATAGATCGGGAGGTTGAACACGAGGCTGACCGCATTGCGCGTGATCAGTCGCTTGTCCGATGCGCTCTCGGTCGAGGAGTCGATCGCGTCGATCGCGGTCTCGAGCACGCAGAACAGGAAGATGCACAGCGCCATCGCCAGGACCGTGAGGACCGTCCGGAACCAGTTGTACCGGAGGTGCTTCAGGATGTAGGGGAGGAACCTCATCTCAGACGACCAGGCGGCCCTTCTCGAGTTGGTAGCGGATGTGGGCGACCGCCGCCGCGCGGGGGTCGTGCGTGACCATGACGATCGTCTTCTCGAACTCCCGGTTGAGCGCCTCCATCAGGTGGAGCACCTCGTCCGCGCTCTTCGAGTCGAGGTCGCCGGTCGGCTCGTCGGCGACCAGCACGGTCGGATCGGTCACGATCGCGCGGGCGATCGCGACGCGCTGCTCCTGGCCGCCCGAGAGCTGCCGCGGGTAGTGCTTGCTGCGGTCGGCGAGCCCGACGATCTCCAGCGCGGTCAGGGCGCGCTCGCGCCGCTCGCTCCGCGAGAAAGGCTGCAAGAGCAGCGGCAGCTCGACGTTCTCCAGCGCCGTGAGCACCGGGATCAGGTTGTAGAACTGAAAGATGAAGCCGACGTGGCGCGACCTCCAGTCGGCCAGGTCCCCCTCGCCGAGCGTCGTCACGTCGGTGCCGCCGACGATCACCGCTCCCGAGGTCGGCCGGTCGATCCCCGCGATCAGGTTGAGCAGCGTCGTCTTGCCCGAGCCGGACGGTCCCATCAGTGCCACGAACTCGCCCCGCGGGACGTCCAGCGTCAACCCGTCGAGGACGAGGATCTCCTCGGCGCCGCGCCGGTAGATCTTGCGGACCTCCCGGACCTCGACCTCGGCCGTCGCGGCCGCCCCGGTCATCGCGTCACCGGGCCTTGATCGCGACTGCCTCGCCGCTCTTCAGCGTGGCCGCCGGCCGCAGCACGATCGTCTCGCTCCCGGCGAGGCCGCCCGTCACGACGACGTCGCCGCCCGGCCGCGTCTCGCCGGTGGTCACCGGGACGCTGCGCAGCGCCGGCTTCCCCGCCCCGTCCTCGACGACCCAGACCGAGGTCGCCGCGCCGGACTTGACCAACGCGTCCGCCGGAACCCGGATTTCCGGCCGGGTCGGTACCGGCTCTCCCTCCACCTGCTGCGAGAGGAAGTCCGCGCGCGCGCTCATCTCGGGCTTGAGGTTCGGGTCCTTGTCGACCAGTGTCACGCGCACGAGCACCGTCGCCTTGGTGCGGTCGGCGGAGGGGATGATCTGGCGCAGCAGGCCCTTGTACCTGCGGTCCGGGAAGGCCTCGACCGTCACCTGCGCCGGCTGCTCGACGACCAGCTTCGAGACGTTGGCCTCGCCGACGTCGACCTCCGCCTCCAGCGTATCGAGGTCGGCCAGCGCGACGATCGCCCCGGAGGCGGTCGAAATGTTCACGCCCGGAGGGATCGGCGCGACGCTCTCGCCGACCTCCGCCATCTTGCGGACGACGGTGCCGGTGAACGGCGCGCGGATGACCGTATTGGAGAGGTTGGCCTCGGCCAGCTCGCGGTCGCCCTGGGCCACCGCGAGCTCGGCTTTCGCCTGGTCGACGGCCGCGTGTCCGATCGCGACCCGGGCCGCGGCGGCCTCCTTGTCGTCGACCGCGGCCACCCCCTGCTCGACCAGCTCGGTCGCCTTGCGCAGCTGCCGCTCGAACTCGGAGAGGTCGGCCGCGGCGCGCTGGATCGTCGCCTGCGCCCGTTGGATCGAGGCGTTCGACCGCGCCATCTGGGCCTCGAAGTCGCGGCTTTCGAGGCGCGCGATGACCTCGCCTTCGGCGACGCGGCTCCCTTCCTCGACCCGCAGCTCCGACAGCCGTCCCTGGATCTTCGACGACACGATCGCGCGGCGGCGCGGCACCAGGTAGCCCGAGGCGGTCAGGATCGGCTGCCCGGCCGCCAGCTGCTCGGGCGAGATCACCGTCGGTGTCGTCGCCTGGACCTCGACCGGCCCGCGGAACTTACCGGACAGCGGGATGAACGCCCCGACCGCGACGACCGCGAGCAGCGGCCAGAGCAGCCAGCGTCCGAACCGGCGCCGCCCGGCGCGGGCCGGCCCCTTGTCGATCCGCAACGAGGTCAGCTTGCTCTTCAGGTCGGTCACGTCAGCTCCATCCCTGCGCCGGCGCCCAGGCCCGGGTCGACGGGAACCCGTGATTCTAGCGGCCGGTCAGCGAAGCGGCGAGAGCGGCACATCGAGCGGTCCGGTCAGCCGGAAGACCGGCATCAGACCCACCGTCTCGTCCCAGTACGGGGTACGGCGGTACCACCACAGGTAGCGCGCCGTCGGGTCCTTCGCGAGCGCCGGGTCCGCCTCGAGCGCGGCGCTCCACTCGGCGGCCACCCCGGGATCCTTCAACATGTCGGTCGCCAGCCGGTGCAGAACCGAGGGGTCGATGTACTCCTTGCGCTCGAAGACGGTGTCGAGCATTCCCCACGCGGCGAGCGAGTCGGGCGATTCGGGCTCGAGCAGCTGCGCCGCGACCTCGAAGTCCGGCTGGTCGGCGGGGACGAAGAGCGTGCCGGCCGGGAACCGCCGCGTCGCCGTCTCGCGCGTCACCTGGAACGCCACGCGCACCCGTCCCTGGTACGAACGGCTCTCGTACTTCGGCTCGGCGAGGCGCAGGGTTTCGACCGTCAGCTCCGCCGGCCCGTCGAGACGCCGGACCGTGAGCCCGTGCGCCCGGAGCTTCTCCTCGAGCACCGGCCAGCCGGGCGCGACCAGGTACCCGCGCGGCCGCGTCGTCGTCGCCTTCGGCCTGGCGCGGTGCGACCAGGGGACGTCGAGCGAGTTCGCCTTCGAGCGGTCGTACTGCAGGACCTTGCGCCCCAGCGGCTGCGAATCGACGACCGTGAAGTCGAAGAACGGGACCCGGACGGGGGTCGTCCGGTCGTCGATCGTCCACTCGAGCACGATCTCCGAAGGCGGCGCCCCCACCTTGCCCGCCGCGACCGTCCGCTCCTCCGCCTCGGCCACCGCCTTCTCGAGAGCCAGGCCGGATGTCCCCACCTGCCGCACCAGCAGCGCCAGGAAGTCGCGAAGCGCCGCCACCCGCTCCCCGTACGGCTTGTAGGAGTGCATCTCGACCAGGACCGTCGGACGGTTCCGCAGGTTGAAGTAGCCGGTCGACAGGCGCGGCTCGCCGACCCACGACTCGAACCCCTTTGCCGGGTCGGTTCCGTCCTTCAGGTCGACGTACGGCCCGATGCGGCGCCCGCCGCGCGCCATCGCCGAGACGACCGGCGGCAGGTTGAACGACCACCACTCCTGGATCGACGGCGCGGCCTGCGGGGCCTCGATCAGCGCGAAGGTCAGGGTCCACTCGAGGTCGACGCCGTCGGTGACGTGCGTGTCGACGTGCAGGTGGGGTCGCCAGGCGTTGAACAGGCCGACCAGCGCCCGGGCCTCCGGGCTCTCCAGCTTGATGTGGTCGCGGTTGAGGTCGAGTCCGTTGGCCGTGGTGCGGAACCCCATCCCCGCGCGCGGCCCGTCCTGGTTCGGCCGGTTGAAGGGCGAGACGCGCTCGTGCCCGTCCACGTTGTAGATCGGGACCAGCAGCAACGTCGCCGCGTCGAGCAGGGCCGGCGCGTGCCCCAGCGCGATGTCGCGCAGGAGGATCAGCAAGGCGTCCTTGCCGTCGATCTCCCCGGAGTGGATTCCGGCGACGATGAAGACGATCGGCTTGTCCAGCGCCTGCGCCGCGGCGGGGGTGACGGCGCCCTCCTTCGACACGACCACGTACGGCATCGGGCGCCCTTCGCCCGACGTGCCGTAGAAGCCGAGCCGCAGCGCGGGGGACTGCGCCTCGAGCCGCCGCAGGAAGGCGATCGTGTCGTCGTAGGAGGGAGTGGACTGGAAATCGGCGGCTTCGGCGGGGGTTCGCCAGGCCGCGGTCTCGGTGGCCTCGTCGCCCGGATCGTGCCCGTGCTCTTCGCCCGCCCGGGCCGGCGCGGTGCCCGGGCCGGCCAGGAGGGCCAGCCCCACGGCCAGGAGCGCGGAGAGCCCCGCGACCCCCCGGCTCACGGCGCGTTCTTGATCTCGGTCTCGAGCTCGGCGAGGCGCGTGCGCTTCTGGCCGAGACGCTCCTCGACCCCCCCGATCTTCTCGTCGAGACCGCGCCGCATCTCTTCCGCCCGCCCGCCGTCTTTCAGCCCCGCCAGCGCCTGGCGCCAGCGGTCGATGTGGCCCAGGTCGCGGGCGATCGACTCGCGCAGCGCCTCGGCCTGCTCGCGCTTGCGCGACACCGTCTCCTGCTTCTGGTGGGTCCACTCGGTGCGGCGGTGCTTGCGCTCATCCTGTGCGCGGGCGAAGACCTTGTCGCAGGCCGTGCGGAAGCGCTCCCAGAGCTGGTCGGAGAGCGCCCGCGGCACCGTCCCGACCGTCTTCCACTCGGCCTGCAGCAGCTTGCCCTGCTCGCAGGCCCCGAACACGTCGGGCGACGCGATCAGCGCCTCCGCCGCCTCGCAGAGCGCGATCTTCCGCTGCTTGTGGGCTTCGCGGTCGTGCGAGGCCTGGGACTGCGTCGCGCGCCGCCGGTCGAAGAAGGCCCCGCGCGCGGCGCGGAACCGTTCCCAGAGCGACTCCTCCACGTCGCGCCCGGCCCAGCCCGCGGCCTTCCACGCGACCATCATCTCTTCCATCGCGTGGGCGGTCTTCTCGAGCTCGGTCGACTCGACGAGCGCCTCGGCCTGCGCGCACAACTCTTCCTTCCGGCGCCGGGCCTCGGTGCGATCGCTGGCCTGCTGGGTGCGGTTCTCGTCGCGCCGCTGGAAGAACGCGTCGAGTGCGCCGCGGAACCGCTTCCACAGCAGCTCGTCATCCTCGCGCGACGCCGAGCCCAGCGTCTTCCACCGCTCCTGCAGCGCCTTCATCTTGTCCGCGGTCTGCGTCCACGACGTCAGGTTCATCAGCGACTCGGCGACGCCGATCAACGCTTCCTTCCCGGCGCGCTGGGCGGCCTGGTAGTCCAGCACCTCGCGGCGCAGCGACTCGAGCCGAGCGAGCAGGGAGTCGAAGTCGCCGAGGGCGTCGGCGGTCTGGATCTGCTCGACCAGCCGCCCGGTGCGCTCGGAGAAACGGCCCTTGTTCGTGGCGGCCTGGATCTCCCGCTCCAGCTCGGCGGTCTTGGCCTCGAGACGCTGGAAGCGCTCGACGTAGAACGCGAACGCCGTCCGCTTGCCGCGCCCCTTGAGCGGGCCGAGCGCCCGCCCCTTGAAGAGGGCGCCGTCCTTCTGGTGAACGACGTCCTGGGCGTCGACCCACCCCCACTCCTCTCCGGGGATCGGTCCCGTCTCCGGCACCGGCGCGGCGACGGGCGGCGGCGGCGTGGGAGGGGGTGGAATCTCGGCGGGCGGGGGCGGCAGCTCCGCGACCTCTGCGGGCGCCGGGAGCGCGTCGTGCGGTTCCGGCGCGGGGAGCTCCCCGTGGGATTCGGACCCCTCCGGCTCGGGCCAGGTGGGGGGCGCGGGGCGATCCGTGGAGTCGTCACCCGCGGGCAGGTCGCTGTGCAGGACGTCGTCGTGGCTCATGGTTCTGCTTTCCGGTGTGTGAGTTGGCGTCGGCGGCCGGGAAGCCTCGGGACCCCCGGCAGGGCCGCAAGAGCATACTCGCGGGACGGGGGGGCGACTACCGAGAATGAGCTTCCCGGGGCGCTGCCGGCCCCGCAGCAGGCCTCCCTCCCCGAAGCCGCCCGGTGTTCAACCAGGAACGACCTCGTACAGCAGCGAGCCACCCCGTGGCGCGAGCGCCCGGCGCGCGCCGGGCGCGGCGTTCCCCGCGAGCTTCCGCGCCGCCTCGTCGAGTGACGTGACGCGCTCGATGTGCGCCGCGGCGAGCAGCTCGTCGGGCAGTTCGGTCAGCGCCATCACCCGAAACCGGCGGGTCTTCTCGGCCAGCGCGAGGGCGGTGTGCAGCCCGACGCGGAACTCGCGCCGCAGCTCGTCTTCGATCGCCGCCGGCGTTCCGAGCGCGAGCCCGTCCGCCAGCTCGCGGTTCCCCGCGCCGTCGCCGCACGCCGCCACGAGGACGACCGTTCCGCCGTCCCGCACGACGGGGGCGACCGCGTCGAGCGCCTTGTGCGCCTGGACCAGGTCGCGATCGGCCGGGGCGCCACCGGCGGAGACGATCACGACGTCGAGCAGGGCGTCGAGGCGCACGCGGTGCGCCGCCGCGTAGCGCGCCGCGGCGCGGGCGTGGTCCTCGAACGCGTCGCCGGCGGTGGCCGACCACCCGCCCTCCGCGCCGGCCGCGCCGTCCATGATGTGCAGCAGGGTCGCCGGCGGGAACAGACGCGCCGCCTCGACGGCCGCCGCGTGGACCGGGTTCCCCTCGAGCAGACCGGCGCGCGCGGAGGGGTGTCGTCCCCCACCGGGCCGCGCGGACAGGCAGCAGCGGTGCACGGCCAGGATCGTCGGCCGCGCCGCGACGCCGGGGACCAACATCTTGCGGCCGCCGCCGAACCCGGCGAGGTAGTGGAAGACGATCCGTCCCAGCGCCAGCACCGCGCCGGCGCGCGCGACCGCCGGATGCGCGGCGACCGGGATGCCGGAGGCGGTCGTGCCCAGGAACTCGGCGGGCGCGTCGGCGTCGTGAGGCAGCGCGATGACGCGGGCCGCGGCGGCGGGTCCGATCCAGGCGCGGAGCTCGGCCGGCGACATCGGGCGGTGCAGGCCGGAAGCGGGGACCAGGTCGACCCGCGCACACGGCACGCCCGCCGCCTCGAGCGCATCGAGCGTAGCGGGCAGCATCTCCGGCAGCGGCAACGCGCGTGTCCGGTCCGGGACGACCAGCGCGAGCCGGTCGCTCGCACCGAGTTCGCGCGCGGCGCGGGAAGCGGCGAGGCGCACGGCGGCGTCGAATCCGGTGGGCGCGGGGGACGAGGTCTCCGCGCCCGGGAGCGGCTCGAGCCAGGGAAGGTCGTGCCAGTTCTCCGGCAGCGGGAGGCGGGTTCGACCCCACGCGAGGGTGCGATCGGCCGGTGCAGTCACGGGCCGCATGCTACCCCCGACCCGTCCGGCGCTTCACCGGTGATGCGGATCGGCGGGGCCAGGGGGCTCGCCGCCGCAGGGGCCGGGGAGGCATACTCCGCCATCCCCCGGAGGCGCCCTCCCGGCGTCCCGCGTGCGCCGCCCAGCCCGAGGAACCCCCATGAGCAGGAAGGGCCGCATCGCGAGCGAGACCGCGCGCTGGACCGACACGACCGTCGCCCGGGCTCTGGCCAGGGCCGCGGAGCGCCGGGAGCGGTTCGAGACCGCGTCCGGTATCGAGATCCGGCGGCTCTACACGCCGGCCGACGGGGACGACGACCGCTACCTCGAGGAGGTCGGCTTTCCCGGCGAATACCCCTTCACCCGCGGCGTCCAGCCGACGATGTATCGCGGCCAGTTCTGGACGATGCGGCAGTACGCGGGGTTCGGGAGCGCCGAGGAGTCGAACGCCCGCTACCGCTACCTGCTGTCGCAGGGCCAGACCGGTCTTTCGGTCGCCTTCGACTTGCCGACCCAGATGGGGTACGACTCCGACGACCCGATCGCGGAGGGGGAGGTCGGGAAGGTCGGGGTCGCGATCGACTCGCTGGCCGACATGGAGGTCCTGCTCGACGGGATTCCGCTCGACACGGTCAGCACGTCGATGACGATCAACGCCCCGGCGGCGATCCTGCTGGCGATGGTCGTCGCGGTCGGAAAGCGGCAGGGGGTCGAGCCGAAGGCGCTGCGGGGGACGATCCAGAACGACGTCCTGAAGGAGTACATCGCCCGCGGCACCTATATCTTCCCGCCGCGCCCCTCGCTGCGGCTGGTCACCGACACCTTCGCCTGGTGCGCCGCCCACACGCCCGGCTGGAACACGATCTCGATCAGCGGCTACCACATCCGCGAGGCCGGCTCGACCGCGGCCCAGGAGATCGCCTTCACCCTCGCCGACGCGATCGCCTACGTGGAAGCGGCGCTCGCGGCCGGGCTTCCGCTGGAGAGCTTCGCCCCCCGGCTCTCCTTCTTCTTCAACGCCCAGATCGAGATCCTCGAGGAGGTGGCGAAATTCCGCGCCGCCCGACGGCTGTGGGCCCGGATCGTCGCCGAGCGCTTCGGGGCGAGCGACCGGGATCTCGGGAAGCTGCGGTTCCACGCCCAGACCGCCGGGTCGTCGCTCACTGCCCAGCAGCCCGGCAACAACGTCGTGCGGACCGCCTTCGAGGCGCTGGCCGCGGTCCTGGGGGGGTGCCAGTCGCTGCACACGAACTCGATGGACGAGGCGCTCGGGTTGCCGACCGAGCAGGCGGTCACGCTCGCGCTCCGGACCCAGCAGATCCTGGCCCACGAGACCGGGGTGGGGGACACGGTCGACCCGCTCGCCGGCTCGTACTACGTCGAAGCGCTGACCGACCGGCTCGAGGAGGAGGCGCGGCGCCTCCTGGCCCGGATCGACGAGTTGGGGGGGGCCGTGCCGGCGATCGAGGCCGGCTTCCCGCAGCGTGAGATCGCCGACGCTGCCTACCGTACCCAGCGAGCGATCGAAGCCGGTCGCCAGGTCGTCGTTGGGGTAAACCGCTTCCGCGATGACGAGGGAGAGGCGATTCCGGTCCAGCGGATCCCGGACGAGCTTCGCGCGCGCCAGATCGAGCGCACCCGCCGGGTGCGTGCGGCCCGCGACGCGGCCCGGTGGGCCCGCGCGCTCGACGGTGTGGAGCGTGCGGCCCGAGGTCACGACAACCTGGTCGCGGAGATCCTCGAAGCGGTCGAGGCGTACGCGACCGTCGGCGAGATCGCAGGTCGCCTGGCTTCGGTCTTCGGGCGCTACCAGGACACCGCGATCTGACGACGCGGCGCCCCCCTGCCTGGAAAAGCGCCCCGCGTCGCGCCTGGCAGGCAAAAAAAAGCCCCCCGGATCGGGGGGCTTTCCTTCGAAGGATGCTTTTAGTAGATCGCTTTAGAAAGCGGGCGGCGGTTCGATCGGCTTGGCCGTCTTGCGCGCCATCTTCTTTGTGGCCTTCTTGGTGGCCTTCTTCCGCGCGACCTTCTTGGTGGCCTTCTTCCGCGCGACTTTCTTCGTGGCCTTCTTGCGAAGGACCTTCTTGGTGGCCTTCTTGCGAAGGACCTTCTTCACGGCCTTCCGGCGGACGGCCTTCTTCACGGCCTTCCGGCGGACGGCCTTCTTCACGGCCTTCCGGCGGACGGCTTTCTTCACGGCTTTCCTTCTAGCCAGCATGGTTCCTTGCCTCCTCGAGGGCGCCCATCGCCCTCCGGATTCCTGCGAGCGTCCCCGCAGAGGGTGCACACCTCACGGAATATATGCTTGCCGTTGTTCGCCACTGTCAAGAGCCATCCGCCTCTTTTTTTGAAGTTCGGGGCGTGCACGCGGCGCCTCGGAGCGGGTCGCGGAGCGGCGCAGCGTCGCGCCCGGGGAAAAAAAAGCCCCCCGCGTGCGGGGGGCCTGTCCTTCGAAGGCCTTCGATGCTGGAGCGACCACCCTGTCCGACGCGCTTGTGCGAGCGGCGACCGGAGCGCCTGCCTCGACCGCGCCGTCAGGGCGCCGTCCTTGTTCCTACCCCTCGTTGTTCAGCGCGTTGAGGATGGCCTTGCGGACCACCGCCTTGCGGACCACCGCCTTGCGGACGGCCTTGCGGACCACCGCCTTGCGGACGGCCTTGCGGACCACCGCCTTGCGGACGACCTTGCGGCGGACGGCCTTGCGGACCACCGCCTTGCGGACGGCCTTGCGGCGGACGGCCTTGCGGACGGCCTTGCGGCGCACGGCCTTGCGGACGGCCTTGCGGCGCACGGCCTTGCGGACGGCCTTGCGGCGGACGGCCTTGCGAACGGCCTTGCGGCGCGTGGCCTTCTTCACGGCCTTCCGACGCGTCGCCTTCTTGACGGCCTTCCTGCGTGTCGCCTTCTTCGTGGCCTTCTTGCGAGTTGCCATGCTTCGTGCCTCCGCGGGGGGGATCGCCCTCCCGTTCCGTGCGGGCGTCCCCGCGACGGCGTGCACCTAGGCGCCTTTGTGCGCGCGCGGCGCTCAACTGTCAAGGGCCATCGGTGCGGAATGCGCGCGCGGAGGTCGCCGGGACCGCGCCGCGTCGCGCGTCAGGTCCGCGCGCCGCGCTTCGGCCGGCCCGGCCTCGGCGGCATCTCGTGGTCGAGACCGAGCTCCTGGATGCGGCGCCGGAGCGTGCGCAGGCCGATCCCGAGCGCCTCGGCGGTACGGGTGCGCGAGCCCTGCATCGCGGACAGCGTCTGGCGGATCGTTTCCGCCTCCACGTCTTTCAGCGACGACCCCACCACCGCGCGGGGACGCGCGGCGGTTGCCGCCCCCCCGGACTGGACCGGCGGGGGAAGGTGCTCTGCGTCGAGGGTCTCGGCAGGGCTGCTCACGACCAGGGCCTCGAGGGTGTTCATCAGCTCGCGCACGTTGCCGGGCCAGGGGTAGCGGCAGATGGCCGCGAGCGCCGCCGCGGTGAGGCGCCTTGGCCTGAGATGGTTGTTGCGGCAGACCTGGACCAGGAAGGTTTCGGCCAGGTCGGGGATGTCTTCCCTCCGCTCGCGCAGGGGCGGGACCTGCAGCGTCACGACCTTGAGCCGGTAGTAGAGGTCCTCGCGGAAGCGGCCCTCGCGGACCAGCCGCTCGAGGTCGGCATTGGTGGCGGCGACGAGCCGGACGTCCACCCGCACCGGCCGCGAACCACCGACCCGCATGAACTCCTGCTGCTCGAGCACGCGGAGCAGCTTGGCCTGCGTCGGCAGATCGGTCTCGCCGATCTCGTCCAGGAAGAGGGTGCCGCGGTGGGCCAGCTCGAACTTCCCGGCGCGCCGGCTGATCGCGCCGGTGAACGCCCCCCGCTCGTGACCGAAGAGCTCCGACTCGATCAGGTGCGGCGGGAGCGCGGCGCAGTTGAGGGCGATGAACGGCCCGTCGAGGCGCGGCGAGCGGAAGTGGATCGTGCGGGCGACGAGCTCCTTCCCGACGCCGCTCTCGCCGAGGACCATCACGGTGGTGCGCATCCGCGCGACGCGGCCGATCGTCTCGACCAGCGCGCGCATCGCCTCCGAGCGGGCGACGAGGATCCGGTCGGAGAAGGAGCGCCGGGAGCGTTCGGTGATCTCCTCCTCGAGGCTTGCGAGATGCATCCCCAGGTCACGCGCCTCCAGCGTGCGCGCGACCCGCAGCCGCAGCTCCTGCGGGTGTGGCGGCCGGTGGACGACGTCCGCGGCGCCGCGATCGAGCAGGTTCCATGCGGCGCCGGTCTCGGACGGTGCGGCGATGAGGATGATCGACGGCGCCTCGTCGCCGCGGGTGAGCGGGGTCAGGACGGCCGCCGGCTCGGCCCCGAGCTGGGCGAAGTCGAGCAGCACCAGGTCGGGGGCGAGATCGGGCCCGAGGCGCGCCAGGCCGGCGAGATCCGGGAGCACGACGACGCGATGGCCCATGTGCCGGCACTGGCGCTCGATCTCGCGCGACACCGCGGCGTCCCGGACGACGACCGCGACCCGACGCTCGACTGGGGCCGGAACGTCGGGGGCATGAGGGGACATTCGCGAACCTCCCGGTGCCGCGACGGGAAGGGAAACTGCAGAAATATAGGGCCACGATCGCCGGGTTTTCAACGCCAAAGAGGCGCAGGTGACCCAGAAAATAGGTCAAAGTGACCCTTGTCGGCCATGGTCAACCAGCCGTAGGCCTGTTATCAACAACTTAGGTGATTTCTCGGCCCTGTTCAAAGATGGCAAGACCCTTGCAGTTTGAACTCGGCACCGGGTGAGTCGAATCCGCAATCCGTGGGAGCAGCAAAGCCATGACCAGAGCGAGCGCGGCGCGGAAGACGGTGACCAGGGGTCGCCGGAAGATGGTAGTGACGGGCGAGAAGTTCGTCCGGTTCGCCTTCAACGGGCACGACTACGTGCTCGATCTCGGGCGCAACCGCGTGTACGAGAACTTCACCGCGGTCGAGGCGAGCAAGGGGTTCGCCATCCTCGGCTTCTATCGCCAGTCGTCCCCGGCCCAGGTCTGACGTAACGACCCGGCGTGCGGCCCCGGTCGCGCGCCGTTTTCCTTTTGTCTTGATGCGCGGAGGGTTCATCCCTCCGCGCATCGCTTTCTCCCCTCCCCGGTTTCCTGTAGGTTCCGCGCGTGGTTCGCTGGCAGCGGGGCGATCTCGAGGTGACCGTGCTCTCCGCGCACGGCGGCGTCTCGATCGCCGTGCTCTTCCGCCAGGCCGACCGCTTCCTGCTCGTGGACGCAGGCGACGGCGCGGCACGCGACCTCGCGCAGCTCCCGGTCCCGGTCGCGGCGCTCGAGGGGATCGTCGTCACGCACGACCACGGCGATCACGCGGCCGGGCTGCCGGCGCTGCTCTGGTGGCTGCGGCTGGGAGGGCGGGCCGCGCCGGTCCCGGTTCTGCTCCCCGGCGAAGCTCCCCTCGCGCGCGGCGGGATCGCGCTCTTCTTCGCGGCGCTCGGCGCGCGGGCCCGCCTCGCGATCGACACGCGGACCACCGTGCCGGAGCGGCTCGAGCGGTTCGGGCCGTTCGCGGTGACGCCGTTTGCAGCGCGGCACCGGCGTTCGCAGGCGGACCCACCCGGGCTGCTGATGGAGGCCTACGGGCTGCGGATCGAAGCGGCGGGCGCGCGCGTCGTCGTCAGCGGCGACACCGGCCCCTCGGCACGGCTCGAGCGCGAGGCGGAGGGGGCGGACCTCGCGCTGCTCGAGGCCGGAGCGGGGGAACGCGCCGAAGCGCCGGCCGACACCCACCTGACGCGCGCGGAGGCGGAGCGGATCGGCCGCCTCGCGCGGGAGTTCCGGCTCTACCACGGGTGACACCGGACGCGGGGTCGGCCTGGAAGCTCCCGGGAGTTCTGCAACAATGAAGCGGGCCGGTGACGCTGCGCGGCCGCGGGCTGCGGCTCGTCGAGCCCGGCGGAACGTACCGGGCCGCGTTCCGGATCCGGGTGGACGCGAGCGCCTGAAGATCCTGCCGGAGCGGAAGGGGACACCGACATGACGGCACGAGCCCTCTCGACCACCGAACTCCCGGCGTGGAAGGCCCTCGAAGCGCACTTCCCGAGGGTGCGCGAGCTGCACCTGGGCGGGCTGTTCGCGGACGATCCCGCGCGCGGCGTGCGGATGACCGCCGAGGCCGCCGGCCTGTTCCTCGACTATTCGAAGAACCGCGTCACCGACGAGACGCTGCGGTTGCTCGTCCGGCTGGCCGAGGAGTCGGGCCTCCGGGCGCGGATCGACGCGATGTTCCGGGGCGAGAAGATCAACGTGACGGAGGGGCGGGCCGTGCTCCACGTGGCCCTGCGCGCCCCGCGCGGCGCATCGATCGTCGTCGACGGCGGAAACGTGGTCCCGGAGGTCCACGCCGTGCTCGATCGGATGGCCGCATTCGCCGAGCGGGTCCGCGGCGGCGCCTTCAAGGGGCACAGCGGCCGGCGGATCCGGAACGTCGTCAACATCGGGATCGGCGGCTCCGACCTCGGACCCGTGATGGCCTACGAGGCCCTGCGCTTCTACAGCGAGCGCTCGATGACCTTCCGCTTCGTCTCCAACGTCGACGGCACCGATTTCGTGGAAGCGGTCCGCGACCTCGACCCGGCCGAGACGCTGTTCATCGTCTCCTCGAAGACCTTCACCACGCTCGAGACGATGACGAACGCGCAGTCGGCACGGGAGTGGCTGCTCGCGGGCCTCGGAGGCGACGAGCAGGCGATCGCGCGGCACTTCGTGGCCGTCTCGACGAACGCCCGGGAAGTGGAGAAGTTCGGCATCGACACCGCCAACATGTTCGGCTTCTGGGACTGGGTCGGCGGGCGCTACTCGATGAGCTCGGCGATCGGCCTCTCGACGATGCTGGCGATCGGACCGGACGCCTTCCGCGCGCTGCTGGGCGGCTTCCACGCGATGGACGAGCACTTCCGCACCGCGCCCTTCGAGCGCAACCTGCCGGTGCTGATGGGCCTGCTCGCCGTCTGGTACAACGACTTCTTCGGCGCCGGGACCGTGGCGGTGCTGCCGTACGAGCAGTACCTGAAGCGCTTCCCGGCCTACCTGCAACAGCTGATGATGGAGAGCAACGGCAAGCGCGTGACGCTCGACGGTGATCCCGTGGCCTGCGACACCGGCCCGATCTATTGGGGTGAGCCGGGGACCAACGGCCAACACTCCTTCTACCAGCTCATCCACCAGGGCACGCGGCTCATCCCCTGCGATTTCATCGCCTTCGCCCAGCCGCTCGACCCGCTCGGCCGGCACCACGACATCCTGCTTGCCAACGCCTTCGCGCAGGCCGAGGCGCTGGCCTTCGGCAAGACGGCCGAGGCGGTTCGGGCCGAAGGGTCGCCCGAGTGGCTCGTCCCTCACCGGGTCTTCGAGGGGAATCGCCCGTCCAACGTCCTGCTCGCCGACCGGCTGACGCCGGCGATGCTGGGCACGCTGGTCGCCGTCTACGAGCACTCCGCGTTCACGCAGGCGGCGATCTGGCAGGTCAATCCCTTCGACCAGTGGGGCGTCGAGCTGGGCAAGGTCCTGGCGCAGCGGATCGTCCCGGAGCTGGAGAGCGGAGCGGAGCCGGTGCTGGCCCACGACAGCTCGACCAACAACCTGATCCGTCGCTGCCGGAGCACGCAGCGAGGGAGTTGATCGGCGTCGGGCGCGCCGGCCCCCGCGCAACCCTGCCCTCGACGACCGCGGCTCGCTCGAGCCTCAGCCCCGGACCCGGCCGACCAGCAGCACGTTCTCGAACGGCACCCCCTGCGACATCGGACGCGCATCGACGGCAAGCCCCATCTCCTCGAGCAGCCGCTTCCACTCGCCTGCGCTCCGGTAGGCGAGGGTCTGGCGCGGCCGGCCGCGGAGGATGCTCATGGACCGCTCGGCCAGGCGCGTGATCGCGAACCGGACGCTCGCCCGCGCGTCGGCCTCGCGCACGATCAGCATCCCTCCCGGGACGAGCGCCGCGATCACCCGGCGGAGCAGCCGCTCCTGCTCCGCGGGCGGCAGGTAGTGCAGGGCGTCCAGCAGCAGTGCGACGCGGCAGGCCGGCATCGGGACCTCGAGCGCGTCGCCGACCTCGATCACCGCGCGTCCGCCCAGCGCCCGCGCGGCGACCCCCGCGGTCCTGCCGCGCTGTTCGATTCCGACGAGCGACAGATCGTGCGGCGGCGCGGGCCAGCCCTCCGGCCACTCCCCTTCGGCGTGCTGCTTCTCGGCCGCGACCAGCAGCGCGAGCAGGATGCCGCGGCCGCAGCCGACGTCGAACAGGGTCCCCCCCGACGGAATGATGCCGTCCCGGAGGAGCGCCAGGAAGACCGGGTCCCAGCGCAGCTTGCCGCGGACGAATTCCCAGTGCCGCATGCCGGACCGGACGTAGGGGCGCGCGGCACTCTCGATCAGCGCGCCGACGCGCGGCGGCACGCGCGTGGCGTGCAGCCAGGCGAACGTGAGAAACCCCGACAGCAGCCCGGCGGTGGCGGAGACAAGCAGGCTCCCCAGCACAAGGTCGGCTCCCAGCCCCCACAGGCTCGTCGCGCGTGCGGACTCCAGCGTGAGCGGCATCAGCGTGCCGTGCCGCACGAGGTGGCCCAGCTCCAGCTCGGCCAGCGTGATCCACGGGCCGGTGAGCGGGTTGTTGATGTAGGCGGCGAGGTAGCAGAGCAGCTTGTTGACGCGGACGAGATGCGCCGTACCGAGGCAGAGCGGGAGGTGCAGCCCGTAGAGCGGAAGGCAACCGATGAACGCTCCCAGCGCGACGGCGACGGCATGACGCGCCGGGGTTCCCTGCTCGACGCGCAGCTCGTAGAGCAGTTCCGGGAGCGCCTCGCGCAGTCGACGCCGAGCGAGGGGCGGGCCGCCGTCTCCGCCCGCCGGCGGGGCCTGGGGGGCTGGATCGGACGCAGGGGCGGAACTCATCGGCGGGTGGTCCCCTCGGTCCGTCGATCGGTCCACGAGATGGTACTATACGCGCTCGTACGGGCCGCTCCGCGCAACACGGCCCGGCCAGGAGTGGTCCCGATGTCCGATCCCAACGTCGACCTTCGCGCGCTCCAACCGCGGCTCAAGCGCCTGATCGTGAACAGCCTCAACCTCGAGGGGATGGACCCCGACACGATCGAGGACGACGCGCCGCTTTTCGGGGACGGGCTGGGGCTCGACTCGGTCGACGCGCTCGAGCTGGTCGTGGCGCTGGAGAAGGAGTTCGGAATCAAGATCCAGGCCCAGGACATCGGCCGCGAGGCGTTCGCCTCGGTCTCCGCCCTGGCGCAGTTCATCGAGACCCGTTACGCGCCCCATTGATGCGGGCCGGCACGGAGGCCGGCCCCTACAGCCGAACGTTGGGGCCGGCCTCCGTGCCGGCCCGCGTGGCCTCCGCTCCGGCCCGCGCGGCCTCCGTGCCGGCCCGACCGGGGTCAGTACTTCAGCAGGTACCGCTCGACCTCCCACGGGTGGACGACGCTGATGTACTCGTGCCAGTCGGCGAGCTTCGCTTCCACCAGGTGCTGCGCGATGTGCTCGCCCAGCGCCGCCTTCACGACCGCGTCCTGCTCCAGCGCGCGGACTGCCTCGAAGAGGTCGGGCGGCAGGTTCTCGATCTTCCGTCGCCGCTTCTCGCGCTCGCCCATCTTGTAGATGTCCTCGTTGACCGGCGGCCCCGGGTCGAGCTTGCGCTCGATCCCGTCGAGCCCGGCGGCGAGCATGACGGCGAACGCGAGGTACGGGTTGCACGACGGGTCGGGCATCCGGACCTCCACCCGCGTGCCCGTGCCGCGCCGGTCCGGGACGCGCGCGAGCGGGCTCCGGTTCCGCTCCGACCAGGCGATGTTGGTGGGCGCCTCGTACCCCGGCACCAGCCGCTTGTAGGAGTTCACGGTCGGGTTGGTCACCGCGCAGAACCCCCTGGCATGCACGAGGATCCCGCCGATGTAGTGCAGGCAGAGCGCGGACAGCCCGTGCGGCGCCGACGGGTCGTCGAAGGCGTTCCGGCCGCTTGCGTCGAAGAGCGACTGATGGGTGTGCATCCCCGAACCGTTGACCCCGAACAGCGGCTTGGGCATGAAGGTCGCGTAGAGGTCGTGCTTCAGCGCGACCCGCTTCACGACGTGCTTGAAGACCAGGATGTTGTCCGCGGTCTCGAGCGCACCCGCGTAGCGGAAGTCGATCTCGTGCTGGCCGGGGGCGACCTCGTGGTGCGCGGCCTCGACCTCGAACCCCATCTTCTCGAGCACGTTGACGATGTCGCGCCGCGCCTCCTCGCCCTTGTCCACGGGCGCCAGGTCGAAGTAGGCCCCCTGGTCGTGGGTCTCGGTCGTCGGCGTCCCGTCGGGCCGGCGCAGGAACAGGAAGAACTCGGCCTCGGGTCCCATCATCGGGGTGAAGCCGCGCGCCGCGGCCAGGTCGACCGTGCGCCGCAGCGCGCCGCGCGGGTCGCCCGCGAACGGGGAGCCATCGGGCATCGCGACGTCGCAGATCATCATCGCCACCCGGTCGCCGGCGTCGGTCGGGACGATCCGCAGCGAGGCGGGGTCCGGGTGCAGGAGCATGTCGGACTCCTGGATCCGGACGAACCCCTCGACCGACGAGCCGTCGAACATCACGTCGCCGGCCAGCGCCTTGTCGAACTGCGTGTCGGGGACCTCGACGTTCTTGACGATGCCGTGGATGTCCGAGAAGACCAGCCGCAGGAAGCGGACCTTCTCGTCCTTCAGGATCGCGCGCGCTTCGCTCGCCGAACGGGCCATGGGGTCCTCCTTGCCGGGTCTTCGATTCCGCGGGGGCGGCGGAAGCAGATCACAGCGCGTCGAGTAGATCCAGCACCTGCCGCGGCTCCGCAAGGGAGTCGAGCAGGAGGTCGGGTCGGGACGGGGCGAGCTCGGCGCGCGGCGTCCAGCCCGAGGCGACCGCCACCGCCCGCGCGCCGATCGCGCGCGCCGCGGCGACGTCGTGCGGCGTGTCGCCGATCACCACGACGCGCCCTTCGATGACCCCCTGCGCGGCCAGCCGCGCCATCGCCGCGCGGGCCAACTCATCGCGCTCGCGGCCGTCCTCGGCGAAGCCGCCGTCCTGCGCCGCCAGCCAGCCCAGCCCGACCGCGTCGAGCTTGCGCCGCGCCCCCTCCCGCACGTTGCCGGTCAAGAGCCCGATGGCGACGTCGTCGCGCAGCTCGAGCGCGGCGAGGAGCGCGAGGACCCCGGGCAGCAGCTCGACCTCGACCTCGGCCAGCGCCAGGTCCAGCTCGTCGAGGTAGGCCGCCACCACGCGGGCGTCCAGGCCGGGCTCCGGCTCGCCCCCCGCGCGCCGCACCAGCTCCTCGATCAGCAGCTCGTCGGTCCGGCCGCGGAAGTCGACCGCGCGGGCGTGGGTGCGTACGGCGTCGAGCGGTGCACCGAGCACGCGCGCCACGCCGCGCGCCAGGGCCTCGCGCCCCGCGCCCCCGGCCTTGACCAGCGTCCCGTCGACGTCGAAGAGCACCGCGCGCATCGCGGGTGAACGGTACTGCAACGGGCAGCGCGATGCAGCCGCCTCGAAATGAACCGCACGCTTCGGCCCCTCGCGAATGATCCGCGCTAGAATCCCCCGGCTGCGGAGCGATCGAATGACGGCGTTACGCTGGACGATGCTCGCCACGGGGGCGGCGATGATGATCGCGGGCAGCGGGTGCGGCGGCGGCAGCGAGCCCCCGCCGGTCCAGCGGGTCAACATCCTCACCGGGCCGCGCTTCTGGACCGGCGACCCGCAGCGTCCGTGGGCGGACGGGCTGGTCGTCAACGACGGCCGGATCGAGCGCGTGCTGGACCGGGCCGAGATCGGGTCGCTGATCGCCGCCGGCGGGACCGTGCGCCAGCTCCCGGGCGCACTCGCGGTCCCGGGGCTCGTCGATGCCCACGGCCACGTCACGAGCTACGCGATGACGGGCCGGCGCGCCGACCTGACCGGCGCGCGGTCGCTCGACGACACGCTCGACCGGGTGCGCGCGTTCGCCGCGGAGCACCCCGACGCCGCCTGGGTGCTGGGACGCGGCTGGGACCAGAACGACTGGCCCGACCGCGGCTGGCCCGACGCCGAGCGGCTGGAGCAGGCGGTGTCCGGGCGCCCGGCCGCGCTGACCCGCGTCGACGGCCACGCGCTGTGGGTCAACCGCTCGGCGCTGGCCGCCGCGGGGATCAGTGCCGCCACGCCCGATCCGCCCGGCGGCGCGATCCTCCGCGACGCAGCCGGCCGGCCGACCGGGATCCTGGTCGACCGCGCGGCGGAGCTGGTGGAGAACGTCGTCCCGGCGCCGCCGGCGCGCGCAGTCGAGCAGGCGCTGGCGGTTGCCGCGCAGCAGCTCGTCGCGCTCGGCCTGACGGGCGTCCACGACATGGACGCCGACGCGCCGGGGTACGGCAGCGGCTGGAGCGCGATGCGCGCCCTGGCGAAGCAGGGGAAGTTCCCGCTGCGGATCAACGCCTTCGCCGCCCTCGGTTCGCCGCTGCACCGGGAGATCCTCGACAGCGGCCCGATCGAGGACGGCCGGCTGCGCGCGATCGGGATCAAGCTCTACATGGACGGCGCGCTCGGCAGCCGCGGCGCGCGGCTGCTCGCGCCCTACAGCGACGAGCCGAAAAGCTCCGGTCTCTGGGTGACCGAGCTGGCGGAGGTCGCCGCCCACGCGCGGCAGGCCACCGATGCGGGACTCGAGACCGCGATCCACGCGATCGGCGACGCCGGGATCGGCGCCGCGCTCGAGGTCGCCCGGCTGACCCGGACCACGACCACCAACCGCGCGCCGAAGCGGTTCCGGATCGAGCACGCGCAGATCGTCGACCTGGCGGACATCCCGCGCTTCAAGGAGCTGGGGGTGATCGCGTCGATGCAGCCGACGCACGCCACGTCGGACATGCCGTGGGCCGAGGACCGCGTCGGGCCGCTGCGGATTCGGGGAGCGTACGCGTGGCGCGCATTCCTTGATGCAGGCGTGCCGCTGGCCTTCGGCTCGGACTTCCCGATCGAGTCGCCCGACCCGCGGCTGGGGCTCTACGCCGCCGTCACCCGCCAGGACCGCAACGGGATGCCGCCCGGCGGCTGGCTCCCGGAGCAGCGGCTGACGCTGGCCGAGGCGCTCGCCGCGTTCTCGGCGGGCGCCGCCTTCGCCGCCGGCCAGGAGAACGAGCTGGGCCGGCTCGCTCCGGGCTACCAGGCCGACCTGACGATCTTCGAGGACGACCTCTTCGCGCTGCCGCCCGAGAAGCTGCCGACCGCCGGGATCGCGGCGACGGTGATCGCGGGGGAAACGGTCTACGCGAAGTGACGGATTGCCGCCGCGGGCGGAGAAAGCGAGAATTCCGCGCATGGAGAGCCTGCCTTCCCTCGTCCCATTGCCCGCCGCCGTGGCCGTCCAGCCCGACGGCCCGCCCTGTCACCGCTGCGTCGCGCTCTGCTGCCGCTACTACGCGCTGGAGATCGACGCCCCGGAGGACGAGGAGGACTTCGAGCAGATCAAGTGGTACCTGATCCACGGCAAGAGCTGGGTCTGGTCCGACGACGGCGAGTGGTACCTGCAGGTCGATGAGGACTGCAGTTTCCTCGGGCCCCACAACGAGTGCCAGATCTACGACAGGCGCCCGAAGATCTGCCGCGAGTACGGCATGCCCGAGCACCTCGACGACCCGGACGAGCCGCTCTGCGACTACTTCGCCCGCACGGAAAGCCACCAGCTCGAGTTCCGCACGCTGGAGGAGCTCGACTCGTACGCCAAGGTCACCCTGGCGCGCCGTGAAGCCCAGCGCGCGCGGCGCTCGGCCGCGGCGAGCGAGGCCTGGGCGCGGCGCAAGAAGGCCCGCAAGCCCCGCAAGGCGCGCTAGCGCGGGCGCACTGCGGGTCGCGCCCGGGCCGCGCGAGGCAACGATGGGACCAGTGACGGTCTTCACGCTCGGCGCGCTCGCCTTTGGCGTTGCGCTCTACGGGCTGCATCGGCTGGCGCTGCGGCTCGAGCGCAAAGGGCACATCTACTACCTGCACAGTCAGCCCTCCGGCTCCGCGCTCGGGAACGCCGCGCTCGCGGTCCAGTCGCTCCTCGAGCCGGGGAAGCGATACGTCGTCGAGGAGCGGCAGGCGGAGACGACCGAGCGGCGCGAGAGCGGGGACCCGCCGGATCCCGCCGATCCGGCCGACGACGCGGGGAACCGGCTGGAAACCGGCCCAGACGAACCGGATCGAGAGCGTGAGGCGGAACGGTGAAGCGACGCTCCGCCGGGCCGGCGTTCGCCGCAGCCGGCGGACTGGCCCTCGCCGCGCAGACCGACCTGCTGCGCGAGCTGGTCGTCGCGCTGCAGGGGGACGAGACGGCCGTCGGGCTGGGGCTGGCGGTGTGGCTGGTCGGCATCGCCGGCGGAGCGCTGGCTGCGCGCGCGGCGGTCGCCCACGACCCGGGCGGCGTCACCCCGCTGGCCCCGCACCCCCCGCGCACCCTGCCTGCCCCGCACACCCCGCACACCCGGCGCGCCCCGCGCGCGGCGAGCACGGGGCTCGCCGGCCTCGCGCTGGCGACGCTCGCGGCGGTCGTGCTGGCGCGGACCGGCCGGGCCTGGCTCGGCGTGCCCGCAGGCGAGCTGCTCAGCCTCGGTCCGGCGCTCGCGCTGGCGCTCGCGGTCCTGCTCGTGCCGGGCGCGCTCGTCGGCTGGACCTTCGTCGCGCTGGCCGCGGCGGCGCAGCAGGCACACCGCGCTGCGGCGGGGACCGTCGTCGTCGGGCTCTACGTCCTCGAGTCGCTCGGCGCCCTGGCCGGCGCGGTGCTGGTGACGTTCGTCGCGATCCCGCTGCTCCCGACCGTACGCGGCGTGCTGGCTGCGGGGGCGCTCGCCCTCCTCGTGGCTTCGGTGTCGGCGCGGCGCGGCATCGTCGCCGGGCGATGGGCGCTGCCGGTCCTCGCCGCACTCCTCGCGCTGGGGGCGCTGTCTCCCGCGGCCGGCTGGCTGGAGCAACGGACCCAGACGGCGCGCTTCGCGACCCTCGCCCCCGGGCTGCCCCTGCTCGCCTGGCGCGACACGCCGTACCAGAACGCGGCAATCGGAGGGGAACCGGCCGGTCCCGGCGCGCTGCGCAGCTTCTACGCGTCGGGCCAGCTCGCCGCCAGCTTCCCCGACCCGGCGACGGCGGAGCAGCAGGCGCACCTGCTGATGAGCCTCGCGCCGCGGCCGCGCCGCGTCTTCGCGGCCGGCGGGGTCGAGACCGGGATGCTGCGCTTCGTGCTGCGACACCCGGTCGAGCGGATCGACGTCGCGATCCCCGACCGGCGCGCCTTCGAGTTGACGAGGGAATACGTTGCGAAGGAAGATCGGGACGCCCTGGTCGATTCGCGGGTGCGGCTGCTCTTCGACGACCCGCGCCGCGCGCTGGCTCGCGGCGGCGAGCCGTACGACCTGGTACTGATCCTCGAGCGCGAGCCGGAGACGCTGCTTGCGGCACGCCTCGCGACGGTCGAGTTCTTCCGCGCGGCGGCGGCGCGGCTCGATCGCGAGTCGGGGGTGCTGGTGGCGAGCCTGCCGGTGGCCTCGGTCGCGCTGGCCGGGGAGACCGCCGGGCTGGGCGCGTCGCTCTGGGGCGCGCTGCGCGAGGCGCTCCCGGTGGCACACGCCTCGCCCGCGCCGCAGGCCCTCCTGGTCGCCGGCTGGAACCCGGCGGCCGCGACGCTCGACCCGGGCGTGCTGGCGGCGCGCTGGCGCGAGCGCGGCATCGCCTCGCACGCCTTCGATGCGGCGCTCTTTCCGCTGCTGCTGCCGCCGGAGGGGGCCGCCGCGCTGGCCCGCGACCTCGAGCGGCTGCGCGGCGATGTCGCGCCCTCGCGCGACGACCGCCCGACCGCCTTCCTGCACGCCTTCGTCCGGCGCCAGCAGGTGGCGCGGAGCGCGGCCGCGCCGCTGGTCGCCGCGGCCGCGGCGCACCCCGCCTCGCTGGCGCTGCTCGCGCTGCTCCCCACGGCGCTCTTCGCGCTGTCGACGCTCGCGCGGCGCGCGCGCGGGGCGCGGCACGCGGCGCCGGGCCCGCGCGCGGCGCCGGCCCGGCGCGGGCCGCCGGACCTGCGCGCGGCCGCGTGGCACTCGGTCGCTGCGACCGGCGCGTGCGGCATGGCCTGGAGCCTCGTGCTGCTGGTCTCGTACCAGGTGCGTGCCGGGATGCTCTACGGGCGGATCGGGCTGCTCGCGGCGCTCTTCATGGCGGGGCTTGCGGCCGGCGGCTGGGCGGTGCGGCGCGCGGCGTCGGGTGAGACGGGCGACGCGGGACGGGGCCTCGTGCTGGGCGCGGCGCTCGGTACGGTTTTCGGCGCGCTGCTGGCCGGGATGCTCGCCGCGCTGAGCGCGGTCCCGGCGCTCGGCGCACTGGGTGACTTCGGGCAGGCGGCGCTGCACGGCCTGCTGCTGTTCGTCGCCGGGATCGCGACCGCCGCGCCGTTCCCGGCGGCCGCGGGCGCCATCGCCGCGGCGGGCGGGGACGCGGCGCGCGCCGCGGCGGGACCGGAGATCGCCGACCACCTCGGCGCGGCGCTCGCGGCGCTCGCGACCGCGGTCCTGCTGGTCCCGGCGCTCGGCCTCGCGGCGACGGCGCTGCTGACGGCGGGGATCCAGATGCTCGCGCTTGTCGCGGCGCTCGCGGCGGCGCGCGCGTGAGGTATCGCTAGGGAACGACCTCCGCGTACCACCCCTTGTCGACGATCGTCGTCTTGTAGGGCTCCGAGAGCCGCTGCAGCTTCTCGATGATCTGCCGGCCGCGGGCCGTGCCCGCCAGGCGCGGCACGCCGTAGAGCGGCCCCTCGTCGTCGATCGTGACCGGGATCAGCTCGATCCGCTTGAGCTTCTCGGCGTTGAACGTCATCCGCACCAGCACCCCTTCAAAGGTCTCTTCCGAGTCGCGCCGGTCCCAGACCGAGACGTTCGTGGGGCGCTCGACCTCGCCGTCGCGCTGGTGGATCAGGTCGATCGGGATCTTCGACGGGGTCCGGTACTGGTAGATGAAGTCCGACAGGCTGTAGAAGATCGGTTTCCCCTCGTAGATCTCGATCCCGCGCAGGACGTGCGGCCCGCTCCCCAGCACCAGGTCCGCGCCGGCGTCGATCGCGCGCCGGTACATGATCTCGTCGTTGGGCGGCGTGGTGTCCTGGATCCCGAAGGCGCGGTGGTGGCTCCTGTCGTGGTTGTGCAGCGAGACCATCACGACGGGGCCGCGCCGCTTGGCCAGCACGACGTCGTCCTCCATCGCCAGGATGTCCTTCTCGAGCGGGCCCTCGACCGCCTCGGTCGTGCCGTCCGGCTTCGCGACCAGGATGACCGCGGGGTCGATCGTGGCCAGGCACGCCGACTGGGGGTCCGTGCAGCGGTACTTCTGCGTCCAGTAGCGCATGTACGAGAGCAGCGCGAACTTCGTCTTCTGGCTCTGCACGCTCGTCGTGGCCGGGGCGCGCGCGTCGGCCAGCGTCATCCCCGCGCCGGCGTACGTGAAGTTGGCGTGTTCGAGCGCGGCCAGGCAGTCCTTCAACCCCTCCGGCCCGAAATCGAGCGCGTGGTTGTTGGCCATGCTGACCATGTTGATGCCGATCGCGGCCAGCTCCCAGACGAACGCCGGATCGGTCCGGAAGTTGTAGAACGGGCGCTGCGCCTCGGGGTGGGAGTTCATCGAGAACTCGAGGTTGCCGTACGCGATGTCGGCTTCCTGCATGATCCGGAAGAGCTGCTGGTGATGCGGCTCGGGCAGGTTGGAAATCTGCTCGTTGAAGATCATGTCGCCGACCGCCGTGACGACGATGTCGCCCGGTTCCTCCCGGAGAAGCGCGGTGACCCGGCCCTTCCAGTCGATCGTCTCGGCCGGCTCGGCCGGCTTCATGCGGCGGTTGTAAACGGACTTGCTCTGGTCCCAGGTCATCGGTGGCGGAGTCGTCTGCGCCAGGCCGGCCGTCGCGGAGACCATGACGACGCACGGCAGCAACAGCAGGAACGCCCGGGAGCGGAAGGCCGGTGCGGTGCGGGTCATCGTCCCTTCCTCCGGTCGTTGTCGGCGCGTGCGATCGGTGCGCGCCTGTTCAGGTCGTAGCGGTCGCCCGGGAGCAGCACGTCCACCCGCAGGCCCCGGACGCCCAGCAGGTCCTTGCCGTCGGCGGACGCGGCGCGGCTCACCGTCGCCTTCGCGGCGTCGAAGACGATCACGGACCCCGAGCCGATCACCTCGAGCGTGCCGTCGGGCGCCACCCAGATCGCCGTGTCCTCGTCGACGCCGACGCCGAGCAGCTCGGGGTGCTCGAGGATCACCGACAGCAGGCGGTTCGACCGCTGCCGGGCGACGAAGTGCTGGTCGACGATCACCCCCCGGAAGAGGCCGAGCCCGGGCGCCAGCTCGACGGCGCCGGCCCGGATCGTCGTGAAGTCCCCTTCGCCCGTGATCATCAGCGCGCTCTGGCAGGCGGTGCCGGCCGAGGTGCCGCCGACCACCGCCCCGCGCGCGAACGCGTCGGCGATCGCCGCGCCGACCGGGGTGTCGAGCAGGGCCCGGGTGATCCGCGCCTGGTCGCCGCCGCCGAAGAAGATGCCGCGGGCCTCCCGCGCCCGCTTCGCGAAGTCGGGGTTCGCCGCGTCCTCGCGCGTCTTGATGTCGAGCACCGCGACCTTCGTGCAGCCGAGGTCCTTCCGGAACAGGTCGTCGTAGTACTCGACGATGTCGGCCTCCTCCGACGCCGTCGGGATCACGACGATCGAAGCCTCCGGCCCGCCGGCCAGCTCGACGAACTTCCGCATCGCCGCCGCCGGCTTCTCGCCGCCGCCGATCAGGACGAGCTGCCCCTTCGGCACCGGGCCCGTGGCCGGAGGCCAGACCCACACCGAGGAGCAGGACCATCACGCAGACGAGCCGGCGCATCGTGACCTCGCGGCGCCGGAGGCCCCGGCGGGGGGCCCCCCGGAAGAAAGCGCGGAGCGGCCCGGGGGCCGCTCCGCGCGCGGGGGAGCCTTGGTGTCAGAACGAGTACCGCGCCCCGAGCCGGATCTGGCGCGGAGCCTGGATCTGGTAGGGTTTCCCGTAGTTGTCGCGCGGGCCGGACCACGGGTCCTCATCGCCCAGGTAGACCTGGCCCCAGCGGTTGTAGACGTCGAGGACGGTGTTGGAGTTCAGCAGGTTGAAGGCCTCGATCCAGACCATCAGCGACGTTTCCTTGGGGAGGGCCGTCCGCCACGCGAGGCGCAGATCGAGCATGGTCCAGTACGGGAACTTCTGCGAGCCGCGCGGGGTCAGGTTGACCTCCCGGCCCGTATTGGCGTTGTAGTCGAGACCGCTGATCCGCGCGTACGGGGTCCAGTACCAGCCCGAGAAGTAGTTGAACTGCCCGCTGATCTGGAACCCCAGCGGGAGGTCGACGTCGCCGGACAGCTTGAACTCGTACTTGTTGTAGGAATAGTCGATGTTGCCGTCGGAGTTCGTCAGCCCGTTCCGGTCCCGGTATTCGTTGGCGTAGCCGTTGTTCTTCAGGATGTTGCCGGGCAGGTCGGAGTAGACGAACGAGCTGCGCAGGGACCAGCCGTCCAGGTAGCGCTTTTCGAAGCGCAGGACCGCGGACTGGAAGTTGCGGTACGCCCCGTTGTCCGTCGTGAGCACGAAGTTCGTCGGCGACTCGAGGTTGAAGAGCGGCAGGTTGCCGCCGCCGAACGGGTTGTCCGGGGTATCGAAGCGGGTGTAGTCGTTGTTGGTGTTGATCATCGCCATGATGTCCCGGAAGCCGCGGTCGATGTAGTCGAAGCTCAGCACCATCTGCGGGGCCAGCGTCTGCTCGTACGTCAGGATCCACTCGTCGACGTAGGCCTGGTTGACTTCGCCCATGTCGGCGGCGATCGCGGTCGGCTCGTCGCAGAGGTCGAAGGCAGCGGTCTCGGAGTTCCAGTAGCAGTCCTGGTCCGGGATCGCTGCCTTGCCGGACTTCTCGCGGTCCCACAGGTAGGTGTAGGCCTTGTCGTGGTAGCGGCCCCAGTGCAGCTTGAGCGCGGACTTGGCGTTTCCGAAGACGTCCCACACCAGGCCGATGCGCGGGTCCCAGAAGCTGGTGTCGTAGACGGTCGGATTGCCGCGACCGGACTGCCAGCCGCCGTTGTAGGAGCCGTAGCGGACGCCGAGGTTGACGGTGACACGGTTGGCCGTCATCGAGTCCTGGGCGTAGAGGGCGTAGCCCGAGTACTTCGGCGCTTCGTCGTACTCGCCGAAGCCGGTCTCGGTGAAGGCGTCCGACGAGTAGCCGCACGTCGGGTCGGCCTGGAGGGCCTTGAACTGCTCCTCCTCCGTGTCGCCCGGGCAGACCGTGGAGTCCAGGAAGTAGGTGAAGCCGCCGTTGCGACGCCACAGGTCGGACGACTTGGCCTGCTCGTACTCCGCGCCGAACTTGAACGTGTGGGACTCGTCCATGCCGAAGAGGTCGTCCTCGAACATGCTGAACGAGCCGGAGAGGGTCCAGAGCTGGCGGTCGTTCAGCTCGCGGATCTCCTGGTTGTAGAACGAGATAGCCGGTTCCCTCCCAGTCGACGTAGCCGTTCTTCTTCTCGCCGTTGTAGGGGAGGTAGTTGTCCTCGCCGCTGTACCCGGAGAGCTTCGCGTTCAGGAAGTACTTGCTGCCGAAGGCCGACTCCCAGTGCAGCGCCAGCGTCGTCCCGGGCGCCTCCTGGTAGGACGACGCCTCGGGCAGGACGTCGACTGCGCTCACCCCGCGGTTCTCGTTCATCACCTTGTCGTACTCGAGCATGAACGACAGCCGGTTGTTGTTATCGGCCTGCCAGGTCAGCTTCCCCAGGAAGCGCGGGATCTCGCGGGTCGACGCCGCCTGCGCACCGAAGGGGGTGGTCACCTGCCGCCAGTACTCGCCGGAGACGAAGAACCAGAGCCGGTCCTTGACGACCGGCCCGCCGAGGCTGACCGCGAGGTCGTCGAAACTGAACTCCTGCTCGGGGAACTTGGCATTCGAGTAGTTGGTGCTGGCCCAGGAGGCAGCCTGGTATTGGATCTCCACGTCGCCGCTGAAACTGTTGCCGCCCGACTTGGTCACGCCGTTGATCACGCCCCCCGTGTAGCCGCCGAACTCGGCGTTCGCGCCGAGTCCGCCGACCTCGATCTCCTGCATCCAGCGGATCGCCGGCAGGACCCAGTGCTGACCAGCCGCCGAGTCGGCGATGTTGACGCCGTCGAGGGTGAACGCGTTCTGGTTCTCGGTGGTGCCCCCGTAGGCCAGCATCGCGCTGCCGCTGCCGCTGGTGTAGTCGAAGTTCACGCCCGGGGCCATCTGGATCACGTTGTAGTAGTTCGCGGGGATCGGCTGGTTGTCGATGTAGTGCTCGCCGAAGCTGGAGGAGACGGTGTTCGAGACCACGCTCACGGACGGGGCCGACGCCGTGACCGTGACCTCCTCCTTCACCTCCGAGATCGGCAGCACGAAGTTGACGGCCAGCACGATCCGGGCGCGGACGCGCGCCCCTTCCTGCTTCAGGTTCTGGTACCCCGGGAACTGGGCCTCGACCGCATAGGTCCCCGGCGGCAGCGCCGGAAAGCGGTAGGCCCCGCTCTTGTCCGTCAGCGCGCTGGCCTGGCCCCGGATCAGCGCCGGCGACGTGACGACGATCGTCACGGCTTCCAGCGGGCTGCCCTTCTCGTTCGTCACCTTGCCTTCGATGCTTCCCGTGATCGTGGTCTGCGCGAAGAGCGGCGCGACCGACACGAGCATCACGAGGAGCAGCACCACCGCCGACCGTTTCGTCCCCATACTGTCTCCTTCCCGCACTGCCTCCCGTGGGATCAACTGGAACCGCCCGCCCGCATCGCGGAGACGAGCGCCTTCGCTGCCGACTCGATGTGAAGCTGCATCGCCCGCTCCGCCCGCCCGGGATCGTGCGCCGCGAGGGCGGCGATGATCTCCGCGTGCTCCGCGGTGTCGGGGTCGTCCCGGCCCGGCACCGACTCCGATGCGACGCCCGGGATGATCCCCCAGAGCATCGTCGGGAAGGCGGTCCAGAGCTGGGTGAGCGAACGGATGAGGTAAGGGCGCCGGGATGCCTTGATGATCGCCAGGTGAAAGCGCCGGTTCATCTCGCGGTAGTTCGCCAGGTCGCGCGGGGTCTCGCAGGCGGCCATCTTCCGGTGCAGCTCGCGCAGCTCGTCGAGCTCGCGCTTCGTGATCTGCTGCGCGGCGAACCGCGCGGCGCGGCCCTCGATGCAGATCCGTCCGGTGTAGAAGTCCTCGACGTCGTCGGGGGTGAAGCTGACGACGCGGATTCCGCGATACGGGACGTGCTCGACGATCCCTTCCGCGGCGAGCTGCTTGAGCGCCTCGCGGACGGGGGTCTGGCTCGTCCCCAGGGCCTTCGCGAGCTTCTCCTGGCGCAGCCACTCGCCGGGCGGAAGCCGGCCCTCGAGGATCTCGACGCGCAGGCGGTCGGCCGCCCACTGCCGGAGCTGCCCCGGGGAGTCCCGTTGCTGACGCGGAGGCGACTCGTCTATATTATGCATAATGCTTACTTAACTGGACATTAGCGCAGGGAACTCCGCGCAGTCAAGCGACCCGCGGAAGGCTCTCTAAGCGAAAGTAGGGCGATGATCCGGAGAGCGCCACCGTTCGGGCGCCTCCCGACGGAGGGCGGCAGGAGATGGCCACCGACCCGCGGCTGATCGACACCTTTCTGGAGGTCGCGCGCATCGAGGGGACCTCCGGCAACGAGCGCGCCGTGGCCGACCACGTCCGGCGCGTCCTCGAAGGGCTCGGGATGGAGGTCCGCGAGGACGACGCGCACCTCTCAGCCGACGGGAACTGCGGGAACCTCGTGGCCCGGGCCGGCCGGGGCGGCGACCTGGTCCTGATGGCGCACATGGACACCGCCCGGCCGTCGGGGCAGAGCCGCCCGATCGTCCACGCCGACCGCATCACCTCGGACGGGACCACGGTGCTGGGGGTCGACGACCGGGCCGGGATCGCGATGCTGCTCCACGCGGCCGAGCAGGCGCTGCGTGGCGGCCGCGGCCGCAAGGACTTCACGCTCGGCTTCACGATCTGCGAGGAGACGACGCTCGCGGGCTCCGCCGCCATCCGCTTCGACCCCGCGATCACGGGCGCGGTCCTCTTCGACTCGTCGCTGCGGCCCGGCAACTTCATCTGCCGCTCCTACGGCTGCCAGCACGTGCTGGCCACCGTGCACGGGCGCGCCTCGCACTCCGGGATCGCCCCGGAAAAGGGGATCAGCGCGATCGCGGTCGCCGCGAAGGCGATCGCGCGCCTCCCGCTGGGCCGGATCGACGACGAGACGACCGCCAACGTCGGGATCATCCGCGGCGGCTCCGCGACCAACGTCGTCCCCGAGGAGACGAGCCTCGACGCGGAGGTGCGGTCGGTGCACCCCGCCCGCGTCGAGGAACTGGTCGGTCGGTTCCGCGCCTGCTTCGAGGAGGAAGCGGCGCGCGCGGGCGCCACGCTCGAGTTCCGCGCGGAGTGGGACTTCATGCCCTACACCGTGGACGAGTCGAGCGCGCTGTTCGCGCGCGTGGCCGCGGCGCTGCGCGCGGTCGGGCTCGAGCCGGCGCCCCGGGTCTCGGCGGGCGGCTCCGACGCCAACTCGCTCAACGCGCGCGGCCTGCCGGCGATCAACCTCGGCATCGGCGCCCAGAACCCGCACGGCAACGACGAGTTCATCCTGCTCGAGGACCTCGACAAGGGCGCCGCGCTCGCGCTCGCGCTGCTGTCCTGAGCGGCGGGGGATTTCCGACGATGAGCACGCCGGGAGAGCGGCTCGACGCGGTTCCCCGGATCGAGCTGGCGGCGCTCCCCACCCCGCTGCAGGAAGCCCGCCGCCTCGCGGACCACCTCGGGCTCTCGCGGCTCCTCGTCAAGCGCGACGACACGACCGGCCTCGGACTCGGCGGCAACAAGGCCAGGAAGCTGGAGTACATCTTCCCCGCGATCCTCGCAGCGGGGTGTGACGTCGTCGTCACCGTCGGCGGGGCGCAGTCCAACCACGCCGCGATGACAGCCGCCGCGGCCCGGCGGCTGGGCCTGGACGCGAAGCTCGTCCTCGGCGGCCCGGACTTCGTGGACGTTGCGGGGAACGCGCTGCTCGACGTCCTGCTCGGTGCCGAGATCCGCTTCATGGTGGACGACGACGACAACGACGCGATGACCGCCGAGATGGAGCGCTGGGTCGGGCAGCTCCGCCGCGAGGGGCGCCGGCCGTACGCGCTGCCGATCGGCGGCAGCACCGGCGCCGGGGCGCTCGGCTACGTGCGCGCCGTGCGGGAGCTGGCCGCGCAGCTCGGGCCCACAGCGGCCGGCCCGGTGCAGGTTCTCACCGCCGTCGGCTCGTGCGGGACGCTCGCCGGCCTGCACCTCGGCGCGCGGCTCTTCCTGCCGGGCGCGCGGGTGATCGGGATCAGCGTGTCGCGCCCGGCGGGCGCCATCGCGCGGCGAACGGTCGAGATCGTCGAGGAGAGCGCGCGCCTGCTGGGCCTCGAGGGAGCGCTGTCGGAATCGGACGTCGAGTGCTACGACGACACCTTCGAGAGCTACGGCGTCGCGACGGCCGCGGGGAAGGAGGCGATCCTCGCCTGCGCGCGGCTCGAGGGGCTGCTGCTCGATCCGACTTACACCGGCAAGTCGATGGCCGGCCTGTTCGATCTCGCGCGGCGCGGAGCGATCGACCGCTCGGTGCCGACCGTCTTCCTTCACACGGGCGGACTGCCGATCCTGTTCGCCTCCGGAAGTGCGTTCCAGGACGCGGCGGCGCTCACGAAGATCCCGCCCCGCCCCGCGTAGCCGACACCGACCCCGCCCGCCCCGGGCGATTGCCGAGGAGAGCATGGGCACCCGTTCCGTACGACGCTTCGCGGCCGGACTCGCGATCGCCCTCGGCGCGGCGCTGAGCTTCGTGGGCCAGGCACCGGCCGGCGCGCCCCGGGACGCCGGCGACGCCGTGCCCGCGCTGATCGCGGCGCTCGCCGACGCCGATCCGTACGTCAACGGCGAGGCGACGAACGCGCTGGGCCGGATCGGCGCGGCCAGCGTCCCCGCCCTCGTGCGCGCGCTGGAGGACCCGCGGGAGAACGTCCGCTGGTGTGCGGCGATCGCGCTCGGCAAGGTCGGACCCGATGCGCGGCCGGCGGTCCCCGCACTGGTGCGGGCCCTCGGCGACACCAACGCCAATGTCCGCTACTGCGCAGCGATCGCGCTCGGCTCGATCGGTGGTGCCGCAGGCGACGGCCCGGGCGCCCCCTCCGGGCGGGACGCCCTGCCGGCCCTTCGCGAGTCGCTCCACGACGCGGACGCCGACGTGCGCGGCGGCGCGGCGTGGGCGCTCGCCGCGATCGATCCGGCGGGGAGCGCCAGGGCACCCGACTGGGAGACGACGGTCGCGACGATCGACCGGCTCACGCCGCTCCTGATGGAGGAGCTCCACGTCCCCGGCGTGTCGATCGCGCTGATCCGCGACGGCCAGGTCGCCTGGTCGAAGGGCTACGGCGTCGCCGACGCGGCGAAGCGCGAGCCCGTGACGCGCGCCACCCTCTTCGAGGCCGCGTCGATGACCAAGCCGGTCTTCGCCTGGACGGTGCTCGAGCTCGTCGACGAGGGGAAGCTCAAGCTCGACCGGCCGCTCGTCGAGTACCTCGACGAGCCGGCCCTGCCCGACCAGCCCGAGCGCCGACGGATCACCGCGCGCATGGTCCTCTCGCACACCTCCGGCTTCCCGAACTGGCGCAAGGGGGACGAGGAGCGGGAAGGGCCGCTCCCGGTCCTGTTCCCGCCGGGCTCGCGGTTCGGCTACTCGGGCGAGGGGGTCTTCTACTTGCAGCGGGTGGTCGAGCAGGTCACGGGCGAGCCGCTCGAAGTGCACGCGCAGCGGACCCTGTTCGCGCCGCTGGGACTGAAGTCGACCAGCTACGCCTGGACCGCGGAGCTCGACCCGAAGCTGGCCACCGGCCACGCCGAGGACGGAAGCGTCCTGCCGCGGGCGAGGTACACGCACGCCAACGCCGCCTACTCGCTGGTCACGACGCCCGGGGAGTACGCGCGATTCCTGGTCGCGATCATGACTCCGGACCGCTCCGCGTCCTGGTCGCTCTCGCGGCGCTCGCGCGAGGCGATGCTCGCGCACCAGGTCGAGGCCGACGCGAGGGAACCGATCCAGCGCCCCGGCCGGGCCCGGGGGCTGGAGACCTTCTGGGGACTCGGTTGGGGTATCAACACGACCGCGGCCGGCGACATCGTCTACCACAGCGGCTCCAACCGGACGGGTTTCCGGTGCTACAGCCAGTTCTCCCCCACGCGGGGCTCGGGAATCGTCATCATGACCAACGGCGCCGGCGGCGGGGAGCTCTGGACCCGCCTGATCAGCGCGGTCGGCGACCTGTGAGACCGCAGCGCGGCCGGCACCCGGATCGCAACGAAGGTTGACACGGCACCACCAGCACGGATCAGGAGACCGACCGATGGCCGACGCGTCACCGAACGACAAGGGCCGCTTCCGCATGCCGCACACCCTGGTGATCGTGGGGTCGCTGATCGTGCTGGTCCTCGCGCTCTCGTGGGTGATCCCCTCGGGGACCTACGAGCGCGTCGACAAGGACGGCCGGATGGTGACGGTCCCCGGGACCTACCAGCAGGTCGAGAAGCACCTGCTGGGGCCGCAGTGGCTCTTGACCTCGCCCTTCAAGGGGTTCCTCGACGGGGCGCTGATCATCGCCTTCCTGTTCGTCATCGGCGGCGCCTTCAACGTGATCCAGGCCACCGGCTCGATCGACTTCGCGATCCGGCGGATCACCGCCGCGCTCGCCGCGCACCCCGCGATGGAGAAGCTGACGATCCCCGTCCTGATGGTCATCTTCTCGCTCGCCGGCTCGGTCTTCGGGATGGCCGAGGAGACGATCCCGTTCGTCCTGATCTTCGTCCCGCTCGCGCTGTCGCTGGGCTACGACTCGATCGTCGGCGTGTCGATCCCGTTCCTCGGCGCCGCCGCGGGCTTCGCGGCCGCCTTCTTCAACCCGTTCACGGTCGGCGTGGCGCAGGGGCTCGCGGGGCTGCCGCTCTACTCCGGGCTGGGCTACCGGGTGCTCACCTGGTTCATCGGCACGGCGGTGATCGTCGCGTGGGTGATGGTCTACGCGGCGCGGGTCAAGCGGCACCCGGAGTCGAGCCCGGTCTACGAGCTGGACCGCGCGCGGGAGAAGCCCGAGGACCCGCACGACGGCGTCGTGCCGGCCTGGACCGCGCGGCACGCCGCGGTGTTGACGATCTTCGCCGTGTGCATGGGGATCCTGGTCTGGGGCATCCTCAAGGAGCAGTGGTTCATCGAGGAGATCGGCGCGCTGTTCCTCGCGATGGGGCTCCTCATGGGGGCGGTCGCGGGGCTGGGCCCGAACCGGATCGCCGCCAGCTTCGTCGTCGGCGCCAGGGACATGGTCACGGTCGTGATGATCATCGCCTGCGGCCGCGCGCTGCTGATCATCGCGCGCGAGGGGCAGGTGCTCGACACCATCCTCTTCGCCAGCTCGCAGGCGATCTCGGGCCTGCCGACGGTGATGGCGGCCTGGCTGATGTTCCTGGTGCAGTCGGGGATCAACTTCTTCATTCACTCCGGCACGGCGCAGGCGGCCCTGACGATGCCGATCATGGCGCCCCTCGCCGACCTGGTCGGCCTGACGCGCCAGACGATGGTCTACGCCTTCCAGCTCTGCGAGTTCATCAACCCGATCCTGCCGACCTCGGCCGTGACGATGGGAGTCCTCGGGATGGCCCGGATCCCGTGGGAGAAGTGGGCGCGCTGGTTCCTGCCGCTGATGCTGGTGCTGATCGTGCTCAGCCTGCTGCTGCTGATCCCGCCGGTGCTGCTGAACTGGGGTCCGTTCTGATGCGGGCCGGGAGGGAGAGCGTGAGGACCCCGCGCGCGGCTGCTGCTGCGGCCGCGACGCGCGCGGCCCTCGCGCTGATCAGCCTCGCCGCCGCGACCGGCTGCGCCTCGTCCGGGGCCGCTCGCATGGGCGGCGGGGCGCCGGCCCCGCTCGCCGTCATCGACGCGCACGTCCACACCAACTTCGACGACCGGCTCGATCCCAAGAGCAAGGCGATGGACAGCCGCGCCGGCCTGGCCGACGAGATGAAGCGCAACCACGTCGTCGGCGCGGTGTCGATGAACCACCCCGGCGACCCCTTCATCGATCTCGCCGACCTGCACGTCGTCCACTGCGTCGGCCTCGACGCCGTGGTGGACGAGCAGAAGCTCGAGGCCGACCTCGCCTCCGGCCGGTACCGGTGCATCAAGATCTACCTCGGCTACGTCCACCAGTACGCCTGGGACCCGGCCTACGAGCCGGCCTACCGTCTCGCCGAGCGGTTCCGCGTCCCCGTAGTCTTCCACACCGGCGACACCGACTCGCGCAAGGCCAAGCTGAAGTACGCCGACCCGCTGACGATCGACGAGGTGGCGGTCGATCACCCGAACGTCACGTTCGTCCTGGCGCACGCCGGCAACCCCTGGATCCAGTCCGCGGCCGAGGTGGCCTACAAGAACCCGAACGTCGTCATCGACGGCTCGGCGTTCCTGATCGGGGACCTCGCGTCGCGCTCCCCGGAGATCGTCGAGAGCCAGCTCGTCGCGCCGGTGCGCTGGATCTTCGAGTACGTCGCCGACCCGAAGAAGCTGATGTTCGGGACCGACTGGCCGCTGGTCCGGATGGAGCCGTACCTGCGCGCGTTCCGGAAGGCCATCCCGCGCGAGCACTGGCAGGCCGTGTTCCACGACAACGCCGCGCGCGTCTACGGGTTCCAGTGAGGAGATCGACTCAGATGATCAAGCGGGCCGTGCTCCACGCCCTGCTCCTGGTGGCCCCGATCCTGTCGGCCGGGACCGCTCTCGCGGCGGACGGAAGCTTCCCCGAGGACCACCACGCGCTGGCGCGGACGATCACCTATTCCGAGATGGAGAAGTTCCTGGCGAGCGTCGACGGCCGGGGGCCGATCAGCGTGTCGGTGGAGGCGCGGACTGCCGAGGGCCGCGCGGTCTACCTGGTGCACGCGACACGCGGCGGCAATCCATCGTTCCGGATTCTCTACTACGCCCAGCAGCACGGCGACGAGGTCTCGGGCAAGGATGCCCTGCTTTACTTGATCCGCGAGATCGCGCGCCGCCCCGAACGGCTTCCTGCCGGGATCGACCTCTGGATCCTGCCGATGATGAACCCCGATGGGGCGGAGGCCGGCACGCGCCGCAACGCCGCGGGCGCCGACCTCAACCGCGATCACATCCTGCTCGAGCAGCCGGAGACGCAGGCGCTCCACCGCGTGGTGCGGCGCGTGCGCCCGGAGCTGGCCGTCGACTGCCACGAGTTCACCCGCGACTCGGACGAGCGCCGCGAGCGCGGGTGGATCGCCTGGCCGGACATCACGATGGACAGCCTCAACAACCCGCTGTTCGACCCCGCGGTGATCGCGGCCGCCGAGCGCTGGGTCCGTGACTCCGCCGCCCCCGAAGCGGCCGCGGGCCACCCGTTCCTGCGCTACTCGGTCGGCGGCCTGCCGCCGGACGAGGAGCAGCGGCACTCCGCCCCGGACATCGACGGCGGCCTCAACGCCGTGGGGATGTACGGCGGGCTCTCCTTCATCATCGAGGCCGCGGTCCGCCGCGGGCCCGACGCGCCGCCGACCGATCTCGCGAGCCGGGTCGACGCCTACCTCGTCCTGCTCTGGCGCTTCATCGACGAGGCGGCCCACCGCGCGGAGGACCTCGCGGCGGTCGAGGCGTCGCGGGCGCGGCCGCCGCCGCGCTTCATCCCGACCAACTACTTGTGGGTGAACCCAGCCTTCACGATCACCGAGTTCCCGGTCCTCGTCGCCGCCACGGGCGAGACCCTGAAGATCCCGACCGCGAACATGATGACCGCGCTGGCGGTGAAGAAGGCCCTGCCGGCCCCGCTCGGCTACGCGATCGAGCCGCGCGCCGCGGCGGACTACGCGCTGGTGCTGGAGCGCCAGGGAATCCCCTTCGAGACGCTGAGCGCGCCGCGGACCGTTCGCGCGCAGCGGTGCGACCTGCTGCGCCTCGAGGAGCAGTTCGACGATCTCTACTCGCGCTACGAGGGGCGGCAGATCGTGCAGTGCCGGGCGGCGGCCGCGGAAGAGCTGCCCGCCGGGACGATCTGGGTCCCGCTGGAAGGCGAAGCGGCGGTGCGCGCGGCGCTGGTGCTCGAGCCGGCGGCGCTCTACGGCGTCTACCAGTACCCGCGCTTCCGGAAGCACGCCGCGACGGGGGCGGCGCTTCCGATCGTCCGCGTCATGTCGCGGTAAAGGACGGCACACGATGCGATCGCTCGTCACGCTGCTCTGCCTCCTGGCATGGGCTGTCTCCCCCACCGGTGTCGCCTGGGCCGATGCGCCGGCCGCCGCCGCCGGCGCGGAGACCGCGCCGCAACCGGACGTCGCCCGGGACTTCGTGCTCGCCACCCCGGCCGAAGCGCCGCCCGCACCCTTCGCGGCGGCCCTCGCCGGGATCCGGGCCGAGGCCCTCGCGGCCCGCATCCGGTTCCTCGCGTCGCCCGCGCTCGAGGGGCGCGGGCTGGGCAGCCGCGGGCTCGACGCGGCGGCCGAGTACGCCGCGTCGGTACTGGCGCTCGCCAGCGTCCCGCCATTGATCGGTCCCGCGGAGGAGCCGCCGTACGCGCGCTACTTCCAGGCGGTGCCGCTGCGCGAGATCACCGGAGCGACCGGCGAGCTGGCCGTCGAAGCGCGGCAGGGCGACGCGACGACACGCCGCGCGTTCGCTTCCGGCGTCGACGCCCTCTTCTCCGCGGCCCCGCTCGCGACGATCACCGCCCCGGCCGTCTTCGCCGGGTACGGGATCCGCGAGCCGGCGCTGGGACGCGACGACTACAAGGGGCTCGACGTGCGCGGGAAGGTCGTGGTGGTCCTGCGCGGCGTGCCCGAGGGGGAAGCGTGGAAGGCCCCCGCGCTGCTCTCCCGCTACGATCCGGGCGACGCCGACGACCGCTGGGACGCCAAGCGCGAAACGGCCGAGGCGCTGGGCGCGGCCGCGCTCGTCGCGTTCGACGGGGACGACTTCGCGGCGCGGCTCGCGGAACGCGACGCGCAGCCCACGACCTGGTGGCTTCCGGCCGACGTCGCTGCCGGCCCGATCCCCGTCGTGCGCGTCTCCCCCGTCGTCGCCGGCGCGCTGCTGGGCGCGGAGGCCGCGGGCCCGGCCGCCGCCGCCCGCGCGACGGCGCCGCGCGCGCTGGCCGGCGTGACCGTCACGCTCCGGACGAGCGGGACCGAGCGGGCCGTCACCAGCCGCAATGTCATCGGCGTCCTCGCCGGATGCGATCCGGCGCTGCGCGACGAGGCGGTCGTGATCGGCGCGCACATCGATCACCTGGGAAAGTCCGGCGAGGTCGTCTACCCGGGGGCCGACGACAATGCGTCCGGCACCGCGTCGCTGATCGAGATCGCCCGCGCCTTCGCGGCGCTGCCGGAGCGGCCGAAGCGGACCGTGATCTTCGCGTTCTGGACCGGGGAAGAGGAAGGCAAGTTCGGCTCCGGGTACTACGTCCGCCACCCCCTCTGGCCGCTCACCCGCACGCGGGCCCTCGTCAACCTCGACATGATCGGCCACCCCTGGCTCGCGGAAGAGATCGCGAAGCTCGTGGCCGACACCCGGCTGCCGGACGGCGCGGCGTTCCTGGCGGCGGTGAAGGCCGCCGAGTTCGCCGAGCCCGGCCTCCCGCTCGACGCGCCGGAGCTGGCGGCCGCACTGCGCTGGGCCGGGCCGGCCACCGGGATGGCGCTGCACCTCGACCGCACGGACGGCACCCGCGGCGGAAGCGACTACCGCGACTTCGCGCGCGCCCGCGTCCCGTTCATCCGCTTCTTCGGCAACTTCTTCCCCGAGTACCACGAGCCGGGCGACACCGCGGAGAAGCTCGACCCCGCGCAGGTCCAGCGGATGGCGCGGCTCGCCTTCGCGACGGCGTGGCGCCTCGCCGAGCGCTGACGAGGGCGCTACGATCGGCCGATGGCCGGCCCGCTCCAGTGCGAGATGGCGGACGTCCCGCGGGACGGCTGGGACGTCGTCGTCGCCGGGGCCGGGCCGGCCGGCGCGACCGCCGCGCTGCACCTGGCGCGCCGCGGCCGGCGCGTTCTGCTCGCCGACCGCCACCCCTTCCCGCGCGAGAAGGTCTGTGGCGACGGGCTGATCCCCGACGCGCTCCGCGCGCTCGAGCGCGCCGGCTTGCTTCCCGACGTCCGCCGCGCAGCCCACGCGGTGACGCGCGTCACGCTCTACAGCCCGCGGCGGATCGAGGTCTCGCTCGACGGCGAGTTCCTGACGATCCAGCGCGAGGCGCTCGACGCGATCGTCGCGGGCGGGGCGGTCGCGAGCGGGGCGGTCTTCGCGCGGGGCGAGGTCGCCGGGATCGACGCCGGGACCGGCGGGGTGCGCGTCCGGTTCGCCGGCCGCGACGAGCCGCTCGAAGCGCGCCTGGCGATCGTCGCCACCGGCGCCGACGTCGCGCTGCCGCGCGCGCTCGGGATGGTGACCCGCCGACAGCCGAGCGGGATCGCGCTGCGCGGCTACGTCCACTCCTCGCATCGCATCGACGACCTCGTCGTCTCCTTCGACCGCGCCGTGCTCCCCGGCTACGCCTGGATCTTCCCGATGGGGGGCGGCGAGTACAACGTCGGGGTCGGGGCCTTCCCGGCCGAAGGGCTCCCGAAGGTCAACCTGCACACGATCTACGAGGCCTTCGCGCGCGAGTTCCCCCCGGCGCGCGCGCTGTTCGCCGCCGCCACGGAGCACACGACGCAACGCGGCGCGCCGCTGCGCTGCGGTCTCGACGGCGCGCTCGCGCTCGGCCCCGCCGGCGTCGCCGGCGTCGGCGAGGTCGTCGGCTCGACCTACGACTTCACCGGCGAAGGGATCGGCAAGGCGATGGAGACCGGGGAGCTGGTGGCGGGCGCGGCCGACGCAGCGCTCTCCCACGGCCGGCCGACGATGCTCGCCGCGTACGCGCGGCGGATCGAGCAGGATTTCCGTCCCCGGTTCCGCGGCTACGAGCAGGCGGCGGGCTGGATGGCGCACCCGTGGATCTGCGACCTGGTCTTCCGGCGGGCGAGCCGCAGTCCCTGGCTGCGCTCGATGGCGGCCGGGATCCTGGCCGAGACGGTCGACCCGGGGGACGTCTTCAACCTCAAGGGGCTCGTGGGGTCGTTCCTGCGCTGACGCGCGCCGCGAGCATCCCGCCCCCGTAGCGACCGCTTCCCGGCGGGGTTAGGCTGCGCTCCGCGGGGCCGCCCACGCGGCCGAGGGTGGGGAGAAGGAACTCGATGAACCTGATCGCACGCCTCGGTCGACGAGCCGTCCGGATCATCGCGATCCTGCTCGCCGTCGTCGTCGGACTCGAGCTGGTCTATCTCGTCGTCGGCAACGTGATGCTGCGCGCCGGCACGGTCGAGCGGCTGCTCAACAAGCACCCGGAGAAGACGCGCGTCCATTTCGAGAGCGCCTACACGCTCTTCCCGGGCCACGCCGCCGTCAACGGGTTCAAGATCCGCAGCCAGGCCACCCGCAGCCAGATCGAGGCCGTCGCGGACCACGTCAGTGCAGTCGTCAACCCGATCCCGCTGATCTGGAAGTCGGTGAGCATCGTGCGCGCGAGCGCCCGCGGCGTCGAGTTCCGGATGCGCCGCCGTCCGGTCACGCCGGAGGAGCTGAAGGACAAGGAGTCGTTCGTCCCGCCGATCGAGGGGTTCGAATACAAGGACTCGCTGCGCGATCCGAACAAGGTCCCGAAGGCGCCGAAGTGGGGCGTCGCCGTCATCAGCTCGCGGGTCGATGACGTGCGCGAGGTCTGGATCGACGACTACCGCCTGACCGGTCCGGGGCAGGCTGGCGGCGGCATGTCGATCGGCCCGGGACGATGGCTGGAGCTGGACGGCGCGTGGACCGAGTTCCCGGCGCTCCAGGCGAAGGCCGCCGGGCGGCCGTTCCTGGTCGACGCGAAACTGAGGGCCGAGGTCGACATCGTGCGCTACGACTACGGCGAGAACAAGGGGCTGAAGTTCCTGCCGTACACGTCGGGGCGGATCCAGTTGGAGTCGGTGACTCCGACGGGCGCGCCGCTGCTCAACCACCTGGTCCGGCACGTGCCGTGGCTCTCCTTCGACGGCACCGAGCGCCGGATGTCGACCGACCTTCTGATCGAAAAGGGCAAGCTGCAGCCCGGCAGCCGGGTCAAGATGGCGACCGACAAGCTGGCGGTCAATTTCCTGGTCTACCGCGCCGAGGGGAAGTCCGAGATCGAAGTGAAGGTGCTCGAGGGACCGGAGCGGCCGCTCATCGATCTCGAGCTGCTGATGACCGACTTCGGGATCGGCCTGGCGACCTCCACGCCGGACGCGGCGGTCGGCAGGAAGCTCCGGCTGCACGCCGTCTCCGACGACGACCTGATCAGCAACGAGATTCCCGACGGCAACCTGGAGCTGGAGATCGACGACCTTCACGCGAACGACCTGACCCGCGCGAACTACCTGATCCCGACGGGAACGGGGCTGAAGCTGAAGGCCGGCTCCGCGCGCATGGACGTGCGCCTGAAGGCCTCCACGCGCGGCGACACGGGCGAGGGAAAGGTCACGCTGACGACCGATGGCCTCGCGCTCGACGCGGGAGGCCTCGCGATGAAGGGGAAGATCGATGCGTCGATCCCGCTCAGCCAGGTCGACATGATGGCGCAGCACTTCGCGATCGACGGGATGACGATCAAGCTGTCGAACTTCGACCTACCCGGCGAATCCGCGGAGGGGAAGTCGATGCGAGGCTGGTGGGCGGAATTCGACGCGCCGCGCGGTCATTTCGGGTTCAAGGACAAAGACGTCTTCCGGGGCGACCTCGAGTTCAAGCTGCGCGACTCGGCGCCGCTGATCCGGTTCTTCACGGCGAAGAAGCCGCTGCCGAAGATCGGGGAGCGGATCCTCGAGGTGAACGACGTCGTCGGGAAGACCGGCCTCGTCTACGGGGCCGACCGGATCGAGGTCCGGGACCTGCTGGTCACGAGCGACATGATCGAGCTGCAGGCCTCGCTGAACATCCAGGGGAAGAGCGCTCACGGGGACCTGCTGGCGGTCTACGACTGGATCGGCGTCGGCGTCGAGCTGAAGGGGGCCAAGCAGGACTATCACCTGACGGGCGCGCGCAGGTGGTACGAGTCGCGCCACACGGGGGCGGCGGCGAAGGACGCGGGCGCGAAAGCCGAGTCGGAACCCAAGGCCAAGCCGGCCAAGGCCGAGGCCGAACCCAAGGCCAAGGCCGAGCCCGAGCCCGCTGAAGAGAAGAAGCCCAACTGGCTCCAGCGCACCTTCTCCGGCAAGAAGTAGGGGCGCGCGTGCCCGAGCTGCCCGAGGTCGAGACCGTCGCGCGTCAGCTCGCCCCGCTGGTCGCGGGCCGGCGCGTCACGCGCCTCGCGATCCACGACCGGACGAAGCTGGCGCCGCCCGGTGCGCGGCTCACCGAGCGCACGGTCGGCCGCGTGATGCGCGTCGGCAAGCGCGTGCTGATCGAGCTGCAGCCCGGCGCGCGCGCGGACGCGGCGCCGCTCTGGCTGGCGGTCCACCTGCGCATGACGGGACGGCTCGTCTTCGGCGGAGCGGTCCCGGCCGGCACGCCGAGCCCTCACGTGCGGGCGCAGCTCTTCCTCGACGGCGGCGTGATCTCGTTCATCGACCCGCGCCGCTTCGGGACCTTCGAGTGGCTGCGCGCGCCCGGCGACGCGGCGTCCGACGCGGTCGATCCCACGGAGGATGCCTTCACGCCCGAGCGCCTCGCGGGCCTGCTGCGCGGCAGCCCGCAGCCGCTCAAGACCTGGCTGCTGCGCCAGGACCGGCTGGTCGGGATCGGCAACATCTACGCCTCGGAGATCCTGTGGCACGCGCGGCTGTCGCCGTTCCGCGCGGCGGGCCGGTTGAAGCGCGACGAGATCGCGCGGCTGCACGCCGCGACGCGCGCGGTCCTCGCCGCCGCGATCGAGGCCTGCGGCACGACCTTCTCCGACTTCCAGGACGCGCACGGCCTGACCGGCTCGTACCAGCGCTTCCTCGCGGTCTACGAGCGGGAGGGGGAGCCGTGCCCGCGCTGCGGCGGGCCGGTGGCGCGGCGGACGCAGGCGCAGCGCAGCACGTACTGGTGCCGGGGGTGCCTTGGCGATGCGCGAACGCGTGTCCGGGGTCGGCCCCAGTAGCGGCCCGATTCATCGAAGCTGCGACGAGCCGGCCCGGCTGCTGAAGGTGGAGCAGGGGTATGCCGATCCGAGCGGGAGCAGCTGGACCTTCCCGGTGGGCTACTCGGCCTTCCACGACTTCCATCTCGACGAGCAGGGCAACTGGGCCGAACATCAGGACGGCGCGGGGACGACGCTGGTGAGCCCGACGATCGCCAAGGACAACGCCTACGCGGCCTGGCCGGTCTCGGGCGGGTCGATGCTGAGCTTCGTGCTGGACAACGCCGGGAGGTTCCTGGTCGAGCGGCCGGTGGCGGGGGGTGGGAGTTATCTCTACAAGCACGACGGCCTCGGCCGCCTGGTTTCGGAACAGCGGATCAGCGCGCCGGGCAAGCCCGACCTGACGACGACTTACGGCTACACCGCGGACGGCCGGCTGGCCTGGCGCAAGGAGGGCGTGGGGGCGCGCGAGTGGCTGATCGACGACGGGTCGCAGGCGGTGTGCAGACGACCGACACCGCGCTGAGCTGGACGCACGTCTGGGCCGGCAGCCGGCTTGCCGCGCCCGTAGCCGCCCATCCGGCGCTTCATCCGCGGCGCGAGGTCGCGCCCGGAGAGCGGGATCCCGGCCGGCAGCCCGTCGAGGATCCCGACCAGCACCGGGCCTTGCGACTCCCCGGCCGTGAGGTACCGTCGCGCCATCCGTCCTCCGTCCCGGGAGAAGACCGCAGGAGGCCGGACGGCGAGCCGGACGGCACGAGGACGGCTCGGTCCCCGGCGTGGACGGGCCCCGGCCGTCGATGGTCGGGGGCGAACGCGCGATCCCGCTCCGCGTTGACGCTCGCTGCGCTGGAGAGTACTGTCGCGGCACGGAGCCGGTCATGAGCGTCCTCAACATCACGCCGCGTGAGCGGATGACCGACGTCATGGGTCGGCCGTACTTCCTCTGGGATTGCGATCTCACGCTCGACGGCTTCGAATCGCTGCTCCGCGACCCCGATCCCGAGGTCCGCGCCTACAACCTCGGCCGGCTGATGCGGCAGGCGCGGCCGGACGACGTCTTTGCGTTCGTGACGTTGCGCGAGATCCGAACGGCATGGCCGCTCCTCCAGCGATACCTCGGACGAACGCGAGCCTTCTGGACCTGGATACTCGCCCGATGGGAGAAAGTGGACGGTGTCGGTCGGGAGGCTTAGCTCGCTGCAGGTCGACGTCTTGGCGGCACTCGCCCCGATCGTCCCGCCCTGGACCCTGACGGGCGGGGCTGCGCTCGCGGCCTTCTACACGCGCCACAGGACGACTCGCGACCTCGACTTGTTCTGGCACGGTCGTGACCGGCTCGAGGAGCTTCCCGCGCTCGTCACAGATCGCCTCCAAGCCGCAGGATTCGCAGTCATGACGGTGCAGACCGCCCCCGCATTCGTGCGCATCTCGGTCGCCCGCGGCGACGAGATGGTACTCGTCGACTTGGTCGCAGAACCCGTGGCCGTCGTCGAGCCGCCGGTGTCTCTCGCCATCACCCCGACCGCCCTACCCTTCAACGAGTTGCGTTCCTATGCAGGATACCCGACTCGCCGGCGGAAGAGTCCCCGGCCCCGCCTTCTCCTCATCGACCGCCTTGTCTGGCCGGGCCTGCGCCGCGGGTGGCCCCGCTGGGAAGAGGCGCGTCCAGTGGATCCAGCGGCGCGTCAGCGCTGGCGACTGCCCCTCAGCAACCACCGCGAGGTCATCGCTCTTCCTCGCCTTGGCGGGCTTCACCACCGTTACGGCTGGCGTCGTGCAGCCTGACGCTCTCGCTCGACCGATCTGCCGCGGCCGCCGCATCGTCGCCGAACGCGGGTGCCTTCTGCCCCGGCATTCACCGAGGCACCAGTCATGCCGACGCGTGGATGCGATTTCGGCGAAGCACAGGTCCTTGAGTGGCGTGTTTCGAGAAGGTCGAAGGATCACCGGACCAGTGACGGGGGGCACGTCAGGGATCGGGACCTCGGCGCGCCTCCGGGTCAGATGACCCGCCACCAGGGCGCGGCCAGCACATCGGGGGCCAGCCACTCGAGCGTCGTCCCGGTGTGCAGCAGCAGACCGAATCGGGACCGCTTGCCGTACTCGGCGCGGAAGGCGCGCAGGCGTGCCGCGTCGGCGAGGCGGGGCCGCGTCCCGGGCTTCACCTCGATCGGGAGGAGGGACGTGCCGGATTCGATCACGAAGTCCACTTCGTCGCCGACCGCCGTGCGCCAGTAGCTGATCTCGGGGCGGTCGAGCCGCGCGTCGCGCCAGGCCAGGAGGTCGTGCAGGACCACGTTCTCGAGGTGCGCCCCGGCCGGCGCGCTCACGCCCGCCAGGTGGAGTGCGATTCCGGTGTCGCCCCAGTACAGCTTCGGCGTCTTGATGAGCCGCTTGGTGCGGTTGACGGCAAACGCCGGCAGACGCACCAGGAGGTGCGACGTTTCGAGCAGGTTGAGCCAGCGGTGGACGGTAGGCTGGGGGAGCCCGACGTCGCGACCCAACTCGGTCTGGTTGAGAAGCTGGCCGAGGCGAAGACACGCGGCGTGCATGAGGCGGCGGAAGTCGGGGAGCGCAACGATCGAGGCCAGGTCCTGGAGGTCGCGCTCCAGGTAGGTGCGCACGTAGCCGTCGAACCAGATCGCCCGTTCCGCACCGGTCGTCATGGAGATCGCCGGCGTCGGGAAGCCGCCTCGCCGTGCCAGGGCCCGCCAATCCTCCGGCTCGTCCTGCTGCGCCGCCAGCAGGTCGAGCCACTCCTCGTCGTGGGTCTCGAACAGTTCCTCCCAGAGCCCGGCGCGGCCTTGGCCGCGCTGTTCGCGGCGGGTCATCGGCCACAGCGTGAGATAGCTGGCCCGGCCGGCCAGCGACTCCGACACCTGGCGCATCAGCAGCAGGTTCGCCGAGCCCGTCAGCAGGAACCGGCCGGGGGTCCGCTGCCGGTCGATCGCCCGCTTCACCGCGCGCAGAAGCCCGGGCTCGCGCTGGACCTCGTCGAGCGTCACCGGCTCGCGCCCGCCGACCAGAATCTCCGGATCACGGCGGGCCGCATCCAGCACGTCGAGGTCGTCGAGCGATCGGTACCGGCGTTGCCCGGCCACGAGGTGCTCCGCCAGCGTGCTCTTGCCGGTTTGCCGGGCGCCGGTCAATACGACCGCCGGCATCGCCGCGAGGCGCTCGCGAAGCGCCGGGCCGACCACGCGGGGAAGGGGCTCCATGCCGTGAATGATAATCATTCACGACGTGAATGGCCAGTCCGGTCGCGGCCTGTCGGTTCTCGAGAAGTCGTCGCCCTCAAACCGCCTGAAGGACAGCCGGGAGGGCGGAGGTGTCGATCACCCTCAGCTGGGCGGCCCGCTCTCGTCGTATCCAAGGATCTCGTTGGCCGTACGGCGGTCCTGCACCGGCAGGCGGGCGCAGCGCTGAGCGATCTCGTCCAGTTCGTCGGCCAGCGTCCGCTCCGCGCCGTCCCGGAGCAGCCTCGTCAACCGAGCCAGCAGCGCCCGGCGCACCGCCTCGATCTCGGGCTCCATGCTCAGCCGCCCCCCCTCCCGCTCCCCTTTGCCGCTAGAAAAAAAGGAGGCCAGCGGGATCCGCTGGCCGAGACCTACGAAGCTGATGCCTCTCCTAAGAGCAACACGCGTGCCAACCGATTGTCCATCTCTTCGTTCATTGTTATCAACGATTTAGCCGGACGATGGAAAGACGGCCGCAATCCCCGCTTCTCATCCTGAGAGCCGGCCGGCGGTCCCGTTCTCTCATTCCGAGAACTGAACCCCGCGCCGGACCGGCGTCAGACCGCCGCCGCGGCCGGGTAGATCGGGAGCCGGTCGACCAGTTCGCCGAGCCCCGGAGCCTCCCGGTCCTTGTCGGACAGGACCGGCTCGCGGTCCGCCGGCAGCGGCCAGGCGATCCCGATCGCCGGGTCGTTCCAGGCGATCGCGACCTCGTCCTCGCGGGCGTAGAAGGCGGTCGCCTTGTAGAGCACCTGGGCCGGGCCGTCGGTCACGAGGAACCCGTGCGCGAAGCCCGGCGGCACCCACATCTGCCGGAAGTTGGCGGCGGACAGGAGCGTGCCCGCCCAGCGCCCGAAGGTCGGCGAGCCGCGCCGGATGTCGACTGCGACGTCGAAGATCTCCCCCTCGACCACGCGCACCAGCTTCCCCTGCGGCTGCCGGAGCTGCGCGTGCAGGCCGCGCAGCGTCCACGGCCCGGAGCGCGAGTGGTTGTCCTGCACGAACGGCAGGTCGATCCCCTCCGCGGCGAAGCGATCGCGCTGCCAGGACTCGACGAAGAAACCGCGCGCGTCGGAGAGGACCGTCGGCTCGACCAGCAGCACTCCGGGCAGTTCGGTCGGCAGGACCCGCATCGACTCAGCTCTCCGACTCGTCGAGCACGCGGAAGAGGTACTGCGCATAGGCCGACGAGCCGAGGCGCTCCGCCGCGCGCCGCAGCCCACCCTTGTCGATGAACCCCATGTGGAACGCGATCTCCTCCGGGCAGGCGACCTTCATCCCCTGCCGCTCCTCGATCGCCTGGATGAACGACGAGGCCTGCATCAGCGCCTGCGGCGTGCCGGTGTCGAGCCACGCGGTGCCGCGCCCGATGATCTCGACGTGCAGCTCGCCCCAGGTCATGAAGGCCCGGTTGACGTCGGTGATCTCCAGCTCGCCGCGCGGCGAGGGCTTCAGCGTGGCCGCGACGTCGAGCACGCGGTTGTCGTAGAAGTAGAGCCCGGGAACCGCGAAGTGCGAGCGCGGCGCCTTCGGCTTCTCCTCGATCGAGATCGCGCGGCCGGCGGCGTCGAACTCGACGACCCCGTAGCGCTCCGGGTCGGTCACGCGGTAGGCGAAGACGGTCGCCCCGCGTTCGCGCGCCGCCGCCGAGCGCAGCGACTCCGGCAGGCCGTGGCCGTAGAACAGGTTGTCGCCCAGCGCCAAAGCCACGCGCCCGCGGCCGACGAACTCGCGCCCGATCACGAACGCCTGCGCCAGCCCTTCCGGCCGCGGCTGCGCGGCGTACGACAGCGCCAGGCCGAACTGGCTGCCGTCGCCCAGCAGGCGCCGGAACGCGGCCTCGTCCTCGGGCGTCGTGATCACCAGGATCTCGCGAATCCCGGCCAGCATCAGCGTCGTCAGCGGGTAGTAGATCATCGGCTTGTCGAAGATCGGCACCAGTTGCTTGGAAACGCCCAGCGTCAGCGGCCAGAGTCGCGAGCCGGAACCCCCGGCGAGAATGATCCCCTTCACGCGCGCTCCCCCTCGTGCGCCGCGAGACCCAGCCGCTCGCGGCGGTACTTCCCGGCCTGGACCCCCTCGCACCACGCGCGGCTCGCGACGTACCAGCGGACCGTCTCCGCCAGTCCCTCCTCGAACGCGTGCCGCGGCCGCCAGCCCAGCTCGCCCTTGATCTTCGAGGCGTCGATCGCGTAGCGCCGGTCGTGGCCCGGGCGATCGGGGACGAAGGTCTCGAGCTCGCGGTAGGAGCGCTTGCCGCGCCCGGCCAGCGCCATGTTGGACGCGGCCGGGACCTCCTCGTCGAGCACCTCGCAGATCCGATCGACGACCTGCAGGTTGGTGCGCTCGCTGTCGCCGCCGACGTTGTAGGTCTGGCCGGGGCGCCCGCGCTCGAGCACGTCGAGGATCGCCTCGCAGTGGTCGCCGACGTAGAGCCAGTCGCGGACGTTCCCGCCGTCGCCGTAGATCGGCAGGTCCTTCCCCTCCAGCGCGTTCAGGATCACCAGCGGGATCAGCTTCTCGGGGAACTGGCGCGGGCCGTAGTTGTTGCTGCAGTTCGTGATCAGGATCGGCAGGCCGTAGGTCCGGGCGTAGGCCTGCGCGAGGTGGTCGGCGCCGGCCTTGGTCGCCGAGTAGGGCGAGCTGGGGTCGTAGGCGGTCGTCTCGAGGAACAGCCCGGTCTCGCCGAGCGAGCCGTAGACCTCGTCGGTCGAGACCTGCAGGAAGCGGAAGCGCGCCCGCGCGGCGGGGTCGAGGTCGCTCAGCAAGCGCCGCGAGGCCTCGAGCAGCTCGAAGGTCCCGACCAGGTTCGTGAACACGACCGGCGACGGGTCGTCGATCGAGCGGTCGACGTGGGTCTCCGCGGCGAAGTGGACCAGCCAGGTCGGGCGGTGCTCGTGGAGCACCCGCCGCACCAGCGCGCGGTCGGCGATGTCGCCCTTCACGAACGAGAACCGCGGGTCCTTCGGCGACCTCCTCGAGGTTGAGCAGGCTTCCCGGCGTACGTCAGCTTGTCGAGCACGACGACGCGCGAGGCGGTGCGGGCCAGCGCCGCGCGCACGAAGTTGGAGCCGATGAAACCGGCCCCGCCGGTGACGACGATCGTGTCCATGCGCTCCTCGGCTCGCTCCGTCCCGCACAAGTTATCCCGCCGGCCGGCGGGCGTCTACAACCGGATGCCGACCCGGAGCCGAGGCGCTCGCGCCATGCGGGTCGGCCTTCTTCGAGCTACGCCCGCGGTAGCGGGAGCACGATCCGGACCTCGGCGCCCCCCTCGGGCCGGTTCTCGGCGACGGCGCTCCCCCCGTGCGCTTCGGCGATGCGCGCCACGATGTAGAGCCCGAGCCCGGTGCCCGAGCGCAGCGAGTGGTCCTTGACCTGCGGCCGCTCGCGGGAGAAGGCCTCCTTCGGATCGAAGCCGACGAAACCGCGGCCGGTGTCGCGCGTGCCGAGCGCCAGGGCGCCCTCCTCGCGCCGCGCGAAGAGCACGACCGAGCCGCCGTCCGGGGTGGCGGCGACGGCGTTGCTGGCGAGGTTCACCAGCGCGCGCTCGAGGAAGACCGCGTCGCCCGAGATCGGCGGGAGGGCCGGTTCGATCTCCGTCGACAGCGTCACGTTGCGGCGCGCTGCGAGCGGGCCGACGCGCTCCGCGGAGTCCTCGACGAGCCCGGGGACGAGCAGCGTCGCCAGATGGGGCCGGATCGGCCCCTCTTCGGCCTGTGCCGCGGTCAGGACGTTGGCGAGGTAGAGGTTCAGCCGCTCGCAGGTGTCGACGATCTGGTCGAGCGCTCCCCGCACCTCGGGAGCCGGCGCCTCCTCGAGCAACCCTTCGCAGCGGAGTTGGATCCCGCTGACCGGGGCCTTGATGTCGTGCACCACCGCGGCCAGGTGCGCGACCCGGTCCGACAGCCCTTCCGAGCGCTGCACGGCGGCGTCGCGCTGCCGGGCCAGGCGCTGGCGCTGGTCCGCGTTCCGCAGGTAGGCGCCGATCGAGGCCAGGACCACGCCCAGCCCCGCGGCCGCGAGGGCCGCGTTGGCGAGGATGAAGCGCAACAGGCGCGCCTCGTCGGCTCGCCGCGGCATCCCCGCAGCCAGCCAGATGTCGCCGCCCAACCCATCCGGCTTCCGGTAGGCGATGTCGAAGCGGTCGCTGCCGAGCGCCTTGCGCGCGAGCCGGACCTCGCCGCGCTCGGGCGCCTGGGCCGGATCGGGCGGCGGCGGCGGCGGGCGCGGGAAACTGAAGTGGACCGGGTCGGTGCCGTCGAAGATCGCCAGCGGCGCCTCGAGCTCCGAGGTCGTCTGCTGGACGAACAGCCGCCCGATCAGGATCGCGACGCGCACGTTGCCGATCGCGCGCCCCCCGACCACGACCGGCTGGGACAGGATCACCGCCTGACTGCCGCCGAGGAGCTGGGCGCGCGTGGCCAGCTTCGCGTCTGCGGCCGGAGGGGTGCCGACCCCGAGCTGGAGGAGCGCGGCGGGGGTGGACCACGCGACCGGCTTCCCGTCGGCGTCGTCGATCACCACGAGCAGGCTGCCGAAGTCGTCGCGCAGCGCGTGCAGCGCAGCGATCGTCCGGTCCAGGCTCCGCTCGGCGAGCGCTTCCTGCACGGCGCGCGATTCGACGATCGCCCGGAGCAGCGAGCGCCCCGACTGCACCTGGCGCAGGGTCAGGATCTCGAACAATCGGACCGTTCGCGTCGCGCGGATCTCCTGACTGCCGTCGAGCTGTGCCCGGTTCGAGTACCACATCCAGGTCAGGCCCGCAGCGAGGACCAGGGCGACGATCGTGCCGATCACGGCCAGCGCCCGGCGCGCCTCACGGCGCGAGACCTGCAGCTCGTCGCGGTCCTTCACGCGCCGTCCCCGTCGCCCGGCGCCGCGTCTTCGTCGGCGGCGAGCTTGCGGTAGAGCGTCGCCAGTCCGATGCCGAGCTGCCTTGCGGCTTCCTTCTTGTTGCCGCCCGTCGCGTCGAGGGCGTGCCGGATCAGAATCCTCTCCGCCTCCGCCAGCGTCACCGACTCGGGCAGCGCAAGCGCCGGGCCGGCGATGGCGTTTCCGCCCCGGACCGCCTCGGGAAGATCGTCCGGTCCGATCAGCGGCCCCTCCGCCAGCGCGGCCGCGCGCTCGACGGCGTTCTCCAGCTCGCGCACGTTTCCGGGCCAGCGGTGCGCGCGCAGCGCCACCAGCGCTTCGGGCGAGAACCCCTCGACCTGCGTCCGGCCGCGCTCGGTCCGCTCGCGCTCGAGAAACCGGTGCGCGAGCAGCAGCACGTCGTCGCCGCGCAGCCGCAGCGGCGGGACGAGCAGCGGGATCACGTTCAAGCGGTAGAACAGGTCCTCGCGGAATCGCCCCTGCGCGACCTCGAGTTCGAGGTCGCGGTGCGTCGCGGCAATGACCCGCACATCGACGCGTCGCGTGCGGGTCTCGCCGATCCGCTGGACCTCGCCGGTCTGCAGGACGCGCAGGAGCTTCACCTGCATCTCCTGCGGGATCTCGCCGAGCTCGTCGAGGAAGATCGTGCCGCCGTCCGCCGCCTCGAACAGGCCCGGCTTCTCCTTGACCGCCCCGGTGAAGGCGCCGCGGGTGTGTCCGAAGAGCTCCGACTCGAGCAGCGTGGCCGGGATCGCGGCGCAATGGACCTTGACCAGCCGCCGCTCGGCGCGCGGCGACAGCTCGTGGATCGCGTCGGCGATCACTTCCTTTCCGGTCCCGGTCTCACCGGTCAGGAGGACCGTCGACCCGGTCGGCGCCACCTTCTCGACCATCCGCAGGACCTGTTCGAAGGCGGGGGAGGCGCCGATCACGCGCGTGAGCTGCCGGCGGCCGCGCAGCGCCTGGCGCAGGCGGCGGTTTTCGGCGGCCAACTGGTGCTGGGAGAGCGCCAGCGCCACGGCCTTGCGCAATGCGGCCGCACGCGGCGGCTTGACCAGGACGTCGACCACGCCGTGCTTCATCAGGTTGACGGCGTCCTCGACCGTCGCCTGGCCCGAGACGACGAGGAACGTGGTGTCGGGCGAGTGCTCCCGGACCGCGAGCACGAACTCCAGGCCGTTCATGCCCGGCATCGCGAAGTCGGTCACCACGACCGCCGGCGGATCCGCCGGCGCGGCCTCCAGCGCTTCGGCGGGGAGGGTGAAGGTGCGCAGGTCGTGCCCCTCGCGCGAGAGGGCGGCGGCGACCGCCTCGGCCATCACGGGATCGTCGTCGACGATGTAGACCAGCGCCATCGGAGCGTCTTATACAGCGAAACAAGGCCGAGCCGCGAAGGCCCCGGGCGGGGTGGGCGGGCGGGTGGGCGGGATCAGCGCGCCCGGCGGACGACCCCGACCACGTTCGGGATCGGCTGCGCCGGCAACTCCTGGTCCGCCTCGAGGAACCCCGCGTCGCTCAGTCCCACCAGCTCGATCTCCCGGCCGCCCGCGCCGACCCAGAGCTGCGCGAGCGGGCCCCCCTCGGCATACATCGCGTTCCGGAGGTCGAGCGGCAGGGCGAGCAGGAACTCGACCAGGTCGTGGACCGGGTAGGGCGAGCGGGTGTGGATCAGCAGCACCCGCCCCTTCCCGTCGATCCCGATCGCGGCCACGCTGTGGCGCCGCGGTTGCTTCTCCCAGACGTTGCGGCGCGGCAGCGCGACCATGCGGATGCTCTGCACGGAGGCGCCGTAGGCCGCGGACAGTGCCTCGAAGTCCTGGGTGTCCCGGTCGACGATCTGCACCGGCGGCACCGCCGGTTCGAGCGGGTCGAAGACCAGCACCGACTTGTCGCGCGTCAGGCGCGGGTTGTTGACGTGTTCGCGGTTCTTGAGCAGCGAGACCGCCGTGCGCAGGTCGGCACCGAACATGCTCGCGTTGATCGCCGCGACCAGCCCTCTTGCCCGAGCCCACTCGCGTGCCGTCCGCGGCGTCCCCTCCGACGGCGCGGACGAGGCGAGGAGCTGGAGGTCGAAGTGCCGGGGGTCGACGCGCAGGACGCGGATGATCGAGTCGCCGCGCGGCGAGCGCTCGGGGGCCGGGAACTCGCCGTAGTCGAGTCCGGTCTCGAGCCTCTGCCAGGCCGGCGGGGCTGCGGGACGGCCGCCGCACGACGCCGCGAAGAGTGCGGCCGCGCACGACAGCAAGGCGAGCACGATCGCCCGTCGCGTCATGCGGCGAGTCTACACCGCGGGCGCCGGGCTCCTCAGGGCAGGCAGTCGCCGCTTGCCGGCAGCCGCTCGCCCCCGCCCGATCCCCGCCCGTAGCTCGCCTGCGGCCCGTCCACCCCCACGCTTCCGCGCTGCAGGTAGAAGAAGGCAGCGCCCGCGGCAGGAATCCCCGCGTCCGTGCGCCCCTCGGTCGAATTGAGCGGGTCGTCGTCGGCCAGACAGACGACGGCGCCCAGCGTGACCGTGCCGCCGGCGCCCGAACCGAGGGCCGACACGTTGCCGCGGATCACGTCGTAGCGCACCGGGCCCGACTCGACCGGCCACCGCACGAGCGTCGGCTCGCCGGGGACGACTTCGATCTGCGCCGGAGCGAGGCGGTCGATCAGCCAGATCTCGGACAGCAGGTCGGCGTTGCCGCGTGTGAAGTCGCCGAAGCCGGTGAACGCGGCCTGCTCGCCGTCGCGCGACGGGATCGCGCCGCCGCCGCCGCCGAAGAACGCGCCGAGGGCGGCCGCTCCCTCGACCACGCCGAAGCGCAGGCCACCGACGCGCTCGATCGCGCCCGTGGCGCGCACGACGCGGTAGATGTCGGTCGGGCGGTCGGGGTCGTCTTCGAAGATCGGCGCGTCGGAGAGGAAATAGACGTACCGGCCATCCTCGCTGATCCGCGGACCCCCGGAGCCGCCGGTAGCGAACTGCGTCAGCTGGACGGTGGAGGCCGTGTCGGCGTCGTAGAGGAACAGCTCGGTGTTCCCCTCCGGGTTGGTGCCGAGCGGGTTGGTGGCGGAGGCCCAGACGACGAGGCGGCCGTCGCCGGAGATGTCGGGGCTGCGCGAGGAGAGCGTCGCGTCGCCGGTCAGGCGCTGCAGGAAGGCGCCGTCGGAGCGCACGCGCCAGATCTCGTAAGTGCCATCAGGGTTGCCGCCGTCGAGGTCGGCGTTCGACTCGAACGCGATCCAGGTCCCCGTCGAGTCGATCCGCGGCGCGCGGCTGGAAGGCGGGTTGTCCGGATCGGGGGCCGGGCTCGCCGTCAGCTGGACCAGGCCCGTCCCGTCGAGGTTGACCGCGAAGATCTCGCTCGAGGCGTCGATGTTGCCGCCCGTGAGGTCCGAGGTCGAGTCGAAGGCCACGCGCGAACGGTCGCTCGCGAGCGCCGGGCGTGCCGAGGACCCCGCGGCGGCGCTGGTCAGCTGTGCCAGGCCGCTTCCGTCGGCGTTGATCCGGAAGATCTCCCCGGTGGTATCGCCGTTGGTGCCGAGCGGGTCGCCGTCGGCGGCGTAGACGATCGTCTGGTCATCGCCGCCGATCACGGGCCCCGAGACGCTGCCGAGCGCGGCGGCGGACACCTTGACGCGCTCGGTTCCGTCGCTCTGGACGCGCCACAGCTCGGCTTTGAGGCTCAGGCTGGCGGTGAAGGTGAAGTCGGTGGTGTAGGTGAACACGATCCGCGAGCCGTCGGGCGAGAGGTCGGGCGAGCCGATCAGGAGCGGCGAGGTGCTCGACAGCTGCCGGACGGTGCCGCCCGTGCCGGCCACGGAACAGAGCTCGGGGCTGCCGTCCGGGTTGCTGGCGTCGGCCCCGATCAGCCTGTAGAAGGCGACGCGGCTGCCATTGCCGGAGACCGTCGGGAGCAGCGAGCCGGCCGACAGCAGAGAGAAGGTCAGCGCCTGCAGCTGGGTGCCGTCGTTGCGGATCTTGAAGATCTCGAAGTTGCCGTCGAAGTTGGTGAAGATGTTGTTGTAGTTCGAGAAGAAGACGATCGTCACGCCGTCGTCGGTGATCGAGGGAGACTGCGAGGCCGGGGCGCCGAAGAGCTGGAGCAGCGCCGTGGTGTTCGTCACCTGGCGCAGCCCGGTCCCGGCCCAGTCGATCGCGAAGATCTCGGTGTAGAACTCGGCGTTGTTGGCCACCAGGTTGGCGTTGGACTGGAACGCGATCCGGTTGCCGCTCCCCGCCAGGTCCGCCGAGCTGCTGTCGTAGCCGACGGGCGTGGTCGTCAACTGGCGCAGGTTCGTCCCGTCGCCGGTCATCGCGAAGATCTCGCTGCCGAGGTCGGCGTTGGTCCCGAGCGGGTCCCCGTCGTAGCCGAAGGCGATCCGCGCTCCGTCGTCGCTGATCGAGAACTTGCCGAGCCCGCCGCTGGCGAAGCTCGTGAGCTGCTTCAGCCCGCTGCCGTCGCGGTTGATCGCGAAGAGCTGGGTCCGGTTCTGCGGGTTGGTGCCGAACGGGTCGAGGTTGGCGCTGAAGACGATCTTCAGCCCGTTGCCCGACAGCACGACCGTGCCGACGCTGCCCGCGACGGGCGAGGGATCGTTCGTCAACTGCGTGATCGCCGTGCCGTCGTTCCGCATCACGAACAGCTCGGAGCTGCGGTCGTAGTTCTGCCCGATCAGGTCGGCAGGCGAGGCGAAGGCGAGCCACTGGCCGTCGTCGCTGACCGACACGCTGGCCGCCACCCCTTCCCGGCGCGACGTGATCTGCGTCCCGGCGCCGGTCGCGGCGTCGAAGCGCACCACCTGGAAGCCGTGCGTCGGGTTCTGGCCGAGCTGATCGGTCGACGTGCCCGAGTAGACGACCGTCCCGGCGTCGTTGAGAGCGCCAGGCCCGGGAGCGCTGGTCAGCGTGAAGGTGACCTGCCGGACGACCTGCGCCCCGGACGGGAAACCGGACAGCAGGAGGAGGGTGGCGACGAGCGCCGGGCGCACGACGCGCAGCGCGACAGAGACGTCGGACAAGAGCGGCTTCATGAGTTCTCCCCGGGCACTGCGCGCGCCCGGGAGTCTACGACGGTAAGGGCGGGCGTGCCGCGGAAAGACCTCAGCGGTGACGCCGGGACCGCCGCGCGGCCTCGGGGCCTCCCAGCGGGAGGTGCGCCGCCGCGTCCAGCTCGTCCAGGTCGTCCTCGCCGGCGAGCAGGCGGGGAAGCCCGGCCTTCAGGATCATCGCGGCGTTGTCGGCGCAGTAGCGCGCCGGCGGGATCGAGAGCGCCAGCCCGTGGGCGTCGGCGAGCCGAGTGCACTCCGCCCCCAGGAGGCGGTTCGCGGCCACCCCGCCGGCGAGCACCAGGGCCCGCGGCCGCTCCGACTCGATCGCCTGCCGCGTGCGGCGCACCAGCTCGCGCACCACGGCGTATCGGAACGCTGCGACCAGGTCGAGCATCGCGGGGGGCGGCGGATCGTCGGGGTGGGCGAGCGGTGCGATGCCGCCCCGCTCGGCGTGAACCCGCGCCGCGGTCTTGTACCCGGAGAACGAGAAGGCCGGCTCCCCCTTCGTCCGCACCTCACCGAACGCCACCGCGAGCGGGTTCCCGTGCTCGGCCAGCCGGTCGATGACGGGGCCGCCGGGGTAGGGGAGCCCGAGCATCTTCGCGACCTTGTCGAAGGCCTCGCCGGCCGCGTCGTCTCGCGTGCGCGCGGTCTCGACGTAGACCCCCTGGGCCGCGATCCGCCACAACGCGGTGTGGCCCCCCGAGACGACGAGCGCCAGCGCCGGGTACGGAAGCGCGGGGCACTCGAGCCAGCCGGAGGCGATGTGCCCCTCGAGGTGGTTCACGCCGACGACCGGCAGCCCGCGCCGCAGCCCGAGGCCGCGCGCGTACGCCAGACCGACGAGCAGCGAGCCGACCAGTCCCGGCCCGCGCGTCACCGCGATCCCGGCGATCCGGTCCAGGCCGGTCCCGGCGTCAGAGAGCGCCCGCTCGACGACCGGGCCGATCGCCTCGAGGTGGTGCCGCGCCGCGATCTCGGGGACGACGCCGCCGTAGGGGGCGTGCAGCCGGACCTGCGAGGAGACGACCGACGAGCGGACGAAGCCGTGGCCGTCGAGGACCGCGGCGCAGGTGTCGTCGCACGACGACTCGATGCCTAAGAAGAGCACTCCGCGATTGTAGACACCCGGCCGCCTGACCGGCGCCCGGCGGCGGACCCGGCGGCGCGCAACCGTCGCGGGCGGGGCGAAGGGGTAATAGGCGGGGCCGGGGTCCCAGATCGGGCCCAGGAAAGATACCGGCCCCGCCGTAAGCTCTTCGGAAGCCCCTGACCGGGAGGCCTGATCGGGGCGACAAGCCCCCCGGTTCGGGAGTATCCGTCTCGCCGTCCGCTTGGCCTCACGAGGCCCTCATGGGTCGGGGCGCTGCGGGCGGCGAGGAAAAGCCGTTGGCGAGCGCCAGACCCTTTTGCAAGAGCGGGGCCAATACCTGGAACGGGTGCCGGAAAGGCCCTGCCCGGCTGGACCCTCATGAGAAGATGCTTCAAGTACTTTTCGGTCAATTGTTTAGATTCTCCTGTGGGAACCGCTCCTCGGTTCCTGCCGGACGACCACCCCGTCTGTGGAGCGGGGAATATTTACCCGCCGTGGCATAATTCCCCTTATGGCGACCCGTCGTCCGTGCCCTCCTTCCGAGCCGAGCCGATGACCGATCCGTCTCCGCGGACCCCCCCTCCTCCCGGCCCTCCGGAGGCGCTCGCCGCGCTCGAGCGGACCCTGTTCGAGGAAGCGATCGCGCTCGCTCTCGACGGCGCGGCCGAGGAGGCGGTGTCGGTGTTGCGCGAGGCACCGCACCGGCCCGACTCGCCCGAATGGGTGCTCGGCCTGGCACGCGCGCGGTTCGCACGCGACGCGGCGGGCGATCGCGCGCAGGCTCGCGAGGCGCTGCGCGCGCTCGCCGAAGCCGGCGGTGAGCACGCCTGGCGCGCCTGGCTTCAGCTCGCGCGGGACGCGCGGCGCGAGAAGCGGATCGACGCCGCCGCCGGGATGCTGAAGGCCGCTCTCGACGCCTTCCGCGCGACCGCCGCCGGACAGGGCCCGGGGGCGGAACTGCTGGCCGATCTGCTCTCGCGCGAGGTGCGCCACCTCCGGGCCCGCTCCGCTACCGCGACCACCAGCGGCGAGAGCTCAGGGCCGCGCCGCGCGCTCGACGCTTCGGCGCTGCTGCGGATCGTTGAGTTCGGAAAGCGCGCCGCGACGATCACGGAGCCGCAGGAGATCCTGGCCCTGGTGCTCGAAGAGGCGATCGCGCTCTCCGGGACGGAGCGCGGGTTCATCGTACTCGTCGAGGGGGAACGGCTCGAGCTGGCGCTCTCGCGCCCGGTCGATCGCATCGACCCGAGCGCGCCGGAATTCGCGGTCAGCCGGACGCTGGTGCGGGAGGTCGTGCGGACCGGTCAGCCGGCCTACATCGAAGAGCCGTCGGAGAGCGGTGATCACCCGGCCGGCGCGAGCCTGACGGATCGCGGCGTGCGCGCGGTGGCCTGCGTTCCGATCATCAGCGCGGGGACGCTGGTCGGCGTGCTCTACGTCGATCACCGTACCCGGGTGCGTCAGATGGACGGCGCGACCGCTCACCTCCTGGAGCTGTTCGCGGGCCAGGCGGCGGTGGCGCTGGAAAACGCCCGCGCGCACGCTGCGCACCGCCGCGCGCTCGAGACCGCCCAGGAAGCGCTGCGCCTGCGCCGCGAGGCGAGCGATCGCTCGTCGGAGTTCGAGCCACTGGTCGGGCGCTCGCCGGCGATGGAGGACCTGTTCCTGCGACTCGAGCGGATCCTGCCGACCGACGCGCCGGTCCTCGTCCGGGGCGAAACCGGGACCGGCAAGGATCTCGTCGCGCAGATCATCCACCGTCGCGGTCCGCGCAGCCGTGGCGAGTACGTCGCCTTCAACTGCGCCGGCGTCCCGGAGAGCCTGCTCGAGGACCAGCTCTTCGGCCACGAGCGCGGGGCGTTCACCGGGGCGATCCAGTCCCACGCCGGCCTGTTCGAGGTGGCGCACCGCGGCACGCTCTTCCTCGACGAGGTCGGCGACATGAGCCCGCGGATGCAGTCCGCGCTCCTGCGCGTGCTGGAGTCGGGCGAGGTGCGGCGATTGGGCGGTCGCGACACGATCGAGGTCGACGTGCGGATCCTCGCCGCGACGCACCGTGACCTCGAGGCGATGGTCGAGGAGGGGTCCTTCCGCCGGGACCTGTTCTTCCGCCTGAACGTGCTGTCGGTCTCGCTCCCTGCGCTGCGCGAGCGGGCGGTCGATCTGCCGCTCCTGATCGGTGCCCTCTGGACCCGGCTGCAGGGCGGCGAGCCGCCCGAATTCGCGCCCGAGGCGATGCAGCGTCTGATGGACTATCACTGGCCGGGCAACGTCCGGGAGCTCGAGAACGTTCTGGAGCGGCTGATCGCGCTGCGCGTCTCGCGGGTCACGGTCGAGAACCTCCCGCCCGAGATCGCGGTCAACGCCCCGGTGACGGGCCGCGCGGGGACGCTGCGCGAGGCCGAGGAAGCGGCGATCCGGCGCGCGCTGGAGGAAGCGAAGGGGAACAAGGCGCTCGCGGCGCGGATCCTCGACATCGACCGCAAGACGCTCTACCTCAAGCTCAAGGCGACCGGCGGATGAGCGTGCCCGCAGCGCCCGCACGACGCCCCCGCGTGGCGACTGCCGTCGGGTGGTCCGGGATCGCCGCCGGGATCACCGCGGGCGCCGTCTTCCAGTTCCTGCGCACCCGGCCGGCCCTCACCGAATCGGCCTACAGCGCCGGGCCCTACCCGCCGGTCGCCGGCACGCTGGCCGCGCTCTCTGCGCTCGTTCCGTTCTCGCTGGCCGAGCTTTCGTTCGCGCTGGTGGCGCTGGTCGTGCTCGCGGCGCCGATCCGCGGCTGGCGGCGGGCGCGGCGGAACTCCGGCACGCGCGGGCGGGCCGCGCTCGCCGCGCTGGTCACGCTCGCCGGCACAGCGGGCTGGACCTGGGCCCTGTTCCTGGCGCTGTGGGGCTTCAGCTACGCGCGCCCGCTTGCCGGCCAGCTGTTCGACCTGCCGAAGGCCGAGCGTGAGCGGGACGACCGGATGGTGGCGCGGATCCCCGGCATCCTCAGCGCCCTGCGCGACGGGCTGCCCGAAGACCGAGAAGGGGTCGTGGCGATGACTGAGGACCTCGCCGCCCTCGACCGGGAGCTCGCCGTCCTGCAGGCCGACGTCCTCGACCACGCGCGGCTGCCACGCGTCGCGGGCGGCCGGACCAAGCGCTTCGTCGCCAGCCCGCTGATGCTGCGCTGGGGCGTCTCCGGCGTGTACGGCCCGTTCACCGGCGAGCCCAACGTCGCGTTCCCCGCCGCCCCCGGGACGCTGCCGTTCACGGTCGCTCACGAGCGGGCGCACCTGCAGGGCTTTGCCTGGGAGGAGGACGCCAGCTTCGTGGCGCTGCTCACGCTCTGGCGCTCCGAGCGGCCGGAGCTGCGCTACGCCGGCTGGCTCGCGCTCTGGATCGAGCTGCAGCGGCCGCCGAAAGGCCTGTCGCCGGCGGTCCAGCGCGACCTTGCCGCGATCGGCTACTTCTACCGGGCGCACCGCGGTCGCGAGGCGCCGGCGGTGAACCGCGCCTACAGCGCGTACCTCGAGGCGCACGGGGTGAAGGGGGGCGTCGCCAGCTACGCGCGCGTCGCCGACCTCGCGCTGCGCTGGCTCGCGAAATACGGCGTTCCGGGCGCGGGCTACAGCCCCAGCGCGGACTCCAGCTCGTCGATGTGATCGATCACGAGGCTCGGCGGCGGGACGACGCGCGTCTCGGCGCCGGGCCGGTACTTCCCGGTCCGCACCAGCACCCCCGCGCCGAGCCCGGCCGCGACGGCGCCCGAGGCGTCGAATTCGGCGTCGTCGCCGCACATCGCGAGGCCCGCGAGCGGCACCCCCAGGCTGCCCGCGATCTGCCCGAACAGCAGGGGAGAGGGCTTACCGAGGTTCTCGAACGGAACCTCGGCCGCATAGGACAGGAACGCCGCCAGAGGGCCCGTGTCGGAGACCAGCCGGCCGTCCCGCTGGAACAGCCGGTTGGCCTGCAGCGTGTAGAGCCGCGCGCCGCCGAGCAGCGCCTCGATGGCCGGGGCGAGGTCGCCGATCGCGAGGCCGTGCCCCTCGGTCGCCAGCAGCACCGAGCGCGCCTGCTCCGGCGGGGTCGGACGGAACCACGACAGCTCCGGCAGCGAGTCGGGTGCGGCGAGCAGGATCCCCTCGCCGTGACCGCGCTCGGCGAGCACGACCCGCGCCACGGTCATCGGGTTGACGATGTCGTCCGCTTCGGCCCCGAACCCGGCCCGCGAGAGCGCATCGGCGAGCCAAGCCCGGGTGCGCGAGGTCGTGTTCGTGACGAAGCGCACCGGCACCCGGGCGCGCAGCCGGCGCACCGCCTCGATCGCGCCGGGGAGCGCCGTCCCGCCCACCCCGTCGGTCAGTGTGCCGTCGAGGTCGAGCAGCACGGCGCGGACGGCGGTCACGGGAAGAGCTCCTCCTCGTCGTCGGAGCCCGCGCCGAAGTCCCTCGACGAAGACTCCTCGCCGTCGGACCCCTCGATGGCCAGTATGGCGGCGGTATCGGCCATTTCGATGGCCGTCTCGTCGTCGTCGTCGGCCCCGCGGAAGTCCGTTTCCTGCGGGGTGGGTTCCGCTTCGAGCCCGAGCAGCCGCGCGATCCCCGAGGCGAACGGCGGGCGCACGATCCCGGCCTCGGTGACGATCGCAGTGACGAACGCGGCCGGCGTGACGTCGAACGCCGGGTTCCGCGCGGAGACCCCTTCGGGAGCCAGGCGCGCCCCGCCGAGGTGCGTCACCTCGTCGGCCGACCGCTCCTCGATCGGGATCATGTCGCCGGAGGGACACGCGGCGTCGAAGGTCGAGAGCGGGGCGGCGACGTAGAACGGCACGCCGTGCCGGCGCGCCAGCACCGCGAGCGGGTAGGTCCCGATCTTGTTGGCGACGTCGCCGTTGCGCGCGATCCGGTCGGCGCCGACGACGACCAGGTCGACCTCGCCGCGCGCGAGCAGCGAGCCGGCCATGTTGTCGGCGATGACCGTGACCGGGATGCCGTCCTTCTGGAGCTCCCACGCGGTCAGCCGTGAGCCCTGCAGATAGGGCCGGGTCTCGTCGGCGATCACGGAGATTTTCTTTCCCTCTTCGACCGCGGCGCGGACGACGCCCAGCGCGGTCCCGTAGCCACCGGTCGCCAGTGCGCCGGCATTGCAGTGCGTCAGCACGCGCGCGCCGTCGGGGACCAGCATCGAGCCGTGCCGCCCCATCGCGCGGTTGCCGGCGATGTCCTCGTCCTTGATCGCGATCGCCTCGCGTTCGGCGCGATCGGCGGCTTCCGCCACGCTCGCCCCGTTTTCGAACGCGCGGTGCACGGCGTCGCGCACGCGCTCCACCGCCCAGGCGAGGTTGACGGCCGTGGGGCGCGCCGCGGTCAGCGTGGCCGCGGCGACGTCGAGCCGGGCCCGGAACGCCCCCTCGTCGAGCCCGCGCGCCGCGCGCGCCGCGAGCGCCATCCCGAACCCGGCCGCGATGCCGATCGCCGGGGCGCCGCGCACCACCATGTCCGTGATGGCCGTCGCCACGGCCTCGGGCGAGTCCAGCTCGATCCACGTTTCCTGGTGGGGCAGCAGGCGCTGGTCGAGCAGCGCGACACCGTGGTCGCCGAACGTCACCGGTTCGATCATCGTTCCGTCCTCATTCCACCGTTCCCTCGGCCGTCACGCGGCCGTCCTCGTCCTCGATGCGGTAGCGCCAGGTGTACTTCGGTTCGGCGAGCATCGCCGTGACCGAGCAGTAGCGGTCGCGCGACAGGCGGATCGCGTCCTCGACCGCCTTCGCCGGGACACCCCGGCCGCGGACGGTGTAGAGCACGTCGAAGGAGGTGTAGACCTTCGGGAACGGGTTCTCCCGTCGGACCCCGTCGACCGCGATCGTCAGCGCCGTCACCTCGGCGTGCATCTTCTCCAGGATCCCTACCACGTCGATTCCGCTGCACGCCCCGAGGGCGGGCAGCAGCAGTTCCATCGGGGTCGGCCCGGAGGCCTTGCCGTCGGGGCTGCTGTCGATGGCGAGACTGTGGCCTCCCACTTCGGCGTCGAAGCGGCGGTTTCCCTTCCAGGTCAAGGTCGCGCGTGGCATGGTCATCCTCCCCCGGGACGCGAGAGGATAACGCCGAAGGGCCGAACGGTGAAACAATCGCGGGCCGGGGCGCCCCGCCCCCCAGGGAGAGACTCGATGCTGCTGTCCGGAAGAACTGCCGTCGTGACCGGGGCCAGCCGTGGGATCGGCGCGGCCACCGCGAGGGAGCTGGCGCGCCACGGGGCGACCGTGGGGGTGAACTACTTCAGGTCCGAGGCGGCCGCGCGCCAGGTGATCGCCGAGATCTCGGAAGAGGGGGGCCGGGCGGTGCCGCTGCCGGCTGACGTGCGCGACCCGGTCCAGGTGGAAGCGATGGCCCGGGCCGCCGAGCAGGCACTCGGTCCGATCGACACGCTGGTTCTCAACGCCGCGATCGGCTTTCCCATGGTGCCGTTCGTCGAGATCGGCTGGGAGGACTTCGAGGCCAAGCTGGTCGGGGAGCTGAAGGCGGCCTTCGTCTGCTGCAAGGCCTTCGTGCCGGGGATGCAGGCGATCCACCGCGGCTGCATCATCGCGATCTCGAGCGGCCTCTCGCGCACGCCGGGGTACGGGTTCTGCGCCCACTCGACGGCGAAGTCGGGGCTCGACGCGTTCGCCCGGTCGCTGGCGCTCGAGCTGGGGCCGATGGGGATTCGCGTCAACGTGATCGCCCCCGGCCTGACCGTCACCGACGCCACGACCGAGATCGTCGAGCGGCACGGGGCGGCGGTCGCGAAGCAGACGCCGCTGGGGCGGATCGCGATTCCCGAGGACGTCGCCGGCGCGGTGGCGCTCCTGGCCAGCGACGAGGCGCGATTCGTGACCGGGGCGTACCTGTCGACGGCGGGGGGGATCCAGATCCTTTAACTCCGGCCGGGCCGGCCTGCGCGCCGGCCGGCGCGGGCGTTACGGGCAGCGGTGCGCGTGCGGCCGCATCGCGGCGCCGCTGTCCTGTCCCAGCGCCGACTCCGCGAGCGGCACCTTCTGCCCGGGGACCTGCCCGTCCTCGTAGAGCCGGTACGCGGTCGCAAGGTAGAAGACGAGCGCGCCCGGCGCCGGGACGTACGCGTCGCCGATCGTGGCGCTGCCGTTCGCCTCGGCGACGCCGCAGAAGCGCGCGGCCGCCGGGACGGCGGCGGGATCCTGCGTGTACTCGCCGGTCGCGCGGAAGCGCGCCCAGTCGGAGCGGTAGAGGTCGAAGCGGTCGCGGGCCAGCGCGTCGTCGACGCGGAGCGCGTCGCGGCCGGCGAAGGCCAGCGCGATCCGGTCGGGGCGCGGCGCGATCACGAAAGGGCCGCTCACTGCGCTCGCCGACCCGCCGGCGGTCGAGACGGTCACGCGCAGTCGGAAGTCGTCGCCGCGCGCGGCCGGGACGCGCCACTGGAAGCGCCCGGTGTCGGGAAGAGCGTCGGCGACGATCGTCCACGGCCCGCCCGGGCCGGCGGTGGAGAGTTCGATCCGGACGCGCGACGGCACGCCGCCCGGGACGGCCGACGCCCACTCCGCGAACGACGCGCTCCCGGCGAGCAGCCGGCGGTGCGGACCGGGACGGACGACGCGCACGGCGAGCGCGGCCGGTGTGGACGTCTCGCGGTAGCAGCGCACCCTGTTGCGCACGTTGAACGTGTCGATCTTCTGGGTCGTGGCGACGACGATGTCGGGCCGGCCGTTACGGTCGACGTCGCCGCCGGTGCGCAGCGCGTTGGCGTTCCCCGGTGTCTCCGGGAGGGTGACCTCCGTGGCGAGCGACCAGGCCGTCCCCGCCCCGTTGCCGGTGACGACGCGCAGCCTTCGCGTGCCGAGCGTGACCAGGTCGACGGCGCCGTCGCCGTCCATGTCGGAGAGCGCGGTCCGCTCGCAGCGGGCGTCGGTCGGCAGCCCCGTCGACGCGGCGATCCACTGCCCGCCGGCGCGCCAGAGCCAGACCTGCGGGTTGCTGGTTGCGTCGCACCAGACGACGTCATCGTGGCCGTCGCCGTCGACGTCCCCCAGGCTCACCCCCTTTCGGCTGCCCCAGCCGCCGACCGGCGGCAGCGTTCCGTCGGCGGCGACGTAGAATCCTTCGCCGTCGCCGAGCCAGGCCGTCCCCTCCTCCTTCGAGACGCCGATGTCCGGCACGCCGTCGCCGTCGATCTCGCCGAAGCCGAGGACGTTCCCGGAGTTCCCCCCGATGAAGCCGAAGCTGCGGCGCCAGCGGCCGTTCCCGTCGTTGAGGTAGACGTGCAGCCCGTCCGACGCGCCGAAGCCGCCCGACCCGACGTCGAGCGAGCCGTCGGCGTCGACGTCGGCGAGGTCGGTCGAGAACATCCCCCAGCTCTGCCCCTCCAGCGCGAGGCCGTCGTCCCATGGCGTCCAGCCGACGCCGGTGCCGTCGCCGAGCGCGGCCTCCAGGATGTGATCGCCGAAGTCGGCCGAGCCGTAGTCGTGGTGCATCCCGTACGCGATGTCGGCCGTCCCGTCTCCGTCGAGATCGCCGACCGCGATCCCGCCGTAGCCGAGCTCCCCGGCGCGGCGGTAGGTCCAGCCGCCGCGGCCGTCGCCGAGCCACACCATGACCCCCTCTTCCTGGGCGCCGATCAGCGGGTTGCCGTGGTCGCCGATCGAGACCAGGTCGACGTACCCGTCGCCGTTCAGGTCGGCCATCTCGAACTCGGTGTTGCCCGACTCGAACGTCGGCGTGCCGAGCAGCCCCTGCGAGGAGTCGACGTAGGCGAGGCTGGCCGCGAGGAGCGCGGAGCCCAGGAGAGGCGGCAGCATGACGACCTCCGTGCCCCGGATTGTACAATGCCTGCGTGGATCGCCCGGTACTCAGCCTGTGCCTGATCGCGCGCGACGAAGAGGAGCACCTCGGGCGCTGCCTCGCCGCCGCCGCGCCGCTGGTGGACGAGATCGTCGTCGCCGACACCGGCTCGACCGATCGCACGCGCGAGGTCGCCGTCGCGTACGGCGCGCGCGTCGTCGACGTTCCCTGGCGCGACGACTTCGCCGCCGCGCGCAACGCGTGCCTCGGCGCCGCGACCGGCGCATGGGTCCTCGTGCTCGACGCCGACGAGACGCTGCAGCCGTCGCCGCGCGACGCGCTCGCAGCGCGCCTCGGCGACCCCGCCGCGCTCGCCTACACGGTCGAGCTGATCTCCGACCACGGCGGCGGACGCGTCGAGACGGCCCACCTGGCGCGGCTGTTCCGCAACTGCGAGGAACTGCGCTACGAGGGGCGGGTCCACGAGCAGATCCTCCCCGCGCTCTGCCGCGCGCTGGGGCGCGAGACCTGGCTTCCGCCGCGCTCGGGCCTCGTGGCGACGCACGACGGCTACCGCCCCGAGGTCCGCGCCGCGCGCGGCAAGCTCGAGCGCAACCTGCGCCTGCTGCGCGCCGAGATCGCGGCGCGCCCGGACGACCCCGGCCCGCGCTTCTTCCTGGCGCGCGAGCTGACGCCGCGCGCGGGGGGGACGCGCTCGACATGCCCGAGGCGCGCGAGGCGCTCGCCGTCGTGCGGCCGGCCGCGGAGGCGCTCGTGAGCGCAGCCCCGCGCGGCCTGATCGATCCGCTGCTCGCGCTGGCGGCGGAGCTGGCGCTGACCTGCGGCGACGAGGCCGCCGCGCGGCGCTGGCTCGACGCGCTGGCCGCGGCGCTGGGCGAGACGAGGCGCTGGTGCTTCGTCGCGGGGAGCCTCGCGCTGGCGCGGGCCGCGCGGGTCGACTGCGAGCGGGGCGGTGACGGGGAGGCCGGCGGGGAGGCCGGGCGCGCGGCTCGCGAAGCGCTGGCGCTCTTCGAGCGGGCGGCGCGTGCACCGGAGGGCGCGGAGGCGCTCCCGACCGATCCGCGCCTGGGCGGAGCGTGGGCCGCCGCGCGCGCCGCGGCCGCGGCGATCGTCGCGGGCGACGCGGCCGCCGCCGCGGCGCACCGCGCGCGGCTTGCACCCGGCCCGGCTGGCGCGGGTGACGCCGGCGATGCGCGGCCCGCCGGCGATCCTCGGCGCCGCGACCGAGCTGCGGCTGATCGACGCCTGGGCCGCGCGCCGCGCCGGCCGCGTCGGGCCCGCGCTCGAGCTGCTCGGCGCGGCGGTCAAGGCCGACCCGGGCGATCCGCGCGCGTGGTGGGGGCTGGGCTGCCTGATGGCCGACGCCGGCCAGCCCGACGGCGGCGCGCGCATGGCGCTCACCGCGCTGCGTGCCGCCCCCGGCTGGGCCGCCGCCGCGTCCCTCGCGCGCGGCGCCGCTGCGCCCCCGCCGTCCGGCCTGCTCGCGCTCTGGACGGCGTTGCGCTGAACGGAAGGATGCGCGCGGGGCGCTGCGTCGCGCGCGCGCGGGCGCGGGCGCTTGGCTACGGGCAGCCGGCCCGCTGCTGCGGCGCGCACGGGCTGGCCGAAGGCGCCCGCTCGGTCCCGTCGCTCTTGCGCCCGTAGGAACCCTCGCGCCCGCCCGACAAGGGGACGACCAGGTAGAACCGGCTGCCCGCGGCAGGGGTCAGCGTGAGCTGCGTCGCGCCGCCGCTCGAGCAGGCCTTCGGCAGCGCACTGGCCGGGTTGCCGAGCTCCCCCTCGTAGGTCGCGTAGTCGGTCGCCGCGCCGCACGCCGTGGACCAGTCGAGCGTAATGTCGCCGCCGCCGCGCGTGACCAGCATCGGGCTGCCCGTGACGGTGCGGCCGTCGGGGACCGCGCCGGCGCCGCCGGCCGCCGGGGCCGCCGCGCCGTAGACGTCGACCGAGTCGGTCGCGCCGCCGGTCTCGTTGCGGTTGTCGGTGAAGATCGCGAGCAGGTTGTTGCCGATCACGTCGAGCCCGTTGTAGTCGCCCCACTCGAAGCCGTCGCCGATGTTCGGCGACTGGACGCTGGTCAGGCGCTGGGGCGTGGACCAGGTGACCGCGCCGTCGCTGGACGAGGCGTAGAAGATGTCGACCGAGTTGCGGGTCGGATCGCGCCGCGTGTCGTAGAAGATGACGTGGACCGTGCCGTCCTGCCCGACGGCCAGCCAGGGGTGGTAGCGATCGACTGTCAGCTGGTCGGCTGTCTCGTGCGGGGTCGAAACCTGCCAGGTCGCGCCGCCGTCGCGCGAGCGCGCGACCTGGATCCGGCCGTGGTTCTGCGCGGCGGTCGCGTTGTCGGCGTTGACGTTGTCGGTCCAGGCCGCGTAGATGCTGCCGGCGAACGGCCCGTTCCCGGTGTCGGCCTCGGCCGAGACGTAGATGAAGGTGCGCCGACTCTCCATCGACGGCAGCGGGAAGTCGTACGAGCCCTGCGTCGGGGCGACGACCGTCGAGGTCGCGCTCCAGGTCACGCCGCCGTCGGTCGACTTGCGCATCCGGATCGTGCGGCTGTTGACGCCGGGCCAGACGTAGTAGACGGCGCCGTTCGGGCCGCTGGTGATGTCCGAGCCGATTCCCAGCTCCTCCGACGCTCCCGGGAAGGTCCCGGTCGTGAAGGTGTTCCCCTGATCGGCCGAGCGCGCCCACTTCTGGACGTTGCTCTCGTGCCAGGCGACGTAGATCCGTCCCTTGAACGGCGAGGCTGCCGCCTTGTCGACGTGCAGATACTCCTTATCGACGTTGTTGCCGAATTCGCGGCGCGGATCGCCGGGCGTCACGCTCTCGAGGCTGTTCCAGGTTTGGCCGCCGTCGGCCGAGCGGTAGAAGTAGACCTGGCAGCCGATGGAGAAGCAGGAGGCCAGCGTCGTGGTATAGGCGAAGGCGCCGTCGGCCGACCAGTCGACGGACGGGTCGCCGGCGGTGTTCCCGAGCGGCAGGAAGACCCGGGTCCAGCTGCTGCCGCCGTCGGTCGACCACCACATCCCCTGGCCGGAGCCGGGGCCGTTCGTGCCGGCGATCACCTTGCTCGGGTCGGTCGGGTGGAACTTGATCGCCGATTCGGCCGCACCGGTCGGGGAGGTCAGCCGCACCTCGCCCGCCAGCGCGTCGGTGCCGGGCGCGAAGCTCTCCTCCGCGATCCCGTCCTTCAGCACGACCTCGAAGTGCGAGTCGCTCCAGGCGACCTCGCGGTAGAGCTTGCCGTTCACGAGGTAGCCGCCGTAGGCGGTGCGGAAGCGGTGGAGCGTGTGGCGCGGGTACTGGGCCTCGCCGGTGCGCGGCAGGTCGGGAAGCGCCTGCCGCAGCCTCACGCGGTAGAAGGCCGGGATCGCGACATGCTGCTCGCGCTCGCCCGGCGGCAGGACCGCCAGCTCCTCGAGCGTCAGCTCGTAGTTGCGGTCGTCCCACGGCCCCAGCGCCAGCAGCGCGGCGTAGTCGACCCGCGCATCGACGCCGCGGGACCGCTCGACGGCCACGGTGCGGGCCGGGTCGACGAAGGTCTGGGCCGCAGCGGGCAGGATCGGGAGGAGCAGGAGCAGGGCGAGCAGCGCGCCCTTGCCCGCCGCCAGCCATCATCCGGTGCGCCCGCCTGCTGCGCGGTTGCGCTCGATCTCGTTGGCATCGAATCCATGGGCATCGCCTTCGTGCGCGGGTCCCCACCCGGAGCCGCGGATCCTGCCCCGGGGAGGACGGGGCCGCAAGCCGGGAAGTCACGGGCGCGGCGCCCGCCCCGCACCCTCCCGCGGAACTTTCCACGCAGCGTCCGGTCTGAAGGGGGTGCCGGTGGCGCCGGTTCGACCGACGCTCCCATTGCCCGGACCCCGGGCAGAAGGAGGCCCGTGATGCGAAGCTCCGGCATCGTCCTCCCGCTCGCCGTGATCGCCCTGCTCGGCTGCTCGCCCCAGGACGCTCCCAGCCCGCCGTCCCTTCCGGACGCCGGGCCCGCGATCGCGGCACCTGTCCCGCCACCGCCACCGCCTCCTCCTCCTCCTCCCGCCAATCCCGCCGCCGCCGCGAAGCAGCGCCCTGCCGCGCTCCGCGACGGGAAGCTCGAGATCGACGGCGTGAATGGCGGCGTCGAGGCAGGCGTCGCGGGGGACGTTCCCGGCGGCGTGATCGGCGGCGTGCCCGGAGGCGTGCCCGGTGGCCGCGCGCGCGGCGTGCCGAGCCGGTTCCAGAGCTTCTCGGAGACGGTCTCCTTCGAAACCAGGGTCGCCAAGGCCTCGCAGACCCTGACCCGCGAGTACATCCTGACGCTTCCCCCCGGGGAGGGCGAAGCCGCCGGCCTCGAGACCGAGAACTACGCGCGCCGCGTCGACGCCGACTTCCGGTCGGTCACGCGCGACCCGCTCTCCACCTTCTCGATCGACGTCGACACGGCGTCGTACGCCAACGTGCGGCGCTACCTGACGGAGGGGGCGCGACCGCCGGCCGACGCGGTGCGGATCGAGGAGCTGCTCAACTACTTCGTCTACGACGACCCGCTCCCGGCCGCGGGCGAGCCGTTCTCGGTCACGACGGAAGTCGCTGCCTGCCCGTGGAACGCGGCGCATCGCCTGATGCGTGTCGCGTTGCGCGCGGTCCCGGTGCAGTTCGCCGGGCGCCGTCCCGGCCATTACGTCTTCCTGGTCGACGTCTCGGGCTCGATGGACGAGCCGGACAAGCTGCCGCTCGTGCAGTCGGCGATGAAGCTGCTGGCCGGGCAGCTCACCGGGCAGGACCGCGTGTCGGTCGTCGTCTACGCCGGGGCGGCGGGGGTGGTTCTCGCGCCGACCGCCGGCGCCGACCGGACCGCGCTCGAGGGGGCGATCGACAACCTGCAGGCCGGCGGCTCGACCGCCGGCGGCGAGGGAATCCGCCTGGCCTACGACATCGCGCGCGAGAACTTCGTCCAGGGCGGGATCAACCGCGTGATCCTCGCCACCGACGGCGACTTCAATGTCGGCGTCAGCAGCGAGGGGGAGCTGACGCGGCTGATCGAGGAGCAGGCGAAGAGTGGCGTCTTCCTCACGGTGCTGGGGTTCGGTACCGGCAACCTGCAGGACGCCAAGATGGAGGCGCTGGCCGACCGCGGCAACGGGCAGTTCGCCTACATCGACTCCGAGATCGAGGCGCGCCGCGCGCTGGTTCAGCAGGCCGGCGGGACGCTCGTCACCGTCGCCAAGGACGTCAAGATCCAGGTCGAGTTCAACCCGGCGGAGGTCGCCTCGTACCGGCTGATCGGCTACGAGAACCGGCTGCTCGCGGCCGAGGACTTCCGCGACGACACCAAGGACGCGGGCGAGATCGGCGCCGGCCACTCGGTCGTCGCGCTCTACGAGATCGTGCCGCCCGCAGCCGAGCCCGCGGTGCAGCGGCCGGTCGACCCGCTCAAGTACCAGGCGGTCAGGCCGGCCGAGGCCAGCGCCAGCGGCGAGCTGGCGACCGTGAAGCTGCGCTTCAAGGCTCCCGACGGGGCGACCAGCGTCGAGCGCGCTTTCGTCGTGCGCGACGACGGGCGCGGCGCCGGCGAGGCGACGACCGAGCTGAGGTTCGCGGCCTCGGTGGCGGCGTTCGGGATGGTGCTGCGCGACTCGCCGCACCGCGGCGCGGCGTCGATCGCCATGGTCCGGCAGCTGGCCCAGGCCGGGCTGGCGTATGACCCGGACGGCCAGCGGGCCGGGTTCCTGCAGCTCGTCGACCGCGCGGGCACGGTGATCGGGACGCCGGTCGCCGGGCGTTAGGTCTCGCGGGGAAGCGGGGCGCGGGGTCCGGGCCCGCGCCCCGCGTCCCGGGCTGCGCCCCGCGTCGCCGGCTCGGGTAGACTCGCTGCCGCGATGAGTGCCCCTCCGCGCATCCGCCTGACGCGCATCATGGCGACGGTCGGTCCGGCGTCCTTCGACGCCCGGACCGTGCGCGCGATGGTCGACGCCGGGATGGACGTCGCGCGGCTCAACATGAGCCACGGCGACGAGGCGTGGCACGCGCAGGCGGCGCGGCTGGTTCGCGCCGCGTCGCGCGGGGCCGGGCGCCCGATCGGCCTGATGGTCGACCTGCAGGGACCGAAGGTCCGGCTCGGGCGCTTCCCCTCGGCGGTGCCGGTGCGGCCGGGCGACCGCGTCGTGCTCACCGTCCAGGCCGCGGAGGCCGACCCCGCGGCCCGGATCCTCCCGGTCGACTGGCGCCCTCTCGTGCGCGAGGCCGAGCCCGGCCACGAGCTGCTGCTGGGCGACGGCATCGTCCGGCTGCGGGTCGAGCGGGTGCACGCCACGCGGGTCGACACGCGCGTGCTGGAGGGGAGCGCGATCGAGCCGCGCGCCGGGCTCTTCCTGCCGCAGGCGACGCCGCAGTCGACGGCGCTGTCGCGCAAGGACCGCCGCGACCTGGCGCTGGCGGTCAAGCTCAAGGCCGACTTCGTGGCGCTCTCGTTCGTGCGCCGCGCCCAGGACGTGATCGACACGCGGCGGGCGATCGAGCGGCTGGGCGGCGACCAGCTGGTGATCGCCAAGATCGAGACGCGGCAGGCGCTCGAGAACGTCGACGAGATCCTGGTCGCCTGCGACGGCGTGCTCGTCGCGCGTGGCGACCTCGGCGTGACGCTCCCGCCGGAGCGCGTGCCGGTCGAGCAGAAGCGGATCCTGCAGCGCGCGGCGTCGGCGGGAAAGCCGACGATCATTGCGACCCAGATGCTGGAGTCGATGCGCCACGCCTCGCGGCCGACGCGCGCCGAGGCCTCGGACGTGGCCAACGCGGTGCTGGACGGGTCGTGGGCGGTGATGCTCACCGCCGAGACCGCGAGCGGCGAGCACCCGGTGGAAGCGGTGGCGATGATGACGCGGATCGTCGGCGAGGCCGAGCAGATGCTGCGCTCGCCGCGGCGGCTGTCGGCGCGGCACGGTGTGACGGTCTCGGAGGGGCTGGCCGAGGCCGGGGTCGCGCTGGCGCTCGACATCGGCGCGCGGCGGCTGGTTGCGCTGACCCGTTCCGGCGCGACCGCGCGGCTGCTCGCGCGCTTCCCGCTCGCCGGGGGGTTCGTCGCCTACACCCCCTCGCCGCGCACGCTGACCCGGCTGACGCTGATGCGCGGGGCGATCCCTCGGCCGCTCCGCGCGCAGCGCGACCCGGAGCGGGCGCTGGCCCGGGTCGAGGCCGACCTGCGCCACCGCGGGGAAGTGGCGCGGGGCGACGTCTTCGTCGCCCTGTCGGGGTCGGTTCGCGACCCGCACGGGAGCACCTCGCGGCTGGTCGTCGTGCGGGTGCGGTAGACCCGAGCCGTTCGGCCGCGGCACGGACACCGCACCACCGCCACATTCGGCTGGGACGTCGCGCGCCGTCGCCGTACAACTTGGATCGTGAGGGCCGGAGGCCCGGCCCTCTACGACACGAACCGGGTTGCGGCGGCGACGGGTGTTTCGTCGGGGCCCGGGAGTTGACGACGGCGAAGGCGGGGACAGGGCATGCTCGATCGGGCAACCCGCCTTCGTCGTCGTTCTTTTCTATCCGGACTAGTCTCCGCGGCGCGGCGCGCGGCCCGGCAGGTCGACGACCATGCGGAGCCCGCCGTCGGGGGGCAGTTCGGCCCAGATCGAGCCTCCGTGCCGCTCGACGATCTGCCGGCAGAGCGGAAGCCCCAGGCCGGTCCCGGTCGGCGCTTCCTCGACGTTGATCCGGCCGCGGAAGAACGGGTCGAAGATCCGCTCGAGGTCGTGCGGCGCCACGCCCGGACCCCAGTCGCGGACCGCGAGGCGTGCCCCCTCCGGCGGCCGGCCGCAGGCTGACGCGCACCCCCCGCGCCGACTGGCCGTGGACCACGGCGTTGTGGACGAGCTGGCGCAGCAGCCGCCCCACCTGCGGCGGATCGATCCAGGCCTCGACCGGCTGCGGCGGGAGGTCGGCCTCGATCACGACGTTCTCCTCGGCGAAGGTGCCGAGCGTTTCGCGCACCAGCGCGACGATGTCGGCCTGGCGCGGGGCGACGACGACGCGGCCAGAGTCCATCTGCGCGACCTCGAGCAGCCCCTCGATCAGCGCGCCGAGGCGCCGCGTCTCGGTCATCGTGATCGTGCAGAACTCGTGGCGCAGGTCGGCTGGGAGCGCCCGGTCGAGCATCGTCTCGACGAACCCGTGGATCGAGGCCAGCGGCGTGCGCAGCTCGTGGCTGACCTGGGCCATGAAGTCCGAGCGCCGGCGATCGGGCTCGGCGCGTGAGGTCAGGTCGCGCACGAGCAACGCGCTGGCGAGTGACGTGCCGCGCGGGGCGCGGACGCGGAACAGGCGCAGCAGCAGCGAGCGGGCTGAGCCGTCCAGCGTCACGCGCGCGGTCTGCGTCGAGGCCCCCTGGCCGCCGGCGAGGAACGCGAGCCAGGCGCCACGCACCCCGGAGGGCAGCGGCAGCTCCGCCAGTCCGCGGCCGTGGGTCGCGCTCTGGTTGAGGCCGAACAGCGCGAGCGCGGCGGCGTTGGCCAGCACGAGCCGCTCGGCGTCGTCGACGACCAGTACACCGTCGTCGAGCATCTCCGTCGTGGCGCGCAGGATCTCGCGCTCGCGTGTCGCCAGCTCGGCCTTGACCGCGACCTCCACCTGGCAGCGCTGGCGCTCGGTCTGGTCGGCGAGCATGACGAGGCGCTCGGCGCCGGCCGGGGCCCCCTCCATCACCTGGACCCGCAGCTCGCACGGGAACGACATCCCCTCGCGGCTGAAGGCGGTCATCTCGAGCGTGCCGGTCCCGGCCCGCACCACCTCGAGGACGCGCACTCCCTCGGCCTGTGCCGCGTAGGGCCCGGCAATCACCGACAACAGTTGCCCGCGCACGGTCGCGGCCGGGATCGAGAAACGGTCCTCGAAGGCGCGGTTCGTCCAGTGGATCCGCCCCCCTTCGTCGGACAGCACGACGCAGTCGGGCAGAGCGTCCAACACCTGCTCGAGCATCAGCGCCTGCTCGTCGCTGGCCGCGTGCGGAGCGAGGATCGGCACCGGCCCGCGACGCGTGCGACGCGTGCTGCCGCTCGCCGTTTCTCGCTGGAAGTCGATGAGGCCGGTACCCATATGTCGCTCCCCGCGGCCGGACGGCCGTTTCGGTGAGTCAGTGAGCAAGAGCCATTCCAGCGAAGAGCGCGATGACCTGGGATGCCACGCGGGCCAGGGCGAACACGGGCGGCTCAAGGAAGCCCCCCGCCGAGCCCGAACGGATCGGATCAGTGCCCCGCTTCGGGGCGCCCGGACGTCCCAAGCTGGCACACCGCCCGCCGGGATCCATATTCGGCCGTGAGCGGCGGCCGGGTTGCCGCACGGGGAGTTGGCGCGATGCGGGACACGACGAGGACGGGAATGAGCGCGGGCCACGCCGAGTTCGGCGCGGGGGCCGCACGGATCCTGGTGGTGGACGACGAGCCGGCGATCCGGCGCCTCCTGACCTTCAACCTGCAGCGCCGCGGGTTCCGCGTAGAGGAGGCGGAGACCGGCGAGGCCGCGGTGGCGGCGCTCGAGCGCCGGCCCTGCGAGCTGGTGCTGCTCGACCTGGCTCTGCCCGGGATCAACGGGATGGAGGTCCTGCGGCGGATCCGCCACGCCGGGGTCGGCGTGCCGGTGGTCGTGCTGACCGCGCACGGCTCGATCGAGAACGCCGTCGAGGCGATGAAGCTGGGGGCCTTCGACTTCCTGACCAAGCCGATCGAGATGGAGCGGCTGGCGATCGCGGTCGCCCACGGGATCGAGCTGGGACGTCTGTCGCGCACGGTCAGCGACCTGCGCGAACGGCTGTCGTCGCGGCGCGCGTTCGACCAGATCGTCGGAACGGACGGCGCGCTGCGCGAGACCGTGATGCTGATCGAGAAGGTCACGCCGACCGACCTGACGGTCCTCTTGCAGGGCGAGTCGGGGACTGGCAAGGAGCTGTTCGCGCGCGCGATCCACGATGAGGGGCCGCGGCGCGACAAGCCGTTCGTGGCGATCAACGGCGCGGCGCTGGCGGAGACGCTGCTGGAGAGCGAGCTGTTCGGCCACGAACGTGGGGCCTTCACGGGCGCGGACCGGATGCGGCGCGGCAAGTTCGAGCTGGCCGACGGCGGCACGCTGTTCCTGGACGAGATCGGCGAGATCTCGCCCGCACTTCAGGTGAAGCTGCTGCGCGCGATCCAGGAGCGGGTGGTCACCCGCGTCGGCGGCGCGGAGGCGATCCCGGTCGACGTGCGGATCATCGCCGCCACCAACCGCGACCTGGTCGAGCTGGTGCGCGAGGGGCGCTTCCGCGAGGACCTCTACTACCGGCTGTCGGTCTTCCCGGTCACGATCCCGCCGCTGCGCGAGCGGCGCACCGACATCGCGCCGCTGGTGCGGCACGTGCTGAAGGAGATCCGCCCCGAGCGCCCGCCTGCGGTCCATCCGGCGGTGATGGAGCGGCTCGAGGGGCACGGCTGGCCGGGGAACGTGCGCGAGCTGCAGAACGTCCTGCGCCGCGCGGTCGTGCTGGCGGGCGAGGAGACGATCCGCGTCGAGCACCTGCCGGCGGCGCTGCTGGGGGATGCGGGCGGCGGGGGCGGGGCCGGCGCTGCGGCCGAGCGCCTGGCCACGGCGGCGCACGAGAAGCCCGACCCCCACGCAGTCGCCACGCTGGACGAGATGGAGCGCCACCACATCGAGCGCGCCATCGCGGCCTGCGAGGGCAACCTGAGCCTCGCGGCGCGCGTGCTGGGGATCGGGCGGACGACGCTCTACCGCAAGCTGGAGCAGTACGGGCTGCTGGTGCCGGCGTAGGGGCCGGCCTCTGTGCCGGCCCGCCCAATCGCGCCGGCCCGCCCGATCGCGCCGGCCCGCCCCGTCACCAGGAAAACTCCCGATGGCCGGCCTGTGCCGGACGCCGTACGGTCCCTGCTCCCGCGGGTGACCACGCACCCGCCAGCGAGGAGACCCGCCACCCATGGGCCCGCTTGCGCCCGTCCGGATCCTGTCACTCCTCGGCGCGCTCGCCGTGACGCCCTCGCTGGTGGCCGGCGCGCCGGACGAGGTTCGGATCACGCGACCTGAATCGGCCGCCGAGTCGGCGATCGCGATCGACCCGGCGCAGCCGCAGCGCGTCGTCGCCGGCACGATGGGCCCGCTGCAGCAGGTCCGGATGCACGTCTCCACCGACGGCGGCGCGGGCTGGAGCCAGGTCGAGCTGCCGCTGGGGAACACCTGCTGCCACCCCGCCGTCGCCTGGTCCGGCGACGGGCGCTACGCCTACGCCGCGGCCCTGGCCCGCTGCGCGACCTTTCGCTGCGAGCTGCTCTTCTACCGCTCGGGGGACGGGGGGGCGAGCTGGTCGGACCTCGAGCGCGACACCCCCGGCAACCCGCGGCGCACCGTCTCGTTCTCCGCCGACCGCGAGGCGCTCCACGTCGACGCCTCCCCGGCCTCGCCCTACCGCGACCGGATCTACCTCGCCTACCACTCCGCGAACGTGATGCAGCTCGCGCGCTCGACGAACTCCGGCAGTGCCTGGAGCGGGATCAGCTTCCCGTCCGCCGCCGAGGAGCTGGGGATGGGGGGCGACGTCGCGACCGACCGCGCGGGCCGCGTCTACTACGCCTGGCCGGCCTTCAACAGCCGCACGATCCGGCTGCGGAGATCGACCGACGGCGGCGCGAGCTTCGGCGCCTCCACGGTCGTCGCGGCGACGCAGGCGGCCTTCAGCTTCGCGATCCCGGCCCAGCCGGCGCGCAGGGTCCGGATGGCCGTCTCCGCCGCCGCCGACCTGACGGCGGGGCCGAGCGCCGACGTGGTCTACCTGGCCTGGTCCGATACGACCGGACCGGTCTCGGACGACCCGGCGGCGAACCACGCGCAGATCCAGGTCGCCGCATCGCACGACGGCGGGGCGAGCTGGACCGTCACGACGCCGCACCGCAGCGACGACGCGTCCTCCGTGGACCGCTTCCATCCCGCGCTCGCCGTGGGCCCCGACGGGACGGTCCACCTGGTCTTCTACGACACCCGCCAGTTCGCGGACCGCTCGGGGGTCGACCTCTACTACAGCTTCTCGACCGACGGCGCGCAGACCTGGTCGCAGGCCCGCCGGATCACCACGGCGAGTTCGCCGTTCATCAACGACCTGTTCGAGTTCGGCGACTACAACGGCCTCGATCTCGGCGGGAACGCGCTGATCGCGAGTTACACCGACAACCGCAGCGAGAGTGGCGGGGTGGGCGACTCGGTCGACGTCTACGCGGCGCGCATCGTCCCCGGCGGCGGCGCGGCCGGCGTGGGACGGCTCTACGGCGACCGCGGGCTGCCGGGCCCGCCGCTCACGGTGGCGCGCGCCGCAGGCGCCGACCTGGAGCTGGCCTGGTCCGGCGCCTGCGGGGGCGCGGCCGACTACGCGGTCTACGAGGGGGCGCTGGGCGAGCCGCGCAGCAAGACCCCGCGGCGCTGCAGCACGGGCGGCGCGACCGCCGTGACGATCACGCCGTCGCCCGGGGCACGCTTCTACCTCGTCGTGCCGCACAGCGCCGTCGCCGAGGGCTCGTATGGGCACACCAGCGACGGCGCAGAGCGCCCGCCCGACGCAGGCGCGTGCCTGCCGCAGTCGATCGCGGCCTGCCCGTAACGCCAGGGCGCGGCGCGCCGGAAGACGGGCTGCTCCGGCGCTGTTCGATGTGCCCCGCAAGCGTCCGCGGCCCACGCGTTGCGCACGCGCGACCAGGGTTTACGGAAATTACTGATGGAGCGAGTCCCGGCCAGCGCGTATGAAGAGCGCGCGAATCGTCCGGGGCACGACCCGGGCGAGCCGCTTGCGTTGTTTCCTCTCGGAGAGAAGGAGGTCCTCATGAACCGTTCCATGACACGCTTGGCCCTGGCGGCGCTCGCCGCCGCCGTCGCGATCGGCGGCATCGCGCCGTCGGCCGCACAGACCGTGAAGTTCACCCCGCTGGGCGTCGAGTGCGGCCCGGCCTTCTTCCCCCGGCTGTGCGTCGTCGACATGTCCGGCGATGGCCAGACGCTCCTGTTCCAGGACCGCCTCTGGACCGCCGACGGCCAGGTCCTGATGATCGGCGCCCCGCCCAGCGGCTACTACGAGGTCACGGCGCTCTCGGACGACGGCTCCACCGTCGTCGGCAACATCTACGTGACCGACGGCCCGCTGGCACCGCACCTCGAGGCCGCGATCTGGCTCGGCGGGAACGAGTGGCGCTCGCTCGGCTACCTGCCGGGCTCGGGCCCCTGCGGTGACAACCTGACCTCCGCCTTCGACGTCAGCGGCGACGGGAGCAAGGTCGTGGGCCTGGCCTGGCTCGCCCCGGACTGCGCCGGCACCGCGCACGGCTTCCAGTGGACCGAGGAGACCGAGATGGTCGACCTCGGCGCGATCGTCGACGGCCGGGCGAGCCGCGGCAACGCGATCTCCGCCGACGGGAACGTGATCGCCGGCTGGAGCGACTCCTCGTTCGGCGCCCGGCTGGCCGCGCAGATCCGCAACGGCGGCGACTGGGAGTGGATCACCCCCGATGGCGAGCCGATCCAGGCCGGCGAGGCGCTCGCGGTCAACTCGGACGGCAGCATCCTCGTCGGCGGCGGGTACTTCGATGCGTCCGTCAGCAGCGCGGGAGCGCCGGCCTACGAGCCCTGGCTGTGGAGCGAGGCCACCGGCCTGATCCACCTGGGCACCGTCAAGGGGCTGCGCGGTGCAGTCATCGACGGCCAGCACTACGCCAACGACGTCAGCGACGACGGGAGCGTGGTCATCGGCTTCGACACGCTCTTCAACCTCGGGGAGCGCTGGGCCTTCATCTGGACCGAGACCGGCGGCATCCGGATGCTGCAGGACTACGTCCGCCAGTACACCGACGCGGCGACCCGGGCGAAGATCTGCACCGCCCAGCGCGGCGCGCTCCAGCCCTGCAGCAAGTGGGACTTCGCGACCCCGAGCGCGATCTCGAACGACGGCAAGGTCATCGTCGGCACCGGACGCAACCCGGCCGGCAACTGGGAAGCGTTCAAGATCACGCTCCCGTAGGGGCCGGCCTCTGTGCCGGCCCGCATTCGCGCCGGCCCAACCAACCCCGGGGACGCCACGGCGTTCCCGGGGTCTTTTCGTTCCGGTCAGTGCATCGCCGCGACGAGCGGCCGCTCCGCGACGATCGTCGCCTCGACTTCCGCCAGGATCGCGATCCGGCGCTCGACCCGCGCCACCGGCAGCACTGCCATCGCCAGGTCGCGGAAGGTCTCCCAGTGCCGCCCCTCCGCCTGCGCCAGCAGGCGGTAGAAGTGGCCGAGTGCCTCGCGGTCCGGGATCTCGGCCGGCAGCGTGTGCCGCGCGTCGAGCAGCGCCGCCGCCAGCAGCCGGAAGCGCTCGCACGAGCGCGCTTCCACGAACGCATTGACCAGCAGCAGGTCGCCGTACGCCCCCAGCCCCTCCGCCGTGCGGAAGCCGCGCTGGCGCAGCTCGTGGACGTAGCGGTCGGGGAGCGGGCGCGACAGCGTGCCGCCGCGGGCCTCGATCAGGTCGAGCACCTGCCGGAAGTGGTGCAGCTCCTCGTGCGCCAGCGCCATCATCGGACGGACCAGCTCCGCCCGGTCGGGGAAACGCCCGATCAGCGCCAGCGCGGAGGACGCGGCCTTCTGCTCGCAGAGCGCGTGGTCGACCAGCAGCGCGTCGAGCTGCGCCAGCGCGACGTCGACCCAGCGCGGGTCGGTACTTCGGACGAGCGGCAGGCCGTCGAGCGGGTCGGCCCAGGGCAGATCGGGGGCGGCGGATTCCATCCGGGATACACTCCGCGCGGAGCTTAGCCGATGACGAACGATCCGACCCGGGTGGCGGCGGCCGTGCCCGACAAGGCGGCGATGGGGTCCGCAGCCGCCGGCGCTTCGGCTGGCGCCGTGTCCGCTCCGGCAGCCGGCCTCGCGCGCCCCGCCGGCCTGCCGCCCGGTACCGTGAGCTGGCTCGAGATCGACCTCGACGCGGTCCGCGCCAACGTGCGGGCCTTCGTTGGGCGGCTCGCGCCCGGCGCCAAGCTGATCGCGGTCGTCAAGTCCGACGCCTACGGCCACGGGATGGCGCTCGTCGCGCCGGCGGCGCTCGAGGCGGGCGCGTCGTGGCTGGCGGTCGGCGGGCTGGCCGAGGCGATCGCGCTGCGCGCGCAGCTCGGGCCGGCGGTGCCGATCGTGTGCCTGAACCACGTCCCCGGCCCGGACGCCGGCGAGGCGGTGGCGCACGACGTACGGCTGACGCTCTACGGCCCCGAGGCGCTGCCCTCGCTGTCGGCCGCTGCGACGCGGCTCGGCCGCCCGGCGCGGGTGCACGTGAAGGTCGAGACCGGCACGCACCGCCAGGGGCTCGATGCGCGCGAGGCGCTGGCGCTGGCGCGGCAGGCGGCGGCGGCGCCGGGCGTCGTCGTCGAGGGGCTGTCCACGCACTACGCCGACATCGAGGACACGACCGACCACGGCTACGCGGAAAAGCAGCTCGCGGCGTTTCAGGCCGCGGTCGAGCTGTTCCGCGAGGCGGGCGCCGTACCGCCGCTGCTCCACACCGCGTGCTCCGCAGCGACGATCCTGTTCCAGCGCACGCACTTCGACCTCGCGCGCGCCGGGATCGGGATCTACGGCCTGTGGCCCTCGCGCGAGACGTACGTGTCGGCGCGCGAGCGCGGCGTGGCGCCGGAGTTCGCGCTGATGCCGGCGCTGACCTGGAAGTGCATCGTGGCGCAGGTCAAGGACGTGCCGGCCGGAGCGTACGTCGGCTACGGCCGCACCTGGCGCGCGACGCGGCCGACGCGGATCGCGGTCCTGCCGGTCGGCTACTACGAGGGCTACCCGCGCGCCGCGTCGGGCCGCGCGCACGCGCTGATCGGCGGCCAGCGTAGCGAGATCGTCGGCCGGATCTGCATGAACATGATGATGGCCGACGTGACCGACCTCCCCGCCGTGCAGGCCGGTGACGAGGCCGTGCTGATCGGCACCTCGGGCGAGGAGAAGATCCGCGCCGAGGACGTCGCCGGATGGGCCGGGACGATCCACTACGAGATCGTCTCGCGGATCCACCCGGGCCTGCCGCGGGTGGGGAAGGGCTGAAGGAGCGGCAAGAGGCGCCCATCCCGCCTCAGCGCCGTCGTGCCTTGACGGTTGGCGCCGTCGCCTCCTCGACCAGCCGGTCGAGCCCGACGAAGCGAACCCGCAACTCGCCGAAGCGTTTGTCGTACGGCCGGTCCACGTCGGTGGCGACGACGAGGTTGGGGCCCGTCGGGTATCTTCCGCGGAACGCCCGAAGGCTCGACGGATCGAAATCGCTCGCCGACCGCTTGCACTCGATCGCCACCGGCGGTCGGCCGCGGGGGGCGAGCACGAAGTCGACCTCGTTCCCGTGCTTGCTCCTCCAGTAGGAGATGCGCCGCGACTGAAGGCGGGCGTGCAGCTCGTTCAGTACGAAGTGCTCCCACAACAGGCCGATATCCTCCCGGCGGAGCGAGTCCCAACCGCGATGGTGGCAGACGAGGCCGGTGTCGAAGCCGTAGACCTTCGGCGCTGCGACGATCTCCTGCGCGCGACGGCTGGCGTAGGGCCGCACGACGTGCGCCACGAACGTGGCTTCGAGCACGGCCAGGTAGTTCGTGACCGTCGTGCGGCTGACCTCGCAATCGCGAGCGAAGCGCGTGGCCTCGAAGATGCCGCCGCTCTGGGCCATCATCAGCTCGACCAGCCGGCGGAACGACTGTCGCCGCTCCAGCCGGAAGAGCTCGAGGATGTCCTTCGCCCAATAGGCGTCGATCCACTCCTCGAACTCCCGCTCCGGAAGCTCGTCGGCGAGGTAGAAGGACGGCAAGCCCCCGCGGAGCAGCCGGTGCTCGAGGCTCTCCCCCCCGAATTGCACGTGGTCCACAAGCGTCATCGGCGTGAGCCAGACCTCCTCCTTGCGCCCGGCGAGGGTGTCGCGGAAGCGCGCGGTGGCACCCAGCGTGGAGGACCCGGTTGCGAGGAGGCGCACCTCGGGGTGATGGTCGGCCGCGAGCTTCAGCACCTCGGCGGGGTTTGGCAGGCGGTGGACTTCGTCGAGGACAACCCGTTTTCCCTCGAGGCTTCCGAGGAAGGCCTCGACATCCTCGATCTGGCGCCGCACGCGCGACCGCTCGCAGTCGAAGTACTCGACGTGGGGAAGGCTGCGCGCGAGCACGGTCTTCCCGACCCGGCGCACACCCATCAGCCACACGACGGGACGGCGCACCCAAGCCTGCTCGATCACGGCCTGCCAGAACGGGCGCGGGATCATGGAAAACATGATTGCACTTGGTTCAACCAAATGCAACACGGATTGCGTTTGGCTCATCCACGGTATCCGGCACAGGCACGCCGCAGACTGGGCTGGAAGGGGTGCGACGCATGGTATGGGCCCCCGCCTTGCGCCCGCCCCGCAAAGCTGGCAAGAAATCCCCGTGCGCTGGGCATCCTCCCTCTCCGAACGCCCCGACCTGGGCCAGGCCGCAGCCGAAGCGGCGGCCGAGGTCAAGGCCGCGCTCGGCGGCGCGGCGCCCGACCTGGTCCTGGTCTTCGTTTCCGCCGCTCACGCCGCGTCCTACACCCGCGTCCCCGCGACCTTCTCCGCTTTCTTCCCGCGCGCCACCATCGCCGGCTGCAGCGGCGGCGGCGTGATCGGTGACGGGCGCGAGGTCGAGGCCGCGCCGGCGCTGTCGGTCACCGCGGCGGTGCTGCCCGGCGTGACCGTGACGCCGCTCCGGATCGCCTCCGGGCGCCCGCTCCCGCCGCCGTCGGACGCCGACGCCTGGCACGCGCTGATCGGCGTGCCGCCCGCGGACCGTCCGCACTTCATCCTGATGCCCGATCCCTTCACCTCCGAGGCCGAGGAGCTGGTCCGCGGCCTCGACGCCGCGTACCCGGCGGGCCGCAAGATCGGCGGCCTCGCCAGCGGCGGCGAGGCGCCGGGGCAGAGCGCGCTCTTCCTCGACCAGGAGTTCTTCCGCACCGGTACCGTCGGCGTCGCGCTGCACGGCAACATCGCGGTCGACACGATCGTCGCGCAGGGCTGTCGGCCGCTCGGCGACCCGCTGGCGATTACCGAGTGCGAGGACAACGTCGTCTACGCGCTCGGCGGCGCCGCGCCGATGAAGGTGCTGGGCGAGATCTTCGAGGGGGCGGGGGAGCGCGAGCAGTCGTTGATGCGCCATTCGCTCTTCGTCGGGCTCGAGATGCGCGAGGGGCAGGCCGCGTTCCGCGACGGGGAGCTGCTGGTGCGCAACATCGTCGGCGCCGATCAGGACTCGGGGGCGCTGGCGATCGGCGCGTACCCGCGCGAGCACCAGGTGCTGCAGTTCGTGCTGCGCGACGCGGAGGCGGCACGGGCCGATCTCGACGAGCAGCTCGGGCGCTATGCGCGCGGCGTCGCGGCGGAGCCCGCGGGGCGGCCGGGGCCGGCGGGGGCGCTGCTCTTCTCGTGCCTGGGGCGCGGGCAGCAGCTCTTCGGCGAGCCGGACCACGACAGCCGGCGGCTGTTCGAGCACCTCGGGCGGATGCCGCTGGGCGGGTTCTTCTGCAACGGCGAGATCGGGCAGGTCGGGGGAGAGACCTTCCTGCACGGGTACACGAGCTGCTTCGGGGTGTTCCGGCCGCTGACGTAGGGGCCGCCCTCCGTGGCGGCCCGCCCTGCCCGATGCGCGACCTGAGGGCCGGCACGGAGGCCGGCCCCGACAGCGGTCCGAGCGTCCGATTACAGGTTCGCGGCGATCGCCGCGATGTGCCGCTCGTCGGTCCCGCAGCAGCCGCCGAGCAGGCGCAGGCCGAAGTCCTGGCGCAGCGCGGCCATCGCCGCGCCCCACGGGCCCGGCGCGTCCGAGCGCAGTTCGCCCAACCCGTCGAGCACCTCGGGCGGAAGCGCCGAACCGTTCGCCTGCAGCCCGATCACGCGGACGATCGCGCTCGCCGCCCGCGCCGTGACGACCGCGCGCGACCGCGCCGCGACGGCCGCAAGCGCCTCCCGGCACGGCCCCGGGTGGACGCAGTTGATCGTGTAGGCGACCGGTGCGGGCCGCATGTCGCGGTCGATCGCCTCGATCGCTTCCTCGAGCGGCGTCCCGTCGAGCAGCGTCCCGTCGGCGCGCACGATGAAGCTCAGCAGGTAGGGCGTGCCGGTACCGGCCATCGCCCGCGCCAGGCCGCGCGCCTCGGAGAGCGCCGGCAGCGTCTGCGCGGTCAGCAGGTCGACCCCGGCCTCTGCCAGCAGGCCGGCCTGCCACGCGTGCAGCGCCTCGGCCTCGCGCTCGCCGAGCGCCGCGCGCGGGTCGTACGCGTCCCCCTGCGGCCCGAGCAGCCCCGCGATCAGCACCGGGCCGCCCCCTGCGGCGGCGTGCTCGCACCGCAGCGCGTCGAGCGCGGCGACGTTCTCGCGGCACAGCGCGTCGCCGGAGAGCCCGGCGCGCTCGACCGCCTCGCGGTTCGCGCGCCAGGTCGGCGTCAGCAGGACGATCGGCAGCCCGGACGCGCGCGCGACCCCGAGGTACCCGCGCCAGATCGACTCCAGCAGCGCGCGCCCCGCCGCGTCGCGGACCAGCGTCGCGGTCAGCAGCTCCGGGTGGAGCGCCCCCGGCGCACCGCGGCGCACGCGCTCCACCACCGATCCCTCGGCGAGGAGCGCGGGCGCCGCCGTCAGCAGTTCTAGCGCGCGGCCGGCCACAGCAGCATGAAGATCACGCCCGTGATCAATCCGTAGACGACGCCGTCGAAGCAGTTCTTCAGCGTCACGGACCACGGCCGGTAGAACCAGATCGAGTCGGGGATGCCGGCCAGCGCGTAGATCGCGATCGCGATCGTCCCGGTGATCCGCATCACGGTGTGCCCGTCCTGGCCGAACTGCAGCGTGTGCCGCGCGAGGTAGGCGACGATGAAGCTGACCACGAAGTAGAAGAGGAACGACAGGGCCATGTTGCGTCCCATGTTCGGCGCGCCGTTGCGACCGACCACCAGCAGCGCGACGGGCCCCTCGTCGAAGCGCTTCATGAACTCCTTGTCGTCGCGCCCCTTCGCGTCCTGCCAGTAGGGGGTGACGTACTGTCCCGGAGCGATCTTGCCGCCGCCGTAGAGGGCGCGGAGCTTCTCCTCGTCCGGGAGCTTCCTGAAATCGGCGGCGTGATAGCCGAGCAGCATCCAGATCAGAGCGCTGGCGATCCAGACGACGACCGCCGCGACGACGACGGGCAACCAGAGCGAAAGGAATGGCATGGGGATCCCTCCTCGAGGATGCACTTTACATCGACTGACGGGCGGGCCGCGCGGCTCCTGTCACGACGCGGCCGCGGCGTCGACGCCGCGGCGGAACAGCTCGAGCCCCGCCGGGACGATCCGGCCGGCCGGATCGTCCGCCCGCCGCCAGTCCGGATGGTGCCAGGCGTGCAGGAACGCGTCCGGATGCGGCATCAGCCCCAGCACGCGGCCCGTCGGGTCGCAGACCCCCGCGACGCCGCGCGCCGAGCCGTTCGGGTTGGCCGGCCAGGCCTCGGTCGGACGGCCATCCGGGCCGGCGTAGCGCAGCGCGAGCTGGCCGCGCGACTCGAGGCGGTCGAGCGCGGCCTCCGACTCGACGACGAACTTCCCCTCGCCGTGCCGGGCCGGGAGGTCGAACGTCCCCAGCCCCTTCGTCCAGAGACACGGCGAGGCCGGATCGACCGTCACCCGCACCCACGCGTCGCGGTAGCCGAGGCGATCGTTGTTGGTCAGCGCGGCGCGCGGGACGAAGTCATGCGCGCCCACGTCCGGGCCGGGCAGCAGCCCCAGCCGGACCAGCGTCTGGAACCCGTTGCAGATCCCGAGCACCAGGCCGCCGCCGGCCAGGAACGCGGCCAGGTCGTCCTGCAGGTGGGCGCGTACCCGGGTCGCGAGCACGAACCCGCCGGCGATGTGGTCGCCGTACGCGAAGCCGCCGACGAACGCGAGGATCCGGTAGTCGGCGATCCGCCGCGGGTGACGGCGCGTGAAGAGGTCGGTCAGGTGGACGAGGTCGACGTCGGCGCCGACCGTGCGGAACGCGTGCGCGGTCTCGGCCTCGCAGTTGAGGCCGAGACCGGTCGGGATCAGGACCTTCACCGCTCCCGCGCCGCTCATGCCCGCACCTCGCCACCGGCGCGCTTCCACGCCGCGGTCAGCAGTTCCAGCGGCGCGTCGACGACCGGCCGCCCGCCCAGCGTCAGCGTCAGCCGCCGGGCTTCGGTGGCGGGCGCGAACAGTCCGATCGGCGCCGCCGGCTCGTCGCCCAGCGCGGTGAGCAGCTCGCCCAGCCGCTCCGGTGCGCAGGCCAGCAGGAACCGCCCGCCCGACTCCGCGAACAGCCGCGCTTCCCATCCGAGCGGCCGCGTCCGCCGCTTCCGCCGCTCCCGCGGCCCGCTCCACCGGCAGCTGTCCGAGGTCGACCGCCAGCCCGGCGTCGGCGGCCCGCGCCATCCGGAAGAGCGCAGGCAACAGCCCGCCCGGCCCCGGCGCGTGCGCCGCGCCGACCAGGCCGCGCGCGATCGCGTCGGCCACGCGGCGATAACGCGCAGCCCAGGCCGCGGGCTGGAACGCCGGCACGCGATAGCTGGTGACGCCGCGCGCGGCGGCCCACTCGCTGCCCCCCAGCTCGTCGCGCGTCTCGCCGACCAGCACCAGCACCTGGTCCGCCGCGCCGCGCTCCAGCGTCAGCGCGCGCCGCGCATCGGGGACGATCCCGATCGTCGAGACCAGCAGGCTGGGCGGGATGCTGATCCGCCGGCCGCCGACGACGGCGTCGTTCTTCATCGAGTCCTTGCCGGAGATCAGCGGCACGCCGTAGGCGACGCAGATGTCGTGCAGGCCGCGGCAGGCCCGCACGAGCTGGGCCAGCTTGTGCTCGGCGTCGGGGTTGCTCGGGCCGGGCAGGGGATCGGGCCAGCAGAAGTTGTCGAGCGCGGCGATCCGCTCCGGATCGGCGCCGGCGGCGATCACGCGCCGCACCGCGAGGTCGACGCCGGCCTCGGCCATCGCCCGCGCGTCGATGTCCGAGTAGCGCGGGAAGATCCCCTCGGCGAGTGCGTAGCCTTCCCAGCCGTCGTGGTCGACGAGCAGCACCGAGGCGTCGGAGGGCAGGTCGCGGTGCACGCCGACCCACGGCTTCACGACCGACAGCGCCTTGACCTCGTGGTCGTAGGTGCGCGCGAGGTCCTCGTTCGAGGCGAGGTTGTGGCGGGAGAGGAACGACGCCGCGATCGCCGCCCCCGCCGCGCCGTCGGCCGGCGCCGGGAGCGCCGGCGGCTCGGGACCGGACGGCGGCGCGTGGCGCGCGACGAGCTTCATCGGCGGCAGGCCGTCGTGCAGGAAGGCGAGCGGCAGCCAGGCGACCGTCTTCTCACCGTGCAGCACGTGGAAGATGCCGCTGTCGGTGAACTCGCCCAGGTCGGTCGCCTCGACCTCGCGCCGCCGCGCCAGCTCCAGGAACGCGTCGAGCTTCTCCGGCGGGACCGCGACCGACATCCGCTCCTGCGCCTCGGAGAGCAGGATCTCCCACGGCGCCAGGCCGTGGTACTTGAGCGGAGCGGCGGCCAGGTCGAGCCGCGCGCCGCCGGGCGCCGACGCCATCTCGCCGATCGACGACGACAGCCCGCCCGCGCCGTTGTCGGTGATCGAGCTGTAGAGGTCCAGCGCGCGCGCTTCCAGCAGGAAGTCGAACATCATCTTCTGCGTGATCGGGTCTCCGATCTGGACCGCCTGGACCGGGCTCTCTTCCGTCAGCTCCGCGCTGCTGAAGGTCGCGCCGTGGATCCCGTCCTTCCCGATCCGGCCGCCGACCATCACGATCCGGTCGCCGGGCCGCGCGCCCTTCTCCTCCGCGGGGCGGCCGCCGACCGTCACCGGCATCCGTCCGACCGTGCCGCAGTAGACCAGGGGCTTCCCCAGGTAGCGCTCGTCGAAGAACTCCCAGCCGCGGCCGTAGGGGATCCCCGACTGGTTGCCGCCGTCGATCACGCCGTGGTGGACGCCGTCGCGGATCCGCCGCGGGTGCAGCAGCCCCTTCGGCAGCTCGCCCGCGAAGTCGGGGGGTGCGAAGCAGTAGCCCCAGACGTTCGCCAGCAGGTCCGCGCCCAGCCCCGTTCCGAACGGGTCGCGGTTGACGCCGACGATCCCGGTGATCGCGCCGCCATAGGGGTCGAGCGCCGAGGGCGAGTTGTGGGTCTCGACCTTGTAGACGAGGTGGTGCCGCTCGGTCGCCGCGATCACGCCGGCATTGTCGACGAAGACCGAGACCAGCCAGCTCCGGCCGTGCCGGACGCGCAGCGCGGCGTCGATCGTCTCGGTCGCGCCGCGGATGCAGGTCTTGAACAGCGAGCGGATCGTCTCGGCCGGTCGCCCCGGCTCGTGATACTCGATCTCGGCGGCGAAGATCTTGTGCTTGCAGTGCTCGGACCAGGTCTGCGCCAGGCACTCCAGCTCGACGTCGGTCGGCTGCGGCGGCAGGCGCAGCGAGAGCCGCCGCGGGTCGCGTCCGGCCTCGCGGTAGAAGTCGCGGATCGTCCGCATCTCGTCCAGCGACAGCGCCAGCAGGCGCTCGCGCGAGATCGCCGCCAGCCGCTCGTCGCTGACCTCGAGGTCGATCGCTTCGACCGCGTGCGGCGGTGCGTCCGCGACGTGCGGGACGCTCAGGTCGGGCGGGGCGGCCAGCCAGTCGCGGTAGTACCGGACCGTCGTGCGCTCGATGACCTCGTTGGCCAGCAGCTCGCGGGCGATCCGCTGCCCCTCGGGGAGCGACACGCCGCAGAGCAGGTAAAGCCGGCTGGCGTAGACCGCGCCGTGCCCATCGCCGGCGGCGAGCGGGCGGCCGAGCAGGTCCTCGATCGCGACCTTTGCGCTCTTGCCGACCGGGTCCGTGACGCCCGGCTTGTATCCGACGGCGACGACGACGTCGCAGGCCTCGTCGACCAGGCGGTCGACCGCGCCGACGCGCACGACCGGCCCGGCGAACTCGCCGGCGACGCGCTGCGCCTCGGCGGCGGAGAGCGCCGGCTCGACGTGGAAGACGTCGCGTGCACGGACGCGGCCGACGGGGATGTGCAGGTAGTCGCGGATCCTCTTCGCCACCGATTCGCCGAGGCTGTCGACGAAGCCGGGACGGATCCCGATCTCGAGCCGGGTGACCATGCGGGTGTCCTTGCGGAAGGCCGGCCAGTCTACCCGATTAGCGGGCCGGACGCGTGCTAGCCTCTCCCGGCCGCCGTTCGCGGCCTGGCTCGCGCGAGGTGCCCGATGGACCACGTCACCATCCCGATGCCGGCGACCAAGCGGATCGCGCTGATCGCGCACGACAGCAAGAAGGCCGATCTCCTGGCCTGGGTGCGCTTCAACCGCGACCTCCTGGCGCGGCACCGGCTCTTCGCCACCGGCACGACCGGCCGGCTGCTCGAAGAGGAACTGGGCCTCGAGGTCTTCCGTTTCCGCAGCGGACCGCTCGGCGGCGACCAGCAGATCGGCGCCAAGATCGTCGAGCACGAGATCGACCTCGTGATCTTCTTCTGGGACCCGCTCGAAGCCCAGCCGCACGACACCGACGTCAAGGCGCTGCTGCGCATCGCGGTCGTCTGGAACATCCCGGTCGCGTGCGACCGCGCCAGCGCGGACTTCATCATCTCGTCGCCGCTGATGGTCCAGGAGTACGACCGCATCCTGCCCGACTACGGCAGCTTCGAGGATCGGCCGCTCGACGGCGAGGGGGCCTGACTCGGCGGCCCTGCCACGACCCGCCTCGATCCTGTCACGCCGGTGCCACGCGGCCGCCACATCGTTCCCGGATCCTCGTGGCTTCGCGCCGCCCGCCGGCGCCATCCCGAGGGACCTCGCCATGAAGATCGCCCAGCGCCTTCTCGTCCTGCTGCTCATCACGGCCGCGGCCGTTGCCGCCGGCGTCGCGGCAACCGACGCCGAGCTCGTGTCCTCCGTGCTGGTGGGACGCCCGGGGGCGATCCCGCTCCGGGACGTGGTCCCCGGCCCGCAGTACTTCGACCTGTCGGTGGCCTCCGGCGACCCCCGGCCGGACAGCGTCGTGCTGTGGACGCGGCTCAATGACCCGGCGGCGCGCAGCGTGGCGCTGCCCGCCGAACTGTTCGTGGTGCGGGATGCGGGCGCCGGCCGGTTCGTCGTCGTCGCGCGGCGGCCGGTCCTGGCGGAGGCGGCCAACGACTTCTGCGTCAAGACCAAGGTGACCGGCCTGGACCCGTACACTGTCTATCGCTACTTCTTCGCGTACCCCCGCGACGGCAAGGTCTGGGTCTCGACCGTCGGGCGGACGAAGACGGCCCCCGCGCCCGGCCAGGACGCGCCGGTCCGCTTCGCTTACTTCAACTGCCAGGACTTCGTCGGTCGTTACTACAACACCTACCTGCGCTTCCTGCTCGCGCACCCGGACGACGTCGACTTCATCGTTCACCTCGGCGACATGGTGTACGAGACGACCGGCGATCCGTCGTTCCAGACCCCCGACCCGGCGCGCCGCGTCACCTTCACGGACCTCGCCGGCGCGATCGCGCTCGGCGATCCGCTCGATCCGTACTACGCGGCCGCGAGCCTCTCGAACTACCGCGAGCTGCACCGCACCTACCGCGGCGATCCCGTGATGCAGCAGGTCCTCGCGAGCTTCCCGATCCTGGCCACGTGGGACGACCATGAGTACTCCAACGACGCCTGGGGTGACACGGCGACCTATTTCGACGAGCGGATCGACGAGCGGAACACCGCGCGCAAGCGCAACGCCGAGCGGGCCTACTTCGAGTACGTGCCGGTCGACGTCGGGATCGACGGCTCCGGCCGGCTGGTCATCGACGACGGCGTGCTCTACCCCAACACGCGGCTCTACCGCTCGTTCCGCTTCGGGACGAACGTCGATCTCTTCCTGACCGACACCCGCACCCGCCGGCCGGACCATCTGATCCGCGAGGACGCCTTCCCCGGCGCGATCGCGCTCGATCGTGCGGCGCTGGAAGCGGCGCTCGGCCCCGCCGGCTACCAGACGGTGAAGGGGGGCCTCGACCCGTATGCCGCGATCGAGCAGTTCCCGCCGCTGCGCGCCGGGATGGTCGCGATCGTGACCCAGCTGCTGCGGCTCGAGAACCCCTTCCTCTCCCCGCCCGACGCGCTGCTCCGCGCGCAGGCGCTGGTCTCCGGCAACCAGAGCATCACCTTCGTCAACGCGCTGTTCGCGGCGGTCGGTCTTCCGGCGCCGTTCCCGCCGGGCTCCGAGGCGACCTTCGACCGCGGGCTGTCCTACCTCTTCCTCGGCAAGCAGCGGCTCTACTCGAGCGTCGGCTCGCGCTCGATCGTCGTCAACGACAGCTACAAGCTGCTCTCGGCGATCCTCTACCGCGCGACCGCGGGCGCTTCCGAGGACCTGTTCGGCGCCGAGCAGGAGCGCTGGCTGCGCGAATCGCTCCCGGCGAGCGGGGCGCGCTTCAAGATCGTCGGCAGCTCGATCTCCGCGACCTCCAAGGTGCTCGACTTCACCAACCCCCTGATCGCGCCGCTGCTGCCGCCCGGCTTCCCGGACGCGCTGCGCACCCGACTGCAGGTCACCGCGGACGATTGGGACGGCTTCCCCGACAAGCGCCGCGAGCTGGTCGAGCTGCTGCGCCGCGCCGGCGGCGCGGTCGTGATCTCGGGCGACATCCACGCCGCCTTCGTCGGCGACCACGGCGGCGGCGTCTACGAGTTCACGGGCCCGGCCGCCTCGTCCGAGAGCTTCCGCGACGAGGTGCTCAACGTGATCGAGTCCGACCCGTCGCTCTCCGGCATCCCCGGGATCGAGCAGCTCGTCGCGCAGCTCGACCTGCTCCTGACCGTCTCCTCCCAGGATCCCGCCGTGACGCCGTCGCGGATCGCCTTCTCCGACACTGGGTCGTCCGGCTTCGTCGTGATGACGGCGGCGGCGGACGGGCTGACCGCGACCTATCACCTGATCGACGCGGCCGAGTCGCGGGTGAGCTACTACGAGGACCCCGACGCGCTCGAGAGCCTGTTCAGCACGCGGAGCTTCCGAGTGCAGGACGGCGTGCTCACGCCGCTCCCCTGAGACGGCGCGCAGGCTACCCGCGGATGAACATCGCGTAGAGCGTGAGGACGATCTCGACCACGATCAGCAGCACGATGTACCACTCCACGCGCAGGCTCCGGCGGTCCTGCAGCAGGTCGATCAGCGTCTGCGCGGACTGCGACACCAGGGCCAGCTTGCGGTCGAGGGCCAGCTGGCGCTCGCGCAGCTCGTACTCGTCGGCGAGCCGGGAGTAGAGCCGGTCGAGCTCCGGCCGGTCCCAGAGGATCTCCGGCTTCTCGCTGATCTCGGCCCGCCAGACCATCTTGTGCTGGATGAGCAGGCTGCCGCCGAGCTGGCGCAGCAGCTCGCGGCTGGCGGAACCGGCCTGCCCCTCGCGCTGGAGCGACTTCGCGAGCGGCTCGATCCGGTCGAACGCCGACGCGATCGCGGCCTCGTAGTGGTCGAGGACGACGCTCTTGGCGAGGATGTCGGCCACGACCTGCAGCCGCTCGAGCGAGAAATCGGACAGGCGCACGCCGCTGGGCACGACCTGCTCCGGCTCGTCCTCGGCCTGCGACAGCAGGACCTCCTCGACGGGCGGCGGGTCGAACGGCTCGATCACGAAGGGCCGCAGGTTGGCGAGGAACGACGCCTCCTCGACCGGCGAGAGCCCGAAGAGGACGACGACGCCGTAGCGGAACACGACCGCGCCGCCCGCCTCGCCCGCGGCGAGCGTGAGGGGCCGGGAGGCGAGGCGGCGCGTCGTCTCCAGGGCGCGGGTGTCGATCCGCTCGCCCAGGCAGAGCGCCCGCACGACCAGTTCCGTCCCCTGCCCGAACAGAGCCCGCGTCACGCGCGCGTCCATCACGCCCCCGCGCGCTCCCGCGCGAGGCGGATGAACTCCTCCTGCGCGGCTCGCCGCGGCTCGCCGCCGGCGGGCCGGCGCCGCTCGTAGCGCCCATCGGGGAGGCCGTCCCAGGCCGAGCTGTTGTCGTTCTCGTAGACCTCGATGATCCGGTCCAGCTCCTGCCGAACCTCGCGGTCGAGGACCGGCACGATCGTCTCGACGCGGTTCTCGAGGTTCCGCTTCATCCAGTCGGCCGACCCGGTGTAGTACTCGGTCTCCCCTCCGTTGACGAACCGGTACAGCCGGCTGTGCTCGAGGAAGCGCCCGACGACGCTGTAGACCCGGATCGACTCCGAGAGCCCCGGCAGCCCGGGCTTGAGGCAGCACAGCCCGCGCACGTTGAGCGTGATCGGCACGCCGGCGCGGCTCGCGCCGTACAGCTCGCAGATCACCTCGCGGTCCTGGAGCTGGTTCATCTTGGCGTAGATCCCGCACGGACGGCCCGCCCGGGCGTGCTCCGCCTCGCGCCGGATCAGCTCGACGAAGCGCGTCCGCATGAAGTCGGGCGCGACGAGCAGCCGGCGGTAGCGCTGCGCGCCGATCGCTCCGGTCAGCTCGTTGAAGACCGAGGCGGCGTCCTCGCAGATCTCCGGGTCAGCGGTCAGGATGCCGAAGTCCTCGTAGATCCGCGCCGTGCCGGTGTGGTAGTTGCCGGTCCCGACGTGGGCGTAGCGCCGGAGCTGGCCCCGTTCCTCGCGCACCACGAGCGCCAGCTTGACGTGCGTCTTGAGCCGCTCGACGCCGTAGGCGACGTGGACCCCCTCGTTCTCCAGCAGCTCGCCCCAGGCGATGTTGGGCGCCTCGTCGAAGCGGGCCGTGATCTCGACCAGGACCGCGACCTGCTTGCCGCGCCGCGCCGCCTCGGCCAGCGCGCGCACGATCGGCGAGTCGCTGCTGGTGCGGTAGATCGTCAGCTTGATCGCCAGCACCTGCGGATCGACGGCCGCGGACTCGAGAAACCGGAGCACCGAGCTGTCGAAGCCGTCGTAGGGGTGGTGGAGCAGGATGTCGCCGCGCCGGATCTCGTCGAAGATCGCGCCGCGGTCGGACGGGTCGAGGTCCCTCAGGCGCGGGTGCGCCTGGGGCGTGTGGCGCGGGTAGCGCAGCTCGTCGCGGTCGACGATGTCGAGCCGCATCAGGTCCGCGATCCCCAGGAAGTGATCGACCGCGTAGACGTCGTCCGGCCCGACCTTGAGCTGGCTCGCGAGCCAGCGCACGGCCGGTTCCGGCATCGCCGACTCGACCTCGAGCCGCACCGGGCCCGCGAAGCGCCGCGCCTTGAGCTCGTCGGACACGAGCCGCACGATGCTCCCCGGCTCGCGCAGCTCGTCGTCGGCGGCATCGAGGTCGCGCGCGGGATCCCCTTCCGCGCCGCGCGTGACCCGGAAGGCGTGGACGCGCGTCACCGGCGTGCCCGGGAAGAGCAGGTCGAGATTGGCGGCGATGACCTGCTCGAGCGGTACCACCCCCGGCCCCCCCGGACGCGGCATCCAGCGCGGCCGGTTGCCGGGCACCTTCAGGCGCACGAAGCGCTCGCGCGCGCCCTGGCTCGTCCCCCAGCGTGATCGCCAGGTTCAGGCCGAGGTTGCTGATGAAGGGGAACGGGTGCTCCGCGTCGACCGCGAGCGGCGTCAGGATCGGGAGGATCCCGGCGCGGAACTGCTCGCGCAGCCGCTCACGCTCGTCCGGGGTGAGGCGCGGCACGTCGTGGATCGGGATCCCCGCGGCGTCGAGCGCCGGGCGGAGCTGGTCGCGCAGGACCTGCTCGAGCGCGCGGACCTGCCGCAGGATCTCGTCCCGGCAGGCGGCGAACTCCTCGACCGGCAGCCGGCCGTCGAGCGAGCGCTTGCTGCGGCCGCGCTGCACCTGGCGCTTCAGCCCGCTCACGCGCTTCATGAAGAACTCGTCGTGGAGCATCCCCATGATGCCGGCGAACTTGATCCGCTCGAGCAGCTGGCAGCTCGGGATCCTCCACCAGCGCCAGCACGCGCCGCGCGAAGGCGAGCCAGCTCAACTCGCGGTTGAAGTAGGTTTCGGGAGTGTCGATCGCGATCGACTCGGGTTGAACGGCATCCACGGGGACGGCCTTCCGCGGCGGCGAAACGGGGAGGGGAGCGGCGCGCCGCCTGAACCAAGGGGATGGTAGCGCGCGAGCCGGGCCGGGCGGAGGCCGGGGATGGGGGAGGCCGTGTGACAATTTCATCCGTAATTGTCCGAAAATGTTCAATAACGTCCGCTCGTCTCAAACCGACTCGTGTAGCGCCACGCTCGCGTGCCCTTTGACCGTGCTGTCGCACAGCGTTGACGCACCCGTCACGGTGCGGCCGGACACTCCACCCGTATCGCGCCGAGTCGGGCGCAGAAAGGGTGTCCCGTGAAAACCACTCGGTTCGCACTCCTGCTCGCCGTGTCGTTCCTCGCGCTCGCCTTCGCCATGAGCGGGACCCCGCTCATCCGCCCCTCCGCCACCACGGTCCCGCTGCACCAGTACGAGGACGCCCCGGCCACTCCGGACGCCGACGATCCGGCCCTCTGGTTCAACGCCGAAGCGCCGGCCGACAGCCTGGTCCTGGGAACGCTCAAGGACGGCGGGCTGATCGTCTTCGACCTGCAGGGGACCATCCGTCGCGCGATCCTTCCCCCCAACGCTCCGGTGATCACGGCCGACGATCCACCGACCCCGGCGGGGCTGAACGCCGTCGCCGCCGCCTGCCCCGAGAGCGAGGATGGCGAGACGTTCGGCCGCTACAACAACGTCGACCTCGTCGAGGGGTTCTCCTTCGGCGCGCGCACGATCGACCTCGCGGTCGTCACCGATCGCGGCTGCGACCGGGTCCGGTTCTTCGAGGTGAGCGCCGACGGCGTCACCGACATCACGTCGTCGACCGTGGACCGCGTCTTCCCGGAGCGCTTCGTGAATCCGTCGCCCCTCCAGCCCGGCAGCCTCGAGGCCGGCCTGCAGGACAACCCGCTCGACGACCAGAACACCGGGTACGGCCTCGCGGTCTGGCCGAACGCGGAGGGGCTCGATCTGTTCGTCTCGCAGCGCTCGCGCAGCAACGTCAAGCAGCTGCGTGTCGAGCGGGCGAGCGACGGCCTGCTGACCTACCGCACGCTGCGCGAGTTCCGTTTCGACCCGATCTTCGCGCTGACGACCAGCACGGGCGAGTCGCTGCCCTGGACCCCGTGCCGCGAGAGCGCCGACGATGACCCGCAGTCCGAGGGGCTCGTCGTCGACCCGGCGGGCACGCTCTACGTCGGGTTCGAGGACATCGGCGTCTATCGCATCGCGCTGTCCGCCGCGCTGCCGGAGATCGTGCAGGTCTCCAACGACGCGCTGTTCGAGCCGGTGAAGAGCTTCGGCCGGGCCTACTGGGCGATCCCCGACGGTGACGAGTTCGAGTGCGAGATCGAGCCGGCGGGTCAGCCCGAGAACGGGACGATCGTCGCGGCGGGAGCGCCGGAGTTCGCGGGTCAGCACATCGAGGCCGATACCGAGGGAATGGTCGTGGTGCCGGAGCTGGGAGCCGGCGGCACGCTGATCGTCTCGAGCCAGGGCGACAACACCTTCCAGACCTTCTCGCTGGCAAAGGACAACCAGTGGCTCGGGCAATTCTCGGTCCTGGGCGTCGGCGACACCGACGGGCTCGCGATCACGACCCGCGCGCTGGGGCCGGACTACCCCTTCGGCGCTCTGATCATGCAGAACGGCGAGGCTCCCGAGCCGTCCGACACGAGCGACATCAACGGCTACGCGTACGACGGTTCCTCGCAGTTCGTGATCGTCGGCCGGGCGCCCGGCGCGAGTCTGGTGCGCCCGTGTCCGAGGCCGACGGTCGGCTCAGCGCGCTGAGGCCGGCGCCACGCGACTAACTTACGGCAATTTTCTGAGCCCGCGCTCGTCGTTCTCGTACGAGACAGGCAACGAAGTTGTTTCATCGATCGATTGTCACGCGATGTTCATGCGGTGGTCGCGCGCGCGTCATCGCACGGTCGTAGCTTGAAGTCCATGTCCAATCATCGACTGACTGCACCGCGACGATTCGCCTTGATGCTCGCGCTCGCGGCCACCGCGATCGGCCCTGCGTTGTCGCACGAACCCACCGCTTCGATACCGGCACCCAAGCCGCGCTCGGGTCCAGGAGCGGCCGGCGAGACTCCGGCGCGTCCTCCGGCCCCGGCGGGGGTCACGGACCTCGACTTCCGCGAGCTGTTCAAGATGCCGATCGGTCGCCAGGGCCTCGAGTACTCCGACGAGGCGCGCCGGCTGGCGGGGAAGAAGGTCCGCCTCCTGGGCTACATGGCCCAGACGGATCATCCCGCCCCCGGCCTGATGATCCTCTCGCCCTACCCGTTCGTGCTCCACGAGGACGAGTACGGCATGGCCGACGACCTGCCGCCCACGGTCGTCCAGGTGCTGCTGCCGGACCGGCCCGCGGAGCCGGTCCCGTTCACCCCCGGCCCGCTCCTGCTGACGGGGACGCTCGAGCTCGGCGCGAAGTCCATGCCCGACGGGCGGCAGTCCTTCGTCCGCTTGCTCCTCGACCCCGCGCCGACCGCCGGCGCGGCTGACCACGCTGACCACGCCACGCACAGCCACTGACAGGAAGCGGGACGATCGTTCCGCGAACCGGACACCCGACCGGGTGCCCGAAGGGGAGTGATGATCGTGAAGAAGACACTGAATGGAATCAGACTCGCCGCGAGCCTCGGACTGCTCGTGGCCGCGGCGGGGGCGGCGATTGCCGCACCGACCGTCTCGCGCCTCACGCCGCCGAGCAACCTGTTCAAGGAGAACGACCCCAACCCGCCGTACGTCTCGCGCTTCCTGGTCGGGCAGCGCTTCGACCTGCAGGCGACCGTCTCCCCCGATCCCGGTCAGGCGATCCTCTCGATCAGCTTCCGGATCGACGGCGCCCCGGTGCCGGGCAGCGTGACCCTCATCCCGGCCACGGTGAGCGGGCTGCCTGCCGGAACGACGATCGGCACGCTGCGCGCCGCGTCCAACGACACGCCGGGTGCCCACCTCCTGGAGGTGGAAGCGGTGCAGGGCGACGGCCAGGTGGTCGTCGGCCAGGGCAACTTCGAGATCGTCGGGCCGACGGTGCCCGGCGGCGGCTTCCAGCCGATCGGCTCGATCGGGCCGAACGACATCGTCGGCCAGGGTGGCGCCAGGAACGTGATCCTCTTCATCGGCGACGGGATGGGGATCGCGCACCGGACCGCGGCCCGGCTGATGAAGTACGGCGCGGCCCAGGGCAAGTCGCGCGGCCTGCTGGCGATGGATCAGCTGCCGTACACCGGGCTGGTGATCACGCACTCGCTGAACTCGATCGTGACCGACTCGTCGCCCGGCGCGGCGTGCTACGCGACCGGCAACAAGTCGAACAACAACCAGCAGGGCGTCTTCCCGGACGACACGACCGCCAACTTCGACAACCCGCGCGTCGAGCTGATCTCCGAGTACCTGTGGCGCACGCGCGGCAAGGTGAGCGGGATCGTCACCACCGCGGACGTCTTCGACGCCACCCCGGGCGCCTACGGGACCCACACCCAGTCGCGCGCCGCCGGCACGGGGATCGTCGACCAGTACTTCGACGAGCGGGACGCGAACGGCATCCGGGTCCTGATGGGCGGCGGACGCAAGTGGTACCTGCCGACCGGCACCCCGGGCTCGCAGCGCAGCAACGGCAACGACTACGTCCTCCCGGCCGACCTGACCGCGGGCTGGGGCGTCCCCGCCGGCGCGCTCGACGCGGGCCGGGACCTGATCGCGGACCACGTAAACGCCGGCTGGACCTACACGGCCGACGCCTCGGACCTGGCGGCGGTGGCGGACGGCACCGAGCGCCTGCTCGGCCTGTTCTCGCTCTCGAACATGAACATCGCGCTCGACAAGATCAACGGTCGCCGCGGCAACGCCGCCGTGGTCAACGACTACGGCTTCCCCAACCAGCCGATGCTCGACGAGATGACCGACAAGGCGCTCGACGTGCTGTCCAACAACCAGAACGGCTTCTTCCTGATGGTCGAAGCGGCGTCGATCGACAAGCAGGCCCACAACATGGATACCGAGCGCTGGGTCCTCGACACGCTCGAGTTCGACCGCTCGATCGAGGTCGCCCGCCAGTTCCAGGCGACGCACCCCGACACTCTGATCGTCGTCACCGCGGACCACGAGTGCGCGGGCGTCAACATCATCGGCGGGTCCCGCGTCACCAACGCCGACCTCGTCTCGCGGGCCGCGAGCGGACTCGGCGCCGACCAGCTCCGCAACGGCGTCGTCGGCACCTACGACCTGGCCGGCTTCCCGCGCTACACGATCTCCGAGGACGGCTACCCGGAGTCGACGGACGTCGACAACCGCATGCTGATCGGCTACGCGGCGAACGCGGACCGCTACGAGGACTGGCTCACCAACCCGCAGCCGTTGCGCGACTCCCAGCAGCCGTTCAACAACCAGGCGCCGCTCAACACCTACCCCAACGGCCCGCTGAACCGCGACACGGCGGGCAAGTTCCTCGTCACCGGCCAGCTGCCCGACTCGGTCGCCGCGCACACCGCGTCGGACATCCCGGTGTCGGCGAGCGGTCCAGGTGCGGAGCGTTTCACGGGCGTGATGGACAACACCGACATCTTCTTCAAGATGATGGAGTCGGTGCTGAAGTCGCCCGGCCGGCCGGCGCCGCGTCCGAAGGTGATCCGCGAGCTGGGTCCCAGGGTGAAGGAACTCTGACCTCAGCAGCGGACTGATCGTTTCAGGGGCGGGGCGACCTTCGGGCCGCCCCGTCCCTTGCTATCTGGGTGCGCCGAGCCGGCCAGCGCGAACTCGCAGGAGAAGGCGAGGAAGGGGTCCGCGGCTCCCTGCAGCGTCCGGACGAGGGGAGCGTACTCGCCGGGGTCGAGGTGGGCCGCGGCGTAGACCGTGCAGGCCTGCAGCCACGGATCGGGGACCTCGAGCAGCATCGCGACCGGCTCGCCGATCGACAGGTCGCCGTAGCGGCGCTCCGCGGCCCGCCGGCCGACCTCGAGGTGCATCCCCTCGACGAGCGGGACCACGATCGGGCGCAGCGATGCCGGGCAAATCCCCTCGAGGATCTCGACCGCGGCCGCCCGGACGCGCGGCGGCGCGTCGAAGACGTTGAGGCTGATCCGGCCGTAGTCCTCGTGGTGCGTGCCGGCGTGCAGGGCGGCGAGGATCACCGCGACGTTGTCGACCAGGCGGTGCCGGATCGAGCCCGCCCAGAGGTCCGTCACCCCCGGGTCGGTGTGCATCCCCTCGAGCAGCTCCTCCGCGGCGAGCAGGCGGTACGACTCGCGCGCGCGCGCGTCGACGATCGTGCCGAGCGGGCCGCGCTCGTCCCAGGCGAGCGTCGCCGCCGTCCCGGCGCGGCCGGTAGCCGCGCTGCGACGGTGCCGCGCGTCCACCCGGATCAGCGTGCGCAGGCGCTCCAGCAGCTGGGGGTCGTCCGGGGCGAGGCTTCGAAGCAGTTCACCCTCGATCGTGGCGTCCGGCCCGTCGAGCAGCGCGGCGTAGCGGATCCGGAGCTCGTTGCCGCCGCGGGCGAGCCGTGCGCGCAGGGCCCCGCGGTAGGCCCGCGCACGCCACAGGGCGACGCCCAGCAGCGCCGCCGCCCCGAGCATGCCGAGCAGCGGAGCCAGCCACGGCGGGGCGCCGGCGAGGGCACGCAGCAGCAGCCCCGCCAGCAGCATCCCCGAGGGCAACGCGAAGCCGGTCATGAAGACGACCGCCTGCGCGGCGCGCTCGGGCGGGAAGGGGGTGTAGAGCACCGGCTCGAGCAGCCCCTGGACCCCCTGGCGCACGCTCGTCGTGCCTAGGAAGAGCAGGACCGCGGCGAGCAGGCCGGGGGCTGCGACCGCCGCCGCGAGCGCCACGAACATCGCCGCCGGGTAGACCGCACCCGCGCCGCCGAGCCCGTGGCGGGCGATCAGCCACGGCGTCGCGACCAGCTGCGCGGCCAGCGTGGCGAGGCTGCCCAGGCCGATGAGCAGGCCGTTCGTGGACGCGATCCGGCCGAGGTCGCTGCCGTAGAGTTCGTTGAGCATCCGCCCGTACTCGTAGCGCCCGACCAGCGCCAGCAGCATCACGCCGGCGAGGCCGGTCCCGATCGCGATCCAGAGCGTGCGGTCGGGGCCCGCGAGCGGGGGCAGGGTGCCCGAACGCCAGCCCCGCGCCGTCCCGGCAGCGGGCGGCAGGAGCTTCGCCGCCCGCCAGGCCCAGAACGCGACGAGGACCAGGCTCGCGGCCCAGACGTCGAGCAGCTGCTCGCCCGACACGACGGACACCGCGCCCTTCGCGAAGAACCCCGAAAGCGCCGCCCCCAGCGTCCCGATCGCCGCCAGCAGCGGCACGTGCCGCCGGGCCTCGCGCGTGTCGTAGAGCTGGTGTGCGAGCGACCAGAACAGCGCGACGCCGAGGTCGGTGACGACGAACGCGGTGACGTACAGCGCGGCCGGGGCCCACGGCGCATCGTACGTCGAGGCCCAGTGCACGAGCCCCACCGCCAGCGCCGCCAGCGCGAAGAATGCCGGCAGGACGGCCTGCAGCGCGAAGCGCCGCACCAGCCGCAGCGTCGGGTAGGCGATGACGGCCATGCCGGCGGCGTTGAGGACGAACATCAGCGGCAACCCGGCGGCGCCCTGCCGCTGCAGCACGACCGAGAGCGCCAGGTTCTGGCCCAGCCACGCGCCGAACTGCAGCAGGAAGACCCCGGCGGCGAGCAGCGCGAGCGTCCGGCGCGCGCGGCGATCCGGCGGAAGGGAGACCAGGGACCGCATCAGGCGGGCCGTGCCGTCGCCGCGCGCAGCCGCCCCGCGAGGACCCGGAACAGGCCGAACGCGAGATCGGGACAGAGCGAGATCGCGTCGCGCAGGTCTTCCTTGTGGATCGTCAGCGCTTCGACCCGCCCGCCGGCGAGTACGGTCGCCGAGCGCGGCTCGTCGTCGAGCACCGACATCTCCCCCACCGACTGCCCCGGTCCCAGGGTTACGACCAGGCGGCCGAGGGCCTCCCCCGCCGCGCCCCGGGGGGGAGCCGAGCCGAGGACGCGCACCTCGACCCGCCCCGCGAGCAACAGGAACATGTCGGTCCCGATCTCGCCCTCGACGCAAAGCCGTTCGCCCGCGTCGAAGGACCGCTCCTCCGCCACCTCGGCGATCGCGCGCAGCGCGGTGTCCGGCAGCCCGCCGCAGAGCGCGGTCGAGCGCAGGAAGATCACCCGTTCCATCAGGTTGAGGGCCACCCCCGGCTCCGGACCCGCGACGCTCGCCTCGCGCGGACGGGGGATTCTACACGCGACGACGCTTCAACTCGCCGAGCGTCGTGTCACACGAACGTCACACGCGGCGCTCCGCTCCGAGTGCACCGGTCAAAGCGCGGTACGCGACATCACCAGGCCGTCCACGCCGACGATCACCTTCTCCACCGGCACGTCGCTGCCCGCCGCGTCGCGCCCGCGGCGTACCGCTTCCGGCAGCGACTGGCAGCACGGCACCTCCATCACGACGACGCTGACGCTGGCCACGCCGCTCTGCGCGAAGAGCGCCGCGAAGCGCTGCGTGTACGCGCCGAGGTCGTCGAACTTGGGGCAGCCGATCATCACCGCGCGGCCGTCGAGGAAGTCGCGGTGGAAGTTCGGCACCGCGACCGGCACGCAGTCGGCGGCGACGAGCAGGTCGGCGCCGCGCAGGAACGGGGCGTGCGGCGGCACCAGCGCGATCTGCACCGGCCAGTGCGAGAGCGCCGAGTCGCCGGCAGCGGCCTTCTCGGCCATCGGCGACGGGCCGGCGGGCCGCGGCGGCGCGCTGGGGAGGGTCTTCAGCTCGCGCATCCGGCTCCCGGGGCAGCCGCCTCCGGCTGCGACCGCGGGTCCGGCGTGCATCGCGTGCACCGTTTCGAGCGGGCTTCCGGATCCAAGCGGGGCCGGGCGCGGCAGGCCGTGCGCGCCGCGGCGAGGCGACCGCCCCTCCAGGTGTAGGGGCACTTCGAACTCGTCGGCCTCGCGCTCGATGATCCGGATCGCGTCCTTGGGGCAGTGGCCCAGGCACGCGCCGAGGCCGTCGCAGAGCGCGTCGGCGGCCAGCTTCGCCTTGCCGTTGACGATCTTGATCGCCCCCTCCTGGCAGGAAGGGACGCAGTCGCCGCAGCCGTCACACAGCTCTTCGAGAATCTCCACGATCTGGCGAACCGCCACGGGACCTCCTTCGCGCTGGGGGGACTGTGGACCAGGCCGGGGCCGGGCGCCTTGATGCAGGTCAACCGCGGCCCGCGGACTCGGCTATCCTGTCCGCGTCCCGGGGGGTGACGATGGGCTCCGATCGCGGCTGGCTCCGTCCGCTTCTGATCGCGGCGCTGGCGCTGGGCCTTGCGGCCTGCTCCCGCTGGCAGCAGGGCCTCGAACACCGTCCTCGCCTACCAGGCCCGGAAGGCCGTGGACGCGGGCGATCTCGCCCGCGCCGACGAGCTCTTCGTCCTGCTGCGCACGCGTCTGCCGCGCGATCCCTCCTACGCGGTGGCGCACGCCCAGGTGCTGGTGAAGCTCAACGACCCCGACGGCGCGCTCACGCGCTCGAGCAGGCGGCCGCGCTCGGCGAGCGCAGCGTCCGGAAGCTCGAGCAGGACGCGAGCTTCGCCGCGCTCGCGTCCGAGCCGCGCTTCGTGGCCGTCCTCGACACGGTGCGCGCCAACGCCGCCGACTTCGAGGCGAAGTATGCGGCCGCGCTGGAGCCGAGAGATCCCGGTACCGCGCCTTCTTTCCCCGATCTCGCCGCCCTGGTGGCCGCGCGCAAGCGGGCCGAAGTGGAGCTCGACACCGGCGATCGGCCCGAACCCAATGCGATCCGCCAGGCTCGCTTCCGCGAGGAATGGGTCGCCGCGCTCGCACGCCTGGCCGCGGAGAGGCGCGGTACGCCGGACGCCGAGGGGGCGCTGATCGAGATCGTCCGGATGCGGCTCGACGACTTCCCGATGATCGACCTGCACTGGACGGCGAGTATGCGGGCGCATGTCAGCGAGGCCGCCGCGGCCTACCTCGCCGACTTCCCGCAGGGCGAGCACGCGCGCGAGGCGCGGCTCGCCCGTGCGGTCGCCGTCCTCGCCGCCATCCGCCCGCCGGACTTCGACTGGGGGAACGACGACCCGCCGCGCCCGGACTGCGCCGCCGCGTTGCCCCTTTTCGAGGAATTGGACGACGACGGCACCGCCGACAAGTGGTCCGCGGCGGCGCTCGGCCTCAAGACCCTGTGCCTCTACGAGACGCGGCCCGAGGAGACGGCCGCAATCCGGGCCGGCGCCGCGGCCTACCTCGCGACGCCGGAGGTCTACGAGGGCAGCACCCCGTACGACTGGATGCTGCGCCGCCAACTCACGATGCTCGGCTGGCGCATCGACGGCCCGCCGCCGTTCGAGGCCGAGGGGCTCGACGGCCACACGGTCTCGCTCGCCGACTTCCGCGGGAAGGTCACGCTGCTCGACTTCTGGAGCCCCGGGTGAGCCGGCTGCGTCCAGGCGTTCCCGCGCCTCCGGAAGACCTACGACAAGCACAGGGACCGGGGGTTCGAGATCCTGGGCATCGCCTTCGTGGAAGGCGGCGAGAAGGGCCGGAAGTGGCTGCGCGGATACCTGGAGCGGAAGGAGGCGACGTGGCCGCAGGTGCTCGGGAGCCGGCCGCGGTGGTACGCGCCGCCCTTCGAGGCCTACAACGTGCGCTTCCTCCCGCTCTACCTGCTACTCGATCGCGACGGGAAGATCGTTGCAGTGAACCCCCGTGGAGGAGCGCTCGATCGCGCCGTGGAGCGCGAGCTCTCGCGATTGACGCCCGTTTCCGCGGCCGCGAGCACATACCAGTAAGGTCCTGCAGATAAAGTCCGTTGACGCTGCGGGTTAGTCCGGCATCTAAATCCGCCCACGTTTGGTCGACCGCCATCCCGGCGGACGACCACGGTGGGCCGATGGAACCAGCCGAGTTCCTGCGCAGCCACCCCCCGTTCGATCGACTGCGTCCGGAGGACTTCCGGATCGCCGAGGAATCGCTCGAAGTCGCGTACTACCCGGGCGGCACCCCGCTGCTCGTGCGCGGCGGCGCGCGCAGCGAGCACCTCTACATGATCCGCAAGGGGGCGGTCCGGTTCGAGCGCGACGGCGCGCTGGTGCAGGAGCTCGAGGAGGGGGACCTCTTCGGCTTCCCCTCGCTGATCGCCAAGGCCGCCCCGCACGTCGACGTGGTCGCCGGCGAGGACCTGCTGGTCTACCGCATCCCTGAAGCCGCCTTCCAGCGGCTGATGAAGCGCGAGGAGTTCTCGTCGTTCTTCCTGCAGGATCTCGCGCAGCGGCTGCGGACGGCAGCGGCGGTCGCGACGCTCCCCGCGGGGCGCGATCTCGCCGCGCCGGCCGAGGCGCTGATCACGCGCCTGCCGGTCTTCGTGCGGCCCTACGACACGGTCGAGCAGGCGGCCCGCACGATGCGCGACCTGCGCGTCAGCTCCGTGCTGGTCGAGACCGACCCGCCCGGGATCCTCACCGACCGCGACCTGCGCAGCCGCGTGCTCGCGGAAGGACGCGGCCCCGACACCCCGGTCGCGGTGGTCATGACCAAGCCGATGAAGTCTCTCCCCGCGAGCTCGACCCAGCTCGAGGTGCTGGTCTTCATGCTCGAGCACCGGGTGCACCACGTGCCGCTGCTCGACGGCGGGAAGATCGTCGGGATGGTCACCGACACCGATCTCCTGCGCCGGCAGGCCAACAGCCCGACCTCGCTCCTGTCCGGGATCGAGAAGCTGGCCCAGGCCGAGTCGCTGGCGAACTACGCGACGGAGCTGTCGGGGGTGATCGAGAACCTGGCGTGGGGCGGCCTCGAGGCGGCGGAGATCGGGCGGATCGTCTCGCGCCTCAACGACGCGCTGATCGCGCGCCTGCTGCGGATCGCCGAGGCCCAGCTCGGCCGGCCGCCCTGCCCGTACGCCTTCATCGTCTTCGGGTCGGAAGGCCGGATGGAGCAGGCCCTCCTGACCGACCAGGACAACGCGCTCGTCTACCGCGACGACACGCCGGAGGCGAAGGCCTACTTCGGGAAGCTGGCGCAGAGCGTGGTGGACGGGCTGATCGCGGCCTCGTTCCCGCCCTGCAAGGGCGGCTTCATGGCCACGAACTGGCACCGGCCGCTCGCCGAATGGGAGCGGCTGTTCCGCGGCTGGATGCAGACGCCCGAGCCGCGTGCGCTGATCGAGGCGGCGAACTTCTTCGACTTCCGCGCCGTCGGCGGCACGCTGTCGGTCGGCCCGCTCAACGAGATTCTCTACCTGGCGGGGCGGGAGCGGATCTTCCTGGCCCACCTCGCGCGCGCCTCGCTGATGTTCGAGCCGCCGCTCGGCCTGTTCCGCCAGGTCAAGGAGGAGGAGGACGGGGTCGACCTCAAGCGCGGCGGGATCATCCCGATCGTCTCGCTCGCGCGCCTGCACGCGCTGGAGGCGGGGGTGCAGGCGCGGCCCACGCTGGAGCGCCTGCCGGCGGCGGCGGCGGCCGGCGGATTGAGCAAGGAGGGGGCGGAGACGCTGGCGGAGGCGTTCCGCTTCCTGCTGCGGATCCGGCTCCGGGCCCAGCTCAAGGCGACCCGTGCCGGCCAGCCCCCGGGCAACTGCGTCCAGCTCGAGGACCTCTCGCCGCTCGAGCGGACCCACCTGAAAGAGACCTTCGTCGCGATCCGCGAGCACCAGCAGGCGACCGCCTTGAACTACGCCGTCTCGAGGATCTCCTGATGTTCTGGCGCTCGCCGGCGTGGGACGAGGTGACCTACGTCGCGCTCGACCTCGAGACCTCGGGCCTGCGCCCGAAGTTCGACGAGATCATCGCGGTGGCGACCGTCCCGATCCGCGCCGGCGTGATCCACTACGGCGAGCGCTTCTACAGCCTCGTCCGCCCGCCGGACCTCCCGTCGCTTCCGGCCGACGGAATCGGTGCGCATCACATCCTGCCCTCGGAGCTGGCCGACGCCCCGGCGCTGGCCGACCTGCTCCCCGAGATCGACCGCCGCCTGCGCGAGGGGGTCCTGCTCCTGCACTTCTCGCACCTCGACCTGGGCTTCCTCAAGGACGCGTACAAGCGCGCGCGGCGGGACTGGCCGAAACCTCAGGTCGTGGACACCGTCAAGCTGCTGCTGGAGCTCTCGCATCGCAAGCAGCGATTCTCCCCCCATCCCGTCCCACCGCGGACCGCGCTGCCCGTGGCCCGCCTCGAGCTGGGACTTCCATCGTACCGCCACCACCACGCGCTCTCGGACGCGCTGGCGACGGCGGAGCTGTTCCTCGCGCTGCGCGCGCGGTTGGGAGCGCGCACGCTCCGCGAGTTGTGTTGAGGCAAGCGAACCGGAGGGAAAAGGAGGAGCCCGTGGGAAAGAGCGTGAGTCAGATCCTGGAGTCGGCACCGTTCAAGGAACTCGTGCGCAAGAAGTGGAGCATCTCGATCATCCTGACGATCCTGCTCTTCATCGTGTACTACGGCTACATCCTCCTGATCGGGTACAACAAGCCGCTCATGGCGGGAAAGATCGGGACCGGCGCGACGACGCTGGGCATTCCCCTCGGCGTGCTGACGATCCTCGGCGCGTGGGTGCTCACCGCGATCTACGTCGTGTGGGCGAACAGGGTCTACGATCCCGAAGTGAAGCGCCTTCGGGACGAACTCCACAAGTAGGCCGGGGAGGAGACCATGCAGAATCCAGCCGCTCCCGCCGTGCAGGCCGCCGCCGACGCCGCGACGAGCTCGCTCGGAACGCCGACCGCCTCCGCGATGATCTTCTTCTTCATCATCGTCGGCCTGACCCTCGCCATCACCTACTGGGCCGCCAAACGCACCAAGTCGACCAAGGAGTTCTACGCCGCCAACCGCAGCGTCAGCGCCTTCCAGAACGGCCTCGCGCTCGCCGGCGACTACATGAGCGCGGCGTCGTTCCTGGGGATCGCCGGGATGGTGGCCCTCAAGGGCTATGACGGCATGATCTACGCCACCGGCTGGCTCGTCGGCTGGCCGGCGCTGATGTTCCTGATCGCGGAACCGCTGCGCAATCTCGGCAAGTACACTTTCGCCGACGTCGTCGCATTCCGCCTGCGCCAGGGGCCCGTTCGCATCGCCTCGGCGATCGGCGGCATCCTGACGGTGATCGCCTACACGATCGCCCAGATGGTCGGCGCCGGGAACCTGATCGCGCTGATGTTCGGCATCGATTACAAGCTGGCGGTGCTCGGCGTCGGCGCGGTCATGCTGCTCTACGTGCTCTTCGGCGGGATGCTCGCGACGACCTGGGTCCAGATCATCAAGGCCGTCCTGCTGCTCTGCGGCGTGACCTTCCTGATGCTCCTGGCGATGTCGCACTTCCACTTCAGCCCGGGCGCGCTCTATCAGGCGGTCGCCGGACAAGGTCGGGCAGCCGGCGCTGGAGCCGGGCGGCCTCGTCACCAACCCGCTCGACGCGATCTCGCTGGGGCTGGCCCTGATGTTCGGCCTGCTCGGCCTGCCGCACATCCTGATGCGCTTCTACACCGTGCCGGACGCCAAGGCCGCTCGCACCTCGGTGCTCTACGCGACCGGGTTCATCGGCTACTTCTACATCATCATCCCGCTCGTCGGCTTCTCGGCGTCGGTGCTGGTCGGCCGCGACGTCATCTCGAAGTACGACAAGGGCGGGAACATGGCCGCGCCCCTCCTGGCCGAGCAGCTGGGCGGCACGCCGTTCCTCGGGTTCATCGCCGCGGTGGCGTTCGCCACGATCCTGGCGGTGGTGGCCGGCCTGACGCTGGCCGGCGCCTCGGCCTACTCGCACGACATCTACGTCTCGGTGATCAAGAAGGGCAAGGCGACCGAGCAGCAGCAGGTCAGCGCGGCCAAGCTCGCGACGGTCGTTTTCGGGGTCGTCGCCGTGTTGCTGGGGATGGCCTTCCGAGGGCCAGAACGTCGCGTTCATGGTGGGCCTGGCGTTCGCCATCGCCTGCAGCGCCAACTTCCCCGCGCTGCTGCTCTCGATCGTGTGGAAGAAGTTCACGACCCAGGGCGCGTTCTGGTCGATCCTGACCGGCGCGTTCCTGGCGGTGACGCTGATCATCCTCAGCCCCACCGTCTGGGTCGAGGTCTTCAAGAACAAGGAAGCGATCTTCCCGCTCAAGAACCCGGCGATCGTCTCGATGACCGCCTCGTTCATCGTCGCCATCGTCGTCTCGTTGATGACGAAGGAGACGACCGCGGAGGAGATGTTCGAGGACGAGAAGCTCCGCGCCTACCTGGGCGTTGGAGCGGAATGACGCAAGATCGCTGCGGGGGCGCGCGCGAAGCGTGCGCCCCCGCACCCTTCCCGTAGGGGCCGGCCTCTGTGCCGGCCCGGAGGGTCTACACCGAGGGAGGTCTCGTTGCACCCTCGCGCGATCGTCCTCACCGGCGCCTCGGGCTTCATCGGCCGCCATTTCCTCGAGGCGGTCCAGGGACAGTACCCGGTCTTCGCGATCGCCCGCCGCTCCCAGGCCCAGTGCGGCGCGCCGGTGCACCCCGCGATCCGCTGGATCCAGCTCGACCTGACCCGCGAGGCCGACACGCTCGACGTGTTCCGGCGCATCGAGGCGGCCGGCGGTGCGGAGGCGGTGCTGCACCTCGCCGGCTACTACGACTTCACCGGCCGCGAGAGTCCCCACTACGGGAACGTCAACGTGGATGGGACGCGCCACGTGCTCGAAGGGGCGCGGCTCGCGGGGATCCCGCGCTTCGTCTTCGCCAGCTCGGTCGCCGCCTGCCAGTTTCCGCGGCCCGGGAGCGCGCTCACCGAGACCTCGCCTCCCGACGGCGACACCCCCTACGCGGCGAGCAAGCGCGCGGCGGAGCAGCTCGTCGCGGCCCGCGCCGCGGACTTCCGCACCGGGATCGTGCGCCTCGCGGCGGTCTTCTCCGACTGGTGCGAGTACGAACCGCTGTTCCGTTTCGTCGAGACCTGGCTCTCGCCGTCGGCGATGCACGCGCTGCTCGCCGGATGCGGACTGTCCGCCGTCCCCTACCTCCACCTGCGCGACACCGTCGACTTCTTCCGCCGGCTGGTGCTGCGGCTCGACCATCTCCAGCACGACATCCTCCTCGCCAGCCCCGACGGCTCCACGCCGCACCGTGACCTGTACGATGCCGCCACTGCCGCGCACTACGGACAGCGCCGCCCGGCGATCTACCTGCCGAAGCCGGTCTGCTGCGCCGGGATCGCCCTGCGTCACGCCTTGGGCCGCGCGCTGGGGTCGCCTCCCTTCGAGCGCCCCTGGATGGGCCGGATGATCGACAAGCAGCTCGCGGTCGACGCCGGCGACACGCGGGCGTGGCTCGGCTGGGCGCCGCGTGCGCGGCTGGCGGTCACGCGGCGGATCCCGTTCCTGGTGCAGAACCGCAAGTCGCACCCGACCGAGTGGCACCGCCGGAACCACGCCGCGCTGCGGCGCGAGCGACTGCACGAGAACCTCCAGATCCACCGCATCCTGGAGGAGCGCGCCACGGACCTCGTCGAGCGCGTCGACCGCTACCTGCTCGACCCCGCCCGGTCCCGGAACTTCCGCGACTTTCACCGCGTCGCGCCCGGGCAGCAGGCCGCGCTGCACCGCGAGTTGTTCGAGGGGCTGCTGGAGTCGCTGCGGCTCGCCGACAAGGGGGTCTTCGTCGTCGCCAGCCGGTCGTACGCGGAGCGACGGCGCGAACACGGGTTCACGGAGACCGAGGTGCGTGACGCCCTCACGGCGCTGGAGGAGTTCTGCCGCGAGGCGGTCGCGTCACACGGCAGCGGACCGGCGTGGCGCGACGCGATCCGCGACCACGTCGACATGACGGTCCGCTTCGGAATCGACGCGGTCGAGGAGGTGTTCGAGGCACCGTAGGTGACGCTACTCCGCGCCCTCGACCGACCCCTCCGGCGGATACGGCAGCGTCCCCTCGAAGGCCCGGATCTCCCCGTCCGTGAAGTCCGGGAACGGCAGCTCCCCCTGCTTGCGCCAGGCCTCGACCTGAGCCTCCGCGGCGCGAGTCCGCCCGGCATCGACTCCGCCGTCGCGGCCGAAGTACAACGTCTGCGACGGGAAGGCGAACCCGCTCCCCGAGCCGTGCACGACGTCGATCAGCCGCAGCAGGACGTCCTCGCGCACGGCGGCGAAGGTCGGGAAGTCGGTCGTCTTCACGAAGCAGAAGACCTCGACGTCCAGCGACGACGGTCCGAAGCCGATGAGCCGCACCCGCGCCTGATCGCCGTGGATCATCGCGTGGGAGAGGATCAGCTTGCGGATCTCGACCAGCAGCCAGCGCAGCTGGTCGGGGGTGGTCTCGTAGCGCAGATTGAGGACCTGGTAGAGCCGGATCCGGTCGCGCGCGCCGAAGTTCTCCAGGAACTCGGTCGAGAACTGGGAATTGGGGACGGCGACGACGGTCCGGTCGACGGTGCGCAGGCGGGTCGAGCGCAGGCCGATGTCCTCGACCGTTCCCTGGAACGCGCCGACCTTGCAGAAGTCGCCGACGCGCACGGGCTGATCGAGGATCACGGAGACGCCGCCGAAGAGGTTCTCGATCGTCTTCTGAGCCGCGAAAGCGACCGCCAGGCCGGCGACCCCCGCGCCGGCGAGCAAGGCGGTCACGTTGAAGCCGTAGTTCTGGGCGATGAGGGTGCCGGCCAGCAGCAGCAGCGCGACCTTCGCGCCGCGCCGCAGCATCGGCACGAGGCTGAGCATCCCGCGGTTCCCTTCCGCCCGGTAGCGCTCCTCGGCGTGGGCCGAGAGGATGTCCGCCAGCCGCAACAGGAACCAGACGAAAGCCACCACGGCGAGCAGGCCGAGCACGAAGCTCACCCGCCGCTCTGCGATCACCGACAGGTGCAGATGTCGGCTGCCGAGCCGGAAGAGCAACAGCGCGAGGTAGAGCCGGAACGGCGGCCCGAAGGCCAGCGAGCACGTCGTCGTCGAGCCGGCTGTCGGAGAGCGCGACGAGGCGCTTCAGCGGCGAGCGCAGCGCCAGCGCGATGAACCGGGCGGCAAGCCACGCGGCCGCGGCGAGCACGATCATCCCAAGCCATTGCCACGGGGTCGAGTTGAGGATGCGCGTCGTGAGCATGAACTCCGGCAGCAGTCGATCCATCCAGGGGTAGCCGTGCTCTTCGTAGAGGGCGTCGATCACGGCGACGGTCGGTGCCGCGATCAGCCACTTCGGGTCGGGATCGTCGCTGCGCCGCTCGACCAGCACCCGGGCCTCCGACCCCTGGAGCGGCACGTTGCCGACGAGGTCGTCCGCTTCCGGCTGTCCGTCGTCCGTCGCGCCGCCCGGATCGTCGCTGAGCGCCTCGGGATCGATCCAGAGGTAGCGGTCGAGGACGAACTTCAGCCGGCGCGCCAGCACCGGTCCCTGCGCGGCGCGGGTCTCGGCCGGCAGCTCGGCGAGGTCGAGGAACTGCGCCGCACGGGTGTAGTCGCCGGCGCGCGCCGCGGCCAGGAAGCCGACCATCGCCCGGCGCGGGGTGGTGCGGTCGTGCGGGTCGAACCGGTAGGCGGACAGGCGCTTCAGCTCGAGCTGCCCGATCCCCGGTGCGGCGGCAGCGGAACCGTCAGCCGCCGGCTCGGCGGCGTTGGCGCCGGCCGGCCGGAGGAGGGGGATCCCGGGGATCTGGCCCCGCGCACCGCCCGTCGCCGCCAGGCCCAGGCAGAGCACGAAGAGCGGGTGGGAAAGGCGACGATGCGCGCGGAACATGGGCGAATCTCCTCGGGCCCCGGTGCGCCGGGCGACCGGATTCTGGGCCAGCCGGCGCGGCTGGGCCAAGCGCGCCTCCCGCGGCCCCAGACCCGGCGGGAAGGGCAGGAGAGAGCCGCCCGAAACAAGAAACTTTCGTTGAACGACGTGCGCAATGTTCAATTACACCCTACATTACTTGCTGATGACTCAGCTCACGCTCAACTTGGACGACGACCTGCTGGATGGGCTGATCGACCTCGCCGCCACGGTAGGGATCGCCCTCGAAACGCTCGTACCGACGATCCTCCGTCACAGCCTCGTCGGTGAGGAGGAGCCGCCGGCCTGCGACCTGACCCTCGCCGGCTGGTTCGAGCGCGAGGCGGCGGACGCCGACCTCACGGGCTCGCTGCCGCTGTTCGGCCGTTCCTAGTCCGGCGGCCCCCGCCGCCCCCTTCCGGGATTAGCATCTGCCGGCCAGGCTGCGGCCGACACCGGCCGCGGGGCCGTTCCCCGGCCCCCGATCCGCGAGGACCCCGTGAGAGGACCACATCCGCAGGTCACACGCGCCCCGCGGCGCCGTGGGCGGCCCCTCGCCGCCCAAGCCGACCGCTACGCGCTCTACCAGAGGTCGGTCCAGAGCCCCGATTTCGACATCGCCCTGATGAGCCGAATCTACCGCGCCCACAACGGCCGCCTGCCGCTGCTGCTGCGCGAGGATTTCTGCGGTGCTGCGGCGCTGGCCTGCGCCTGGGCCGGGTCGCGGCGCGATCGCCGGGCCTACGGGATCGACCTCGACCCCGAGCCGCTGGCCTGGGGCGCGCACCACAACTGGCAGGCCCTTCCCGAGGAGACGCGCCGCCGGGTGCAGCTCGTGCAGGGCGATGTGCGCACCGCGCGGACGCCCCGCGCCGACGTGATTGCCGCGCACAACTTCTCGTACTTCATCTTCCGCGAGCGGGAGCCGCTGCGAGACTACTTCCGGTCCGCGCGGCGGCAGCTCGCGGAGGGTGGGCTGCTCATGCTCGATGCTCTCGGCGGCTCCGACACCCAGACCGAGGACCGCAAAGAGGTCCGCCGCATCGGCGGCGGGGTGCGGTACCTCTGGGAGCAGAAACGCTACGACCCGATCTCCAACCGGGCCCTGTTCGCGATCCACTTCGCGCTTCAAGGATGGCAGTCTGCTGAAGGACGCCTTCACCTACGACTGGCGGATGTGGACGATCCCCGAGTTGCGCGAGCTGCTGGCCGAGGCGGGCTTCGCTTTCAGCGAGGTCTACTGGGAGGACACGGAGTCCGAGACCGGCGAGGGGAGCGGGGTCTTCCGCCGCCGGGAACGCGCCGGGGCCGAGGCCTGCTGGATGGCGGTGATCGCGGCGGGGGCCCGGCCGCCGGCGCGCTAGCGCCGGCCGGCGCCGAACGGTACCGCGCCCGGCCGCCGGAGCCGGGCCTCCGCGATCGTCTCCATCGTGTAGGCCTGGAGCATCCGCCGCCGATTGTCCACCGGCGTGCCGTCCGACCAACGGTCGAGCCCGCCGCCCGGGAGTACGACCATGCCGGCCAGAGCGGCGGCGGGGTCCGCCTGGATCTCCACGAACGAGAGGATGCGGCCGTCCGCTCGGAAGTAGCCCGCGTAGGTGACGTCGAAGTAGTGCCAGCCGCCGTCGTACGAGACCAGGGCCGCGGAATGGGCCGAGGCGCCGAAGCGCGAGAAGTCCAGCCGAACCGCCTGCAGCCCGGCGCGGCGCGCCAGTTCGACGAACGCGCTGGCGCGCTGGCCGCACAGGCCGCGGATCGGCGGGACGGGGGCGTCCCGGGCGGCGGGCTCGTTCGTCGCGTTCTCGGCGACCCAGGCGGCGATCGCGATCGCCCGCTGCTCGTCGCTCAGCCCCGGGCCCAGGAGCGGCGCGACGACGGGCCACGCCCGCTCGGCCGCGGATCGGCGGGGCGCCGGGGGAGACGACCCGTTTCGCGGGGACGGGTCCGCCCCGTCCCGGCAGGCCCCGAACGCGGTCAGCGCGGCCAGCGCCGCGAGCAGGAGGGGCAAGGCGACCGCTCGGCGACGGCCGCGGCCCGGATCGAGCAGGGGACCCATGCGAGGCCAAGTTACGCCCGCGCGGGGGATCCGCACCGGCAACTATCCTAAATTTCTTGCGGACCTTCGTAACGCCCCGTATACGGGAGTTACCCCTTTCCACCGACTCCCTCCGCGGAGATGAAGGACGCCCGATGAAGCGATGGTTCGCGCCCGCTCTGAGCCTTTTCTGCGCCGCCGTACTGGCGGCCCCCCCGGTCTTCGCGCTGGTTCCCCGAAAGGAAGCGAACCGCTTCGACGGCAAGGCGATCGAGTCTCCCGGCCTCGTGCTCGCCGTGCGTGCGATGCCGCTCGCCGAGCTGCCCGCGTCCGATACGCTGCGCCAGGGCTGGGAGCAGTTCAGCGCGCGCTACGGTGGCTGGACGGTGACGATCGACCAGCGCTCCGGCCTGCCCACGCTCGCGCTCGGTGCCGGGATTCCCTGGCTCGACGGGACCGAGTCCGACCCGCTCGCCGCGCTCGAGGCCAGGGCCCGCGCCTTCCTGGCGGAGAACCGGATCGCGCTCGGCGACTGGTCCGAGCAGCTCGTGCTCGATCGGGCGGCCTCCGGCCGCGCCTCGGACGCGCTCTGGCTCGTGACTTTCCGGCAGGCCGTGAGCGGCGTGCCGGTGGAGAGCGCGCGCTTCGACTTCCAGGTCGTGCAGGGGAACCTCGTCGCCTTCGGGGTCGAGCGCTGGGGCACGGTCCGCACGCGGACCGAGCCGCGCATCGCGGCCGCCCAGGCGAGCGAGCAGCTCTTCGCCTACCTCGAGACTTCGCCGGACGCGGTCGTGATGCACGACGAGCCGGAGCTCCGGCTGGTCGCGGCCGATCCGCGCGGCGCGCGGGCGGGCGAGTGGATCGGACGGCGCGGCGAGGGGGTGGGCCACCTCCTCGTCTGGCGCTTCCGCTTCCACGTTCCCGGCGAGGCGGCGCGCTGGCTGGCCGACGTCGACGCGCTGACCGGCACGGTCGTGTCGCTCGCGGACGAGACCCACTACGAGCGCGTCAAGGGCGGCGTCTTCCCGATCACCTCGGACGGGGTCGGGTTCGAAGGGACCGAGCAGGCCGACATCCCGATGCCGTTCGCCGACTACTCGGTGAATGGCGGGCCGTCACAGACGGCCAGCTCGGGCGGGCTCTTCAACTGCGGCGCGCCGGGGACTTCGATCAGCACCCGCCTGGCCGGACCGTACGTCGTGATCGACAACCTCTGCGGGCCGGTGAGCGAATCCGCCGTCTGCGGCGAGAACCTCGACCTCCTGAGCGGCCCGGCGACGACGAACTGCACCACCCCGCCCGGCGCCTCGGCCGGCAACACGCGCAGCGCACGCAGCGCGTTCTTCCAGGTGAACCGCAACGCCGAGCGGGCCCGCGCCTGGCTCCCGGACAACACCTGGGTGCGCAATCCAGTCGTGGTCAACGTCAACGTCAACAGCACGTGCAACGCCAGCTGGGGCGGCGAGCTCAACATGTACCGTGCCGGCAACGGCTGCCGGAACACCGCCGAGCTGCACGGCGTGCTGGTCCACGAGTGGGGCCACGGGATGGATCAGAACGACGGCGGCGGTTACGACAACACGTCGGAGGCGTACGCCGACGTCGTCGCCGCCTACGACGCGCGGATCTCGTGCATCGGCCGCGGCTTCGACGAGGCCAGCAACTGCAGCGGGTACGGCGACGCCTGCCTCGACTGCACGGGCGTGCGCGACATCGACTGGGCCAGACGCCAGGGCAACACCGCCGTCGACGCCCCAGGGCTTCCTGACCAACAACTGCGGCGGCGGCTGCGGTCCGTGCGGCAAGGAAGAGCCACTGCGAGAGCTACGTCTCGGCCGAGGCGATGTGGGACCTTGCGGTCCGCGACCTGCCGGCATCGGGGATGAGCGCTGGCGTCGGCGTGGCAGCTGGCGGACCGGCTCTGGTTCCAGTCGCGCAAGGGCTCGGGCGGCAACGCCTACAACTGCGCGCTGCCCACCTCCGACGGGTGCGGGACGAACAGCTGGTTCCACAAGCTGCGCGTCGCGGACGACGACGACGGAAACCTGAACAACGGCACGCCCCACGCCGCGGCGATCTTCGCGGCTTTCAGGCGCCACAACATCGCCTGCGGCACGGCGGCCGACGCGTCGAACAAGAACACCAGCGCCTGCCCGTCGCTCGCCGAGCCGACGCTGTCGGTCTCGATCGCCGAGGGCGGGCTGCGGCTCGACTGGTCCGCGGTGCCCAGCGCGGCGAAGTACCGCGTACTGCGCAACGAGTTCGGCTGCGGCCGGGCCCAGATCCCGATCGCCGAGCTGCCTTCGTCGTCGACGAGCTTCGTCGACTCCGACGTGGCCGAGCTGGTCGACGTCTCCTATCGCGTCCAGGCGGTCGGCACCAACGGCGCGTGCGAGAGCCCGGTGTCGTCGTGTCAGACGACTTCGCTGCGGCCGTTGGCCGGTCGCGTCGAGTTCACGAAGGCCGCCTTCGGCTGCGGCCAGTCCGTGACCCTGCGCGTCGTTGACGGGAACGCCGGGGCGGGACCGCTGACGGTTCGCGTCTGGTCGGACAGCGAGCAGACGCCCGAGTCGATCGACCTGACCGAGACGACGCCCGGATCCGGCCGCTTCGAGGGAACGCTCCTCGCGGGCACCGGTGCGCCGGTTGCGGGAGACGGCAGGCTCGCCTTCGCCGGCGGTGATCAGCTCACCGCGGAGTACGCCGATGCGAACGACGGCACCGGCGCGGTGCGCACCGTGGTCGGCACGTCGCTTGCGGACTGCGGCGTGGCCGCGCCGACGGGGGTCCAGGTGACCGACATCACGGACTCCTCGGCGACGATCCGCTGGAACACCGCCGAGGGGACGACGGGGCGCGTCGAGTGGGGCTCGACGGCCGCGCTCGGGAAGGCCACGGAGGACCCGAACCTGGCGACGGCGCACGCGGTCCCGCTGGTCGGCCTCGCGGAGTGCGGGCGGGTCTTCTTCCGGGTCGTCGCGATCGACCGCGCCGGCAACCAGACGGTGCTCAACGGCGCGGGCGGCCAGCCGTTCGCGTTCAACGTCGGGCGGATCCCGGGCTTCTTCCGAGACGATTACGAGGGGACGAACGGCTGGACGCTCGAGGGCGAGTGGCAGGTGGGCGGCCCGCAGGGGAAGGGGACGAACAACCCGGACCCGACCGTCGCCTTCAGCGGCGCCAGGGTGCTGGGCCACGACCTGACCGGTCTCGGCCTGCGCCCCGGCGACTACGAGAAGAGCATGACGCAGCGCGCGATCAGCCCGGTGTTCAGTACCGCCGGGAAGACCGGGACGCAGATCAACTTCCGCCGCTGGCTCAACGTCGCGAGCTACGCGACGGCCGCGGTCGACGTCCGGATCGGCGGCGGCGCGTGGCAGGAGGTCTGGAAGTACAACAACGCCTTCTTCGGCCTACGCGAATCGGCGTGGAGTCAGCAGATCATCGACATCGCCTCGATCGCGGACGGAAAGAACAACGTCCAGATCGCGTTCCGGATGCAGGCGACTTCGCAGAACAGCAGCGCGTCCAGCTGGAACGTCGACCGCCTCGTCGTGCGCGAGGCGGCGGCGCCTCAGGGCGAGGCCTGCGGGGCGTGCGGCGGGGCGCCGAGCTTCGCCGGCCTGGCCTCGGCGGTCGATTCCGATCCCTGCACGACCGGCGGCAGCCTCGACCTGGCCTGGGATCCGGCGCCGGCGTGGGGTACCGGCAGCGGCGGAACCTACGCCGTCTACCGGGACACCGTGCCGAGCTTCGTCCCCAGCCCCGCCAACCGGATCGCGACGGGCCTCGCGGCGACCGCCTACAGCGACACCACGGTCGTGGCCGGGACCACCTACTACTACCTCGTGCGCGCCGAGAACGACGAGACGTGCGGCAGCGGTCCGAGCAACGGCGGGGTCGTCGAGGGGAACACCGTCTACCGTGCCGCCACGCTCACCTCGTCGCAATCGGTCCCGGTCGCGGTCGCGGCACTGCGCCTGCAGCCGCCCCTCGGAGCCGATCTTCGCGCGAGCTGGGACCCCGTCGCCGGCGCTTCGTCCTACCGGGTCTACCGTTCCGGTCTGCCGCAGGAGCCGAACTTCACCGAGGCCCGCAGCAGCTCGGCCTCGGCCCTCACGCTGGCCGGCGACGCCGCCGACGGCGCGACCTGGTTCTACAAGGTCCGGGCGGTGAACGCCTGCGGTCAGGAAGGTCCATAATCACTGCTGTCTGATGGGGGGCCGGCCGATCCGGCCGGCCCCCCGTTTTTTGTCGAAGGAGGGGATGATGTCCGATCCGAACGCCCCCCTGCCCCCCGAGGGCTGGGACGCCACACAGTGGTACGAGGTCCAGCGCGGCGATTCGCTCTGGAAAATCGCACAGCATTTCTACGGCGACGGCAGCCTCTACATGAAGATCTTCGAGGCCAATGGCGACGTGCTGAAGAATCCCGACCTGATCCATCCCGGCCAGAAGCTGCGGATCCCGTGAGGAGAGCGACCGTGACACCGAACATGACGCGCAAGACTGCCTGGATTTCCGCGCTGGCCGTGGCACTGATCCTGTTCGCGGCCTGCAAGGATCTCAAGACGCCCGCCCAGCAGGCGCTCGATTCCGTCACCGCGGCCGTGAACGCCGTGACCGAGTCGGCCACCATCTATGCCCCGCAGGACCTCACCGGGGCCGAGAACGCCCTGACGAGCCTGCAGCAGTCGTTCGGCCTCAAGGAATATCAGAAGGTCATCGACCAGTGCCCGCAGGTGCTTGGCCAGGTCGACGCGCTGAAGCGCACGATCGAGGCGCGCAAGTCCGAGCTGGGGACCGCCTGGAGCGCGCTCACCTCCGGCCTTCCCGGTGTCGTCGGCGCGATCCAGAGCCGGGTCGACATCCTCTCGCAGGCGAAGAAGCTCCCCGCGGGGATGACCCCCGACATGCTCGCGAGCGCGCAGCAGGGCCTCGCCGACATGACGGCGGCCTGGGGCGCGGCGACCGCGGCTGCGAATTCCGGCAACCTCGTCGACGCGGTTGCCCAGGGCGATCAGGTCAAGATGATGGCCGGCAAGGTGATGTCTGCGCTCGGGATGGCCGTGCCGCCCGCGCTGGCGAACTGAGCCTGCGAGCAGGATACCGACGGCGGGGCGCCCACGGGCGCCCCGTTTCTTTCGGCCCTCCCGGTCGGGATCGGAGCGACCAGGGCACGCAGACGGGCCGCCGGCGGACTTTGGCGGGCGGGAAAAGGCAGGGGAATGGATGAAACAGACTCCGGTGATCGCGGGGCATCTCGTCTCGCGCTGGTGTTCGCATTCGCTTTCGCGAGGCTCCGTGTGGCAGGCGATCCGAGGCGGGAGGAGCCCGCTCCGCGGAGAGCTCCAGCCGAGGGACCGCGGCGGGTAGGCCGCAGTACCGTCCCGGGAGAACTGCCGCTCGTCGTGCGCGAGGGCCTCGGGGACTTCGTGCCGGACGCGCCGGCCCCGACGCCGCGCCATTCGCCGATCTGCCCGCGGACGAGATCGACATCCAGGCCGCGATGCCGCGGGCGCCGGCCTTCGATCTCGGCGCCGGTGGCGTTCGGCCGCAGCGACGGCCAGGTGTGCGTGCTGGAGCGGGACGACCTCTCGCTCTACTCGATCCGCTCGACGGATGGCGGCAAGAACTTCGCCGCCCCGTTGCTCGTCGCGGGCGGCGCCGGGCAGCCGACGTGCTCGCCTTCGCTGGCGCGATGTCATCGGGGGCGAAGCTCTACGTGGCCTACATCGTGGCCGACCCGGCGGGCGGGCTGGGCCTGCGCTTCACGCTCAGCACTGACATGGGGCTGACCTGGACGGCGCCGGTGACGCTCGTCGCCGCGGGCGAAGCGAGCTTCGGGGTCTTCGACGTCGCGATCACCGCGGGCCCGGCGGATCGCGTCGCGGTGGCCTATGTCGGCGGCGCGGGAACCGATCCGTGGGTTCGTGGGAGCACCAACGCGGGCGTCTCGTGGAGCGCGGCCGTGCGCGTCGACGCGGGCGTCGCTGCCGGCACCTATCCTGTGCGCGATCCGGACATCGACATCGACGGCACCGGGAACGTCTTCGTCGCCTACCTGCAGAACCGCGACGGAGCGACGAAGGTCTGGACGGCGCGCTCGCTCAACGCGGGGACCTCCTTCCAGCCGGAGGTCACGCTCGGTTCCGGATCGGGGGCGGGCGCGGAAGCGCCCGACGTCGAGGTGACCAACGACGGCAAGATCCTGATCGCGTTCTGGGACGGCGAACTGAGCGACTACGTCAAGGTCTACCGCTCGACCAACCAGGGTGCGGCGTACACGCTGGCGCTCAACCAGGACCTCGCGGCGGGAAGCGACAGGCCGACGTTCGGGCCGTTCCTATACAACTCGGCCGGCCCGCCGGTCGTGCTGGTCGCGTTCGTCGACACCACCGGCGCGGTCGAGCTCCTCCGCTCGGCCGACGACGGCGCGACGTGGGGCGCGTCCCAGACGCTCGCGACGACCGCGGTGCCGGCGGGTTCGTGGAGCGGGATCCCCAGCCTTGGCGCGGCGCGCACGAGCGGGGGGAACTGGGTGATCGCCTGGAGCGACGCACGCGGCGACACCTACGCCGACCAGAAGAGCGACATCTGGCTGCGGCGCTCGGGGACCGGCGGAGCGAGTTGGGACGCGGAAAAGCGGGTCGACGTCGGCAGCCCCGAAGGGGCCGCCCAGAGCGGGCCGCTCTCGATCACCGACGCGCTGTCAAACGACGTCTGCCTGGTCTACGGCGACTCCCGCGACGATCAGCGCTCGCCCAACCTGTGGTCGAACCGCACGCTCAGTTCCTCGATCAACTTCGCCGCCGACAAACGGATCGACACGGACACGGTCACCGTCGACCCGGATGCGTTCGATGACGTCGCGACCGCGACGGATGGCGCCGGCCGCGTCTACGTTGCCTTCTCGACCGTCGGCACCGGCCCGTCGAGCGACATCTACGTCGCCGTCAGCGACGACGGCGGATTCACCTTCGAACCGCCGGTGCGCGTGGGCGGCTCCCCCGCGGGGCAGCGGATCGCGGCCGCGCCGGTGATCGGCGCCAGCTCCGACGGCCGGGTCTACCTGGCTTATACGCTCGACAGCGAGACGCGGCGTGAGCTGCGCTTCAACCGCTCGACGGACTTCGGCAGCACCTGGCAGGCGAGCGACCGGATCCTCGGCTCGTTCGCGACGCCGCCTGGCAACTACGGCATCGTCGGGATCCCCGGGGCGCAGATCGTCGCGCAGGCCGGCGGCACGATGTACCTGGCATGGGCGACCGGCAACACTGTCTTCCTGACCCGCTCGTTCGATGGCGGCGTCACGCTCGACACGAAGGACGTCGACCAGGACACGCGCGGCTACAACCACTACCCGGCGCTCTGTGCGAACGGCAACAGGCTGGTCCTCGCGATGGTCGCGCCGGACAATACGGTCCCCGCCCTTTTACAGCGTCTGGGCGACGACGAGCGACAACCGCGGCGACACCTGGTCCCTGCGCGTCCAGCTCCGACCCGAGGGGATCGGCCAGGGCGGCTACGACCCGTCAGTGGCCTGCGACGGCGCGGGCGGTGCGGTTGCGGTCTGGTCCGACGCCCGCTCCGGCCGGTACGCGATCCGCAGCAGCCGCTTCACCGGGACCGGCTGGCTCGCCGACACCGCCGTGCCCGGACCCACCAACGTCAGCAACCTCTACCCGCAGGTCGCCTACTCCAACGCGACGACGGCGCTGGTCACCTGGGAGGCGTCCTCGGGGAACGCGGTCTACCTGAGCCGTTCGACCAACAGCGGCTCGACCTTCGGTGCGCAGACACGGCTCGACGCCTCCCCGGCGCGGCCGGACGTCGAGCCGGCCCTGTCGAACGTCGTGACCGATCGCGCCGGAAACGTCTGGGTCAGCTGGATCGACGAGAGCGCCGGACGCGGTTCGATCCTGGTCCGGGCATCGGCGGACCACGGCGCGAGCTTCGGCACCGCCCGGCGGATCGATCGGAAGGCGCCGCAGGGCGCGTACGTCAATCGCACGTTATCAGCTGTCGCGAAGCGCCGCGGTGGCGGGAACGGCGTTCGTCGCGTGGGCCGGCGAGCGCTTCGCCGGCGGCGTCAACACCGTGCTCTTCAACGCCTGGGACGCCGACGACCTGGACCGCGACAGGACGGCGCTCGGTGTCGACTGCAACGACCTCGATGCGTCGGTCACGAGGGCCCCGGTCGAGGTGGCGGGCGTGCGCGTCGGCCGCTCCGGCGCGCGCGCGCAGCTCTCGTGGACTTCGCAGGATCCCACGGCGGGAAGGGGCACGGTCTACGACGTGGTCACCGGCGACGTCGCGGCGCTGCGCAGCAGCAAGAGCTACTCGGGCGCGACCTGCCTTGCCGGCAACCGGGCCGACTCGCCCTACGAGGACACGCGGACCGGCCCGAGCGTCGGCGCGTCGTATTACTACCTGGTGAGGGCGAAGAACAGCTGCGGCGCCGCGACCTACGGGAACGCCCGAACGACCCCCGATCCGCGCGATGCGCTCGATTCGTCGAGCCCCTGTCCCTAGCGAAAGCCACGAATAGCCCGGCCCGGGTGGCTTATCAGTACGCCACCCGGGCTTCTCTGTCAGGTGAAAACGACGAAATAACACGCCCTGATTCGCCCCGTCCGGCGCGTAAGTCGTCCTAGAATCCGCGCTTCCGGTTGCGCCGTCGAGAAGCGGCGGCGAGCGCGACCCTTCGGGCGGACTGCGCCCAAACGAGGGGAATGTCATGGACAACCTGATTTCGATGATCGCGAGCCAGATCGGCGGCTCGAACATGAACAGCATCGCGTCCCTGCTCGGGGTCGCTGGAGACAAGGCGCCATCCGCGCTGCAGAGCGGCATCGCCACGGTGCTCGCGGGCCTGGCGAGCAACGCCTCGAAGCCCGGCGGCGCCGCCGCGCTGCTGAAGACTATCACCGACGGCGGCTACGACGCGGGGATCTTCGGCCAGCTCGGGGGCATCCTCGGTTCGCCGGACTCCACCCAGAAGATGCTCGGCCAGAGCGGCAACCTGCTCTCCGGTCTTTTCGGCAACAACCTCGGCGGCGTGACCGACATGCTCGGCTCGTTCCTCGGGTTGAAGAGCGGCGCCGGCAAGAGCCTGCTCGGCCTCGCGGCCCCGCTCGTGCTGGGCCAGCTCGGCAGCCTCGTGAAGTCGCGCGATCTGAGCGCGACGGGCCTGCTCGACCTGATCATGGGGCAGAAGGGGTTCCTGAGCGGGCTGCTCCCGACCGGGCTTGGCTCGCTGCTCGGCTTCACCGGCTTCGATGCCGCCCCGCGCGCCGCGGCGACGACCCACCGCGAGCCGGAGAAATCGGGCCTGATGAAGTGGCAGCCGTGGCTGGGACTGCTCCTGCTGGCGCTGCTGCTCTACAACTTCTGCATCCGTGCGCGGACGGCGGAGACGGTGCGCGAGGTTTCGCAGGTCGTTCAGGAGCAGTCGCAGCAGGCGGCCGCCGCCGCGGTGAACCTGGCCAAGGTGGTGCTGCAGGGCGGCGAGACGATCGACGTCGTCACCGGCTCGTTCAACGACGCGTTCGCCAGCTTCCTCGCCAGCAATCCGACCGACCTGACCCGGCGCTTCGCTTTCGACGTGATCGAGTTCGAGACCGGGTCCGCGAACCTGACGCGCCGCTCGCGCGAGGAAGTCGGGCGGCTCGCCAGGATCCTCGGTGCCTATCCCAACGTGCGGGTCAAGCTGATCGGGCACACCGACGCTACGGGCAATGACGCCGACAACCTGAGGCTGTCGGTCGAGCGTGCGGAGTCGGCGCGGAACGCGCTCGGCGCTTCCGGCATCGCTGCGAACCGGATCGAGGTCGAGGGGCGGGGCGCGACGGAGCCGACGGCTTCCAATGACACGGAATCCGGCCGCGCGCAGAACCGTCGCGTCGAGCTCGTGGTCCTGTCGCTGTAACCCGGCCTGACGCAAACAGGGAGACGACCGATGAAGAAGACCGATTTCACCCCCGAGGAATGGACCGTCCTCTACTCCGCACCTTCGCTGGCCGGCATGGTCGTCTCGGCTTCCAGCCCGAGCGGCCCGATCGGCCTGATGAAGGAGATGTTCTCGGTCGGCATGGCGGTGGCCGAGTCGGCCAAGCAGAAGCCGTCCAACCCGCTGATCCAGACGCTGATCGAGGACATGAAGCAGGGCGGCACGGAAGCCGGCCCCGACAGGAAGGGATGGGCAAATGGAGCGGGCCAGGGCCACGGCCTGGGCCAGCTCCAGAAGGCGGCCGACATGCTGGCGCAGAAGAACGCCGGGCCGGTCGGCGACGAGTTCAAGGCGTGGCTCGTCGACACCGCCCGCCGCGTGGCCGCGGCGTCGAACGAAGGCGGTTTCCTCGGGTTCGGCGGCGTGCGCGTCACGCCGCAGGAAGAGGAAGCGATCAAGCAGATCGCGTCGACGCTGCGCGTCGGCTGAGTCCTGGCCGGGTCGGGGGGCTGCCGCTCGGCAGCCCCCCGGGGCCGGTTCCGCGTCACTTCTCCTTGCGGCGACCTTGCGGCTCTTGTCGGGCGACGGGCCGAAGTCCGGCTTTCTGCGGCGGCTTCTCCGCCTGGAGGCGCTGGACCTCCGCGATCGCGCGGTCGAGCTGCGCGTCGATCCCGCGGCCGAGGTCCTGCGGCCGGGCCTGGACCTCGATGTCCGGGATCACGCCGCGGTTCTCCAGCGACCAGCCCTGGTGCGCGTCCCACCACGCGAACTCCGGCTGCGTCACCGTGCCGCCGTCGACCGTCCGCTTGTCGCCGCGGATCCCGACGACGCCGCCCCACGAGCGCATGCCGATCACCGGGGCCAGCTTCCGCAGCTGGATCGCGGCCGGGAAGATGTCGCCGTCCGAGCCGGCGAACTCGTTGGTCAGGACGACGAACGGCCCGTTGAGGACCGCCTGCGGGTAGGTCGAGAGGCCGCCGGCGCGCTGCCGGTCCCAGCTGATCAGCTGGCGCTCGAGCCGGTCGACCACCATCTGGGAGATCGCGCCGCCGCCGTTCCAGCGCACGTCGACGACCATCCCCTCCTTGTCGAGCTGCGGGTAGAACCAGGTGTTGAACGCCACCAGCCCGTCGGTCCACATGTCGGGCATGTGCACGTAGGCGATCGTCCCGTTCGTCTTCTGGGCGACGTACTCGCGGTTGGTCCGCACCCAGTCGGCGTAGCGCAGCTTCTCCTCGTCCCCCAGCGGCGTGACGACCACGTCGCGCGCGCCGTCCTTCGCCGGCCGCGCGTTGACGGTCAGCACGACCGGCTTGTCCGCGAGCCCCTCGAACGCCGCGTAGATCGGCTTGTCCTTCGGGAAGGGCTGGTGGTTGACGGCGAGGATGAAGTCGCCTTCCTTGAGCCCGGCCGCCGCGTCGAGCAGCGGCGAGCGCACGTTGTCGGCCGGGTCACCGCGGTAGATCCGCACGATCCGGTAGGCCTCCCCCTCGCGGACGAAGTCGGCGCCGAGCATGCCGATCGATACGCGCCTGACCTGCACGCCGGGGTCGCCGCCCCAGACGTAGGTGTGCGAGGTGCTCAGCTCCCCGATCGTCTCGCCGATCAGGTCGCGCAGGTCGTCGCGGGTCGCCAGGCGCGGCAGCAGCGTGGCGTACTGGTCGCGGATCGCGGTCCAGTCCACGCCCGACATCCCGGCGTCCCAGAAGAAGTCGCGCATCGTGCGCCACGACTCGTAGTAGATCTGCGCCCACTCCTCGCGCGGGTCGAGCTCGATCACGACGTCGTTCAGCTTGAGCTTCCCCTCGGCGAGCTTCGGCCCCGGCGCGGCGTCGGCGCCGACGACGAAGATCTCGCCCGGCTGCTGGCGCAGGGCGATCTTGTCCGCCTTGGCCGAGAGGACGTAGTCGGAGATCCCCTCGACGAACGGCTCGGCCTTCTTCGACTCGAGGTCGAAGGCCATCAGCACGTTCTCGGGCGGCGGGTCGCCGAAGAGCGGCGGCTGCTCGGCCATCCCCTTGAGCGGGGCGACGATCCAGAAGACCTTCCCCTTGGTCGCGGAGAGCCCGCCGTAGAGGCCGGGGCCGACCGGCAGCTCGACGATCCGTCCGGCCAGCCCGGCCAGCTCGATCTCGACCGGCTTGATCTCGTCCTTCTTGTCGCCCTTTTCGTCCTTGTCCCCGGCCTTCGCCGCGTCGTCCTTCTTCTCGCCTTTCTTCGCGTCGTCCTTCGTCTTATCGTCCTTGGCGTCCTTCGCGTCCGGTTTGGGCGGAAGGCCGGCGTTCGGCGCGAGCGGGTTCTCCACGTCGGGCCGCAGCAGGGCCATGTAGATCTTCGTGTCGCGGGCCTCGATGTTGTTCCACTCGCGCGTGCCGAGGATCGGGTTGGTGAAGCGGTCCGACAGGAAGTAGAGGAAGCGCCCCTCGGGATCCCAGGCCGGCGAGTAGTCGAAGGTGTGAGGGCCGGTCACCGGGTAGACCTTCGCGTCCTTCGTGTCGTAGATCAGCACCGAGCTGTAGTTGTTGGCGAGCCACCTTCGCGTAGGCCAGCCAGCGGCCGTCGGGGCTCCAGGCGTAGTCGCGGATCTCGGCCTGCGGGCTCCTGTCGACCTGCACCGGCGCACCGCCGGCGCGGGGCATCACGAACAGCGCGTTGGTCTGGTCGGCGTACGCGATCCACTTGCCGTCTGGCGACGGGCGCGGTGGGAAGTGCCAGCCGGTCTTGCCGGCGGGTTTCAGGATCTTGGCCTCCTCGCGGCCCCAGGCGTCGATGCTGCGGATCTCCTCCTCACCCGCTGTGTCGCTGACGTACAGGATCTGATTCCCGCCGGGTTCGAATGTCGCCCAGTTCTCACGGGCTCCGGAGCCGCGGGTCACGGGCAGCGTCACGCCCTCCTTCACTGGGACCGATACGATCTCGCCGCGGGCCACGATCGCCACGCGCGAGCCGTCCGGGGCGAGGTCGTACCAGGTCACGAACCGCCCGGCGTCGGGGTAGCGCACGCGCGTCAGCGTGCGGTCGCTCGGCAGCTCGATCGGCAGCTTCTTCACGGCGCCGCTCTTCGGATCGAACAGCGCGATGTCGCCGGCGAGCATGAAGACGATCCGCCCGTCGGGCCCCATCGCCGGCCAGCGCGCGTCCCACGCGCCGAGGTCGGTGTGCTGCTTGCGGTCGCTGCCGTCCGGCTTCATCGACCAGAGGTTCTGCGTCCCGCCCTTGTCGGAGAGGAACCAGAGCCGGCCGCCCGACCACATCGGGAAGGCCTCGGTGACGTTCTCCCCGGTGACGCGGCGGAAGTCGGCCGTCTTCGGATCGCCGACCCAGAGGTCCTGCGCCGTGCCGCCGCGGTAGCGCTTCCAGGTGCGGAACTCGTTGCTGATCCGGTTGAAGGCGTAGGCCCCCGTGACCGGATCGATGTCCAGCCGCGCGGCCCAGCCGAGCGGGAGCTTCACGGCCTCGTTGCCCGATGCATCTCCCGCGAGCGGGACCGTGAACAGCTCCCAGCCGCCCGGCCCGAACGAGCGCGGGCTCCGGATGACGATCGCGCTGCCGTCGGGCACCCAGCCGACTACCTCGTCGGGCATCGGGTGCCAGGTCAGGCGGCGCGGCTCGCCGCCGGAGACCGGCACGACGTAGACGTCGCGGTTGCCGTCGTACTCGCCCGTGAAGGCGATCAGCTTCCCGTCGGGGGAGAAGGTCGGGAAGTACTCGTTGCCGGGCGCGGTCGTCAGCCGCCGGCTCGAGCCCCCCGCGTCCGAGGTCAGCCACAGGTCGGCTTCGGCGGAGAAGACGACGAGGTTCCCGTGGATGTCGGGGTACCGCAGGTAGCCGGGTGCGGGCCCGGCGGGAGGGTCGGCTGCGGCGACGAGGGGGGCCAGACCGGTGAAGAGGGCGAGCAGGACGACGAGAGCGGGGGAGAGGCGGGGACCAGAGCGCATGACACCTCCGGAGCGGGGTCGAGTCGCGCGATTCTACGGGAGGAAGTTGGCGCCGCTCCCCCCGCGGCCGGGGTCCGATCACCGCGAGCGGCCCCAGGGGCGTGGCAGACGGCGGCTTCCGAACCCTTCCGTCCCGCGGTACGATGACTGCGATTGCCGATGCGGGACGGTCGTGCGCTCGCGGACCGTCCGCGCCGCCACCCGCACGCTACGCTCCCCGCGAGGAGTGACCCCGATGTCGGAACCAGGCCGCCAGCGTCTGCTGACCTACGCGGACTACGCCGCACTTCCCGACGACGGGCATCGCTACCAGCTCCTCGAGGGGGAACTGGTCATGACGCCGTCGCCGAACCGGTGGCACCAGAAGGTCCTGCGCGACCTCGCACTCGCGCTGCAGGCATACGTCGAGGATGCACGTGCTCGGCGAGATCTACTTCGCCCCCCTCGACGTCACGCTGGACGACCGCAACGTCGTGCAGCCGGACATCCTGTTCGTCTCGAACGAGCGGTCCGGGATCCTGCAGGGTGACCGGGTCATCGGCGCTCCCGACCTCTGCGTGGAAGTCCTCTCGCCCGGGACGGAGCGGATCGACCGGGTGCGCAAGCTGGAGCTGTACGCTCGCTTCGGCGTGACGCACTACTGGATCGTCGATCTCGACGCGCGGACGATCGAGGAGTACGCCCTGGCCGGCGACGTCTACCGCGTGCGGAGCATCACGGCGTACGACGCACCATTCCGCCCCGCGGCGTTGCCGGGGTTCGAGTTCCGGCTGAGCGTGGTGGGGCTGCCGGACGCGGAGTGACGTAGTGGCGCCGGCCAAACCGCCGGCGCCTTCGCCTCCAGCGCCTCGAGGTGTAAGATCACTCCGGTTGCCACTGCGGGACGAACTGCGCCACGCAAACGGTCCGTGCTGCCGTGCCCGCGCTACGCTCCCCGGGAGGAGTGACCCCGATGTCGGAACCGGGCCGCCAGCGTCTCTTGACCTACGCGGACTACGCCGCACTTCCCGACGACGGGCATCGCTACCAGCTCCTCGAGGGGGAACTGGTCATGACGCCGTCGCCGAACCTGTGGCACCAGGAGATCTCGATCCAACTCGCCTCCGAGCTGCTGAGATACGTTCAGACGCGCGGCCTCGGCCGCGTTTTCGCCGCCCCCCTCGACGTCACGCTGGACGACCGCAACGTCCTCCAGCCGGACATCCTGTTCGTATCGAAGGAAAGGTCAGGCATCCTGCAGGGGGGCCGGGTCGTCGGGGCCCCTGACCTGTGCGTCGAGATCCTCTCGCCCGGCACGCAGCGCATCGACCGCGTGCGCAAGCTGGAGCTGTACGCGCGCTTTGGCGTGACGCACTACTGGATCGTCGATCTCGACACACGGACGATCGAGGAGTACGTCCTGGCCGGAGAGGTCTACCGCGTGCGAAGCATCACGGCGTACGATGCGCCGTTCCGGCCCGCGGCGCTGCCGGGGTTCGAGTTCCGGCTGAGCGTGGTGGGACTGCCGGATGGAGAGTGACGCAGTGGTGCCGACCGAACCGCCGGCGCCTTCGACTCCACCGCCTCGAGGTGTAAGATGACTCCGGTTGCCACTGCGGGACGAACTGCGTCACGCGAACGGTCCGTGCTGCCGTGCCCGCGCTACGCTCCCCGCGAGGAGTGACCCGATGTCGGAACCGGGCCGCCAGCGTCTGTTGACCTACGCGGACTATGCCGCCCTTCCGGACGACGGGCATCGCTACCAGCTCCTCGAGGGGGAACTGGTCATGACGCCGTCGCCCAACCGGTGGCACCAGGAGCTTTCGGCCCAACTCCTCACCGCGCTGGTGAACCACGCGCAGAAGCACGACCTCGGCCGCGTCTTCGCCGCCCCCCTCGACGTCACGCTGGACGACCGCAACGTCGTCCAGCCAGACATTCTGTTCGTATCGAAGGAAAGGTCAGGCATCCTGCAGGGGGGCCGGGTCATCGGGGCCCCCGATCTGTGCGTCGAGATCCTCTCGCCCGGCACGCAGCGGATCGACCGGGTGCGCAAGCTGGAGCTGTACGCGCGCTTTGGCGTGACGCACTACTGGATCGTCGATCTCGACACGCGGACGATCGAGGAGTACGTCCTGGCCGGCGACGTCTACCGCGTGCGGAGCATCACGGCGTACGATGCGCCGTTCCGGCCCGCGGCGCTGCCCGGCTTCGAGTTCCGGTTGAGCGTGGTGCCGCTGCCGGACGGGGCCTGACGCGGCTTCGAGCGCGAATTGGCGGTCGAGACCGAGTTTCCTGACCCACCGGTGTTGCCCTTGGCGCTTCAGGACCTTCAGCGATACTCCCCGGCCCAGAGCGCCTCGAGGAAATGCGTGAGCGGGACGACCTCGATCTTCTCGACGCGCCGCGGCCGTGCGTGCAGGCCGACGCAGACCAGCCGCTTGAACCGCTTCTCGTCGGCGAGCGCGCGGAGCGAGCGGAGGTCCTGGGGCGCGATCGTCGGCTTGGCCTTGACCTCGATCGCCGTGTGGTCGCCCAGCAGGAAGTCGACCTCGTATCCCGACGCGGAACGCCAGTAGCGCAGCGGCTCGCCGGATCGATAGTCCACGAAGCTGAGCAGCTCGTGCATGAGGAGCGTCTCGACCGCCGCACCGTACTCGGGCGTTCCGGGCTGGGCTTCCCGACCCTGCAGCGAGCCGACCACCCCGACGTCGAAGAAGTAGTACTTGGACGAGACGATGGGCCGGCGCGTCTTCGACTCCCGCCACGCCGGGAGTTCGTGGAGCAGCAGCGTGTCTTCGAGGATCCGGAAGTACTCGTAGACGGTCGTGCGCGGCACCTGCGCGTCGTTCGACACCGCCGTGAAGTTGACCATCGTGGCGTTGCACAGCGCGGCGACCTGCAGGAAGCGGCTGAAGGCCGGCGCGTTGCGGGTGAGACCCTCGGCGAGGACCTCCTGCTGGAGATAGACGCCCGTGTACGCCAACAGGTCCGCGCGCGGGTCATCGGAGAAGTAGATCGACGGCAGGAGGCCGCGGGCCACCGCGCGCCGCAGGTCGAATCGCGGGCCGAGTTCCGCCGAGGTGAGTGGGTGAAGATGCTTGACCCGTGCCCGTCCGCCGAGCAGGTTCACGCCGCCGGCGCGCAGCCGCCGCGCGCTCGACCCGGTCAGCAGAAAGCGCACGCCCCGGGACTCGATCAGTCGGTGGATTTCGTTCAGCAGTTCGGGCAGCCGCTGGATCTCGTCGACGACGACCATCTTCTCGTCGCCGATCTCCTGGGCGATGAGGCCGGGGTTCCGGCTCAGCGCAAGGAAGGTCGCGGAGTCGAGAAGGTCGTAGACCCGGACATCCCCCAGCGTCTTGCGGATCAGGAACGTCTTGCCGGTCTGGCGGGGGCCGAGCAGGAAGTGACTCTTCCGCTCGAGGAGCGAGCGCAGGTCGAGCGTTCTCGGGACGTTCGGCTCCGTCGGCATTGTCGTCATTTATCATGATGATTGACGATTACGCTGTCAAGTTGGAGAGGATCGGCGGAGCGGCAGGCCGTGGGCGGGGGCCACGGTCGGCCGCTCCGCGGCGCGGGAATCGCCCGCGGAAGCGGGCGCTGTCCCGGCCCGCGACCTCGCTAGGGACAGGCCCCGGGCGCAGCCCCGATCTCCGCGTCCCGCGCACCCGTCTGCCCGGCACCACCGTCGTCGTAGGTCCCGGTCCCCACGCAGTTCGCCGCGCGGACGAGGTACCAGAATCCATCCGCGAGCGACGGCGTGGCCCCGTCATCCACGGCCGTCGAGGCCAGGTCGTTCGCGAGGCAGCGGTCGGTCGCGGACGTGAAATTGCCGGCCGTCCCGCCGAGCACCGACAGCGTCCCGCCGACGACGTCGTACGCCGATGCGGAGACGAGCCCCGGCCAGCTCAGGTGTGCAGTGCCACCGACCGGCTCGACCGCGAGTCCCGCGACCCCGCCCGGCACGACAAAGCCATCGTCGACGAGCGTGTCGCAGTCGTTGTCCAGGCCGTCGCAGAGCTCCGACGCGCCCGGGAAGATGGCCGCGCTGGCGTCGTTGCAGTCGCCTCCGCACTCGGAAACGCCGTCGCTGTCGTCGTCGCTGGCGTGGCCGAGGGCGTAGAGGCCGCCGCTGTTCAAGGTGTTACTCCCGCCGCCCTGGGTCACCCCCCCCCAAATCACCGCGTCAGAACCCGTCCAGACGCTGGTGTGCTCAATGCGAGGCGTCGGCACCGCGGCCAGCGATGTCGGCAGCCACGCATCGGACACGGGATCGTAACGGCCGCCGGTGTTCAGTGCGGTCGAATCGTTGCCGCCGCCCCAGACGATCATCCGGCCGGCGCCCCAGACGGCCGTGTGGCCGCTGCGAATCTCGGGTGCCCCGACGGTCGACGTTGCGAGCCACGTGTTTCCGGCCGGATCGTAGCGGCCGCCGGTGTTCAGCCTGGTCGAACCGTTCTCGCCGCCCCAGACGACCATCCGACTGCCGGTCCAGACGGCCGTGTGCGCATTCCTCGCCGAGGGGGCACCGTCTGTCGACGTGAGCGCCCAACTGTCGCTGACCGGATCGTAGCGGCCGCCGGAGCGGAGGAAGGTGGCACCGCGCAGCCCACCCCAGACGATCATCCGGCTCCCGGTCCAGACGGTCGAGTGGCGTTGCCGTGCCGGAGCGGCTCCGACCAGCGATGTCGCCGTCCAGCTGTCGCCGGTCGGATCGTATTGCCCTCCGGTATTGAGGTCGTTGATACCGTCTGTGCCGCCCCAGACGATCATCCGGCTGCCCGTCCAGACCGCTCCGTGCAAGTCTCTGGCCGAGGGGGCGCCCGTCATCGAGGTGGGGGTCCAGCGGTCCGCGATCGGGTCGTAGCGCCCTCCGCTGTCATAGCGGACCCTACCGTCACTTAGGCCGGTGCCGCCGCCCCAGACCACCATCTCGCGTCCGGTCCAGACGGCGGTGGCCACGGAGCGCGCCTCGGGTGCGCCGCTGAGTGTCGTGGGGGTCCAGGTGTCCAGGGTGGGGTCGTAGCGTCCTCCATCTTGGAGCTCGCCCGCCCTTCCTCCTCCCCAGACGACCATCAGGGTGCCAGTCCAAACCGCCGCATGAAGCGGTCTCGGCCCTGGGGCGCTCGATACGTTCGTCGGGGTCCAGCTGTCGGTGAGTGGATCGTAGCGGCCACCTGTGTTCCCAGAGCCAGCGGAGACGTTTCCGCCCCAGACGATCATCTCGGTGTCCGCCCAGACCGCGGCGAACTCGGCGCGAGCCGCCGGCGCGCCGTTCATGGAGGTGGGCGACCATGAATCGCCGACCGGGTCGTAGCGGCTCCCGTCATCGAACTTGACGTAATCGCCGTCGTAACCGCCCCAGACAATCATCCGACTCCCGCTCCACACCACCGCGTGCATCCACCGAGCGGCGGGTGCGCCGGTTGTAGAGGTTGCAGCCCAGTGGTCGAGAGAGGGGTCGTAGCGGCTTCCGTCGTTAAGAGCGACTCCGCCGCCGGCAAAGCCGCCCCAGACCACCATTCGGCTTCCGGTCCAAACCGCAGCGACCCGCGAGCGAGCGGCTGGCGCACCGGTTGTACTGGTGGGCAACCACGTGTCGCCGACCGGATCGTACCGGCCACCGGTGTTCACGTAATTGCCATCGTGGCCGCCCCAGATGACCATCCGGCTCCCCGTCCAGACGGCACCGTTGTCGTATCGCGCCGTCGGTGCGCCGTTTGTCGAGGTGGGCGACCACGTATCGCCGGCGGGATCGTATCGCCCACCCGTGTTCATCCGGATGGAGGTGGCATAGTCCTCGCCACCCCAGACGATCATCTGGTTCCCGGCCCAGACAGCCGTGTGCCTAGCCCGTGCCGCGGGAGCGCCGATTGTCGATGTCGGCGTCCAGCTGTCGGTCGAAGGGTTGTAGCGGCCTCCCGTGTTAAGGTTTGGGCTTCCGCCCCACACGATCATGACGCTTCCAGTCCAGACGGCCGTGTGACCGCTCCGAGGGCTCGGGGCATCGACGGTAGTGACTGGCGTCCAGGTGCTGGTCGCAGGATCGTAGCGATCGCCAGTATTGTCGCGAGTGGTTCGGCCTCCCCAGAGGATCATCAGAGAACCAGTCCAGACCGCCCTGGGGGCGAGACGCGCATCGGGAATGTCGTCAAGCGACCCGTTGTGCCAAGTGTCGTCGGGAAGGCAGGGCGGCTCGTCGGGCGAGCCGCTCGCCGCGACCCCGGCGAGCGGCGGAAGCGACGCGAGCGGATCGGCAACGGCTTCGACGCGCTCCGCCGCCAGCGTCCCGCGGACCTCGTTCCACCACTCGTCGTACGGCCGCGGCGACTCGCCGGCCTCCGCGCCGCCCGCGTGGAAGCTCCGCACCAGCCGGTCCACCAGCGCCGGCCGCGCCAGGCACTCCTGGACCAGGAACGGATCGTTCCCGAGCGCCGCCCACAGCTCGGCCAGCCGCCCCGGCATCCGGCTCTCCCGCGCCTGCCGCTCCATCTCGCGCCGCAGCTGTTCCGCCGTGACCGGCGCGTGCCAGAACCGCTCGAGCGCCGCCGACTGCTCGAGGTAGGTCCGCACCTTCCGCTCGATCACCTCCCGCGGCACGGCCTCCTCGAACGGCGCCGTGGCCCCGATCTGGTGGGAGTAGTAGACGCGCTCGATCGCCTGCCTGGGCCGCGATGCGCTGTTCGAACGTGAGGTCGCCGGCGTGAGCCAGCGATCCGCAGAGGGAAACGGCCACCAACGCGGCCACCGAAACGCCGAGACGCCAGGTCTTCATGACGGTCCTCCCACGACCACCGAACGACGCGCCTCCCCGTGTCCGGGTGCGGTACGCGCCTACTCGTGCAGTGTCCGAAACGAAGGCACTGTGACCACGTTCTCCGCGAAGCCAAGCCCAGGTCGCAGGAGCTTCCCCCTCGAGGTCTCCCGCAGCCCCCAGGCCTCGGTGCTACCCTCGCCCGTCCCCGGCAGTCTCCCCTTGAAGTGCCAGCGCACCTGTCCTACACCTATCGCGATCCCGCCGAGGGCCCCCGACCCGTGTCCGACGACTCGCTGCGCCTCGTGGAACGGCTCCGGGCCGGCGATGCCGAGGCGGAGCGGCATTTCCACGAGACCTACGGGCATCTCGTTCGCCGGCTGGCCCTGGGCCAACTCTTCGACGCCGAGACGGCGCGGGACATCGCCCAGGAAGTGCTGCTGGTGACCATCGTGGCCATCCGGAACGGCACGATCCGTCACGAGAACAACCTGGGAGGGTTCGTCTACGGAACGGCCCGGAACGTGATGCACGCGTGGCAGCGCAAGCGGAACCAGGAGGAGCGCCTGAGTGGCCCCGCGCGGTTCTCCGATCCTCCTGCCGACCCGGTGCCGGACCCGGACGAGGAGGCCCGGGTGGAGCAGGCGATCCGCGAGATCCGCCGGCTCTCCCACGCGGACCAGCAGATCCTCCACTGGTCCCTGGTCGAGGGAATGACCTCGGAGGAGATCGCAGAGCGGCTCGGCATCACGCCCGCGGCGGCGCGGAAACGGAAGTCCCGAGCTCTCGAGGTTCTCAAGTCACGCCTGCGGCGCCCGTCACGACCGGCGCCGCGGCGACACTGAAGGGGTGAACGCCGTGCCCTGCACGCGGAGAGACCCGGAGCTCATGGACCGCTTCCTTCTCGCCCGATTGAGTCAGGCCGAGCGCGAGTCGTTCGAGCGGCACCTGTTCGAGTGCCCGGAGTGCGCCGAGGAGATGGAGGCGCTGGAGACCATCCAGGCGGCGTTGCGCAAGGTCCCCGTCGAGGCGGACGCCCGTGTGCAGTGGCGTTCGAGATGGTTCGTCGCGGCCGTGGCTGCCGCGGCGTGCGTGGCCGCGGTGGCTTTCGGGCTCTGGCTCGTGGCTCCGCGCCCGCAGACCGTCGCCCGCGGACTTCCCGCACCAGAGCCGCCCCCCTCGCCCGCACCGGCCGTGCCCGAGAAGGCCCCGTCCGTCTCCCCCGATTTGTTCGCGCTGGCCGAGATCCGCCCGCCCGCCTACAACCCCACGGTCCTTCGCGGGGGCACGGACGACGCCGACAACGATTTCCGGAAGGCCATGGAGGCGTACCGCAGGAGCGACTACGCCGCCGCGATCCCCGGGCTGCGAGCGGCCGCCCAGCGCGCCCCGGGGGACCCGCGCCCGGCGTTCTACCTGGGGGCCTGCCAGTTGCTCATCGGCGACATCGACCGCGGCGTGTCCACACTGGAAGGACGTCGTGGCACTCGGCGACACCCCCTACCTCGAGGAGACGCACCTCCTGCTGGCCAAGGCGCACCTCTGGCGAGGGGAGCGGGAGCAGGCCAGGGACGAGCTTCGTTCCGCGCTCGCGTTGAGTGGGGACCACGAGAGGGAGATCCGGCGCCTGCTCCAGGCTCTCGACGAGTGACCGGACTGCGTTGAGCCAGGTTGCATGGACGTGCCCCTGCAAGGCGGCGCCGTCCCGGTCGTCACCTTCGCGTTCGCGGCGCTCCTCCTTGCCGGCGTCGGGCCCGTGACGGCGCCGGTACCAGGGTCTCGAGGAGTTCGGGAACCGTCAGCGCCCGCACGCCGGGAGCGACGGTCGCGATCGGAGGAGCCATCGACGACGAGCGGTGCACGATCAGTGCGTCCAGCCGTGGACCCTGTGCCGCCCGGGAGAGTCGAAGGAGAGCCGTTGCGTCGCCGGGCATGATCGTCCGGCTGGCCTTGGCTTCGACGAACAGCAGGTGGCCAGCGTCCCGGGGCACGATGAAGTCGACCTCGAGTCCCTGCTGGTCGCGGAAGTGGTAGAGATTCCGGGGACGCCCCGCGTTGAGCTGCGCCTTGACGATCTCCGATGCGACGAACCCCTCGAAGAGCGGCCCCAGGAACGGCGATCGCTCCAGGTCCCGGGCCGATTCGAGGCCGAGGAGATGGCAAGCCAGGCCGGAGTCCGAGAAGTAGACCTTGGGCGCCTTCAGCAGCCGCTTGCCGAAGTTCTCGAAGTACGGCGGAACGAGGATCACGAGCCCGGTCGTCTCGAGAATCGCCAGCCAGTCGGTGATCGTCGGAACGGAGACGCCGAGCGGCGCGGCGAGATCGGTCCGGTTGAGGATCTGGCCCGTCCGGGCGGCCAGCACGGCCAGGAAGCGCCGGAAGGTCGTGAGGTCGCGCACCGCCGACATCGCGCGCACGTCCCGCTCGAGGTAGGTCTGGACGTACGAACGGAACCAGAGTGCCGAGCTGGCTGGGCGCGCGAGGGCCTCGGGGAAGCCTCCCCGCAACAGCCCGACCTTCGTCGATTCGGCCGAGGAGAAGGGCATCAACTGAAGGATGGCCGCGCGTCCCGCCATCGACTCCGAGACGCCACGCATCAGCGGCGCATCCTGGGATCCGGTCATGAGCCACTGTCCGTTGACGCCTCGGCCCCCGATCGATCCTCGTCCGGATGTAGTTCAGCAGTTCGGGCGCGTTCTGGACCTCGTCGAGAATCACCGGCAACGCGAGACCATCGAGAAACCCGCGCGGGTCGGCCTTCGCACGGGCCAGGAGGTCGGGATCCTCGAGAAGGACGTACGCTGCGGCCGGGAAGAGCCGGCGCAGCAGGGTCGTCTTTCCGGCCCGGCGGGGTCCGGTCAGGAGAACGGCCGGGAAGGCGCGGGCAGCAAGCTCGACTTGTCCGGCGAGCGCTCTTTCGATGTACCTCATCATTGAGAATCCTAAGGTAATAGCTTAGGAATCTCAAGCCCAAGCGATCGCCGTGATCGTCCGGCCGCCCACGCCCCTCCGCCCGTCAGCGCCAGTCGCCGATGGCGACGAACGCGCCCCAGTAGAACGGGTGCGTGTCGAGCTGCCGGGCCCTGCGGCTCCGCAGGACGGCCAGGCTGGCGTCCCGCACGGCCTCGGCCGTCGACCTCCCCTTGCCGAAGCCCGACTCGTAGAGCGCCGTCATCCACTCGCGCGCCGACCGGTCCTCGACCGGCCAGAGGCTCATGATGACCGTGCGCGCGCCCGCGATCTGGAACGCGCGCGGCAGCCCGAGGACCCCTTCGCCGGACTGGATCCGGCCGAGGCCGGAGTCGCAGCCCGAGAGAACGGCCCAGCGCGCGCCCCGGAGATCGAGCGAGGCGATCTCCTCGGCGGTGAGGATCCCGTCGTCCTGATCGGCGGTGGTACCGGCCCGGAGGTTGGCCCCGGCGAGCGCCATTCCCGATGCGGCGGGACCGGGCAGGGTCCCGTCGGCCGAGGCCGCGAAACAGTCCGTGCCCAGCACGAACCCATGCGTGGCCAGGTGGATGATCTCTCGTCCTGGTCCCAGGAGCTTGACCGCGGTCTCGCTCGCGTAGGTGCCGGTCAGCGCGACCGCGGATCCGTCCCGCGCCTGGTCGCGCGACCAGATCGACTTCACCTCCGCCACCTCCTCGGCCGTCTGCGGGATCGGTCCGAACCTGGCGGAACGGAAGCGTTCGCAGGTCGCCACGCCGCCGCGGTAGGTCTCGCCCGCGACCTGCAGGACCGCCGAAGGCGCAGCCGTTGCGGCCGCGGCGACGATCGCTTCGGACGCCGCTCCCGGCCGATCGAAGCTGGGATCGCCGAGCGCGAGGAGCCCCGTCCCGGGCGGCTCGTTGCCGACGATGATGTCGCGCTCCGTGCCCAGCAGGTGCAGCAGCATCGGCCCTTCGACGAGGTAGCGTCCGTTCGCGTCGGGCAGGGTCGCGAAGTCGATCGTGTTGATCGCGCCCTCGGGCACGATGAACACGCGGCGCGACTTCCCGAGGAAGGGCACGAGCGGATCGAAGATCCGCGCTCGAAGCGCCGAGGCCGCCTTCCGGTAGGAGCGCTCGAGCGCCCGGCCGGACCGTCCGTCCGCTTTCGGGACGTCGGCGATCCGCTCGCGCACCTGCCGGACGAGGTCGTCGATCTCGCGGCCGGCTCCGAGCGGGACGAGTGCCGGCGGCCGGCCCCCCGATGACACGAAGGCCGCGTAGGACGGGACGGCATCCTTCACCAGGGGCGCGGCGTCCTTCTCGTCGCTCCGTGCCGGCTGGCGCTCGTAGAGCACGAAGCCGATCAGCGCGTCGCCGGGCCCCAAGGCGGCGGTGACCTCAGCGAGGCCCGCCAGGCGCCGAGCCCGCTCGAGCCGGAACGCCTCGTCCTTCTCCACGAGCTTCTGCTCGACGCTGCCCACCTCGGCCCGCAGCGCCTTCGTCTCGAGCTCGTAGGCGGCCGGATCGTCGCCCGGTCCGCGAACCACGCACCGCGCCAAACGCGCCCGGGCCTTCGTGACGTCCTCGAAGAGCCGGCGAACCTCCGGATCCTCGGACGAGGCGAGACGGCGGTGGCGCTGCGCGACGTTGTCGAAGACCACGGAGCGCGAGCGGATGACCCCGTCCCACGCGCGCGCCGTCCACTCGGGCCGCGCGTCGCGGCGCACGCTCGCCAGCGTGATTGCGAGATCGGCCCCGCGCGTCAGGGACTCCTCGTAGAGCAGGGCGTCGCGCTCGGGGATCGACTGGGCCGCCAGCGCCAGGTGGGTGGTCGCGATCCGCTCGGTCTCGACGGCCGTGTCGAACGCCTCGTCCAGCTTCCCCGCGCGCGCCAGGGCCTCGCCGAGGCCCGCCAGCGGGCTGGTCCGGGCCGGGTCGTCGGAGCCGCCGAATTCCTGCCACGCGGCGACGGACTGGCGCAGGTACTTTTCGGCGTTCGCGAGGTCCCCCCGGTCCAGCGCGAGCCGCCCCAGCAGCTCCAGGTTCTCGGCGGCGGCGCCGGATCCGGCCTCCTTTTCGGCGTAGATCACTGCGGCCCGCTCGGCGAACTCGCGCGAAGCGGCGAGATCGCCGCGGTCCCGCGCGAGCTCGGCGAGGAAGTGGTAGCACTCGGCGACGTACGGGGAGCCGGGGACGTTCCTCTCGCGGATCGCCAGCGCTTTCCGGTAGTACTCGTCCGCGGCCGCGTGCCGGCCGGCCAGGCGCTCGATGTTCCCCATCCCGACGTACTCGATCGAGGTGTCGAGCGACCCCGGGTCCTTGCGCTCGAGCCGGGCGAGCGACTCGCGGCCGTAGCGCTCGGCCGCGTCGAGGTTTCCGGCCCGGTACTCCAGCTCGCGCAGGTTCCCGAGCGCGAAATCGCACGGGTCGATGTCGAGCTGCCGCTCGCGGCAGGTCTCCAGCACCTGTTCGTACATCGCCCGGGCCTGCCCGAACGCGAGCAGTTCGCTGTGTACGTTCGCGACATTGACCTGGTAGGGGATCAGGACCTCGGGGGGCGCGCCGAGCTTCTCCTGGGCCGCGAGGGCGCGCTCGAGGTAGGGGCGCGCCTGGTCGAGGTCTCCGCGCACGAAGTAGTTGACGCCGAGATTCTTCAGCGCGGAGGCGACGCTCGCGCTGTCGGGATCGGTCTGTTCGCGGATCGCCAGCGCGCGGAGCTGATGCTCCTCGGCGCGCGCGTAGTCCCCGAGCCGGACCTCGGCGATGCCCAGCGACGACAGCGTGCCGGCGATCTCGCTGGGTGGGGCGCCGATGCTGTCCTGCAGCGCGAGGAGTTCGCCGTAGTGCGTCGCCGCCGACTGGAAGTCCTGCTCCGCGAAGGCCACCCGGCCCAGCCCGGCAAGAGCGCGAACGTGCTCCCGCGACCCTGGCGCCGTCTCCGACGCGAGCGCCAGGGCTTCAGAGTAGCGCGCGCGCGCCTCCGTCAGCGTGCCGGACTGTTCGAGCGACTGCGCCTCGTCGAGCAGGCGCTGGAGGGTGCCCGTCGGCGCCGCGGCGCCGGGCTCCTCGGTCGGGCCCGCGGAAGGACCCGCGGACGACGCCGGAGCCGCCGCGCCCAGGAGGAGCAGCGCCAGGAGGCCAGCCGAGGTCAGCGGTCGGACGAGCCTTCGTGAAATGCCACGCGAACGTCCGGCGGACATCGTCGACCACCCCCCTGCCCGTCGCAGGCCGGCTTCGCTGCGACACTGCGGCGCATTCTGCGGAGGCCGGTGTGGGCGATTCAAGCGGCCACGGGCGGCGGCGAGGAACCCGGGCGCCGCGGTCGGCGATCCAGACCGCGCTTCAAGACGCGCCGTAGCCCCTCCTCGGCGCGCAAGAAAACGCGGTCCGGACCGCCTCTCCGGCGACCCCCTGCCGATCACTGCCTCCAGCCGAAGCGCAGGCCCGTCGGCGCGACGGCGTCGGCGACAGTCGCCTGCCCTGACGGCGAGACGCCCACCGCCGTGAACGAGCTGTGCAGCACTTCCACGAGCTCGGAGACCCAGACCTGCGCATCCTTGTCCCAGTAAGCGACGCGGGTTTCGGAGGTCGCACTGGGGTCTTTCCAGTTGTGATACCCGACGTAGGGAACGCCTGTGGATGAGAAGGTGAGCGTCGCGTCATGCCGCAGTAGTCGCAGGGATCGATGAAGCTGGTGGTCCATCCTCCGCTCCCCTTGCGGGTGAAACGCGCGCCGTCGCTCGGGGTGCCGGAATGGACGATCACCGGTTCACCGGTGAGCGGATCGAACGCGAGATCGCAATTGACGCCCATCCCCCGTTCCGGGCCCTCCACGAGTTCCTTCGACCAGCTCGCACCCCTCGTGGCGTACCAGAGGGAGTCGAGCAACCCGGTCGCCATCGCTGTCGCTGGAGTAGGAGATCGCCGCGACCCCGGAGAACGAGAAGGCGATCGAGACATAGCGCGTTATTGCAGCGCTGTCCACCGTTTCGATGACCCAGCCCGTGCTCCCGCGACGGGCGAATCGGACCGGTTGCGTCTTTCGACTGGTGACCGTGTAGGCCACGGCGGGATTGCCGGCCGGGTCGTACGCGATCGCCGTGAGCTCCCCGACGGTCTTGTCGACGGACTCGATCGTCCAGCGAGAGCCCGACTTCCTTGCGACCTTCAGGGTGGAGCTCGATCGCCAGCTGATGGCCGGTTCCCCGTTGGAGCTGTATGCGAGACTCGTCCCCGTGACGTCTCCGCCGCTGACATCTTCGATCGTCCACGAGGTCCCGTTCCAGTGCGCGAATCGCAGGTTCCTGCCCGCAGGGTAGGCGATGGAAGGCCTCCCATCGATCGGATCGTAGGCCTGGGAGACGTAATACCCTCCCGCCGCATCCACCAGTTCGGTCGTCCAGGTCGCGGCCGTGAGGGACTCGGCGGGCACGGTCGGAGCGGGGGCCGCGGCGTCTCCTTCCGGCTCCAGGAGAACCGCCGTCTGCCCGCCCACCGAAGCGGCGGCCAGCCACCGCGCTTCCGCCGAGGATTGAACCTTCGGCGCGCCGGTCAAAGTAGCTTCCGGTGTGGTCACGTAACTCTCGGCGCCGACCCGCATGGCAGGGTCCGCCCGCTCGGGTGGCTGCGCGATCACGCCTGGGCACAGCGCCACGATTGCCAACACGAGCAGCGTCCGCTTCAGGTTCCTCTGCATCACATCCCCCTTCCTCGACCGGCCTCGCGACCAGCCACACTCGCCTCTAGCGAATAGTGTCCCGAGTGGCTCGCCTGTGACCACGTTCTCCGGACCCACCTGTCGTGCCGGTGTACGATGGCTCCGATTCCCGATGCGGGACGGTCGCCTCCCCGCGGGCCCGCCGCGTCGTCGCCCCCCTCGACCTCACGCTGGACGACCGCAACGTCGTGCAGCCGGACATCCTGTTCGTCTCGAACGCGCGGTCCGGAATCCTGCAGGCAAGCCGCGTCATCGGCGCTCCCGACCTGTGCGTCGAGATCCTCTCGCCCGGCACGGAGCGGATCGACCGGATGCGCAAGCTCGATCTGTTTGTGCGCTTCGGCGTGACGCACTACTGGATCGTCGATCTCGACACGCGGACGATCGAAGAGTACGCCCTGGCCGGCGACGTCTACCGCGTGCGGAGCATCACGGCGTACGACGCGCCGTTCCGCCCCGCGGCGCTGCCCGGGTCTGAGTTCCGGCTCGGCGTGGTGCCGCTGCCGGACGCGGCCTGACGAGGCTTCGGGCGCGAACCGGCGGTCGAGACCACGTTTCCTGACGCGCCGGTGCTGCCCTCGGCGAGTCTTCGACTCCCGCCACGCCGGCACGTGTCGGGTGAGTCACTCGACAAGGGCCTCCTGCTGGCGACAGACGCCCGTGTGCGCCGTCAGGTCCGCGCGCTCGACCCGGTCAGCAGCAAGCGCACGCCCCGGGATTCGATCAGCCGGTGGATCTCGTTCAGCAGTTCGGGCAATCGAGAAGGTCGTAGACCCGGATCTCCTCGAGCGTCCTGTGGATCAGGAACGTCTGGCTGGTCTGGCGGCGGCCTGCCCGAAGGACGGGGGAGCGGGCACTCTGACGTCCGCACCATGGCCCCCCGGCCCGGACGCTGCCGCTCTTCGACCGCTGCGAGGATGCAGCGCAATGACGACCGGCAGGGGGCCGGACATGGGCGTCCCGTCGTTCCTGGAGAGGCACCCGAGTTATACTGTGCGGGTCAGTACCTTGTCCGAACCAGCCCGTGGAACATGGCGGCGGAGTTGGCGGGTGTCCCGAGTCCGTATCGGGTTGACAGCCAGGGACGTCGCTGTGCCCGCAGGCCAAGGCACGAGGGCCCCGGCGTCTCCTGTCGTACGCCGCGGTAGGCCAACGACCCACAACGCCGCCGTGCGGGATGCAGCGGCGGTCGACGGCATTGCGAACTCGGATTCGGGACTGTCGGCAGGTGACCCACCGGAGGAATGATGACCTTCCAGAAACGGATACATGAGGGTTCGTGCAGGATCGTCACTGGGCTCGTCGTCGTGCTGTTGCTTTCCGGCGTCATGGTGCTGGCCAGCGAACCGCCTCGGCGAGTCTCGCGGTCACACGCTGGGAACGTCCCGCTGCTGGGTCTGACATTCGAGCCCGGTCCGCGCGCGTTCCCACAGCCAGATCGCGAGCGGGCCGACTTCGGACCGGATTCGCGCGGCCAGAATTTCCTGGACCTGCCTACGCCCGAGATCTCGGTGGGCCTGCTCACGGGTTCCCTGCCCTCGCATGACCTGGCAGCCAGCGTCTTCGGGAAGACGAGCGGAGAACTGGTGCTCCTCACGCACGAGAGTTACGCCCTCAAGGCAGCCTACTCGTCCAACAACGGTGCGACCTTCGGCGGCGAGAAGATCGTCGCCGGCCCGGACCCGCCGGTCATCGGGTTCAGCGCAACGCTCGCGGGGGACGGCAAGCTCTACGCCGCGTACTTGTTCGGTGACTCGGGTGGCGACGTCGGAATCCGCTTCCAGCGAAGTGATGATACGGGGCGGACCTGGACGGCGCCCGTGAGCCTGGTCAAGCGGGGCGACGCGACGCATGGCGTCTCCGCCCTGTACGCGATCGCTGCGAACAGCAGCGGCCGGGTCGCGGTGATCTTCGATGAATTGTGGGAGGGCCGTCACGTCTACGTCATGACGAGCACGGACGGCGGCGCAAACTGGAACGGTCCGGTCCGCGTCGACGCAACGGACGATTTCAACGCCGGGATCACGGGCGCCGACGTGACGGTTGGAAGCAACGGCTGGGTGCACGCAGCATTCACTCAGGCTCGCGGCGGCATGCCCCAGGTCTGGTACGCACGTTCCAAGGACGGGGGCGTGAGCTTCGAGACCGAGAGGAATCTCGACTTCCTGCTCCTCGGTCGGCCACAGCCACCACTGGAACCACCGGCCGGCTCCGACCTGCCCGACATCGAGATCGCGAACGACGGGAGCGTTCTCCTCACGCTCTGGGACAGTTGGGAGGCCGACTATGTCCATCTCCTTCGCTCGTCGAATGGTGGAGACGCATTCACCCTGGTCGTCTCCGCCTACATGGACGCGAGCGACACGCCCGCTGAGCCCCGGATTTGGGTGGCTCCCGGAACGAACACGCTGCTCCTGGGGTGGGTTCGGTGGGATGGCCGGCTGCAGGTGACGCGTTCGGCGGACAATGGCGCCACGTGGGGCCTTTCCCGGCTCTTGGCCAACGCCGCCAACACTTTCGCGGCGGTCCGTACCGGCGGGACGAAGTGGGCCGTCGCCTGGGAGGACAGGCGGAACGCCGGGATGAGATCGACGTTCACAGACATCTACGTTCGCGTTTCGACCGACGACGGGTCCACCTTCGGCGCCGAGCAGCGCGCGGACCGCGACGCCGCGGGCGCGAGCGAAAGCAGGCTGGCCGGGCTTGCCGCCTGCGGCGCGGATACGTTTTTCGCCTCGTACCTCGATCGGCGCCCGAGCCCGAACAGTACCAACGTCTGGGCAAACCGCTCGGCGGTGAGCCCGTTCGATCTCTCGTCGAACGAGCGGCGCGTGGACGCGGATACCTGGACGGACAACGCGCTGCAGTACAGCGACGCCGCCGTGACGACGGACGGCGCCGATCACGTCTACGTGGCCTATTCCAGCATGCCCGTCGGCCCATGGCCGGACCTGTACGTCGCGGCGAGCGCCGATCGGGGACGCACGTTCTCCCAGGCCATCCGGGTGAGCACGAGCCCGCCCGGGACAGCGGAGTACACCCGACCGATGCTCAGCGCCCACCCCGACGGCACGGTGTACGCCGCCTACACCCGGGAGACGGCCACGGCCTTCCAACTCGTCGTCAATCGCTCACGGGACTTTGGCCGGACCTGGCTCGCGACGGAGAAGCTGATCGCGACCCCCAGCACGAAGGACTTGGCACTGGCGAGCGTCCCGGGAGGAAAGGTCTATCTCGCGTACGAGATGGGCAACAACATCCATCTTGCACGCTCGTCCAACTACTTCGACTCATTCACGGACACGGACGTGGACCAGAACGACACGGGGTACAACGAACGTCCGAAGCTCTGCGCGCAGGGCGACCAGGTCATCCTCGTCTTGCACAGTCCGAATGTCGCGATCACGGCCTGGAGCGTCTGGGGAACCGTGAGCGCCGACGGGGGAGGAACGTGGTCCTCGAGCGTCCAGCTCCGGCCGGAGGGAATCCCGGGTGCAGCGGACTACCTGGACCTGGCTTGCGACGGAACCAACGCCGGTGTGGCGGTCTGGTCCGATAACCGATCCCAGGGTATCAAGGTGTACGCCAATCGTTATGACGGCAGCGCGTGGATTGGCGATGTCCTCGTCAGCGACGTGCCGGACGCATACGTGCCGCGGGTCGCGTTCTACTCGGGTACGACCGGCGTCGCCGTCAGCTACGGCGACGAGAGTTCGGTCTGGCTCAGCGTCTCGAACGATGGAGGCGCGAGATGGCTGATCACTCAGCGTCTCGATGACGCCGCCCCGCAGCCGCTCGCGGCATCCGCCGCCCCGTTCACGCTCAGCGACAGGGCTGGGAACATCTGGGTCGTCTGGACGGACTACAGTGCCGGGTACCCTTCCGTCGCGGTCAGGTGGTCCGGCGACGGAGGCGAGAGCTTCGGTCCCGTGTACCGGGCCAACCGGGAGCAGCCCCAGGGATCCCGGGCCAGCGTGATCGACTGGTTCCAGTTCCAACCGGCCGCAGCGTCGCCGGGGGTCGCGCACCTCGCGTTCGCTGGAGAACGGTCGTCCAGCGCCTTGGATACCCGCATCAACGCCTATGAAGCGAATGACATGGACCGCGACGGCGCCTCCGCGCACACCGACTGCAACGACCAAGACGCGCTGTCGTGGGGCGCGCCCGCCGAAGTGGCTGGCCTGCGGGTCTCGAGGGGGACGAGCGCGGCGCGCCTGGACTGGACGTCCCAGGCGGCCGCGGCCGGCCCCGGCACCGCCTACGACATCGTGACTGGATACGTCGCGGACCTGCTCGCGAGCCGCTCGTACGGCGCGGCGAGTTGTCTCGCGTCCGTTTGGCCCGCCCCGCCGTACGATGACTCGCGGACCGGACCGCCCGCGCGCGACAGCTTCTACTACCTCGCGCGAGCGAAGAACGGCTGCGGGACCGCGACGTACGGCAACTCGAGTTTGGATCCGGACCCGCGGGACGCGCTCGACGGGAATGCGCCCTGCCCCTAGATCCGTTCCCTGCTGGAGTCCGGTTCGAACGAGCGCGCCCTCACCCGGGGGCGCGCACGCCCTTCGTTGGGTCATCGAACTGGGCCAGGGCATTGAGATGCCGCGCGTTGCTCCGGAGCGAGATCTCGCGGTAGCGGAGGAGTGTGGCCACGCTCTAGCTCATGCGATGCCCGACCCGGCAGCCGGGGAACCGGCCGTGAAGCGGAAGCTCCTTGTGATCGGTCACGACCGAACCCAGGAACTGCCCGGAGAGCTTGCGCCCGAGGAGAGATCAGCCGGCGATGTTCTGAGGCATGATCCGGAAGCCGTGCGCGCTGGCTTGCCCGACGACGCCTTGCCGCACGACCCTGATCGTCCCCGGATCAACCTTGGCGATCGTTCCGTTCCAGCCCCACTCAGGGTTGGCCGCGACGCCCACGAACGTATCGCCGCCGAGCGTCCACGTCAGGCTCCCATCGAGCCTGATCACGAGGGTCTTGCCGCCGAAGGACGCGCTCGCAAGGACGATCGGGACCCACCTGCCCTCGATGAACCCATCGAAAACGGGCGACGCGGGGAAAGCGGCTTGGCTCAATTTCATCGTGCCCGTCTGGTTCGAGTCGTCCACCATCATTCTCGAGGCCGCGGCAGTGTCCGCGGAGTAATCCCAATCGAAGCTGTTCAACGATGGCCGAAGGATGATGATCGGTCCTGCCATGTCTCCTCCCCTTGGCGCCGGCGCTCAGCGCGCGGCAGCGAGCTGTGATTCCACTCTCCTGATGTCCCACCGCGCGGCGAAGGCCGTGCGGCGATCGTCCGGTACGCCGGCGAGCACGCGCTCGAGCGCGGTCCGCCCGCGCGCGACGAGAGTGTCGCTGTCGGCCGGGCGGTGTGGGAGCGTCGCGAGCACGCCCGCGGCGATCGCCGCCGGGAGCGGCATGCCGATCGATTCTGCCTCGTCGAGCGTGCGCCGCGCCTCCGCTTCCGCCTCCTTGGCCTCGCCCGCCTCGGCCAGCGCATCGGCGAGCCGGGCCCGCGCCATCAGCCGCTCCGCCGCACTGGAGCGCAGCGCCGCCAGCGCCCGCCGGCCGAGCGCGACGGCCGCCGCGCCGTCCTTCCGGCCCGCCGCCGTTCGGGCGGCGCAGGCGTGGGCAAGGGCCGTCGCCTCACCGCCTACGACCCCCATCGCGGCGGAGTCGCGTGCGGCCGCTTCGAGAGCGTCGGTCGCCCGCGCGTCCGGATGCTCGAGGGATGAGACCACGGCTCGAAAGAGGTCGACTCGGTGCACGACGTCCCGAAGCACGCCGTCGGCGGCCGAGTTCCCGGCGGCGATCGCCGCCGCCGCATCGAGGTCCCTTCGAGCTTCCTGAAACGCGCCCAGCTCGCCGAGCAGTCGACCGCGCTCGGCGATGCAGTAGCCTCGCACGGTTCGGTCGCGGCTCGGCACCGTCGTCGCCAGGCCGTCATCGATCGCGGCAAGCGCGGACCCCAGCCTCGACTGCGCGCGCAGCACGTCGACCTCGCCGAGCCGGGCCAACGCGTAGCGCTCGGACGTCGCGCGGCGCGGCTGGAGCAGGACGATCGCTTCTGCGTATGATTTCGCGGCGTCGCCGAGCTGTCCCAACTGGTAGTCGGCATCGGCCAGAAGCAGCAGCGCTGCCTCCTGACCGTCGTCGCGCTTCGCTTCCCGGGCAGAGGCGAGCGCCTCTTCCGCGAGCGCGCTTCCCTCGCCGACGCGTCCCGTGGCGTTGAGGAGGCTGGCGAGGCCGGTCTGCACGGGATAGCGGAACTCTGGGCGGGTCACCTCGCGGGACAGCGCGAGCGCCTCGCGCAGGAGGCGCTCTGCCTCGTCGAATCGGCCGGCCGCGAAGAGCATGGAGCCGAGATCATTGAGCCCGTCGATGACCAGCCCCGGGTGCCCCATGGTCCGGAGCGTCGGCAGCACCCTGCGGAGCCGCGTCTCGGCCGACCCGAACTGGCCCTGCATGCCCTCCTGGCCGGCAACGTTCTTCTCCGCCGTGGCCGCCCACGCGGGAAGGCCTCCCGCGCGGAACGACTCGACCGCCGCCTGAAAGGCGCGCGCCGCCTCCGCGTACCGGCCTCCGTCGTAGTGGAGCCGGCCTCGCTCCATCGCGACGCGCGCGGCGGCGATCGGGGATTGCAGCGGCGCGAACGTCTCCTCCGCCTCGTCGATCGCTCCCCCGGCCTCCGAGTACCGCTTCAGATCCCTCAGCGCCCGTCCTCGCTGCAGCTTGAGCCGGCCATCCCCGGCGTCGAATCCCTCCGCGCGCCTGACCGTCACGAGGGCCTCGTCGAAGCGGGCGGCGTCGGAATAGGCCGCGGCCAGCGCGGCGAGCCGCGCGGGATCGTCGGGCCGCGCGTCGGCGAGCGCCGTGCGGGCTTCGACCTCGCGTGCGCTGTCCTCGCGGATCCGGGCGTCGACCGCCTCGAGCCCCCAGCGCTCTTCCTGGGTCGCCACTCTCCCGCGATCACCCAGCGCCGCGCGCACGAGGTCGGCCTCTGAACGCGCCCCGACGCCGTCTCCCGATTCGTAGAGCAGGTCCGCCAGCTCGAGGCGGGCGCGAAGAAAGCCCGGGCTCTCGGCCAGTGCTTGTTCGAGCAGGCGGATCCCCTCGGCGTAGTCGAATCGCGCGCGGGCCGCGCGGGCGCGGAACTCCAGCTCGCGGGCGGCGTCGCTGACGGATTCCGGCGCCGCGGCCGACATCGCGGCCGCTGCCGGCGGACCGGGCGCCAGCACCCCGAGCAGACGGATTGCCGCCAGGTCGGCGAGCGCGGCGGTGCTGGCGGCGCTGATCCGGAATGAGCTGATTACGTCTCCGCCGCCCTTCCGGCGCGTCTCGACCACGGCGTGGTAGAGGTCGCTCTCGCGCCAGAGGCTGCCGGACACGCTCCATCGCGCGCCCGTTGCGCGGGCGACCGTGCTGCGCGCCTCCTCGGATCCCAGCGCGCTGTCGAGCCCGGCCAGCACGTCCCGCATCCGCTCGGTGTCGGGAGCGCGCAGCGTCGTCGACTCGGAGATCCGGGCGGCGAGCAGGTCGGCCAGCATCTCCCCGCGCGTTCCATCGCCGGCGCCCGTCCGGTCCGCGAACGGCAGCACGGCAACGACAGCCCGGCCGGTCGGTTTCGAGCTCCACCACTGCCAGCCGAGCGCAGCGACGGCCAACGCGCTGATGACGGCCAGCGTGACCACCACGCGGCGCGAGCGCCGGACGACCTCCTCGGGGAAGGGCGCGATCGAGTCGCCCCGCGCGATCGCATGAAGGTCCGCCGCGACGTGCTCCGCCTTCTGATAGCGCCGCTCGGGCTCCTTGGCGAGCAGACGGTGGATCACCTGGCGCAGCTGGGGCGAGGCGGAGATCGTCGGCGGCTCGCGTCCCGCCGAGGGCGGATCGTGCTCGATCGCGTGCGAGATCGCTTCGGGCGTGGCGCGACGGAAGGGCTGCTCGCCGCTCAGCATCTCCCACATCACGCTGCCGAGCGCGAAGAGATCAGAGCGCTCGTCGACCCGCCCGCCACGCACCTGCTCCGGCGACATGTAGAGCAGCGTGCCGGCGTGCGCGAACTCGTCGGGCCCCACCGGGAGCGTGGGCGCGCTCGAGGACGTCGTCGGCGCCGTGCGCGGGGGGAGTTCGAGCGCGATTCCGAAGTCGGTCACCTTGAGGTGGCCGTCCCCTGTAAGGATCACGTTCCCGGGCTTGAGGTCGCGGTGGACCAGTCCGTGTTTGTGGATTGCGCCCAGCGCCTCGGCCATCTCGAGGGCGTGATGGGTCACGGCGTCGGCACTGAGCGGGCCTTCGCGCAACGCGTCAGCGAGCGACTTGCCGTCGAGGTACTCCATGACGAGGTAGAGGTCGTCGTCCTTCTCGACCACGTCGAAGACGCTCGCGACGAAGGAGTGGGAGATCCGCCCGGCGATGCGCGCCTCGCGCAGGAAGCGCCGCCGCGCCGCGGGATCGTCGGTGCCCCGGTGCTTGAGCACCTTGATTGCGACCCGCCGCTGCAGGCGTTCATCGTGCGCGCGGAAGACCTCCCCCATCCCGCCGCGACCGATCAGGGCGTCGATGCGGTAGGGACCAACTGTCTCTCCGACCAGCGGATGAGACATCCCATCCTCCCCCTTCACGCTGTGCGCCATTCTAGTCCCCCAAGCGCCCGAAAAGGGAAGCGTGGGCTGTCGAGGACGCAGGGGATCGCGGGCGACAGACGGTTCGAGGCCGTGACGTCGCCGAAGAGACGGTCTGCATCCGGATGCCGGGGATGGACACCGCGTTCGTCAGTAGACGCCCAACCGAGCGCGGTCGTCTCGGAGGCGGGATCGACGCGACCCCGGTTTCAGATGCCGTGCGACCGCGAGATCCCGCAGCTCGAGAAGGCGCTCGAGGCGCGCGGTTCAGGCGCCGGCAACGGCGATCGCCAGCTCGAAGTTGTGCGAGGCCGCGGTGAACGACAGCGTTGTGGCCTGGCCGTGGGTCACACCGACCTTCCTGCTCGTGTAGAAGGAGAGGAAGTACATCACCACGAAGCAGATGAGGATCCGATCTACACCGAGCGACTCAACGCAACACGGTTCATCGCGCTGCTCACGCGTTTCGTGCATCGACGGAGAGGCAAGGTGTTCGCGGTCCTTGACGGCCACCCGGCGCACCGGGCGGAAGCGGCGGCCCAGCATGTCCCTTCCACGCCCGAAGCGCAGCCTATGCCAGCGCCTGAGTAGTAGGTCCCACCGATCACGGCCGCCGCGCAGGTCCAATCGGAGCTTTGCGCGAGCGCGCCCGGGAACAGCGCCAGGACCGTCAACGCGATGAGCATCGCCTTGCGATTCCTGCGCATGAGATCCCCCCCTCAGCCCGGGATGCGCCCTGCCGGAGTGGTCCTGCAAGGGAAGCGTTCCGAGCGGGGCGCTTGCGACGGCGGACCGTCCGCTCATCTCCCGCCAGGGCCACCCGCGGCAACGGTGCCCTCAGCGACACCCCCTATCTCGAGGAGCCGGGCTCGGAGCCCGGCCGTCCTGCGGGCGCGCGATCATTCCGTTTGCCGATGCGGGACGGTCGTGCGCCTGCGGACCCCACTCGCCGCGATCTGAACGCTACGCTCCCCGCGAGGAGTGACCCCCATGTCGGACCCGGGCCGCCAGCATCTGCTGACCTACGCGGACTACGCCGCGCTCCCGACCTCTGCGTCGAGATCCTCTCGCCCGGCACGGAACGGATCGACCGGGCGCGCAAGCTCGATCTGTATGCGCGCTTCGGCGTGACGCACTACTGGATCGTCGATCTCGACGCGCGGACGATCGAGGAGTACGCCCTGGCCGTGGATGTCTATCGCGTGCGGAGCATCACGGCGTACGACGCGCCGTTCCGGCCCGCGGCGCTGTCCGGGTTCGAGTTCCGGCTGAGCGTGGTGGGGCTGCCGGAAGGGCCTTGACGCGGCTTCGAACCGATCAGGCATCGAGCGGCCCCGGCCTTCCGGCAGGCCTCGAGACGGGGAACTACGGCTCCTGATCCGCCCGCTGCTGCTGCTCGACGACCGCGCGGATCTCAGCCTCGGTCCACACCTTCCCGCGCCCGACCCCCGGGCAGAAGGCCGCGACCTCGGCGTCCCACCTGCGCGCGTCCATGTTCTCCGGCCAGAAAGGCCAGGTGCGGCACTGCGTCGGGCGCGCCTCGTAGACTGCGCAGCGCGTCCCGTCGAGGAAGCGGCAGGCGGTTGCACCGGGCGGGTCGGCGAGGTGCCAGTGGCCTTCGGTCTTCGCGCAGTGACCGCGGCGGAACGCGGCTGGCGCCAGACCGAGATGCTCCGCCAGTCGGCGCCGGTCCCCGCGCGTCAGGTAGACGAAGCCGTACTCGCCGCGCGAGACGCAGCACCGGCCCGACCCGGTGCACTCGAAGCGGATTCCATCCGACCACCAGACCGGTTCCATGCGGGCCCTCTCTTGCCGGGTTGCGCCGCAGCAGCGCGCGTCCTTGCCCCCGCGCCGGGCGGGGCGGATGATCATCGCATGAGCCCCCTGCTGCCCGTTCTCGCGCTGCTGGCGGCGGTTGCCGGACCCGCGCAGACCCCGTCGGCGGCGAGCTCCGGCACGACCTCGCCCCCGGTCCTCGTCACCAAGGTCGATCCCGAGTACCCCGAGGCCGCGAGCCGCGCGTTCCGCACCGGGAAGGTGGTGCTGTCGTTCACGGTGCAGGTCTCGGGCGCCGTCACCGACATCGAGGTCGTGCAGTCGGCCGGCCCGGAACTCGACACCGCCGCGGTCCAGGCCGTTTCCCGCTGGCGCTACGAACCCGCGACCGAGGGCGGCGTGCCGACGCAGGCGCACGGGACGGTCAGCATCCCCTTCTCGCTCGAGCTGGAAGGCCGCCTGCTCGACGCCGGGACCGACCGGGTGATCGTCCTGTTCGATCGCGGCACCCCCGGCCTGGCACTTCCGCAGCGCGGCCAGGTGCTTCGGCTTCGCGCCGATCACCCGCAGGGCGAGCCGGCGGCGATCGGCTCGCTGTCGCTCGAGCGCCGCGTTCCGGGCGGGGATCGGCCGACCTACGAGGCCCGTCTGGAGGACGGCGGGCCGGTGCGGGCAGGAGACCTCGTCCGGGTCACGCTCGGACCGTAGCCCCCGCCCCCGTCACCGCCCCGCTCAGCTCTCCTTGAACTTGATCCCGCAGCCGAGCGCTTTGGTCTCCTGCACGGCCGGGGTCTGGCCGGCGGCGACCGCGGTCAGCGCGTCCTTGAGCCAGCGCTTCTCGACCTTGTCTGCTTCCTTGACGTTGTCGTCGATCGTGCCGTGGTAGACCAGCTTCCCGCGCGCGTCGAACAGGAACGCCTCGGGCGTCTTCGACGCGCCGAACGCCTTCGCCACGACCGCGCCCTCGTCCACGGCGTACGGGAACTGCAGGCCCAGGTCCTTGGCCCGCGTCACCATCCCGCCGAAGTCGTCCTCCTCCGAGCGCGCGGGATCGTTGGAGTTGATCGCGATCACGCCGATCCCCTGCTTCGCGAAGCTGTTCCCCAGCTCGGTGATCCGCTTCTCCCAGGCTTTCACGTAGGGGCAATGATTGCAGGTGAAGATGACGAGCGTGCCCTTCGCGCCCTTCACCGAGTCGATCGTGAGCAGCTTCCCGTCGACGCTCTTCATCGCGACCTTGTCGGATGGGATCGAAGCGCCGAGCCCGATGCTCTTCGGGGCATCCTGCGCGGGTGCGGGTGCCGCGGCGAGAACGGCGGCGGCGGCGGTGACGACGAGTGGCGCGACGAAACGGTTCATCTCGAATCCTCCGTGGTGATCGTTCACTTCAGAAGCGGCGCAACCTTGGCTTCGAGCGCCGCGTAGCTTTGCTTGCCTTCCCAGAACTGGACGACCGCCCCGCGGTCGTCGAAGACGAAACTCGCGGGGAGCGCACCCGACCAGCGCGGGTCGAGGCCGTCGATGAACGCCTCGTCCTTCTGGTCCTTCAGGTACGAGGGGAACGACACCCCCTGCCGTTTCAGAAACGCGATGACAGGTTCCCGCTGCTCCTCGAAGTCGGCGGAGACCAGCACCAGTCGGAGGCCGCGGTCCTGGTACGCCCGATGGAGCCGCACGAGGTCCGGGAACTCCTCGACGCAGGGCTGGCACCAGGTGGCCCAGACGTTCACCAGTACGGCCCGGGCCCCGGGCGCGCGGACCGCTTCGAGAACCTGGGCGGCGCTCGCGGGCAGCAGGGTCGGTTCGGTGGTGGGCGGCCGCGGCGGCACGCCGCATCCGGCCGCCAGCGCAGCCAGCAGGCTGACTGCCGTACCCAGCGCGATTAGCCTCGCAACGCCGTGCCGTTCCACCACTTGTCGTCCTCGGGGGGCGGAGATCCGCCACCGGGTCGGACATGGTGAGGGACGCCGGGAGGGTCCGCCAGCGAGGCCGGAAGGGTCTCCGGGCAAGGCCGGTGAAAAAGTCCCCGGCGGGGCCGCGATCGCCGGGCCGGCCGGCCGCCAGGAGCGGGACCCCCCCCGTGCGCCCGACATCCGAACGGTCAATCGGCCCGGGTGCCCGAATGACATTCGGCGTTTTGCCGCCCGGACAAGATACTAGATGCTTTGACAGCCCTGCTTCCGCCTCGCTACAATGCCGTTAGCTTACCCGTAAGAAACCCTTCCGAAACCCCCGCCGCGGAAGCTCTTTCCGTCGGAGATCGACATGGCTGGCGAGAAGATCGACAAGGGTCGCGTCGAGATCGGTGCGGACGAGTGCAAGGGCTGCCTGCTCTGTGTCAGCGTCTGCCCGGCCCACGTGCTGGTCGCGACCAAGGCGCTCAACAAGCAGGGCTATCACCCCGTCGCCTACACCGGCGCGGGGTGCACCGGCTGTGGTTTCTGCTTCTACGCCTGCCCGGAGCCGGGGGCGATCACCGTCTTCAAGCTCGTCAAGACGGCCTGACCGGCCGCGAGGTCCGCTCCGCGGGCACTCCGCGGCGCGCGGGGGTGCACCCATGGCGCAAGACGCCGGAAGCAACGTCAAGAGCGCGCTCGGCCTGCCGGCCAAGCGCACGCCGATCCTGATCAAGGGGAACGACGCGATCGTCAAGGGCGCGATCCTCGCCGGCGCCCGTTCCTACTTCGGCTACCCGATCACGCCGGCCAGCGAGATCGCCGAGACCGCGTCGCGCGACTTTCCCGCGGTCGGCGGGGTCTTCATCCAGGCGGAGTCGGAGATCGCATCGATCAACATGGTCTACGGCGCCTCCGCCACCGGCGTGCGCTGCATGACCGCGTCGTCCGGGCCGGGCATCAGCCTCAAGCAGGAGGGGATCTCCTACTGCGCCGGGGCCGAGCTGCCCTGCGTCATCGCGACGATCATGCGCGGCGGCCCGGGCCTCGGGAACATCGCGCCCGAGCAGTCGGACTACAACCAGGTCGTGCGGATCGGCGGTCACGGCAACTACCGCACGCCGGTCTACGCCCCCGCCTCCGGCCAGGAGATGTGCGACCTGACGATGGCCGCCTTCGAGACCGCCGACCGCTACCGCACGCCGGTGATGGTCGCCGCCGACGGC